>NZ_AUJG01000005.1 GCF_000424105.1 Lachnospira multipara ATCC 19207 | reverse complement strand
AACCCAGAGTTCAAGGTCTCCTCGCCCTTACGGGCTTCGTCGGTCGGTTCGGAGGGAAAAAGGTCCACTGGACCTTTTTCTTAATCCTCCTCACCTCGTCTTCCGCATTCATTCTTAATTTATCCTAAATCTAAATTATGCTATAATAAACTGAAACTTATTTTTGAAGGATAAATTTTTATGAAAAAGAAATTAGGAATATTCGCCCTTATTTCAGCGATGATACTTGTTATAGTAGCCTTTACATATTGGAAGCTTAAGGGTAGAGATAATGAAACTGGAATTGTAATAGAAGAAGCAACAAGCCTAGATTGCCAGGAGGTTTCTGAGGAACAGACACAAGAGCCTACAAGTGAGAGTGAAAGTCAGAGTGAAAGTCAGGAAACAAGAAGGGTATATTTAGATGTGAATAACATTTTACAAAATCCTGAGCTTCCTACAGGCTGCGAGGCGGTTTCGGCGACAATTGTGCTAAATTATTACGGTGCTAATATGTCAAAGACTGAATTGGTGGATAAATATTTGCCTTATTCAGATGACCCTAATCAGGGCTTTTGCGGCGGAACACCTTACGATAAGCCCGATGGTAGCGATTTGCAGTGGGTGGCTGCGGCGCCAATTGCAACAGCAATGAATCAGGCTTTAGTGGCTCACGGTATGAATTACACAGCTAAGGATATTTCAGGAACTAGCTTTGAAAATGTATTGACCTATGTAAAAAATGGACAACCTGTAGTTTTTTGGGCCTTAGAGAATATGAGAGTAGGTTCTCATACATTAGTTTTGATGGGCTATGACTTAGATGTAGGCGTTTGTTATTTTGCAGATCCAATGAAAGAAGGCATTCAGGCATATTCTATAGATTCTACAATATATGCTTATAATACAAGAGGGCAGTATGCAGTTGTGGTTGAGTAATATTTTCAGAAATAAGCCCTTTGATTATTTAAAATAGGATAATGCGTAAAAAGTTGTAATTAATCTAGAGAATTATGTATTTATATGATATAATTACTAAAGATATATTTTTGTTGGTAATGAGATTTCTGGTTTTAGGGGACAGAGGATTATCCGATGAATAGAGTGAATAATTTTATAAAAGGCAATAAGTTATTAATTACAAATATTATTATTATAATTGTAGGGGCTATTTTTGCGTTTATTTTGTCTTACTCCTGTATTAAATCAATTATGAGAAAAGACGTGGCGAACACCACAAATGCATTATTTGATGGAATTTATGGAAATGTAAATGCCATTTTAACTTATCCTATTAATTACACTAAAGGAATGAGCAATGACTACCTATTGCAAAGCATTTTAGACAAAGAAGATGAAATGCCTGAGGATGAGTTTGAAGCAGTTATGGCGCAGTATCTTGAAAATATACGTAATGCTAATAACTGGGAAACAGCGTATTTAGTTTCTTGTGATACTAATAAGTATTACACTCCTTCTGGCTTAAGCAAGCTTGTAGATTCAGAAAATGATGAATATGATGTTTGGTATAAAAACTTTATTGAGTCAGGTTTAGAATATGGAGCAGATATAACTTATGATGAGTTAAATCCTGAGGAGTACGTAATCTTTATTGATAGGAGAATGGAAGTTGATGGCGAGTTAAGAGCGGTGCTTGGTTGTGCAATCTATTTATCTGATATAATGGATTTTATGAATTATTGCTATCAGCAATATGATGTGGAAGTCTATCTAACAGATACAGAGGGAAATGTAGTTCTAGATATTAATAGCGTTAATTTTGTGGAACACTATAAGTATAGATATGAAACTGATATTGTGAATAAAGAAGAGCATATGTATACGGAGGGTGGCTATATTATTAAAAGTTATGTGCCGGATTTGGGCATGTATTTAGTGGTAAAGAATTCTAAGTATACCTTGTCGGGAAAATTTATAAGGATATTTAGAGGCGCTGTTATTTATGTAGTTACTATGATTATGGTGCTTACAATTATGAACTTCTATCGTTTTAAAAAGGAAAAGGCGGTTTTAAAAAATAATATATATACCGATTTTTTAACACAAATATCAAATGTAAAGGGTTTGCAAACTAATATAAAAACCTTTATAAATGGCACAAATAGTAATAAAATTGGTGGTTCTATGTTTATATTTGATATTGATAATTTTAAGATGATTAATGATACTTTTGGCCACGCTAAAGGAGATGAGATTTTAAAGAAATTTGCTAAAGAGCTCTCTAAAGTCTTTAGAGCCGGCGACATTGTAGGACGCCTTGGTGGAGATGAGTTTATGGTCTTTTCACCAACTCTTACAAATAAAGAGGATATTGAAAAGAAGGCGTTAGAACTTGTTGATTTGTTTAATTGGACCATTGAAGAGGAAGATAAGAAGGTGAAAATGTCAGTAAGTATAGGTGTTTCGGCCTATCCTAAAGATGGCAATAGCTATGAGGAACTTTATAAAGCAGCGGATAAGGCGCTTTATTATGTTAAGAAACGTGACAAGAATGGGTATAGTATTTATGGAAGAGAATAATTCTTTTTATGTGGCAATACATTTCGCTTTTTAAAATCACTCGTATATTTGTTCGATTAGCTATTGAAATTTAAAAGCAGGCTTGTTATAATTAAAATAGAACAGCTGTTCTGATTAGTGTTTATTTTAATTATATTTTAGAAGGTGGAATATGTATAAAAGAAAGCCTGTAGATGTAATATTACAAAATAATATAGATGGTTCAATTATTCCCTTGAAATTGCGCATTCGTGGTGAAGATGGTGAGCAGTATGAGTGTAAAGTAACAGGTTATATTGACTTGTCAGGACAAGGTGCAAGAACCTTTGCAGATGGAGTTTATGTCTCTAATAGAAATCTGGTTTATAAGTGCAAACTGTTAGTAGAAGATAAGGAAAGAATAGTGAATCTATATCACATTCCAAGTATAAGTGCCTGGTTTATAACCACTGGGGGATAAAGTAGGTGGGGAACTTTCTTAGTACAGCTAGGCAATTAGTTTAGCGCAAGCGTGTTTTAGAAAGGTTAGTAGCTTGCTGAAATACCCGTTTTTATCTACACACATATCTCCTCCTTTACAGGTTAAGCCTTATTGTGTTATTATCCTTTTAATAAGGGAATGAAGTTCTCCCTAAGTATTTTTACTTAAACCGCTATTACAAGCTGATGACTTCTGCGATTAAATTTTACGCAGAAGCTGTCGGCTTTTTTGCGTATATAGGAGGAATTTATGTTATTAAGTATTTCTTTAATTTTCATTATGGGAATGTGTCTAGGCTTTATATGTAAGAAGTTACATTTGCCAAGCCTAATAGGCATGCTAATTACAGGCATTGTGCTTGGACCTTTTGTATTAGACTTAATTGATCCAAGCATTCTTAACATTTCATCTGAGTTAAGAAAAATTGCCCTAATCATTATTCTTACAAGAGCAGGCCTTGGCCTTGATATTTCAGGCCTAAAAAAGATTGGTAGACCTGCGATTTTAATGTGCTTTCTACCAGCAACTTGCGAGCTTCTTGGCATTTTAATTTTTGGACCAAAGCTATTAGGGCTTAGCTTACTAGAGGCTGCCATTACAGGGGCAGTACTTGCAGCGGTTTCTCCAGCTGTAGTAGTTCCTAGAATGGTAAAACTTATGGATGAAGGCTATGGGGTTAAGGAAGGTGTGCCACAGTTAATTCTAGCGGGTGCTTCTGTTGATGATGTCTATGTAATCGTGTTATTTACTACATTTGTTAATATGATGCAGGGCGAAGGGGTATCAGTTATTAGTTTTGTAAATATACCTATCTCCATACTTTTAGGAATTGTAATTGGACTTTTAATCGGACTTTTAATGTCCATTTATTTCAAAAAAATCCACATAAGAGATACCAGCAAGGTAATCATTATTCTTTGCGTATCTTTCTTACTTGTGGTTTTAGAAGATAGCCTAAAGACTAGCATTACATTTTCAGCATTAATTGCCATCATGTTTATAGGTGTTGGCCTTCAAAAGAATAGAAAAGAAGTGGCAGTAAGACTTTCAAAGAAATATGAGAAATTGTGGGTGGCAGCAGAGGTTCTACTCTTTGTATTAGTGGGCGCCGCAATCAACATCGACTACATCACAAAGGTGGGAGTTAAGGCAGTAATCTTAATATTTGCAGCCTTAATCTTTAGAATGCTTGGCGTCTTCTTGTGTCTCATTTTTTCAAAATTAAACAAGAAGGAAAGACTCTTTACAATGATGGCCTACACTCCAAAAGCTACAGTTCAGGCGGCTATTGGAGGTATGCCACTTGCACTTGGCTTTGCTTGCGGCGATACAGTTTTAACAGTGGCAGTTCTTGCAATTGTAATAACTGCGCCTATTGGAGCCTTTGCCATTGACAGCAGCTATAAGCATTTACTAAAGAAAAGTTGATAAATGTATATAAAAAGGGTTAGTATATAAGAAAAGATTCAAGGAGTTTGAAATGACAGATACTAACCGCTCAGATAGCAATCCGACAGTGATTGATAATAAAGAAAATGATACAAATCCAATGGGGAGCCCAAAGGAGAGCAATTTACTGCTTTCCATGGATCTACCCATTGTAATTTCCATGCTTGTTCAAGCAATTTATAACATTGTAGACAGCGCCTTTGTTGGTTTCTTAAGCGAAGACGCGCTTTCTGCAGTTTCGCTAGTTTTCCCTTTTCAGACTGTCTTTACCGCCATTAATGTAGGAATTGGCGTTGGTATATCACAGCACATCTCACTTTTTAGAGGTGAGGGAAAGAATAATCTTTCTAAAAATGTAGCAGGGCAGGGCTTTTTACTAGCTTTCCTATCAGCTATCTTAACCTTAATTTTTGGCGCATTTTTCTCAGGAACTTACTTTAACTTATCTCATGTTTACGGGGATGTGGCAATTATGGGTAAAAGCTATCTAACAATTGTTGCCTGCTTTAGTGTTGGCCTTTATCTAGAGTCAGTTTTTGAGCGAATGTTAATGTCTCTTGGTCACACCAAAGAAGCCATGATTTGTCAGGTAACAGGTGCAGTTGTTAACATTTTCCTAGATCCCATTTTGATTTTTGGTTTTGGCCCAATTAAAGGTCTAGGTGTTGTAGGTGCAGCAATTGCCACAGTTTTTGCACAAATCCTTGCGGCTACGATGGCCTTTATTTTCCATAAGAAATTTAATAAAGAGTTGGATTTTGGCCTTGCAGATATCTTGCCAAAGTCTAAGCTAATTAAG
Organism: Lachnospira multipara ATCC 19207; assembly: GCF_000424105.1. Classification (GTDB taxonomy): domain Bacteria; phylum Bacillota; class Clostridia; order Lachnospirales; family Lachnospiraceae; genus Lachnospira; species Lachnospira multipara. Next base: position 128,789 of record NZ_AUJG01000005.1, on the reverse strand, counting down.
GGAATCTTCTCTATTGGCGCCTCTGCAACGGTTAAGCAGGTGGCAGCCGCAGTCATTCTTATGATTGTAAATGCATTGCTTTTCGACTTTAATCAAACAGCCCCAGCAGTTTACGGCGCCTTTAATAGATTATATGTCTTTTTCCAGACACCATCTTGGGCAATTCAGGATGTCTTAGTGATCTTAGTTGCCTACAATTTAGGAAATGGACAAAAGAAGCGCTATACTAAGCTATTTAAGTTAGCTTTAGTTTGGGGAACTTCTATAACAGTTATAGCATGTCTTTTAATTTCAAATTTCCCAGATTTCTTTTTAAAAATCTTTGGAGCAAAAGAGGCAATGCTAGAACTTGGAAGAGTTGCCTTCCCAATCCTTGCAAGCTTCCTTCCATTCCAGACTGCAGCAAGCACTATTTCAGCTATGCTACAAGGTCTAGGACAGGGAAACATCGCCCTCTTTGCAGGTGTAACAGAAAGATTTGTGCTACCACTAATTTTTGTTTACCTCTTTGCAAGAATAGCAGGACTAGATCTAGTTTGGTGGGCCTTTACCTTGGCGGAAGTTTTGGGCTTGTTAATATCTGCGGGCTTACTTAAGTATGTATTTAGAAGGAAGATTGGGTGATTTTTGAAATCTGGTATTAATAAATTTATGAGTTTATGAATTTATAGTTTGGGCTGTAATCCCTATAGAGCAAAATGCTTGTTTAGGGATTACGGCTTTTTTGTTTTTATATCAACAATTTTGGGTAACACTCCCGAGAGTGATAAAGCAAGTTGGGAATTTAATCCCTATAGTGCAAAAAAATTGATTTAGTCCTACAATTTCCACTTTTAAAAAGAGCCATTTTTGAAATCTTGACCTAATCCCGAAAAAATCTTTCATAAGGATTATAAAAGCAAGTTAAAAGTTACTTTAAAATTAGGGTTTAGGACTAACGGGAAAAATTATCTTAATTAGGATTAAAACTAGAAGTGCGATTCCAGGAAATCATTGACCCAACAGGGGAAAAATAAAGCTTCTGGGTCAACAATTCAAAAAAAGAAGCGACCAGGAAGCTTCTTAGAGCCTCCCGGCAGTTAATTACGGATTTGTCCGTTTTCCCCGAGGAGTCTAGAAATACAGGAATCTGTCCGGGGGATTTAATCCCTATGGCAAAAAAAGCTTGCAAAAGGATTATCTTTTTCGGGATTTGCATCAACAATTTTAGATAACACTCCCGAGAGTGATAAAGCAAGTTGGGGATTTAATCCCTTCAGTGCAAAAAAAATTGATTTAGTCCTACAATTTACACTTTTAAAAAGAGCCATTTTTGAAATCTTGACCTAATCTCGAAAAAATCTCCAATAAGGATTATAAAAGCAAGTTAAAAGTTGCTTTAAAATTAGGTTTTAGGACTAACGGGAAAAAATATCTTAATTAGGATTAAAACTAGAATTGCGATTCCAGGAAATCATTGACCCAACAGGGGGAAAATAAAGCTTCTGGGTCAACAATTCAAAAAAAGCAGCGACCAAGAAGCTTCTAAGAACCTCCCGGCAGCCCCAACCCACCGTTAGTCCCAAACATCAGGACAACACATAGCAAACAGCGAAGCGCCTTTGCACTTTATTTCACAAGAAGATCAAAAAACAACTCACCACACTAATTAAAAAATCATTGACACAATCAAATTCTATATCGTATACTTTCCTTAGCAAACAACGGCGTTTCGATTCAATATCGAAGCGCCTTTTTTGTTATCAAATTTCATATTTGATTTAATAAAGACGAAGGAGTCCAGACCAAGATAGAGGTCTGGGCTTTTTTGTTTAAAGATAGGAGGAATGGTATGGAGAGATTGTTAAATCACAAGAGCCAGATTAATAACCAGATGGCAAGATATGGTGTTAAGTTTGGCATTTATAAAGACGGGGAGTTTTTGGAACGCCTTTTTCCATTTGATCCTATTCCAAGAAAAATAACAGCCCCAGACTACGAAAAACTTGAAAAGGGGCTAATTCAGAGAGTGACAGCGCTAAATGCATTTCTTAATGACATTTACAATAATAAGAAAATTCTAGTGGACAAAATTATACCAGAGGAGTTTATCTATAGGTCGCCAGGTTATTTATCGGCATGCGAGAATTTCTCACCAGAAAAGAAGATTCACAGTCATATTTCAGGTATCGACTTAGTTTTAGGAAAAGATGGAAAATGGTACATCCTAGAGGACAACCTTCGAATTCCCTCAGGAGCCTCATATCCCCTAATTGCTAGGAGCCTTTGTAGAAAATGTTCACCAGATACTTTCAGAAACAACGAAGTTGTGGATAACAGAAATTATGGACAGCTTTTAAAGGAGACTTTTGATAACGTAAATAAAGGCGGAATTAACGTTATTTACACACCGGGAAGGTTTAATGCAGCTTATTTTGAGCATTCCTTTTTGGCAGAAAAGTCGGGGGCAGTGTTGGCTGAATTTGATGATTTGTTTGTGGAAAATAATACGCTTTACTACAAATCTAGCAAAGGCCCTGTAAGGGTTGGCGCCATTTATAGAAGAATAAGTGATGAGTTTTTAGACCCACTTACTTTTAGAAGTGATTCCTTAATTGGAATTCCGGGAATTATGATGGCCTACAGGGCAGGAAATGTGGCTATTTTAAATGCACCAGGCAATGGAGTTGCCGATGATAAGGGCATTTATTATTTCGTGCCAAAGATGATTAGATATTATCTTGATGAGGAGCCAATTCTTGATAATGCTCCTACTTATTTGCCATTTTACAAGGAGGACTTAAATTACACATTGGAAAATTTTGACAAACTTGTAATTAAAGATGTGGCAGAAGCTGGAGGCTACGGCGTTGTATTTGCAAGAGAATTAACTAAGGCAAGAAAAGAAGAATTTATTGAAAAAATAAAGAAGGAACCTAGAAGATTTATAGCTCAGGAAGTTATAGATTTCGAGGATTTGCCTATTGTAGAAGGTAGCGAAACTGTGGATAGAAAGGCGGATTTAAGAGCATTCGTCTTAGCAGGCAGAAAGACAAAGCTTTGGCCTAGCGGTTTGACAAGATTTTCAAGAAACCCAGACAGCTTCGTGGTTAACTCATCTCAGGGAGGAGGTTTTAAGGATACATGGATTATGTCTCATTAACTAAAACTAATAGATTATATTGGCTTGGGCGTTATTGCGAGCGCGTCTTATCCACAACTCAGTACATGATGTATTGGTATGACAGCATGATTGATGGAGCGGCCATAGATTATAAGGACTACTGTGAGAAAATGGGTATCCCAGCAGACTATGAGAGTCCAGAAGCTTTCATACAGGAATACATCTTTGATAAGGAGAATGCATTTTCCTTAAGACATGCAGCAGAGGAGATGCTAGCTAACGGCATGGTTTTAAGAGAAACCATAAGTTCAAAAACCCTAGCCTACATCCAGATGGCTGTAAATGCTCTAGAGCTTGGAAAGAATGACAGCGCACCGGGTGTGGAGCTTCAATGGGTTGTGGATGATGTTATGGCTTTTAGAGGAAGCTGTGATGATTTTATTGAAGAGGAATTTGTAAGAAACATTATTAAAACAGGCATTAGCATTGAGAGGTTAAGCCTTTATCTACGTCTTGGTTATAATTTGGAAAATGTAGCAAAAGAGATGAAGAAAATGCTAAACAGGCTGCATAAATCCGGCCTTCAGACTAATGCTATGTCCCTTGGACGAATTTATTTATATGGTAATGAAAATCAGCTAAATATTTCAGATGAGGATTTGTTAAAGGCAGTTGAAAACCTTGTAGTTTTGTAGGGAGGGATATTTATGACAACATTAAGATTTAGCTATCAAACAAAGGTGGAATTTTCAGGGGATGTGACTAATCATGCTTTTTTACTGAGATCATTTCCGATTGAAGAAAAAGGACAAAAAGTGCTGGATTTAATGCACACAAATTTCCCTATTGTAACTGGTGGACAGTATTTAAAGGATGGCTTTGGAAATACAGTTTATACAGGAAGGATTGATAGAGGCCATGATTCCTTTACTTATAAGGTTATAGGAACTGTGATTCGAGACGATTCTAAAAAGTCTTTTGAAAAACCTTTACCTTCTTATCGTTATCCCTCGGAGCTTACTAAGGCTAGTCCGGAGATAATAAATTTTCATAAAAATTTAAATCTACCTTCAAATCATTATGAAGCCGCAAGGATTATTTCAAAGGCAGTTTATGATTATATGATTTACGAAACAGGCACAACAGGCATCTTTACTACAGCTGCTGATAGCTTTAAGGGAAGAAAGGGAGTTTGTCAGGATTATGCACATTTAATGCTTGCTCTTTGTAGACTTTCAAAGATTCCTGCAAGGTATGTGTGTGGAATTACAATTGGTGAGGGTGAGACACATGCTTGGGTAGAAATTTGGAATGAGGGTTATTGGTATGGCTTTGATCCAACTAGAAACTGTTTTGTAGATGAGGGCTACATAAAATTTTGCATAGGCAGGGACTATAATGATTGCCCAATTCAAAGGGGCATCTTTAATGGTGATGTGCTTCAAAGACAGTCGGTCTATATGGAGGTGACAAAATTAAAGGAAGCTTTGCTTGCCTAAAAAGGGAGTTTATAGATGATTAGTAACGTAGTTAGTTTAGGATTGCCAGTAGGTGAAAAATTAGTAATCCCAAGGAATCGAATTAAGGGAGAGGCTAGAGATAATGGAAAGAGGATATGTATTGTAACAGGAACCCACGGAGATGAATTAGAGGGGCAATATGTCAGTTTTATGCTTAATAAGATTTTAGAAAAAAATAAATCTAAACTTCACGGCATTGTTGACATTTACCCCGCTAATAATCCTCTGGGAATCAGCACAATTTATAGAGGTTTACCAGGTTATGATTTAGATATGAACAGGATGTTTCCGGGAAGCTCCCATTCTTCAGGCTTTGATTACATGGTAAAAAAGATTTATGAAGATATTTGTGGAGCGGATCTATGTATAGACATCCACGCTAGTAACATTTTTTTAAGGGGAATTCCTCAGATTAGAATAAATGAAAATTCGGTTAAGACCTTGCTACCTCTTGCAAGACATATGAATATGGACTTTGTTTGGGTTCATCAGGCAGCAACAGTTTTAGAGAGCACACTAGCCTACAGTCTGAATGAGGCAGGCACTCCAACTCTTGTTGTAGAGATGGGGGTAGGCATGAGAATTACTAAAGATTATGGTGATCAGCTAATTGATGGCATTATGGCAACTATGAAAAAAATGGACATGTGGGATGGTGATGAGGCACCTATAAAACCACCAATAGTTAGTACTGACGGGCATGTTGGCTTTATAAACGCCAATGAATCTGGTCTTTTTATTGCTTACATTAATCACGGTAGAAGGGTTAGAAAAGGCGAAATCATAGGGGCTGTTGTGGATTCCCTTGATGGGACTATAAAAGAGGAACTTAAAAGCCCGGTAAGCGGTTTGGTCTTTACTTTAAGGGAATATCCAATCGTTTACAACGGTTCCCTAATTGCAAGAGTACTAGGAGGTTTGTAAAAAAATGACACAAGAAACATTATTTGAGGTAAACGCCATGCCCTACAGGCAGGCAATTCCAGTTTATGGTTATAGATTTGGTAGTAACAAAAAGACCCTAGCCATTATGGGCGCCATGCGAGGTGACGAGTTTCAGCAAATGTATATTTGCGCAAAGCTTGTTAAGGCTCTTACAAAAATCGAGGCCGAAGGGAATCTAAATAAGGACTACGGAATCTTAGTAATCCCTTCTGCTAGCCAGTTTTCCATGAATGTGGGCAAACGTTTTTGGCCCGTGGATAACACAGATATTAATAGAATGTTTCCAGGCTATGATAAGGGCGAGACTACACAGCGCCTTGCGAACAGCATTTTTAGGGAACTAAAAGGCTATGAGTATGGAATTCAGCTGGCTAGCTTTTACATTGCCGGGGAGTTTTTACCCCATGTGCGCCTTATGAATACAGGCTACACATACCCTGATGATGGCTATCTTTTTGGCCTACCTTATCTAGTTTTAAGAAAGCCAAAGCCTTACGACACCACCACACTTAACTATAATTGGCAGGTTTTTGAAACAGATGCCTTTTCGGTTTACACCAAGGCCACTGAGCGTCTGGATGAGGAAAATGCAAACATTGCCCTAGAGGCCATCTTAAGATTTATGGCAAAAAAAGGCTTTATAGATTACGAAGGTGAGTTTGGCACAAAGACAAGTTTTGTTGAAGAATATGACATGTTTACAATTCAAACAAATGCAGCAGGTCTTTTTAGACCTATTGCAAAGGCTGGAGATTTAGTTCTTGAAAATGAAGAAATAGCAGAAATCCTAAGTCCCTATACTGCAGAAAAACTAGAAGTCATAAAAGCCAAGAAAAAAGGAAGAGTCTTTTTTGTAAGACATGCGGAAGCTATTATGGAACATGATTTGATCTTTAGGATTATTCCGGAGGAAGTGTAGGGATTATCTTTTTGGACTATAGAATTGTTTTGATTTTTCCCGAAGAGTCTAGAAATATAGGAATCTGTCCGGGGAATTTAATCCCAATGGTGAAAAAAGCTTCTATAAGGATTATCTTTTTCGGGATTTGCATCAACAATTTTAGATAACACCCACGAGAGTGATAAAGCAAGTTGGGGATTTAATCCCTATAGTGCGAAAAAAATGATTTAGTCCTACAATTTCCACTTTTAAAAAGAGCCATTTTTGAAATCTTGACCTAATCCCGAAAAAATTTCCTATAAGGATTATAAAAGCAAGTTAAAAGTTGCTTTAAAATTAGGGTTTAGGACTAACGGGAAAAAATCTCCCGATTAGGATTAAAACTAGAAGTGCGATTCCAGGAAATCATTGACCCAACAGGGAAATAATAAGCTTCTGGGTCAATAATTCAAAAAAGAAGCGACCAGGAAGCTTCTTAGTGACTCCCGGAAGCTTCAACCAACCGTTAGACTTAAACTTCAGCTAAAAGAAGCGACCAAGAAGCTTCTTAGTGACTTCCCGGCAGTCCCAAGCCGCCGTTAGTCCCACACTTCCCGGCAGCTCCAAACCACCGTTAGTCCCACACTTCCCGGCAGCCCCAAGCCGCCGTTAGTCCCACACTTCCCGGCAGCACCACCCCTTAATCCCCGAAAATTTTAAAGTATTCTTTTCCCACAATTTATGCTAAATTAAAACTCGAGGAAAATACCTAGATTTTTCGTTTCATTGTAAAGTTGCACTGAGGAGAACCTTGCAATGCCTTCAAAACACAGACAAAGAATCTAGTAATCTTTAGGAAGAAGGAAAAGATATGGAATTTAATAATATTACTTTGATTGGTATGCCAACTTCGGGTAAGAGTACAATTGGTGTAATTGTGGCTAAGATACTTGGTATGGATTTTGTGGATGCAGATATTGTTATTCAGAATCGTGAGGGCAAGAAGCTAAGCAAAATCATAGAAGAGAAGGGAATTGATGGCTTTGTAAAGTGTGAAGGAGATGCAATTCTTTCAATAGAAGTTAACAACACAGTTATTGCCACAGGTGGTAGTGCAGTTTATAGCGCCAATGCTATGGAGAAGCTAGCTAAGAATTCTTTGATAGTGTATTTGAAACTAGAAAAGGAAGAGCTTTTTAGAAGACTTAAAAATGCTAAGGAGCGCGGTGTTGTGCTTCATGAAGGCGAGACTCTTGAGGATATGTATAACACAAGAGCTAAGCTATACGAAAAGTATGCAAACTTAACAGTGGAAGAAAAAGATTGTACATTAGAAGAAACAGTTGCAAAGCTTGTGGATTTATTAAAGAACAATTAAGTAAAGAATTCAGTAAAGAACCGGCTTTGCACCGGTTCTTTTTTGCATTTATAAATAAATTTGTCACCAAGTGAAATTATTGTAAAAATAATAAGAAAATGTTATAATCTTATAGTCAGTTTTATAAAGGAGGTTTTGTCATGAAACATATTAAGACAATCACTAACCGTGTATTAAAGGACACAATGAAGAACGGTGGATGTGGCGAATGCCAGACATCATGTCAGTCAGCTTGCAAGACATCTTGTACAGTTGGAAATCAGAGCTGCGAGAACAAGAATAATTAATTATTTTTGAAAGAGAGTGTTAAAGCATTTCGACACTCTCTTATTTTTGCGGATTTCTTTTGGTTAATAAAAATGAAAAAGTAAGTTTGGAAGTGTATTAATAGGATGCACAAGTTAGAAGAGGTAATTTATTAATGGTACATCAGTATAAGAATAATGGATATAACATCGTATTAGATGTTAACAGTGGTTCTGTTCATGTGGTTGATGATATGGTATACGATATTATAGCTGCTTATGAAGGACACACAGTAGAAGAAGTAGTCTGTCAGTTTGATGGCAAATATTCTAAGGAAGACGTAGAAGAATGCTATGCTGAAATAACAGAACTAAAGGAAGCAGGACAGTTATTTACAGAGGATATTTATGAGCCATATATTGACTCATTTGCAGATAGACCTACAGTTGTAAAGGCACTTTGTCTTCACATTGCACATGATTGTAACTTAGGTTGTAAGTATTGCTTCGCCGATGAAGGTGAATATCATGGTAGAAGAGCAATGATGAGCTTTGAAGTTGGTAAGAAGGCACTTGATTTCTTAGTTGCTAACTCAGGCAGCAGAAAAAACTTAGAGGTTGACTTTTTTGGTGGCGAACCTACAATGAATTTTGAAGTAGTTAAGCAGCTTGTTGCTTACGGTCGTTCTCTTGAAGAGGCTAACAACAAGAAGTTTAGATTTACATTAACAACTAATGGTATCTTACTTAACGACGAGATTATGGAATTTGCTAATAAGGAAATGAGTAATGTCGTTTTAAGTTGTGATGGACGTAAGGAAATCAACGATATGATGAGACCAGTTCGTTCAAGCGGAAGGAGCTCATACGATATCATTATGCCTAAGTTTAAGAAGCTTGCAGAAAGCAGAAATCAGATGAATTACTACATTCGTGGTACATTTACACATTTCAATCTTGACTTTGCAAAGGACGTTTTACATTTTGCAGATGAAGGATTCGAGCAGATTTCTGTTGAGCCAGTAGTTGCTCAGCCAACAGATGACTATGCAATTAGAGAAGAGGATCTTGATACTCTTAAAGAACAATATGATATTTTAGCTGCAGAGATCGTTAAGAGAAAGAAGGCAGGAAAAGGCTTTAACTTCTTCCACTTCATGATCGATTTACAGGGCGGTCCTTGTGTAGCTAAGAGACTTTCTGGGTGTGGTTCAGGATGTGAATATTTAGCAGTAACACCTTGGGGTGATTTATATCCTTGTCATCAGTTCGTAGGTAATGAAGATTTCATTATGGGTAACGTTGACGAAGGTATTACAAAGCCTGAAATTAGAAAGATGTTTAAGGCTAGCAACGTTTACACTAAGGAAAAGTGTAAGAATTGTTTCGCTAGATTCTACTGCAGTGGCGGTTGTGCTGCCAATTCATATAACTTCCACGGTAACATCAATGATGCTTACGATGTTGGATGTGAACTCGAAAGAAAGAGAGTTGAGTGCGCGATTATGATTCGTGCAGCAATGGCAGATGAGAACAATTAATCATCACCATTTTGGCTAGAGATTTTAATCTTTAGCGTATTTCACTTTATTTCTTATAAATGTTTCACCGCGAATTTGGGACATTTTTTGTAATAAGAAATTATTTATGTTGAAGGGAGAGAATGTAACATGAAATACGGATTAGCTAAAAAGATATGTTACAGTGCTATCGTACTAGTATTGCTTGTAGGTTTAATTTTAACAGCAATATTTGGTATGAACGGAAAAGGCTACGGAAGCGTAGAAGATATCAGTCTAGGTCTTGACCTTGCTGGTGGTGTTAGTATCACATACGAGATACAGGATGAGGATTATACAACTCAGGATGTAGAAGATACTATTTATAAGTTACAGCAGAGAGCAGAAAGCTACTCTACAGAATCTAATGTTTATCGTGAAGGCGATGACAGAGTAACAGTTGAAATTCCAACAGGTGAGAACTCTGAAGAGGATGCAAATGAAATTCTTGCAGCACTTGGTACTCCAGGTTCTTTGGAATTCTTAGACTCAGATAACTACTCATTATTTACACAGGGTAGTGAATATGAGACATTACTTACAGGTAATGATGTTGAGAATGCTCAGGCATACACAGATACAACAGATACAGATTCATCTACACCTTATGGTGTTCAGTTAACATTTACAGATGAAGGTGCTGAAAAGTTCTATAATGCAACTTCTGAAAATGTTGGCAGCTACATTTACATCTTATTTGATGGCGAAGTTGTTTCAGCTCCAACAGTAAATTCAGCAATTTCAGGTGGAACTGCAGTAATTAATGGTATTGAAAGCTATGAGGCAGCAGAAAACCTAGCAACTTATATTAGAGTTGGTTCAGTTCCTGTAACTCTTGAAGAAGTTTCTTCTTCAATTGTTAGCCCACAGCTTGGTGCAAGTGCAATTAAGTCAAGTATGGTAGCAGCAGTAATCGGTTTAGTTTTACTTTGTATCTTCATGATCGTAATCTATAGATTACCTGGTGTTGTTGCAACACTTACACTTTCAATCTATACAACATTAGTTTTATTCTTATTAAGTGTTTATGATTTAACACTTACATTACCAGGTATTGCCGGTATTATTTTAGGTATTGGTATGGCCGTTGATGGTAACGTAATTATTTATACACGTATTAGAGAAGAAATTGCAGCAGGAAAGAGTGTTGAAAACTCAATTCTTGCAGGTTATAGCAAGGCTGCTTCAGCTATCATTGATGGTAACGTTACAACATTAATTGCTGGTATCGTTCTTTACATCTTTGGTACAGGTTCAGTTAAGGGCTTCGCTACAACACTTATGATTTCTAATATCGTTTCAGTATTTACATCACTTGTAATTACTAAGATTATTATGAAGCTCCTTTACAACTTCGGTTGCAAGAGCCCAGTATTATATGGTAAGACAGTTCATAAGAAGACAGTTAACTTCTTAGGCTTTAGAATTAAGGCTTTCATCATTGCTCTAGTAGTAATCGTTGCAGGCTTTGTATGCATGGGTGTTCGTTCAGGAATGGGCGATGGTGCTTTCAACTACTCATTAGAGTTCGTTGGTGGTACTACAACAACATTTGAATTTGCACAGGAATATGACACAGAAACAATTGAGTCAGATATTATTCCAGTAATTAAGGATTCAACAGGCGTTACAGAAGTTCAGCAGCAAAAGACTCAGGATTCTACAGCAGTTGCCTTCAAGACAACAGCTCTTACTCAGGAACAGAGAGAAGCTATGGAAGAAGCGGTAGTTGCTAGCTTCCCAATTGAAGATGGTTCAACAGTTGAATCTAATTCAATTACAGGTTCAGTAAGTTCTACAATGAGAAGAAATGCTATTCTTTCAGTTGTACTTGCTACAGTATTTATGTTAATTTACATTTTCATCAGATTTAAGGATCTTAAGTTTGCTCTTGCAGCTGTTATTGCCTTAGTTCATGATGTATTAGTAGTTTTAGCATTCTATGCATTCACAAGAATTACAGTAGGTACAACATTTATTGCTTGTATGCTTACAATCGTTGGTTACTCAATCAACGGTACTATCATTATCTTTGATAGAATTAGAGAACAATTAAAGACAGCTAATTCAAAGACAGATATTACAGAACTTGTAAATTCATCAATTACATATACATTTACAAGAACAGTAAATACAACAATTACAACACTTATTATGTTAGTTTGCTTAGCAATTTTAGGTGTTTCATCAGTTAAGGAATTCGCAATGCCACTTATCGCTGGTATCTTAGCTGGTACATTCTCATCTGTTCTTATCACATCAGCTCTTTGGTATATCATGGGTGGTAAGAAGAGAGGCGTTGTTAACGAAGTTAAGAAAGAAGACAAGAAGAAGGTCTTTGAAGACGGCGCTCAGGTTTAACTAAATAGTGAATTTGTTAAATTAAACAACAATGAGATATAAATAAAATAAAGGCTTATGAAAATCTTAGATTTTCATAAGCCTTTTAAATTTCTTACTTTACGCGTTTATTAATTACACATGCAAAATTAATAATCTATTTTAATAGTCTATTTCATTTACAATAAACTGTAAACTCTTATTTCCTCTAAATTCATTGATATCCGGGTAGTAAATAATCTTAATAATACTTCCGATGGCAGGAAGTTCATCTTCTTCCACCTTAAATTTAATAGCTTCAATGATTTTTCCGTATGAAGACTGAAGCTGCATCTTAAGTACATTTTTATTCTTACCAATAAGATTAGCTCTAATTACCTTTAGGTTTCTGTCTGCAAATACAGGCTTTTCATTGCCTTTACCAAAGGGCTCTAGAATCTCAAATTCCTTTACAAGCTCCATAGTTACATAGTCCACAGGCATGGCAACATCAATCCAAATCTTAGGAGTTAAATCATCCTTAGTTAGTGTCTGTTCTCTATTTAAGGCAGCTCTAAATTCCTCTAGATTTTCCTCTTTTAAGGAAAGACCTGCAGCCATTGGATGACCACCAAATTTAGTAAGAAGTGACTTTACCTTAGATATCTCTTCAAACATGTTATAGCCCTCAATTGAGCGGCCAGAACCCTTTAAGCCGTCTTCTGACTTTGTGATGACGATAGATGGCTTATAGTAACGCTCACGCACTCTACCGGCAATAATACCTGCAATGGATTCGTGGCAATTTTCAAGATAAACGACTAAAACCTTATCGTCCTTTAAACTTGTATTATCCACCATCTCAAAGGCCTTAGAAGCTTCTGAATCAGTTAAATCCTTACGTTCATCATTAAGAGCCTTAAGCTCTTTTGCATATTCCTTAGCTTCGTTTTCGCTTGTGGAGAGTAACATTTTTATAGCAAGCTCTGCACTCTCTAAGCGGCCGGAAGCGTTAAGACAAGGGCCAATAATAAAGCCTATGTGATAAGAACTAATGTGAGATTTATCTAGCTCGCAAAGCTCTATAAGGGATGATAGACCAAGATTTGGTGTATTTGCTATGTGGGCAAGGCCGTATTTAACTATAACTCTATTCTCGTTAATCAAATCCATAACATCTCCCACAGTGGCAATAGCAGCAAACTCTAGGAAATCGTCCAAATCACGGCTATAAAGGGCTTTATATTTACCTTCATCTATTGCGTTAATTTTAGCGTAAAGCACCTGTATGAGCTTATATGCCACCACAGCGCCGCACAAACCCTTAAATGGATAAGGACAATCTGCCTGCTTTGGATTAACGCAGGCATCTGCCTCAGGAATTGTATAAATTTTCTCTTCACCCTGCATCTCAAAAGGAATGTCGTGGTGATCTGTAATAATTATGGTCATACCAAGGCTTTTAGCGTGCTTAACCTGCTCGATGGCAGCAATACCGTTATCACAAGTAATGATAGTGTCAATGCCATCTTCGTAAGCCTCATCAATAAGTCTCTCATTAATTCCGTAACCATCATGAATTCTATGAGGCACTACGTAATCCACAATCGCCCCCGCTCTTTTAAGACCCTTATAAAGAATAGTTATAGAGCAGATGCCGTCGATATCGTAGTCGCCAATGATTCGAATAGATTTTTTATTATCAATTTTATCTAAAAGGATGTCGCAAGCTTTAGTTATATCCTTCATGGAAAATGGATCGTGTAATCTAGATAAATCAGGACGTAGATACATGTTAAAATCCTCGTCACTAATCATGTTTCGATTCCTGATAATTCTAGCAGTAACCTGATCTATGCTATATTTATTAGCTATTTCATTAAAGTTGGCTTTCTTTCCAAAAACCCTCCAAATGCTCATATTTTAACCTCGATTTCTGAAGTTTGTTCATCTTAATACAACATAACTTAATTCGACATAATTTAATTCAACATAACTTAATTTAGTTAGTGTGTATTCTTATTTACAAACTCAGTTTTATACTTTGAATACATAATCTTCTGTGTGCTATAAAGACTGTAATAGCCTGAAAGCAAGTAGCTAAGTGCAATACAAAGAATACAATACTTCATAGAACCAGCACCAAACATCTCGATTGCAAGAATAAGAGATGTAATAGGGCAGTTAGTTACACCACAGAATACTGAAACCATGCCGCAAGCTGCGCAAAGTGCCACTGGAAGCCCAAAGATTGGAGCTAGGAAACTACCAAGAGTAGCACCAACAAATAAAGTAGGCACGATTTCGCCACCCTTAAAGCCACCGCCAAGAGTTACGGCTGTGAAAAGGATTTTCAAAAGGAAAACGTACCAAGCGGCCGAATCTACAAAGCTGTTAGCAATAACGTCTGCGCCAGCGCCAAGAAAGCTAGTTGTATTGAAAATGTATCTAAGGGCGATTACAAGTAAACCTGCCACAAAGACACGAATATACTGGTTTGGAATGTATTTGCTATAAAGCTTATTAGCTCCGTGTAAGCACAGGCATAAAAGAATACTTGCTAGAGCAAAGCATATAGCTAAAATAACGAATTTAGTGCCGTTTAAGGCATTAAAAGAAACAAACTCATCTACTGTAAAGGCAGTACCTGCAATCTTAAATAGTGAGGCAATTTTTTGAGCAATAAGTGCTGCAACTACGCATGGCACAAGGGCTGCGTAGTACATAATACCTACACTAATAACTTCCATGGAAAATATTGCAGCGGCAATAGGCGTACCAAAAAGAGCCGAGAAACATGCGCTCATGCCACACATAATCATGATACGTCTATCTTTATCATCAAATTTAAAAGCCTTTCCAAGGAAATTTCCAAGAGAAGCGCCGACCTGAAGGGCAGCACCCTCTCTACCTGCAGAACCACCAAATAGGTGAGTGATTAAAGTTGAAATAATAATTAGGGGAGCAACCTTTGCAGGCACCTCCTCACTTGACTGAATGGCAGTAATAACAAGGTTTGTACCCTTATTTCCGCCCTCGCCAACGATTCTATATAAGAAAATGATAACTAAACCACCAATTGGTAGCAAAAATAAAAGATTAGGATTTGCTATTCTAATATTAGTGACCTTTCCTAAAAGAAGGTTGAAAACCGATCCAATAAAACCTATGGTTATACCGCTAAAGCTGGCACAAAGTAGCCATTTAATAAGCGTAAGTGTTGCATTTTTAAACCTTTGCATGGTCTCTTGAATTGATTCTCGTGATAAGTCCATTTTACTCTCCCTTATAAACTAACATTAATTAATTCCTTAATATCTTCTTCTGTCATAACACTCATGCGGCTGTTATGATAGTTCTTATCATTAGTGACGTCTTTAATAAACCAATCCGGAGCAGTATAGGAGTTGCATTCCTCTAAATTAGGGAATTCCACTTCTGCTAAAACTACGCCGTCAAATTTACCCTCAAATATATCAAGCTCAACAGTATAACCCTTTCCATCAGGAATTTCATAGCGCTTCTTAGTAATAATATTACCGTCAGCCTTCTTAATTAGATTCTTATAAGCTTCTTCATTTAAGGGAAGGTTATATTCTTCTCTATTCATCTTACCCTTGCCCTTGTAGGTTAGGTAAAATTCATCATTATCCTGTCGTACACGAACAACGGGGTTAGTATTTAAATAGCCCTGTTCAATCTGTCGACACTTGTATTTAGTTAGATCCTCAGGAATTCCTGATACTAAAAATTTACGTTCAATTTCTACACCCATATTACACCTCGAATTTTTGTATACAATACATCTTAATTTAACATATATACAGGGATTTTTCAAATTTAGGGCAAAAAAAGAAGAACCCGTCGGGGTTCTACTTTTTACATTTATAAAAAAATTTAATGAGGGAGGGGATCACACATTAGGGAAATGTAATCCGCTAGACTAACCTCGTAGGGGGAGGAAGGTTAGTCGTTAATTTATGAAAAAGATTTTGAGTTAAGTTATGTATAAGAAGTTAATATATTAGGGAGAGTTATTAACTTCTCCCTTAACTCTGAAAATATAATATCGTGATTTTGTGAACGTGATTTGACAAAGAGCTGAAGAAAGTATGAAAGAGTATAAACTAAATATAAATTCTAGAAAGAAAACGGAAACTAAAAAGTAGGATAAAATTAAAAAAAAGACTACATTCGCAATGAATGTAGTCTTTTCCTTACATTGTTCGTAAACAATTAGTGTCTGCAAAAGGTGAATTACTTCTTCTTCTTGCCAGCGTTAACTGTTTCCTTTAAGCCCTTACCAGCCTTGAACTTAGGTGCCTTAGAAGCAGGAATCTTAATAGACTTACCTGTCTGAGGATTCTTACCTGTTCTAGCAGCTCTTTCAACAACTTCGAAAGTACCGAAACCAACTAACTGGATCTTCTCACCCTTCTTAAGTTCTTCAGATACTGTTTCTACAAAAGCCTTAAGAGCCTTCTCTGAATCCTTCTTTGAAAGTTCAGCCTTTTCTGCGATAGCAGCAACTAATTCTGTCTTGTTCATAAAAACTATTTCCTCCTTAAGATTATTAAGTTTTAATAATTATAAATCATTTATACTACGATTTTTTTATCTTGTCAACATTTTTAACTTGAAAAATGCCGATTTTATGGGATTTATCGAGAATTATATACTCTCAGAAAGAGTTTCCCATTTTTCATAGAGGTCGTTCAAATCCGCTTCAACACTGGATTTCTCCTTATGTATCTCCATCAATCTACCAGTGTTACTTGCAATGCTAGGATCTGCGTACTCTTCGTCTAATTTTTTTATTTTTTCCTCTAATTCTTCGATTTTTGCCTCCACTTTTTTGAGTTCATTCTTAGCCTTTTTAAGACGATTTTGCTCTTCTCTTGAAAGTTTCCATTCTTCCTTAGAATTAGTGTTTGAATTACTAGTGGATGCAGTAGCTGTCGCTTGTTTAGGGCTATCTAGAAGACTAGGGTCATTTTTTAAGGCCTCATCCACTGCGGCAGCTGTTAAAATGTCCTTCTTTTCTAGGTAATAATCGTAATTACCAATGTAATTAACGGTAGTTTTATTAGTAAGTTCCACGATTCTTGTAGCAGTAGTATTAATAAAATATCTATCATGAGAAACGTAGAGAACTGTTCCAGTGTAGCTATTTAGGGCATTTTCAAGAATCTCCTTAGATACAATGTCCAAATGGTTAGTAGGTTCATCAAGAATAAGTAGGTTAGCATTTGAAAGCATAAGCTTTGCAAGGGAAACTCGTCCTCTCTCTCCACCAGATAAGTCACGAATATACTTAAATACGTCGTCTCCTGTAAAGAGGAAAGCAGCAAGGGTGTTACGAATCTTAGTGTTATTAAGGTCCGGATAAGCATCACTAATTTCCTCAAATAAAGTCTTATCAGGGTCAAGGACGTGGTGTTCCTGATCGTAATAACCAATTTCCACTTTTGAGCCAAGCATGATTGTGCCTGAATCTGCCGGTATAAGGCCATTTATAAGACGAAGAATAGTAGTCTTACCAGTACCGTTGTTACCAATAAGTGCCACGCGCTCGCCTCTCTTAATTTCTAAATCTAAATTCTTAAATAAAGTCACGTTATCAAAAGACTTAGTTAGACCTTCAATTGTAAGTACGTCATTACCGCTTATAACCTGAGGCTCTAGCTTAATCTTCATCTTGTCATCGATTTCTGTGGGTTTTTCTATAACCTCGATTTTATCAAGCATTTTCTCACGAGATTCCGCTCTCTTAATGGATTTCTCACGGTTAAACTGCTTAAGTTTAGTAATAACCGCCTCCTGATGCTTGATGTCACGCTGCTGATTTAGGTATTCCTTTAACTTCATGTTACGAAGGACCGCCTTCTTTGCTGCGTAATCTGTATAGTTTCCTGAAAATGTAGTCACAACTCCTTGGTCTATCTCAATAACCTTAGATACAATCTTATCAAGGAAATATCTATCATGAGAAACTAAAACTACAGCGCCGTTGTAGTTAAGTAAGTAGTTTTCAAGCCATGCAATAGACTCCATATCCAAGTGGTTAGTAGGCTCATCAAGTAAGATAATATCTGGACTTGAAAGAAGAATTTTACCAAGGGCAACTCTAGTTTTTTGACCACCGGATAGAGTATTTACATTAAGACTAAAGTCTTCTTCACTAAAACCTAAACCCTTTAAAACACCCACGATTTCTGACTTGTAGGCATAACCGTTGGCCATTTCAAACTTCTGATTTAAGCTGTTATATTTATTAAGTAGGGCGTCAAGTTCCTCGCCCTTAGTGCTTCCCATCCTTGATTCAATGTCACGAAGCTCAGTTTCCATATCAATGACATACTGCTTAACCTCAAGCAATTCATCATAAATACTTTTACCCGAATTAAGTTCCTGCTGCTGAGCAAGGTAAGCAAGTGTCTTGCCCTTTGATAGTGTAACTAAACCACTATCAAGAGGCTCCTCGCCAACGATCATCTTAAGTAAAGTAGACTTACCAGCACCATTAATGCCAATGATGGCAGCCTTCTCATGATCCTCTATATTAAAAGTACAGTCCTTTATAATCACATCTGTAGCAAAAGACTTGCTTAGATTGTTCACTGAAAGTATCATCAAAACCTCCAAAATATCCTAATAAAAAATTCTTATAATCGTTTATATTTACTTGACGATTATAAATAGAAAAAAGTAAAATTGCAATGTGTGCGCAATCTATGATTGCGTGCTAAGTATCGCCGAAGGCGATACAGAATAGATTTCGAATGAGTAAATCATTTGAAATGCAGCCGCGCGCTGATTCGCGAAGCGAATTCTAATGCGCGACGGTTCCCCTAATTGGTGTTGTAATTGCGTAGCGATTGCAATGCAGCCGCGCGCTGATTCGCGAAGCGAATTCTAATGCGCGACGGTTCCCCCTAAACACGCAATCGGAGATTGCGTTTCAACTTTAAACATATTCGCGAAGCGAATACTACTTACAATTTCGTAAAGAAATTATCTAAACAAATTATGAGGATAAACTATGAAAAACATAATCTTAGATAAAATCGACAAATCCGAAGCCCTCCGCTACCTTGGTTATCGTAATACCAAGATAGACGACAACCTTCTTTCATTAATTGATGAAAGCGAGGAAGAGGTTAGAAAGCTAGCAAGTCCTAGATATATCTACAAAGTCTTTGACTTTAGTGAAACTAGCGAGGGCATTACATTTTCAAATACAAACCTTACCCTAAAGGGTAATTCTATAAAAAATCACCTTGCAAACTGCGAAAAAGCTGTAGCTATGGCGGTTACCATAGGTGAGGGCATTGATAGAAACATAAGAATTCTATCCCACACAAATCTGGCTAAATCAGTGGTTTTTGATGCATTTTCAAGCGCCGCCATTGAGCAGGTTTGTAATAAAGTTGAGGATATTATTAGGGAAGAATTTAAGGAATACAAGATGACCTTTAGATTTGGCATAGGTTATGGCGACTTGCCTCTAAGTCATCAAAAAGATTTCGTGAAGGTTCTTGATGCCACAAAAAAGATAGGAATAACCGTTGGGAATTCCCACATGATGATTCCTACAAAGTCAGTAACCGCAATTATTGGCCTTAGCAAAGAGGAAATTAAAAAGGCCAATAGAAACTGCGCAGATTGCAATTTGATGGGAAATTGTAACATTTTAAAATCAGGAAATCACTGCTATTAAGCGGTATTCTTAAAACAAGTAATAAAGTAAATGTGTATTGTAATAAATGAGGAGTAAAAAATGACTAAGAAGGAAAAATTTAATGAACTATTAAAAAAGGACTATGTAATACTTGATGGCGGCATGGGCACAATGCTTCAGGCAGCAGGCATGAAGGTGGGGGAAACACCGGAAATGCTTAATATCACTAATCCTGAATTAATAGAGTCAATTCATGAAAAATATTTTTTGGCCGGTTCAGATATTGTCTATGCCAATACATTTGGTGGAAATGAATATAAGCTCGAGGAGTGCGGCCATTCCGTGGAAGAGCTTGTAACTGCAGGTATTAAGCTTGCAATTAAGGCAAGAGATAAGGTAAAGCCAGAGGGTTTAGTAGCCCTTGATTTAGGCCCAATTGGAATCCTACTTGAGCCCACAGGGGTGCTTTCCTTTGAGGCAGCTTACGACATGTATGCTAGATGCGTAAAGGCTGGTGCTGCAGCAGGGGCAGATTTGGTGGTGTTTGAGACTATGACAGATTTGCTTGACCTTAAGGCAGCGGTGCTTGCAGCAAGGGAAAATTCAGATTTGCCAATTCTTACAACCATGACTTTTGAACAAAATTTACGTACCTTTACAGGTTGTAGCATTTCCGCTTTTGGCCTTACAATTTCAGGCCTTGATGTTGATGCCCTTGGAATTAACTGCTCTCTTGGTCCAAAGGAATTAGAGCCAGTTATTAAGGAACTTAGAAAATGGACTAACACTCCGCTAGTTTTAAAGCCTAATGCAGGTCTTCCAGACCCAAAGACAAACCTTTATAATGTCACAGCCAAGGATTTTGCCCTTCTTATGAAGGATTTAAGAAAGTATGGCATTAAGATTTATGGAGGTTGTTGCGGAACTAATCCTGAATTTATAGAAGAACTTAGTAAGATGCTTAAGGAAAATGGCAATATTAAGGCAGAGCCTGTTGAGGTTCCTGCAGCTATTTGTTCAGCCACTAAGACTTGCGTGGTAAATGAGCCAAGAGCCGTAGGTGAGCGAATTAACCCTACAGGTAAGAAGAAGTTCCAGCAGGCTCTTAAAGATAGAGATATGGATTACATTTTAGGTCAGGCTCTAGAGCAAACTAGCGCCGGTGCTGACATTTTAGATGTAAATGTTGGCGTGCCAGGTATTGATGAAGTGGAGATGATGGTGGACACAATTAAAGCCCTACAGTCAGTGGTTGATGTGCCTCTCCAGATTGATTCCACAGATCCTTTAGTTTTAGAGGCTGCCCTTCGAGTTTACAATGGTAGAGCCCTAGTAAACTCTGTTAATGGTGAAGAGGAGTCCTTAAAAAATATATTGCCAATCTGTAAGAAATACGGTGCAGCAGTAATTGGTCTAGCCCTTGATGAAGATGGAATTCCAAAGAAGGGCGAGGATAGAGTAAAGATTGCAAAAAAGATTTTAGATAGAGCCACAAGCATTGGAATTGATAAGAAAGATATTTACATTGATTGCCTTACCTTAACAGTTTCAGCTGAACAGGAAGGGGCAAGAGAAACTCTTAAAGCCCTACAAACAGTTAAGAATGAGTTAGGACTTAAGACAATTCTTGGCGTTTCTAATATTTCCTTTGGTTTGCCAAATCGTGTATTAGTTAATCACATTTTCTTAACCATGGCTCTTCAGGCAGGTCTAGATTTATGTATTATTAATCCAAACCTTCCTGAGATGATGGGAGCAATTAGAGCCTTTAAGGTACTTGCTTGCTTTGATGAGAACTCAGTAGATTATGTGGCAGCCTATGCAAATATGCCTCAAACTAAGATAGTTCCTGTATCAGAAGCAAAGACAGCAGGAAATAATCCAAGCGCAAACACTAATATTAACCTTCAGGAAAAGAAGGGAAATTACGAGCTTTCAGATTTAGCTTATGCTGTAAAGAAGGGCCTTAAAAGTGAAGGTGCCGCAGTAACAAGAGAGTTACTAACTAAGATGGATTCCATGGACATTGTAAATAAGTCCTTAATTCCAGCCCTTGATGAGATTGGTGTGGAATTTGAAAAAGGAACTCTTTTCCTACCTCAGCTAATTATGGCAGCTTCAGTAGCATCAGAGGCCTTTGATGTAATTAAGGAAACCCTTAATAAAGATAGTGATGAGACAGTTTCAAAGGGAAAGATTGTCATTGCTACAGTTAAGGGCGATGTTCATGATATTGGAAAAAATATTGTTAAGGTCTTACTTGAAAACTATGGCTATGAGGTTATTGATTTAGGTAAGGATGTGCCATACGAGGATGTTGTTAACGCCATTAGAGATAATGATGTTCACCTTTGCGGTCTATCAGCGCTTATGACTACAACTCTTGTTTCTATGAAGGAAACAATTCAGCTTATTCGTGAAAATAATCTTGATTGTAAGGTCATGGTTGGTGGTGCTGTATTGACCCCAGAATATGCAAAAGAAATTGATGCAGATTTTTATGCAGCCGATGCTAAGGAGTCTGTGGATATTGCTAAAAGAGTGCTCGGTTAAATTGTGATAAATGTATTTTGACATTTTTTTAACATTAGTATATAATGCAAGAAGCACAAATACATCGCAAGTTTAGCACTTGATGATTTATATAGAAGTAAGAATGGAGTAAGGATATGGAAGAGAAAGAAGAAAAGAAGATATCGGCGGTTGTTATTAGAAGACTGCCAAGGTATTATAGATATCTTGGTGAGCTAGTTGAGAATGATGTACAGCGCATTTCTTCTAAAGAATTAAGTGAGAAGATGAAGGTAACAGCTTCTCAGATTCGACAAGATCTTAATAATTTTGGTGGCTTTGGCCAGCAGGGATACGGTTATAATGTTAAGTATCTTTATGACAAGATTGGTAAGATTTTAGGCGTAGACGAACCACATAACATGATTGTAGTTGGTGCTGGTAATATTGGTCGCGCTATTTGTAATTATTCAGACTTTTCTAAGCGTGGATTTGTAATCAAGGGCTTATTTGATAATAACCCTGAAGTTGCTGGAAAAGAAGTTGCAGGAGTTAAGGTTTATAACTCTGAGGGAATTGCCCAGTTTATTAAGGACAACAATATTGAAATCGTAGCTCTTACACTACCTAAGGTAGCTGCTAAGGAAGTTGCTAATATCGTTGTTGAGGCGGGAATTAAGGCAATTTGGAACTTTGCACCAGTAGATTTAAATCTTCCAAAGGACGTTATTGTTGAGAACGTTCATTTATCAGAAAGTTTAATGAGACTTTCTTATGCAATAGCTAATCAAGAGAAACACTAAGAGCTATTAATTAAAGAGAAATTATTAAGAACCTAGAGCTAGGATAGGCTTTTAAAAGCCAAACCTATAATCTAGGTTCTTTTTATTTTATATTAATTTTCTTGTTTTCTTTTTTAGAATGTAAGATAATTAAAATATAAATAATCTTAGTTATTTTTGGGGGATATGAATGACAAATTTTTCGTATGAGAAGATCAAGGATTTAGAGGGAATTGCAGGAGTTCCCATCCTTACTTTAGATGAGAGATGGTACAAATTAATACCTGCAAAATATAAAACAGACGAGATTAATTACTGGGAAAAACAAGTCAATGAATTATTAAAGCAACAAGGACAAGCTCACAATGATATAAAAGAGGTCAAAAAGATTAAAAATCAGCTAATCCAAGAAGTGGTTGAGGCTATGGAGGATGATGATAATAGTGAGGCCAAGAAAAAGAAGATGGAGCAAAATCAGCGTCTAATTCAAGAGGCAAAGGATAAGATTGCTAAACTTGAAGATGAGACTCTAGATTTTCCAAAGGAGCTTGCCAATGCTAACAAGCACTTAATTGCGGAAACGCTAAAGGTGGTCTATGAAAGGCTTAATAACAACGCAGAGGATATTGAGCTTTTGTCTAAACTAATAGATCAAACAAGAATCAAGTTAAAGAAGAACATCGTTATAAGACAGGATAAGGAAGAGGCTAATGAGAAAATGTATACCTATATGCACGATATCTTTGGTCCGGACTTTAGTAACGAACTAGATAAGTTAAATGGCGACTTTAAAATAATGGGAGACAGGAAAAAATGAAGATTGAACTAATTGATAGTAATCAGGCAGCAGCTATCGATAAATATACGATAGATATTTTAAAGGTCCCTTCTCTTTTGCTTATGGAAGAGGCAGCAAAAACAGCCTTTAATGAAATAATAAAGGACTTTAAGGAAAAGGATGAATTCTTTATTACTGCCGCTGCAGGAAATAACGGGGCAGATGCCCTAGCAGTAGCTAGAATGCTTTATTTGGCAGGTTACACGAATTTAGATATCCTTTTGCTTGGCAGTAATTTTACTAAGCAAAATGAGACACAGCAGGAAATGTTAAAGGCCCTAGGCCTTACAATCTATAAAGATTTAGAGGAAATCAAGAACTTAAATAAGGATTATGACTGCATTATTGATGGCCTCTTTGGAGTGGGCTTAAAAAGAGATATTGAGGGCAAATATAAGGAATTAATTGACTATATCAATTCATTATCTGAGCCTAAGCCATATGTCATAGCTCTTGACCTTCCATCTGGCCTTGATGCCTCAACTTCCAAAATTTATGGAACTTGCATAAAAGCAGATAAGACCATTTGCTTTGGCTATGAGAAAATCGGCCTTTATTGTGGCAAGGGTCCAAGTTATGCAGGAGAGATAGTCTCTACACCTATTGGCCTTAATGATAGCCAGAAACTAAAGAGAATTGCTGGGGCAAAAGAAGGTCAAAGTCCGAAAGATGCCAAAACTCCGGCAGTAGATGCCAAAAGTCTGGAAGATGTTAAAACTCCGGCAGTAGATGCCCACACACTGGCAATCAACGAATTTAGCTGCCTTCAGACAATCGGCAATATCAAAGCGGTTTTTGGAAATATCCTTAAAGATAGGGATTCTGAATCAGAGGAAATTAGAAAGACACTAGATAGCAGAGTGAAAGCTGGCAATAAGGGCAGTTATGGCAAGGCTACAATTATTGCAGGCTCTAGTGGAATTGGCGGGGCGGTTATTCTTTCTGCTAAGACAGCGGCTAGAATGGGCCTTGGTATGGTAAAGGCTTTGACACATTTTTCTAATCGCGAAGCCCTACTTACAAGCCTTCCAGAGTGCCTAATTGATGTTTATGAAAATGAATGCCCTATAGATACTTTAAAAGCTGCCCTAGACTTTGCAGATATAGTGGTTTTAGGACCAGGTTTATCTATGAATGAGACAGCAACAAAGCTTTGCAAGGACACCCTAGAACTAATTAATAAGCCAATAATAATTGATGCAGATGCCCTAAATATTATTGCTAGGGATAATTTATTTGATTGCTTAAGGGCAGCAGCTGACAGGCTAGAGGGCAGAATAGTTCTAACTCCACATTTAAAGGAGATGGAGAGACTAACAGAAATAGCTGTTAAAGACATTAAGGCTGACCCTGTTGGAGTGGCTATGGAATTTAGTAGCAAATATCATGTGATTTGTTGCCTAAAGGATGCAAAAACTGTAGTAACTGATGCTAAAAGAGCCTATATTAATCAGGCAGGTAATGATGGCATGGCAACAGCAGGTTCAGGAGATGTGTTAACAGGCGTTCTTGCTGGCATTTTCTCTTATAAATTTAGTGACCCCCTACTTGCTGCAATTACAGGGGTAAATATTCACGCTGTGGCAGGAGATATGGCAGCTAAAAATTTATCTGAAGAAATGATGCTATCTGGTGATATAATTAAATATGTAGACGAGGCCTTAAAGGAAAGATAGCTAGAGTTTGCTTTACATTGGATTGGAATGTATGGTATATTTTAATTTATATATATAATATATAAAATTTTAGCTATATGCTAAGCACAATGAAAGGAATATGAGAATATGAACGATGTACACCCCTCGGATGTAAACGAAGGTTTTTTGATGGGTTTATTAAGAAAAATTACTAGAAAAGACAGACAAGAAGATATTTCAGAAGAAATTATGGATATGGTTAATGAAAGCCATGAACAAGGTGTAATTAAGGAAAGCGAAGCTGAGATGATTGGTAACATCTTCGAATTTGGGGAAAAAGAAGCGGAAGATGTAATGATCCACAGAAAGAATATAGTTGCAATTGATGGCAGCTTTACAGTGGAGCAAGCTTTCAACTTTGTTATGGAGGAAAATTTTTCAAGATATCCAGTTTATGATGAAGATATAGATAATGTAATTGGTATTCTGCATATTAGAGATTTATTAAAAGCGTATGTCTTAGAAAAAAATAAGGGGAAGACATTACATGAACTTGGAGATGACTTAATGTTTGAAGCTTATTGTATCCCTGAGACTCGTAATATTAGCGCACTTTTTAAAGAGATGAAAGCTAAGAAGTCACACATGGCTATAGTCGTTGATGAGTATGGCCAGACAACAGGTATTATCACAATGGAGGATATACTAGAGGAAATCGTTGGTAATATTTTTGATGAATATGACGACGAAGAAGAACAGATAGTCCTTAAGGAAGATGGCTCCTTTATAATGGATGGTCAGACAACCTTAGAGGATGTAGAAGACAAACTTGAAATTGAGTTTTTATGTGAAGATGTAGATACACTAAACGGCTTTTTAATTCTTGAACTTGGTAAGATTCCAACTAAGGAAGATGAAGGCTTTAGTGCAAAATGCGGGAATTACAATTTCACAATACACAATGTCAATAATAAAATGGTTGACAAGGTGCTAGTAACTCAAGTAAAAGACGAGGAAGATTAAACAAGAAACTAGAAAAAGAAGCTAAATTTAAGTTTAATTGCCGCAATATAAACTCGAGTTAGTTCTTCGGGGAAATTAGGGATTTTTGGTTGGGAGTTTTATTATGAGACCAGAGGAAGAGAATATTGTAGAGAAAAGTGATTACGATGTGGTCGCAGAGGCAGATTTTACTCTAGATGGATTGAATTATATCATTACTGGAGATGAAAGATTTTATCGAATGATAGGAGAATTTTCATTCTTTAGCTTTGATAAGATAGTTCATGACGATGATAGGGCAAATTTTCTAGAATTTGTTAAGCATGATAATGAAGAGAAAGACATTTTTATAAGATGTAAGATAAGAGATAGGGGTTTTCGTTTACTCCATCTAATCAAGTTGGAAACTAGAAGAGTTGGCGATGACACCCTTAGCTGCTTTAGATTACAAGACGTTGTATTAGTATGTCAGAAATATAGAAAGTACTTCGATATTGTAAAGAAATATAGAACCTTTATGGATATACTACCTAATAAGTTCTTTGATTTAAATCTAAAGACAGGAATTTTTACACTTTATTATTATAATAACCATAAGGCTTGGCCCATTGTTAGAACACATTTTGATGAATGGAAGAAGTATGTTGTGGAGAAGAAACAGATAGATGAGAAGAGTATGAAGAATTTCAATATGCTTTGTGAGTGTATTGAAAATGAAATGGAGAATTTCAGTATTACTCTTAACTGCTCTATTTTGACTAATGGAGTTAGAATGGAGCATTTATCTATTAAGGGCCAGACTTTAAAGGAATCTGTAGAAGATCCTTTAGTGCTTGGAGTTATAACACAGGAAAGAGCTAATAATAACAATAGCTTTATTATTAGTCAGACGGATAATCCAGAGGCAGGAAGAGATTCAGGCACAGGCTTGCTTAATAAGAAAACTGTTACAGATAAGATTATAGAAAAATTAAACCAGCTAAAGGAAGAGAAGATAAGACAGGGAAGAAATGTTTACTTGCTTGTTTTAGATATTGATAACTTTAAGCAAGTCAATGATAATTACGGTCACTATTTTGGAGACGAGGTTATTAAGTATTTTGCAAAGCGCCTTAGTTATATGGCAGAGGGCAAGGGCTTAGTAGGTCGTATTGGTGGCGATGAATTTATAGTATATCTTGATAATGTTAAGGATGAAGAAGAACTTCGAATCATGTTAAAGAGCATGAGACTTAGATTAAAACTAGAGTTAAAGGAAAAGAATCCTGATTACCTTTTTTCAACATCTATTGGTATTTCAAGATATGGCGTAGATGGCACAGATTTTGAGACATTATTTAAGATAAGTGATGCCTGTCTTTATATTGCTAAGGATAAGGGTAAGGATAGATTTATTATTTATGATCTTGCAAAACATGGCAATTTACTTAAAAATGACACAATAAAGGTGGCAAGAGGCAATGACTTCTTAAAGCCAATTGATAAATACGAATTAGCTACAAAGCTTATTATGAAGGCCTGCAAAGAAGGCCCAAGTTGCATGGTGGATATTATAAAGGAGTTAGGAGATAAGCTTAATTTACACGGAATTAGAGTCTTTGTAGGAGATGACTTAAAGAGGGCTTATTCGTCAGGTCACTATATTAAAGATTTAGATGAAGCAAGCTATATTAACAGCCCTGAGTATAGTGTACATTTTGATGAGCACGATATGTATGTGGTTAATAATGTAGCAGCTATTTATATGATTCATCCAGAATTAGCAAGCAAGTTTAAAGATGATAACATTTGCTCCTTTATTCAAGCTAGGGTAAGAGATGATAAGGGAAAATTTGTTGCCATGATGCAGTTTGATATCTTTGGCGAGAATAGAAGAAAATGGAGTAATGCAGATATTTGCACATTACGAATGTTAGTCCTTGGACTAACTAATATTGCAGGGGAATATGACTGCAAGAAATAAGCATGTAATTGACAACAATTATTGTGATTGTTACAATTATTTATAAAATTTAATAATAGGAGATGTTCGTTATGAGGAAAGCGGTAATTTCTATTTTAGTAGGTAACTCTGCAGGTGTACTTAGTCGTGTGGCTGGATTATTTAGCCGTAGAGGATACAATATTGATAGCTTAACAGTAGGAGAAACTCTCAATCCTGAGATTTCAAGAATGACTATTGTTGCAACTGGTGATGACGATGTGCTTGAGCAGATTGAAAAGCAGTTGACTAAGATAGTAGATGTAAAGAAGATCACAGTTTTACCACTAGATGATTCAGTATGTAGAGAACTTGTTTTAATTAAGGTTTTAGTATCCCCTGAAAAAAGACAGGAAATTGCAACAATAGCTGATATCTATAGAGCTAATATTGTTGATGTATCTAAGGAATCTGTAATTGTTTCACTTACAGGTAGCCAAAGTAAGATTAATGCATTCATAGAATTGTTAGATGGCTTTACAATTGTTGAAATTGCAAGAACTGGTATAACAGGTTTAGAGAGAGGACCAAAAGGCTTATAATTAGTATGTTTAAGGAGAAGGAGAAATCCTTCTCTTTTTTTATTCTATATTGATATTTTATAAGAAATAATATATAATTATCCATATACGAAACGTGAAAACTAAATAAGAACATGAAAGTGAGGAAATATCTTATGGCTAATGTTAGTGAGAGAAAGGATTCAAAAATTCCTTTTCTAAAGACGGTTACTGGTATGAGTTTGATTAGTTATGTAATACTCTTATGTGTATTTGTATTTACTATTACGTCTGTAGTTAGTAAAACTCAGCAAATTTCGAATGCAGCAGAATCAGTAACTGAGGATTTAGAGTCTATGTTAACAAATTTAAGAGTATTTGAGGTTGATATGAGAATCCTTGATAATGATGGATTTGCACTTGCAGCAATGTATGATACTCTTTTATATTTAAAGGATGATAGTGGACAAAGTCAGGTAGAATTTAAAATAGATGAAATGAATACTTGCATTACAGAAATGTCTGATGCAGTTTCAAGTTTGGAAACTTTATTTAATAATTATAAAGGTACTGCTGAAACAGTTGCAACGGCTAAAGAAACAACGAAAGTATTAAAGGATGCTTATACAGATTATAAAAAAGAATATGAAAGCGTAATATCTGCTGCTAAGACAGGAGATACATTAACTATTGCAGGTGTTGTATATGGAGATGCTGCTACATTACTTGCAACTATGAAAGAACAGCTTGATATTTTAAATGTAGAAAGCGGTAAGCTTGCAGATCAGATGAAAAGTTATATTGATATAACTTCTGATTCTGCCTTTGTTATTATAAATACTATGATGGTTGTTTATCTTATTGTAATTATTCTTTGCTTAATTGTTAATAATAATATGATTGGTAAGAAAGTTAAAGAAATAAGTAATGAGATTAGTAGTATTATTCAGGATATTAAGAATAATAAAGGTGATCTTACTGCAAGAGTTCAGACTAAGACAAGCTCTGAATTAGTATATATTAAAGATGGCTTTAATGAATTTATTGTTACACTTCAGGATATTCTTGGAGAAGTTAAGAATGGCACAGAATCTTTAAAGACATCTTCAGGGAATATGACTAGCCAGATTGCCCTTGCTAGAGATAACATTACTAATACTAGTGCTGCTCTTGAAGAGTTATCAGCTAGTATGGAAACAGTATCATCTACAGCTTCAATAATTGATAGTAGTCTTTCTGATGTAAATATTGCTACAGAAAGTATTAATACAAAGGTTGAAGATGGTGCAACTAAGACTAAAGAAATTCAGACAGAAGCTAATAAAATTAAGAATGATGCTCAGCAAAAGAAGAATAATACTGGTAATAAGATGAAGACCTTATCAGGTGTTCTTGAACAGTCAGTTAAGGATAGTGAAAAGGTTAAACAGATTAACGAGTTAACAAATGTAATTTTAGATATTGCTAGTCAGACTAACTTACTTGCCCTTAATGCGTCTATTGAAGCTGCTAGAGCAGGTGAAGCAGGACGAGGTTTTGCTGTAGTTGCTGAAGAAATCAGTACTCTTGCTGATAATTCTAGAGAGACAGCAGGTAATATCCAAAATATCAGTAATGAAGTTACAACAGCAGTTAATTCACTTGCAGATAATGCTATGCAGGTATTAGATTTTATTAACAAGACAGTACTTGCTGATTACGATGAATATGTAGGCATTGGTGAGAAGTACGAAGAGACAGCTATTTACATTAATGAGATGCTAGAGGGAATTGATGGACAGGTACAGAGTTTAAATAGCGCTATGAATGAAATGTCAAGTTCGGTTGAAAATATTACAAGATCTGTGCAGGAATCTTCAGAGGCAATTTCTCAATCTGCTGAAAATTCACAGGATATTGTATATGAAATCAACGATATTAGTGTAGCAATGGATACTAATAATGATGTAACTAGGAAACTGGATGAAGCAACTCATAAGTTTGAGAAGTATTAAAATGTGCTACTAAGGTAAAATTTAAATATAAATACCGAAGAATTGAAAATACCAAGGAAAAGAGGGCAGGATGAAAATCCTGCCCTTAGTTTTATTCTTATTTTTATTCTATATCGTTTTCTTTTTTATATTTTAAAACTCTTCTATCATATTCTTTCTTATGTCTTTTTGCCTGTCCTATAATAACAAGTAAAATGATTATAAGAGCCACTAATGTAACAACTAACTGCTTTACTGAAATGCTAGGACTAGTTTTATATTCCTTTAATTCCTCTTTAAAGCTCTTAACACTTTCTACAATAGAGTTTGAGTATTCATTTGCATTATTAATAGCCGCCTCGTCTGCAGCTACCTTCTCTTCGTAGGCAATAGTTTCATAGGTCTTTACATTTTCTAAAATATCATTGCCAGTATCTGTACCCACTAAAGTTCTGTAAAGTCCAAATCTTGATGGGCTATATTCATATTCATCATCCACATAAAACCACCAGCCTTGCTGGGAAACATGTCTTGTATAGGCAGTCTTTAAGGCATCTAGGGCAGTTCTATTATTAAGAGTTTCAAGCTCTTCCCTTAAATTAAGAGTAATAGTGTTCTCACCATACAAATGAATATAGGTCTTAGGAACATCATAGCTGCCATATTCACTAGCAGATTCCGGATGGTAGTTGGCATCGTTTGAGTTATTAACTGAGTCTGCCACTGCATTTGCCAAAAGAATATGGGCGCCGTGGCCGTATTCTCCATTAAAATCCTGTGTTACCACAATTAGTGGCTGGAAACGTCTGATGCATTCAGTGGTGTAGGCGCAAACAGTGTCGTAGTCGTAGTTTTGAAGGGCAGCATCATAGTCACCACAGTAGTAGTCGTAAAAATCTCCCTTTACAGGATAGATATTAAGACCAAGTTCCCACAAACCATCTAATTCTTCGTGCTCTCTATAAGGTTCTGACTTGTAAAAGTCACACATATAGGCAACTTGAACAGATACGTCATCTCTTGAACCGTAAAGGGCAAGTACTCCACCAAGGAAGAGAATCTCATCATCTGCATGTGTTGAAAATACAAGGATGTCAGGTCTAGTAGCTGTTGGATTCCAAACTTGAACGCTATCTGGTAAATCACCTTTAGATAGAACTGCTATTTCACAGATTCTCATATCTTCAGTTAAGTTGATATTTAGTGACTTTGTAGCTATATCAAATGGAATATATTCATGTAAAAATCCATCTTCACCGCAAGTTAGTGTCACATCCCCATAGCTAATAGTGTAGCTAGTTTGTGGATTGTGATACCATTTTATATAAAGACCATACATGTCCTCTTCACAGTCTATGGAAACACTAGTGTTAGCACTATATTTTACGGAACTTTTGTAGGAATCATCTCGTACAAGAGAAGTGTCCGCCAAAGATTTATTAAGTGTGAAATCTAGGAAACTAGCAGTTTGGGATTCTGCATTTGTTTCTTCTGCCTTGCAAGGCTTTGAATTAAAGATAAGTAAGCCACTTATTATAAGAATTAGGCTTAGAAAAAATTTAGAAAATTTAAGTCGCATTTTATAAGTCCTCCCCCTTAAATCGTGTATTATAAAAATAACATTTTTATATTTTAAGCACAAGTGATATGATATAAATATAGACAGAAATATAAGAGCAGAAGTTAGAAAAGTAAAAGAGTAGAAATTAGAGAAGAAAAAGAGTAGGGAAAAAGAGGGATTTATTATGAGGAGAGATTTTGCTTACATTAGGGTAGGAGTGTATGCAAGTACACTTTCTATCAGACTTGGAGAACAGGTAGTTAAAAAGCTACAAAGAGTGAATAGGGATAAATATATTGAACTTGTTAGAATCAAGCCGGTGACTCGTAAAAAAGGCGAGGAATTTGAGCTTTTAGTAAATGCCCTACAGGGCGATAAAATTGATATGGCAGCCATTTTCTTAGACAAGCTCTATCAATGTGAGAACGACAAAATAGAGAGGATTCTTAAAAAAAGAGGCTTAAGTTTAGCTACTGTAATGCCTAGAGAATCTGAGGAGACAGTGCTTGTAAAGAAGAGGTTTCAAAGCCAGAAGGAAGACAAATTAAGCATTTGCACTGATAGCAGCGAGCGATTAATCCAAATTGAAGATAGATTTCCTGAAAGCAGTACAGAAGTTTTTGAAGGAGTTAATAGCTGCCTTAAAGAGCTTTCAAGAGGAAATGTATCTTGTGCTATACTTCCAATGTATGCCATAAAGGTTATGAGCAAGGATAAGTATAGAGGCTTTGAATATTTAAATTACGATAGAAAAAGATTTATACCAAGTATGGGCCAGGGAATTCCTTTGCTAATAGAGCGAGACGGGGAAGGCCTTGAATTATCTAGTAAGAGATTACTTGATGGGGACACGGCTTATGAAGTATTTATGGAAAGAGAAATTTATGATAAAATAAAGGAGCTTGATAAGGAAAACAGGCTAGATTATTTAACTATTAATGCAAAGGCTAGTTTGAATAAGCTAGACATTAATGTATTTTTAGATATCGAAGGATGTGCCTTTAGAATAAACAAGAAGGGCGATAAATTAGACAAGAATGTAATTACATCTAAGATTTTAGAGGAAGTTAATGACATGCTTATAGGTTTGTAATAAATGGAAGTTAGGAAGGAATATTTATGGAGTTTAGAAAAATTGATGATACTAAGTTTCAGTGCAGATTGTTAGAGGAAGATTTAGAGAATAACAACATCTCACTAGACGATTTTTTTAGAAATGACACAGTTAAGATTCACGGCTTACTTGATGCTGTAATGGAAGAAGCTAAGGAAAGTATTGGAGTAGATTTAGATGGTGGAGTTATGTCACTACAGCTTGCACCACAGCCAGATCACTCAATCTTACTTACAATTTCAACAGGTAAGGAAGATTTTAACTCAATGCTTAAGCAGGCCGGTTCTGATTTATCTCAGACCTTTGCTAAGGATTTGCAAAAAAATGTTTTCAAGAACGTAACGGATGCAAAAAACCCAGACTT
Organism: Lachnospira multipara ATCC 19207; assembly: GCF_000424105.1. Taxonomy (GTDB): domain Bacteria; phylum Bacillota; class Clostridia; order Lachnospirales; family Lachnospiraceae; genus Lachnospira; species Lachnospira multipara. The sequence continues at coordinate 94,896 of NZ_AUJG01000005.1, read as the reverse complement.
TAAGAGTTTTGATAAGATTGCAGAAATCTTTAAGAACATGGAAGATGACTCAGAAGAAAAGGAAGATGAGGCTTCTAAGATAGAAAAGCTTGAGGGTGAAATAGGAAAGCCAGATCAGACAACAGCAAGTAAGGAAGATGCCCTTACAGAAGAGAAGGCTAAGAAGACAAGAAAGCCTAAGGATAATACTAGATTCCTTGTAGGGGTATTTGTATTTAATAGCTTAGAGGAATTTGAAGAGATGTGTAGTAAGGCTGTTAAGACATGGCGCGTTACTAACAGCTTATGGAAGAATGATGATAAATACTATCTTGTAATTAATAGAGGTAGTTGCAGTAAGGAGAAATATATCCAGTTACTTAATACTGTAGTTGAGTACGGTAAGTTTGACTGGGCAGGTGAAGAGAGAGTTTCTTATGTTAAGGAACACTTCACACCAGTAATTAAGAATAATGCAATTAATACTGTAAAGAGGTACTTATAATGCGCTATCCACAATTTTTAAAAAATAACGGGACTATAGGTTTTGTTGCACCATCCTTTGGATGTGCAACAGAGCCTTATTTTACTGCCTTTAAAATGGCACAGGATAAATTTAAAGACATGGGCTACAAGCTAGACCTAGGCCTTAATGTATATAAGGCAGAAGGTATTGGAATAAGCAATAAACCTGAACTTTGTGCCAAGGAATTAATGGATATGTATCAGTCAAAGGATAATGATGTTTTAATTTCTTGTGGTGGTGGTGAGCTTATGTGTGAAATCCTAGATTTTATAGATTGGGACTTATTAAAAGGGTCAGATCCTAAGTTTTATCTAGGATATTCTGATAATACTAATTTTACCTTCCTTTCAAATATCCTAATGGATACAGCAAGTATTTATGGCCCCTGTGCTGCAAGCTTTGCTATGCCAAAATGGCACAAGGCCCTAGAGGATACGTTTGAGGTCTTAACAGGAAAAGACTATGAAAAGGAGGGCCAATACATTTTCAAAAAGATTAGTTCTTACGATAGCTTTGAAATAGAGTCTTTAAAGACAGAAACTAATCCAGCACCAGAATATAACCTTACTATGAAAAAGGAGCTTAAACTCTTTAAGGGTGATAAGTTAGTAAGTGATGGCGCTACCATTGAGGGTGTAGCTGCTAACGGGGCGGGCCTTGAGTTTGAGGGACGTTTAATTGGTGGTTGCCTTGACTGCCTTGCCAATGTTCTTGGCACTAAGTTTGATAAGGTAGAGGAATTTGTTGAGAAATATAAGGACGATAAGATCGTCTGGTTTTTGGAGAGCTGCGACTTAAATGTATTTGACATAAGAAGGGCTCTTTGGAGAATGGATAATGCCGGTTGGTTTAAGAATGCCGCTGGTTTTATCATAGGTAGACCAATGCATTATAATGAGCCAATTATGAATTTGGACCAGTATAGTGCGGTTACGGGGATAGTTGGAAAGTATAATCTACCAATAATTATGGATGCTGATTTTGGACATCTTCCACCTAGCATGCCAATAATTTCCGGTAGTTATGCAAGGCTTAAAGCTAAAGAGAATAATATTGATATTTTCTATTATTTACGATAGAATAAGACAATACATGTCAGACAAATTTATGGCATTGTCTGACATATGGATTTCGTAGTGGCTTTCGAAATTAGATTCTATTTAGCTTAATGAGGATTAAGCCTAGATAAAGAAAATTGGAGGAATGATTTTATGGGAATGACTATGACACAAAAAATTCTTGCCGCTCATGCAGGACTTCCTGAAGTTAAGGCAGGACAGTTAATTGAAGCTGATCTTGACTTAGTTCTTGGTAATGATATTACATCTCCTGTAGCTATTCATGAGATGGATAAGATGAAGTTAAAGAGCGTGTTTAATAAGGATAAGATTGCACTTGTACCTGACCACTTTGTTCCTAATAAGGATATTAAGTCAGCAGAACATTGCAAATGTGTTCGCGAGTTTGCAGCTAGACATGAGATTACAAACTATTTCGAAGTAGGTGAGATGGGTATTGAACATGCACTTCTTCCTGAATCAGGTTTAACTGTAGCAGGTGATGTTATTATTGGTGCAGATTCACATACATGTACTTACGGAGCCCTAGGTGCTTTTTCAACAGGTGTTGGCTCAACAGATATGGCAGCAGGTATGGCAACTGGTAAGGCATGGTTTAAGGTGCCATCAGCAATTAAGTTTAACTTAACAGGACAGCTTAAGCCTTGGGTATCAGGTAAGGATGTTATCTTACATATCATTGGTATGATTGGTGTTGATGGAGCTCTTTATAGATCTATGGAATTTAGCGGAGAAGGCGTTTCTTCTTTAACTATGGATGATAGATTTACAATCGCTAATATGGCTATTGAAGCAGGTGGAAAGAATGGTATCTTCCCTGTGGATGATTTAGCTAGAGCATATATGAAGGAGCATTCAAAGAGAGATTTTGTGGAATATAGCGCAGACCCTGATGCTGAGTATGATGAGGTTATTGATATTGACCTTTCAAGCTTAGAGTCAACTGTAAGTTTCCCACATCTTCCTGAGAATACTCACGTAGTTGGTACATTTGATGATATTGCAATTGACCAGGTTGTAATTGGCTCATGTACTAATGGTAGAATTGATGACCTTAGATGTGCTGCTAAGATTTTAGAAGGCAGACATGTTAAGAAGGGAATTAGAGTTATTATTATTCCAGCTACTCAAAAGATTTACATGCAGGCTATTAAGGAAGGTTTAATTGAGACCTTTATTAAGGCTGGTGCAGTTGTATCTACACCAACTTGTGGCCCATGTCTTGGTGGTTATATGGGAATTTTAGCATCTGGTGAAAAATGTGTCTCAACAACAAACCGTAACTTCGTTGGACGTATGGGTGCTATTGATTCAGAGATTTATCTTGCAAGTCCTGCAGTTGCTGCAAGTTCAGCAATCACAGGTAAGATAAGCAAGCCAAGTGATTTAGGATTATAAGAAAGGGAGTGGCAGTGATATGAAGGCAGAAGGAAAAGTTTTTAAATTTGGTGATAATGTAGATACAGACGTAATTATTCCAGCAAGATACTTAAACTCATCTGATCCAGCTGAGCTTGCTAAGCATTGTATGGAAGATATTGATAAGGAATTTGTTTCAAAGGTTTCAAAGGGAGATATTATTGTGGCTAATAAAAACTTTGGTTGTGGTTCTTCAAGAGAACATGCACCTATAGCTATTAAGGCAGCAGGTGTATCTTGTGTTATTGCAGAAACCTTTGCAAGAATTTTTTATAGAAATTCTATTAATATTGGTTTACCAATCATTGAGTGTCCAGCTGCTGCAAAGGAAATTAATGCAGGAGATGACATTGAAGTAGACTTTAATACAGGTATTATCTTCGATAAGACAACAGGTAAATCCTATGAAGGACAGGCCTTTCCAGAGTTTATGCAGAAGCTTATAAACGCTGGTGGACTTATCAATTACATAAATGAAAAGTAAAGATTTCGTAATATTTGTATTGCATTTGTAACAAAATTATAGTATGATTGGAAGCATCTGATAAGTTAGGCACAAATTTCAACTCAGTCGGAGTACAAGCTCCGACTGAGTTAAACGCTCCGCGAGGATGCGCACGGATTCGGACAGGAATTTGTCTGCTGTGCAGACCCGAATCCGGCGCGCAAGACTCGCGAGCGATTCTTGACTATTTAGTTTAGGAGAATTTAAAATGAAAACAATTTTAAAGTCTCTTGCAGGCTTCATGGCTTTTGTGTTTATCTTTAGTTTACTTTCAGTTAAAAGTTTTGCTTCTACTAAGGAAGTGGATTTGTATTCCGAATACTATAATTCCGGCAATATATTTGCACAGATAGGCTATTATGGTCAGTGTACTTGGTATGCCTATGGTAGAGCTTGTGAAGTAAACGGATGCTATTATCCTTTTAAGTGGGATGCAGCAAAGTGGTACTATTACGCAAAAGACAGTGGCGAATTTGAAGTCGGTGACGAAGCAAGAGCAAACTCAATCGCTGTATGGTCTTACTATGGTAGCGGCCATGTGGCATATGTGGAAAGCGTTAGTGGTGACGAGGTAACTATAACTGAGGCTAACAATGATCACTCAATTAGTTATAAAAGCTATAGTCTTTCTACAGGAATTAAGCAGTATGATGGTTACAAGACTTATTCAAGCCAAGGGATGAAGACAAGATATTCTAAGGGCGTTTTACTTGGATATATCTATTTATCATCTGAATCAGAGCTTGAATTATCTGATTCCTCAGAAGTTCTAACAGACATTACTGGAGCGAATGCTGGCATAGAGGCAGCTAGTGAAGCTCTAGAACAGCAAAAGAATGCTAATTCCAATTCTCTAGTGCTTTATAATAACAACGGTTATTATAGTAACTATAAGCTAGAGGAAGAATTAATTGATTATGACAAGGCAGTCATAATGAGAAATGAAAACTAGATATTTAACTACATTCCAATTTAGAGACTACAGTTTTTCAACGTAGTCTCTAAAATTTTTTTTCAGACGTATTGAATTATAAATCGCAGCGTATTCTACATTTGAAAGCCCCTCGATATAATTCTTACAGTAATTTTTATCCAATTTATTTTCTAATAAACTAACGGCCTTATTATAGGCAAGGGCAGCCTCCGCCTCAGTATTATATACACCTACAATAAAATCCCCATTAATATGAATCTTAGTTTTATAAAAAATACGTCCATTTTTTTCAAACTGACTTACTCCATTATATTTATTAATCACCTGAAGATTTTCATATCTAAAGTCTAGTTCGTCTCCATTTTTGAAAATGTAGTCTTTACCTTTAATGGAGTGCCCCTTAACCCCATATCTTGAAAGTATGCTAGTTTGAAGGCCGTAATCCGCTACAAAATAGTAGCCCCCTCTTGCCTGAATAGTGTGATTGCTATAGTAAAATAGGTCATCAATGGAAAAGGTTAGAATTACATTTTCAGATAAAAAATAAATAAAGGAGTTCTTGGCTAGATAAATTGGGGTTTTTATATAGATGCCATTATCTCTAAAATTCACCAAACTAATATACTTTGCAAGAGAAATGTGCATAAGCTTATAACCAGATGTTTTCTTATCTGGGTTTACAAAATATTTCTTTGGATATCTTAGAATTCTTGTGGCTTCTTTATAGATGGCTTTTGCAGTCTCTAAATCCTCAGAGCTACCAAGACTTATATGCTTATTTTTGTAAGTAATGGACACTCTGTAGTAGGGACTTTTATCCTTCTTAAAAGCCTTATAAATTCCCGTTGCCATAGGACCTCCTATTATTTTTACATTTTTTAATTGTCACGTCATATATTAATAATATTGTATCATTTTTAATACAAGTTATCAAATATTTATATATTATGTCCATGAGCTAGAAACAAATGTGCACCACAGAAAAACTTTTTGTTGTAATTACTATATTAGATGTTGTATAATATTACCTAACTTATCTTGATTTATGAAGGAAGGAAAAAGATAAGAGCTTTAGGAAAATGGTAGACTAAGAGGTCTACAATGGAGGTAGTTATGAGTATTTTATACAGCAGCACAAGAGATGCTTCAGTTAAGGTTAAAGCATCCGAGGCAATTTTAAAGGGATTAGCAGCAGATGGTGGCTTATTTGTTCCTGATTCTCTTCCAAAGTTTGATAAGACATTAGAAGAATTCTCTAAGATGTCTTACAGAGAAGTTGCTTACGAAGTAATGAAGTTATTATTAGATGATTTTACTGAGGATGAGTTAAAGCATTGTATTAACAGCGCTTACGATTCTAAGTTTGATACAGACAAGATGGCTCCACTTGTTAAGGCAGATGGCGCATATTTCCTTGAGTTATTCCATGGTAAGACAATCGCATTTAAGGATATGGCCCTTTCAATCTTACCTCACCTTTTAACAACTGCAGCAAAGAAGAACAATGTTAAGAATGATATCGTAATCCTTACAGCTACATCAGGTGATACAGGTAAGGCTGCTCTTGCAGGTTTTGCTGATGTTCCAGGTACTAAGATTATTGTATTCTATCCTAAGGATGGTGTTTCACCAATTCAGGAAAAGCAGATGGTTACACAAAAGGGTAACAACACATATGTAGTTGCTATTAAGGGTAACTTCGATGATGCACAGACTGGTGTTAAGAAGATTTTTGCAGATAAGGAATTAGAAAAAAGAATGGATGCAGCTGGTTTCCAATTCTCATCAGCTAACTCAATTAATATTGGTAGATTAGTTCCACAGATCGTTTACTATGTATATGCTTACGCTCAGCTATTAGCTAATGGAGAAATTAAGGCTGGAGATAAGATTAATGCCGTTGTTCCAACTGGTAACTTTGGTAACATTTTAGCAGCTTATTATGCTAAGAACATGGGTCTTCCAATTAATAAGCTTATTTGTGCTTCTAATGAGAACAAGGTATTATTCGACTTCTTTAAGACAGGCGAATATGATAAGAATAGAGATTTCATTCTTACAACATCACCATCTATGGATATCTTAATTTCAAGTAACCTTGAAAGACTTATCTATAGAATCGCTGGTAATGATGCAGCTAAGAATGCTAACTTAATGAAGGAATTAAGAGAGACTGGTAAGTATACAATTACTGAAGATATGAAGAATGAGCTTAAGGACTTCTATGGTAACTATGCTTCTGAGAATGAAGATGCAGCTACTATTAAAAAGATTTATGAAGAAACTGGATATGTAATTGATACTCATACAGCAGTTGCAGCAACAGTTTATGAGAAGTATAAGAAGGAAACAGGGGATGAAACTAAGTCTGTTATTGCTTCAACAGCTTCTCCATATAAGTTCACAAGATCAGTAATGAACGCTATTGATAAGAAGTATGATGCTTTATCAGATTTCGAATTAGTAGATGAATTAGAGAAGATTAGTAAGGTAAAGGTTCCGCAGGCTATTGAAGAAATTAGAACTGCACCAGTAGTTCATGACACAGTATGTGAAGTTAATGAAATGAGTGCTACTGTTCAGAATATCCTTTCTTTAAACTAATTTTTTAAAGAGAAAATTTTAGGAATTCTTTTAGAAAAAAATGGACACCTTTTTGCCTAAGAACTATTTGTTTATTTATATAGTTTTATAATAATTTGCTATTGCATTGGTATAATTGTCGTGTTACAATATTTTTAGATATTTCAGTAACAATTAAACCGTGCAGTAGCAATTTTGTATTCTGGGGTGAAATATGGGCGTAGATTCAATAACAGGGTTATATGATTTTAATGAGTTTTTAAACAGAGCGAAAGCTCATATATCAAAATATGCTAGCCAATACGCTATTATTATTAATGATGTCAGCAACTTTAAATACATCAATAAGTTTTACAGCAAGCAAACAGGTGATGTCTTCATTGATGATATGGCTAGATATTATTTAGTGGGAAATCCAAGAAGCGTTTGTGCTTGTAGAATAGATGCAGAACAATTTGCAACAGTTTTAGATTTAGGGGATATTCATATTGATAATGAATTAAAGCGAATTGTTTGGATGAATGAAGAATTTGAGAAGGTAATGAACAATAAGTTCCCAGATATTTATATTCATGTATATACAGGAATTTATTTCTTCTCAGATACTAATGTAGATTTAAGAGAAGCCTTTGATAAAGCTAAGATGGCAAAGGCAAGTATTAAGGGTAAGCTAGATATTCCTTATAAGGTTTATGACCCTAATGAATTTATTAATAAAGAAAATGAGATGGAGGCCTCTAATTTATTTAGAAAGGCACATCAAGAAGATAGAGTCGTTGCATTTTTACAGCCACAGTTTTCTTTTAAGGATAAGAAGGTAGTGGGTGCAGAATTACTTTCTCGAATCATTGATGAAGAGGGAGATATAGTGGAGCCAAGATATTATATTTCTACTCTTGAACAGACAGGTATTATAAGTACTCTTGATAAGTTAATGACAGAGAAAGCCTTTGCAATACTTAGAAGATGGGAAGATGAGGGCAGAGACCTTATGCCTATCTCAGTAAATGTAGCAAGACAAGAATATGTTAAACCTGACTTTGTAAAGCGAATGAAGGACTTACAGAGAATGTTTAATGTAGCACCAAAATATATTGAGTTTGAAATTTTAGAATCAAGCTTTTTAGAGAATAGTGATTTGATTTTAAAGACTACAAATGAATTAAGAGAATTTGGTTTCCAGGTCAGCGTAGATGATTTTGGCTCTGGTTATTCTTCTTTAAATCAGATTGCTACAATTCCAGCAGATACAATTAAGCTTGATAAGAAGTTTGCTAGCAAGTCCCTAAAGACAGAGAAGGGCAAGGTAGTTGTAAAGTCTCTTATCAGAATGCTTAAGGATATCGACTATAAGATTGTATTTGAGGGTATTGAAACTGAGTTGCAATATGAACTTGCAAAAGATTATGAATGTGATTTAATTCAAGGATATATTATAGACAAACCTATTCCAGTTAGTAAGTTTGAGGAACGCTATAATAAACAACATAGACAAAGAGATTAGATATAATTTTCCTTTTTAATATATTCCTTTCTTATAAGAGAAGGACTATGCGATTGCATAGTCCTTCTTTTATTTGTATTTGCATGTTAATTTGTAGGCTTTGTTTTACATAGACTTCATAAGGCTTTTCTTTTTATAGTAGATCACACAGATTATAAGTAGAGCCCCTATAAAAAGTATTAAAGAAACAACAAGGTAAATGTTAAGACTAGCCCTTAAATATCTAGCAAGCATTTTACTAAAATACACAGGCCTTACATTTAATTGCTGATATTTTTTTGAAATTAAAAGACCTAGTGGCAGGATGCTTGTCATAATAGTTGCAGCTAGTAGTGAGTAAGAAACAAATCTTAAACTCCTATGTAACCATTTATTAGATCTTAGAATTACAAGTAGGCAGGCAATGGATAAAAGTGCTAGGGCAGGTAGCCCATAAACAATTAACTGCCTAAATATGGCCTTAAGAGAGTTGTAATAATAAAGAAAAGACACTGAAAGATTTTTTGAATAAATCAGACATATATGATCTATTAAATTATTAATGCCTCCCCTATCAATACTCTCCTCAGGAATGTTATTAGACTGAATATAAGCTTCTATATTACTTGTTAGAGTATCTCTTACATAGTCTGTGTTAATGTTATAGCTATCACCATTTAAAACTGCAAGGAGGTAATTCTTTCCCTGATTGTAGGTATTTTTAATAGTGAATACATTTTCTAAAACAGATTCATCTAAATTAGAAGGGTAGAGATAATCAAGGGCTTCTGTGTAACAGTACTTATTAACCGATTCATAATAAGTAGACTTATTCATGGCATCAATTACCAAGGCTTTATTAAAAAGGCCAAAGTAGGTGCCAATTAAATATCCCATAACCGTAAGAAGAATAGACAGTATAAAAGAAGCTATTCCTGGAACTATATATTCTTTTATTTTCTTTTTCCTAGTTGCCTCCATAAAATCTCCCCTTTAGTGCTTAACTTAAGCCTCTTTCAAATCCCCAATTAATAAATAATATCTGCGCCAGAAATCTTGTTGGCATAGATAAATAATCTGTTGACCTTATGACCAATTAGATTAAAAGGATAACAGGTGTAAAGGATTAGCTGCTCTTCATCTTTGGATAAATCAAAAGCCGAACAATCTGTCATATGATGGACCTCCACGGCGCTAACCTGATATTCATAAAGGCCATAGTTTGTACTTATGCTAATTATGTCCCCCTCAGTAATATACTGTAATGGCAGACAGTAGGTGGTGTTGTGTCCACAAGCAAGGATAGGCTTTCCAAAACCCGGCATACTACTACCTAGGTATTGTCCAATGCCTTTGCGTAAAATGTTGGCATCATCACCAAGATAGAGTGGAGCAGAAAGGCCTATGCGCTCACAGCTTATATAACCATATTGTGTTGAGTTTGCAGGCACTGTAACATCCGCTAGTGGAATTTCTTCTATATTATCGGCTTCAAGTACAGCCTCCGCTTCACTTGCAACATTTTCATCATAAATAACAGAACTAATCTCTGTAGCATTATTATTGGGGCTTGTGACAACGCTTCCTATAGTAAAGATAGTTCTTAGAACTGGAAAGCTAATTAAAATGATTAAGCCCACACCAAGTAAACTAAAAAATAATGGCATAGTTACATATGCCATTATTATCTTAAATGATTTTGATTTCATATTTATTGCCTTTCAGTTGGGTCTTTTTTAAAGGTAAAGTAAGAACAAACAGCAAGGACAATAACTAAAACAAATATGACTGAATATGTAATAGTAAGATCTATACCGGTTTGTTTAATAACTCCTGATTGACTTGTGCTTCCTGAAGAAGAGGAGCTAGAGCCTGTAGTTGTGTAGTTGTTAGTAGTGTTACCTGAGTTGTCGCTTGAGTTGTTGTAATTATTTGTGGTGTAATAATTATTAACATTAGTAGTTGCTAGTGTGCCATCTGAATAATCAGCAACTGCAACTGTGTTTCCACTGCTATCTGTAATAACGATAATATCGCTTGTGGAATCTACTGAAACGCTAAGGCCTAAAACACTACAAGCAGCAGTTAAATCATCAAGTAATGCAGATTTTTGTGTGCTTGTTAGTTCTGAAACCTTTGTGGCACTGCCAGCTACCGAAACCGCGTTATTGATATAATTAATTACGGTAGTTGCATCACTTGAACTTACATCCACATCATCTCTTAGAAAATAATTTGTTACCTGAGTTGTATAACCTGCCGAAATGCTATTATTTGCAAGGGCACTAATAATGGCCTGTTCATCTGCTGTTAAGCTTGCTGCCTTTACGCTTACTATTAAACTTAAGCTAAATATGGCAGTGGCCAAAATAGCTCCTAATTTCTTTAGAAACATAGTATATCCTCCTTAAGATATTTGGTTGTTAATTCACGAATTATTTAACTTAATAATATCATATTATTAGAAAATGTCAATAATTTAAGTATCATTAAAGCCACACAGTGAGCAATTTCTTTTATATTTAGTTTATAAATTGTTTATGGAAAAAAACGGTAGAAATGTTGACATTAAGTTTCTAGAGTGATATTTTAATTATGATGATATTAGCACTCCAATCAAATGAGTGCTAACAAGTAGAATAGACTAGTAGAAAGGGGTGTGGCCATGGATTTAGATGAACGTAAGGTAAAGATACTTAAGGCTATTATTAAGAATTATCTTGAGACTGGTGAGCCAGTTGGTTCAAGAACAATTTCTAAGCTTGAAGGTGTTAATTTAAGTTCAGCAACAATTCGTAATGAAATGGCTGACCTTGAAGAATTAGGCTATATAGTTCAGCCTCATACATCAGCTGGTAGAATTCCTTCAGATAAGGGATACAGATTCTATGTTGATGACATGATGAAGCAGAGAGAATCAAGCGTTTCAAAGAGAGAAGCAAAAGTTTCTATTAAAGAAGCAGAGCTTGATAACATGAAGGAAAGCCTAGACGAACAGGTTGATAAAGTGGAAGAGCTTTTACAGAATGTTGCTAAGGTATTAGCAAATCAAACTAATTACGCAACAATGGTTTCAACACCAAAGTTTAAGGGCAATAAGTTAAAGTTCATTCAGCTATCAAGTCTTGAGTCTAACAAGATTTTAGCAGTCTTAGTAATGGAAGGTAACCTAATTAGAAATAAGGTTATTAAGATAAGCGAAGATATCTCACAAGAGAATCTATTAAAGCTTAACATTTTACTAAATACTAGCTTAACAGGCTTAACCTTAGAAGAGATGAATCTTAGTATTATCTCTAAGATGGAATCTCAAGCAGGTGAACATTATAACCTGATTAAGGAAGTGCTTGCAGCAATCGTAGAGACAATTAGTAAAGCAGACAGTCTTAAGATTTACACTTCTGGTGCGACTAACATTTTCAAATATCCAGAGTTAAGCGATTCAGAGAAGGCAAGCGAACTAATATATGCCCTTGAAGAGAAGAATGATTTATCAAGTTTAGTACTTGATTCGGTAGAGGTTGTCGGAGATGAGAATCATGAAGATACAGGAATTCAGGTATATATTGGTGATGAAACCCCAGTACAATCTATGAAGGATTGCAGCGTTGTTACAGCAACCTACGAACTTTCAGATGGTTTAAAGGGTACCATAGGAATTATTGGTCCAAAGCGAATGGATTATGAGAAGGTGGTTGAGAATCTTCAGAACATAAGAAGTCAGCTGGACAATGTATTTAAAAAGACGTGATGAAAGGTTGGTTAATAAATGTCTAAGAAGGAAACAAAGTCTAAGGCAGAAGAGGTAAAGAAGACAGAAGAAACTAGTGAGGCTAGCACAGATACAGCAGCTAAGACAGAGGAAACAGTCGAGGAAACAAAGGAAGCTAGTAAGGCTGAGGAAACAAAGACTAGTGAGGCTAGTGATTCTAAGGAAGCTAAGAAAGATCCTAAGGATTTAAAGATTGCTGAGCTTACAGATAGAGTTCAAAGACAGATGGCTGAATTTGATAATTTCAGAAAGCGTACTGAGAAAGAAAAGTCAGCAATGTTTGAGATGGGAGCTTCAGATATTATTAAGAAGTTACTTCCTGTTATAGATAATTTTGAAAGAGGTTTTAAGTCAGTTTCTGATGAGGAACTTGAAACACCATTCGCTAAGGGAATGGACATGGTTTACAAGCAGTTTTTAAAGCTACTTGAAGATGCAGATGTTAAGCCAATTGAAGCTGTTGGTAATGAATTCAATCCTGATTTACACAACGCAGTAATGCATGTAGATGATGAATCAGTAGGTGAGAACATTATCATAGAGGAGTTTGAAAAGGGCTATACATATAGAGATTCAGTAATTAGACACAGCATGGTTAAGGTGGCTAACTAAGAGTCTTAAGATATAAGTTTATAAGTAATATTTGAATATGAAATTTTTAGGCTAAGGCCGGAAAGGAATTATATCATGGGTAAAATTATTGGTATTGATTTAGGAACAACTAATTCATGTGTTGCAGTTATGGAAGGTGGTAAGCCAGTTGTTATCACAAATCAGGAAGGTGTTAGAACAACTCCATCTATCGTTGCATTCACAAAGACAGGTGAAAGATTAGTAGGTGATCCTGCTAAGCGTCAGGCAGTAACTAATGCTGACAAGACAATTTCATCTATTAAGAGACATATGGGTACAGACTATAAGGCTACAATTGATGATAAGAAGTATACACCACAGGAAATTTCAGCAATGATCTTACAGAAGTTAAAGGCAGATGCTGAAAACTACTTAGGTGAGAAGGTTACAGAAGCTGTTATTACAGTTCCTGCTTACTTCAACGATGCTCAGCGTCAGGCTACAAAGGATGCTGGTAAGATTGCTGGTCTTGATGTTAAGAGAATCATCAACGAACCAACAGCTGCTGCATTAGCTTACGGTCTTGATAACGAGAACGAGCAGAAGATCATGGTTTACGATTTAGGTGGTGGTACATTTGATGTATCTATTATCGAAATCGGTGATGGTGTTATTGAAGTACTTGCTACAGCTGGTAACAACAGACTTGGTGGTGATGATTTCGATAACGCAATTACACAGTATATGTTAAATGAATTTAAGGCTAAGGAAGGCGTTGATTTATCTTCTGATACAATGGCTCTTCAGAGATTAAAGGTTGCTGCTGAGCAGGCTAAGAAGGAATTATCTTCAGCTACAACAACTAACATCAACCTTCCATATATTACAGCTACAGCTGAAGGCCCTAAGCATTTCGATATGACTCTTACAAGAGCTAAGTTTGATGAATTAACACATGACTTAGTTGAGAAGACAGCAGAGCCAGTTAGAAACGCATTATCAGATGCTGGTTTAACAGCTTCTGAATTATCAAAGGTATTATTAGTTGGTGGTTCTACAAGAATCCCAGCTGTTCAGGAAAAGGTAAAGCAGTTAACAGGTCATGAACCAAACAAGTCACTTAACCCAGATGAATGTGTTGCTATTGGTGCTTCAATTCAGGGTGGTAAGCTTGCTGGTGATGCAGGTGCTGGTGAAATCCTTCTTCTTGATGTAACTCCACTTTCACTTTCAATTGAAACAATGGGTGGTATTGCTACAAGACTTATCGAGAGAAATACAACTATTCCTACAAAGAAGAGTCAGGTATTCTCTACAGCTGCTGATAATCAGACAGCCGTTGATATTAACGTAGTACAGGGTGAAAGACAGTTTGCTAGAGATAACAAGTCTCTTGGTCAGTTCCGTCTTGATGGTATCCCTCCAGCAAAGAGAGGTGTTCCACAGATCGAAGTTACATTTGATATCGATGCTAATGGTATTGTAAATGTATCTGCTAAGGACTTAGGCACTGGTAAGGAACAGCACATCACAATCACAGCTGGTTCAAATATGTCTGATGAAGATATCGATAAGGCTGTTAAGGAAGCTGCTGAATTCGAAGCTCAGGATAAGAAGAGAAAGGAAGCTATCGATACAAGAAACGAAGCTGACTCAATCGTATTCCAGACACAGAAGGCTATTGATGAAGCTGGTGACAAGGTTGATGCTAATGAGAAGGCTACAGTTCAGGCTGACTTAGATGCATTAAAGAAGCTTGTTGAAGAATCAGATCCAGAGAACATGACAGATGCTCAGGTTGATGAAATTAAGGCTGCTAAGGAAAAGTTAATGACAAGTGCTCAGAACCTTTTCGCTAAGCTTTATGAATCACAGCAGGCAGCTGCAGGTGCAGGTGCAGGAGCTCAGGGCTTCGCAGGTGATGCTAATGCTAACGCAGGTGCTTCTTCAAGCTATGGTGACGACGTTGTTGATGGAGATTACAAGGAAGTCTAGGAAAATTAATCTAGGAACTGCATGGCAGTTGTTACACTAGATAGCATAAATTATTTTGGGAGCCGATTTATCGGCTCCCTTAAGTGCTAAATAACATGTGCACAATAAACGAGTATAGATTATAAGTTTGAGGAAATTTTAAATGGCAGATAAACGAGATTATTATGAAGTCCTTGGCGTTTCTAGAGACGCTAGTGAGGCAGAATTAAAAAAAGCATATAGACAGCTTGCTAAGAAATATCATCCAGATATGCATCCAGGTGATGCCGAAGCAGAAGCTAAATTTAAAGAAGCCTCAGAGGCTTACGGCGTATTATCTGATGCTGACAAGAGAAGACAATATGATCAGTTTGGTCATGCTGCCTTTGAAAATGGCGGCGCTGGTGCAGCAGGCGGATTTGACTTCGACTTTAGCGACTTCGGTGACATTTTCGGAGATATCTTTGGCGGCATGTTTGGCGGCGGCGGTGGAAGCAGACGTAACAGCAATGGTCCACGTCGTGGCGCAGATGTAAGAATTGGAACAAGAATTACATTTGCAGAAGCAGTTAAAGGAACTAAGAAGCAGATTGAAGTTAATATTAAAGAGACATGTAGCTCATGTAACGGAACTGGTGCTAAGAAGGGTACAAGTCCTGAGACATGTAAGAAGTGTAACGGCCGTGGTCAGGTAACATACCAGCAGCAGTCACTCTTTGGTATGGTTCAGTCAGTAAGACCTTGTCCAGATTGTGGTGGAACAGGTAAGATTATTAAGGAAAAGTGTCCAGACTGTAAGGGTACTGGTTACATTAACACTAAGAAGACTATCGAAGTTACAATTCCAGCAGGTATTGATGACGGACAGGCTATTAGAATTTCTGGAAAGGGTGAGCCGGGTGTTAACGGCGGTCCAAGAGGAGATTTATTAGTTGTTGTTTCAGTATCTAAAGATCCTAACTTCATTAGAGATGGTTACGATGTTTTATCAGAAGTTAAGATTAGCTATCCTACAGCTGTTCTTGGTGGTGAAATCAAGGTTAAGACAGTTGATGGTGAAGTTTTATATGAGGTTAAGCCAGGAACTGCATCAGGTACTAGAGTTAGACTTCGTGGTAAGGGTATGCCAACTCTTCGTAATGAAAATGTACGTGGTGACGCATATATCGACCTAGTAGTTAATATCCCTACTCATTTAACTAAGGAGCAAAAAGATGCCCTTCTTGAATATGACAAGGCATTAACTGGCGAAGAACGTCCAACAAAGAAGAAAGGCTTATTTAAGTAAGCTTTATAATTTATATATGAAATCTATTAATCTCTCTAGCTAAATTTAGCTAGAGAGATTTTTTGTGTGAATTTTATTTGTATAGTAAGAGAAAAAATTATATAATAATTTTAGATGAAAATATAATTGTTTGAGTTTTTGTGAGGACTTAAACTTAAATAAAATATTAGGGGGTTACTAACTATGTGGGCTTATGAAAGCGTATTTTATCAGATTTTCCCCATAGGAATGCTTGGTGCACCCAGGGAAAATGATGATGTAGAAGCAGATTTTAAGGTAACTAATAGATTAGCAAAGATCGATGAGGATTGGCTTGATCATTTTGAGAAACTAGGGATCAATGCTATTTATTTTTCACCAATTTTTGAATCTGATTCACATGGCTATAATACAAGGGATTATCGCCTTATAGACAGAAGACTAGGTACTAATAAGGATTTTACCGATTTAGTTAAAAGACTTCATGATAGAGGAATTAAGGTGGTTATAGACGGGGTTTTTAATCATGTAGGCAGAGGTTTCTTTGCTTTCCGTGATGTCATAAAAAATAGGGAAAATTCTAAATACAAGGATTGGTTTAACATAAACTTTGGAGGAAATTCAGAGTTTAACGATGGTTTGTGGTATGAAGGCTGGGAAGGTTGTTATGACTTGGTAAAGCTAAATCTTTCAAATGAAGAGGTTGTAAACTATCTTCTAGAATCAGTAAAGATCTGGGTGGAGGATTTTGATATTGATGGAATTAGACTTGATGTAGCTTATTTACTTGATAGGAATTTTTTAAAGAGACTTAGAAGTTACACAGATGGTTTAAAGGCTGATTTCTTCTTGTTAGGAGAGATTTTAGGCGGAGACTATAAAACTATAATGGCAGATGATATGTGCCACTCTGCAACTAATTATGAGTGTTATAAGGGTATTCATTCAAGTTTAAATAGCATGAATCTCTTTGAAATCATGCATTCCCTAAAAAGACAGTTTGGTCCGGAGGATTGGACACTTTATAAGGGAAAACATTTGCTAAGCTTTATAGACAATCACGATGTTACAAGGGCGGCCTCAATTATTCAAAGACCAGAGCATTTAAAGCTTATGTTTGCCTTTATCTTTACAATGCCTGGCATTCCTTGCATCTACTATGGAAGCGAGTGGGGCGCTAAGGGAGAGAAAAACTACGGGGATTACGAATTAAGAGCGGCCTTTGATAAGCCAGAATTTAATGAGCTTACAGAATATATAGCAGAACTTGCTAAGTTTAAAACTAAGAGCAAAGCCCTAAACTACGGGGATTTCACCGATTTAATGATTACAAATAGGCAGTGTGCCTTTAAGAGAAGCTATGAAGGTGAGAGCGTTTTCATTTTCATAAATGCAGATGAAAATCCATACGAGTTTAACGTGGCGGGTGAGCACTTTACCCTAGAGCCTTTTGGCCTAAGGATACTTATATAATTTACTTAAAAGAAAGTTGAAATAGATTGGGGGGATTTATGTGAAGGAGAAGAAGAATAACAATAAGAAAAGTAATAAGAAATTTTTATATCTACGAACTGCCACAATATCTATTGGGCTTGTGGCATTACTAGCCCTAATTTTAACTATTGGAGCCTTTGCTATTGAAGAGTCTAATACAAGTAAGCATTTAAAGGCTGGGGTTGTGGAAAATGTAGAGCTTGAGACGGAGCAGGCTGTACCTCGCCTATTTTCATTAAAGGGGGAGGCTAGCCTAAACATTTCCCTGGGAGAAACATATATAGACCCAGGAGTTAAGGCATGGGACGAGTATTTAGGGGATATTTCTGAAAATGTATTTATTAGCTCTAATGTAGACAGCAGCCAGCTGGGTAGCTATGAGGTAAGCTATAGCCTTGAAGATGTAGACGGAAACACTTTAGAGCTTATCCGCGTGGTAAATGTGGTGGATTTAGATGCTCCCGTAATTAGTCTTGTGGGAGATAATACGATTTATTTAAAACTTGGTGAGAACTACACAGATCCTGGCTTTAGTGCAAGTGATAATTATGATGGTGATTTAACTGCAAATGTGACTAGTACTAACAACTTAGATACAAGTAAAATAGGCGTCTATAACATCAATTATTCTGTTACAGATTCCTCAAATAATACAGGAACTGCCACAAGAAAGATATATGTTTATCAACAACAAACTCTAGAACAAACAAGAAATCCAGGGAATAAGGTAGTTTATTTAACCTTTGATGATGGACCATATAAGTATACATCTAGTCTTTTAGATGTTTTAGATAAGTATAATGTAAAGGCAACATTTTTTGTAACAAATCAATATCCGGCTTATCAATACTTAATTGCTGAGGAAGCTAGAAGAGGCCATACAGTAGCAATACATTCTTATTCTCATAAGTATTCAGAAATATACTCAAGTGAGGAAGCTTATTTTAATGACTTAAATGCTATGCGAGAGATTATTATTAATCAAACAGGTAAGGCGCCTTCAATAGTTCGTTTTCCTGGCGGCACAGATAATACTGTAAGTAGGCATTACAACATAGGCATCATGTCTAGACTTACAAGTGCGCTTAGCAATATGGGCTATAGGTATTGCGATTGGAATGTTTCATCAGGAGATGCAGGTGGAGTACAGACAAGGGATTCAGTTTATAATAATGTTACAACAGGAATTGCCAATAGAAATGTGTCAGTGGTTTTACAGCATGACATTAAAGGCTTTAGTGTAGATGCTGTGGAAGATATAATTGTTTGGGGATTGGCAAATGGTTATACATTCCTTCCACTAGATACAAGTTCACCTATGGTACATTCAACACCAGCAAATTAAGGCGACTATGGCCAATAGTTTTAAACTTCTTTAAAAGATTGATTTAATGTTAAAAAAATTATAAAATGTTTTTGTATATCTTAGGCGGGATTTGTTAAAGTTAGTAAAACTGAGATAAATCCTACGTTTAGTCTAACGATTATGATTTAAATTAATTTTTAAAGAGGGAGTTACAAATGTTAATTAAAAGATTATTAAAACAAGTAACTGCCATTAGTTTAATGGCAGTTTTACTTTGCTTATCACTAGTTGCTTGTTCTAGTAAAAAAGAGGAAGTCACTAATGAAACAAATTCTGAAAGCGAAGTATTAACAGAAGAAACTACAGAGGCAGAGCCTAGTGAAATCAGTTTAATCATGGTGGGGGATATTTTACTTCATGATAGAATTGAAGAATATAGCCTTCAGGAGAACGGCGAATATGATTATTCTGCTATTTTTGAAAATGAAAAAGAATCCATTGAAAAGGCCGATCTTAGTCTAGTTAATCAAGAGGTTATTATTGGCGGAGAAGATCTTGGGATTTCTGGCTATCCAGCCTTTAACTGTTCCTATAATTTGGCAACTAATTTAGTAAATACAGGCTTCAATGTTATTTTACATGCCACAAATCACGCCCTTGATAAGGGTAAAACAGGCCTTTTAAATTGTATAGATAACTGGAAGAAAAACTATCCGGATGTGGCAGTTTTAGGAGTTAATGAAACTAGAGAAGATAGAGATATTATCTACGTTTATGAGAAGGATGGCATGAAGATTGCTATTCTTAACTATACTTACGGAACTAATGGAATTTCTCTTCCATCGGATATGCCTTATGCAGTCAATTTACTTGATGAGGATCAGGTGGTTAGTGATATAAAGAGAGCCAAGGAGATAGCTGATTTCGTTATTGTTTGCCCTCACTGGGGAACAGAATATTTACTTGAAACTGATAGCCTACAAAAAAAGTGGACTAATATTTTTCTTGAAAATGATGTAGATCTTGTGATTGGCACACATCCACACGTTATAGAGCCAATTGAAATGCTTACGAATGAGACTACAGGTCATCAAATGTTGGTTTATTATTCTCTTGGTAACTTTGTAAACTGGACTTCTTCAAGCGGAACAGGCATTGCTAATAGAATGCTTGGCGGCATGGCAGAGGTTACTCTTGCAAGAGATGATAATGGTGATGTAGTAATTAAGGATTATGGAGTTAAAGCAGTGGTATCCCACGTTACAAGTAAGCTAAATGGAATTACGGTTTATGACCTAGCAGATTACACAGAGGAACTTGCTAGTGAAAATGAGATTGTAAAACAGGATGCAACATTTTCAAAGGAATATCTTGTAAATTTAGCTAATAAGGTTTGGGGAGATTTGTGGCATTAAAAAAATCTTTTTTAAGGAGCATTTAATGGCAGGTTTAATTAATGATAATTTTGAAGAAGAATTGTTAACAGAGCTATCTTGGATAAAATCTGTAGTAGTAGATATTGGAGAAAAATTAGGTATAAATTCTTTTGAAATGGAATTATTAAAAAATTCAATAGAGCCTGAAGAAGAAAAAGCTATTAATAAACTAATTGTACTTAATTATAAAAAAATAAAATCTCTGGATATAGCAGAACGTAGAAAACTACTTGAAAAATATTTTTTTAATGAAACGGGAAAAAGTTGGAATGTTCCAGATGAGATATCAGAAAAACTCATACAATTACGTTTAGAAGAATTATCTACAAAGGATAAGTAATTGATTTAAAAAACGAATAGTAAAAGAAGATAAAAAATCTCTTCTAACTGGATTATCCAGTAGAAGAGATTTTTTCTTTATAAGTTTTATGTCAAATGCTCTTTAAAATAAGGCTTTCCATTCATATCAAAGCTTGATTTATGGCTGTTAATTATCGATTCAGATTTAAAGTAAAGCTTCTTATAACAGTAAACAAAGTAGGCAATTTCAGCAACACCTGTAATTATAAAGGAGAATGGATATAGTAAATAGAGGGATGGGATAGTGCCTATAAAGGCAAATACAGTCTTTACCCATAAAACTCTAAATACACAAGATCCCATAATTACAATGAATGTAGGAACTCCTGTTTTATGAATTGCTCTTGAGGCAGCAATAGTACAGTCCATAAGGGCTGATAAAAAATAACAAAGGGCCATGATGTTTAGTCTCTTTAGACCTGCATCGATTACAGCTGGTTCTGAAGAGAATAAAGATAGGAATTCTCTATCAAATACTAGTAAAAGGCTACCAAGTAGTAGACCAAGTCCCATGGACAAAAATAGACTTGTTAAATAACTAGTTCGCATTCTTTTTTTATCTCTTGCGCCGTAATTTTGTCCTATAAAGGTTGCACCTGCAGTATTAAAGGCAGCCATACTTTCAAAAATAATGCTATCAGCGTTAGTGGCAGCAGAATTTCCTGAAACCAATATAGCATCAAAACTATTAACACCAGCTTGAACAAAGAGATTTGCAAAATGGAAAACCGCACTTTGAAAACCTGATAAAATTCCTAGTTTTGTAATAGTTGGAACCTTTGATTTAGTGATTCTTATTTTCTTAAGCTCAAGTCTAAAGTCTTGCTTTTCTTTAAGCATAGTAACAATAATCATAACTGCTAGTGCGTATTGGGAAATCACACTTGCAAGGGCAACTCCTGCCACACTAAGATGGCAAATAATTACAAAAAATAAATTTAGAATAATATTTATCACACCACTAATTGATAAAAAATAAAGTGGCTTTTTAGTGTTACCTGCTGCGGATAAGATGGCATTTCCCCAATTATAAATACCAAGGGCTGGCATACCAATGGAACATATTCTTGCATAAATAATTGCACCTTCAATTAACTCATTCTTAGTTCCTAAAAGTCTTAATATAATTGGTGAAAAGAAAACTCCTATTAATAGGATAATAACGCCTTCAACAAAACTAATAATAATACTTGTATGTACTGTTTCTGATAATTCTTTTTTATTCTTGGCTCCGATATGTAGGGCGGTAAGTACATTTATACTACCACTCATTCCGATTATAAAGGCAAGAAAGAGTTGGACTAAAATTACTGATGAGCCAACGCTTCCTAGGGCATTAGAGCCTGCAAATCTTCCAACTACTGCCACATCACATAGGTTAAATAGTACCTGTAACAAATTAGTAAACACAAGAGGTAAACTAAAGAGTAACATTTGCGGCAAAATTGGACCTTTCGTAAAATTTTTCATTTTCTCATTCCTTAAACTATATTCTTTCTAAGACGGACATTTGTAGTTCGTTCATTGAATCGTTTGATACTATATCATTGGAAACATAGCTATATCAAGCCAACGCTTTAACGCAAAAAAGATTGGGAAATATTAGATTTTTAACAATTTTTTTATGCACTAGAACTTGTTAAAGTCTGCTTTACAAATAGCCAAGAATTTATTATTATAAAGGTTGTGTTTTATGACTTATATTAGATGAGTTAAATAGGTAGAAAGAGGTAACTAATCATGGCAGAGTCAATGGTAGGTTTGAAAAGAACTCATAGATGTACTGAAGTATCTAGCGCTAATGTTGGAGAAAAAGTTACAGTTATGGGTTGGGTACAAAAAAGAAGAAATTTAGGTGCTTTAATTTTCGTAGATTTAAGAGATAGAAGTGGTCTTTTACAGATCCTTTTCGATGAAAATGTAATTGGTAAGGAAGGCTTTGATAAAGCTTATACACTTCGTAACGAATTCGTTATTGCTGTAGAGGGTACAGTTAATAAGCGTTCAGGTGCCGTAAATGAGAATTTAAAGACTGGTGATATTGAAGTTATCGCGGAGTCTCTTAGAATTCTTTCAGAATCTGAGACACCTCCTTTCCCAATTGAAGAGAATATTCCAACTAAGGAAGATATTAGACTTAAGTATAGATGTCTTGACTTAAGAAGACCTGATATTCAGTCTAACATTATTATGAGAAGCCAGGTTGCTACATTAACAAGAGCATTCCTTGCAAATGAAGGCTTCCTTGAGATTGAAACTCCAATGCTTACTAAGTCTACACCAGAAGGTGCTAGAGATTATTTAGTTCCATCAAGAGTTCATCCAGGTAAATTCTATGCTCTTCCTCAGTCACCTCAGTTATTTAAGCAGATGCTTATGTGCTCTGGTTATGATAGATATATGCAGATTGCAAGATGTTTCAGAGATGAAGATTTAAGAGCTGATAGACAGCCTGAATTTACTCAGATCGATATGGAATTATCATTTGTTGATGTTGATGATGTAATCGATGTTAACGAAAGATTACTTGCACATCTTTTCAAGGAAGTGCTTAATGTTGATGTACAGCTTCCAATTCAGAGAATGACATGGCAGGAAGCTATGGATAGATTTGGTTCTGATAAGCCAGACCTTCGTTTTGGTATGGAACTTCATGACGTATCTGAAATCGTTAAGAATTGTGGCTTTAGTGTATTTACATCAGCTCTTGAAAATGGCGGTTCAGTTCGTGGTATTAATGCAAAGGGTCAGGGCAGCATGCCTCGTAAGAAGATTGACGCTTTAGTTGATTTTGCTAAGGGTTATGGAGCTAAGGGTTTAGCTTATATTTGCATTAATGAAGATGGTACATATAAGTCTTCATTTGCTAAGTTTATGACTGATGAAGAAATGGATGCCTTAGTTAAGTCTCTTGACGGTGAGAAGGGTGATTTATTACTCTTTGCAGCTGATAGAAATAAGATCGTTTGGAATGTACTTGGTGCATTAAGAGTTGAGCTTGCTGATAAGATGGGCTTACTTGATAAGAACGATTATAAATTCTTATGGGTAACAGAATTCCCTCAGTTTGAATGGTCAGATGAGGAAGAAAGATGGGTAGCAATGCACCATCCATTCACAATGCCTATGGATGAAGATTTAGATAAGCTTGAATCTGATCCAGGTGCAGTACGTGCTAAGGCTTACGATATCGTACTTAACGGTACAGAAATCGGTGGTGGTTCAGTAAGAATTCACCAGGCTGATATTCAGTCACGTATGTTTAAGGCTCTTGGCCTTACAGAAGAAACAGCTAATGAGAAGTTCGGATTCTTACTTGATGCCTTCAAGTATGGTGTTCCACCACACGCTGGTTTAGCATATGGTCTTGATAGACTTGTAATGCTTATGGCTAAGCGCGATTCAATCCGTGACGTTATTGCCTTCCCTAAGGTTAAGGATGCAAGCTGTCTCCTTACTAACGCACCAGATGTTGTTGATGAAAAGCAGCTCAAGGAATTAAGTATTGATATTGCTAAGGAAGAGACAGAAGAAAAGTCTGAAGAAAACTAATAAATATTAAGTTTATGTTACTGTTAAATTTTGCATTTGATAAGTGGCATGAGACGTTTAGGAAAGGAGCCCCACAAG
This sequence comes from Lachnospira multipara ATCC 19207, assembly GCF_000424105.1. GTDB lineage: Bacteria > Bacillota > Clostridia > Lachnospirales > Lachnospiraceae > Lachnospira > Lachnospira multipara. The sequence goes on along the minus strand of NZ_AUJG01000005.1, from coordinate 70,576 downwards.
GCTCCTTTTTGATTGCTTAGATTTGTTAGATATTAATTAGAGATTTAAAAAATGAGATTATCAATCCTTATATACTTTTAAAATTAATTGACTTATGAACTCTAGTTATTATAATATAAATAATCGTAAGGACTTTTAAACCTAGAAAGTCTTTACGAATCACAATTTGGGAGGATTTGTATGTATTCATTTAATGAAGTGTCAAGTTTTGATCCAGATTTAGCTAAGGCTATGGATGATGAACTTGCAAGACAGAGAAGTCATATTGAGCTTATTGCTTCTGAGAATTTAGTAAGCAAGGCTGTTATGGCTGCTATGGGAAGCCCACTTACTAACAAGTATGCTGAAGGTTACCCAGCTAAGAGATATTACGGTGGATGTGAATATGTTGACGTAGTTGAAAACTTAGCAATTGAAAGAGCTAAGAAGCTTTTTGGTTGTACATACGTTAACGTTCAGCCTCATTCAGGTGCACAGGCTAATATGGCAGTGTTCTATGCACTTGTTAAGCCAGGTGAAACAGTTATGGGTATGAGCCTTGACTGTGGTGGACATTTATCACACGGTTCAGCAGCTAATATTTCTGGTAGCTACTTTAACATCGTTCCTTACGGTGTTACAGCTGATGGATTTATTGATTATGATGAAGTTGAAAGAATTGCTAAGGAATGCAAGCCTAAGATGATTATCGCAGGTGCTTCTGCTTATGCAAGAACAATTGACTTTAAGAGATTTAGAGAAATTGCAGATGAAGTTGGTGCTTACCTCTTTGTAGATATGGCACATATTGCTGGCCTTGTAGCTGGTGGTGCTCATCCAAGCCCAATTCCATATGCTCATGTTGTAACAACTACAACACATAAGACACTTCGTGGACCAAGAGGTGGTATGATTTTATCATCACAGGAATTTGCTGAAGAGCACAAGCTTAATAAGTCAGTATTCCCAGGTACACAGGGTGGACCTTTAATGCACGTTATCGCAGCTAAGGCTGTCTGCTTAAAGGAAGCACTTGATCCAAGTTTCAAGGTATATGCTGAAAATATTGTTAAGAACGCTAAGGCACTTGCTAACGGTCTTACAAGCAGAGGCTTTGATCTTGTTTCAGGTGGTACAGATAACCATCTTATGTTAGTTAACTTACTTTCTAAGAATAAGACTGGTAAGGAAGTTGAAAAGCTTCTTGATGCAGCTAACATTACATGTAACAAGAACACAATTCCTAACGATCCAGCTTCTCCATTTGTAACAAGTGGTATCAGACTTGGTACAGCAGCAGTTACAACTAGAGGCTTCAACGAAGCTGATATGGATGTAGTAGCAGAAGCTATTGCTCTCCTTGTTGACGATGTTGATGCTAATAAGGCTAAGGCTATGGAACTTGTTAAGGGTCTTACAGATAAGTACCCACTTTACGAATAAGATAAGAATGCGATTTGCATTTTAAGTATATGGAAGAGATTCCTTAAATCTAAGTTTTAATAATTCTGTTTTGTTTATTTTTAAATATCACCGCAGGGCTTGTCCCTGCGGTTTTTTTATTATTAAGTAAAAAACACTAGGAAAGCTTGATTTCTCAAAATTTCCTAGTGCTTTATTTACGTACATTTTTCTATAAATCTATTTCCCTATTAGACACATTTTCCTAAAATCGGATAATTACTTATTGTTCTCAGCTTCCTTCATAGCACGAACCTTAAGTGATAAACCAAAGAGGTTGATAAAACCTTCTGCATCGTGATGATCGTAAAGGTCACCTGTTGTAAATGATGCGATAGATTCGTTATAAAGTGAATATGGTGAAGTTGTACCAGCCTTGATGATGTTACCCTTGTAGAGCTTGAATTTAACCTGACCTGTTACATTCTTCTGAGTTGACTCAATGAAAGCCTGGCAAGCTTCACGAAGAGGAGTTTCCCACTTTCCTTCGTAAACGATCTGAGCAAACTTGTTACCCATATCAAGCTTCATTGTTGTTGTATCTCTATCAAGAACTAACTCTTCAAGCTGCTGATGTGCTTCGTAAAGAATTGTTCCACCAGGAGTTTCATAAACACCACGAGACTTCATACCAACAACACGGTTTTCAACGATATCGATGATACCAATACCATGCTTACCACCAAGCTTATTAAGAGTTCTAATAATATCAGAAACCTTCATAGCCTGACCGTTAACCTTCTTTGGAACACCTGCTTCAAAGTCGATTGTTACATATTCACCTTCATCTGGAGCCTTCTCAGGTGTCTGAGATAATACAAGTAAATGATCGTAGTTTGGCTCATTTGCTGGATCTTCAAGTTCAAGACCTTCATGGCTGATATGCCAAATGTTTCTATCACGGCTATAGCTTGTGTCAGCTGAGAATGGAAGGTTGATTCCATGCTGCTTACAATATTCAATCTCATCCTCACGAGACTGCATTGTCCACTTTTCATTTCTCCAAGCTGCAATAATCTTGATATCTGGTGCAAGAGCCTTAATTGTAAGTTCAAATCTAATCTGATCGTTACCCTTACCTGTAGCACCATGACAAATTGCTGTAGCGCCTTCCTTACGAGCGATTTCTACTAATCTCTTAGCAATAAGAGGTCTTGCCATTGAAGTACCAAGTAAATATTTATTTTCATATACTGCATGTGCCTGAACACATGGAACAATATAATCATCACAGAATTCATCAGTTAAATCTTCGATGTAGAGCTTGCTAGCACCACATGAAATAGCTCTTTCCTCTAAGCCATCTAACTCTTCTTCCTGACCACAGTCAGCACAAACACAAATTACTTCATAATCGAAATTTTCCTTTAACCAAGGAATGATGGCAGTTGTATCAAGTCCGCCTGAATAAGCTAAAATAACTTTCTCTTTCATGATTTTCTTTCCTCCAAAAAATACAGGTTAGGTTTCCCTGTCTATTCTAAAAGTTAATTATTATCGGCAATAACTAACTTCTTGTTCATTATGATATACCACATTATTTCAAAATGCAATAGAAAAAATGTATATTTTGTATTTTTATGCATTATTTTTGAATATTTATGCATAATATTAATTTTAGCCAAAACCCCTTTACATCTGAAAAAAACTTGCTATAATGAAACTTATCGAATGAATATTTATTCATTCACAATGAATATTATGCATGGGAGGTCGACAAACTATGGTAAAAGTAGGAATTATAGGCGCGACTGGTTATGCTGGCAATGAACTTGTCAGATTATTATTAGGACATAAGGATGTGGAAATTGTTTGGTTAGGCTCAAGAAGTTACATTGATCAAAAATATTCTGATGTATATAGAAACATGTTTAGACTTGTTGATGCTAAGTGTTTAGATGACAACATGGATGCTTTAGCAAAGGAAGTTGATGTTATATTTACAGCAACACCACAGGGCTTATGTGCTTCTTTAGTTAATGAAGACATTTTATCAAGAACAAAGATCATTGATTTATCAGCAGACTTTAGATTAAAGGATGTAAAGATTTATGAAGAGTGGTACAAGATTGAACATAAGGCACCACAGTTCATTAATGAAGCAGTTTATGGTCTTTGTGAAATTAATAGACATAAGGTAAATAAGAATACAAGAATTATTGCTAATCCTGGTTGTTATACAACTACATCAATTCTTACATTATATCCAATGGTTAAGGAAGGAATCATTGATCCAGATACAATTATTATTGATGCTAAGAGTGGTACTTCAGGTGCTGGTCGTGGAGCTAAGGTTAATAACCTTTTCTGCGAGGTCAATGAAAGCATGAAGGCTTATGGCGTTGGAACACATAGACATACACCAGAAATCGAAGAACAGTTAGGTTATGCGGTTAATAGAGATGATATTAAACTTATTTTCACACCTCATCTTGTACCTATGAATAGAGGTATTTTGGTAACTGCTTATGCAAATCTTACAAAGGAAGTTAGTTACGAAGAGGTTAAGGCAGTTTACGATAAGTATTATGGTAAGGAATTCTTTATAAGAGTTCTTGAAAAGGATGTTTGCCCAGAGACTCGTTGGGTTGAGGGTAGCAACTTTGTAGATATTGGATTTAAGATTGAGCCAAGAACTAAGAGACTTATTATGATGGGTGCTCTTGATAATTTGGTGAAGGGAGCTGCAGGACAGGCAGTTCAGAATATGAATTTGATGTTTGGGTTTGAAGAGAACGAGGGGCTAAAGATGGCTCCGTTATTTCCGTAATCTCCGGGAGAGTGTGTGGGGTGGTGGACGCAGGGGTTGCGCAGAGTCTGATTTTTTGGGAGCAGGCTTGCGCGCTCTAAGGCTCGTAGCGGTACTTAGTTTTCCCTTGCTCTTCCCCAAGTGGAAGTTTTCGCTTCCTTGGTGAAGAAGGGAAAACTAGTGCCGACGGCCTTAGAAGGCTCCAAAAAATCATCTCTGCTTCACCCCTGCTACCGCCACACAACACCCCCGGCGATGAGGAACTCCCGTCGGAGGTGGGAGCCAATCCGGGAATGAGGAATAGCCGGGAGGAGATAAACATACGGCAAAGCGCTACGCTGTTGCCTACCGGGAATGAGGAATAGCCGGGAGGAGATAAACATACGGCAAAGCGCTACGCTGTTGCCTACCGGATAAATAAAAAAGAGTAATTATATAGGAGGAAATATGGTTAAGATTATTGATGGTGGTGTTACTGCAGCTAATGGCTTTGCTGCTGCTAGCACTCATGCTGGGATAAAGAAGAATTCTACTAAAGATGATATGGCTTTCATCTTTTCAAAAGTTGGCTGTGTTACAGCTGGTACATTTACCTTAAACAAGGTTTTTGCAGCGCCTGTTAAATGGGATAAGGCAAGAGTTTATAGTGAGGATTTAGCTAGAGCTGTAGTTATTAATTCTGGTGTTGCTAATGCTTGTACTGGTAAAGAGGGCGACGATGCTTGTCTTATGGAGGCTGAGGCTATTAGTGAGGCACTTTCAGTGCCTGTTAATTCTTGTTTAGTGGCTTCTACAGGTGTTATTGGTGCACAGCTTCCTATGACAGAGATTTGCAATGGTATTAAGGCTATGGCCCCTAGTTTAGAGGAGACTAGAGAGGCTGCTAACAAAGCTGCTGTTGCTATTATGACTACTGATACTAAGCCTAAGGAAGTGGCAGTTGAAGTGGAACTTTCTGGAAAGAAAGTTACTATTGGTGGTATGTGTAAGGGTGCTGGTATGATTCATCCAAACATGGCTACAATGCTTTGCTTTATTACTACTGATGCTGCAATTGATAAGAAGTTACTTCAGGAAGCTACATCAGCTATTGTAGATGATTCCTTTAACATGATTTCTGTTGATGGGGATACATCTACTAACGATACAGTTTTAGTTTTGGCTAATGGCTTGGCTAATAATGAGAAAATTGTATCTAAAAATGAGGATTACAAGAATTTCTATGAAGGCTTATCCTATGTTTTAACTGAGCTTTCAAAGAAAATCGCAGGAGATGGCGAGGGTGCTACTTGTCTTTTTGAATGTCAGCTTAAAAATGCAAAGACAAAGCAGGATGCGAAGATTTTAGCAAAGTCTGTTATTACTTCTAATTTAACTAAGGCAGCAATCTTTGGACATGATGCTAACTGGGGTAGAATCCTTTGTGCTCTTGGTTATTCAGGGGCTGAGTTTGATCCTGAGAAGGTGGACATTTTCTTTGAAAGTGCTGCAGGTAAGCTACAGATTGTAAAGGATGGGGTTGCTACAGATTATAGTGAGGATGAGGCAACTAAGATTCTTTCACAAAATCCAGTTGTTGCAATTTGTGATGTTAAAGATGGGGAATATGACGCAACTGCATGGGGCTGTGATTTAACTTTTGACTATGTAAAGATTAACGCAGATTATAGAAGTTAATTTAGTCTTTGTAAGTTAACGAAGACCGTTAGCTAGCTAAGTTAGAGGAAAACTTAAAGACCTAGTTACATTGTAAAGCGGACATTCGGAATCCGCTTCGCTATTTCCTCATGAACGCAGTGGCACTTTGTGCCACCTGTCAGAAGGGGCTTTAACCCCTTCTGACACTAGTAAGCTTTATACCCCCGCTTAAAGCTTACGCTTTTGAAGCGGGGGATTGCTTACACTGCGTTCAAAAGAATCAAATATGGGAAAAGGAAGGAAAAGAAAATGACTACAATAGACATGAAGGAAGAGTTATATAAGGCTCAGATTTTAGTTGAGGCTTTGCCTTATATTCAGAAGTTTAATCGTAAAATCATTGTTGTAAAATATGGCGGTTCAGCAATGGTAGATGAGGATTTAAAAAGAAAGGTAATTCAAGATGTTGCACTACTTAAGCTTGTAGGTTTTAAGCCTATTATCGTGCATGGTGGTGGTAAGGAAATTAGCTCATGGGTTAAGAAATCAGGCATGGAGCCAAAGTTTATTAACGGCCTTAGAGTTACAGATGAGCCAACTATGGAAATCGCAGAAATGGTTCTAAATAAGGTAAATAAAAGCCTGGTATCCTTACTTGAAGAGCTTGGTATTAAGGCTTGTGGTATTAGTGGTAAAGATGGTGGTATGTTAAGAGTTGACAAGAAGTTATCCGGCGGTGAAGATATTGGTTTCGTTGGTGACATTAAAAGCGTTGATACAACTCTTATTCACTCACTTTTGAAGGATGATTTCCTACCAGTAATTTGCCCAATCGGTTTTGGTGATGATCACCATGCTTATAATATCAATGCTGATGATGCAGCATGCGCTATTGCTAGAGCAGTAGGGGCTGAAAAGTTAGCTTTCTTAACAGATATTGAAGGGGTTTATAGAGATTTTAATGATAAGGATTCCCTTATTTCTGAGCTTTCAACAACAGAAGCTAAGGATTTACTTGCTTCTGGCACAATTGGTGGTGGCATGCTTCCTAAGCTTAATAACTGTATTGATGCTGTGGAAAATGGCGTATCAAGAGTCCATATCTTAGATGGCCGTATTCCACACTGCTTACTTCTTGAAATCTTTACTAATAAAGGTATTGGTACAGCCATTCTTTCAGAAGAGGCAGAGAAATTCTATAATGCAGACATTGTTTGCTAAATAAAGGAGATTTTTATGGAGACTAAAGAACTTTTAAAGCTTGGAGATGAGAAGCTTTTTCATACATACAATCGTTATCAGATTTGCCTTGAAAAGGGCGATGGAGTTTATCTCTACGATAGAGAAGGTAAGAAGTATTTAGACTTTGGTGCAGGTATTGCTGTATTTGCCCTAGGCTACAATAATAAAAAATATAACGATGCTATTAAAACTCAGGTGGATAATTTAATTCATACTTCGAATTATTTTTATAACGAGCCTGCCATTAAGGCAGCTAAAGTAATTACTGAGGCTTCAGGCATGGATAGAGTTTTCTTTACAAACTCAGGAACTGAGGCAATCGAGGGAGCTATAAAGCTTGCTAAGAAGTATTACTATCTTAAGCACAATAATAGTACAGATGGTGAAATTATTGCTATGGAACATTCTTTCCACGGTAGAAGTATGGGAGCCCTTGCTGTTACTGGTAATAAGCACTATCAGGAGGCCTTTGGCCCTATGATTCCTGGCATTAAGTTTGCTAAGTTTAATGATATCGAAAGCGTTAAGGCCTTAGTAAATGATAAGACTGCCGCAATTCTTTTTGAAACAGTTCAGGGTGAGGGCGGTGTTTATCCTGCTAAGGAGAGCTTTATTAAGGAAGTTCGCAAGCTTTGTGATGAGAAGGGTATTTTACTTATCCTTGATGAAATCCAGTGTGGTATGGGTAGAACAGGTACTATGTTTGCTTATCAGCAATATGGTGTTTGCCCAGATATTCTTACTTCTGCTAAGGCTCTTGGCTGCGGTATTCCAGTGGGTGCCTTCCTTGCTAAGGAAGAAGTGGCTAATGCCCTAGTTCCAGGAGATCACGGAACTACTTATGGTGGTAACCCTCTTGCAACTGCAGCAACTAACGTGGTGCTAGACATTTTCAAAGAGGATAATGTCTTAGAAAATGTAAAAACAGTGGGAGCTTATCTTGAAAAACGCCTAGAGGAATTAGTAGGTGAGTTTGACTGCGTAGTAGAGAGACGTGGAATGGGCTTAATGCAGGGCTTACAGCTATCAATCAATCCTAAGGATGTAATCTCAAAGGCTCTTGATAATGGACTTATTCTTTTCTCAGCTGGAACTAACGTAATCAGATTTGTTCCACCACTTGTGATTACTAAGGAAAATGTTGACGAAATGATTGAAAAATTAAAAAAGTGTTTTTAGTTAGAACTTATTAAGGGCGAAATAGTAAGAAATCTTAACAACCTTGTAAAAATAGCTAAGAATAGAGTATAATACCTAAGGTGCAAAAATTTGTGCCTTAGGTTTTTGATTTTGTGAACTGCGGAAAAGTTTCCGTTTTATAGATACTAGAATTTACAACTTAAATATGGAGGGATTTATGAAAATTTTAAAGAGATTTGCAGCGCTTGCCCTAAGTGTTGTGACTATATTTTCAACAGTAGGATGCTCAGATTCACAGACAGGCCTTGCGGCTAAGAGCTTAGAGCTTGAAAAGGAAGTAACAGTAAAGGTTTGGTATAACGACGATGCTTATACTAAGTACTTAGACTATGTGGCTAAGCAGTTTAATGTTACTAATGAATTGGTTACTATTGAGCCTGAGTTGATTTCAGAATCTAACTATATCCAGTACATTTACGACCAGTCAATTAGAAATGACAATGCTTGTGATGTTTATCTTTGTTCTTCAGATAGCGTGGAAGAGGCTTATTTACTAGGTCTTATGCTTGAGAACAACGAATATGACAAGATTTATACTGAGGACATTTATGGAAAGGCAGGTCTTGAGGCTTCTTCTTATAATAATGTTTTATATGGTTATCCAGTGACTTATGAAACTTCAGCCCTTGTTTATAATAAGATTTATGCAGATGCAGTTACTAGCTTTGATGAGATTCCAGCTTCTGACCTATCAGGCCTTAAGACAACAGATAATTTAGCTATGACATTTGCTTATGACGCTTCAAGATTATTGACAAATTATCCATTTGCAAGTAAGTATATTAGTTTTGAAGGCGATAGCATGGACACAGCTAATATCTATATTAATAACGAAGAGGCTCTAAAGAAGGCCTTAACAGAGTATCAGGGACTAAAGGCAGAGTACGGTCTTTCAACTGATGAAGATAAGTTAAATGAGTATCAGTCTTTATTTACAGAAGGTAGAGTGGCTTACTCAATTATGACAGCTTCTCAGATTGAGAATCTAGATACATCAGTTAAGTACGGAGTTTGTGCAATTCCAAGTTTAGGCGACGGCCTTGAAAGTCAGGCTTTATCTACAACAACAATGGCTGTTGTAAATCCTTATTCTAAGGAATACGATGTAGCCCGTGCAGTTGCTAAGGCAATTTCTTATGATTATGCGTCAAATGTAACACTCCTTTCAAACCTTGCTTGTGCAAGAGGAGATGTTTCAAAGGATTCTGTTATTAAGAGCTTACACAAGATTTATTCAGAATCTATAGTCAAGCCTAAGTATGCAGGCATTGATGAGATTTATGCTCAATATGAAATAATGCTTCACAAGATTTGGAACGGTGAAAGCGTAGATACTGCCTATGATACATTTGCAAAGGTAGTAGAGAAATATACTAAGTAGGTGATTTTATGTTTACAATTACAGGTTATGTTAAGTTAAAAAAGGGAGAGGGAAGAACTATTAAGTCAGGTGGCGCCTGGGTTTATGATAATGAAATCGATGAGATTTCTGAAGGCGTAGTTGACGGAAAGTTAGTTGAAGTCCATGACTTTGACGACTTCTTTATGGGAATTGGTTTTATTAACAGAAAGTCTAAGATTACAGTAAGAATGTTATCTAGATTTGAGAGAAATGTTGATGAGGCCTTCATTGAGAAAAGAGTTAATGCAGCTATTGATTACAGAACAAAGACAGTAGATATGTCTAGCTGCAGACTTATTTTTGGAGAAGCAGATTTCCTTCCAGGTATTGTTATTGATAAGTTTAGTGATGTTTTAGTTGTAGAGTCACTAGCACTTGGTATTGATAACTTGAAGCCTGTAATTATTGAAAAGGTAAAAGAGGCTTTGAAAAAATTAGACATGCCAATTCGTGGTGTCTATGAAAGAAGTGACGCTAAGGTTAGGGAATTAGAGGGCATGAAGCGTACAAAGGGCTTTATTGGTGAAGAGTTTGACACTAAAGTCTTAATTGAAGAAAATGGCGTTAAGTATTACGTGGATGTTAAGGATGGTCAAAAGACGGGCTTCTTCCTTGATCAGAAATACAATAGACTTGCTATGCAGAAGTTCTGTAAGGATGCAAGAGTCCTAGATTGCTTTACTCATACAGGTTCCTTTGCACTTAATGCAGGTATTGCAGGAGCTAAGGAAGTAATTGGTGTTGATGCTTCAGAGCTTGGTTGTAATCAGGCAAGAGAAAATGCTAAGCTAAACGGCCTTGAAAACACTGTAACTTTTAAGTGCGCAGATGTATTTGAATTATTACCAGAATTAGTAGAAGAGGGTGAGAGCTTTGATGTAGTAATCCTTGATCCACCTGCCTTTACAAAGTCTAGAAGCACAATTAAGAAGGCCATTAAGGGTTATAGAGAAATCAATATGAAGGGCCTTAAGTTAGTTAAGGATGGCGGCTATTTTGCCACATGTTCTTGCTCACACTTCATGGACCCAGATACATTTACAAAGACAATCCACGAAGCTGCTAGATCAGTACACAAGAGACTTCGTCAGATAGAATACAGAACTCAGTCACCAGACCATCCAATTCTTTGGTCAGCTGATGAGAGTTTATATCTTAAGTTCTATATCTTCCAGGTTGTAGAAGAATTATAGTCTTAAGGTCATTTTAATAGTTTTTATAGTAAACAATTTGTGGTAAAATCATATATAGTATATTCATAATTATTCGAAAAGGAGTAGATTATGAAGATGAGAAAGTATATGATTTTATCACTTTTTTTATTGCTTAGTTTTTCTTTATGGGGCTGTTCTTCAAGCGCATCAGAAGAGGAGACAGAATCTGAAACTGAGTCAACACAAGAAGAGACAACTACTAAGGCAAGTCCCATTGAGGTTTTGCAATTTGTTGGTGAATATAGAGATTTCGGGGATTATTCCTGTATGTATATGGAACCGGATGGTGATTATCTAAAGATTAAGATTATATTTTCAAATGAAGATAAGTCCTACTTTAATCTTTGGGAGATGACCGCCACTGTGGATGCTTCCGCCACACACATTAGTTATGCAAATGCAAAAAAGACCAATTATAACCAGCAAGATGACGGAACTTATAAAAAGACCGTGATTTATACTAATGGTAGCGGCAGCTTTACTAACGAGGTGGTAGATGATGTAAGGGTTTGCACCTGGCATGGCAACATGGATGCGGATAAGTCCTACAATGTAAAATATGTCTATGCCTTTACAAGTGCTTCTTCCAAGTTGCAGGAATTTTTAACTATAATTTCTGCTAATGATGAAAATGCTAGCACTGAAAGTGGGGAGACCACAAGTGAATAAGGATAAAAAAGGCGTGGTAATTAAGCTTAAACTTAGTTACCGCGCCTTGACTTTTAAATTAGATTCTTTGATTTTTATAGGCTTTTAAATTCTCTAAAATCTCCTCTGGAATAAATAACTTACCCATACCAACCCCTAAGTCAATATGTGGCTTATTACTCCCGTGATAATCAGAACCACCAGATAGCATTAAATCATACTTAGCTGCAATTTCTTTGATTTGTCTTTCATCTGCAGGCTTATAAGTTGAATAAAGTGCTTCTATGCCATCAAGACCGGCCTCCTTAAGCTCTAAAACCAACTTATTTAAAGCAACATCTCCTAGATGATAAAGAATAGGATGGGCAAGAATTGCAATGCCACCAGCTCCGTGAATATATTTAATAGCTTCTTTAGGGTCCACCTTTTGTCTTGAGACATAGGCAGGCTTTCCAGGATTTAGATATCTATCAAAAGCTTCGTTTCTATCTCCTACATGTCCGTTTTTTACAAGATAGTCTGCAAAATGTGCTCTTGTAATAACAGCATCAGGATAGAGCTCTAACATAGTTTCGTATGTAAGTGGAATACCGATATCGGTAAAATTTTTACAAACTTGAATATTTCTATTTACTCTAGAGTTTCTTTGAATCGCTAGAAAGTCTAAAAACTCTTTATTGTGCTGGTCAACAAATAAACCAACAATATGCACCTCGCACTTATCCCAGTGAGTGCTAACTTCAACTCCTGGAATTAACTCAATAGGATGAGATTCATTTGTTAAAGAATCAATAGATTCATGCTCCTTTGATTCGTTTAATTTCTTGCAGGCTAAAAGTGCTTCATCAATACCATCTAGGGTGTCGTGATCTGTTAGGGCAATGGCTGCAAGATTTTTCTCTATAGCAATTTCAAGAAGTTCCTTTGGACTTTTAGTACCATCAGAAAAAGTTGAATGTGTATGTAAATCTACTGCTCTCATATTTACTACCTCCGATTATCTTTAACCTATTCTATCATAAAACAGCCTTAAAAATTCAGACTTAATAAGATTTTTACTTTATTGCATTAATTAGGTTCAAGTGCTATATTAGACCATGGTGCAAAATTTTTAGAAAAGTAAAATTTGACCTTAGGAGGCAATTATGAAGATAGTAGTATTAGCAGGTGGTACAAGTACAGAAAGAGATATTTCATTGGTAACAAGCCACTATGTATGTGAAAGTTTAAGAAGAAATGGACATGAGGCTAACGTCCTTGATGTTTTTTATGGTATAGATGATGCAGAAGCGATTAGATTCTTTTTAGAGAAGAACGATTTAGCTAAGCTAGAAGAAGAGTTAAAGGCTAAGACAGCAGGTGTTGAGGCTGAACTTGAAAGAAGAAAGGAAACTAGAGAAGGTTTCTTTGGCCCTAATGTATTAAAGCTTTGTAAGGAAGCAGACGTAGTATTTATGGGACTTCACGGTGCTAATGGTGAAGATGGTAAGATTCAGGGTACTTTTGAATTACTTGATATTAAGTATACAGGTACAGATTCCCTTAGTAGCGCAATTTCTATGGATAAGGACTTAACTAAGAAGGTATTAGTTCCAAATGGCATCCCAATGCCTAAGGGAATTGTTCTTCATAAGGGTGAAGAATTTGCTAATCCTTTCTATCCATGTGTTGTTAAGCCAGCTAACGGTGGTTCATCAGTAGGTGTATCTATCGTTAATTCTGAAGCTGAATTATCTAAGGCTCTTGATTATGCCTTTGAATCAGATGATACAGTTTTAGTTGAGGAATATGTAAAGGGTAGAGAGTTCTCTGCAGGTGTATTAAATGGCGAGCCTCTTCCTGTAATCGAAATTGTTCCTTTAAAGGGCTGGTATGATTATGAGAATAAGTATGCAGATGGCGCAACTAAGCATGTTTGCCCAGCAGAGCTTTCAGATGAGATTACAAAGCAGATGCAGCACTGGGCTGTTGAGTGCTTAAAGGTAGCTGGAGTTACTATTTATGGTAGAGTTGATATGTTACTTGATGAGAATAATAACATTTTCTGCCTTGAAATTAATACACTTCCAGGTATGACACCTACAAGCTTACTTCCACATGAGGCAAGCGAGGCTGGAATTAGCTTTGATGAGTTAACTCAGAAGGTGGTTGAGCTTTCAATTAATAGATAATTAAACTTTAATGGCTTTTAATAAGCTTAATAAGGAGAAGTAGTATGAAGGGCATGACAGTTAAGGAGATGGCTAAGGCTGTAAATGGTGTAGTTTACGCCCCTGAGTCATTTGAAGATAGAGAAGTTAGCTCTATTACAATAGATAGTAGAAAAGTTGAAGAAGATGGACTTTTTATCGCCATTAAGGGCGAGAGAAGTGATGGTCATGATTATATTGATTCTTGTTTTGATAAGGGCGCCCTTTGCGTAATTTCAGAAAAGGAATTAAATAATCCAAAGGGGGCATATATTAAGGTGGAATCTAGCCTTCAGGCCCTAAAGGATCTTGCCACACTTTATAGAGGCAATCTAACTAATCTTAAGGTAGTTGGAATCACAGGTTCAGTTGGTAAGACAAGTACAAAGGAGACAATCTATTCTGTACTTTCAACTAAGTATAATACTCTAAAAACTCTTGGTAATTTCAATAATGAGATTGGTTTACCACTTACAGTTTTTAGAATTGAAGATGATACAGAAATCGCTGTTCTTGAAATGGGAATTAGCGACTTTAATGAAATGACTAGACTTGCTAAGATTGCAAGACCAGACATTGCAGTAATTACTAACATTGGCTATTGCCACCTTGAGAATCTCGGGGACAGAGACGGTGTTTTAAAGGCTAAGACAGAAGTATTTGATTACGTTAAGGAAGGCGGAAAGGCTATTCTTAATGGTGATGATGATAAGTTAGCTACAGTAAAGGAAGTTAAGGGCAGTAAGCCAATTTTCTTTGGTGAATCTAAGACTAATGACATATACGCCGATGAGATTGAAAGTCTAGGTCTTGATGGCACTAGATTTAAGATGCACAATTTAAAGACAGCCGATGGCGTTGGCGAAATTGTTGTAACTTGCCCAGTTCCAGGAAGTCATATGGTGCTTAACTGCCTTGCAGCAGCGGCTGTTGCCTGCGAGTTTAACTTAAGCTCAACAGAAATTATTGAAGGTATCTCTAATTTAAAGACTATTGCTGGTAGAAACAACATCATTAAGACAGGAAAGCTTACAGTTATTGATGACTGTTATAATGCAAATCCAGTTTCTATGAAGGCTTCCATCGATGTACTAGCTATGGCTAATACAAGAAAGGTTGCACTTCTTGGTGATATGTTTGAGCTTGGCACTGAGGAGAAGGAACTTCACAGAGGCGTTGGCGAATATATTAAGGATAAGGACATTGATCTTGTTCTTACAATAGGTGATTTGGCTAAGAATATCTATGAAGGCTTAGAAGGCGATAAGGAAGCTCATCACTTTAATACAAAGGATGAATTTAGAGGCCAGATGACTAACTTAATTAATGAAAATGATAGCATCTTAGTTAAGGCATCTCATGGTATGCATTTTGAAGAGCTAGTGGAAGAGTTAAAGAATTTCTAAGTCTTTGATTTCTAGCGGTAAATTAATAATAAAATCATAGATTAGAATAAAGATAATGATTGAGAATCCTAGGAAAGTAAAATTCTTAGGATTCTTTTTTAAATTTATAACTGTTCGTTTGTAAATAGTTATAAAGTATAGTAAAATATATTTAGATTTGGTATGGAGGTAATTTAATAATGTCAAGAAAACTAGTTATAGGTGGCTTTTATAAGCATTTTAAAAATAAATTATACAAAGTAGATAATATAGTTTACCATTCAGAAACAAAGGAGGCCCTAGTTTTATATCAGGCTTTATATGGGGATTTTAAGCAGTATGTAAGACCTCTTGATATGTTTATGAGTGAAGTAGACCATGTGAAATACCCAGAGGTTAAGCAAAAGTACAGATTTAGCCAGGTTTCACTAGATGAATTTGGAAATGTAAGCCCAATAGATGAGGCAGAAACTGCGTTTTCAAAGGCAGAAGAAGTTTTTGCAACAGCAGGTCAGATAGAAGCTACAAGCCCAGAGACAGATTCTAGTTCAAAGGAAGATAGAATCGCTAGTTTAGTAGAAAAATTCCTTGATTCAAAGGAATATGAAGATAAATTAGATGCTCTATTATTGCTAAATAATAATATCAATGATGATTTGATAGATTTATTTGCAGAATCCCTTGATATTGTAGTAGAGAAGGGTAACTTAGCAGATAGAGTAAGGTCACTAAAGGCTGTCTTACAAGCTCATACTAAGTATGAGGGAGGAAGACTTAGACGATAAAATTAAAGAACCGGAGGACATGAATGGAGATTACAGAAAAGAACTTTTCCTTTGTTACACAGGATATTAAAGAGTTAGCCAACAAAGCACGTTCAAATAACAAGATTAGCGAACCCTTATATGAGAAATACCAGGTAAAAAGAGGATTGCGTGATTTAAATGGTAAAGGTGTTTTAACCGGACTTACAGAAATTAGTGAGATTGTTTCTAGCTATACTGATGAAAGCGGAAAGTCTCATCCTTGCGATGGAAAGCTATATTATAGGGGCATAGATGTTGAAAATTTTATAGCAGGATTTACACAGGAGAAAAGATTTGGTTTTGAGGAAGCGACATATTTGCTTATGTTTGGAGAACTTCCATCAAAGCCACAGCTAGACAGATTTAAAGAGATGTTAGGGGAGTACAGACAGATTCCACCTAACTTCGTAAGAGATATTATTATGAAGAAGCCAAGTAAGGACATTATGAATGCTTTAGCTAGAAGTGTGCTTATGCTTTATTCTTATGATAATAAGGCGGATGACATTTCCCTTCCTAACGTAGTTAGACAGTGCATGCAGTTGATTTCAGAATTTCCTTTACTTGCAGTTTATAGCTACATTGCCTATAGACAGTCAACGTTTGGCGGTAGCCTTATAATTCATGAGCCAAGACCGGACCTTTCTACTGCTGAAAATATATTGTGGCTCCTTAGAGCGGACAGCAAATACACTAAGCTAGAGGCCCAGTTACTAGATGTGTCTTTGGTTTTGCATGCAGAACATGGCGGTGGTAATAATTCTACCTTCACAACTCATGTAGTAACTTCTTCAGGCACAGATACTTATTCGGCAGTAGTTTCTTCCCTTGGCTCTTTAAAGGGACCAAAGCATGGTGGCGCCAATATTAAGGTGGTTAAGATGTTTGAGGACATTAAAGAACATGTAGAGGATTGGAATGATGAAGAGGAAATAGCAGAGTATCTTGATCTCATTTTACATAAAAAAGCTTTTGATAAAACTGGACTTATTTATGGAATGGGTCATGCGGTTTACTCTCTATCAGATCCAAGAGCTAGAGCTTTTAAGGGTTATGTAGAGAAACTTTCAAAGCAAAAAGGTATGGAAGAAGAGTATCATTTAATGACAAATGTAGAAAGAATTGCCGCAGAACTTATAGCTAAGGAAAGAAAAATCTATAAGGGTGTTTCTGCAAATGTGGATTTCTACTCAGGTTTTGCTTATAGAATGTTGGGGCTTCCTATGGAGCTTTATACTCCAATTTTTGCCATTGCTAGAATTTCAGGTTGGTCAGCCCATAGAATTGAAGAGTTAATCAACTGTGGTAAGATTATTAGACCGGCTTACATGAATGTGCAGGAGAGAAGAGACTATATACCACTAGAAGATAGATAACACTTGAACGCAGTGTAAGCAATCCCCCGCTTCAAAAGCGTAAGCTTTAAGCGGGGTATAAAGCTTACTAGTGTCAGAAGGGGTTAAAGCCCCTTCTGACAGGTGGCACAAAGTGCCACTGCGTTCATGAGGAAGTAGCGAAGCGGATTCCGAATGTCCGCTTTACAAATATTTAATGTTGTAGTAATCTTTGTTTAAGGGATTTAACAATTTAACATCTAGCGAGAATGAGGTGGATTTATGAAAATTGTTGTTTTAACTGGGGGTGTAAGCAGCGAACGTAACATGTCTTTATATTCGGCATATAACATTTGCTCAAGCTTACGTAGATTAGGTCATGAAGCTAATATTTTGGACTTGTTCTTTGGTATTGATAGCGAAAGAGTGGATGGATTTTTTAAGGAGGACAATAACCTTGAAAAGGAGATTAAGCTTTTAAAGAACAGGACCTCAGAAGTTAATGACGAAGTAATAAGACGACAAGAAGGTAAACTTGGTATTTTTGGTGAAAATGTAATCGATATATGTAGAAAAGCCGACTTAGTCTTTATGTCTGTAAACGGTAAGGTTGGTGAAGATGGACATATTCAGGCAGTCTTTGACTTATTAGATGTAAAATATACAGGTTCAAGTCAGATGAGTTGCCTACTATCTCTTGATAAATATCTTACAAAAAAGGTATTAGTACCAGAAGGTATTCTAATGCCAAAGGGCTTTATGTTAAAGAAGGGCCACAAGGCAGAATATGTTCCTTATCCATGTGTTGTAAAACCATGTAGTACAGGTTCAAGTATTGGCGTTTCTTTGGTAAATAACGACGAAGAGTTAACAAGAGCGATTCAAGATGCATTTTCCTTCGACAATAGGATTATCGTTGAAGAGTACATAGAGGGTAGAGAGTTCTCTGTAGGTATTCTTGATGGCAAGGCACTTCCTGTTATGGAGATTCGACCAAAGGATGGCTTTAATAATTATAAGAGCAAGTGGGATCCAGACATGGAAAGCGAGAAGATTTGTCCAGCTAATCTTGATAAGGATACAGCTAGGAAAATGCAACGCTTAGTGGAAAAGGCTTGCGACATCCTTGATATGGATATCTATGCAAAGGCTGACTTGATTATGAGTGATGAGGGAGAAATTTACTTACTTGAAATCAATAGTCTTCCAAATATGTTAGATACAAGCGTATATCCAAATATGACGGCAGCAGATGACATTTATTATGATCAGTTAATTGATATAATTATTAAAAAAGCTAGATATTATATAGGTCATAATAATGGACAAAACTAGCTAAATTAGGTATATTAGTATTCTATTGAATATTAATTTGGAGGAAATAATATGAAGACTTTTAAGAAAATGACAACTGTTATTTTTGCTTCAGTTTTACTTTTCACATTAGTTGCATGTGGTGGAAGCAAGTCAGTTGTTGGTACATGGACATCGGTTGAGGATGATATTGCTTATACTTTTGTTTTTGAAAAGGATGGAACAGGTTCTCTTGATTTAAGTGGCGTTTCAGTACCATTTGAATATAAGGTTGAAGATGATACAATTACACTTACTATGACTCTTCTTGGTACAACAGAAGAAGATGAGTATACTTATGAATTGTCAGATAAGACATTAAAGTTAACAGATGATGCTAACGTTACTATTGAGTTAACTAAGCAGTAAAATTAACTTGTGTTGGGCAATTTAGTTTGATTTTATAAGAGAACAATTGATATTTAAGGAGCTGATAAAGTTTTACTTTGTTAGCTCCTTTTGCTATTTTGCACTAATACAAATCTTTTTTAAAAAGAAAAATGGTAAATTTCCCTAAGTGAACTATTTTGTATAAATACCCCCATTTTAGAGGGTGTTACTTTTTATGTGCAATATGTATAATAATACCTACCGAGAATTTAAATTCTTGGTAAATATATCTAGCTGGTTGATTTATTGGTGAACAAGGTATTTCGCGGGGTGGCTTTACACATATTTTGCACCAATTATCACCACTAGATTAAAAAATGCTAAGGGACGGAGCATTTTTTAGTATAAATTAGGGAGGTATTTATGATTAAGAACTTTAAGAAGTATAAGGCTATGAGAATTGCCGCATCAGTTATGTCTGCTCTCATGGTCACAAGTCTAGTTCCAACATATCTTTACGTTGGAAATCAGTCAAGTATCGTTGCTTACGCTGCAACTGCAAGTAGCGAAAGCTCTTTAGTTACATGGTCTGCTGCTGATCTTCTTGCTACAGTTGGCGCTGATGCAGACTCAAATCTTAGATTAGTAGGTTCGTGGAGTACATTAACTGAAGATGCTTCAGATGAAGGTTATTTCCCAGATGGATTAGCAAAGGCTAATTCAACTGCAAAAGCTACAGAAAATGGTAGTGGAGCAGGCACAATTCCTTCATCAGGTGCGTATTTAGAATATACTGCAACTACTAATGGTGTTTTCACAATGGATGCAAAGGTAAGTAAAAATAAGACACTTTACGTTGTTGATAGTGATGGAAATATTATTGTATCAAAAACAGCAGGAGCAGATGCATCTTTATATGACACAATCACATTTGAAGTTACAGGTGGTAAGACATATTACGCTTATGTAGCTGGATCAAAGGCTCAGATCTGGCAGGCTACATTTAAGGCTAGTGAAGTTACAGTAGATGCAGAAAGTCTTCTTAATACTACTACTTCTGCTACTGCAACTCAGGGCTTTATTTTAAGAGGCGATGGTTGGTCAAAGAATGATGCAACTGATTCAGGTACATTTACAGATGGTTTAGCAATTGCCGGTGCAAATGCTAAGGCAGGTTCTGTAAAGGCTAGTCCATCAAATGGTGCAGTTCCAACAGCTGGCTGCTATTTAGAATACACAGCAACTACTAATGGTTCAGTTTCAGTTGATGCAAAGATTAATAAGAATAAGACACTTTATGTTGTTGCTTCAGATGGTACGGTAGTTTATACAAAGGCTGCAGGTGCTGATTCATTATATGAAACAGTTACATTTGATGTAAAAGCAGGTTTAACATATTATGCTTATGTAGCTGGTTCTACAGCTCAGTTCTGGCAGGCAAAGTTTAGCCCAATTAGTGAAGCAAAACAGACTCCTTGGGATGAGGTAGAGGCTCCAAAGGTAACTTCAATTGAAGAATCAGGAATGAATCTTGTAGTTAACTTTGAAGGAAATGTTGATTCTATAACAGGTGCTGATGACTTACAGGTAACTTTATACTACGAGAAAGATGGCACATATTATGAAGTAAATACAGTAACAATAAAGAATAATACAACTAAGTCAGCTACATTTACTCCACTTTGGAGTGGTAACTACAAGGCTGTAGTAGCAGCTGAAAGAGCTGGTGAGGCAGTTAAGTATTCTGATGAAGCTTTTAAGACAGGTTATGTATTAGCTGTTAAGGAACCAGTTATTGAATCTATCATTACTAATGATGATGGAACAGTTTATCTTGATTGGTTAAATCTTGAAGATGCAGATAAGTATGATGTATATGCTAAGAGTTCAGGCTCAGAAAATTACGAATTACTTACATCTACAGAAGATGCTAATGCAACAGTAACACTTGCAGAAGGCACATACGACTTTAAGATTAACGCAACAAGAAATTCTGATGGCTATGTTGCAACAACAACTAAGACAGGCGTTGAAATCAATAAAGAAGATGATAGAGTTTGGAATATTGCAACAGTTGGTTCTGCTCAGGAAACAAATGCAGTAATTACAACAGAAGCAGGAACAGAATCTATTAACATTTCATCTAAGGATTCAGCTACAGAAAAGGTTGGCTTAGTTGAGGATGTTACAAATGTAGCTAATACATCAGGTTCAATTGAAATCGCTGGTGCTTCAAATGGTAAGATTTCAGATGGTGAGGAAGGCTTCCAGTACTACTACACAACAGTAAATCCTAACACTGAAAACTTTAAGTTATCAGCTACATTTACTATTACAGACACATCACTTACACCTGATAACCAGACAGGTTTTGGTATCATTGCTTGTGATATGTTAGGTTATAATTTCTGGGGAACACCAGATTATGTTCATAAGTATTTTAACTCTGTATCAACACAGATGTTCTCAGCTAAGGCTGGTTTCATCGGACAGAGAATTATTACAGGTTACTCATCAGTTGATACAACAGATTATACAGGTGTAACTCGTACAACAAATCAGCAGAAAGCTAATGGTCAGACAGCTAACTTTACTACAGGCGCTTCATATGAATTTACACTTGAAAAGACTAATGATGCTTGGGTATCAACAGTTAATGGAGTAGAAGTTTCTAGCTCAGATCTTTCTTGCCTTACAGTACAGGAAGATGGCTCAATTACAATTGGTGTATTTGTAGCTAGAAAGGTATCTGTTAATATTTCTGATATTAAGTTTGAAACATCTGATTCAACAGGTGTTGGTGAATCTTCAGACTCTAGTGTTAGCACAGCAAGCGGTAGAGTTTACTCAACAAATATTTCATCTGTTAAGGATTATGAATTCATTTATTCTCCAACAGCTTCAGGAAATATTGTTGTTTACAATGTTGATGGTTCAGTAGCTTACGAAGGACATTTAGATGCTAATGAAGTATTAAGAACAACAGTTGAACTTACATCTGCAACTAATACAATTAAGTATGATTTTACACCGGATGGACCAGAGGTTCAGGAACTTACATCTTATCAGACATTACAGGGTTCAATCACTGTATCTTATAAGACAGTAGGAAATGTTAACGAGATTTTATATGTATCAGCAGACGGTAGTACAACAGCAGCTGGTACTAAGGAAGATCCAATGGATTTACAGACAGCTGTAAATTATGCACAGCCTGGTCAGTACATTTTAATGCTTAATGGTACTTACAAGGGTAATTCATTAAAGATTTCAAGATCTATGTCAGGTACAGCTGATAAGCACATTAAGTTAGTAGCAGAAACAGCTGGAGAGGTAATCTTTGATGGCATGGGTATCAGCTTAACAGGTAGCTACTGGGATATTTACGGAATTCATGTTTATTATCCAAATGCAGTAGGTATCCAGGTTGGTGGTAACTATAACACAATTGAAATGTGTACAGTAGAAGGCTCTGCAAATACTGGTATTCAGATTAGTAGAGTAGATGGTGCAGAAAGAGAAGCTGGTTTAAGCGGATTATTATGGCCATCATATAACGTAATTAAGAACTGTGAATCATTTGATAACTGCGATAGCGGTAGAAATGATGCTGATGGTTTTGCTGCAAAGCTTACATCAGGTGTTGGAAATGTATTCTATGGCTGTATTGGTCATAACAATATCGATGATGGTTGGGATTTATTTGCTAAGACAATTTCTGGTGAAATTGGCGAAGTACAGATCATCAACTGTGTAGCTTATAACAATGGTTGGTTAACAACAGATGATATTACAGCAGCTGGATATGAATTCGGTGAAGGTAATGGATTCAAGCTTGGTGGTTCATACATGAAGGGTGGCCACGTATTAAAGAACTCAGTAACATTTGGTAATATTGGTAAGGGTATTACTTCTAACAGCTGCCCAGACTGTAAGATTTATAACTGTACATCTTATGGTAATGCAGTAGGTGATGAAGGCGTTTATAATGTAGGTCTTAACACTAAGGATAGCTTAGTTAAGGAGTGGATTGTTTCAGGTCTTATTTCTGTAACATCTACTGAGAACTCAACAACAGCTGATTTAGTACCTTACTCACTCTTAACAGAGAATAACTACCTCTACAATGGTAATGAATCAAGAAATAATCAGGGCGTTGTAGTTACTGATGATTGGTTTGAAAATGTAGACCTTACAAATCTTCCTACAAGAAACGAAGATGGAACAATCAACATGCATGGCTTACTTGTTCTTACAAGTGCAGCTCCATCAAATTCAGGTGCAAGACTTGATGTAACATCAGATGCAGCTAAGTCATTACAGCCAACATTTGAAGCAACATCAGTTGTTTATGAAATGTTAGATGGTGCAGATCAGACACTTGAAAGAGGTCAGGACTTAGTTCTTAGAAGCTCTGCAGATCTTGATAAATTTGATATGCTTATGATTGATGGCGTAATTGTTGATGAAGAAAATTACACACTTGCATCAGGTTCTACAATTGTAACTGTAAAGTCTGCATACCTTGATACATTAATTGATGGTAGACACAGCGTTGAAATTGTTTCAACAGATGGAAATGCAACTACAAGCTTTACATTACTTGCAGCAAAAGCTGAGGATACAGAGCTTGTAAATGATAAAAATGAAGCTACAGAAGTTGCAGCAGATTCAGCAGTAGTTTCAAAAACAGATGTTGCAGTAGTTTCAAATGATGCAGCTACATCTGAGACAGCTACAACAGATAAGAAGACAGCTGATACAAATCCAGTGCTTCCATTAGCAATTATGTTAACATTAAGCATGGGTGCAGTTGTTTTAGTAAAAAAGAGAAGAATTGAGGAGTAATTTGCTAACAAGAGTATAACTTATAATCATAGACTTCCAAATTTAGAAAGGCGCCAATTGGCGCCTTTCTTCTTTTTGTAGTTAATCGCAAAGCGATTCACTACTTGTGTGCGAGCGCTTCCCCTACAAGCACTTCCTAGATTGTAAAAAAACGACACAATTCATTTCCCTAGTTTACATATCCAAAATCCTATGTTAATATTTCACCCGTAATCATTTTCTTTAGTTGCAAGTCGCAACAATTTTCATTTTTATTTAAATTAATATTTTACAAAAGTTAAATCAAGGAGGAAATAATATGCATGATATTATTGAACATTACGGAAAGGTAATTATTGCCCTAGCAGGAGTTTTAGCAGCTACACTTTTAACAGCCGCTGTAGTAACAATCGTTTCAACAAAGACAAAGGGAGCTGTTGATAGCATCTCTTATGAGAATCAGATTTATAATGCAATTGATGCAGAATCTAACTAAAGAGGGTTTGTTTAATGATTAATGAAGAATTAAATAGAGCCCTAAGTTATAGAAAAGAAGAGCTCTTTAGCGAGCTTATTGAAGAAATTAATGATGATAATATAACGGATATTGAATGGGATGGATATAACCTTTGGATTACAGAACTTGGCAGAGGATGTCGCATTTCTTCAAAAGAGATTTCAGATAAATTCTTAGATAACTTATCGATTAAGTTAGCAAATATTATGGAAGTTGCCTTTAATAGAATTCATCCAATTTTGGAGGCTAACACTGAAAGTCTTAGAATTTCTATTTGGCACGAGTCAAGAACCGGCAAGAAAAGTGTTGCCATCAGAAAAATCCCTGAGAAATTAAGATTTGATCATGAGACTTTAATAAAGTCTAATTATTGCAGTGAGGAGATTTTAGCCCTTATTGAAAATAGTACCATAGCCCACTTAACTACTGTAATCGGTGGTCAACCACATGCGGGAAAGACAGAGCTTTTAAAGTATATGTCCACATTTATACCGGCAAGGGAAAAGGTAGGCGTATACGAGGATAATCAGGAAATTCACTATAGAAAACTTAACCCTCACAAAAAATGTGTGGAGTTTTATGTGGATTCTAAGCTTGGTTATGCAGACATTATTAGGGCTGGCCTTAGACACAATGTGGATTGGATTTTACTTTCAGAATCAAGAGGCGAGGAGGTTTTAGACCTTTTAAATAGCTTATCTACAGGAGCTATCTGTATGACTACAATGCATCTTGATGATGTTCGTGATATGCCAGATAGAATGTTTAATATGCTTAGAGACTCGGGAGTTTCAGATAGATTTATCAATAACATTTATCAGTATATCGACCTAGTTTGCCTAGTGGAATGTGATAAATTTGAACAAAGAAGAATTAGCCAGCTAGGCTTTTTAGTAAGAGAGAATAACGAGAATAAATGTTATCTAATTTATGATAATGGTAAATTAATTACAAAAGAGCTTCCAGAAGAAATCAAAGAAAAATTTTTAAAATACGGCATCGTTGATCCATTTGTTAGCCAAAAGGGAGGAGATTTGTTCTATGAAGAGAATAATTAATTATTTCTCCTACAAGCAGATAAAAAAGGATATTTATAAAGATACAGAGAGTCAAGGAAGAACTAAAGGCTTTAATTTAAAGCTTTATTTACTATTAATGCTTTTAAGCTTTATATTAGTCTTTTCCTTTTGTCTTTTATTTAAAATTGGTCTATTTTTTAATTGCCTTGTGGCAGTTTTCTTTTTAACACAAGTTCCAATAATTATTAGAAGAAAATATTTAGCAGCCAGTAATGAGAATAAGTTTAAGGACGTGGATATTTATTTACACCAGATGCTTTATTCCTTTAGACGTAGCTCTAAAATCGACAGGGCACTTAAGGATAGCTATAAGATTAGCGAGGGCAAGTTAAAGACTTGTATAAAGAAAGCTCTTGATGAACTTTCCTTTGGTGTAGGTGAAAATGTGTACAAAGACGCCTTTGATATCATTGAAGCCGAATATGGTTGCGATAGAATGAGGGCTTTACATAAATTTTTAATGGCGGTAGAAAAGAAGGGTGGTAATACAAGAAATTCCATAGAAGTTTTAAATTATGACTTTGATAACTGGGTAAGTAGTGTCTATAAATTTCAAAAAGAAATTAAAAAAATACGAAGAGATACAACAATCGGTTTATTTATAAGTATAGGACTTGCCTTAATTACTTCTTATCTTTGCCTTAGTCTAAATCGTTTTTCACAAAATCCAATTGATATTACAAAAGATCTTTCATATAACATTTCAACAAGCGTTTTCCTAATTTTATCCATAGCTTTTCTTAGCTGGAATTTATCTAGCTATAAAGGGGATTATTTAAAGAGCCTAAGGTCTGATAAAAAGATAATGGATAATTATAACTTAGCCTTTAAAAAGAGCACAAAAAGCCTATATCTAATAAGCATTCCCTTAATTGTAATAATTTTACTTGCAGCAATAATTTGCTTTATTTTAAAACTAGAGATAATTTCTATCTATCTATTAATTTCACTTGTTTTTATTCTTATACATCCAGTAACGGCTAAGAGAAGAGCTAAAAAGATTGCGGTAAATGATTTAAGAGAAGGCTTTACTAGCTGGCTTCGTGACCTAAGTCTTGGGCTTTCAAAGGCACCTTTATATGTAGCACTAGAACAAAGTTTAAGAAATTGCCCCATTATTATTAAAGAAGAGCTAGAAAAGTTTTTGGAAAAAATCGACATAAATCCCTTAGATGTAAATCCTTATTATGAGTTTTTATCAGAGTTTAACTGTCTTGATGTTTCATCTGCTGTAAGAACCCTATATTCCATTGGTGAAATGGAAAATGAAAGCGCAGACGAGACTATAAATGTATTGGTTAAAAGAAACAATGAGATTTCTCAGAAATTTGATGAGGAAAGATATAGCGATATTACTAGCGGTTTGAAATTCTTAGAGTATTTGCCAACATTTTTTGCAGCCTTTAAGATTTCAGCAGATATGCTACTTATTATCACAAGATATCTATAGATGACAGATAAAGGAAAAGAAGATTATGGAAAATATATTAGAAGAGTATGCAGGACTTATAATGGCTATCATAATGGTTTTTGTAATAAATGGACTTTTTTTAAAAGTATTAATAGGAGTTTAATATGGGAGAATATGTAAAATTATACGGAGAAGTAATTGTAGCAATGCTTTCTATGATTGCCGTATTTACTTTAGCTTCTAGCCTCTTTGTAACATTTTTAAAATTCGTAGAAAACACATTGATAGCTTGTTTAGGTTAGGAGAGAGATGAAATCAGTAATAGAAAGTTATATATACCTGATAATTCTAGTATTAATTGTCTACTTTAGTTTGGACTTTATTATGATTAATGCTAGGGTTTCAAAAGTAAATACAGTGGCTAGATATGTGGAGAACACAATTGAGGTAAATAAAGAAGAAGGAAAGGCTAAGGCAATTTCAATGGCTAGGTCTAATGGTATGGATTTGGTATTTAAAAATGCAGAAAGCACCACAGATTTTTGCTATTACGAATATGACCTTAGCTATAAGATTCTTTCAGCAAGTTTTAGAATAAATAAGACAAATACTTATCACGGTCTAGCCAGGTATAAAAGGAATAATGGAGGATAAATATGAGAGCATTAATCACAGGTTCAGGCCTATTATCACTAATATTTATCCTAGTGGTTACACATGGTTTTTTAATAGAGAAAAATGCAAGAAATGAAGAACTTATAAGGGCTGTGGATAGTTCTTTAAATTACAGCTTTGATAAGCTAAATGAAAAGTACGAAACTATAAATGTCCATGGCCTTAGCTTTAGCCAGAAAAAGGATCTAGAAGAGGAAATTAAGCTAGCCTTTTGTAATTGTCTAAGTAAAGAGATAAGTTCAGATGCAAATTATGAGATAAATTTTAAAGAGATAAACCTTGAAAAGGGTTACTTAGATGTGGAGGTAGTTATGAGCTTTAAGCACAGTTTAAAGGGAAGGGAGTATTGTTATTATGAAAAGTTTATGGGCTTACATTAGTAAAATAATTCTTTTTCTTTATGGCTTATTATTTATTTCCAGTCTTATATCAGTAAATTCTTATGCTTCAAATTCACCCCTTTATAAAAGCATGAATTTTAGAATTAATGGCGCTCCAGTAGGCTCTGTTATTGAGTTTTATTTAATTGATGATGATGATAAAAACAATCAGGTTAGGATTTTAAGTCTTAATGTAAGAGAAGATTATCAGTCCTTAAGAGAGGTGGGAGTGCCCTCGCTATATGACGGCTTTGATGGTGGTAGCATATCTATTGAAGGTAGTGCAAGTACTGGCTTTTACGTAAGCTTTCATGAAGTAAGCATTTACCGTCAAACCCCTTGGCTAAGGATTACAGGTACTGTCCTTAAAGGATATGATGTGTCCTCAGCCCTTGAAATAGGTGAGGCTAATAGTGTAATTGAGGGCCGTAATAAAAGCCTTGCTGAGCCAAATTACGAAGGCTCTATTCCTGTTAATGAAAATGGCGAGTTAAATAAATACGTGGGCCTAACCTTTAATGGTGCCGAGATTAATTATATTTGTAGCCCCCATAAATATAGGGTGATTTATGATTCAAACGGGGCAGGAGAGTCAAAAGAGCAGCAAGTAACTTATGGTGAAAACTTTAATTTGCAGGCGAATAGCTTTATTAGAGATGGCTTTAATTTTCTGGGATGGAGTAGAGAAAGGAATTCAAAGAATAATATTTATAGAGAGGGGGAATGCCTAAAGAATTTAGATGAAAATAATGGCGCAGTGGTTTATTTTTATGCTGTTTGGGAAAAGAAGGACTGGGACGTATTCTTAATTAATTCAAGTCAAAATAATGGTATTTTAGTAAGTAAAGAAGCTGCAGCAATTTCTGATTCTTATTTTAAAAAAGACTATTTAAATAGGAGCTTTATTTTGAAAAATAAGGACATGGGTAAAGATACTTATAAAGGCGAATATAGTGTTACAAAGTCTGGTGTAACTAAAAACTAGATAGTAAAAAATTGACCTAGTAGAAAATTGACATGAACTAGTATTTAGCTTAAGATTGAGAAGCGTTAAAAATTAAAAAAATAAGTGGAGGTTAACATGGATCAATTTTTTAATAGCTTAAATGCTGGCGAAATTCCAATATTAAAATGGTTTGCTACATTACACAATCCAATTACTGACCCAATCATGTTTGTAATTACAAAACTTGGAGATAAGGGAATTATCTGGATTTTACTTGGATTATTAATGCTTTTTGTTCTACCTAAGAAATATAGAAAGGTAGGCTTAACTGTTGCAGTTGCTTTAATTTTCTCAGTAATCATGTGTAATGGTGTTATGAAAAATGTATCACATAGAGTAAGACCTTTTAATTTTGATAGTTCACTTTTTGAGACACAGATATTTAATGTATTTGCCTCAATTGATGACTGGTCATTCCCATCAGGACATACATCAGCATCCTTTGCAGCAGCAATTGCTATTATTTTGTGGAGAAAGAGAGAGGGTATATGTGCCCTTTGTCTTGCAGTACTAATTGCATTTTCAAGATTGTACCTAACAGTTCACTATCCAACAGATGTACTAGTAAGCTTAGTACTAGGATCTCTTTATGGTCTTCTTGCTTACTTGCTTGTAAAGTGGGCTTTAAAGAAGTTTGACAGACTTAGAGCTGTCTTTTGTGATGGAGAGAGTTATAAATATCTCTTCGTAAAAAAAGAAGCTAATTAGTAGGCGATAATTATTCATAGGATATATCAAAAAGATATAACAGAATTAATTTGGGAAAGTTTTATAGAAATATAAAACTTTCCTTTTTTAATTTTACAAAATATTTTTTTAAAACTCATTGAAGGGACTTTAGATAAGTGTTACAATGAAATAAGCTTTTAGAAAGTGTTTTACTAAAAGTGAATTAACAATGATTTGTATCAAAGGGAGGTAGTATGAATTATATAGGTGTTGATTTGGGGACATCTTCTGTAAAGCTTCTTTTAATGGAGCATACAGGTAAAATTCTAAACTCAGTGTCTAGAGAATATCCAATTTATTTTCCAAAGCCAGCCTGGTCTGAGCAGAATCCAGAAGACTGGTATAAAGAGACTATTCTTGGAATTAAAGAGCTTATAAAGGATTTTGATAAGACAAGTATTAAGGGCCTTAGTTTTGGCGGACAGATGCATGGCCTCGTAATTTTAGATGAGAAGGATGAGGTTATTAGACCTGCAATTCTTTGGAATGATGCTAGAACTGGCAAGGAGTGTGATTATTTAAATAACGAAATCGGTAAGGATAAGCTAAGTAAATACACAGCTAACATTGCCTTTGCTGGTTTTACAGCTCCTAAGCTTTTATGGCTAAGAAACAATGAGCCTGAAAATTTTAATAAAATCAAGAAGATTATGCTACCTAAGGATTATTTAGCATATAAGTTAACAGGCACATTTTCAACAGATGTATCTGACGCTTCGGGAACATTACTTTTCGATGTTAAGAATAGAACTTGGTCTAAAGAGATGCTTGATATCTGCGGCATTAAACTAGAACAGATGCCAAAGATTTTTGAAAGCTATGAGGCAATTGGTTGCTTAAAGGCTGAGCTTGCAAGTGAACTTGGTCTATCTTCTGATTTAGTAGTGGCAGCAGGAGCTGGTGATAATGCAGCAGCAGCTATTGGTACGGGCACTATTGGAGAGGGAAAATGTAACATTTCCATAGGTACAAGCGGAACCGTGTTTATTTCAAGCAAGAGCTTTAAAGTAGACCCTAATAACGCTCTACATTCCTTTGACCATGCAGATGGAGCCTATCATCTAATGGGCTGCATGCTTAGTGCAGCTTCTTGTAATATGTGGTGGATGGACAATGTCCTAAATACTAAGGAATATAGTAAAGAGCAGGAGGATATAGATGATTCTAAATTGGCTAAGAATCATGTATATTTCCTACCATATTTAATGGGTGAGCGATCACCACATAATGACCCAAAGGCAAGAGCTTGCTTTATTGGAATGACTATGGATACTACAAGAGCAGACATGACTCAGGCAGTTTTAGAAGGAGTTGCCTTTGGCCTTAGAGATTCTCTTGAAATTGCAAGAAAAGAAGGACTTGTAATTCCAGAGACAAAGCTTTGTGGAGGCGGTGCTAAGTCTGAATTATGGTGTAAGATTTTAGCAAATGTACTTAATATCAGAGTAGCAAAACTTGAAAGTGAAGAAGGCCCATCTATGGGAGCATGCATTTTAGCAATGATTGCATGTAAGGAATACGAAAGCCTAGAGGAAGCAGTAAGTAAGATTGTTAAGCTATCTAAGACAATTGAACCAGATGAAGATATTGCCAAGGCTTACGAGCTTCGTTATAAGGAATTTAAGGAGCTATACCCAGCCCTTAAAGATAGCTTTAATTCAATTGGTGCATAAGCTCTGATTGATTCAACTCAGTCGGAGTACAAGCTCCGACTGAGTTAAACGCTCCGCGAGGATGCGCACGGATTCGGACAGGAATTTGTCTGCAGTAGCAGACCCGAATCCGGCGCGCAAGACTCGCGAGCGAGTCTTGATATGGATAGATTAAAAGATGGAGGAAGTTATAATGAGATTTTTTATTGACACAGCAAATGTTGAGGACATTAAGAAGGCTAATGATATGGGAGTTATTTGTGGCGTAACAACAAACCCATCATTAATCGCAAAAGAAGGTAGAGATTTTAAGGAAGTAATTAAGGAAATCACAAGCATTGTAGATGGCCCTATTAGTGGCGAGGTTAAGGCTACAACTACTAAGGCTGAAGATATGATTAAGGAAGGTAGAGAAATTGCTAAGATCCATCCAAACATGGTAGTTAAGATACCTATGACAGTTGACGGACTTAAGGCAACTAAGGTATTATCTAGTGAAGGAATTAAGGTAAATGTGACATTGATTTTCTCAGCTAATCAGGCTTTACTTGCAGCTAGAGCTGGTGCAGCTTATGTTTCACCATTCCTTGGTAGATTAGATGATATTTCTCAGCCAGGTATTAACTTAATTGAAGATATTGTGGCAATTTTTTCTAATTACGATATTCAGACTGAAATCATTGCAGCAAGCGTTCGTAATCCAATTCATGTAACTGACTGTGCTATTGCAGGCGCAGACATTGCAACTGTTCCATATAAGGTAATTGAACAAATGGTAAATCATCCACTTACAACAGCTGGAATTGAAAAATTCAAGAAGGATTATATTGCTGTATTTGGTGAATAAAATATAAGAATAGAGGTGTAGAATGTTAACTACAGAAAAGCTTACAACAACTGACGTAAAAAAGATTAATAAGAACAGGGTTTTTAGACTTATCCATTTTTCTGGAAAAGTAGCAAGACAGGAAATTTCAGATGCCCTAAGATTATCCTTACCAACGGTTAATCAGAATTTAAAGTACTTATTTAACGAAGACTTAATTGAATATGCAGGAAATTTTGAATCTACAGGTGGTCGTAAAGCCCAGGTTATTATGGTTAAGGGAAGTTCAAAATTAGCTATTAGCGTTAACATTACAGCTAATGAAATAGTAGCCTATTTAGTAGATTTAAGAGGCGTGGTAATCGATGAAATTAAGCTTTCAGTTAATATTGTTAATAACGATTTTGAGGCTGATATAGCTTCTCTAGTTAATAATTTAATTAGTAAGAACAATATTAATAAGGAAAATGTACTTGGCGTCGGAATTACAGTGCCTGGTATTTTTGATAACGATAATAAGATTATTTTATCAGCACCAACTATGGGTCTTAAAAACTACGAGGTTAAGAATCTTACAAAGAATATTGACTTTAAGACTATTGTTGTAAATGATGCAAAGGCCTATGCTTTTGCTAATTACTGGAAGAATAAGCAAAGAGAGGCAGCAGGTTTAATCACTGTAAGAAACTTTGATGAGAAAAAGCTTATGGATAATGATTTTTCAAGCGTTTATCTTATGCTTAATGAAGGTGTTGGTGGTGCCTTTATTGATGGAGAAACAATAAGAAAGGGTATTCATAATAGAGCCGGTGAGTTTGGTCATATGACAATTTATCCTGGTGGAGAAAAATGTTATTGCGGTAAGCGAGGTTGCTATGAATCCTATGTTTCAGCAAGAGTATTATCAACTAAATTAGGGGTAAGTCTCGATACTTTCTTTAGAAAACTAAAGGAACACGACAGAGAGTATTCAAAGGTATTTGATAAGTATCTAGATGATCTCGCAGTGGGAATCAACAACATTTTCCTTATGAATGATAGTAACATCTGTCTATGCGGCGAAGTTGCAACATATCTTAAGGATTATGAAGAGGATTTAAAGAGAAGACTTATTGATTACTGTGCCTTTGATACAGATGCAAGTTATTTACAGTTTACAACTTGCTCTGAAAGTGAGGCTAAGGTTGGCGCAGCCTTTATGTTTTTAATAGATTTTATTGCATCTATCTAAATAATTAGCTTATAATATCAGACAGGAGATTTTAGTTCTCCTGTCTTTTTTTATCTTGATGAAGGCTAGAATCACGCCTAAAGTTAGATTAATTATTTATTAGATTCAGAAAAGACATAATGATATGTAGTATTTTAAAATTTGGGAGGAAGATAAATGATAGCAGATTCAATGGTATCTTTAGTTAAGGGTAGCTCTGTAATTAGAGCAATGTTTGAGGAAGGCAATAGATTGGCAAAGATCTATGGTAGAGAGAATGTTTACGATTTTTCTCTTGGTAATCCTAATGTGCCAGCCCCTAAGGAAGTTAATGAAGCAATCAAAGAGATTGTTGACAATGAAGAGTCTACATTTGTCCATGGATATATGAGCAATGCAGGTTACGAAGATGTAAGAGAAGGAATTGCTAGCTCAATTAATAAGAAGTACGATACACATTTTAATGCTTCTAATATAATTATGACAGTTGGTGCAGCAGGGGGTCTTAATTCAATTTTAAAGACTTTACTTAATCCTGAGGATGAGGTACTATGCTTTGCTCCATTCTTTAGTGAATATAGAAATTACGTGTCAAACTTTGGAGGAAAACTTGTAGTTGTTCCTGCTAATACAGTGGATTTTAATCCTAATTTTGAAGAATTTGAAAAGCTAATTAATGCTAAGACTAAGGCTGTAATTATTAATAATCCTAACAATCCAACAGGGGTTATTTATAGTGAGGCTATAATTAAGAAACTAGCAGAGATTTTAGAAAATAAGCAAAAGGAACTTGCTACTAGCATTTACCTTATTTCTGACGAACCATATAGGGAACTTGCCTATGATGGTATAGAAGTTCCTTACTTAACTAAGTATTATAAGAATACTATTGTTGGTTATTCTTACAGTAAGTCTCTTTCTCTTCCAGGTGAGAGAATTGGTTATCTTGTTTTACCAGATGAACTTGATGATGCAAATGATATTAAGACAGCCGCAGCAGTTGCCACAAGAATCTTAGGTTTTGTTAATGCACCATCTCTACTTCAAAGAGTAATTTTAAAGACTTTAGATGTAGATATTTCTGAGAATATTGCAGTTTATGATAAGAATAGAAAGACACTTTATGAGGCCTTAACAAAGTATGGTTTTGACTGTGTTAAGCCAGAAGGCGCTTTTTATCTTTTTGTAAAATCCCCAACAGAGGATGAGATGGAATTCTGCAATGCAGCTAAGAAGCATAACATTTTAATGGTGCCAGCTACAAGCTTTGGCTGTAAGGGTTATGTAAGAATTGCCTACTGCGTAAGCTATGAAACAATAGTTAATTCTCTTAGCCATTTTGAAGAATTAGCTAAGGAGTTCAATTTATAATTTTTGTAAAAAATTTACTCATAAAGGAGAATTAAATGAAAGTTTGGGAATCATATATTAGAAAAGTGGAGCCTTATGTTCCAGGCGAACAGCCAAAGATTAAGGATGTAATTAAGCTTAATACTAATGAGAATCCTTACCCACCTTCAAAGGCGGTAATGGATGCCTTAACTAAGGTAGATCTTGATAGTTTAAAATTATATCCAGACCCAGAGGTTACAAAGCTAAATGAAGCTATTGCAAACTTCTATGGTGTTAATAAAAATCAGGTATTTACAGGGGTTGGTTCAGATGATGTTATTTCAATGATCTTTATGACATTTTTTAACTCAGATAAGCCAGTCTTATTTCCTGAAATATCTTATTCTTTCTACAGTGTATGGGCCGATTTACACAAAGTCCCATATGAAACTGTAAGACTTGATGAGGATTTTAACATCTTAGTGGAGGATTTTAATAGAGAGAATGGCGGTATCATTTTCCCAAACCCTAATGCTCCAACTTCTAAGTATTTAGAGCTTTCTAGTGTTGAAGAAATCATTAAGAATAATCAGGATTCAGTAGTAGTTGTTGATGAAGCCTACATCGATTTTGGTGGGGAATCGGCAATTAAATTTGTGAATAAATACGACAACTTAATTGTTGTGCAGACATTTTCAAAATCCAGATCTATGGCTGGAATGCGTATAGGTTATGCTATTGCTAATGAGAAGTTAATTAAGGCTCTTAATGACGTGAAGTTCTCATTTAATTCCTACACAATGAATAGAACAGCTATTGAACTAGGAACTGCGGCTATTAATGATAAGGCTTACTTTGAAGAGTGCTGTAAAAAGATTGTGGCAACTAGAGAAAGAACTATGAAGGCCTTAAAGGAGCTTGGTTTTAGCTTCCCAGAGTCAAAGGCTAATTTCATTTTTGCTAAGCATAAAGATGTTCCTGCAAGTCTTATTTTTACAAAACTAAAAGAGAAGAACATTTTCGTAAGATATTTTAATAAGCCAAGAATTGATAACTACTTAAGAATTACAATAGGTACAGATGAGCAGATGGATGCTCTAATAAAGGCGTTGAAGGAGATTTTATAATGGCTATTCCTTTTAATCAAAGAAATTTTCAAAAGGAACTAGATAAGTTTGTCTTAAAATTACAAGAAGAAAAAAAGGTGCCAACAATTTTGTTACACAGTTGTTGTGCGCCCTGTTCAAGTCATTGCATTGAGTATTTATCTCAGTATTTTAGAGTGACAGTTTTTTACTATAATCCTAATATTTCCTATGAAGAGGAATATAGAAAGAGAGTAGAGGAAGAGAAGCGTTTTATTAAGGAATTCCCTACTAAGTATCCGGTGGAGTTTATAGAAGGAGACTATGATACCTCTAAGTTTTACGATATGGCTAAGGGATTAGAAAAATGTCCTGAAGGCGGGGAAAGATGCTTTAAGTGTTATGAACTTAGACTACGAGAAACAGCTAAATTAGCTAAGGAAAAGGGCTTTGACTACTTTACAACTACACTTAGTATAAGTCCTTTAAAATCAAGCCTTAAGCTTAATGAGATTGGTTTAAAGCTTGAAGAAGAATACGGTATGAAGTATTTATTGTCAGATTTTAAAAAGAAAAATGGTTACAAAAGATCCATTGAATTATCTAAGGAGTATAATCTATATAGACAGAATTTCTGTGGTTGTGTCTATTCTAGGGTATAAAAAAAGGATAGTTCAAGACTCGCTCGCGAGTCTTGCGCGCCGGATTCGGGTCTGCTTCAGCAGACAAATTCCTGTCCGAATCCGTGCGCATCCTCGCGGAGCGTTTAACTCAGTCGGAGCTTGTACCCCGACTAAGTATAGTTTGCCATAACCCCCACCTACGCTAATGCTTAGGGGTGGGGGATTTCTCCGACTGAGTTAAACTTGAAAAAAAGACGACAAAATGCTAATATTTATTATATCAAAATATGGAGGTAATGGTTATGGCTAAGAAGAATGGCTTATTAAAATTTATTGCTGTTACAGGTGCTTGTGTTGCAACTGCAAAGCTAGTATATGACAAATATAAAGAGACAAAGGACAAGTTTGTAAAGGAAGAAAACGACAGTATTGATGCTGAAATTAGAAAGTACAATGCTATTGCTGAAAAGAAGATCGTTGAGATTGAGGATGAGGAATTTGTAGGTTGCGAATTAAAGTCAGTTTGCGCTAATACAACTCTTGATTTAGGCTTAGCAGTATTTGAAAAGGATGTTTACATTAACTTCTCAAGCTATGCAAGTAATGTAACAATCATTTTACCAGAGGGCGTTAATGTTGTTTGTGACGTTGACAGAGTAGCAGCTGGTGTTAGAAACCTAGTTGAGAATGTTAAGGAAGAGGGTATTCATACAGTTTATATCATTGGTAAAGCTGTAGCTACAAGTCTTGAGGTTATCCCAGTTAACTTCTATGTAGATGAAGAAGACGAAGATGAATTTGAAGATTTTGATGAGGATGCTATCTTTGCAGATGACGAAGATGTTTTAGTTAAGGTTATTAATAAGGCAGAGCCTGAAAAGTCAGAGGAAAAGTCTGATGAGAAGAAGGATGAGGATAACCTTATTAACTTAGAAGAGGTAAGATAAATAATGATAAAGAATAGGGATAGAATAATTAATTATTTTGATAGCCTACCTGGTTCTAGTGTTGTAGCAGTTAATTCTCTTTACGAGGATAAGTTTACTAAGATGAGCCAAGATGCATTTTTCCGCGCAGTAGAACGTATTGCAAGCGAAGGCATTATAACTCGTCTAAGCAAAGGTCTTTATGTAAAGAAGATTGAAGAGGGTGTTACAAAGGAAGATGTATTACTAAATTACTTTTTTGGTGATGAGAATGATAGTGGTATGTTCATTGGTATGCGACTTTATAACAAATATTCTTTAACAACAATAAAAAGCGATATTATTGAACTCTATTCAAATAAAATTAAAAGTAATATTAGTAAAATCGACAATCTAATCATAAAGAGACCTTTAGTAGAATTAGATTTTGATAATACTAGGGTTATTGAGGCTTTAGAGATTTTACAAAATTATTATGATATACCAGAATTAAATAAGCTTAAATTTGCAAGATATGCTAAGAGTTTTGCAAGAGGATATAATGACGAGGCAGCAGTTTTAGTGCTCTCTAATATGAAGTACAAAAAGTCTACCATCGCCTTCCTTAAAAAGATCTTAGACATGTATAAGGTGAAGAATTCTCTGCAGCAATATTTAAGCTACGCTAGCGATTATAAAGTACCAACAGTACAAAAACTAGCAAGATAAATTAAAGGCAGGCTTAAGTCCTGCCTTTTAGTTTAGCTAAATTAGACTAGATAAATAATAATAAAGGAGTGTATTTATGGAAAAGATAATGATAGTTTCAGATATCCATGGTTCTGCTTACTATTGTAAGAAGATGTTAGATAGATACAAGGAAGAGGGCGCAAAGAGATTAGTATTACTTGGGGACATATTATATCATGGTCCAAGAAATGATTTGCCAAAGGACTATGCACCAAAGGAAGTTATAAGTATGCTCAATCCCTTAAGAAATGAGATTATTTGTATTAGAGGTAACTGTGATACAGAAGTTGACCAGATGGTACTTGATTTTAATGTCCTTTGTGAACAGGCATTTTTAAGTGTAAATGGACAGGATTTTGTTATGGTTCATGGCCATAAGTTAGATGAAAAGAATATGCCAGCCCTAAAGGATGGGGATATATTACTTTGCGGTCACACTCATGTGCCAAAGTTTGAAAAAAGAGGCAACTATACTTATGTTAATCCAGGCTCAGTTTCAATTCCAAAGGAAAATTCAACCCACAGCTATATCATTTTTGAAGACAAGTTCTACTTTAAGGACTTAGATGGAAATGTATATATGGAGGGCAACTAAATATATAAGGAATTTTTTATTTTTATTTTATTGTATTTATAAAGCTATATGATAGAGTATTATTAGCAAATGAATTTGTGATGATTATTATTAGCTAATGGATTTGGAGGTACTCTTTTGTATGAATAATTTTAGAAATAAATTTGCAAGCTTTATGTATGGAAGATATGGAATGGATCAATTTTCTAGATTTACTTCTATTGTATGCATGGTATTGCTTGTATTAACCTTATTTATTCATAATAGTGCAGTTTACTTTATCGCAATATTATTATTGATATATACATATTTTAGAGTTTTCTCAAGAAATATTTCAAAGAGGTCTAAAGAGAACCAAAGATATCTAAATATATATTATAAGTGTCAGGGTAAATTAAACTACCTAAAGGCTAGAATTAAGGATGGAAAGACCCATAAGATTTTTAAATGTCCTAACTGTAATCAGAAGATTAGAGTTCCAAAGGGCAAGGGAAAGATTAGTATTAAATGTCCTAAATGTAGAATTGAATTTATAAAAAGAACTTAATTTGAACGCAGTGTAAGCAATCCCCCGCTTCAAAAGCGTAAGCTTTAAGCGGGGGTATAAAGCTTACTAGTGTCAGAAGGGGTTAAAGCCCCTTCTGACAGGTGGCACAAAGTGCCACTGCGTTCATGAGGAAGTAGCGAAGCGGATTCCGAATGTCCGCTTTACAAATAAAACCCCCATATAAGAGGGTTTTATTTTTTTTAATATTTATCTATGATATTAAATAGAAATTTTTACAGAGGACAGTCATGGGGAAAGTTTTTGAAATTATAGATAAGATAAAAATTTTACAAATTATTAGACAAGCCTTAGTAATGATTATACCAATTTTATTGGTGGGTTCTTTTGCACTTATATTAGAAACATTGCCAATTTATAGCTATCAAATATTTATAGATGCTTTGCTAGATGGCTTTTTTAGGGAATTATTACAGACCGTTTATAATGCAACCTTTGGTATGCTAGCCATATATATGACAATTACACTAGCCTTAAGTATTTCTAATACTGAGAAGGCAGATGGGGTTAAGAATTATAGCCTAGTATTTATAAGCTTAATAGTGTTTGCCATATTTAGTGGTGGTCTTAACTTTAGAGAATTTGATATAAGTAACTTAGGTGAAGATGGGGTTTTTACAGCAATCTTTTTGACGATTATTACGTCATATTTTTACATTTTAATTAATGATAATCTAAAGCATGGTTTTAGATTCTATTCTAGTGGGGCAGATGATACATATACTCAGATGCTTTATTCAATGCCGGCTACTATTATAGTATTTATTATTGCTGTACTAATTTATATGATCCTAGTTAAAACAACAGGTATGGAGTCAATTCAGGAAGTTAATAGAAAAGTATTCCTAAGTCTATTCTTCTTTAGAGGTGGT
Source organism: Lachnospira multipara ATCC 19207 (assembly GCF_000424105.1). Lineage (GTDB taxonomy): Bacteria > Bacillota > Clostridia > Lachnospirales > Lachnospiraceae > Lachnospira > Lachnospira multipara. The sequence continues at coordinate 30,628 of NZ_AUJG01000005.1, read as the reverse complement.
TCTGTTATTACAAGCTTAGCCTTTTTAATGATTCAATCTATACTTTGGTTTTTAGGAATTCATGGCTCAAGTGTTATGACTCCTGGAGATTTAAATTTTGATAAGATAAAGAATGTTGACACTTCAGTTATGCTAAGCAATCAGCATTCCTTTACAACCGTTGAGGTATTTGCAGTAATGGGCGGCTGCGGCTCCACTTTATGTTTAGCCCTTGCCATACTAATTTTTGGTAAAAAGAATACATCAAAGAAATTAGTTACTTTATCAAGTGTTCCACTAATTTTTAATGTTAATGAATTATTATTATTTGGTTTGCCAATTGTACTAAATCCTGTATATTTCATACCATTTATTTTAGTGCCAGTGATTAGTTATTTAAATGCAAGTTTAGCCATGGCCCTTGGCATTGTGCCAAGACTAATAAGCAATGTTAAGTGGACTACTCCAATTTTTATAAATGGATTTATGGCCACAGGCTCCATTGCTGGTAGCCTTTTGCAGCTCTTTAACCTTTTTATAGGGGTGGCAATTTATGCACCTTTTGTGGTTTATTCAGAGAAGAGAGCGCTAGATCAGGAAGCTAAAAAGATTAATGAGCTTATAAGGCTAGTTAAGGAATCAGAGGAAGAAGGAGTTGAACTTAGTATCCTTGGGATTAAAGGGGGATACGGAGTTTTAGCTCGTTCCATCGCTGATGAAATTCAATATAAGATTGAAAATAATGATGTTCATTTAAGATATCAGCCTCAGTTTAACAGTAAGGATAAATGTATTGGCGTAGAGTGCCTTTTAAATTGGGAATACTCTAATAATGGTAAGATTTACACTCCTTTAGTTATGGGCTTAACTAAGGAAATGGGTATGGCAGCTAAATTAGAGAAGGCCATTTTTAAAAGCGCAATTAAGGACATGCCAAAGTTAATAAAGATACTTGGAAAAGATTGCAAGGTTTCAATTAACCTAACAGGTCAGGCAATCCAAATGGAGGAATTTGAGAGATTTTTAGCTCTAATAGCTAGAGAACATAAGGAATATATTCCTAACATTTTAATTGAAATCACTGAGCAGGATAGCCTAAAGATTGACTATGATTTAATCTCAAGATTAGATAGGTTAAAGAAGCTTGGTTACCGCTTTGGTATTGATGATTTCTCTATGGGCAGTACCTCTCTTAAATATCTAAGATACAATGTTTTTGACCTAGTAAAGATAGACGGGAATTTAAGTCTGGATGTAGTAAATAATGAAAGAAGTAGAGAAATAGTAAGTTTTCTTACTAATCTAACAAATCAGTTTAATATTGATATATTAGCCGAATATGTAGAAAATGAAGAGCAGAAATTAATACTTGAAAGCATCGGTTGCTTAGAATATCAAGGCTATTACTATAGCGAAGCAGTTGATATTGATAGATTAGAAGCAGTTTTAATAAATATAAAAGAAAAAATGGGAAGTGCAAGTTAGGGCACTTCCCTTATTTTTGTAATTAATTTACCATTTAGATATCTAAATTTCACTCTAATCTACTTTAAGAAATCCTGTCTCATTGGATTAAATACGTCTACTAAGATACCTTCTTCAAGACATGTAACACCATGAAGAGAATTACTTGGCATATAAACACTATCACCCTTATTTACAACCTTAGTCTCGCCATCGATAGTAAACTCAAAACTACCCTCAGCAATATAAGTAATCTGTAAATGCTCATGTGAGTGGAAATTTCCCTTAGAACCCTTCTCAAAGTGAATCTCGCACATCATAAGTTCGTCTGAGTAACATAAAATCTTTCTTGTAACGCCTGGTTCGCAATCAGTTGCAATAACATCCTTATTATACTTAAACATAAAAATAATCTCCTTTAAAATAAGCTTTTATCTAATTTTAGCAAACTTAACTTCTCTGATATCTAGGAAAATAGTACTAGTGTCCGATTTCTTTTTAAAGCTATAAATCCCGCCTATTCTTTGTTATACTAGGAATTACGGAATGAGAGGTTTTTATGGAAAATGTATTTTTAATTGTAGGCCTTCTATCGGCCCTTTACTATATAATCTGCGTTAGTTACGCAGGCTTCAAACTTAGTTTTGTCTTTATGTGGATTATAATTTCGGCTTTTTTCATTGTCCTATATTTACTAAAAAGATTAGAAAAGTCCGGCAGAATTAAAATTCATAAAATTATAAAAAGAATCTTCTGGTCAGTCTTTACCATAGGTCTAGCCTTATTTATAGTCCTTGAAGGCCTTATTGTATCAGGCTTTGCAAAGAAGGATAAGGAGAATAATTACGACTACATTATAGTTTTAGGTTGCCTAGTTAAGGAGGCGGGTCCTTCAAAGGCTCTTAAATTACGCCTAGACGCAGCCCTTGAACTAGCAAATATTTACGACTGTCCAATTATAGTATCTGGTGGACAAGGCCCCAATGAGCCTATGACAGAAGCAGATGCTATGGCAGAATATCTAATTGATAAGGGAGTAAGTGAGGATAGAATCATAAAAGAAGATAAGTCCATTAACACAGATGAGAACCTAGCAAATTCCTATGAGATAATTAAGGATAGTAAGGCTAAGGTCTTAATTGTATCTACTAACTTCCACATATTTAGAGCTTGCCTAATTGCTAAAAAGACTGGCTTTGAAAATGTATATAGCTATCCAGCTAAATCAGATATGATAATACTTCCTAACTTTATGTTAAGGGAAGCTATTGGAATTACTAAGGATTTTATATTGGGTAATTTATAAGATTGATATTATTTATAAAAAAAGCTCTTGCTACTTTTAAAGTAACTTGAGCTTTTTGTTTTTATGTCCCTTAGCAATACATTTTCAAAGCTAGTATTAAGCCTTAAAGAAATCTCTGATTGCTTCAATCTGGTTATAAGTCTGATTATAACCATCATTATAAAGAGATAAAATCTTTGTCTTATCTTTCTCTGTTCTTTTAAAGCCCTTTGTAGAAACAGGTCTCATAACATAAGCTTTACCTTCTCTTTCAAGACGGTCAAGTCTTTCAAGCTGGCGGTTATATTTATCCGCTCTTGTAAGTAAGTCTCTTGCAAGCTCAGGCTTATTCTTATAAATCTTTGCAGCCTGCTTTGTAACACTTGATGTAGTCTTTGTATAACCCGGTTCTCTTGTAAGAACTACTAATAGCTTGTCACAGCCATCTGCTAGGGCTCTCTCTACAGGGATAGAATCAGATAAACCACCATCCATATAGTTTGTGCCATTGATATTGATATATGGGAAAAATACAGGAAGGGCACAAGTTGCCTTAAGTACTGTATTAGTCTTATCAAGACCTGTATATGGAAGATACTCTGGTTTACCAGTTTCTACATTTGTTACTACGCAGTAGAATTCTCCCTTATATTGTCTAAATGTATCATAATCAAAAGGTACAAGTTCATTAGGAATAGTCTCGTAAGCAAAATCAAGACCGTATAATGAACGGTTACCAGGATCTAACATATTAAGAAGTCCCATGTATCTCTTATCATCACGATAATCCATGATAATTTTTAAATTTCTACCAACCTGCTTAGATGCATAACTTGCTGCATAAGCTGCACCTGCAGATACACCGATTATATAATCAGGCATAAAATCAAGTTCGAGTAAGGCGTCCATTACGCCGCATGAATAGATAGATCTAAAAGCTCCACCTTCAAAAACTATGCCAGTTTTCATATTTACCTCCTAATAGTACAATTAATATAATTGTCTGACAAATAACAGACAATGTCAAGTAAAAACAAGTGTTTAGATAGCTTGATATTTTATATTCTATGGAGTAAAATTAGAGCATTGAGTGTTAAATTTGATACTCAAATTAAGGGAATTTAAGGAGATACAAATGGACATCATAGTACAGTATATCGATGGTTTAATGGAGAGAAGTACACTTGATACTCCAGCATGGAACATCGAAAAGCTTAAGGCAGGCATTAAGTCAAAGTGGAATTACATTGACGGCGTTATGATTAAGGCTATTTTAGAAATGTATGCAATTTCAGGAGACAAGAAGTATTTAGACTTCGCCGACAAATTTATTGATCACAGAGTTTTTGAGGATGGAAGCATTGACGGCTACAGCATTGGTGAGAAGAATATAGATAATGTTAATGCAGGTAAGACTTTATTTGAACTCTATGAATTAACAGGCAAAGAAAAGTACAAGAAGGCAATTGATTTAGTTTATTCTCAGATTGAAATCATGCCAAGAACTAAGACAGGCAATTTCTGGCATAAGGACATTTATCCAAACCAGGTATGGCTTGATGGTATGTATATGGGACAGCCATTCTATATGGAATATGAAACTAAGTTCAATAACAGAGCCAACTATGATGACATTTTCAGCCAGTTTAAGTTTGTAATTGAGAATTTAAGAAATCCTCTTAACGGACTTTACTATCATGCTATTGATACAAGCAAGGAAGCTTTCTGGTGTGATAAGGTTACAGGACTTTCTCAGAATGTTTGGTTACGAGCTATTGGTTGGTATGCTATGGCACTTTTAGATACTCTAGATAAGGTAGATAACGAAGACCATAAGTATGATAAGGAATGCAAGATGATGAAAGACGCATTTGTTGACCTTATGAATGCAATGCTTAAGTATCAGGATGAATCAGGTATGTGGTACCAGGTTGTAAACTTTGGTGGCATGGAGAAGAATTATCTTGAGACATCAGGTAGCGCAATTATGGCTTATGCTCTCTTAAAGGGTGTAAGACTTGGTTTCTTACCAGAAAGTTATAGAGAATACGGCTTTAAGGCATTAAAGGGTATCGAAGATAGATACTTAAAGGCTGGAGAAGACGGAACAATTTCTCTTGACGGTATCTGTTTAGTTGCCGGTTTAGGTGGTAGCAACAATCGTCCAGGTACTTATGACTACTATATGTCAGAGCCTATCGTAAAGGACGATGCTAAGGGTGTTGGACCATTCCTATTAGCTTACACAGAGCGCCTTAGATGCTCAAACTAGTTTTAATTGAATAACTTTATTTTGCATTATTAGAGAGACTTTTTTGATTTTTTTGAAAATGTCTCTCTTTTTTATACTAGTAGAATAGTTTGACTTATTTTAGTTGACTAAATAGTAAATTAGTTTTAACATAAAGTTAGGATATTGAACGTGTAAAAAACGGAGTGAACTATGCAGGAAAATTTTAAGACTAATTATTTTGCTAATTCTAATGTAGAGAATTATGCCAAGAGTGTTGCAGTCAAAATTGCTAAAGCTTCAGGGGTAAAAGGGTTTGAAAGTGAAGGTCTTGAAGATAATTTAAAGAAGAAGAATATAGCCCAGATTAATTGGGCAAACTCAAAGCCTTTAAAAGAAGAGACCAAACAGGAAGAATTAGATAAGAAGGTTATACTAGATAATTCCTCTAATTTAGAGGACTATTCACAGGCAGCGTCTAATAACAGCTCTTTAAAGGAGGACGTTAAGTTAGTTGAAGATGATGCTAATACTATAATGACAGCAGATAAGCATAAAGAATTTCAGCAGCTTAGTGAAAAGGAGCAGAAAAAGTGGCTTTTTAAGGAACATATGAGATTACAGGAACTAGATAAGACGCTTGAAGATGAACGAAATCTCATAGACATACAAAAGCACATGTTAGCAAGACAGCAGAATAAGAACATGATTTTAAAGCAGCAACTTGAGAATCAAAAGAGTCTCTATGATCAAAAGTGGCAGATGCTTGAAAAGCAGAATCGCCAGTTAACTATTGATAAGGAGAGATTTGAAAGAGAAAAGCTTGTCTATAAGGACAGAGTCTATAGAGAGGCAAGAAAGAATGCTACTAATTCTGACGGTGTAAAGATATTTTTTAAGGGGGTACATGATCAGGACACTTTAAAAAAGAGATATAAATCACTAGCTAAGATATATCATCCAGATAATATGAGCGGTGATAAAGATATACTGTTGGCAATTAATACAGAGTACGAGAGATTATTAAGATTTTATCTTGATGTATAATGCTTAACTAAAAGCAAGACTTAATATTATTAGGTCTTGCTTTATTTAGTTGTATCTAACTTTTTGGGGTTGTATAATTACATCATTGTACGTAAATGTTAGGAGGAAGAACATGTTTAAAATTAACGAAAACTATTTAAAGCTCCCAGGAAGTTACCTTTTTTCAACTATTGCTAAGAAGGTTAATGCATATCAGAATGCTAATCCAGACAAAGAAATTATTAGACTTGGTATTGGTGATGTAACATTACCATTATCACCAGTTGTTATTGATACTCTTCATTCGGCGGTTGATGAGATGGCTCATAAGGAGACATTTAAGGGTTATGCTCCAGATTTAGGATATGAATTCTTAAGAAATGCAATTGCAGATTTTGATTATAAGAGACGTGGTGCAGATATTAATGCAGATGAAATCTTTGTATCTGATGGTGCTAAGTCAGACTCAGGTAATATTGGTGACATTTTCTCTGTAGATAATAAGATTGCAGTTTGTGATCCAGTTTATCCAGTATATGTTGATACTAATGCTATGGCAGGTAGAACAGGTGATTATCTTCCAGATCTTGGTAAGTGGTCTAACGTTATTTATATGCCATGTACAGCCGAGACTAATTTCGCCCCTGATTTACCAAAGGAAACACCTGATATTATCTATCTTTGCTTCCCTAATAACCCTACAGGTTCTACAATTACTAAGTCAGAGCTTCAAAGATGGGTTGACTATGCTAATAAGGTTGGAGCAGTAATTATCTATGATGCAGCTTATGAGGCATATATTTCAGAAGAGGATGTACCACATACAATTTATGAATGTGAAGGTGCAAGAACATGTGCAATCGAGCTTAGATCTTTCTCTAAGAATGCAGGCTTTACAGGTACAAGACTTGGCTTTACAGTAATTCCTAAGGATTTAAAGAGCGGAGACGTTATGCTTCATAGCCTTTGGGCAAGAAGACATGGAACTAAGTTTAATGGTGCTCCATACATTATTCAGAAGGCTGGTGCTGCTATTTATACAGAAGAAGGCCAGAAGCAGACTAAGGAACAGATTGCTTACTACATGAATAATGCTAAGACAATCCTTACAGGCTTAAAGGAAGCTGGTTACACAGTTTCAGGAGGTGTTAATGCGCCATATATCTGGCTTAAGACTCCTGATAAGATGACAAGCTGGGAATTCTTTGATTACTTACTTGAGAATGCTAACGTTGTTGGTACTCCAGGTTCAGGCTTTGGTCCAAGTGGTGAAGGTTATTTTAGACTTACAGCATTTGGTTCTTATGAGAATACAGTTAGAGCTCTTGATAGAATTAAGGCTTTATAATAAAACTATATATGGATTTACAATGTGAATCTTTTGTGAAAAAAGCGCAAGATAAGGTGGATTTCCTTGTCTTGCCTTTTTCTTTTTCTTATAATCAAATTGTGAGAAATAAAAAATTAAATGGGAGATTTTTTCATGAAGGTTAAAAATTTTAAATCCACTACTTATGAAAAAACAGTAGCTTATTTGCTAACTGGGGTTTTATTTTTCACTAGCCTCGTATCATTAATTTTTCTTAATTTAACTAATATTTATGCAGCAGAAGAAACTGATTTAGAGGCAGATATTTATGTTAATCTATCAGATTTTACAATGACGGTAGATGGGAATACTAATGAAATTAAAACATATACACTAGAAGATTATGACACATTTTTAGAAGATTATAATAACAATAACTTAGCAGATATTTATATTACTGAATTTCTCTTTGATGGAGTCTCAACAGTTTGTAAAATGTCTCTAAGTGACGATTTAACAGCGATTGAGGACAATGATCTGATAGAAGCAAATGTCATAAATATTAATACGATAGCTAATATAGAATTCTCAGGAACAGCCAAAAAGACAACAATAGCTGTAAACACCAACGACAAAGAGGGCGATATTAACTTAATGCTTAATAATGTTACTCTTACATCAAAAAACACACTTCCAGCAATTTTTGCCTATAATAAGGACTCAAGTTATGACGCATGCAAGGTCACAATTTATTCTATGGCAGGAACAACTAATACAATTACAGGTGGTAGATTAAAGAAGGTAAGTCTTATGGATAAGGACAATTTAGACCAGTATGCAAGCTATTCAAGCAACTACACTAACTCAGACCTTTCCGCTTACTATGGCGTTTATTCTGCCAGTGAGATTGAAAATATATTGTTTGCCACAGAAACAGCGGATAGTGAAGGTATTTCAGAAGGAGATCCACTTTACTATTATAAATATGCAGGTGCTATAAGTTCTGATATAGCTCTTTATTTTGCAGGCTCTGGAAGTTTAAGCATTACAAGTACTAAAAATGAAGGTATTGAGACAAAGGGAGATATTTATTTTGAAGGAGGAGAAGGAGATTATACAATTACAGCTTATGATGATTGTATAAATGCTTCCTCTAACGGTTCGCTTATTTCAATTTCAGTTAATAGTCTTGTTTGTGATTGTGCAATTGAATATGAGACAAATGATAATGGAGAAACAGTAGCAGCTTCAGATGCAGAAGGGGATGGTATTGATTCAAACGGTAGCATTTACATTTACAATGGACTAATTATTACAAAGGGTTGCGAGCAAAGCCAAGATTCAGGTCTAGATTCTAATTCAGGAATCTATATAAATGGAGGTACAGTTTGTTCAACGGGTAATATGTTAGATGCTATAAGTGAGGAATCTAGCCAGGTTTATTTAACTCTTACTTTTAGTCAGAAGGTTGAGGCAGGTACAAGCATTGTAATTACAGATGATAATGAAAATGTAGTCATGGCCTATACAACAGATAGAGCCTACCAGTCTATAGTCTTATCTTCTAGTGATTTAGCTCTTGATACTAGTTATCATCTATATAAAGGTGGAGAGTTAGAAGGAACAATTTTTAATGGCTACTACACTAGCGTAAGTTCATATATAACTGGCACAATGCAACAATACACTTCTACATCTAGTGATTCTTTTGCAGCTGGAATGCCAAATAGGGAAGAAACAACTGGAGAAACTGTAATTGACAAAACACCAACAGGCGAAGTGCCAACAGGTGAAATGCCAACAGGTGAAGTGCCAACAGGCGAAATGCCAATAGGTGAAATGCCAAACCTTGACTTTGGTCAAAGTGCAAATGAGATAACTACACAGCAAGCAGGCTCTACAGATTTTGTAATTACAAGCTCAAGTCATTCCTTTTCAGGTATTTCAGATGCAGTTTTAGTAACAGTAGCAGATTCAGAAACGACTGAACTAGCAGCAGATGAGAATGAACTTATGGAATCTACAGATGAAACTACAAGTGAGACTTCTAAGGAGGCTACAGAAAGAACATCAGTAGATTCCTCAGAGCTGGCAGCAGATACAGATGATGTTGAGACTAGCGATAATGCTCAAATTATTACTTATATTGTAATTATTGCTTTCTCTTTAGTGTTAATAATTAGTATGTTTTCGATTAACGTACTATTCAAAAAATTGGATAAGGAATAAAAGCTATATAACAATGAAATAATATAATTTCTCACAAAATAAGGCTATGAATAAGGGAATTCCTAATTCATAGCCTTTAACTCAGTCGGAGCTTGTTTGGTTTCTTATTTAGTTTGAGAAGCCTTATCTGTATCTAATATCTTAAGTATTATTGATTCTGCTCTCTTAGTTGAAGCTTTTTCAATAAATAACCATACATTTCCAATAGTTAGCTTATCTCCTGCAACAGGAATTCTATCAAGCTTTTCAAGAATAAGTCCGCCAATGGAATCATTATCCTCAGATTCAAGGTTAAGCCCAAGATAATCATTTAAATCATCAAGCTTAAAGGAAGCCTCTACTCTATAAGTCTTATTGCGTATCTTATGGATGCCTTCCCTTTCCTCGGTATCATATTCATCTCTAATTTCACCAACGATTTCCTCAAGTAAGTCCTCTGTTGTAATCATACCAGCAGTTGAGCCGTATTCATCAAGGACAATTGCAATACTTGTGGAATTAAGCTGCATCTCTCTAAATAATTCGGAAGTATTCTTCTGTTCAAATGTAAAATGAACGCTTCGCATTATATTTTCAATACTAAAATCTCCATCCATAGGAGTAAGGACTAAATCCTTTATGTTTAAAATACCTACGATATTATCAGTGTCTACCTTGTAAACTGGAAGTCTAGTATATTGAGTCTCTCTAAAGAGGGCTAAAACCTCGTCATAGCTGGCCTCAATATTAACTAAAACCATGTCGATTCTTGGAATCATAACGTCCTTTGCATTAGTATCACCAAAATCGAAAAGATTATTTATAATTTTACGCTCGTCAGATTCAATAACGCCCTCTTCGTGGCTTACCTTAACGATAGTTCGTAATTCATCTTCTGTAATAGTTGTGTCTTTATCATTTTCATTGACGCCAAGTAATCTTAAAAAGACCTTAGAAATCGAATCAATGATTATAATAATTGGTGTGAAAATGTGAATCAATGCATTAATAACTGGCGCATAAATTAAAGCTAACTGCATACAATACTTGGTTGCTGCATTCTTAGGTGTAATCTCGCCAAAGATTAATACAAAAATTGTTAGAACACCAGTAGCAATACCTGTGGCATAATTACCCCACATTCTAATCGTAAATGTTGTTACTAGGGCAGAGCAGGAAATATTAACAATATTATTACCTACTAAAATTGCACTAAGCATCTTGCTTTGATTGTCTAGAATTTTACTTACTAGAATTGCTCGTTTGTTATTCTCATCCACTAGTTGTCTTAATTTGATTTTACTTACCGTTATAAATGCGGTTTCTGCCGATGAAAAGAAAGCAGATAAAATAAGTAAGATAATAATTACAATTAGCTGGATCGTACTGTGAGAATCCAAGATCAAATCCTCCTAAAAAATATTTTTAATTAATTGTACTTGATATGTCAGTGCTAGTCAAGGTTTCCACCGATTTCGAAAAAATTTTCAAAAATAAAAAAGGAAATAAATAAATTGCGTTGAATAATATAACTGTAAGGTTTTTTTGCAATATTAATTTAAGATGTTATCTAATCTTTTTTAGAAGGTGAAGGTGCTAACTATGAATATTCGTGAAAGACAAGAACTAACTGAACATGAAATTTTAAGTCCTTATGCTTCCTTTTCAGATGGATCAAGAGGCAGAGACAAGGCTGAAGAGCCTTGCGATATAAGGACTATCTACCAAAGGGACAGAGACAGGATTATCCATTGTAAGGCTTTTAGGCGACTTAAGCACAAGACACAGGTCTTTTTAGCCCCGGAGGGAGATCACTACAGAACTAGACTTACCCATACCCTCGAGGTGGCACAGATCGCTAGAACCATTGCACGCGCCCTTAGGCTTAATGAAGATTTAACAGAGGCAATCGCTCTAGGACATGATCTTGGTCATACTCCTTTTGGACATGCCGGCGAAAGAGTACTAAATTCTATTTGTCCATTAGGTTTTGCTCATTACAGACAAAGCGTAAGAGTGGTGGAATTTCTTGAAAAGGACGGAAAGGGCCTTAATCTTACCTGGGAGGTAAGAGATGGAATACTTAATCACAGAACAGCAGGCAATCCCTCCACCCTTGAAGGTAAAGTAGTTCGTCTTTCAGATAAGATTGCCTATATCAATCACGATATAGACGATGGTATAAGAGCTGGAATTATTACTGAAGATGATATACCTAAGGAATATACAGATTTACTTGGAACTTCAACTAAGGAACGTCTTAATACCTTAATTAATGACATCGTTATTAACAGTAACAATAGGGATGATATATATATGTCTGACAGAATAGGTGGGGCTATGAAGGAGTTAAGAGAGCATATGTTTACTCATTTGTATCTTAATCCTGCGGCTAAATCAGAGGAAGAGAAGGCAGACAAGTTAATCACCGAATTATATCGATATTACATTGCGAATATAGATAAGTTACCAGATAACTATAAGATGTTTATAACAGAATATAATCAAGCTAAAGAACAGGTGGTTTGCGACTATATCGCAGGAATGTCGGATCAATATTCCATTATGAAATTCCAAGAGATATTTGTTCCAAAGGCTTGGAAGAAGTAACCTTATAATTAGTATAATGAAAGGTCGACTAGATAAATGTACTCACGTGAAGTTATAGAGGAAGTGCTTAGTAAGACCGATATCGTTGATCTAGTCTCTAATTATGTTAAGTTAAAAAGAAGTGGTAGCTCATATATGGGGCTTTGTCCTTTCCATAATGAAAAATCCCCTTCTTTTAGCGTGTCAGGTCCAAAGCAGCTATTTCACTGTTTTGGCTGTGGCAAAGGTGGAAATGCCATAACTTTTGTTATGGAATATGAGAATTATACCTTTATTGAGGCTCTTGAGATGTTAGCTCAAAGAGCAGGCGTTGCCTTGCCTGAGCAGAAATTTTCAAGAGAAGATCAAATGGATAAGGATATAAAAACTAAGTTATTAGAAATTAATAAATTTGCAGCAACATATTATTATCATTGCTTGAAATCAGAGAAGGGCACTACAGGCATGGATTACCTTGCCAATAAGCGTCAATTATCTGATAAGACTATTACAAGTTACGGATTAGGCTTTGCTCCTATATCTTCTGGTGGTCTTTATAAGGAATTAAAAGCTAAAGGCTACACAGACGATATTTTAAAGGAATCTGGTTTATTTACTTACGATAGTAAAGTTCACGAAAAGTTTTGGAATCGAGTTATTTTCCCAATCATGGATGTGAATAATAAAGTAATTGGCTTTGGTGGCAGAGTTATGGGTGATGCTAAACCTAAATACCTAAATTCCCCGGAAACTAAGCTATTTGATAAAAGCCGTAATTTGTATGGCCTTAATGTGGCTAGAAGTGCTAGAAAAGGTAATATGATTATCTGTGAGGGTTATATGGATGTTATTTCACTACATCAGGCAGGCTTTAATCAGGCAGTAGCATCCCTAGGAACTGCCCTTACACCAGGACATGCAAGACTACTTAAAAGATATACAGACACAGTGCTAATTACCTACGATTCTGATGAGGCAGGTACTAAGGCGGCTCTAAGAGCTATTCCGCTTTTAACGGAAGTGGGCCTTAATACTAAGGTTATTAACATGAAGCCTTATAAGGACCCAGATGAATTTATAAAGGCATTAGGTGCCGAAGCCTTTCAGGAGCGAATCGACAAGGCCATCAACAGCTTCATCTTTGAGGTTGGAGTTGTAGAAAAGAGACATAACAGGTCAGACCCAGCAGATGAAACTGCTTTTGAGAAAGAACTTGCGGAAATGTTTCTACGCTTTGGAGAGAAGCTTGAAAGGGACAATTACATAAAAGCGGTTTGCAATACATTTGTAATACCACTAGATGGAATGATGCAGATGGTAGCAAATCTTGGCAACAAAAAGGGCCTAGTTAATGGACAGGCTATAAAGAATGACTACGAAAGCCCTAAGCCAAAAAAGAAGAAGCAGGAGTCAGGAATTAGACAGGCAGAGAAATTACTTCTTACATGGCTTATTAATGATGTGAATATTATTAATAAGATTTCAGATGTAATTAAGCCAAGCGATTTCATTGACCCATTACTTAACTCAGTGGCTAGTAAACTTTATGTTCAAATAGAAAATGGTAATCCAAATCCAGCACTAATTGTTGGGGATTACACAGATGAAACTGAGGCAGCAGATGTGGCTTCCCTATTCTCCTCTGACTTAGATGAAAATTTAAGTAAGCAGGAAAGGGAAAGAGCTATTAATGACATTGTCAAAAAGGTTAAGAAAAACAGCCTAGATAATGAATTTAATACAACAACTGATGCTAAGCGAATGCAGGAAATTATGCAGGAACAGATGAATTTAAATAAGATTAATATTAAATTATAATAAGCGAAAGGGGTATTTAATACCATGGCAACTAAGAAAAAGGAAGAAATTTTAGAAGAAGAAGTAAAGACAACAAAGAAGAAGGCTAAGGCAGAAGAAGGCGAAAAGCCAGCAAAGAAGACAACTACAAAGAAGACTACAGCTAAGACAACAACTAAGAAGGCTGCAAAGGAAGAGGACACTACAGATAAGAAGACTACAAAGAAGTCTAAGAAGGCTGAAGAGACTAAGGAAGAGCCAGCTAAGAAGCTTTCAGCTGAAGAGCAGCAGGCTAAGTTTATTGAAAAGCTTGATGAGATCGTTGCACTTGCAAAGAAGAGAAAGAATGTCTTAGACTATCAGGATATTATCGCTCATTTCCAGGATATCGAGCTTGAAGCTGAAGGAATGGAAAAGGTATTTGAATACCTTGAAAAGAAGAACATCGACGTTAAGATGAACGAAGATGAAGATGATGATGACGATATCATGCTTGAAGATGAAGATGATATTGATATCGAGAAGATCGACCTTTCTGTACCAGATGGTATTGGACTTGATGATCCTGTAAGAATGTATCTTAAGGAAATCGGTAAGGTATCACTTTTATCTGCTGATGAAGAAATTGAATATGCTAAGAGAATGGAAGAAGGAGATGAGGAAGCTAAGAAAAGACTTGCAGAAGCTAACCTTCGTCTTGTGGTTTCTATTGCTAAGAGATATGTTGGGCGTGGAATGCAGTTCCTTGACTTAATTCAGGAAGGTAACTTAGGTCTTATTAAGGCGGTTGAAAAATTTGATTATACTAAGGGGTATAAGTTCTCAACTTATGCTACATGGTGGATTAGACAGGCTATAACAAGAGCTATTGCTGATCAGGCTAGAACAATCAGAATTCCTGTTCATATGGTTGAAACAATCAACAAGCTTGTAAGAGTTCAAAGACAGTTACTTCAGGAACTTGGTAGAGAACCAAGCCCAGAAGAAATCGCTGAGGTTATGGACTTACCAGTTGAGAGAGTTCGTGAAATCCAGAAGATTAGTCAGGAGCCAGTTTCTCTTGAAACACCTATCGGTGAAGAGGAAGATAGCCACTTAGGTGACTTCATTCAGGATGATAATGTTCCAGTTCCATCTGAGGCAGCAGCTTCAACACTTCTTAAGGAACAGCTTGTAGAAGTACTTGGAACATTAACAGAAAGAGAGCAGAAGGTATTAAGACTTCGTTTCGGTATGGATGATGGTAGAGCTAGAACTCTTGAAGAAGTTGGTAAGGAATTCAACGTAACAAGAGAGCGTATTAGACAGATTGAAGCTAAGGCTTTAAGAAAGCTTAGACATCCAAGTAGAAGTAGAAAGTTAAAGGATTACCTTGACTAATTTTAAGTTATAAATTTTTATTGGAGTTTTATGAAGGTTAATATTTCTGAAAGATTAAGAAATGTAGCAGAAGCAGTGGAAAAATGTAATACAGTAGCAGACATTGGTTGCGACCACGGATTTTTACCAATTTATCTAGTTTTAACTAATAGAGCTAGTAGAGCTATTGCTATGGATCTTAGAAAAGAACCTGTTAGAAGAGCTGGCGAGCACATCGCCAGCTTTAATTTATCTGATAAGATCACTACAAGAATTTCTAATGGCCTAGAGGCCTTATCTAGAGGTGAAGCAGATACTATAACCATAACAGGTATGGGCGGAATGCTAATGAGAGATATTCTTATAGCAGGTAATGATAAATTAATGGACGGCAATAAATTTGTATTTAGTCCACAATCAGATATAGATACATTTAGAAAATATCTAGATGACAACGGATTTGTAATCACAAAGGAAAAGGTTATTTTTGAGGCCCCAAGATTTTACTTTATTATTAATGCAACTCTTAAAAGAGGAGAGAAAATGAATCTAAGCGATTTAGAACTTCGCTTTGGTAAGGACTTTCATCTTGGAGATACTAAAGTTTTACAAGACTTTTTAACTAAGGAGTTGTATAATAATGGTATATTGTGCGGACAACTTGAAGATGAAGAAAGAAAGGGTAATTTAAGTGTTAAGCCAAAACTTGATTACTTAAAGAAAGAGCAAGAGTATAGGGAGAGTGCCCTTAAAATGATTAGTAAATAAGGACTTCAGCTTCAAAATACGACTAACGTGGAGGTGTTTTATTTATGAGTACATTGGTAGAACTTGTAAACGAGAAACAAAAGGAATTAAAAGACACTATTATCCTAGTGAAGGTTAATGGTAAGTTAAAGGAAATTTACGATAAAGAAATTACTGACGAGAAAATTGAATATATAACAACTAATTCATCCATCGGAATTGATACCTACAAAAGAAGTGTTTTAATGCTTATGCTTGCTGCATTTCACAATATCGATAAGGACAATAAGTTTGGTGGCGTAAAGGTTGAATATTCAGTATCTAAGGGATTTTTCTGCGATACTAATAAGAATTTAGAAATCACAGAGAAGTTTATTAACGACTTAAAAAAGGAGATGAATAGGCTAGTAGAAGCTGATCTTGTAATTAATAAGGACACACTAAGCACTACTAATGCTATTAAACTCTTTAAGGAACGCGGCATGCTTGATAAGGTTCGTCTATTTAACTATCGTAGAAGTTCTGTAATTAATACATATGAACTTGATGGCTATATTGATTATTTCTATGGCTATATGGCTCATTCTACAGGTATCCTAAAGTATTTTGATATCTATAGATTTGCTCATGGCTTTGTTTTACAGCTTCCAACTAAGGAAGAGCCAACTAAAGTGCCTGAATTCCTACCTCAGATTAAGCTTGCCAATGTATTAGATGAATCTACAAAGTGGGCTCATATGCTAGATCTTGATACAGTAGGTGCCCTTAATGATCATATAAGAGATGGTGATATTTCTTCCCTTATGTTAGTGCAGGAAGCACTTCAGGAGCAAAAAATTGTAGAAATTGTCAATATGATTAAGAAAAGACCTGATGTTAAGTTTGTTATGATCGCTGGTCCAAGTTCTTCCGGTAAGACTACATTTTCACACAGATTATCCATCCAGTTAATGGCAAATGGCTATAAGCCGCATGCTATTGGCGTGGACGATTACTTTGTTGAAAGAGAAGAGACACCTGTGGATGAAAATGGCGAATATGACTTTGAATGTCTTGAAGCCATTGACATTAAGCTCTTTAACGACCACATGACTAAGCTTCTTAATGGCGAGGAAATTGAAAGACCAAGATTTAACTTTAAGACTGGTAAAAAGGAATACAATGGAGAAATGTTAAAGCTTGGAAAGGATGATATCCTTGTAATTGAGGGTATTCACTGCCTTAATGATAAGTTATCTTATACACTTCCTTTGGAAAGTAAGTTTAAGATTTACATAAGTGCTCTTACTCAGCTAAATGTTGATGAACACAACAGAGTTTCCACAACAGATGGACGTTTAGTTAGACGTATGGTTAGAGATTATAGAACTAGAGGAGCTAATGCCAAGAGAACTCTATCTATGTGGGAGTCTGTTAGACGTGGTGAGGAGAAGAATATTTTCCCATTCCAGGAGGAAGCCGATGTAATGTTTAATTCAGCAATGCCTTATGAGCTTTGCGTATTAAAATCTATTGCAGAGCCACTACTTTTCTCTATTACAGAAGATGACCCAGAATACCAGGAAGCAAAGAGAATGCTTAAGTTCTTAGAATACTTCCTTCCATGTAACGCTGACCTGGTGCCAATTAATTCCATCTTAAGAGAATTTGTTGGTGGCGGTTGTTTTAGAGTTTAGTTTTTGTATAAGCCTTAAAAGAGAGTAATTAGAAAATCTAAAAATCTTCTAGTTACTCTCTTATTTTGTCTTATTTTTACATTAATTAAATTCTAAAATTAATCTACCTTTTTATCTAGCTTATAATGTCTAGAATCTTCAAAAAGTGATGCCACATATCCTGGTGTCTTATTATCAAGATTAGTCTTTATCTCATTTAAGATATCAATGTATTGGCCAAGTAAACCTGAAATAGCATCGGAGTTACTAATGCAAATCTGCTCCCACATTTCAGGAGAAGATGCGGCAACTCTTGACATATCCCTAAAACTTCCAGCGGCTAGGCAATGCATATGCCCCTCAGGGTCATCATTTTCAGAAACCACCTTAACAAGGGCAGTTGAAATTAAATGAGGTAGGTGACTAATGCCAGCTACGGTTCTATCATGAGTTTCATAATCCATAATAAGAGGCTTTGCAGTAGTATCTCTTACAAAATCCTGGAAAAAATTTAGCTGCTCCATAGTTGTTAGTGGAGTAGGTGTAATTATATATTTTGCATTATTTAGAATCGCAGATGAGGAATTCTCATAGCCTGTCTTTTCGGAACCTGCCATAGGGTGTCCACCAATAAAACAATTATCAAGACCTAGCTTTGATACTTCCTTGTGAATTATAGTCTTAACGCTACCTACATCAGTAATAATGCAGCCCGGCTTAATTATGGACTTTAATTTACATAGATAGCTTGTAATTGTAACTACAGGAGTACAAAGTATGATGATATCGCAGTCCTTAAAATTATCATCAATGCACTCACAGGCAGTATCTACAACGCCATCTTCCTTAGCCTTTAAAATAGGGTCAATTCTTCTACTTGTAGCAATTATTGTATAAGGCTTTTTTGTTTCTTTTAAAGCATGGGCAATTGAGCCTGCAATTAAACCAAAGCCTATAAAACCAACTTTTACATCTTCCATTAAATCTCATTCTCCATTTTGGGTTAATCCCGTTTTTACTACAACATTTTAACACTTTAAAGCATTAATTGTAAACAGTATATTGGCTAAAAACCTTTTGAAAATATGTGAAATATACTAACTTGTATTGCAAATGGTTATAAATTATTATATCATTTTAAAGTGTATTTATATAAGTGCATACTTTTAAATTTGGGATAGAGATAGATAGGTAAGAGGTGTAAAAAGTGAAGATTTCAGTAATAGTTCCATCGCTTAATCCAGATGAGAAACTATTAGAAGTTGTTAAAAGCCTTAAGGAAAAAGGCTTTAATGACATTATTTTGGTAGATGATGGAAGCGATGATAGTCATAAGATGGCTTTTAACGAGGCTGCCAAGTATGACGGTGTCAGTGTCTTAGTACATGAAGTGAATAAAGGAAAGGGAAGAGCCTTAAAGACGGCTTTTGAATATTTCCTTAAAGAAAGACCAGAGTACGATGGCGTGGTAACAGTTGATGGAGACAACCAGCATAAAGCAGAAGATGTTTTAAAATGTTGTGAAGCCATGATATCTAACAAGTCCCTAATACTTGGTGTTAGAGATTTTTCAAGAGATGATATTCCAGCAAGAAGTAAGTTCGGAAACAATTTAACAAGTGGTATTTTTAAGACTTTTTGTAAGCTTAATATTACAGATACTCAAACTGGCCTTCGTGCAATTCCGAGGGAATTTATTAAGGATATGCTAGAGGTAAAGGGCGAGAGATATGAGTATGAAACTAATATGTTGCTTGCACTTAAAAGCCGCAATATTCCTTTTATGGAGGTGGGGATTCAAACCGTCTACATAGATGATAATGAGTCGTCACATTTTAATCCAATTAAGGATTCCATTAAGATTTATAAGGTAATATTTGCCTATTTTTTTACAACAACTGCTTTTAAATATACCCTGTGTTCTATAAGTTCATGGATGATTGATAATTTGTTATTTAACATTTTTTCATTCATATTTGTGGCAGCAGTTTCAAGGGATATAAGAATTTTACTTGCTACAGTAATAGCAAGAATTATGTCTTCTTTTTACAATTATTTGATGAATGCAAAGTTGGTTTTCAAAAGTCAAAGGTCTATGAAGACCACTTTTATAAAATATTACATTTTATGGATAGGAATAATGCTTTGTTCCTTCCTACTAGTAGATTTATTTACATGGCTACTAGGTCTAAATTTACAATTAACAGCCCTTTGCAAAATTATTGTTGACTTATGTCTCTTTTTTGCAAGTTACAATATACAAAAGAAATGGGTATTTAAATAGGATTTAAGGGGAGTGTTTAAATGACTAAAAAGGTTTTAAAAAATGTATCTAGAGTATTAATTACTCTTTTGGTTACTATTGCAATTTTTGTTTGTTTTTTATATGGGGTAATGGCTATGTTAGTCTTTGGCCCATCAAAGACAGCTAAGACACAGTTTGTCTTATCTGTTAGAGAAACTTCAGCTATTGGCTTTTTAGCAAATCTTTTTGTATCCAATGAGGAGATTAATAGAATTGAAGCTGAAAATAGTATTAAAGACACAACTGAGGTTACTAACACAAGTCTTGTATCTACTGATACAGCAACAAGTTCAGACAATATCGAAGTTATCGATATTAAGGGTAGCTCTTTTAAGGGTAAGCTTATGATTATTGATGATCCAAGCAGATTATTTGTAGGAACTGTTGAGAGCTTTCATGAGGGTGAAGGCGAAGTAGTTGCAAGCATGGCCGAAAGATATGGCGCAGTTGCAGGAATCAACGGTGGCGAATTTGTAGATGGCGTTACAACTTATACAGCTATGCCAGTAGGCCTTGTTATGGTAAATGGCGAGGTCTTAAATGGCAATGAAGATGAAACATATCATGTAACTGGAATTTCTAATGACAACAAGTTAGTTATTGGAAATATGACTATGGCAAGAGCTAAGGAACTAGGAATTAGAGACTGCGTAAGTGTTTCTAATCTTATTGGACCTTTCTTAATTGTAAATGGCGAGATGCAGGATGTTTCAGGAACTGGTGGCGGACTTAATCCTAGAACTGCCATTGGTCAAACAGCAGATGGAAAAATATTACTTCTTGTTTGCGATGGAAGACAAATTACAGGTATGGGTGCATCCTTTGCAGACCTTCAGGATATTATGGCAGAGTATGGCGCAGTCAATGCTTCTGTTATGGATGGAGGAACTTCAACTCAGATGTACTATAACGGTGAAGTTATTAATAACCCATATTCACCAACAGGACCAAGAACTTGTCCAACAGCATTTTTGATTAAATAGGACATTTGAACAAATAAGACATTTTGTACAAAACAGACATTTAATGAGGAGTAATCTATGGATAACGTTTTAGATAATAAGAAAGAAAAAACAGTGGTTAAAAAAAAGAAAATCGTTAGAAAGAAGAAAACTAAGGGAATTAGCTTTAAGAAGTTTTTAGCTATTTATTCAATAGTCCTTGGAGCAATTGGCGTATTTTTGCTTATCCTTTTATTCTTCTTTTTAAAGGACTATGAAAGCAGCATTCCAGCTAATAAGATGGACAAAATTCTAGCAGATATGAAGACTTCAAAGCTAGAATCCATTATAGAGGATGCCAATATTGAATATAATGAATTTGAAGATAGCGCCTACATTTCCACAAAGCTTAAGGAAAAGATTGGTGAAAATGAACTTAGCTATTCAAAGAAACTAGGAGAATATAGTGCCTCAAATCCTGTATATACAGTATCTGCAGGAGATGAGGATCTATGCACAATTAGCCTAAAAAAGGAAAGCAAGAAATCAGGCTTTTTTAGAGATTGGAAATTAGAGGATGTAACATTTGCAGCAGTTGCAGGCTCAGATGAATTAAACATCACAGTTCCAACTAATAGTACAGTTTACCTTAATGGTATTGAAGTGTCTGATTCTTACAAAACTTCTACAGGAGTCGAGTTTGAACCATGCCTTAATGTGTCAAAATATGTGACAACTCCTACAGAGGAAGTTTATACAGTTACAGGCCTTAACTTAATGCCAGAACTTACAGTAAATTATGAAGGCTACGAGCTTAAATACGAGGCTAATGACAACAACTTAACAGCCCTTTATCCTTCAGTAGATTCTATGTATGAAACAGCTTCTGCTAATGCTATGGAAGTTTTAGAGTGCTATGGAAAATATATCATCAACCGCGGCAGCCTTGAGACACTTTCAAGTCACATGCTAGGAAAGGCAAAGACTTATGTTGCAAATATCCCTGCAGTTTGGGCCTTCTTGGTTGGTAAAAAGTTTAGCTATGAATTTAGAGATATGGCTACAAGTAACTTTAGAGTATATTCTAGCGATTGCTATTCTATTGATGTTTCCTGCGTTTTATATGTTAATTGGGGAGACGGAGAGAAGAGCTACGACACTAACTACAGATATACATTTGTAAATGTTAATGGAAGCTGGAAGGTAGCAGATCTTTCCGTTTTATAATACATTTGTCAAAGCTAAGCTTTATTATATTAAAATTTTGTGAAACGTATTAATTAATTACCTTAAATGTGTTATTCTATAGGGCAGGCGTCTGAAATTGGGATAGTTTCAGATGTGTTTAGATAAGAAAATTAAGGAAGTAATATACGAGTTATGGAAAAAAAGAAAAATAATTTTTTGATCCATGGCGGAATTTTAGCCATGGCAGGTATTATAGTTAGAATAATCGGAATGCTTTATAGAATTCCAGTAGTTAATATTATAGGCAGCGAAGGTAATGGCATTTATGGCATTGCCTTTAATGTCTATAATATTATGCTAGTTTTATCCTCTTATGGATTGCCAATGGCAGTATCTAAGTTAGTTTCTCAAAGATTTGCAGAAGGTAAGTATAAGAATGCCAAAAGAATATTTAAATATTCCCTCACAATTGGAATTGTAACAGGTGGCATTGCAGCTGCCTTAGTATTCTTTGGAGCAGATTTTATTGAAAATGTAATCTATTCCGGAAACACACCAGGTCTTGCAATTCCTCTAAGAATTTTAGCACCAACAATTTTCCTTGTAGCAGTGCTTGGCGTAATTAGAGGTTTCTTCCAGGGTCAGGGAACAATGATTCCAACAGCAGTTTCACAGATTATTGAGCAGATTGTTAATGCAATCGTAAGTATTGGCGCAGGCTATATTCTTATGCAGTCTTTTAAAGAGTCTGCTAATCAATCTGCTTATGGTGCAGCAGGTTCAACTCTAGGTACAGCCTTAGGTGCCCTTTCAGCGCTTATTTTTATGATTTTCCTTTATTTTGTTTATAAACCACAGTTTAAGAAACTGCTAAGAAAGGATACAAAAGCTGATAGAGTACCGGCTTCAAATATGTATAAAATTATTATTACAACAATGATTCCAATTATTTTAGGCCAGACTTTCTATCAGATAAGTTCCGTTTTTGATGACATTTTATTTAGTAATTTATCAAGTACAGTAATTGATAGCGTAACTATAGATTTAGGAACTTATAGTTCATGCTTTATTTTACTTATCGGAATTCCACAGGGTGTAGCTTCAGCTATGTCAGCTTCTATGCTACCTGCAATGGTTACATCTTTCACAGAAAAAGATATAGATGGAGTTAGAACAAAGTTAACTAAGACAATTAAGACTAATCTATTTATTGCAATCCCTTCATTTATTGGTTTAGCAGTATTAGGTCAGGGAATTATTAAGATTTTATTCTCTTCTTACAATAGTGCAGAAGGTGCAACAATGTTAAAGATTGGTGCTGTATCTGTAGTTTTCTTTACTCTATCAACAGTAACAAGTTCAGCACTTCAGGCAATTGATAAGATGAAAATGCCAGTTTATCACTCAGCTATTTCACTTGTAATTCACATAGTGCTAGTTTATTTCATGCTTAGATTCACATCTCTTGGAATTTACGGACTTGTAATAGGAAGTACTCTATTCCCATTAGTAGTATTTATCTTTAACCTAAAGACTTTATATCAGGAGATAAATTATAGATTTTCAATTAAGAAAATAGTTCTAAAACCACTAATTAGTGCAATTATTATGGGAGTTTGTATAGCAGTAGTTTATAATGGCTTACTTATTCTTACAGAGTCTAACATTGTTTCAATGTTCTTTGCATTAGTGGTGGCTGCAATTACTTACTTTGGACCTTATTATTTATTAACAAAGCATAGCAATTTATAATCTGATTTAATGATTATTTAATTTATTCTATGTTGGGATTTAGTCCTTGACGTGATATAATAACTTTAGTTGTTTTAAACATAAAATAGACAATTTATTTGTTTAAAAATATACGACAAATAAATATTAGGGAAAGGAACGAATATGCAGAGCAGATATACTGAAAAAGCTAAAGAAACATTACAATATGCTTCAGAAATGGCAGCAATTTTAGGTCATGGCTATGTTGGTTCAGAACACCTTCTTATTGGTCTTTTAAAGGCTGAGGGTGGTGTTGCCTCATCTGTATTAGCTAATAATGATGTTACAGAAGAAAAAATCATTAACTTAGTTAATCAATTGATCGCTCCTGACAGTATAGTAAATGTTAAAGAGCCTGCAGGGCATACACCTAGAGTTAGAAGAATTTTAGAAAATGCTAGCAAAGAAGCAAGTAAATTTAGAGCAGATTTAATAGGAACTGAGCACATTTTAATAGCTCTTTTAAAAGAGTCAGATTGTGTTGCAGCTAGACTTATTAATACAATTGGAGCTTCTATTAAGAAGATTTATGCAGAAACACTTTCATCTATGGGAATTGATGTTAATAGATACAAGGATGAGTTACCAGGTCAGAGATCAAAGGCTTCTAATAAGAAGAGCCAGACAGCAACTCTTGATCAGTACTCAAGAGATTTAACAAGACTTGCCCAGGATGGAAAGCTAGATCCAGTAATTGGACGTAATGATGAAATTCAAAGAGTTATTCAGATTCTTTCAAGAAGAACTAAGAATAATCCTTGTTTAATAGGTGAGCCAGGTGTTGGTAAGACAGCTATCGTTGAAGGCTTAGCGGCTAGAATTGTTGAAGGTAATGTACCTGAGACAATTAAGGATAAGCGACTTTTAACTCTTGATTTATCAGGAATGGTAGCTGGTTCTAAGTATAGAGGTGAATTTGAAGAAAGAATTAAGAGAGTAATTGCTGAGGTTAAGGCTGATGGTAATGTACTTTTATTCCTTGATGAGCTTCATACAATTATTGGCGCAGGTGGTGCAGAGGGAGCTATCGATGCTTCTAACATTTTAAAACCATCCCTTGCCCGTGGAGAAATTCAGCTAATTGGTGCTACAACTCTTGAAGAGTATAGAAAGCACATTGAAAAAGATGCAGCCCTAGAGAGAAGATTCCAGCCTGTAAAGGTCGAGGAACCATCTGAAGAAGAGGCTTGTAAGATTCTAGAAGGTTTAAGACCTAAGTATGAAGAGCATCACAAGGTAACAATTACAGATGCAGCAGTTACAGCAGCTGTTAAGTTATCAAGCAGATACTTAAATGATAGATTCTTACCAGATAAGGCTATTGATTTAATAGATGAGGCTAGTTCAAAGACAAGACTTGATGCCTATGTAATGCCAAAGGATATTAAGAAGCTTGAAACTGAAATTAAAGAATTATCTATTAAGAAGGAAGAGGCTATTAAGAGCGAAGCTTATGAAGAAGCTAGCCAGATAAAGAAGTCTCAAAAGAGAAAGAAAGATAAGCTAGAAAAATTAACTAAGCAGTGGCAAGAAGATTTAAAGGCCAACGAGTTAGTAGTTGATGAGGAAGAAATTGCTCAGGTAGTAGCAAGTCAGACAAAGATTCCTGTATCTAAGATTGCAGAAGCTGAATCTGAAAAGCTTATGAAACTTGAGGAAACACTTCACAATAGAGTAATAGGTCAGGATGAAGCTGTTAAGGCAATATCTAAGGCTATTAGAAGAGGTAGAGTAGGACTTAAAGATCCTAACAGACCAATTGGTTCCTTCCTTTTCCTTGGTCCAACTGGTGTTGGTAAGACAGAGCTTTCAAAGGCCCTTGCAGAGACAATGTTTGGAACAGAGAATTCTTTAATTAGAGTTGATATGTCTGAATACATGGAAAAGCATACAGTCTCTAAGCTTATTGGCTCACCTCCAGGATACGTAGGATACGATGAAGGCGGTCAGTTAAGTGAGAAGGTTAGAAGAAATCCTTATTCAGTAATTCTTTTTGATGAAATTGAAAAGGCTCATCCAGATGTATTTAACGTCTTATTACAGGTTTTAGATGATGGACATATTACAGATTCTACCGGACGTATGGTAGATTTTAAGAATACAATCATTATCATGACAAGTAATGCTGGTGCTGAGAATATTGTTGAACCTAAGAACTTAGGCTTTAATTCTGGCACAACTAAGGAAGAAGACCACGATAGAATGAAGGGCAAGGTAATGGACGAAGTTAAGCGTCTATTCAGACCTGAATTCTTAAACAGAATAGATGACATTATCGTATTCCATATGTTACAAAAGGAACAGATTGGTGAGATTGTTGACATTTTAATTAATAGTCTTAACAAGCGAATTATGGAACAGATGAAATTATCTATTGAATTAGATGATGAAGCTAGAAAGTGGCTTGCTAATAAGGGCTACGACCAGAAATATGGTGCACGTCCACTTCGTCGTACAATTCAAAATGAAATTGAAGATGAATTAGCAGAAAGAATACTTGAAGGAAAGATTTCTTATGGCAATAAAGTTAAGGTTACAGTTAAAGAAGATAAGCTTAACTTTAGCTTAAAGAGGGGAAAGAATAAATAATCGATATTTTTGCTTAATATTAAATATAATTATATAGAATTAAGCTATTGATTATTGTATAATTATCATATAAAGAAATATAGGAGGACAATTAAATGTCAGTTGTTAATGAATTACTTCGTTCAGAGAGTGATGGTTCTCTAAGTTTTGGTAACTATAAGTTAGATACTAAATCTAAACTATCAGATTTTGAGCATTTAGGCGATACTTATAAGGTTAAGACATTTAATGAGATAACTAAGTTAGAACGTAATGGCTCATTTGTGTTTGAGTCAGTACCAGGAACTGCTGTTAACAATTTTAAGGTTACAGAAGGTGGTGTTGAGTTTAAGGTAGAAGGAGCAGAGAATGCACAGATTACACTTGAACTTGAAGAAGGTTCTTCCTACGATATTAAAGTAAATGGCAAAGACGCAGGATGCATGAAGACTAATATGGGCGGAAAGCTCGTTTTATCAGTGGAGTTTGTAGATGAAGCTCCTGTGTTAGTAGAGATTGCTAAGGCTTAATTCAATTTAATATTTGAGATTCAATTTTCATTAATTGAATAGGTATAATTAAATAATGTAATTTAAGGCAGTTTTAATTAGCTAGTCCATCTAGCTTTAAGACTGCCTTTAAAAAATGGAGGTAAGATGGCAAAAGCAAAAACCACTGCATTTTTCTGCAAGGAATGCGGTAATGAATTTTCTAAATGGTACGGACAGTGTCCTTCCTGCAAATCCTGGAACACACTTGTCGAGGAACCAATTGCAACAAAAACTAAGACTAAAGGCGTAACAAAGACGCTTAGTCTATCAAATCAAGAGGCAAAGCCTGTCAATTTAAATGATATTTCCCTAGAAGAAAAAGATAGAATAAAAACTGATATAAAGGAACTAGATAGAGTTCTTGGTGGCGGAATCGTACAGGGTTCTTTATGCCTTGTAGGTGGTGATCCTGGTATCGGTAAGTCTACCCTTCTTTTGCAAATGTGTTTTAAGCTGGCAAACAAGGGCGAAGATGTTTTATATATCTCAGGCGAAGAGTCTCTAAAGCAGATTAAACTTAGAGCAGATAGAATTGGCACAGTAAACGAGAAGTTATCTCTTCTTTGCGAAACTAATCTTGAGATTATTGAAAATGTACTAAACGAGGTTAAGCCCAAAATCGTAGTCATAGATTCCATTCAGACTATGTTTAAAGAAGACGTTTCGGCAGCACCTGGTAGCGTTTCACAGGTAAGAGAGTCCACAGCTACATTTTTACAAATTGCTAAGGGCCTAAATATTACAATCTTTATTGTTGGTCATGTTACAAAGGAAGGCGTAGTTGCTGGTCCTAGAATGCTTGAACACATGGTGGATACAGTGCTTTACTTTGAAGGCGATAGATTTGCATCCTATAGAATTTTACGAGGAGTAAAGAATAGATTTGGTTCCACAAACGAAATCGGCGTCTTTGAAATGCAGGAAAAAGGCCTAGTAGAAGTAGCTGACCCTTCGGAATATATGCTAGATGGCAGACCTAAGGATTCTTCAGGATCTGTTGTTGTATGTTTGGTTGAGGGAACTCGCCCGCTTATGGTGGAAATTCAGGCCCTAGTTTGTGATTCTAATTTTGGAATGGCAAGAAGAACTGCCGCAGGTATGGACTACAACAGAGTTAATCTTCTTATGGCAGTGCTTGAAAAGCGAGCAGGAATTCACCTTGCAGCTAGTGATGCCTATGTAAATATCGCTGGTGGCATTAAGGTAAACGAGCCGGCCCTTGACCTAGGTCTTGTACTAGCTTTGGTAAGTTCCTTTAAGAATAAGGTGGTAGACTCTAAAACCGTGATATTTGGTGAGGTTGGACTATCTGGTGAAGTTCGCGCCGTGTCTCAGGTTCAGCAAAGAATCAATGAGGCAATTAAGCTTGGCTTTGAAAATGTGATTCTTCCACAAGTATGCTTGAAAAATATTAAAAATAGTGATAGAATAAATTTAATAGGAGTACGAAACGTGAACGAAGCTATTAAGTTATTGTAGCTAATAATAAAATATATGGAGGGCTCACATGGATAATGAATTACTTGTAAGTAGTTTATCAGAGATACTAACAGGCTTAGATGATTCCCAGGAGCGACTTGAAAAACATGCCTTTGATGTTATTAATTCTTCTGATACATCTTTGAATCTTGTGAAAGAAAGTATTGCAAGTGTAGAAGAAATTTTAAAACTTATCGAAACTTTAAATGCAGTAGTAGAGGAATCTTCAGCAAAGATTAAAGAGCTAGAGGAACTTTCAAAGAAAATCGAAGAATTTGCTGCAGTAATTGGATCAATTTCTAAAAAGACAAATATCCTTTCACTAAATGCCTCAATTGAGGCTGCAAGAGCAGGTGAACAAGGTAAAGGCTTTGCAGTTGTAGCTGGACAAGTACGTGATCTTGCAGCACAATCAGCTAAATCTTCAAAGGAAATTACTGATACCATTGCACAGGTACAGTTATCTGTTTCTGAAACAGTAACATCAATGACAACCATATATGATAATTCAACTGTACAAAAAGATAAGGCAGACCAGATTGGTCAAGTCTTAAATAAAGTAGTAGACGCAGCATATGTTGCTAATAATGAAGCAAGAAATATTGAAAATGAAATCGCCTACCAGAGAGAAATCACTGATAAGGCAAAGAATGCGTTAATGTAGTTAAATATGCTTGTTACAATTTAAATGATCATACTTATAAAAATAGAGAAGGCTTAGTTGCCTTCTCTATTTTTGCATTTAGTATAAAATGCTGTCATATATGGTTTTTATATGATTAGATCTGGTTAATAATCCAGTTCTGAGTGCCGATGCATTCAATTAATTCTAACTGCTGCTCAGCCCAGTACATATCTTCTTCTTCGTCTTTATAATAATCCTTTAAAATATCATATGTAGTATAGTCACCCTTAGTTGCCTCTAATACTTCCTCTAAGAACTTAAGGCCATCAATTGATACCTGTAAGTCATACTTAATCCAGTCAATAGGATTAGTGCAAACCTTAGCTTCTGGCTTAGCTTCATTCTTAACTTCGCCGCCTAAGTCAAGGATTCTATCAATACACTGATCTACATATCCTCTTTCTTCTACAGCGTGCTCAGCGTACTTTTCAGCTAATTTTTTAAAGCCCTTGCTATTAAAAATCTTAGACTGAATATCATGTCCTAGAGCCTGCTGTGATAAACCTGTTACGATTGCCTGTAAATACTTAATTGTTTGTTCCTTATTTGCCATAATTTACCTCCTAAGTGTCAAATAATTATTAACTAGTATTGTTTTATATTTATTTAGTTTTTCGAAAAATGTATCTATATTATAATATAAAAAATTACCTATATCTATATTATGAGCATAATTTTTATATATTTGTTAGAGTTAGATAATAAGTTTAGAAAAAATACATAATTAATTGCACACAATTTATAGCGTGTTAAAGTGAGCATTTAAGCCTATATTTGAAAATATAACTTATTAATTTTGCTATAATAATTACGAAAGTTTACGATTTATGTATAAAGATCTACAAGAATACAAAGAATACTATGAGTAAGTATAGAATAAACATTAAAAAAATACAGAAAAAATGCGTATTTACTGTTGACAAAAAGAATTCTAAATGATAATATATACAAGTCGCTGCGATACAGCAACGACAACAAAACATCAACAAAGCTAGTAAACACAAGGCTTTGGAGATAAGAACCTTGACAACTGAACAGAATGACAACCTTGAAAATTCTTTGAAATATTCAAGCGAGTAATCAATCGTAAAACAAATTTTGTTTTGAAATGATTATCCTTAATAACAGTAATGTTAAACGGAAACGAAATTATTAAGCTAGTTCGTTCAGAACTAAGCTAAGGTAAAACTTTTTATGAGAGTTTGATCCTGGCTCAGGATGAACGCTGGCGGCGTGCTTAACACATGCAAGTCGAACGAAGCAACTTATCACGATTCCTTCGGGATGACGATTTGTTGACTGAGTGGCGGACGGGTGAGTAACGCGTGGGTAACCTGCCTTATACAGGGGGATAGCAGCTGGAAACGGCTGATAATACCGCATAAGCGCACGGCATCGCATGATGCAGTGTGAAAAACTCCGGTGGTATAAGATGGACCCGCGTCTGATTAGCTAGTTGGTGAGGTAACGGCCCACCAAGGCAACGATCA
>NZ_AUJG01000004.1 GCF_000424105.1 Lachnospira multipara ATCC 19207 | reverse complement strand
TTGCATGTGTTAAGCACGCCGCCAGCGTTCATCCTGAGCCAGGATCAAACTCTCATAAAAAGTTTTACCTTAGCTTAGTTCTGAACGAACTAGCTTAATAGTTTCGTTTCCGTTTAACATTACTGTTATTAAGGATAATCATTTCAAAACAAAATTTGTTTTACGATTGATTACTCGCTTGAATATTTCAAAGAATTTTCAAGGTTGTCATTCTGTTCAGTTGTCAAGGTTCTTATCTTCAAAGCCTTGTGTTTACTGGCTTTGTTGATGTTTTTTGTCGTTGCTGTATCGCAGCGACTTGTATATATTATCATCTAGATAACTTAATGTCAACACCTTTTTTCATATTTTTTCGCAAATTTTCGATTTTTTAAAATCGTGTTTTTATTTCCACTATATATGGTGGAATATAAACTATACTCTACAAGGAAAGCCAAAAGAACCATCCCATTAAGGGATGGTTCTTTTGAAAGGATATACATTCTTTAATATATAATACTGGTTATTACTCTAGTTATAACTCTACTTTAATAGAACATCTTCTAATCTTCTTTTAGGTACATAGTGATTCATATCTTCATCTCTATAGTACTTTACGTCGTTATTTTGCATTTCAACTAGAGATACATTTTCCTTAGGATAACCAAGTGCCAATACGAGGTCGATCTTATAATCGGCTGGGAGATTGATTGCCTTTACTAGCTCTTCTCTTTTAACGTTACCAAGAATGCAGCCACCAAGGCCACGCTCTACAGCTGCCAACATTATAGTCTGACTAATTATGCCCTCATCTATATCTGCCTTTGTATCTTTATCGGTAGCAAGGATAATGTATGCGGCTGGTCTTTCATTTTCAATAGGACCATCCCAATCCTTTAGGTAACCAGCCCAGCCAAGGGTCTTATATACCTTTGCGGCCTCGACCTCTTCATATACAAGCTTATATCGTACAGGCTGGCGGTTGGCTGCAGATGGGGTGTTTCTTGCAATGTCCACTAGTTCTGTTAGTTCTTCTTTAGAAATTTTCTTCTCATTATAGAAACGTCTATAGGATCTGTTTTTGAGCACCATGTCTTTTAAGTTCATTTCATACCTCCCTGATTGCATTTTTGATTTTAGTGATTGCGCTTAATAGCATTGGTTTAACGTTTATTGTTAATGCTTATTATTAATGCTTAGTTTTATTGTAGGCATTTGGCAGGGTGGATGCAATAACTCTTTGCCAGTTTGAAAGGATTTGTGGCTTTCGTTATTGAATGATGGGATTTATGAATTGTTAACCTTTGATTAGTTTGTAGTTGACAATACATTTTTATAATGCTAATTTGATAATTAAGAGCGTAAATCTTCCCTTAAAGATTTGGCTCATTATAATTACTGGGAGGAAGATGTATGAAGAATCTTGTTACTAACGAGGGAATTTTAAAAGACGAGGCTACGGAGCTTAAGGCTTCAAAGCAGGAAGGGGAAAAGAAGGGATTGCTTTCTATTAAGACAATTGCAATGTGCGCCATTATGACTGCGCTTTGCTGTATTCTTGGACCTTTATCAATTCCTATTGGGGCTGTGCCAATTTCATTAACTGTTATTTCAGTTTACCTATGCGTTTACAGCCTTGGTTGTATTAAGGGTAGTTTGGCTTTCCTTGTTTACATGCTTTTAGGACTTGTGGGACTTCCTGTATTTTCGGGATATCAGGGTGGTCCAGCTAAGTTGTTTGGGGTAACTGGCGGTTATATTATCGGATTTATTTTTATGGCTTTGATTGCCGGTTTCTTTATTGACCATTTCTCATCTAAGCATTGGTATATGCATTTGGTGGGCATGGTACTTGGTTTGGCTGTATGCTATGTTTTCGGAACTGTTTATTTTATGCTTCAGACAAACATGTCTCTTCAGGCTACTTTAACAGTTTGCGTTTATCCATTCCTTGCTTTTGATGCAATTAAGATTGCCTTTAGTATGGTGGCTGGTATTGCAATTAGAAGAGCTTTGGCTGCTGCCCACTTAATGTCATACAAGAAGTTATAAGACGAGGATTTAAATATGGATATGATTAAACTTGCTAAGGAAATTATTGAGGGTAGACGCTTAAGTAAAGCAGAGGATTTGTCCTTTTTTGAAGATTGCGATTTAGATGATTTATTAAAGGGCGCAGACATGATTCGTGCACATTTTAACGGAGATAAGGTGGACTTATGCACAATTATCAATGCTAGAAGTGGAAAATGTAGTGAAAACTGTAAATACTGTGCCCAATCTGTGCATTATAAGACAAACTGCGAGGTTTACGACTTTTTAGATGAAGAAGAAATTCTTAATAACGCTAGAGAAAACTACAAAGCCGGCGTTGATAGATTTGCAATAGTTACATCAGGCAGGGCTTTGTCTGGAGAGGAATTTGAGAAGTGTCTTAGAAGTTTTAAATTGATTAGAAAGGAATGTCCAGGGCTTGGGCTTTGTGCTTCCCTTGGCTTATTGTATAGAGAACAGTTTGAGGCTTTGAAAAATGCTGGCGTTAGCCGTATTCATAACAACATCGAAACTAGCCCTAGTTTCTTTCCTAGCATTTGCACTAGTCACACAATTAAGGATAAGCTTAATACTATTGAAAATGCGAAACTTGCCGGACTTGATGTATGTTCCGGTGGAATCTTTGGCCTAGGAGAGAGTTTTAAGCAGCGTATTGAAATGGCCCTTACTCTTTCTAAGATTGATGTTGTCTCTATTCCTATTAATGTTCTTATTGCTATTAAGGGAACTCCGCTTGAGAGAATGCCTCATTTAGAGGAGGATGAGATTTTAAGATCTATTGCTATGTTTAAATATATTAATCCTGCTGCCAACGTTAGACTTGCTGGTGGTAGAATTCTTGTAGATAAAGCTGGTAAGAGGGCTTTTAATAGCGGAGCTAGCGCATCTATTACTGGAAACATGCTTACTACTTCCGGCTATACAATTGAAAGTGATAGAAGGATGCTTAGTTCTATGCACAGAGAGCTTGCAAAGGCTGCTAATTAAAGAGGTTGCCAATTAAAAGATAGATAATTGGCAGAACTGATAATTTGTGAGCTTGAGGATGATAATAAATAATACTTAAGGCGGACATTTAACATGTCCGCCTTTTTTCAAAAAGAAAAACCAGGAAGTTAATTACTAACTTCCCGGTTAAATTACTTAACGGAGCAGGAGGGATTTGAACCCTCGCGCCGGTTTCCCGACCTACACCCTTAGCAGGGGCGCCTCTTCAGCCTCTTGAGTACTACTCCAGATTCCGTAACTGCGCTCGCCAATTGTGTTATATATAATAAACAATTCTTGAACTTAATTATGAAATTTGTGCTAAACGCAAGATTTATTATAGCTTGACTGCATCTTATTGTCAACACAATTTTCTAGAATTATTTATATATTTTTGCTCATTTTTTCGTGTTTTTTCTTATTCTGCCATTAAGAATTTGTCCTCATAAATTCTTAATTTTACTGTATCTCCTACATTTACCAAAAGCATATCTAAGACGTCTGTGTACTTGGCATTATAGATATTGTTGTTCTGATCTACGATGTAGAGATAAGTATTTCCGTTATTATCTATTGTCTGCATCTTTGTAATAGTAATTTCTGTTTCTGTATATAAGCTCTCATCTATAGTTTCACTAGTTGTTGCCTCTGAACTATCATTGTTTGCTTCATCTAAACTAATGTTACCGCTTAAGAGATTCTTATAATTTTCGATACATTTTTCCTGAGTTGTGGCTGTGGCAACGATGTTGTACTGCGATACATTTACGCAGGCATACATTTTCACCAAACCAGACTTATCCTTTAATACCATGATGTATGTTGGGATGTCGTCGATTGTAATGAGGGATGGGAAGGATGCTTCGTAGCCCTTCTCCTGTACCTCGCCTTCGGCTGCGTTCATTGCCGAGAACTCGTCGGCGCCTGAAGCTTCGATAAACTTTGTCTGGCCTGTTCTTTCATTGGCAATGATGAAACCGATGTTGGAGCTATCGCCATTTACGGATGTGACACCTGTGTAAATGTAGATGTCATCGCCAATTGCGATATAGCCGTAATCTGAGGTTGATTCTTCTGAATCCTCTGTGACTTTACGGCATCCATTTTGTCCAATGACTGAGTTTAGGAAGCCTTTCTGTAACTGAGCGTAATTGTTGTACTGCTCAGCGATATAGTTTCCACCGTAAACTACGTCTACCCAGCTTGGAACGTCTGAAAGTTTGTATTTTGTCATTTCGCCGGTAATAGGATTTACAAGGATTGCACCTGTTACCTTCTTACCGCCAAATAAGCCGATTGTCTTTTTAATAACTGGTGCCACATACCATGGGTTGCCTTCTTCGTCCACCTCAAAGTGTGGTGTGTCAAAGATTGTTGTTAGATACTTCATTCTAATGTGTCTTTCAAGATCTTCTGAGAAGAAAGCGGATGGCACGTAAATCATGCCTTCTGAAAGCTCTGTATAATTGGCATCCATTGTTACTGGATCTACAACGACGTAACCTGGGATACCATTGTTTTTATTGTTAATCCATTTAAAGAAGCTTGCGTAAGATAAAGGCGCTACCTTAACTGGGCTTGTGTGAACATTTAACTGAGTGTAGGAATCATCTTCGATGTCGTACTGTGATACTACGCTTGAAAGTGTTCCGATTTCTCTGTCACCTAGCTTCTTTGCTGAATCAGTGTCCATAAGGGCGATTGCCGATGTATTAGAAACTGATGGCAAATCTGAGATTTCTCCTTCTTCTACCTGAAGAATCTTACTATATGCCTTGGCATTAATTAGCTTTGATGAGAAGAATGAGAATATAATCATTAGGGCTACAATTCCAAGTGCTATAAGGCTAGACACCTTTGTAAATGTGCCTAAGTCCTTGTAGTTAACTTTTGCCGGTTTCTTTTTCTTTGATTTAAAGCCTCTCGAAGAATAAGTTGCTCTTGCAAATATCTGAACGAACTGTCCAAATCCTGAGACAACTGTTGCTATTATGAATACCATTATTATGAAGAACCAGAAATCACCTGATGTTAGGTTGATTGGTGGTATGAAAATGTAGTACATAATAATGGATAACACCAATGTAATAATTGCTGATATTATGTGTGATAAATATTTTTTCATTTATCCTCCCTTTATTTAGATATTTTGTATTATTAAATTCAGTATATCTAAGGATTTTACATTTGTCTATAGTTAATAAGAACTAAAAAACCAGGAGCTTATAACTCCTGGTTTTCTAGTATCGGTTTAGTTTATTCTATATTATCTGTTAGAAACTTTCTTTCTTAATGTTACAACTACTGCTGTTGCTGCTGCAATAATCATTGCAATAACATATGTGAAAATGTTGCTATTATCAGATGTCTTTGTTGTTGAAGTAGAAATCATTGCGCTTCCTACAACTACTTCATCTTCATCAGCAGCGATTTCACCTAAGTATGTGTTATCAGCTGTAATTGTGATTGTCTTAATTTCTACGTAGTCTTCATCACCAGCTACTTCAACGATTGTTGGTTCTTCTGCAATATCTTCATCGCTTGATACCTCAACAATTGTCTCTTCCTCTGTTGATGCTAGCTCATCTTCATCTCCCGCAACTTCAACCTGTGTTTCAGCCTCTGTTGGAGCTTGTGTTTCTATTTCTGGCTCTGCTACTGTTTCCTCTGTTGAAGACTCAGTCTCTGGAACTGTTACTTCTGTTTCAGCTTCTGTTGGTGCCTGTGTTTCTGTTTCTGGCTCTGCTACTGTTTCCTCTGTTGAAGACTCAATCTCTGGAACTGTTACTTCTGTTTCAACTTCTGTTGGAGCCTGTGTTTCTGTTTCTGGCTCTACCACTGTCTCTTCAGTTGAGCTTTCTGGCTCTGTTACTTCTGTTGAAGACTCAGTTTCTGTTTCTGGTTCTGCTACTGTTTCTTCTTCATTTTCTAACTTAGTCCACTTTGCTGCACCATCGATATGCCAATTACCGCCGGCATTCTTCTTGATTACATACCACTTAATATCATCAAGATTTGTTGTATATGTATCTCCGTTATATGTTACCTGGAGAGTCTTTACTCCATTTTCAATAACAACTTTAACATTAACACCTCTAACCTGTGTTGTTACTTCTGTGCCATCTGTAAGATTTGAGAAGTCTACATCAATAAGATTTTCGATATTTGATTCATCTGCGTAAGTTATTTTACCATTTTCAGAATACTCAAAATCAAGTGTTATTGTTCCATCACCGTTAGAAAGGTCTGATGAAAATGCATTAGTATATCCTAAATCTCTATAAGATAAACCTGTTTTTTCTTCATACTTTAAGTAACCGTCTTCATCAGTAATGGCACCATTTGCCCAAGGCATTACAAGATAGAAACCTGTATTAGTTGCTGTTGCAACATGTTTCTGATATGTAAATACAATTACGTTATCCTGACCTTCTGTTAAAGTAATTGTCTGCTCTGGGTCAGATACTAAATCATAACCTGAAATTTCTTTAGCAGTTGCTGTTACGTCTTTACCGTAAATTAGGTATGAACCATCTGTTGCCTCTTCAACTTCTGTTGTTTCCTCAATTTCTTCACCAGTTGTAGCATCAACATACTTTACTGTATATGTTGCTCCAATTACACCTTCGTCGATCCAATTTGGTTCACCATCTACGTGCCACTTCTGATTTCTCGATTCTTTCTTAATTACGTACCAGTTAATATCCTTAACATAAGTTACATAGCTGTGATTATTATAAATAACCTGTAATGCTAATTCTCCATTTCTTTCTACTACTGTCATAGGAGAGTCAGCTCTATCTGTAATAATTGTATCTCCAAGAGTAAGATTAGAGAAATCATTAGTATAAAGGAAATTCTCTACATACTGATCTTCAGCATATGTTACTCTTTCATTTAAATTAAACTGATAAGGATTATTAAAAGCTAATGAAAGCTTTCCTTCTCCCTGAGCAATGTCTCTTGAGAAGCTGTATGTATATCCATAGTTTGTATATGATGCACTAGTTGTTTCATAGAACTTATATGTTCCTGGTAATGTCTTATTTGCCCAAGGCATTACTAAGTAGTAACCAACATCGTTTGTATAATCGTATGCATAATTATGATAATTATAATCGTAATTGCAATAATAATTATCATAACAATAATCAAAATATATCTTTCCTAAATTTCCAAATAGTTCACCAATATATAATGTCTTTGAATTAGTTAAATAGTTTGTTTCCCCATATGTTGCTTCACAAGTATTAGCAGTTAACGATTTCAAGTATGCCTTAGATGTCCCCACTGAATTACTGCTTAAATCTAAATACTTTTGAGATACACCAGCTACTAATGCAGCTACTGTAACGCCAAGAGTTGTTGCAACAAGAGTTTTTAATTTCTTGTTCATTCTTTTTCCTCCAAATATAAATCCTTTTCTAAAGATTTCTCACTTCACATGTGTATAGTACTTTAGTCATCGAAATCGTAAATACATAATATCATCATTATTTTTTCACAAACACACCATAAAAGGGGGGATAAAAAGATTTTTTGAAAGAAATTGTATAAATATAAAAACAATAATTTTAGCAATTGGTACTTATGTCCTATTTTTACAAAAAAATACGCGGTTTTTATACTATTTTTAAAAGAGCACACCCTTGTACTCCCCATCTAGCCTGGACTGTATTACACCCGATTACCACCGGAAACCCCCACCGGTTTAGACGTTTCCATGTTTAACAAGCTAGTACTTTATTACTAGATGCTTGTGACCTTGCCTTATTTTCTGGCTTGATTCAAGATCACTAAAATTTCTCTTTAGTAAAATTGCACAAAAAAACAGCTACAATATTTACATAAAAGATTCTCTCAAATGTAAATACTATAGCTGTCTATATTCTTTAATATAAACTAATCTTCTAAATTAGCATATTCTTTAATTGCTGTTTCATAGAGGTTGTTTCCTTCACTATCGATTACGACAATTACTGGGAAGTTCTCAACTTCTAGTTTTCTGATAGCTTCTGTACCTAAATCATCATAGGCAATTACTGTTGATGACTTGATACATTTTGATAAAATTGCTCCTGCACCACCTACTGCTGCAAAGTATACTGCTTTGTTAGCTACAATTGCATCAATAACAGCCTGGGATCTTTTGCCCTTTCCTATCATTCCCTTTAATCCTAGGTTTAATAGGTCTGGTGCATACTTATCCATTCTACTTGCTGTTGTTGGGCCAGCAGAACCTATTGG
Organism: Lachnospira multipara ATCC 19207; assembly: GCF_000424105.1. Classification (GTDB taxonomy): domain Bacteria; phylum Bacillota; class Clostridia; order Lachnospirales; family Lachnospiraceae; genus Lachnospira; species Lachnospira multipara. Next base: position 151,329 of record NZ_AUJG01000004.1, on the reverse strand, counting down.
TCTTCCTTCTCTTGCTGGAGATGGACCCATGTAATATATAATATTATTAGTAAGGTTTATTGGCAAGTCTTTTTTGGCCTCTAAACATTCTGCCATTCTTTTATGGGCTGCGTCTCTAGCTGTATAAATTGTTCCAGTGATGTAGACATAATCACCACTTCTTAAACTCTTTGCGTCTTCGTCGCTTATTGGGGCATTAATATATTTATCCATGTTTATCCTTCCTTTTATCAACATTATTTTGAAAATGTTACGATCTAATCCACATTTTTAATTCTTATCAACATATTGCTTGGTTGATAATTATAATACTCTGTGAGAATGTCTGTTAACGTGGCAACATATATTAATTCCTACTGGTAGGCCAGCGATATGTGTTGGATAGGTTTCGATATTAACTGCTAGTGCAGTCTTTGTTCCGCCTAGTCCTCCTGGGCCAATTCCTAGTTTATTGATCTTTGTTAGCATTTCTTTTTCTAGGTCTCTAACATATTCAATTGGTGACTCTTCGTCTAGGTCACGAGTTAGAGCCTTCTTTGCTAGGAGTGCACATTTTTCAAAAGTTCCTCCAATACCTACGCCAACAACCATTGGTGGACAGGCGTTAGGACCGGCATCTTTAACAGCTGTTAGAATTGCATTCTTTACACCTTCGATTCCATCTGCTGGCTTTAGCATAAATACGCGGCTCATGTTCTCACTACCAAAGCCCTTTGGAGCGACGGTAATATCAACCTTGTCGCCTGGAACTATATTAAAATGGATGATTGCTGGGGTATTGTCCTTAGTGTTCTCGCGGTAAATTGGATCTTTTACCACGGATTTTCTAAGGTAGCCTTCAACGTAACCCTGGCGCACACCTTCATTGATTGCATCTGTGATATCACCGCCAACTAGATGAACGTCTTGTCCAACGTTTATGAAAACTACTGCCATTCCAGTATCCTGGCAGATTGGTATCATCTCGTCTCCAGCGATTTGTAAATTCTCTTTTAACTGGTTTAAAACCTGCTTTCCGAGTGGGGATTTTTCTTCAACGACAGCCTCATTAAACACCTTTGCCATATCTGGTGTTAAAAAATGATTCGCCTCGATACACATTTCCTTAAGATTCTGTGTAATTAATGATACATTAACTTCTCTCATAATTTTTTCCTTCCTAGATGAGAATAGTCTAACTTATCAGACTAGTATAACGCTAATTATTATATCTGTTTAAATTAAAAATAGCTATACTTTAATAGTAATTTTTATCGGTATATGATATACTTTTGACGCGTAGAAATAAAATGGGGATTGTAAATTTATTTACAACGTGGGTTATAGTATGAATGATAGTTATATTCACAACTTAATAGTTAATTCAGAAACTTTTGATATTCTTTCTGCTGATTCTGAATTTTATAATTTTATGGGTGAACGACTTTATTTTACTTTTGAAAAATTTATTGGAGAAAGTGACCTTGAGCTTTTTAAATACAAGGTTTTAAGTAAGGATTCATCTTATTTTATTATAAAAATGTATTCACAGATTGGAACTTTACTTGATTATATTATGAAAATTTCACCTGGTCCAAACAAGAGCCAGATTGCTATTAAGTGTGTTGAAATGAACAAACTGATTGATGAGCATATGCAGCTTATTAAACATCAATCAGTGGATTACAATGTTTTAAATCTTTATAATGACAAGATTTTAGTTTACTATCCTGATAAGATGGATGTTGTAATTTATGAGCCAACTATTGATGGCAGGGATTATGAGGTTATATCTCTTGAGGATTTTTCAAAAAGAATTCCTGGAGATTCTAATAGATTGATATCTTCCCTTAAAAATGGAGAATCGTCTTTTGAATACATTTTCGATGACGATAATTCGGAAGATCTTGTACAAGTTAGAGGTATGTCAATTTATAACAATGGCGAGTTTTTAAGAGCTACTGGTTTTATTCATAAGAATACTAGAGCGATTACTACAACTACTAATAAGCCAATGATTGACTCATTAACTGGTACATTAACTAAAAACGAAATTACTAATTATGCTGTAAAACAGATAGATATTGAGCACCGCGAAGGTACTACAATTGCTATTATTGATATTGATTATTTTAAAAATGTTAACGATAGCCTTGGTCACTTAAAAGGTGATGAGGTTTTACGTTCCATTTCAGATATCATAAAGCAACAGGTTGGAAATGCCGGAATTGTAGGACGTTTCGGTGGTGATGAATTTTTCGTTGTTCTTCATAATGGTTATAACGAGGAAAAAACTAGAGAAATTTTACGTAGTTTAAAGAATATTGTAAACGCAACTTATGCTCCTAATGATGAGGGAAAACCAGTGGTTTCACTATCTATTGGCTGTGCCTGTTATCCTAAGGATGCTGATAACTATACAGATTTATTTACCATCGCAGATTATTGTTTGTATGTTGCTAAGGACCTTGGTCGAAACAGATATATTATTTATACACCTGCAAGACTTAAGTCTTTGGAGGAAATTAAGCAGGATTCTGCTACTAATCATGATTTAAATATTGATGGTCGTAACAATTTAAATCTTAGCGAGGTTTTATGTAAGCTTTTTGCTAAGTTAACTGATGATGAGGAAGTCGGAATCCAGGAGGTTCTTGATGCCTTTAGTTATATTCAAAATTTCCAGAGAGTTATAATTTATGATGAAAATGCTAGACCTGTTCATATTGCTAGTCGAAATAATTTTGATAGAGAGGTCATTGAGGCCTGTTCAAGTTATATTCTTGATGAGGACTTAAACAGTATTTATCAATATGACAATGTATTGTTGATTAATAATATTTCAATTCTTAACAATCATGCGCCGGCTGTCTATGAACCACTTAAAAAGCAAGGAGTTCAGGCTTTTATTCATATCAAGTTTAAGGATAAGTATAATCATAGATACATTTTATCAATTGAAGCAACTAAGATAAGAATTACCTGGGATACTAATAATATCCACAATTATCGTCTTATGGCTAAGATCTGCGCCTATGTTATCAACAAATATGGCTTATAGGATCTTAATATGTTGAAAAAGTATAGAATTTAATATAAGTATTAAAAAACCCCACTAGTTTAAACTAGCGGGGTTTTTATTTAGAAACTATGAGTTAAATCACAATTTAACTTAAATTATTCTTCGTCTTCTTGATCTTCCTTAGCTCTATCTAATAATTCATCAAGGGAATTATCTAATTCGCTAGCTGCTTCAGTCTCTGTTGTATCAGTTGCAGATTCTACTGGCTTTAAAATTTCTTCATCATCAGCTTCTTCTGATTCAAATCCTTCAACATCATCACCTGATTCATTAGCTGGCTTCTGTCTTACCTTAGCTAGTGAAGCTACATTTACACCATCATCTAAGTTAATTAACTTAACACCTGATGTAATTCTCTTAAGCTTAGAAATATCTGAACACTTAAGTCTAATAATAATACCTTCTGTAGTGATTAACATGATTTCTCTATTCTCATCTACAGCCTTTGCACCTACAACATTACCTGTCTTCTCAGTAATCTTGTAGCACTTAACACCTTTACCGCCTCTATGCTGTACAGCATATTCTTCGATATCAGTTCTCTTACCCATACCATTTTCAGATACGATAAGCATTTCACTACCCTGGCTATTGAGCTGAACGCCAATAACTTCATCCTGGTCATTAAGGTTCATACCAATGACACCCATTGCTGAACGTCCTGTTGGTCTTACGTCTGTAATCTTAAATCTGATACACTGACCAAACTTAGTAACCATGAGGGCTTCTGTATTATCATCTGTTAATTTAACTTCGATTAACTCATCGTCATCTCGTAAATTAATAGCCTGAATTCCTGTCTTTCTAATATTGGCAAATTCTCTAACTGGTGTTTTCTTAACAATACCATTCTTAGTTGCCATAAAGAGGTAATCCTTATCCTGTAACTTCTCAACCTTAACTGGTACAACTGCAGTGATTGTCTCACCTGGCTGTAACTGTAAAAGGTTAATTACTGCTGTACCTCTTGAAGTTCTTGAAGATTCTGGAATCTCGTATGCCTTTAACTTATAAGCACGACCCTTATTAGTAAAGAATGTAAGTGTATGATGAGATGTTGTCATGAATAAATCTTCAATATAATCTTCATCAATTGTCTGCATTCCCTTAATTCCCTTACCGCCTCTGTTCTGAGACTTGAAATTATCTGGAGTCATACGCTTTACATAGCCTAAGTTAGTTCTTGTAATAATGCATGGCTCATCTGGAATAAGGTCTTCCATTGATAAATCGAATTCATCAAATCCGATAGATGTTCTTCTATCATCACCGTACTTATTAGCGATTTCCTGAATTTCTGTCTTAATAACGCCAAGTAATAACTTCTTATCTCCAAGAATTGCCTTGTATTCTGCAATCTTTTCATGAAGTTCTTTTAACTCAGCTTCGATCTTATCACGCTCTAAGCCTGTAAGAGCACGAAGTCTCATATCTACAATTGCCTGAGCCTGAGCTTCTGTTAAAGCAAATTCTTTAATTAAGCCTTCCTTGGCAATTGTTACATTTGCAGAACCTCTAATAATTGCAATGACTCTATCGATATTGTCGAGGGCAACCATTAAACCTTCTAAAATGTGTGCTCTTTCCTCAGCCTTGTTTAAATCATACTGTGTTCTTCTTGTTATTACTTCTTCCTGGTGAAGTAAGTAATAGAATAACATATCATGTAAATTTAAAACCTTAGGTTCGTTATTTACAAGAGCAAGCATGATTACACCAAATGTATCCTGTAACTGAGTATGCTTATATAACTGATTTAAGATGATATTAGGATTTACATCACGTCTAAGTTCGATGGCAATTCTCATACCTTCTCTATCTGACTCATCACGTAAATCTGTAATACCGTCAATTCTCTTATCTCTTACTAATTCTGCAATTTTCTCAATAAGCTTAGCCTTGTTTACCATGTATGGTAATTCTGATACAACAATTCTATTCTTACCATTTTGCATTGGCTCAATATTAGTAACGGCACGTACTTTAAGCTTTGCACGTCCTGTTCTATAAGCCTCTTCGATTCCTAACTTACCAATGATTGTACCACCAGTTGGGAAATCAGGGCCCTTTACTATTTCTAAGATTTCTTCCATAGAGGTATCTCTATCTTCTAAAATCTTATTATCTATCATCTTTACTACAGCAGCTACTACTTCTCTTAAATTGTGAGGAGGAATATTAGTGGCCATACCTACAGCAATACCTGAAGTACCGTTAACTAAAAGGTTTGGGTATCTTGATGGTAATACTGTTGGCTCTTTTTCTGTCTCATCAAAGTTAGGGATAAAATCTACAGTATCCTTGTTTAAATCTCTAGTCATTTCCATAGAGATTTTACTAAGTCTAGCTTCAGTGTATCGCATAGCTGCGGCGCCATCGCCATCCACTGAACCAAAGTTACCATGTCCATCAACTAAAGGATATCTTGTATTGAATTCCTGAGCTAACTTAACTAAGGCTTCGTAAATTGAAGAATCACCGTGTGGGTGATATTTACCCATTGTATCACCGACAATACGCGCACATTTTCTGTGTGGCTTGTCAGGTCCATTATTTAACTCTATCATTGAATACAAAATTCGTCTTTGTACTGGTTTTAACCCATCTCTTACATCGGGTAAAGCTCTAGATGCGATAACACTCATGGCATAATCGATGTAGTAATTCTGCATCGTTTTATTCATATCTACTTCTTGAACTTTATCAAAGATATGCTCATCCATTATTTTATGTCCTTTCTAGAATTTATAGTAATTCATGTATATATTTTAAGTTACTAGATATCTAAGTTCTTTACGTACTTAGCGTTAGCCTCGATAAATTCACGTCTTGGTTCTACCTTGTCACCCATAAGTGTTGAGAATGTTACATCAAGTTCTGATTCATCATCATCTTCCATTCCAACTCTTAAAAGTATTCTCTTTTCTGGATCCATAGTTGTTTCCCATAACTGTTCAGCATCCATTTCACCTAGACCCTTATATCTTTGAACCTTATTAGACTGGTCACGGCCAATTTCTGTCATAATCTTGTTTAATTCGTCATCATTATAGGCATACCAAACCTTCTTATTCTTCTCAATCTTATAAAGAGGCGGTTGAGCAAGATAAACATGACCTTGTCTAATAAGTTCTGGCATAAATCTGTAAAGGAATGTTAAAAGTAATGTTGCAATATGAGCACCATCAACATCGGCATCAGTCATGATAATAATCTTGTGATATCTAAGTTTAGAAATATCAAAGTCTTCATGAATACCTGTACCAAATGCAGTAATCATTGCCTTAATTTCTGCATTTCCTAAAATTCTATCAAGTCTTGCTTTCTCAACGTTAAGGATCTTACCTCTTAGTGGTAGGATAGCCTGTGTTGCTCTACTTCTAGCAGTTTTAGCTGAACCACCGGCTGAATCACCCTCAACGATGTAAATTTCACAATTCTTAGGATCCTTATCTGAACAATCAGCTAATTTACCTGGAAGTGAAGTACTCTCAAGAGCTGTCTTTCTTCTTGTTAAATCTCTAGCCTTTCTTGCAGCTTCTCTTGCACGCTGTGCAAGTAAAGATTTTTCACAAATTGACTTAGCAACCTGTGGATTCTGCTCAAGGAAGTAAGTAAGCTGCTCACTTACAATACTATCCACCGCACCTCTTGCAACAGAGTTTCCTAACTTCTGCTTAGTCTGACCTTCAAACTGAGGATCTTCAATTTTAACTGAAACAATAGCAGTTAAACCTTCACGAATATCATCACCAGATAACTGAGGATCAGAATCCTTAAGGATTTTAGCTGTTCTTGCATAGTCATTAAATGTCTTAGTTAAGGCATTTCTAAAACCTGTAAGGTGAGTACCACCTTCAGGAGTCTTAATATTATTTACAAATGAATCGCAAACTTCGTTAAATCCATCGTTGTGCTGGAAGGCAACTTCCACCTGAACCTTGTCTTTAACGCCTTCGCAATAAATAATTTGTTCGTAAAGTGTGTCCTTACTCTTGTTTAAGTAAGCAACAAACTCCTTAATACCACCTTCATAGTGGAAAGTCATTTCACGTTCTTTACCTTCACGTAAATCAGATAAAACAATCTTGATACCCTTTGTTAAAAAGGCCATTTCTCTAAGTCTTTGCTTTAAAATATCAAAATCATATTCTGTTGTTTCCTGGAAAATTTCAGGATCAGGAAGGAATGTAACTTTAGTTCCTGTTTCTTCAACTGGGCAATCACCAACAATCTTAAGATCATAGCAAATGTGACCTCTTTCGTATCTTTGCTGATAGATATGTCCATTTCTCTTAACCTGAACTTCGAGCCAACATGACAAAGCATTAACTACAGATGCACCTACACCGTGTAGACCGCCGGATACTTTGTATCCGCCACCGCCGAATTTTCCGCCAGCATGAAGAACTGTATAAACTACCTCAATCGCTGGTCTTCCTGTCTTATGATTAATATCTACAGGAACTCCTCGACCATTATCTACTACTGTTATTGAATTATCTGAATTTATGAAAACATTAATTGTATCACAGTATCCTGCTAGTGCCTCATCAACTGCATTATCTACTATCTCATATACTAGATGATGAAGTCCTCTTCCAGATGTAGTTCCAATATACATACCTGGTCTTTTTCTTACAGCCTCGAGACCTTCCAAAACTTGGATTTGATCTCCACCATAATTCTGCTCTGCCACTATGATTCCTCCTTCTATGTACTACTTTAATTTATCAATTTATAGGTCTTAGTCTTCTTCCTTGTAGTCAAAAACCTGACCGTTAACAACTCTAAATATCTTATTAACGTCTATTCTTGAATTGATAAATTCGTCTAGACCTGTACAGGTAATAATTGTTTGAATATCACCTATGCTGTTAATAAGAAAATTTTGTCGATTGCTATCTAATTCAGATAAAACATCATCTAGTAAAAGTATCGGTGTATCCTTGATGATTATCTTAACTAGTTCAATTTCTGATAGTTTTAGGGAAAGGGCTGCTGTTCTTTGCTGTCCCTGGGAGCCAAACTTTCTAACATCCTGTCCATTGATATAAAAAACTAAGTCGTCTTTATGAGGTCCAACATTAGTAACTTTATATCTTAGGTCTCTGTCTCGACTCTCAGATACATTTTCATAAAAATTATCTTCTGAAACATTAGGAATATACTTGATTTCAAGCTTTTCCTTACCACCAGTAAGCTTACTATGAATATCAGCAACAATTTCGTTTAGCTGATTAATAAATCTTACTCTTCCCTTTATTATCTCTTTACCAAACTTTACTAATTGTATATCCCAAATATCCAGTGTCTCTAGGGATTCTTTTGATGGATTAAAGGATATATCTTTTAAAAGTTTGTTTCGCTGATTAACTACTTTGTTGTAATTAACAAGGTTACTTAGATAGATTTTATCCAACTGGCTAAGTTCCATATCCATGAACCTTCTTCTCTCGCTAGGACCATTTTTAATAATATTTAAATCCTCCGGAGAGAAAAGCACTATGTTAATTATACCAAATAATTCCACAGCTTTCCTTATTGGAATTCCATTTATTGCAATTCCTTTAGATTTTCCATGCTTAAGGTGCATATCGATACGATAGTTTATGCCGTTTTTCTTAACATTCACTTTAATATGAGCTTCGCTTGTACCAAGCTTAATAATTTCTTTATCCTTACTTCCTCTATGTGACTTTGAGGTTGAACAAAGATAAAGGGATTCTAAAATGTTAGTCTTACCCTGAGCATTATCGCCATAAATAATATTAACATTGCTATCGAAATTAATATTTAAAATTTCATAATTTCTGAAATTCTTTAAATCAATTGATTCTACAACCACTTTGCACCTGCTTAAATCTTATTATTAATTATTAGCTTTAATAGTAAACTGCTGATTGTTGTATTCAACTACATCACCATCGTAAAGCTTCTTGCCACGCTGAGTTTCAACGTTACCATTTAACTTTACCTGGCCATCCTGAATAACAATCTTTGCTTCTACTCCTGACTCTACTAAACCTGCAAGTTTTAAAGCCTGACCAAGTTTAATAAACTCATCTCTTAATTGAACTACTTCCATACTTTACCTTCTAACCTATGATTTATCTATATTCTCTTGAAAATGTATCGTTTTAGCGACACAGTCTCAAGAGAAGTATATTTTAAAAATATCTAACAAAAATACTAAGTTAAATCTAAATTTAACCGGTATTAAGCTACAAAATTAACTGGAAGAATTAAATAAACATAATTCTGCTCCTTATCTCTAATAAAGCAAGGAGACTTTGGATTAACTAAGTAAATATCTACTGTTTCATCATCGATTACTCTTAATGCATCAATAAGGAATTTAGGATTGAAACCAATCATAATGTCCTTACCGTCTTTATTGATTTCGATGTTCTCATCAAAGTTACCGATAGCTGACTTAACATTTACCTTAAGGGAACCATCCTGGATGCTGATAATGATTGGCTTCTTATCACTTTCCTTGATGAATAAGTTAGCTCTATCTATTGATTCTAAGAATTCCTTTTTGTTAATAGTAATCTTAGTTTCGTAATCATTAGATAACATCTGATCAATCTTGAAGTAATCACCTTCAATTAATCTTGAAACTACTAATGTATTATCGAATTCGAAAAGAATATGATTATTAGTAAAGTAAACATTTACCATAGCTTCTGCATCAGTAGATAAAATCTTACTAATTTCTGATAATGTCTTACCTGGAACAATAGCCTTAATTGTATTGTAGTGTTCCTCTAAAGTTACATTACGAATAGCAATTCTATGTCCATCAAGACCAACAACCTTAAGCTTATTATCTGATACTTCAAATAATTCACCTGTCATTAATTTATTATTATCTAACATAGATATAGAGAAAAGTGTCTGATTGATTACTTCTCTTAAGCTAAACTGAGATAATGTAATCTTCTTTTCTTTAACAATAGCTGGAAGATATGAAAAATCTTCACCAGACTTACCTGCAATATTAATCTTTGTGTTCTCACATTCAATAGTAGCAACGAAATTATTGTCTGTTTCTAATGTTATTTCATTATCAGGAAGTTTTCTAATAAATTCAGAGAAAAACTTAGCATCTAAAGCTACTTTACCTTTTTCAATAATGTCACCCTCAACGATAGTCTCGATACCAAGTTCCATATCGTTAGCTGTAAATTTAATAACATTAGTAGTTGCATCAATTAAGATACATTCAAGGATAGTCATTGTTGTTCTAGTAGGAACAGCTTTCATTACGATATTAACTGCTTTAGTTAAATTAGATTTTGTAAAAACTAATTTCATGATGTGTAAAACTCCTTTCAGTTATTAATGCGACTCTGTCGCCATATATAAATATATATATTTTCGTAGTCGTAGTAGTAGGCAGTGTGGAAAAGTTTAAAAATATGTTGAAGCCTTACTGCTACTGGGTTGCTTGAATTTGATAACTGTGTTAAAACGATCGATTTTTGATGTGAATGAATTATGGATAAGTCCCGGTCAAAAATTTAATTAAAATCATTAAAATGAGTTATAAAGTTCAATCAACATATAAGTAACATCTGATAAACAAGTTATCCACATAGTTATCAAAAATTTGTCTAAAAACAGCCCAAATTGTTAATAAGTCGGTGGATAACTGTGGATAACCTGTGAGTATTTGTTAATAAAATCAATCTGGATTGATCTTTTTAATGAGAATATCAACAGTTTCCTTAGTTTGAGGATTGTTAGCAACTTCTTCCTGCATCTTTGAAATACCGTGGATAACCGTTGTATGGTCACGTCCACCTAAGGCACTACCGATGGCCTGAAGAGGTGCTGAAGTCATCTCTCTACATAAATACATAACGATCTGTCTTGCATAAGCAATACCAGCGCTTCTTTTCTTGGAAATTATATCGTCTGCAGATACATGTGTATGCTCTGAAACAATCTGAATGATGTATTCAGGTGTAATTTCCTTTTTAGAATCTGGTGAAATAAGGTCTTTTAATGTTGTTTCTGCAAATTCAACAGTCATTGGTGTATGAGAAAGTCTTGAAAATGCAGATAATTTAGTAAGCGCACCCTCTAGCTCTCTAATACTTGACTTTATATTAGTAGCAACATAGTCCTTAACATCGTTTGGTAAATCGATTTTGAGAGTCTCGGCCTTCTTATTAATAATAGCCATCTTAGTTTCATAAGTAGGAATCTGAATATCTACTGGTAAACCACTCTCAAATCTAGTTCTTAATCTGTCAGATAATGTCTCCATTTCCTTAGGAGGTCTATCTGAAGAAATAACGATCTGCTTTCCATCCTGGTATAACGCATTAAAAGTATGGAAGAACTCTTCCTGAGTTGATTCCTTACCTATAATAAACTGAATATCATCGATAAGAAGAACATCGATGTTTCTATATTTATTTCTAAATTCTGAGTTCTTATTAGTTTTTACTGATTCGATCAATTCATTAGTGAATGTTTCTGATGTAACATACAATACCTTCTTGCTTGGATCATTATCAATAATGTAATGAGCAATCGCCTGCATAAGGTGAGTCTTTCCAAGTCCAACACCACCATAGATAAATAGTGGGTTATACACTTGGCCTGGTGTCTCAGCTACTGCAAGAGATGCAGCATGAGCTAGGTTGTTGTTATTACCAATGACAAAAGTATCAAAAACATAAGCTGGATTAAGATTCTGAATAGCAATATTATTAGAAGAATTAGAAGTCTTTCTTGTTTCTTCCTTCTTCTTTTCTGCATCAGAGATTAATCTTAGATGGCAAATTCTATTAAGCACTTCGCTTGTAGTTGCCTCTAATAAACTTAGATATTTCTTTTCAATGTAAGATATACCTAAATCAGCAGATGATGATGATTGATCTTTCTTATTGCAATAAACTAAAGTTATATTATCACCATCAACAGAATATGGCTGAATTGGTACAATCCATGTCTTGAAAGAAACGTCAGGAATATCATGTTGTTCTTTAAATGTGGTAAGTATTTCCTCCCACTTACTCATTAATTCTTCCATATTTATTACTCCAAATAGTTAGTTATAGATAAAGAAGAAAATTCTAAGTAAATAAAAAATGTCTACCTTATATAATAAGTAAAAACAGCTTGTGTAAAAGTCAGTCTTTAGCCAATCATATAAAGCACTCTTTATCTATATTGCGGATTTTGAAAATGTAATTAGCCCTAAATAGCTATAATTTAGGTAGATTTCCACTAAAAACACATTCCATAACATAATACATCATTTAAGTGGATTTTTCAAGAAATAAGGATTTGAGTAGCCTTTAAAAAGGAGTAACATTTTTAATAAAAATGGCTCTAACTATTCTTAGTAATCTATATTATAGATATGAAACCCGCACGGTTAGGGGCTTTGTGGATTTCTCCACAAATTCCACAATTTAGATTGTGGAAAACTTTAGCTAATAGTTGATAAAATGCAACTATTAACGTAGCTGTGGATAAATTACACACAGTCCAAAGGCGCTTGAATAGGGGATTCTTTAGATTTACACACAGTTATTCAGATACAAATCCACACTTATCCACAAGTTATCAACAAAATGTGCATAACTTTGTATAAATTGTGGATTAGTGGGGATTTGTCAAAATTATAGCTTTTTCGATTTTGAATTACTTGACTTTCATCTATCGAATAAATATAATTAGAGGGATGTTTTGAATTTTTACAAGATAAATTATTCCTACCATATACATAAAGTGGTAATAAAGGAGGTGTATATAGTATGAAGATGACATTTCAGCCAAAAACAAGACAGAGAGCTAAGGTTCATGGTTTCAGAGCAAGAATGAGCAGCGCAGGCGGAAGAAAAGTTTTAGCAGCAAGAAGAGCAAAGGGCAGAAAGAATCTTTCAGCTTAATAGCTTTATTGGACCTTCTTATTAGAAGGTCCTTTTTTATTTATATTTTCTAAGATTGATTTTAAATCTTAGGCAATTAGATTTATAATAATGAAGAATAAAAGAATAGTTTGGTAGGGTGTTTATGAAGTACAAGGATTTCGAAACATTAAGAAGTAATATTGAATTTAAGAATGTATACGATAATAGAGTTTCTATGGCTAATAGAAATTTGATTATGTATATAAGAAAGAACGGAACGGATACGAAAAAACTTGGTGTATCTGTGAGCAAAAAAGTCGGGAATAGTATTGTCCGACACAGGTTAGCTAGATTGATTAGGGAGGCTTTTCGTCTTAATACTGATCACATACCCGATGGTTATGACTATGTAGTTGTAGCTAGAGCTAATCTTAAAGATAAGGGTTATAAAGAAACAGCGGAGTCAATGATACATTTATTAAGACTACATAGAATATATAAGTAGTTGTAAGGAAGTTACAAGTGAAGAATATAGGTAAAAAGATAGTTTTAAAGCTGATTCGTTTCTATCAGCTTGCAATTTCGCCTTATAAGGGTGGAAAGATGTGTGCTTATATTCCCACATGTTCTCAATACGCTATGGAGGCGGTTGAGATGTATGGAGTTATCTTAGGTGGGTGGTTGGCTTTCAAAAGAATACTTAGATGCAATCCTTTTGTTAGAGCTGGATTTGATCCAGTCCCAGTTGGTAAATACCAGTGGCGTAAGAGATTTCATCGTAAACAGGGAGGAAAAAGTAAAGAATGAATAACATAATTCAACCTATAGCTACATTTTTAGGTGCCATTCTTGACATTTTATATAAGGGTCTAGATGTTATTGGTATTGGAAATGTTGCTATAGCAATTGTTGTTTTCACATTATTGGTTAAGCTTTTAATGTTACCACTAACAGTAAAGCAGCAGAAGATGTCAAAGCTTACTTCTATTATGAATCCTGAAATCAAAGAGATTCAGAATAAATATAAGGATAAGCGTGGCGACCAAGATGCAATGTTAAAGATGCAGGCTGAAACAAAGGCTGTATATGAGAAATACGGTGTTTCACAGTGGGGCTCATGTGTTCAGTTATTAATTCAGATGCCTATTTTATTTGCATTATATCAGGTATTCCAGAAGATACCTCTTTATATTTCATCAATTAAGGTATTATTTACTAATATCTTAGGTAATGGTTCAACTGGACTTTCAAGTATTGATGGTTATCAGGATACATTATCAAGTATTGCTAGCAATGTGGATTGGTCTTCAACAAAGGCTGCAATTGTTGGATTAAACAGTTTTTCAGCTGATCAGTGGAATCAGTTAAAGGATGCTTTTCCTTCAATGGCTTCTTTAATTACAGAAAATTACGATAAAATTAAGCAGGTTAACACATTTTTAGGTGTTAATATGTCTCAGGCACCTGGCTTTTCACTAAGTTTACCAATTTTAATACCTATTTTAGCAGGTGTAACACAGTTTATTAGTGTTAAGGTTTCACAGGCTGGTATGTCTCAGGCTACTGATGATGATAACCCAGCAGCAGCATCAATGAAGATGATGACATTATTTATGCCAATTATGTCTGCTTTCATTGCAATCTCAGTACCTGCAGGTCTTGGTTTATATTGGATTGCTACAGCTGTAATTCAGACTATTATGTACATTTGCATCAACAGATATTATGATAAGATTGGTACAGATGCTATTGTTCAAAAGAACATTGAAAAGCGTAATAAGAAGAGAGCTAAACAGGGCTTACCTGCTGAAACAATAACTAAGAATGCTAAGGTTAGTGCTAAGAAGGTAACTACTGAAGATAGAGTACGTAATTTACAGGCAAAGAAAGATGCTAACGATAAGAAGATTGCTGATTTAAAGGCTGCAGCAAAGAATGTTAAACATTCTAAGGCTGGTTCTTTAGCATCAAAAGCTAATATGGTTTCAGAGTATAACGAAAGCAATAAGAAGTAGTTATAATCACAAATAAAATAAATATAGAAGAGAGGGAAAAAGTAATGGATTTTGTTGAAGTTACAGGAAAGTCACTAGAAGAGGCTATTACTAATGCTTGTTTAGAGCTTGGCACAACTAGTGATGATATTGAATATGATGTTGTTGAAAAGGGTAGCAATGGTTTCTTAGGAATTGGTTCTAAGGATGCTAGAATTAAGGCTTGGAAAAAGGGTCATAAGCCAGCAATTCTTGAAGAAGCAGCTCCTGTAAAGGAAGAAACAGTGGTTTCAGAAGCTCCTAAGGCTGAAGAAGTTGTAGAAGCTAAGGCAGAAGCAACAGCTGAAGTTAAGACAGAGACTAAGGCTACACTTTCTAACGAAGAAATTGAAAGAAGAATTTCTACATTCCTTAACAATATGTTTAAGGCAATGAATATGGATGTTGATGTTAAGATTTCATTTGACGAAGTTGAAGAAAGCGTTAATGTTGAACTTCTTGGTGAAGGAATGGGTGTTTTAATCGGTAAGAGAGGTCAGACACTTGATTCTATCCAGTACCTTACAAGCCTTGTTGTTAATAAGGGTAAGGAAAAGTACGTTCGTATTAAGATCGATACAGAAAACTATAGAAATAGACGTAAGGAAACTCTTGAATCCCTTGCAAAGAATATTGCATATAAGGTTAAGAGAAGCAGACGTGCTGTTTCATTAGAGCCAATGAATCCATATGAGAGAAGAATTATTCATTCAACTCTTCAGAATGATAAGTTTGTTTCTACAAAGTCTGAAGGCGAAGAGCCATTTAGACATGTTGTTGTATTCCTTGATAAGGAAAAGCCAGCTAATGCTAATAGCTATAACAGATATAACAATAGAAGAGACAACAATAATAGATATAACAACAGATATTAATTTGTATAAAACATGTTTATTACAGACAAGATGGGTGAGACAATATTCACTCATCTTGTCTTGTATTTTGTAAAGATATAGGTTAAATTAAGTCTTGTTGATTAGACTTAAGAATGAGTTAAGATTAAGAGGAAAGTTATGGTTGATACAATAGCTGCTATCTCTACTAGCACCATGTCTAGTGGAGGAATTAGTATAATAAGAGTAAGCGGAAGTGAAGCAATCGATATAGTTGATAGCTTATTTTTGTCAAAAAAGAATATTAAATTGAAAAATGTAGCTTCTCATACAGTTCATTATGGCAATATCGTCTATGAGGATAAACTAATAGATGAAGTGCTAGTTATTGTAATGAAAGCTCCTAATACATATACACGTGAGGACATTGTTGAAATTGATTGTCACGGTGGAATACTTGTAACAAAAAGGATTTTAGAGATAGTCCTAAAGAGTGGTGCAAGACTAGCAGAACCAGGCGAGTTTACAAAGCGTGCCTTCTTAAATGGACGTATTGATTTATCTCAAGCTGAGGCCGTAATTGATATTATTAATGCTAAGAATGACTTAGCATTAAAGTCCTCTGTAAAGCAATTAAATGGAAAATTATCTGAAAAGATTAAAGGATATAGAGAGATTATCTTAAATAATGTGGCTTTTATTGAGGCTGCACTAGATGATCCAGAACATATTGATATTAATGATAATGTAGATAAGATGACAAAAGATGTGGATAACCTTGTGGATAATGTGAATAAACTGTTGAAAACCTTTGAAAATGGGCGCATTATACATGATGGTATTAGCACTGTAATATTGGGTAAAACTAATGCTGGTAAGTCATCACTTCTCAATGTCCTTGCAAGGGCTGAAAGGGCCATAGTTACTGACATTGAGGGCACTACAAGAGATGTGCTTGAGGAGTCAATTAACCTATCTGGAATCACTCTAAATCTTGTGGATACAGCAGGAATTAGAAAGACAGATGACATTGTGGAAAACATTGGTGTGCAGAAAGCTAAGAAGTACGCAGTGGATGCAGATTTGGTTATTTATGTTGTGGATTCAACACGTGATTTAGATGATAATGATTTTGAAATTATGTCCTTAATAAAGGATAAGAAGGTTTTAGTTCTTCTAAATAAGATTGATCTTGAGATGGTTGTTTCTAAAGAAGATATTATGAAACATTTGCCTAATGCTAGGTTAGTTTCAATCTCAGCAAAAGAGGAGATTGGTATTGATAATCTTGAGGATGAGATTAAGGAAATGTTCTTTAATGGCAACATTCAAGTAAATGATGAAGTCTACATAACTAGTGCAAGACACAAACAATTATTAACTGAAGCAGTTGCAAGTTTAGAGCTTGTAAAGCAGGGAATTGAAGCAGAGGTAAGTGAGGATTTTCTTACAATTGACCTTATGACTGCTTATGAAAAGCTTGGTTTAATTGTTGGTGAAGAAGTAGAAGATGATTTGGCAAACAGAATATTTGAAAGATTCTGTATGGGTAAGTAAATGTAAGAATCGAGGAAGTTATCATGCATAATATTAAAGAAGAATATGACGTAGTAGTTGTTGGTGCAGGTCATGCAGGCTGTGAGGCAGCCCTTGCAAGTGCCAGAATGGGTTTAAATACAATCGTGTTTACAGTAAGTGTAGACAGTATCGCTATGATGCCATGTAACCCTAATATCGGTGGTAGTTCTAAGGGACATCTTGTTAGAGAAATTGATGCCTTAGGCGGCGAAATGGGTAAGAACATCGATGCTACATTTATACAATCAAAGATGCTTAACGCTTCAAAGGGTCCTGCTGTTCACTCATTACGTGCACAGGCTGATAAGCAGGACTACACAAGACATATGAGACAGGTGCTTGAGAATACTGATAATTTAACAGTAAGACAGGGCGAGGTTTCTGAAATCATGGTAAATGATGGTGTTATCGCTGGTGTTAAGACAGTTTCTGGCGCTGAATATTTCGCTAAGGCAGTAGTTTTATGTACTGGCGTATATTTAAAGGCTAGATGTATTTATGGCGATGTAAGCCAATATACAGGCCCTAACGGCCTTCAGGCAGCAAATCATTTGACACAGAGCTTAATTGATAACGGAATTGAAGTTAGAAGATTTAAGACAGGTACTCCAGCTAGAGTAGATAAGCGTTCTATCGACTTTTCTAAGATGGCGGAGCAGTTTGGCGATGAAAGAGTTGTTCCATTTTCATTCACAACAGATCCTGAATCAATCCAGAAAGAACAGGTTTCATGCTGGTTGACATATACTAACGAGGAGACTCACAAAATTATTAGAGATAACCTTGATAGATCACCACTTTATTCAGGAAATATCCACGGTGTAGGACCTAGATATTGCCCATCAATTGAGGATAAGGTAGTTAGATTTGCAGACAAGGACAGACATCAGGTATTCGTTGAGCCAGAGGGTCTCTACACTAACGAGATGTATCTTGGCGGTATGAGTAGTTCCCTTCCAGAAGACGTTCAGTATGCTATGTATAGAACTGTTCCTGGCCTTGAAAATGTAAAAATCGTACGTAATGCCTACGCTATCGAATATGACTGTATCAGCGCAATTCAGTTAAAGTCTTCTCTTGAATTTAAGAAGATTAGCGGTTTATTTGCTGGTGGTCAGTTTAATGGTAGTTCAGGTTATGAAGAAGCTGCAGCACAGGGTATTATTGCTGGTATAAATGCAGCGCTTTATGTAAAGAAAGAAGAGCCATTAATTCTTGATAGATCAGAGAGTTACATTGGTGTATTAATAGATGACTTAGTAACTAAGGAAACATCTGAACCATACAGAATGATGACAAGTAGAGCAGAATACAGACTTGTTTTAAGACAGGATAATGCAGATATACGTTTAACAAAGTATGGTCACAAGATTGGTTTAATTAGTGATGAGCGTATGAATAAGTTAAATGAGAAGATTAGACTCATAGATGAAGAAATTGAACGTGTAAAAACTGTAAATGTGGGGACAAGTGAAGAAGTTCAGAAGGTTCTTGTGGAAAACGGATCAACAGAACTTACAACAGGTGTAACCCTTGCAGAATTAATTAGACGTCCAGAGTTAAATTACGAAGTATTAGCTCCAATTGATAAGCATAGACCAGAACTTCCTTGGGATGTTCAGGAACAGGTTAATATCAATCTTAAGTATGAAGGTTATATTAGCCGTCAGTTAAGACAGGTTGAGCATTTTAAAAAGCTTGAAGGTAAGATGATTCCTGAAGAATTAGATTATTTTGCTATTTCAGGTCTTAGAAAAGAAGCTATGCAGAAGCTAGATAAATTCAAGCCTCGTTCAATTGGCCAGGCTTCAAGAATTTCAGGTGTATCACCTGCAGATATCTCTGTATTATTGGTTTATTTAGAGTCATACAGACGCAATCTTGCAAAGTAGAAAGGATTAAGCATAATGAAAAAAGAAGAAATGCTTTTTATAGATAATCTTAAAGAATTAGGTGTTGAAATCGATTCAAAGCAGTTAGAGCAGTTCAATCAGTATTATGAGACACTTGTTGAATGGAACGAATTCATGAACCTAACAGGTATAACAGAATATGATGAGGTTTTATTAAAGCATTTTGTAGATAGCTTAGTGCTTGATCCAAACAAACTTATTACGTCAGATAAGATAAGGCTTATAGATGTTGGTACAGGGGCTGGTTTTCCTGGCCTTCCTATAAAGATAGCATTTCCTAATGTAGACGTTGTCCTACTTGATTCTCTTAATAAAAGAATTAAGTTCTTAGACGAGGTAATTAATAAATTAGGTCTTGAAAATATTAAGACTATCCACAGTAGAGCCGAAGATGGCGGACGAAACAAGGAATTAAGAGAGCAGTTTGATATTGCGATTTCTCGTGCCGTTGCTAATTTATCATCCCTTGCAGAGTACAATTTACCTTATGTTAAACTAGGTGGCTATTTTGTAGCTATGAAGTCTGGAGAGATTGATGAAGAAGCTGAAAATGCAAAGAAAGCCATTAAATTACTAGGTGGACAGCTTGAAAAAATCACTAAATTTAGATTACCAAATACAGATATAGACAGATCTTTAGTCCTTATAAAGAAGGTTAAAGAAACATCAAAAAAGTATCCAAGAAAGGCTGGACTTCCTACAAAGGAGCCACTTTCATAAATAAACAAAACCCTGAAACCAACTGTGATTGTGTGGTTTCAGGGTTTTTTACAAAATTATTTAGTTCTATTAGCTTTTATTAAGCTAAGAAAATATCAACCTGCTTTGCAAATTCTTCTGGTTCTTCAACCTGAGGAAGTTTTTTTGCATTAGGAATAAAGTAAGTTTCAATGGCTGGATTTAAATCAGTATATTCTTCGATAACATTTGCATTATTATCAAGTTCACCACCGATAATGTAGATACTATTATCCACAGAAGCTAAAAGTCTAGCAATGGCAACAGTTGTGTAGTGGCACTCCTTACTTGTGTAGAGGTGCTTGCTTGCTGCGCCCTGTAAATGTGATGATTCATAATAAGCGTCAAGGAAGTCACTTGGAACTTCACCCTTTGCGAAAATGTGATTAGCCATTGTATTGTTAATAGAACCTTTACTAGCACAAATATTGTAAACTAAAGTACCAATAATAGGTGTCTCAAGAATAATTCTTGTTATCTTAGACTGCTTAGTTGGTGTTAACATCGCTGTTTTAATTGATTCTGGACTTACTAAAATGATGTTATTAATGATGTCCTTGTTGTTAAAGGCACTAGCAACTGCAATTGGAGCAGATGCTGAAGTTGCGATAACATCAGTCTTTTTGGTAATAACATTGTTAATAAAGTCTGCTACAAGCTGTGTGTACATATAAGTTGTATATGTAAGATTTGGCTTGTCAGAGTTTCCACATCCAAGTAAATCGATTGCATAAACAGTATGCTTTTCTGCGAGAATATCTATAACATTATCCCATTCATATGATGAACTAAAGGAACTTAAATCATGAATTAATAAAACTGGTTTCCCAGATCCCTGTACACTATAGCTGATATTGCCAAATTTCCAAGGATAACATGAGTTAATACGTTTATCTGTGATGCCCTTCGATGTTGCTGTACTAAAGATAAGTTTATTTATAAGGTGTGCTGTTGTAAGAACGGCTGTACAGACACCTGCAAAAAGACCGAGCTTTTGCCATTTATTCATATATTACCTCCGAATTACTAAATAATTAGTATTTTCTTATATAATATTATAGTCTAATAAAGACTAACTATCAAACAATAATTTCAAAATACAAATTTAAAATCTAAATTACTCAAGTATTATATAAATAGTAAAAAAGTACTTTATTTCTAGTCCAAAATAGGTTAAAATTTTTATGGTAGTAGTAAAAAGTGCAAAAAACAACTACATTTTTACTATTTTTATGGTACTATAGAACGTGTAGGTACCATATATTAAATCTTTTGTTTATTAAGTATTGGAGCAAATATGTATAATAGAGAAAAGGCACAGGAGTTTATTGAAGAAGAATTCAGATATTGGCAGCTTGAGAAACTAGAATTAGAAAATGATATTCAACTTGGTAACTCTAAACTTGTCTCTATTGATAAAGAGATATCTGAGCTTAAGGAAAAAATGGGAAAAGATGATTATGCTTTTCATTCCACCAATTTTGACGATGAACTAGCAATCAAACTTGAAACATTAAATAAAACAAAAGAGGAAATCCTATCAGAGGACATTGCTTATAAGGATCGGTTGAAGTTAATAGAGCAAAAGATAGAAAATTTAGATCATATAATCAATGACGATGATTTACAGGATAATGATAGTACTACAGAAATCTCTAAAGATATACTTAGAAGTATAGAATTTGAAAGAGAACGAATTTCTCGAGATATTCATGACACAGTAATACAAACATTGACGGCTTTGTCATATAAGGATGAATTTATTATTAAATTAATTGAACAAGATGCAAAGAGAGCAAAGCTAGAATTACAATCAAGAAGAACAGCACTTAAAGATTGTATAAACGAATTAAGAGAGATTATTTCAAATTTACGTATGGGACAAGTCAAGGATTTAGGATTTGAAGCTGCATGTAATCAATGCATTTCTAAATTAAAAGATTCCAGCGATATTATTTTTAATTATAGCTTTATTGGTGATGATAATGTGGACGACATTATTGCAATAAGTATTTTACGAATTATAAACGAACTTACTAGTAACTCAATTAAACATTCTAAATGCAGTAAGGTCGATATCAGTATTAAGAAAACCAACAATGAGATAGTACTTAAACATAAAGATAACGGTATCGGATTTGATTTCGATAATCAAAGACATGTAAAATATAATAAAACAGGTTTTGGTATGGTGATGTTAAGGGAACGTGTTGAATTACTTAAAGGGGTGATAAGTTTTTCTAATCACAAGGGGTCTTCATTTACTATAACAATACCAATAAAGTAAAAAACGGGAGGGTTTTTATGGCAGTTAACGTTTTACTAGCAGATGATCATAGAATGGTCAGAGAGGGGCTTATTCAATTGCTTGAGATGGACCATGAAATTCAGGTCGTTGGTGAAGCAGGAGACGGTTATGAATGCTTAAACTTAGCAAATAAGACGAAGCCCAATGTAGTTCTATTAGATATTAATATGCCTAACTTGGATGGCTTACAAGTTTTAAGTATAATGAAGCAACAGAAAATGCTTTGTAAAGTAGTTATTTTGACAATTCATAAAGAAGTAGAGTATTTAGTTAAGGCTTTAGATGAAGGTTGTGATGGATATGTATTAAAGGATTCAGATTTTGATACATTAAAGAAAGCAATCTTTGCAGTATATGCTGGTGATACTTATGTTGAGCCAAGCTTAATGCCATTACTTAATGCAAGCCTTGCAGAAAGAGATGTAATGAATGAAAAGTTAAGCGACTTAACTAAGAGAGAAATCGAAGTACTTAAAATGATCGCTGCAGGATCATTTAATAAAGAAATTGCTTCTACATTAAATATAAGTGAAAGAACAGTAAAGAATCACGTATCTAATATATTTAAGAAGATTGGTGTTTCTGATAGAACTCAAGCTGCTGTTTTTGCTATTAAAAACAATATTATTTCAATAAAGTAATTAGCTAATAGCTATCAATATTGAAAAGTAAGAGGATTTGATTAATCAAATCCTCTTTTTTATTATTATGTTTCATGTGAAACATATAGAGATTTATCTCAAGTAGAGTGTGAATTGTTATTCTATGTTTCACATGAAACATTAGCTATAATTATCTTGGTATGAATTTAGTTATTAATATATGATGTTTCACATGAAACATAAGTTGAAGCAGGGATTAATTATTAGTTATCTTATAGACTCTTATGACATGTTTCACATGAAACATTCAAGTATGGTAAAATGATATTTGATTAGATATTAGATAAGATAATAGTTGAAACTATATATTCAATCTGCATATAAGCTGGAAATACTGATAAATATTGGCTTTCAGAAGCTAATGTTTCATGTGAAACATTTTAAATTAGGCATGAAACCTAGTTGAAGTTAGACTAGATGATTGATATATGCGGTATAAGAATAAAAATAATAGTGCTTATCAATAGCAATTGTAGTAGATTATAGAATAATAATCCACAAGCTAGATAATAAAATAAGAATTAATTACTATTATATACTGTTTAGATAATAATGACATGACTTTGAATTCAATACAACAATAATAAATCCTTTTTATATTTCTTATTTCTCCATCCTCATTATTTCTTTATCAAAAAAATACAATTTTTCAGAGGTATAATAACACCTCTTAAAAAACGTAATTTTTTAAAAATCGTATGTTCCACGTGAAACAAAATGGAAAAAACTATGGATAGTTTTTTGACGAAGTGATATAATATTTAATAGTTATTTGCGTGAAGTTTCACGTGGAACATTACATAGTTAATGTCATTGATTTATATATTTTACACTAAAGATAACTATTAAAAGGAAATAAAATGGGAGGTATAAGATGGGTCGAACTATAGCAATTGCTAACCAGAAGGGCGGCGTTGGAAAAACAACAACAGCAATTAATTTATCAGCTTGTCTTGCAGAGGCAGGTCAGAGAGTTCTTGTTATCGACATTGATCCACAGGGTAACACAACTAGTGGATTTGGTTTATCAAAAGATGGTTCCAATAATACGGTGTATGAAGTAATTCTTCAGGAATGTAATATAAGAGATGCAATTATTGAAAATGTAGTCGATAATCTCGACATTATCACATCTAATGTAAATCTTGCTGGTGCAGAAATTGATTTAATTGATATTGATAATAGAGAGTATTCACTTAAGAGTGCAATTACAGAAGTAAGAGATCAGTATGATTATATAATTCTTGATTGCCCACCTTCATTAAGTATGCTAACAGTTAATGCTATGACAGCAGCTGATACAGTTTTAGTACCAATTCAATGTGAGTATTATGCTCTAGAAGGTTTGACACAGTTAATACATACAATTAATTTGGTTAAGAAGAAACTTAATCCAGAACTTGAATTAGAGGGTGTTGTATTTACAATGTATGACTCTAGAACTAATTTATCATTACAGGTAGTAGAGAATGTAAAAGATAATTTACAGGAGAACATTTACAAGACAATTATCCCTAGAAATATTAGACTAGCAGAAGCACCTAGCCACGGTTTACCAATTAATATTTATGATAGTAAATCATCTGGAGCTGAAAGCTACAGAATGTTAGCTGCAGAAGTTATGGGAAACAAATAGTGAAAGGTGAGGGATTTTATGGCAACAAAGAAGACTGCAACAAAAGGTTTAGGTAAAGGCTTAGGAAAAGGCATTGGTGCTTTAATTCCTGAAGTTGAAACTAGTAGTAAAGAACCAATCATTCAAGAAGTTGAAGTAGTTAAAGAAGTGGTAAAAGAAGTTCCTGTTGAGAATAAAGTAAAGATTTCATTAGTAGAGCCTAATAGAGATCAGCCAAGAAAGATGTTCGATGAAGATGCATTAATTGAGCTATCAGAATCTATTAAGCAGTATGGCATTTTACAGCCACTTCTTGTACAAAAGAAGGATAACTACTATGAAATTATTGCAGGTGAACGTAGATGGAGAGCTGCTAAGATGGCTGGAGTCAAGGAAGTACCTGTAATTATTAAGGATTACACAACTCAGGAAGTTATGGAAATCGCTTTGATTGAGAACATCCAGAGAGAGGATTTAAATCCTATTGAAGAGGCACTTGCATATCAGAGGTTGATTAAGGACTACAGATTAAAACAAGATGAAGTAGCTGAAAAGGTATCTAAATCTAGAACAGCTATTACAAATTCTCTTAGATTACTTAAGCTTGATTCAAGAGTACAAGATATGGTAGTTGAAGGTAAATTGTCTAGTGGTCATGCAAGAGCTATTATTACAATTGAAGATAAGGATAAGCAGTATTTTATTGCTCAGAAGATTTTCGATGAGAAGTTAAGCGTAAGAGATGTAGAAAAGCTTATGCGTGAACTTGATAAGCCAGAAAAGGTAGAGAAGCCAAAGCCAGAGAATGACTTTGTTTACCGTGACTTAGAAGAGAAATTTAAGAAGATTATGGGCACTCAGGTTGTTATTAAGAATAAGAATAACAACAAGGGTAAGATTGAGATTGAATATTATTCTCAGGCTGAGTTAGAGCGTATTATTGACCTATTTAATAAGGTTAAATAATAAATTGCTAAATAAAATTAGCAAAATTAAATATTAGGAAGGTAGAATTATGTTAGACGTATTTGGTTTGTTTGAAGTAAATACACTATACGTGCTAGTTGGCATGATAGGATTTACACTTATAGCATTTATACTTGCAATAGTAGCTATTGTCAAAGCTTCTAAGATGAAGAAGAAGTACACATTAATGATGGAAGGCTCGGAAGGAAAGAGCATAGAAAAGCTAATTAGAGAGTATACAGGCGATATTAAGGGCTTAAAGGAAACTGCAGATGCCAATACTGAATCTATCAAAGATATTTACGAAAAGTTAGAGTACACATTTACAAAGGTTGGAATAGTTAAATACGACGCCTTCCACGAAATGGGCGGAAAGTTAAGCTTTGCTCTATGTATGTTAGATAAGGCCAATAATGGTTATGTTGTAAATGTAATGCACAGTAACACAGGTTGCTTTGCCTACATTAAGGAAATCGTTCGCGGTGAGTCTTACTTAGAGCTTGGCGATGAAGAGGCAAAGGCCTTAAATGAGGCACTTGCAGGACGTCTTGGTGATGCAAACTTAAGTAAAGAAGTTAATGATTTAGTTCAGCAGAATAAGATGTAAATTTTCACATAAATAAAGACTAAATTAGTGTTGAAAAAATACTATATCAGTGCTAAATTGACATAGATGAAAACATATACACTAAAATTAAAATATATAAGCATAAATTGCAGAAATGAGGAAATATGTTAGATTTAAAATTTGTAAGAGAAAATCCTGATATTGTTAAACAGAATATCAAAAACAAGTTCCAGGATAGAAAACTTCCTTTAGTAGATGAAGTTATTGAATTAGATGCTCAGGCTAGAGCAACTAAGACAGAAGCTGATGAATTAAGAGCTAACCGTAACAAGCTTTCTAAGCAGATTGGTGCTTTAATGGGTCAGGGAAAGAAAGAAGAAGCTGAAGAAGTTAAGGCTCAGGTAAACGCTCAGGCTGAAAAGTTAAAGGAACTTGAGGCTAAGGAATCAGAACTTAATGAAAAAGTTACTAAGATTATGATGACAATCCCTAACATTATCGATCCTTCAGTACCTATTGGTAAGGATGATAGTGAAAATGTTGAAATCCAGAAGTACGGCGAACCTGTTGTACCTGATTTCGAAATCCCATACCATACAGATATTATGGAAAGATTTGACGGAATTGATATGGATTCAGCAGGTAAGGTTGCAGGTAATGGTTTCTACTACCTTATGGGCGATATCGCTAGATTACATTCAGCAGTAACAGCTTATGCTAGAGATTTCATGATCGATAGAGGTTTCACATATTGCATCCCTCCTTACATGATTAGAAGTAGCGTAGTTACTGGCGTTATGTCATTTGATGAAATGGACGCAATGATGTATAAGATCGAAGGCGAAGACCTTTACTTAATTGGAACTTCAGAGCATTCAATGATTGGTAAGTTCATCGATACAATCACACCAGAGGAAGAACTTCCAAAGACACTTACAAGTTTCTCTCCATGTTTCCGTAAGGAAAAGGGTGCTCACGGTATTGAAGAGCGTGGTGTTTACAGAATTCACCAGTTTGAAAAGCAGGAAATGATCGTTGTTTGTAAGCCAGAAGAAAGCAAGATGTGGTTCGATAAGTTATGGCAGAACACTGTAGATTTCTTTAGAACACTCGATGTACCTGTAAGAACACTTGAGTGCTGTTCAGGCGATTTAGCTGACCTTAAGGTTAAGTCAATTGACGTTGAAGCTTGGTCTCCAAGACAGAAGAAGTACTTCGAAGTTGGTTCATGCTCTAACTTAGGCGATGCTCAGGCTAGAAGACTTAAGATCAGAGTTCAGGGTTCTGATAAGAATAAGTACTTTGCTCATACATTAAATAACACTTGTGTTGCACCTCCTAGAATGCTTATTGCTTTCTTAGAGAACAATTTACAGGCAGATGGTAGAGTTCTTATCCCTGAGGCATTAAGACCTTATATGGGCGGAAAAACAGAGCTTGTACCTACAAAGTAATTAAATAGTTAATCGATAGATTTAAAAACTAATCTGCTTATATCCAATGGGTATAGGCAGATTTTTTTATAAGAAAATGATTTTATATAGGGGGATTTTATGAAAGAGGCAGTGAATCCATTTTTACCAAGTTATGAATATGTGCCAGACGGGGAGCCACATATCTTTGGAGATAGAGTTTATCTGTACGGAAGTCACGACAAGTTTGGAGGAAAGGATTATTGTGAAAATGATTACGTCTGTTGGTCTGCATCAATTGATAATCTAGCTAATTGGCGCTATGAAGGTGTGATTTATAGAAAAGAAGATGATCCAAAGCAGGTAGATAGAAAAATTTTATTTGCACCTGATGTGATAAAGGGAAAAGATGGCAGATTTTATCTATATTATTCCCTTGCTCATTCCTCAATAATATCTGTCGCAGTTTGTAATGAGCCTGCAGGAAAATATAGTTACCTAGGGGATGTTTCACTAGCTGATGGACGCGTCTATGGCACTAAGGCAGGGGATTATTATCAGTTTGACCCGGCTGTATTTATGGATGATGATGGGGAGATTTATCTTTATTCTGGCTTTTGTCCAAGACAAGAAGAGGACGAATTAGGCAGGAAATATGTGGGATGTCACGTATCAAAAATAGAAGATGACTATCTAACTATGAAGTCAGAGCCTGTAGTTGTCATTAATAGAAAGGATGATTTCTATGATGAAACTAGGTATTTTGAAGCTCCTTCTATGCGCAAATTTGGGGATAATTACTATCTAATTTATTCAGTGCGACTAGGTGGCCTTCACTATATGATGAGCAAGTATCCTGATAGGGATTTTGTATATAAAGGAAGGCTACATTCCACATCAGATGTAGGAATAAATGGTTATACGGCCGATAAGCCGGCTTATCCTAATGGGAATACTCATGGCAGTTTAATTAAGATTAAGAATCAATACTACATCTTTGATCACAGATATAGTAATGCTAGCTCATATAGCCGACAGGCCGTTGCAGAGAAAATATATATGGCAGATGATGGCAGCTTTAAACAAGTGGAAGCAACAAGTTGTGGTTTAAATGATGGTCCATTAAAACTTAAAGGCACAATTCCAAGCTATATAGCCTGTAATTTGATTGATGGGATAAATTATAAGGAAAAGGAAGAAAAGGCTCTAAATAGCCTTAGAATAAGCCAAGATGGCCCTGACAGAGAAGTAGGAGAAGACCAGTATGTTTCACATATTCATAATACATGTGTGATTGGCTATAAGTACTTTGAATTGCCGGCTCCTACAGCTACTACTACATTTACAAACTCTTCTAAGTCCACTAATATGACTCTTAATCTAACAATTCGTGGAGAGGCTAAAGGTAAATTTAATATAAAGCTTATTTATAAGAATAGCGCTTATGAAAATGAAAATATTTGCTTTGAGTTAAATTGTAAAAATGAGACATGGACAAGTTTTAATACAGATAAATTCCCATTAATAGAAGGAGAAATATTCGCTATATTCTTTAGATACGAGGGTGAGGGTGAATTTGAATTTAAGGACTTTAGTTTTAAGAAGGTCTAAATTTTACAAAAGAACAAATTGATATAATGTCTAAAATTTACAAAAGAAATCATTGAAAAATGTCTGAAAATTACACAGCAAATTTTACAGATTTAAAGGATTAATAATAGATACATTTTCAGAAAAATAATATAAAATCAAAAACGCCCCTAGCTTGGCTAGGAGCGTTTCTTGTGTTGAAATGAGAAGAAATTAATATCAAATCTATTACACATTATTATATTTAAAGGAGATTAATATTACTGGAAATCAACGACATTAATCCACTTCTCAAGCAAGTCTTTTTCTTCCTTCTTGTCTTTAGCTAATCTAGCTGCAGCTACAATTGGAAGCCATGTAGTAACATATGTCTTCTGTGTGTTAGTTGCCTTACAGAAAGCATCCATATACTTATCAGCAATATCACTTGCCTCACCATACTGAAGCTTAAGTAAAAGATAAGTATTAGCAATATCTGCAGAAGCGTTACCCTGAGTAGCATGTACCCAGTCTACAGCAGTAAGACCCTTAATGTTACCATCTTTATCAACATCGGCGATAATGTTATCTGGACAAAAATCACCGTGACAAAGCTTTGTATGATTATGCATAGAATCAAGTCTTGTCTCAAGCTCATACTTTGTTGAGCTATCGATATTTGTTAAAGAATCAATCTGTCTGTGAAGCTTGTCCTTTAGTACTAAGAGTAATGGGTTAGACTTCTTCTGGAACTCAACCTGGTATTCAACCATCTTGTTGATGTACTCATCAACCTTAGCAGGATACTTCTTGATTAACTCAGTAAGAGTTGGTCCTTCTACATACTCACTTGTGATACTCCACTGTCCATCAGCTACATCAACTGATAAAAGCTTAGGTATCTTTGCCCCAGCATCTTCTACACGAGCTGTATTAAGAGCTTCATATAAAACGTCTGACTTATTATACTTCTTGTCAAAAACCTTAGTTACCTTGTTACCGTCTAAATAAACGGATTTTAATTTATTTTCAGCTATTAATTTTTTCATGTGCTCATCCTTTCTACTACTAAATAGTCCCCATAAAAAGCTTTGTTCAAAATCTAAATAAAATTATTTTGTCTTCTTTGTGATATCAACAACCTTACCATAGTAAGCCTTGATGTACATTTCCTTGATTTCACTGATAAGTGGATATCTTGGATTAGCACCTGTACACTGATCATCGAAGGCCATCTCTGACATTTCATCAAGAGTAGCAAGGAAATCCTTTTCTTCAATGCCGTAATCTTTAATTGTATCTTTAATACCGATTGTATGCTTAAGTTCTTCAATCTTATCGATGAGCTTGTTGAACTTTTCATCATCGTTCTTACCCTGGATACCTAAGAATTCAGCAACCTCTACGTAACGTTCCTTACAATGTGGATACTGATACTGTGGGAATGTTCCCATCTTAGTAGGTACGTCAACGGCATTAAACTTCATTACATCTGTAAGAAGAATTGCATTTGCAACACCGTGTGGTAAGTGATGGTAAGCACCAAGCTTATGAGCCATAGAGTGGCAAACACCAAGGAATGCGTTAGCAAATGCCATACCAGCCATACAGCTAGCTACTGCCATCTTTTCTCTAGCCTTAGCGTCGTTAGCACCATTTTCATAAGCTGATGGTAAATAATCAAATATAGTCTTAATAGCCTTAAGAGAAATACCATCTGTAAACTCTGTAGCCATAATAGAAGCATAAGCCTCTAAAGCGTGAACTAATGCATCAAAACCTGAAGCAGCTGTTAAGCCCTTAGGCTGAGTCATATGCATATCAGCATCAACAATAGCCATATTAGGAAGTAATTCATAATCAGCTAAAGGATACTTTAAACCTGTCTTTTCATCTGTAATAACTGCGAATGGAGTTACTTCAGAACCTGTACCAGATGAAGTAGAAATAGCTACGAAGTAAGCCTTTTCACCCATCTTAGGGAATGTGTAAATTCTCTTTCTAATATCCATGAAACGCATTGCCATATCTTCGAAGTCAGCTTCTGGATGCTCATACATAACCCACATGATCTTACCAGCATCCATAGCAGAACCACCACCGATAGCAATGATTGTATCTGGTTCAAATAATCTCATAGCTTCTGCACCAGCCTTAGCACAAGCAAGTGTTGGATCTGGAGCTACATCATAGAAGCAAGTATACTGGATACCCATTTCATCGAGCTTATCTGTAATGTTCTTAATATGACCGTTCTTATAAAGGAACTGATCAGTTACGATGAAGGCCTTCTTCTTACCCATAACGTTCTTTAATTCATCAAGAGCTACTGGAAGACAACCCTTCTTGAAGTAAACCTTTTCAGGTGCTCTAAACCAAAGCATATTTTCTCTCCTCTCAGCGACATTCTTGATATTAATAAGGTGCTTAACTCCAACGTTTTCTGAAACTGAGTTACCACCCCAAGAACCACAACCAAGAGTAAGTGAAGGTGTAAGAGTGAAGTTGTAAATATCACCGATACCACCCTGTGAAGAAGGTGTGTTAATTAAGCAACGGCAAGTCTTCATAGCTTCTGACCACTTAGCAATCTTTTCCTGCTGTGTAGGAATGTTGATATAAAGTGAAGAAGTATGACCAAAACCACCATCAGCGATTAAGTGTGAAGCCTTATCCATAGCATCTTCGAAGTCATCAGCCTTGTACATAGCAAGTACTGGAGATAACTTTTCATGAGCAAATTCTTCTGAAATATCAACAGATGTAACTTCACCGATAATAATCTTAGTTTCTTCTGGAACCTTAACACCAGCTAGAGCAGCGATTGTAGCAGCCTTCTGACCAACGATCTTAGCATTTAAGGCACCGTTAATAAGGATAGTCTTTCTAACCTTTTCTGTTTCTGTCTTATTTAAGAAATAGCATCCTCTGTCTTCAAATTCCTTCTTAACAGCATCGTAAATCTTCTTATCAACGATTACTGACTGTTCTGAAGCACAAATCATACCATTATCAAATGTCTTAGAATGAATGATTGAGTTAACAGCTAATGTAATATCTGCTGTTTCATCAATGATTGCAGGAGTGTTACCAGCACCAACACCGAGTGCAGGAGTTCCTGATGAGTAAGCTGACTTAACCATACCAGGACCACCAGTTGCAAGGATGATATCAGCTTCCTTCATAAGCATATTTGTTAAGTCAAGAGATGGAACATCAATCCAACCAATGATACCTTCTGGAGCACCAGCCTTAACTGCAGCCTCAAGAACTACTCTAGCAGCTTCAATTGTTGAACCCTTAGCTCTTGGGTGAGGACTGATAATAATACCGTTACGAGTCTTTAAAGATACTAATGTCTTAAAAATAGCAGTTGATGTAGGGTTTGTTGTTGGAATAACAGCAGCAACAACACCGATAGGCTCTGCAATCTTAGTAATACCAGCAGCTGTATCTCTTTCAAGAACACCACAAGTCTTTGTGTCCTTGTACTTATTGTAGATATACTCAGAAGCGAAATGGTTCTTGATAACCTTATCTTCAACGATACCCATTCCTGTTTCTTCAACTGCTAACTTAGCAAGACGAATTCTTTCCTTGTTAGCTGCAAGAGCTGCTGCTCTAAAAATCTTGTCTACCTGTTCCTGAGAAAATGTAGCGAATTCACGCTGTGCTTTTCTTACTGAATTAAGCTTTTCTTCAAGAGCTTCGACTGTGTCAACGACTAATGTTTTCTGTTTCTCTGACATAATCTCCTCATTTCTGCGCTGCCAATAAATTTGACTTACGACCCGGATAAAGAAATATAGATAAAACGTTGTTGCTAATTAAGGGAGGTCTATATTTCATATCGTAAATAAATTCTTTAGAAACGTAAGCAGCGCTTTACGCTTCTAATTTAGGTAAAAAGTAGCTCTAAAGGAAAAGTTACTTTTCTAACGAAGTTTGATAATTAATTAACAAGGTCAATATACCATGAGAAATAACCCGTGTCAATAGAAACTGTTAAAAAAATAACAAGCAATTTCACCTAAAAATTTGTACATTTACTAGTAATATTTTTTTTATTCCACAACTAATTGATATATTATTAAATATATGTTATTTTATAATTAATTGCAAGTGCTAGCTATATTTTTATGCTAAAAAATTAACAAAAAGTATACATAGATATAAAGTACTTGAACGTGATAATTTTATAAACCAGATCAAATGCAGCATTAAGTGGGGTAGGCTATGAAAAAGGTGAGTGTAGATAGCTTAAAAGGCAATGAAATATTGGCATTACCTGTAGTTTCTGACAACGACATCGTATTAATTCACGCAGATGTGGTGCTCACAAGTGATTTAATAAACCGTATCCACAATATAGGTTTGTATGAAGTCTATATTAAGGACGATCTTGTTAATGAAACTAAGGAAGAAAATCATGTAGAAATTCCTAAACAAGGGGAAACTGTACATGTTTATAAGGTTGAGGAAACAATTGAAAATTCTAGAGAAGTAATCAAATCTGTTTTAGAGAAGCACATTTACAAACACAATGAGGAACTTAAGCAAATCGGAAGAGAAGCGGAGAGAATCATTGACTCTGTACTTGAGGAACCAGAGGTAATTACTAACATTACGGAGATTCGAAATGTCAGTACAGATATGTATACTCATTGTTTAAATGTGTGCTCACTCTCTACAATTATGGCTCTACGTCTAAGAATGAGCGAGAAGCAGGTTAGAAATGTATCTCTTGGTGCAATCCTTCACGATATAGGTTTGCGCTATATTAAGGTACCTTATATAAATGTGACAGAGTCCGATATGTCCGACAAAGATGCCATTGAATACAAGAAACACACTATATTTGGCTATAGTTCTCTTCAAGATGAAACTTGGATAACAGATGTGGCAAAGGAGATTATTTTACTTCATCATGAAAGAATTGATGGTTCAGGCTATCCTTTTCAGCAAACAGGTGATAAACTAAGGTCAGAGGTAAAACTCGTATCAATATGTGATGAATTTGATAGTCTCATAAGTGGAATCGGAAACAGAAAATTAAAGATTTATGAGGCCATTGAGTATCTGAAGGTGCACGCAGGAACTACATTTGACGCGGCTATTACAGAAAAATTATTAGACTCCGTGGCAGCCTTCCCTGTTGGCATTACAGTAATTACTGATAAGGGTGAAAAGGGCGTGGTAATAAGGCAGAATCGTGAATATACAGATAGACCTGTTATAAAAATGACCTTCCACGCAGATGGTACACCATACGAAGAAAATATTGAGAAGAATCTTATGACAGAGCTCACAATGTTCATTGTTGATACAGAATAAATTATAGAAACGAGTGATTTTATGAACATATATACTAGAGCAGTGGGATTTAGTGATTTGACCTCCGAAAAGGAAGAAGAATTCATTAAATTAGGTATTGAGGAAAGTTTAAAAGAAGGATTTGTCGTAAGACATGAAAAGCTAGATAGAGGCGTGATAATTTTGCGCCTAAGTGAGTCCACAGGCCTCTACATTTTTGGTAGATACGATGGTGATAATTTTAAGTACGAATATTATTATCCCTTCGTTGTGGGCACTAGAGTAACGGATAATGAAGAACTTACGGTGGAGAGACATTTAGATAAGGAATCCTACGCAGTGATTTGCGATGAGCTAAAGACGGGCGTTACCCTGATTTTTTATTTGCAAAATGTAATGGATTATTTCGATTATCTCTTTAGTGGAAAGGAATTTAAGCTTGAAAAGTTCAATCCAGACGTGAGAAATGCCATTTCAAAGCAGGCAATTAGAAATAAAAAAGTGGCTCTAACAGCCCTCTCTCTTGGTGGTTTAATCCTTCTTCCAACAGCGAAGAAAAAGAAGATTAAGAGATCTGCTAAGGAGGAAGAGTCAAGAAAGAACCTAATTCAGGCTGCTAAAAAAGGCGATGAGAACGCCATTGAGAGCTTAACCATAGAGGATATGGACAAGTACAATGAGCTCTCACAAAGAATCACTAAGGAGGACATTTTCACAATCATTGACTCAACTTTTATGCCATGTGGCGTGGAATGCGACCAATACTCAGTTGTGGGCGAGATTCTAGAGCTTAAAACTGAGGAGAATATTTATACTGGTGAGAAAATGTACATAATGCTTCTAGACTGCAACGGCCTTGTGATTACCACAGTCATTAATGCAAAGCATTTAATGGGCGAGCCAGAAATTGGCAGAAGATTTAAGGGCCAGATTTGGTTACAGGGTAATGTAAAATTCTAGGAGAAAGCTAATAAGAATAGTAACTAGCTACTTTTTTGTAGCTAGTTTTTTTGTGTTTTTTTCTTTGAAAATGTAAATCTAAGTCACAAGTATAATTAAGTATTTTGTAGAAGTTGACCACGAATTTACTGTGTGATAAAATAGCATGCGTAAGCCAATTAGCCTTTAAACAAGGCTTAAAACTTTATGTTCTCATAGTTAAGTGGATATAACGGGGACCTCCTAAGTCTCAATCCCCAGTTCGACTCTGGGTGGGAACATTTTAATTAAGAAAGCAATAGAAATGTAGAAGGGACATAAGATTTATAAGCTAAATCTCATGCCCTTTTTTACTATAATTTAATGTAACAGGCAAATTTATCCTTTAAGTTAAGAAAGAAAAAATATGTTTAATAAGTATAGAAATATTAAGCTCATAGGAAGCGTTATAATTGTCCTAGCCCTTGTAATTACAGTTGCGGCAAACCTTAGATTTAGGAGCGTGAAGCAGTACAATGAGGATGCTAGTAGGATTGCTAGCGAGCAGGAATCACTTGCAAAAGAATACGAAGAGAATCTAGATGATGAGACGGATAGTAATTTAGAAGAAATAGCTAGTGATATTGGAGCAGTGACAGATGAACAAGGGGAATCCACAAGCTCTTCAGATTTGAATAAAACGGACATAGAGAGCCAAGAAACTAGTGAAGGAACTGAAAGTGGAAATAGCGCTAATGAAAGTTCTAGTATAACTACAACTGATAACGCAGCTAGTGCTTCAGGAAGTTCAGGAAACTCCTCAGAAAGTACATCTGGTGGCAGTTCTAATACAACTAGTTCTAGCTCAACTAATTCAGGCAAGAACTACATTAAAGTGACTATTAGAATTACAGTAGCTGTGCTTCTTGAAGAAAGCAATTACAGCAGATTATCAGATACAGTTAAGGCGAGCATCCCATCTAATGGTGATATTGCCTATGAAACTCTTTATCTTGAAGAGGGTTCAACAGTACTTGATGCCCTTGTGGCAGTAACTAATAAAAATGGAATCTCGATTACTAATAAAAGCGGTTATATTTCTCAAATTGCCGGTTTTGGTGAAAAGATTTTTGGAGGCTCGGCAGATTTCAGTGGCTGGACCTATTATTTAAATCACGATACTAAATTGATAAATTCAGGAGCAGGCGCAAAAAAACTAACAGACGGTGATTATATTTGTTGGTGGTATACCACTAATTGGGGAGACTATAAAGGATATTAAAGGAGAGGCAAGATGAATAGTAGATGTCCATTTTTTACAAAGATGCATCCTTTGGTGCTATTAATATACATTCTTGGCATACTAATTGTAACTATGAGTAGCCTTAATCCTCTACTACTTTCCCTTTCCCTGATTTCAGGCATTGCAGTTTTAGTATTCCTAAAGGGAAGGAAGGCTAAGCTAGTTCATATCATATTTTTTAGCATACCAATTCTTATATTTATGATTTTAATTCAGCCCCTTTTCTATCACACAGGCCAGACTGTTCTTTTTTATGTAAATGAATCCGCGGTCTATAAGGAAAACTACATCTATGGCGGCATTGTAAGCCTTATGTTAATCGCAGGAGTGGTTTGGTGCATGGTTTTAAGAGAACTACTTGATTCTGAGAAAATATACTATCTATTCGGAAAGTTATCTCCAACTCTAGGTCTATTTTTTACAATGATTTTACGCTTCATTCCCCTTATGAGAGAACGATTAGAGCAAATACATGAGGGTGAGATTTCAATGGGCCGTATAGGGCCAAATGCGGGCCATATAGCCACTATTAGAAATAGGCTTAAGGAAGTCTCAATTCTTGTGGGATGGTCCCTAGAAAGCTCCATAGAGACGGCTAATTCCATGGAGAGCAGAGGCTATGGCCTAAAAGGCAGAACAAGTTACAATAGATTCAATTTTAAAGGCCTAGATATAGGGCTTATAATCTTAGAAAGTTTAGCCCTAGTCTACATGATTGCAGTGTTAGTAACTAAGGGCTTTAGAGTATATTATTTACCTGTGATAATTTTGAATAAATGGGACATTTTCAATATATTAGGGCTTATAGTTTTTGCTAGTTTTGCCCTATTGCCAATTATTCAGGAAATTATCTATAAGATATGGGAGGCGATGAATAATGACTGATAATTTTAATACAGAAATTAATAGAAATAATGACGAGAATAATATTATCGAATTTAAAAACTTTAGCTTCTCATATAGCGGCAGCGATAGACTAGCCCTTGAAGACATTAATTTAAAGGTGTTTGAAGGCACAATAAACCTTGTGATTGGAAAGTCAGGTTCTGGAAAAACTAGCTTACTTAAGATGCTAAAAACAAGCCTTATGCCAGCAGGTAAATATAGCGGAACCGTAAGCTTTAAAGGCCAGGAAATAAGCCAGATGGACTTAAGAAGTCAGACGGAAAATATAGGCTTTGTAAGCCAGAATCCAGATAATCAGATTGTTACAGATACAGTTTGGCATGAACTTGCCTTTGGCCTTGAAAACCTTGGTCTAGATAACAGTAGCATTAGAAGTAGAGTGGCTGAGATGGCTGAGTATTTTGGCATTTCTAGTTGGTATGAGAAAAAGACTAATACACTATCAGGAGGCCAAAAGCAGCTAGTAAATCTAGCTTCAGTTATGGTTACAAGACCTAAAGTTTTACTCCTTGATGAACCTACAGCCCAGCTTGATCCAGTGGCATCAAAGCGATTCCTAGACCAGATTGTGTCACTAAACAGGGACCTTGGCACAAGCATTATTATGATTGAGCATAATTTGGAAAATGTATTCGAATGGGCAGATACTGTGTTTGCATTAGATTCTTCAAAGCTTATTTATGCAGGCAATAAAGATGGATTAATAACAAGACTTAATGAATTAAATAGTGAGCTAAAGATGTCTCTTCCAAAGCCTGTTTTAGTTTATGAAAAACTCTCAGGTAAGACAGATAAAATTACTATTCCACAAGTTAGAAGGTGGATAAACAATGAATTTGTTGATATGCCAGATAATATTAGAAAAAATGTGGAAAAGTTACTAGAAGATTCTGAAGCAGAGGCAGATAATACTCTCAAAAATACAGAGAATAAAGCAGATAAGAAATGTCCGATTATTTCAATTAAGAATTTGTCCTTTTCTTACAAAGATTCCAATAAGGATGTAATTTCAAATCTTAATTTAGATATCAATGAAGGGGAGATTACAGCTATACTTGGAGGTAATGCAGCGGGTAAATCCACACTTTTAAAGCTTATTACAAAGGTTTATAAAGCAAAGACTGGTAAGATTAAATACATGAAGGATAAGCGCCTTATTGCCTTACCACAAAACCCTCTAACCATCTTTACAGAAGTTAGTCTAGAAGAGGAGTTAGCAGAGGCAATAATGTCTAATCCGGCTCTTTATAAGGGATTAAGTCTTGAGGAGAAGAAGCAAATTGTAGAGGACAGTCTTAAAAGTATGGGACTTTTATTTGCAAGGAAAATGCATCCCTACGATTTAAGTGGTGGCGAGGCTCAAAAACTTGCCCTAGCAAAGGTGCTTCTTATGAAGCCAGACATTTTATTATTAGATGAGCCAACTAAAGGCCTAGATGTATTTTTTAAGGAAGAATTAGCAAAGAGATTAGAGGGACTAGTTAAAAGTGAAAAGATGACTATTTTACTAGTGACACATGACCTTGAATGGGCGGCTAATCACGCTAATAGCTGCGCTTTACTCTTTGATAAGAACATTGCAAGTAGAGATAAAGTAAGAAAATTCTTCTCTGGTAATATGTTTTTTACAACAAGCGTTAATAGAATTATGTCTGATTTATTCAAAAATTGCATCAAGCTATCAGACGTTGATAAAATAAATAATCTTTCAAAGGACTGGTAATATGAGTTATTGGTTAATATCGAGTTTTGTGCTGATTTTATCCATGATTCCTTTGGCAATTCACTATAAAAGAAAAAAGCTAAAGGCGAGAGAAGTGGTTTTAATCGCTATGATGTCAGCACTAAGCGTTGTGGCAAATTTAATATCAGCTTATACAATCCCACTGCACGCAGGAACCTCCCTAGTAATTCTATCTGGAATAGGACTTGGAGCAGAGGCAGGCTTCCTAGTTGGTACCCTTGCAAGATTTGTATGTAATTTCTTTATGGGACAGGGTGTGTGGACACCTTGGCAAATGTTGGCATGGGGCCTTATTGGCGCCATATCAGGAATTGCTTTCTCAAAAGTTGAATTAATCGGACATTTTACAGATAAAAAGGAACTGCTAAAAAGCAATATTAATACGGGTTTAAGAGCAAGTCTAGAACCTCTTGTAATAATAATCTTTTCTGAATTAATAGGCTTTATAATCTATTTGTTTACAAGAGATGAAGGGGAGGGTTTCTTTGGCTTTAGACTTTATGTCTTTGGACTAATTGGGATTCTAATCTATATCATAATTCATAAAAGAAAGATTCCTACAAATGTGGTGACCGTAAGTATATTTACCTTTGTGGTGGTTTTTGTGATTTATGGCGGAATCATGAATTTTGCAGCATTAATTACTAGTTCAACTTTCATAAGTGGGGGCAAATCTTATATTTCCCTTGAGAGCCTGAAACTTATGTATATTACTGGCATTCCCTATGATTTAAGCCATGCCTTTGCAGCAAGTATTTGCTCCTTTTTAATGTGTGATGGTATAACTCAGAAACTAGAAAGAATAAAGATAAAGTACGGTATGTATTGATGCCGTAATTTCACAAAAAATAAGAGATAGATGACATTAATTATAAGTACAAGGATTAGTAAATTTCATCTATCTCTTTTATTTTATCTATTCAAGTTTAAATCAATTAAGTTTAAATCATAGTAATTTTACTTAACTGCGTTTTTCTTAGCTGTAACAACTAAAAGTACTGCTGAAGCTGCCATAAGAATTACGAAAACATTTGCCATAGAATTATCAGCTGCTTTTACATCTGAAGCACTAGTTTCTGATGTAGAAACCGTATCTTGATTAGCTGCAACTTGGCTAGCTTCTACTGTATTAGCTGTAGCAGTTTCAGTTTCTGTGTTAGTATCTACAGTTGCATCAACTAAATTGCCATACTGAAGATATGCAGCAAGACCAGTTAAGGCATCTCTTGAAGAGTAAATGCTGTCATCTCCATAATATGTAAAAGCACCTGCTGTTGTAGTAGACTTAAAGTTTTCTACAAGAGCGTTATACTTAATAGCTGCTGCAGTTGCATCCCCATATTCTGAAAGGAATGCTAAAGAAAGAGCTGTTGAATCTGGATTTAGGGCACCCCATGAATAAACGGCACCAGTTTCTGGATCTGTATAAACTGTTCCATCGCTTGTTGCTGTTGTAGATGTGTGTTTTGCTACAAGTGAATCAATAATTGCAGCAAATTCAGAGTTTGAGTTATAAAAATCTGTAAATCCGGATAAAACATTACCATCATTATCAGCAGAATAACCCCAGTAAACAACACCGTTAGCATCTGTAATAGCCATAACAGCTTCGTTTAAATTGGCGTTAATAGTTTCATAATCAGTTAAATTAGCGCTATAACTTGAAAGACAAGCATGTATTTCACTAATTAAGTATGGATTAAAATAGTTACTGTCTGAAAGATTAGCAACTGTAACATCCTTTAAAGAATCATTAAATGCAGCGTAGAGGTTAACTCCATTAAAGTTACTTGCATCCTGATTTGTAATATTTACAAGTTCAATAAGTTCTGCATAATTGGCAGCATAGTAACCACTTGTGTTAGAGGCTGGGTTAAGTAAACTACTCTCGCCAAACAAAGTTTTAGCAGTTTCAAGGAAAGTAGAAATCTGACTTGTTACATCTAAACCAACTTGGTTTGCAAGAATTAAGTCTCTAGAAATTGTTCTAAATTCCGAAGAACTTGAAACATTAGTTAAAAGTGCGCTATCTTCTGAAAGTACGTAGCTAGCGGTTTCTTTAGCTAAACTAGTTACTTCTGATAGACTTGGTTGGCTTTCATTGATTGCTGCAAATGTAGTATTAGCCTGGTTAAATACAAGGCCAAGAACTAATACAAGTCCAGCGATAAATGAAAGGCTACGTTTCATTTTTTTCATATTAATTTTCCTCCCGATGAATAATCATCATATGTCAAATCCTCTCACCAGGTGACAAAAAATAAAATTTGCGGGCAAATATCCTGACTTAATGCTTAACCACTTAGTTTTGCCTTCCCAATAAAAAGGTCCTATTAGATATCCCTAT
This sequence comes from Lachnospira multipara ATCC 19207, assembly GCF_000424105.1. GTDB lineage: Bacteria > Bacillota > Clostridia > Lachnospirales > Lachnospiraceae > Lachnospira > Lachnospira multipara. Next base: position 109,664 of record NZ_AUJG01000004.1, on the reverse strand, counting down.
ATATCTTTTAAGTAAATTAAGAGGACTAATTTACCTGACCTAGATATCAGTGGCTTTTGCAAGTAAGAAAAACTAGTAATAATCATAAACTAAATGTATCAAAATACAGTAGAGTGAGCTGTTACGGATTCTTACCGTATTCCTTGCGCGCAATCTAAGTTTACAGATATAGTTCTAGCAAGTCAATTAGAAAAACGCTTTATTATATTCTAAATATTAGATATAATACCATTAGGTTAGAATAGACCAAGAGGAGCATTAATATTTTATGAATTATATAGTATTGGACCTTGAATGGAACCAAAGCGCTTCCGGAAAGGTTAATTCTTTAGCCCATATGCCCTTTGAAATCATAGAGATTGGCGCTGTAAAGCTAGATTCCAAGCTTAGATACAAGGGTGAATGGCATAGAGTTATAAAACCAAGAGTATATACTAAGCTTCAATCCGCAGTAAGAAAAGTAATTCACTTGACTGAAGGCGATTTAGCTAAAGGTGATTTATTTGAAAATGCTATCACAGAATTTTTAGATTGGTGCGGTGATGATTATAGTTTTGCTATTTGGGGAAGTATGGATTTAACAGAGCTTCAAAGAAACATGAAACACTACGAAGTTCCGATTAATTTTCCAAGGCCCTTTATTTACCTAGATGTTCAAAAGCTTTATAGCTACATGTTTTTGAACGGAAAAGACAAGGTGAATTTAAAGAGTGCCATTCAAGAATTAAAGATTAGAGAGACAGAAGAATATCATTCTGCATTATCAGATGCCCATTATACAGCGAAGGTCTTGCAAAGAATCGATTTAAATAAAGTAGGTCACTACACAAGTATTGATACTTACTTCATTCCTAACACACGTCGTGAAGAGATTTATCAGAATTATGGTGAATATGAAAAATATATCTCTAGAGGTTTTGATACTAGGGAACGTGCGGCTGATGATAGAATTGTAAGAGCTTGTAACTGCATTTATTGCGGTAAGCATATGCGCCGTAAGATTAAGTGGTTTGCTACTAATTCAAAGGTTTATTATGGACTTTTTGAATGCCCAGATCATGGTCTTATAAAGGGACGTTTTAGAATAAAGCAAGCAGATAATGGTCAGTATTTTGCTATTAGAATTATGAAAAAAACGGACACAGTTGGGGCACAAAAAATTAAAGATAAACAAACAAAAGAACGTGAACATAAGCGTTTAAAAAGACAAGCTGAAAGAAGAAATGCTAGAAAAAAAGCTGAGAATTAATATTAATTCTCAGCTTTTTTATTTAGATTAAATGTCACATTTTTACAAAAACAAATCTTAAACAAGGGCATAGATTACTGCAAGTCCAATGATTAACTGAATAATTACAAATCTAATAACCACCTGTGTATCTGACCATTCCTTGTTTTTTCTCATATGGTCATGGATTGGTGTTCTAATATTCTTCATAAAGTTCTTAGTCTTAAATACTCTCATGATTGTAAGTTTAACAAGACCAAGGCCGCCATCAATAATAAGCATAAGTGCCATTAAGATAAATAAGAATGGACTGTGTAGCTTTAAGAATGTAATGGCAATAAAGATACCAATGGCTCTTGAACCGGCATCCCCCATAAGTAACTGACTTGGAGATGCATTAAACCAAAGGTAAGCAAGTAAGCAAACTACCATAAGCATAACGATATGTCTGTACTGCACTTCTAAACTAGCTATTTCGTGGAATAAGACATAAGTTGTTGTAAGTGTAATGATTGAAAGTGAAGCACATAAACCATCTACACCATCAGAGCAGTTAGTAACATTAATACTTGCCCAGATTAAAATAATAATTAAGATGCCATAGACAATTGGATTAAGTGTAATTGTCTTATCAAATAATGCAAGGTTAAAAGTGTTAGGGTTAAAGTGTAGGAAAGTTACTGCAGCTACAATTGAAATAGCTAAATCAATAAGGCCCTTCTTTAATTCACCCCAAGGCTTTGATGAAGCATCATCAAAATAACCTGAAAGCATCTCTAAAATAATTAATACTAAGTAAATGCAAAGCTCAGTATTTACCTTAACGAAAAACAAAGTCGAAATTGTGAAGGTAAGAATAAATACAAGACCTGCGCCTCGTGGCTTACCAACAGACTTTGAACCATTTATAGCAAAGGCTCTACCAGCATCTCGAGGTAGGACTCTCTTTGCAAGTGAAATTGAAACAAATGTTAATGCAAATGCGAAAATAACGCCTAAAAGTGTAATCCACTTAAAGTAGTCATCGCCTAATAAATATATAAACATAATGGCCTCCCATAAGTTTTCTAACTGGTTAAAATTTTTTCACGCGTAAGTATATCACAAAGCTAGAAAAAGGGCAAAAAAATAATGACCTAAAGTCAAAAATAATTAGTAATTATAATTAAAATATGGTAAACTAAAAAAAGTAAAAACGTTTAGTTATTTACACAGGGGAATTATGTAATTAACTATAGAGAAAAATGGTTAATTACGGATAGAAATTAAGAGGTGTTTAGGAAAATGAGTAAGGCTAGAAATACTAATAGCAAGAATAATGGTAAGAATAATAGCAAGACTGTTATTAAAACGAGTACAACTCCAGATTTCAAGGACTTAGAATTTACTGAGGTAGATGCTTATCTTTTTGGAAATGGAACACATTATGAAATTTATAATAAGATGGGCGCTCATCTTTGTACTAAAGATGGAAAAGAGGGCGTTTATTTTGTTGTTTGGGCTCCAAGAGCTAGAGAAGTCTATGTTGTAGGCGATTTCAATAATTGGGATGCTTACGGTTATGATATGAAGAAGATATCTGACGGAGGCGTTTACGAATTATTTATTGAAGGCGCTAAGGAAAATCAATTATATAAGTTCTTAATTATAACTCAAGAAGGAAAGGCTCTTTATAAGGCTGATCCATACGCTAATGCAGCAGAATTAAGACCTGCAACAGCATCTAAGATTACCAATTTAAACAATTTCACATGGAAAGATAGCAAGTGGATTGAAGAGAAGAAGAAGGAAGACCATTTAAAGGTTCCTATGTCAATCTATGAGTGTCATATTGGTTCATGGAAGAAGAAGGTAGAAGATTCAGATGATGGTTTCTTTAATTATAGAGAGATTGCACCTGAACTTGCAGAATATGTATCAAGCATGGGCTATACTCACATTGAGCTTATGGGTATTGCTGAGTATCCTTTTGATGGTTCATGGGGTTATCAGGTAACTGGTTACTATGCACCAACAGCAAGATACGGCGATCCTGAAGACTTTATGTATTTTGTAGATTACATGCATAAAAAGAAGATTGGTGTAATCCTTGACTGGGTTCCAGCACATTTTCCAAAAGATGCCCATGGCCTTGCAAAGTTTGATGGCAGCTGCGTTTACGAGTATGCTGATCCAAGAAAGGGAGAGCATCCTGACTGGGGTACATTAGTTTTTGATTATGAGAAAAATGAAGTCTCTAACTTCCTTATAGCTAATGGCCTTTACTGGGTTGATAAGTTCCACGTGGATGGACTTAGAGTTGATGCCGTTGCTTCTATGTTATACCTTGATTATGGTAGAACAGATGGAAATTGGATTCCTAATAAATATGGTGATAACGGAAACCTTGAAGCTATGAGCTTCTTAAAGCACTTTAATAGCATGCTTAGAAAGAGATTCCCACAGGCAATTTCTATTGCTGAGGAGTCTACAGCTTGGCCAATGGTTTCAGGTGATCCAGATAATGGTGAGTGCTTAGGCTTTACATTTAAGTGGAACATGGGTTGGATGCATGATTTCACAGAGTATATGAAGCTTGATCCTTACTTTAGAAAGTTTAATCACGGCAGAATTACATTTTCATTAATGTATGCATATAGCGAGAACTTCATATTAGTATTGTCTCACGACGAGGTAGTGCACCTTAAGTGCTCAATGCTTGGAAAGATGCCAGGAGATAGGGAAGACAAGTTTGCAAATCTTAAGCTTGCTTACGCTTATATGGCTGGACATCCAGGAAAGAAGCTACTTTTCATGGGTCAGGAATTTGGCCAGTGGAATGAGTGGAGCGAGAAGAAGTCCCTTGATTGGTACTTGCTTGATGATGAGTCTCACAAGGATATGCAGGAATTTACAGCAAAATGTATGAACCTATATAAGAAATATCCAGCCCTTTACGAGACTGACTACGATGATAAGGGCTTTAGATGGATTAATGCTAACGACAAGGACAATAGTGTTTTATCCTTCATTAGAGTTAGTCCTAATAAGAAGAAAAATTTACTCTTCGTACTTAACTTTACACCAATTGAGCGTCCATCCTTTAGAGTGGGCACACCAATTGCTGGCAAGTATAAATTAGTTCTTGGCAATGATGAGGAAAACATGAAAAAAACAATTTCTTCAGTTGAGGGAAATTGTGATGGATATGATAACTCACTCCTTGTAGACCTTGATAAATACGGCATTAACGTTTATGAATTTGATGGTGATGTTAGCCGTTGTTTACCAACAAAAATTAAGTAAAAAACATTAACTTATATTTTAACTCCTTACTTCCGATAATAATCATAGAGATGATTATGTTGGCAAGTAAGGAGTTTTTTATGGCATTAAATATTGATGGAAGCAATTTTGTAAAAAACGAAATTAAGGAAAACAGTCCTTCTATAAATATATTAAATAAAACCCTAGATAACACGGCAGGTGTGAAAGACACATTTGCCGCTGTTGTCGTGTCTAAGGGGGAGAAGAAGATTTCAAGTTCCTATGATGACTTATTAAAGGAAGCTGATGATGTAAAGTCTCAGATTATGCAAAGTGCTACAGATGCTAAGATTGGCCTAAATGCCCTTATGAAGAAGCTATCAGGAAGTGAAGCAGTAGAGCTTGGAGAGGATGGTTATAATCTTACAGATAGCTCTAAAGAAGAGATGCTAAGCATAATTGATAAGATTAGAGTTGAGCTTTCTATGCATTGTAAAAACTATAGGGCATATGGCAATGGAGTTAGTAAGGAGGCTATTGAAAATGCTACAGGCTCGAAGGTCTTAGCCAATAAAATCGAAGATAAATTACAAGGTCTTGGTGTGCAATTAGAGGAAGAGGATCTAAACACAATCCAGGAAAATTTGAATAAATTGGACAAATTAGAAGAACTATCAAGTTCTGCAAAACTCTATATTGTAGAGAATAATCTATCTGCATCTATTAAGGATTTATATACAGCAGAGTTTGCCACAAGCACAAGCGCTAATAGACAAAGTCAGATAAGTGAAGCGGATTTAGATAGCATGAAACCACAGTTAGTGCGCCTAGTACAGGAGTCTGGCTGTGATGATTTATCAGCGGCTTTTGAAAATGCAAAGACACTTTTACGCAGTGACATTGCCGTAACTTCAGAAAACCTTGAAAAGTTAGAGGCTTTAGATTCTTTGAATATTTCAGACATGAAATCTATGCTAGGAAAGGCCTCAGTAATTGATAAAATGCTAGAAAATAAGCTGATTTCAAGGGACTTAGGTGAGATAGATTTAACTAGTAAATCTTCAAAATTAGAAACTGTAGCTGAAAGCTTTGAAGTGGTAAATGACGCTAGTTATAGTGAAGTTGAAAGCTTGCTATCTAGAAATAGAGAATTAACTATTGAAAACCTTAAGCAGGAGATTAGTAGAAATTCTTATATAGATACTGAGCCAGAAGATAACTATGAGAAGGATTTAGAAGTTCTAGCTGATTTCCAGCTAGAAGATGAAATAGATTTTAGAACAAATGAGACAAATAAGGCATATGTAACTTTACTTGAAACTAGAATTCTTATGAGTGTTAGTGCAAGGTCTTTCCTTATTAACAATGCGGCTAAGATTATGACTACACCTATTTCTAAATTAAATGAAGAGCTCTATAAAAATGTCACAACAGCAAGCAATAACATACTTGCTACAGACCTTGATAGGGAGAGTTTGACTAGCTTAGTGGAAACAGAAATGGCCTTAGAAGAGATAAAGGAATCTCCGATATACATTTTCAATAAGATGCTTAATACTAATAGTCAGATTCAGACCATGACTCTTTCTTACACTGCAAGTCTTGCGGGCCAGCTAAAGAAGAGCTTTGACAGATACAATAACACAGTGGAAACTGTGGGAACACAGATTAGGGCTGATCTTGGAGACTCTATAGTTAAGGCGGTTAATAATAGTGCCGAGAGCCTTATGGATAGCCTTGGCCTAGATTATAATCAGGCTAACAAAGACGCTATTAGAATCCTTGCCCTTAATGGTATGGAGGAGACTAAGGAAAATGTAGACAAGATTAAGGAGGTCAACGAGACCCTTAAAAATCTTATTAACAATATGAAGCCAGAGACTGTCCTAAAGATGATTAGAGAGGGCATTAATCCAATGGATGCGGATATTAATGACCTTAATAAGTTCTTAATTTTAGAGAATGACGGGGCAAGTCTATTAAATGAAGAGAAGTTTTCTAAGTTTTTGTATAAATTAGACCAGACAGATAATATTACAAAGTCCGAGAGAAAGATGTTTATAGGTATTTATCAGATGATGAACATTTTTACTCGTGATGCAGGTGAATCTGTGGGCAGGTTAATTAAGCAGGGTAGCTCTGTAACCATGTCTAATTTAATGACAGCTTATGAAAGCAGGAAGCATGCAGGTATTGACGAACTTATTAGTGAGGATACTGGCTTGGCAGAGGTTTCTGGTGAGGTAAATTATTACACTTCTCTATTTATGAATAGCGAGAAACTAATTACTCCTAATACTCTTAAGAAGGTAGATGATAAGTATGGAATCTTAAGTGAAGGGGTGGAGGATTTTGTTAATGACTTAAATAGTGAGTATGACCCAGAACTAGAAAGACAGCTAGATTACCGATATGTAAGGGAGTTAACAGATGCCACTAATTTAGAGGATGGAAGTGCAGAAGATAGGCTTTATGAAGAATTGAAAGAAAACGACATGGCAGTAAATATTGGTAACATAAAAGCTGTCAGTGAGTTTATGCAGTCTTCTAATATTAGTTTGGCAACTTATGAGAACTACAAGTTTGATAAGAATAATAAAATTGATAATCTTGAAAATGTTATTGAAAAAATCGGACATGAGCCAGACTTATCAAATTATATTTCTGAACTTGTAGATGCTAGTAAGGAAGAACTTGAAGCTTTAATAGAAGGAAGATTAACAGATATAAACAATCCAATTGATGCTTCTGATTCTATGCGTAATTTGGCAGAAGATTCAACTATTGATGATCTTGATTACCAGTTGTTTGATATGTATAGAAAGTCCACAAGACAGTTTAATTATATTGCTAATAGAGCTAAAGAAAGAGACTACAAAATCCCCTATATGACTGAAGAAGGCCTAGGAATTATGAATGTGAGCCTTGTTAGTGAGGAGGAAGTATCTAGTCTTGCAATTAAATTAAACAGCAAAACTTATGGCTGCAGTGAGCTTAATTTAGAAGTTAATGACTTATCTGTAAATTTATCTCTTAGCATTGAAAACAGCGACCGGGCATTAGAAACTTTAAAGTCTGATCTAGAGGCTGTATTAAGAAATCAGCATGGATTTACTGAAGTAACTTTTAATGAAATTTTTCAAAATGAAAATAGAAAAAAAGCGACACAAATTCCAACTGAAAGCTTATATGAAATTGCTAGGGATATGGTAACTGTAATGGTTTAGATGCATTTTCATCAAGGATTATTCAAACAATACAAGGATAAAAATGCACTAGTCACGTTAAGAAATGGGAAATAAGTCCGATATATAAAGTACAAGGAAGTTAATACTTGAGATTTTTCACAGGGCGGTGGAGGACAAAAAGTGAGGTTTTACTATGAGAATTAATACTAATATATCAGCCATCGTTTCTAATAACGCTTTGCAAAAAGCGCAGAACGCTTTATCTACCTCAATTGAGAGATTATCATCTGGTTATAAATTAAATAGTTCCCTAGATGATCCGGCTGGATGTGCCATTTCAGAGAAAATGAGAATGCAGATTAGAGGCCTTAATCAGGCTAATAATAATGCCTCTGATGGCGTATCAGTACTTAACACAGCTGAAGGTGCAATGGCAGAGATTCAGTCTATGCTTACAAGACTTAAGGAACTAACAGTTCAGGCAGCCAACGATGTTAACTCTGATAATGAACGTAGATCTATTCAGGAAGAAATTAATAATATCAATTCAGAAATAGATAGAATTTCAGATCAAACAGAGTTTAATACTCAATCTTTAATTAACGGAAATTTAACTCGTCGAGTTTATTCCGACTACCAGGGAGTTAATCAGTTAGAATGTACTGATAACTTCGTAGCTGGTATCTATGGCATTACTGTAACTAGCGATGCAAGACAGGCAGTTGCAGTGGCAAGTTCAACAATCACAATGACAGACACACAAGTAATTGGAGAAGGACAGGCAGGGGGTATTAACATCAATGGCTATATTGTAGACATTGAGGCAGGAGATACTCTAGATACTGTTATGGGAAAAATTGTTACAGGCATGAATAATGCCGGTGGCAGTGCATTTACAATAGTTGACCCTTATTCCAACGACACAAAGACTAACGGTACTGAGTATGCAGGATATGTGCCAGCAACAACTTATAATTCTACATACCTTGTAATGATGACAAATCAGTATGGTTCAGATCAGAAATTAAATATAACTTGTGATAACCAAGAGCTTGCAAATTTACTCGGTATGCCGGCAGCTTATAACGATGAGGTAATCGCAGAAGGAACTGATGTAACTGCAGAATTTTCAACGGTTACAGAGTCAGGAGTTACCTCTAGAGTAGGCTTTGAAAACTCAGCAGTAATGTCTACAAAGGGAACAATAATCACTATTACAGATGTAAATAACAAGGAATTTGTCTTAGATGTTCCAGGAAATGTATCAGGTACAGTATTTAACGATAAGACTAGAAATAGCGGCAAGTCACAGGTTTTAATTGCAGGTTCAGCAGAAGAAATCAATCAGGAAGTAACTGATGTTGGAACATTAAGTGTTCATATAGGAGCTAATCAGGATCAGGTTATTATTATAAATGTACCTGAAATCTCAACTTATACATTAAAGACAGAACATATCAATGTCATGACTGGCTACACAGCTCAGCTCTCAATTGACATTGTAGATGACGCCATTACTAAGCTAAACAAAGTTCGTTCTCAGCTTGGTGCTTATGAAAATAGATTCGAGCACACAGAAAACAACTTAGACGTATCTTCAGAAAATCTTACAAAGGCACTTTCAGTTATGACAGATACTGACATGGCTGAGGAGATGACAGAATACACAAGCTACACAGTAATGACTCAGGCAGCAACTTCAATTCTTTCACAGGCTAATCAAAGACCTGCTGAGGTATTACAGATTTTAAATCAGTAAAGAAACAACTTTGTAAAATATGGACATATTAAGGGAAGGACAGTTATGAATAATGATTTAATTAGAACCTATTCATATAGAATATCACAGGCGAATAGATCTCAATTAGTTGTAGTTATTTATGACTTGGCAATTGACTATTTAAAGGAAGCCTGCCAGTTAGAAAAAGTTGAAGAAAAACGACATAATATTGTAAATGCAGGAAGAGCTATTGATCAATTAATAGTTGGTCTTAACATGGAATTTGATTTATCACAAAATTTGTTTATTATATATAACCACATAAAAAGAAGCTTAATTTCAGCCTCTGTAAAGCTAGACAACGGTGAATTAGAAAGGGTTATAGCTTTACTTAGCAAATTAAGAAAGAGTTTTTATGAGGTTAGTAAAGCGGACGAATCAGCACCACTTATGAAGAATACGCAAAATGTATACGCTGGTTTGACCTATTCTAGACTCGGAGCTTGCGAATCGGTTACAAACAATGCAAACCGAGGCTACATAGTTTAGAAATGTTCCAAAAGACAAGATGTCTTTAAAAATGCTTTTGATGTGCTATACCATAGACTCTCCTTAGGTGGGAGAGGGAACTCCCACCTAGAGAATCTCTTTATAGAACAACTTTATATATATTTTTGGAAAGGGTGATTTAGACACCTTAGTTAAAGTCGCCCAAATTTATTTTTGCTTTCCAGTCCCCCTCATTATAAAAACCCCTGGTCAGGATTTATTCCTGGCCGGGGGCATTCAAATTTATGGTTTATTTAAATTTATAATTTATTTAATTTCTAATTAGTTATTTAGAATCTTAATTTTCTCTTTGAGGCATGTCGTCTTCTACGCCTGCTATTAGAATTATAATTCTTAATTACAAAGGCAAGAATTATTGCAAATGCAATGACACCGAGTAAAATCCAAAGATTAATTCTTAGGCATTTCTTTGCCGTGTAGTTTGAGCTTGAGTCAGACTCCTCTAAATAAGGCAAGAGACTGGTGTTTGTGGAATCGTTTGAGGAAATCGTTAGGGTTGTGGTACCTACTACATTTTCACCAAACAGATACTTTAAATGCACCGTTAAATCTCCGTTGTCGTTAGCTAAGTCATAGTTATCATCAATTGCAACCGTAACGTCTGATGAAGAACCAGAGTTAGGAATTGTAATAAATGAAGCTGTTAAGTTATAGTTTAGAGCTCTGCTTGTAAATACATCTGATGTGTAGATTGTATCGTTTGTTAGAAGCGAGCTTATGTTACTGCTTGAAGTAGTTGTCTTTGTGAAGTTCTCAAAACCCCATTCAAAAAGGGCCTTAGTATCCACAAATCGGCTTGCATCATCTGGCTCCTGGAAGGTTACACAGATTAGTCGCATTCCGTCTTTTTCTGCAAATGTTACAAGAGTATATTGTGATTCGTCTGTAAATCCAGTCTTACCGCCCTTGCAGTATTCATAGTAATATTCCCTACCATAGAGCATCTTGTGACGGTGCTTGAAGGTTCTAGCTGTGTCCGTCTTATTAGTTGCTGGAATTGTATAAGTTGTGTAAGTCGAATCGATGCTAACGAAAGTAGCGTTGTTGTAACAAGCTCTTGCTATCATTGCCATATCATAGGCTGTTGTGTAGTGATTCTGATCAAAAAGTCCACTGGCATTGGCAAAATGTGTATTAAGGGCGCCAACTTCAGAGGCTTTGGCATTCATCATGTCCACAAAGCTCTCTAAATCGCCTGCTACGTGTTCTGCAAGGCCATAGGCAATTTCATTAGCGGAATATAAAAGCATTCCGTATAGGGCCTGTTCAACTGTGTATTGCTCGCCTTCCTTTGTACCAAGGTTGGCATCTTCTGTTATATTGACGGACTCTACAGCTTCCTTTGAAAATGTAACAATGTCGGACATGCTGCAATTTTCAATAGTAAGAAGTCCGGTTAGAATCTTAGTTGTACTTGCGGGATAACATTTCTCATAGGCATTTTTTTCGTAAAGAATTGAGCCTGTATCTGCGTCTATAAGAATACAGCTTCCTGCTGAAACATCTGGGGCACTTGGCCATGTGGTAGAGCTTGTATCTACTGAGGATACTACGCTACCAGTGGATGAAAGAGCTGCAAAGGTCTGTATAGGGCTAGATACTAAAAGAGCGGCTGCGCCAAGTAAAGCTGTGGCACGCTTTAAATAATTTTTGAATCTAAACATGATATTTCCATCCTTTATTCTTTTAACGATTAAATTATCGCAATCATTCTTATTATAGTAACTTTCAAAAAAAGGTGCAACTTACCGTAGCTGAAATCTCTATATTGGCAAAATAGAAAAAATCATATATAATACGAAAGTTACAAAAAATCGTTGGGCCTATGCCCGTTTATTTTTGGAGGAATTAATGAGATTAAGAAATGTACCTGGCGCAAGAGAAGTCATGGTTGAGAATAATTATGTTTTTACAGAACCAATTGGAATGAAGGGAACATGGGCAGAAGTTTTTGGAAATAATAATCCAATCCATATTGAAATTGGAATGGGTAAGGGAACATTTATTACAACACTTGCAGGCTTAAACCCAGATATTAACTATGTTGGAATTGAAAAGTATTCTTCAGTTTTACTTAGAGCTGTAGAAAAGCAGGATGAATTACAGCTTCCTAATCTTCGTTTTATTAGAATGGATGCTGAGGCAATTACAGAAGTATTTGCTAAGGATGAAGTAGATAGAATCTATCTTAACTTCTCAGATCCATGGCCAAAGGATAGACATGCTAAGAGAAGACTTACATCAAGACAGTTTTTTGCAAGATACAATGAAATCCTTAAAAAGGAAGGCAGAGTTGAATTTAAGACAGATAATGTAGACCTTTTTGATTTCTCGTTAGAGGAAGTTGGAGAGGCTAAGTGGAATTTAGTAGATTACACTAGAGACCTTCATCACGAGCCAAGAATGAATGAAGGCAATGTTATGACAGAATATGAGAAGAAGTTTTCAGAGGCAGGTAATGCCATCTGTAAGTTGATTGCCAACAGATAATTAGATAACTTCATTAGATAATTTAGAATAGATACAAAAAAAGCTAGCTAGGAATTTCCTAACTAGCTTTATTTTTATTATCTAGATACATTTTCATAAAAATGTAATTCGGCTTAAATCTCATCAAAGGAATCGTAAGGCTTTACATTGACGTCCTTCTTATTAAGGAAGTGCTGAACTATAAGGTCGATGATGTAGCCAAGCACTGCAACGATTGGAACTCCAAGGAACATTCCAGCAACGCCCCAGAGGCTTCCGCCAACAGTAATACCAAAGATAACCCAAAGTGGCTTTAAACCAATGCTATCGCCAATAATCTTAGGTCCAATAACAAGGCCATCAAGCTGCTGGATAACTAAAATCATAATTGCGTATGGAATTACTAGGAAGATGTTAGTGATTATAATGAATAAACCACCAATAACTCCGCCAATGTATGGTCCAAAGTAAGGAATCATGTTAGTTACACCAACAATAACGCTTATTAAAACTGAATATGGCATTCTAAAGATTGTCATTATGATGAAACAAAGAATACCAATAATTAAGGAATCAAGCGCTTTACCAAAGATAAAGTCAAGGAAAATGGATACGCTGTTTCTAACGATTACACGAACTGAATCTGCACTCTTCTTAGGAAGAATTCCGTAAAGAACTCTCTTTGACTGATAGAAGAGGTTTCTGTGATCTGAAATCATATAAACCGAAACGATAATAGCAATAATGAAATTTACAAGTCCCTTAACAATAAGCATGGATGTATTGAAAATGTATGGCACCATGTTAGTTACGATATTAGATAAGTAGTCTAATATTCTTGGATAGAGACTTTGAATGTAATCATTAACTTCCTTGAAATCTACAAAAGTCCAGTAAGAGTGATTGTTCTCAAAGGTAATGATGTAGTTATAGGCATTGTCATACCATATAGGAAGTTTGTCTATAATTTCCTGTAAACTTAAATAAATCTGTGGAATTACAAAGCCAAGTAAAATTACAACGAATCCAATAGCTATTAAGTAAGCAATAATTATGGCTAAAACTTTTTTTAGCTTAGCTGATTTTATATGAAAGGTTTCTGTAAATACTTTATTATAGAGAGTCTTTACAAGTGGATATAAAACCAATGCAATAAATCCGCCAGTAATAAAAGGTCCAATAAGCTTAAAGAGTTGTGAAATTACCTTAAAGGTAATAGCTAGGTTACCAATAAGCTTAAAAATCAAAATAGAGCATAATACAAAGGCAAGGGCATATATTAATATAGAGAAATATTTATCGCTCTTTATAAAGTGAAACTTATTAGAATCCTCTGTATCATAAACATGATCCTTTTCGTAGTCCCTGGTCTCTTTATTATCTTCTTTCTTATAAGTTGCGTCCTTAGAATTGTCAGGGACAAAATTCTTACTTTTCTTTTTTGAGTAGCCATCTTCAATATCAGATATTTTATCGATGCTCTCATTTAGCCTTTCAATACTGTTTTTTGTTGTGACTTCTTTATCGGTCTCAGTATTATTTTTTTTCTTTGTGGATGAAAAAAAAGAAAATTTAGCCATTTACTGCCTCCAAGTTATATATATTTGTTATTCATAGAGATTATCATATTTGAAATAATAATTGGGTAAAAAGTTTATTTTTTAATTTGCTTTTTATAAATCAAGGGATTTTTTTATAATTTTGCGAAAAATTATTTGTAAAAATTCGACCCTAGTTCTAAAGTTTGAAAGAATAGAATTCAGCGTTTGTGCGGGTTTGAAGCCTTAAAATATCTATACTATTCATTGTAAATTAAAAAAATTCGCAAAAAAACGAAAAAAGGGCTTGCCAAAAAGATAATCATCTACTATAATTACATCTCGTTGGGACACAAGTTCTTACGAACCGGTCTTCTTAATAGATTATAAAGAAATTTGTTAAGACAAGCAACACACTTCATCAAGAAGTTTTCAAGCCACTAAAAAAAATAAAAAAAGTGCTTGACAAACAAAAACTTCTGATGTATAATGAATAAGGTTCTTACAGAGCTAAGAACTGAAAAACAAAATAAGCACCGCTAGCTCAGTTGGTAGAGCACCTGACTCTTAATCAGGGTGTCCAGGGTTCGAACCCCTGGCGGTGCACTGGAAGGTCTTATGATTTAGGAATAACCTAGGTTGTAAGGCTTTTATTTTTTTATTCTGACGGAGCAAGTTGTCAAGACTCGCTCGCTCGATACATTTTCATAATTATTCTTCTTTATATAATTTCCTATAATTTATCTTCCAATTAAAAATTATTATCTAAGTTAAGAAATTTTTAATAAAGCTCTAATTCTATTATAATGGTATTGAGAAAATTGTTGTGTTATTCTTGAAAATGTAAGGAGTGATATGACATGTTTGGATATGTTATTGTTAATAAGCCTGAACTTAAAATAAGAGAGTTTGATGAATATCGATCTTATTATTGCGGTTTATGCCATACCTTAAGAAGTGAATATGGATTTAAAGCCCAGATGACTTTAAGTTATGACTTGACTATGGCAGTGCTTTTATTGACAGCTCTTTATGAGCCTGAGGTTACAAGGACAAGAAGGACCTGCAAAGCACACCCAATAAAAAAGCAGGCAATGAGTGAAAGCATTATTACTAATTATGTGGCAGATATGAACGTGCTTATGTCTTATTATCATCTAGTAGACGATTGGAAAGATGAGAGAAAGATTCAAAGCAAGGCATATGCTAGCTTACTATCAAAGAATGTTAGTAGTATAAAGAAGCGTTATCCTCAAAAGGCAGCAGCTATTGAGGCGGGCCTTAATGAGCTTTCAATCTACGAGCAAGCAAATGAAGATAGCATCATAAAAGTTTCACAAAGCTTTGGTAAGGTATTGGCTGAAGTTTTAACTTATAAAGATGATGAGTGGAAAACTAATTTGCATAATCTTGGAATGGCCTTGGGACAGTTTATCTATATTATGGATGCTTATGATGATCTAGAGAAGGATAAGAAAACTGGAAACTATAATGTCCTAAAGGGCTATGAAAAAGAAGAAGATTTTGATATATTTGTAGAAAATATTCTTAAGGCTCATATGACAGTAGTTGCCCGTGAGTTTGAATTTCTTCCTATACTAGAAAATGCTGAGATACTTAGAAACATAATATACTCAGGGGTTTTCATTAAGTTTGAAGAAGTGAAAAAGCGCAGGGCCGAAAGAAAAAATAAAATTAATAATGATATTAAAAATGAATCGAAAAGTAAAAAATGAATCTAGATAGGATTTATTTTGGAGGTTATAATGTCGGATCCATATCAAATTCTTGGGGTATCAAGAGATGCCTCAGATGATGAAATAAAAAAAGCATATAGAAAATTAAGTAGAAAGTATCATCCTGATGCTAACGTCAATAATCCTAATAAGGAGCAGGCTGAGGAGATGTTTAAGACTATTCAGCAGGCTTATAATCAGATTATGAAGGAAAGAGAAGGTGGCTTTACAGGCGGCTCTTATAGTCAGAATAGATACGGCACAGGTAGATCTAGTAGTTACGGTTATGATGGTGATTACCAGAATTCTAGAGGTGGCCAGTATCAAGACTTTGAGGACTTTGGAAGCTTCTTTGGTTTTGGTCCTTTTGGCTTTGGCGGTTATTACGGAGGCTATCAGGGAGGTCGCTCTAATCAGGCTAATATGAATGGGGACGACCAGACTTCACAGAGACTTAGAGCAGCAGCTAACTACATTAATAATGGTGGTTTTGATGAGGCTATTAATATTCTTAATGATTTAGAGGATAGAGATGCTAGATGGTATTTCTTAGCAGCTAATGCCTATGCTGGAAAGGGCAATCAGGCAGCAGCTATGGAATATGCTAAGAAGGCGGTTTCTATGGACCCAGATAATTTCCAATATAGAAATTTCTATCAGAATCTAGCAAGTGGTGGCAGTTGGTACAATGCAAGACAGCAGTCTTATAGCCCAGCTAATGGTGCTACATCCTGCATGACTTGTCTTGGTACTTGGTTGCTTTGCAATTTCTGTTGTTAAAAATTTTATAAATGATATAATATTTACTAAGAGAATACAAACACATCTAGTTAGAATTGGCTAGATGTGTTTTGCGTTATTAAAGAAAATAATATTTGATTAAGAGTTAGATAACAAGCTTTAGGGTAGAAAAATGGGGGTATTTATGAAGAGAAGATTGAGACTAGCCTTATCTATTATTCTTAGCTTAGTAATGCTTTCTACAACTGCATGCGGCTATAGTGAGTGGTTTGGAAAAGAGGCGGGAGAGTCCTATTTAGTGGGCCTTATAGAGGATGGCCAAGATGGAGAGCTAGATAGTGACACAGCTTCTTCTAATGAGATAGAAGAAGAGCAGGTAAATGAAAGTGAAAGTGAGAGGTTTAACAGCTTCGTTGAGGATTTGTTTGCAGAGGTTATGGGAGATAGCGATTTAGTTAGCTTGCATGCCTATCTTGAACATCCTGAAAATTATGGAATTGAAGACTATGAGAAAAGTTTTGGAAGAACGGATTTTGATAATTTAGGAGATACTTCCTTTTATGATGAAGTTTTAGAAAAGCTTGATGAGTTTGAAAAATCAGAACTTACAAAGAGTCAGCAAATAACTTATGAAGAGCTTTATCTTATGATGAAAAATGAGAAAAACTATGCAGACCTTTACTTGCTTAATACAGATATTGCCCCAACAACGGGTGTGCAAGTCCAGATTCCTATTCTTCTTGCGGAATATAGTTTTGTGGAAAAAAAGGACATTGAAGAGTATTTAACACTTCTATGTGATTTAGATGAGTACTTCGCGGATATTTTAAAATACGAAAAGCTTAGGGCTGACGCGGGATATTTTCTTGAGGATGACCTAGCAGACGAGGTGATTGATACCTGCAATTCATTTTTAGAGACTGCAAAAAGCGAGGACGGAGTTTTAATCTCTAGTTTTAATGAAAGACTTGAGGAGTTTGAAGGACTTACAGAGGAAGAGAAGACTAGCTATAAGTCGGAGAATGTAACTGCTATTAATGAAAATGTAGTGCCAGCCTATGAGGCCCTAGCTAAGGGCGTTGAAGAGCTAAAGGGAAGCTCTAAGTATAGTGGTGGAATTTGTAACTATCCAGATGGCAAGCGCTACTTCGAATATTTAATGAATAAGAGACTTGGCATTGATATGTCAGTGGATGATTATTATGAACTGGGTGAGGATTATGTAGAGGATTTACTTAATCAGATGAGTACTCTTATGTATGGCAATCTTTCGGTTTATAATGGCATGTCAAACTTTAGCTTTAATATGTCAGATCCTGAAGCTATATTAGAGGATTTGCAAAAGCAGATTGTGGAGGATTTCCCAGCTATTGGGGATACAAGTTATGAGGTTAAATATGTATGCGAGGCACTTGAGGATTATGCTAGTCCTGCCATGTATTTCCTACCACAAATTGATAACCTAGATATTAATTCTATCTATATTAATGATGGTTCAGGTGAGAAAGAGATTTATCCAACCCTTGCTCATGAGGCTTATCCTGGTCATCTTTATCAGACTCAGTACTTTGCTTCCCAAAATCCTGACTGGATAAGATATATCTTAGCTCCTGGTGGTTATGTGGAAGGTTGGGCTTCTTATGTAGAGGTTTACTCTTATAACTTTGCAAGTACTGGTAATGAGGATTTAAATAAGCTTATGGGCCTAAATTATGAAACGACTTTAATAATATATGCCCTTGGAGATATTGGGGTTAATTATTATGGCTGGGATTTAGATGAGTTATCAGACTTTGTTACGGATTACTTTAATGTGGGTTCTGATGCTGTTAAGACAATGTATGATGCTTTTGTGGCAAATCCTGGTAACTACTGTCAGTATGCCTTTGGTATGGTGGCAATTGAGGAATTGAAGTCTGAGGCAGAGGACGAATTAGGAGATAAGTTTGATATTTATGAGTTTCATAAGTACATTTTAGATATGGGCCCAGCCCAGTTTGATATTCTTTTTGATAATTTAGATGCTTGGTGTAAAAGCATTAGTTAATAATTAGCTTAGATGTAGAAAACTTTATAGGAAAATGTGTAAAAGCCCCGTAGTTTCTTGATATTTAGTGGAAAGTCTAGAGATTTACGGGGCTTGACATAGCTAATTAAATTAACTATCATTTAAGAATATGTGTACTGGTATATGTTTTTTATAGATACATTTTCAATACGCAATTAATAATGAGTTGATTTCTGCCAATTGGTGGATTAATGCTAATAAATGATAGGAGGAAGATCAATGCCAAAGAATAGAGGAAATTACTATATGACAACAGCTATTGCCTATACATCAGGCAAGCCTCATATTGGTAATACATACGAAATCGTACTTGCAGATAGTATTGCAAGATTTAGAAGACAGCAAGGATATAACGTATTCTTCCAGACAGGTAGTGACGAACATGGTCAGAAGATCGAGGAGAAGGCAGCAGCAGCTGGTGTATCTCCAAAGGAATTTGTAGATGAGGTTTCTACAGAAATTAAGAGAATCTGGGATTTAATGAATACTTCTTATGATAAGTTTATAAGAACTACAGATGAGGACCACGAGAAGCAGGTTCAGAGAATCTTTAAGAAGTTATATGATCAGGGAGATATTTACAAGGGTGCTTACGAGGGTCTTTACTGTACTCCTTGTGAATCTTTCTGGACAGAGTCTCAGTTAGTTGATGGAAAGTGTCCTGACTGTGGACGTGAAGTTAAGCCAGCTAAGGAAGAGGCTTATTTCTTTAAGATGAGCAAGTATGCTGATAGATTAATTGATTATATTAATGAACATCCAGAATTTATTCAGCCAGTTTCAAGAAAGAATGAAATGATGAATAACTTCTTATTACCAGGTCTTCAGGATTTATGTGTATCTAGAACTTCATTTAAGTGGGGTATTCCAGTAGACTTTGATCCTAAGCATGTAGTTTATGTATGGCTTGATGCTCTTACAAACTATATCACTGGTATTGGTTATAATTGCGATGGTGAATCATCTGATTTATTCAAGGCTAACTGGCCAGCAGATCTTCACTTAATCGGTAAGGATATCATTAGATTCCATACAATTTATTGGCCTATTTTCCTTATGGCTCTTGATTTACCACTTCCAAAGCAGGTATTTGGTCATCCATGGCTTATCCAGGCAGATGGTAAGATGAGTAAGTCTAAGGGAAATGTTATCTATGCTGATGATTTAGTAGATATGTTTGGTGTAGATGCCGTTAGATATTTCGTATTACACGAGATGCCATTTGAAAATGATGGTGTAATTTCTTGGGAATTATTAGTTGAGAGAATGAACTCTGAACTTGCTAATACACTTGGTAACCTTGTTAACAGAACAATCTCAATGTCTAATAAGTATTTTGGCGGAGTTGTTAATAAGACAGGTGTTAATACAGATGGTGCAGTTGATGCTGAAGGTAATAGCGCAGATTACGATGCTGATCTTAAGGCAGTAGTTACAGGAACAGTTAAGAAGGTAGAAGATAAGATGGCTACACTTCATGTTGCTGATGCTATTACAGAAGTATTTACATTATTTAAGAGATGTAATAAGTACATCGATGAGACAATGCCTTGGGCACTTGCTAAGGACGAAGCTAAGAAGGAAAGACTTGAAGAAGTTTTATATAACTTAGTTGAGGGTATCACAATTGGTGCTAACCTACTTAAGGCTTTCATGCCAGAAACAACTGAGAGAGTTTTAGCTCAGCTTTATCCAGATAATATGGAAGCAGGTCTTCGTGACTTTGATGACTTAGATAAGTTTGGTTTAAGAGAGTCAGGCCTTAAGGTAACAGAAAAGCCAGAAATTCTCTTTGCAAGACTTGATATTGAAGAAGTTTTAGCTAAGGTTGAAGAGATTCAGGCAGCACAGAAGGCAGCAGCTGGCGGAGTTAAGTATCCAGAAGTTGAAGCTAAGGAAGAAATCTCAATCGATGATTTCGATAAGATTCAGATTAGAGTTGGCGAAGTTTTAAAGTGCGAGCCAGTTAAGAAGGCTAAGAAGTTACTTTGCTCACAGATTAGAGTTGGTGATGAGGTAAGACAGATTGTATCTGGTATTGCTCAGTTCTACAAGCCAGAAGAAATGGTAGGTAAGAAGGTAGCAGTTATTACTAACTTAAAGCCAGTTAAGTTATGTGGTGTTGAATCACAGGGTATGATTCTTGCAGCAAGTGATGATGAAGGTAACTTATCAGTCCTTACAGTTGATAAGGATATTATTGCTGGTAGCGAGATTAAGTAATAAATAATTAGTGGATTACTAATTAATAGGAATAAGAAAAGAGGAGTTCTTAATAGAACTCCTCTTTTTGTATAAAAGCGACATAAATTGCCACTGATAATTTTGTATAAAAGCGACACGCTTGTCTTAATGGTTTATTTAGCAAGTAAGTTAGAAAGCTCTACAAACTGCTCTAAAGTAAGGGCTTCTCCTCTTACTGTCTTTGGAAGGCCCATGCTTTCAAGGGCATTAGCTAAATCTTCCTTTGTTACATTACCAAGACCATTAGATACGCTATTAAGCATTGTCTTTCTTCTCTGAAGGAAAGATGCCTTAATAAGGTTAAATAATAATTTTTCATTCTTAACATTGTAAGCTGGTGTCTGGTATCTATTAAGTCTAATAACTGCTGAATCTACGTTAGGACGTGGCATAAAGCAGCTTGCAGGTACATTAAGTACAATTTCAGGCTTTGCATAATACTGAACTGCAAGGGAAAGAGCACCATAGTCCTTAGTACCAGGTCCTACCTGCATTCTATCGGCAACTTCTTTTTGAACCATGATTGTAATGCTATCGAGAGCTACATGATTTTCAAAAAGTCCCATAATAATTGGGGTTGTAATATAGTAAGGGAGGTTAGCAACTACCTTAATTGGCTTGCCGTTGTTCTTCTCCTCAACAATCTTGTTAATATCAAGCTTTAAGATATCTTCGTTAATAACTGTTACGTTGTCGTAGTATCTAAGGGTATCCTCTTTTAAAATAGGGATAAGCTTAGTGTCGATTTCTACAGCTACGACCTCTCTAGCATTTTCACAAAGAATCTGTGTCATGGTACCAATACCAGGGCCGATTTCAAGGACGAAGTCATCCTTTGTTACTCCCGCTTCTCTAACAATCTTCTCTACAATATTCTCATCAATAAGGAAGTTCTGACCAAACTTCTTTTGAAAATTAAAGCCGTATCTGTTAAGTACAGCAATTGTATTAGTCGGATTGGCAAGATGCATTATATTATCATAATCTGTCATAGTTAATTCCTTTCAAATCTAATTAATTCATAATTAGGCGTCTAGATATTATATCTACAAATACTAAAGCTTGTCTAGTTATTTATGTAGACAAAATGCTTGTGGTCTCTCCAGTCGTGGTCTAAATAGGCATATTTATGGGCAATTCCCTCGTCTATCCAATTTAGTTTTTCCATGACCTTAAGGGAGGGATAATTTGTGGTTAAGACATAGCTGTTAAAGCGATGTATATTTTTATCAGCAATTACAAGGTCCACACAGATTGGTATAAACTTAGTGGCAATGCCTCTGTTTTGATAGGCAATATCCACTTTGTAGCCAATATTGCAGGATTTCGTATAGCCAAGGATTATGTTTGAGAATGAAAATGTAGCAATTACGTAGTCTGGTTTATCCTTCTCAAAAAGATAAAACCTCACATACTTACCTTTGATGATTGCGTTATATTCTGTATTTAACATAAGGGCTATATATTCGGTGCTATAAAAATTCTCAGGCTTTGCAGTTTCGTAAGGATTAAAGCTCTCTTTGTTTCTTTTATAGAAATCAAGAACAATATCTGCATGGCCCTCGTCTAAGACCTTTAATATATAGTTGTCGATGCTATATTCTAATTGCATGACTCTTCCTTTCTAGCTTTTTTCTTAGATCTAAGCTCCTTAAAAAATTCTGTTAGCATGTTAGAACAATCTTCCTTTAAAACACCACGAATTACCTTACATTGGTGGTTAAATTCCGCCATATTAAGTAGGTTTATTATGGAACCTGCGCATCCGGCCTTTGGGTTCATAGAGCCAATGATTACATTTGGAATACGAGCCTGAACAATGGCGCCAGCGCACATCTGACAGGGTTCAAGGGTTATGTAAATGCTACAATCCTCAAGTCTCCAGTCACCCATATACTTACTAGCCTTTTTAATGGCTGTGATTTCTGCGTGGCCAAGAGTGGTTTTATCAGTGTTTCGTCTGTTATAACCTCTACCAATAACCTTGCCCTCATAGACAATTACGCAGCCAATAGGTACCTCGTCTAATTTATAGGCCTTCTTTGCCTGAGTGATGGCCTGTCGCATATATTTTTTATGTAAATTTAATTCTTCTTTACTTAAATTCTCTTCATTCATAGTATTTACCTTATTTCTTATAAACTAATTAGATTTTATCATATTATATTGAGGTTGACAAAAGCAGTAAAAGCTAAGTATAATTTAACTTACCGTGCAGCCGGGGTGGTAGCAGGACCCTGTACCTGAAATCTGCTATAGCAGGGGTGATGCTTTGGTTGAGGGCTTGATTTTATGGAGCAGCCCAGTAAAAGTGGTGATGACGTTTGGGTCTCTCGCAATAGAAATCTACGAATCATGTCAGGTCGGGAACGAAGCAGCATTAAGTAGAAGCTTCTGTGTGCCGAGAGGTTGCCTGGGCCGAGCTAACTAGACCGGTAACGTCTGTGGATGATTGTTCGAGGCCAGAGCGCGCGGTTTTAAAACATTGGAATAATTTATCTTTTATAAATGCCACACTGAGGGTGATCCTTGGTGTGGCAATTGTTATCCTAATAGACTTGTAAAGATGTCTTTTAAATGTTTGACATTTGATTTATAATTTAATTTAGGATTTTCCAAAATAAAAGAAGAGAGATAAGAATATGGCATATCAGGCTTTGTATAGAAAATGGAGACCCGATAATTTCAACGATGTTAAGGGTCAAGATCACATTGTAACAACACTTAAAAACCAAATAAAATCTGATAGAATCGGTCATGCCTACCTTTTTACAGGTACTAGAGGTACAGGTAAGACAAGTATTGCAAAGATTATGGCAAAGGCCGTAAACTGCGAGCATCCAGTGGATGGCAACCCTTGTGGTGAGTGCCCAACTTGTAAGGCAATTGCAGCAGGAACTTCTATGAATGTTATTGAAATTGATGCTGCTTCCAACAACGGTGTAGACAACATCCGTGAAATCAGAGACGAGGTGCAGTATTCCCCAACTGAGGGTAAATACAAGGTTTACATAATCGATGAGGTTCATATGCTTTCAATCAGTGCCTTTAACGCACTATTAAAGACTCTAGAAGAACCCCCAGCTTATGTAATATTTATCCTTGCCACAACTGAGGTTGCAAAGATTCCGATTACGGTTTTATCTCGTGTGCAGAGATACGATTTTCATAGAATCACCATTGATACAATTACTGATAGATTAAAGGAACTTATGGAGGCCGAGCACATTAATGCTGAAGAGAAGGCCCTAAGATACGTGGCTAAGGCAGGAGATGGCTCCATGAGAGATGCCCTATCCCTACTTGATCAGTGTATCGCCTTTTATCTTGGTAAAGACCTTAAGTACGAGAACGTGTTGGATGTACTTGGCGCCGTAGATACAGATGTTTTTAAGAAAATGTTATCTATTATTTTAAAGGGTGATGTGGCCGGATGTATGAATCTCATTGAGGAAATTGTTATTTCTGGTCGTGACCTAGTACAGTTTGTTACTGACTTTGTTTGGTATCTTAGAAATATGTTACTTATTAAGACAAGTCCAAGCCTAGATGCGGTGGAGGATGTTGTTGAATTATCTAGGGATAATATGAATGAGATAGCAGAACAAAGTAAGGATATAGATACTGATACTCTAATGAGATATATTAGAGTTCTTTCAGAATTAGAGGCAGATTTAAAGCTTGCTAGTCAGAAGAGAATTAAGTTAGAGGTTAGCTTAATTAAGATGATGAAACCTGCTATGGAGAAAACTAACGATGTTGGGGAGCTCTCAGCAAGGGTATCAAAATTAGAGACAGAGCTTGAAGAAGCTCTAGCTAAAATAAAAAATGGTGTTCCAAGAATTGCCATAAGAGATGAGGAGAGTAGCCCTACAAAAGAAGAGGCAGCTCCTGTTGAAAAAAGAGTCTATAAGGCAGTTCCAGAGGACATAAAAAAGATTGCAGCATCATGGAATAGCATTGTGTCAAGCATTGATAATGGCCTACTTAGAGCCATGCTTGAAAATGAACATGTTACTTTAGCTGATGATGGAATTAGTCTTGAGATTATGGTACAATCTCTAAGTAGCTATAACGATTTAAGCCGAGAAGAAAGAAAGGCTGAATTGGTAGAGTTAATTGAAGAAAGAACCGGAATTAAGGTTAATCTTCTTGTAACTAAGATAGACGATAATGATGATTTCCACAGACGATATGTTGACTTGAAAGAATTAGTGGGAATCGATATAGAAATTGATGATACGGAGGAAATGATTTAATGGCTAAGAGAGGCGGTTTCCCAGGTGGTATGCCTGGTAATATGAATAACTTAATGAAGCAGGCTCAGAGAATGCAAAGACAGATGGAAGAGCAGCAGGCTGAATTAGAAAGCAAGGAGTTTAGTGCAACAGCAGGTGGTGGTGTTGTAGAAGTAACTGTAACAGGTAAGAGAGAAGTTACTAAGGTTAAGATTGATCCAGAAGCAGTTGATCCAGATGATGTTGAGATGCTTCAGGACTTAATCGTTGCAGCAACTAACGAAGCACTTAGAAAGTGTGAAGAAGAATCTGCAGCTTCTATGTCTAAGATTACTGGCGGTCTTTCAGGACTTGGCGGAGGATTATTTTAATGGACATCTATAGTGGACATATAAATAAGCTAATAGAAGAACTATCAAGATTACCAGGTGTTGGAACAAAAAGTGCCCAACGCCTGGCATTTCATATTATTAATATGCCTGAAGAGGAAGTAAAACATCTTGCTAGCACAATGGTAGAGGCTAGAGGCCACATTCATTACTGCAAGACTTGCTTTACTTTAACAGATGAAGAGGAGTGCCCAATTTGTAGAGATGCCAAAAGAGACCATAAGACAATTATGGTTGTGGAGCAGACACAGGATTTGGCAGCCTATGAAAAGACAGGTAAGTATGAAGGCGTTTATCACGTGCTTCATGGAGCAATTAGTCCAATGCTTGGAATTGGACCATCTGATATAAAGCTTAAGGAACTTATAAAGAGATTAGAGGGCGATGTAGATGAGGTAATTATTGCCACTAATTCTAATCTTGAGGGTGAAACAACAGCAATGTATATTAGTAAGATGATTAAGCCAACAGGCATTAAGGTTACTAGAATTGCTAGTGGTGTTCCTGTAGGTGGGGACCTTGAATATATTGATGAGGTAACACTACTTAGAGCTTTAGAAGGAAGAACTACCTTATAGTTTTGAAAGAAAGCGACATAAGTCGTTTTGTAAAAATACGACATGCAATACATTTTCAAAAAGGGAAGTGTAGTGAGTAGATGATTTTGGGGAAGCAGGCCTAGTGCCTAAAAGGGAGAATACATGGCAGAAAATATGATGGGTGATATTATCTCAGATCACCGCGAAAGAATGTTAAATCTAAAGAAGTACTATCCTTTCTTTAAACTTATTGATACAAACTTTTCTCAGTTCAAGGATGGCAAGTATGAGATTCTTGATATGGGATATATTCTTATGGCCATTCTTCGATTCTTTATTGAAGAGAATAATTTTAAAGAAAAGGATGTTACTTATATTGAATATCTAGAATTTACAACTGCTCTGTTAAATAGAGACTTTGGCCTTAAGCTTTCTGAGGAGGAAGCTAAGGAAATCTCTGATTACATTTTTGATAAGATCAAGAATGACGGCAGACCATTTGAATTTTCTTATTTTGATCCAGTTGATAAAAAAAGATATATTTCCAGAATGAAGATAATTGAGAGTACTATTCGTAACAATACGGTATGGTACTCTATTAGTGCTGACGCTGTAGAGTTTTACCTTGATACCAAGGAAATTAGGGATGAGAGTAGGATAAATGTATCTCAGCTCTTACTTGAAAAGATGATTAACTCTGAGAATTTCAGAGGTGGTATTGAGGTTGTTGAGCGTATAAATGAAGAAGTTAATAGACTAAAGCAGAAGAAAAATGAGGTTTTAGTCATATTATCAACAGATGTCTATGCAGGTATTGAGGCTTATGAGGACTTTGTAGAGACTGGTATGAAATGGTTTGAAGATGAGGAAAAGCTCTTTAAAAAGAATCAGGAATTAATCTCAAAGGCCATTGAAAAGCTTAATGCAGGCCAGACTTCAGTAAAAAGCGAGAGCTATTATAGAACGGTTAATGAAATTTATAATCTTGAAAATCAGCTTAAGCTTGCCATGAATCGACATGCGGAGCTTTTAAGAGATTGTACTTTAATGCAGAAAATGACAGATGATGCTGTAAGAAAGGCTAAGTTATCAAGACTTAGATCTCACATGGATTTTACAGCAACACTGAATGCTTTGATAAAAAGAGACAAGGCGGATGCCTTAGAAATTCTACTTAATCCGCTTTTTAAGCCAAACATAAAGAAGAACTTTAATATTACAGCAATTGACGATGCCTTAACTGTTAAACCGGCTAAGTACGAGTTTAAGGAAAAGGTAACTAATGAAGAACTAAAAGATATCGTCTTTGCAGATGAGGTGGAAGATGCAAGAATCAGGTTTAATTACATTTTCATAATGAATAATATTATTGCGCTTCTATCTAAAAAGGACAGTTTGACTTTAAAGGAATTCAACGAATACATGGAAAAAGCCTACGATGAGAGGATTTTAAAGAATGCTGATTACTATTCCTTCTTTGTAAATCTTTGTCAAAAAGAGAAATATAATTTAGGTGGTAATGAAATGGACAACGAAACATTTTTAGATGGAATCCTAAAGGAAGCCTACGAAGGTAAGGACATCTTAAAATTTGAGTTAGAAAAGCAGCAGGCACAGATGCTTGAAATCGGGGATAATTTAGAGGTAAGTGATATTCTGATTAAGAAGGTAAGTTAGATAAAAGCTAATTTAGATAAGGAGTTTTATGGAGAATCGAAATTTAGATAAGGCCTTAGACATAGTATCTAAGCTTATACAAGGGGAAAATGTATCAGAGAAGGGCGCTAATGCCACACTTTATCAGGAGTACAACACAAATGCTGAAGTTTATGACATTGTGCATATGTCTCTTAAGAAGTTTAATCTAAATATTTATGAATATAATAACGCTTTATTTGTGGGACCAAAGGAGAATAATAGGGTCTTTGGTTACAGCAATGAAGAGCTTAGAGCTAAGATGGGCCTCAAGCTTAATAAGGAATTGTACTTAGCTTATTTTGTAATCTATAACGTTATCACTCTATTTTACACAGACACAGTAAGTTCGACTTATGCAGAGTTTGTAAGATTAGAGGATATTATTGCAAATGTAGAAAAGACCAGCCTTTCAATCATTGATAAGTCAGCGGGTTTAATTATGGATGAAATCGAAGAAAACTCATTTAAGCAGATTGCTCTCAGCTGGGATGAATTACCAGCAGCAACTATTGAGGATCAGTCTGGACTTAGAGCTGCAAGAAACTCTAAGGCAGGTTTTGTAAAGATAGTTGTAAACTTCCTAATAAGCCAGGAGCTTTTAGTGGAAAGTCAGGACAGATATTATCCAACAGATAGATTTAAGAGCCTGATTGAAAACTACTTTGATGAGTATAGAGGAAGATTTTCTGAAATAATGAATGGGGAGGAATAGAAAATGCCACAAATTAATAGAATTCGTGTTAATAACGTAAAATATAACTTCGCCACTCAGTATTATGATGACTTTATTATGCGTTTTAACTGCAAGAATACAATTTATGATCTAGCCAATGGTGGTGGTAAGAGTTTACTTATGCTTTTACTCCTACAAAACATGATTCCAAATTGTACTCTTGATGAGAAGCAGCCAATTGAGAAGCTTTTTAGACAGGGTGGACAAAATACTTGTATTCATTCTCTTGTGGAGTGGAAGCTTGATAGTGCCTATATTAAAGATGGTTTTAAATATATGACAACAGGCTTCTGTGCTAGAAAGGGTAAGGCAAACGAAGAAGAGGGAGAGGAAAGTGTGGCAGCAGCATCAAGCAGTGCTACTGTGGAGTACTTTAACTACTGCATCTTCTATCGTGAGTTTGGCGACAATGATATTAAAAATTTACCTCTTACAAGTAATGGAGAGAGAGTCACTTATAATGGCCTAAAAAGCTATCTTAGAGATTTGAATAAAAATGACTTTAAGTATGAGGTATACATTTTCGATAAGAAGGGTGAATACCAGAGCTTTATTACAAAGTACGGTATTTATGAAAGCGCCTGGGAAATTGTTCGCGGTATTAATAAGACGGAAGGTCATGTAAGAACTTACTTTGAAACAAATTATAAAACTAGCCGTAAAGTAATTGAGGACTTGCTTATTGAAGAGATTATTCAGAAGTCCTTTAACAATAGACTTTCTGTGGAAAGCGACGAGGGTAAGATGGCGGAAACTTTACTTGATATAAAGGATAAGCTTGTGGAACTCTCTAAAAAGCATGCACAGATTAGTGCTTATGATAGTCAGATGTCAGCAATTGATGGCTTTAAGGAATATCTTGAGAGCTATAAAGATTTTTACAATAGAAAAAATAAGACATCTACAGACCTCTATAACCTAGCATTAACCGCTAAGTATGAGGTTAAAAACGCAGAAGAAACTATTGAAGAAAAACGACATGGAATTGAAGACTTAAAAGAATCTCTTGATTTAGAAAATAAGAATATCGCCATAGCAGAGGTTATTGAGGAACAAAATTCTCTAAACTCTCTTGAGAGATTGGTGGAGGAATTTAAGACTAAGTCTCAAAAGGAACAGGACAATATTGACGAGCTTGAAAAAAGCTTAAGTCTTTATGAGGCCCTAAAGGATTACGAGGACTATCTTGAATATCAGAACAACTACTCAGAGGTTAAGGTTTCTCTTGATGGAAGATTAAGAGAGGATACGGACCTTGTGGCTGAGTTAAAGCAGCTTGCAGGGGCTTATAATAAGCTTTATAAGAAGTCTCTTAAGGATTTAGAGGAGAAGAAGAATCTTTCTGATAGAGACGAGAAGGGCCTTCAGGCAAAGTATGAGGATGCAAAGACTGCTCTTAGAGAAGCGGATAAGGAATTAGCTGGTTTTACTAGCTTGATTAAGCATAACAAGGACGGTATTGAGGGAGCTAACAAGCGCCTTAAGACTATGATGGAGGAAGTGGGGCTTTTAGTTGCTGAAAATGCAGACACAGACCTTATTTCTACTGACTCACAGCTAACTAATTTAAATGAGAATCTTGAAGAAGTAACTAAAAACTACAATGGAAATGCCTCTAAATCTGCTAGTTTAAAGGAAGAAATTAACGCTCTTAAGGCATTAAATACACTTCTTAATAGTCAGGCAGCAGAACTAGAAGATAAGGAAAATTCAAATCAGAAAGATGAAGAAAGAATTAAGAGCATCTGTGAGATTTATGGTAAGGATTTAAAGGATGGCTTATGTGAGCTGATTTTAGAGACTTACAATGCCATTGTAAAAGACTACGATAAGTTAAATGCAGAATCTAATGCACTTTTAAAGTTTATTGAAAATGTAAAAAAGAGAACCTACATTTGCGATGACCCTATGAGAAACAAGTTAAAGAGTTATCTTATTTCTCAGTACGGAGATGATGTGGTAGAAGGTCATGAATGGTTTGATGCCCTTCCTGTAGGTCAGAGAAGAGATGTAATAAAGAGAACTCCTTTTGTAGAGTATGGCTTTATTATAAAGAATGATTTTGAAAGGGTAAAAAACGATGAGACTCTTGCTAACTTTGGCAGGGGTGGTGTCATTTTCCCAGTAATAAGTGAGCAGATTCTAATTGATACAAAGCTTGAGATTAATAAGGACTTAATCGTCTTTGCCCTTAAAGACATGAACTTCCTTAGAGACCCAGCGGATATTGAAAGAGAATTAAAACTTGCCAATGACGAATTTGAAGAAATCGGACATAAGCTTGATACCCTAAAGGATAGAAAAGAGCTTGTTTGGAACGATTATACATTTGCCTTTGGCTATAAGATATTAGCAGAAAATCAGGATAGTCAAAAGACTATTGCTGAGATTAAGTCTGAAATTGAGACAAACACTACTAAGCTAGAAACACTTGAAGCCAACTTAAAGACTGTAACATCTAAGTTGACAGATCAGGAAAAGTTTAAGTTAGAATTAGAAGAAAAAATTGAAAAAATGAGACATAAGTCTCAAAGCCTAAAGACTATTATTAACTTTAATAAGCAGATTGCAGATGTCTACAAGGAAGTAGAAGAACTTGAAAAGAAAATAACTGAGGCTAGAGAAAGAGTTAGCTTATCAGAAGATAATTTAGCTAAGATTACTAGTCAGCTAGATAGTGCTAGAGAAGTTAACTTATCCTATGATAAAAAGATTAAGAGTCTTAATGCAATCTGGGATGAAGAGTATAGTAAATACTTTGAGGAAGGCCTTGATGTTAGCGAAACATTTGCAATATACGAAAAGGACATTAAGGGGCTTGAAAGCCGCTTCCTTGGTTTAAAGACTGCTCTAAATAGTAAAAATGTAGACGTTAAGGATAAGGAAACTTTAATGTCTCATCTTAAGGCTTCCATTGATAAGTGCGTGGAGCAGATTAGCTATAGGGGCTACAGCCTAGACCAGATCAAGCTTAAGTATGATGAAAAGAATATTACAAAGACAAATCAGAAGAAGCTTTTTGAAATAAAAGGACATTTAACTGAGGCCAAGAAGGAACATAAAAATACAGTTCTTGAACTTGAAGCACAAGAAGCTCTTTATAACAGACTTGATGGTTCAATAGCACATGGTATTAATCAGATTGAGACTAAGTATGGTGAGTTTAAGGCCTTTGAATGTAAGGACCCTGAAGGCTTTATGAAGCAGCACAAGGACTTAATCTTAAAGCTGAAAGCTGATCTTAAGGAAAGAGAAGCCGAGATTAAGAGCTTAGAGAGCAATTTAAAGGATATCACAATAATTCAAAAAGACTTAGAAAGAATTGTGAAGGATGCAGCTATGGAACTTCCAGTAGAGGTTTCAAGAGAAGACGTTGCAGCCATTGACCTTGACCTTGCGGATTATGAAAATGTTGCAAAGGAATACAATAACATCACAAAGCTTGAATACAAGAAGGTGGATGAGTTTGCAAAGCAAAAGCAAAATCTCGTGGATTTATTAAATGGCTTTAATGCTGAGGAACTTGCAGCTGAGATTAAGTTATCTATTAATATTCCTGATTCTTATGAGAAGGCAGACAATATGATTAATGCCTTAACTGAGACTAATAGTCTTGTGGAACTTGAAAAGGATAGAATCCACAAGGGTATTGAGGACATGGAAAGAATTAAGGATAATTTTGAAAATAGATGCATCCAGACATGTTCTAATATTAAGACGGAACTTGATAGACTTCCTAAGTTATCTAATATTAATCTTGATGGAGAACAGATTAGTATTATTAGTCTTGATATTCCTTATGTTAAGGAGGACTTCTATAAGGAGAGAATGTCAGACTACATTGACGAGACGGTTGTTATGGCGGAGTCCTTTAAGGATATTTCTGAAAGATTAAAATACATTAGAAATAGACTTAGTTGGAAGAGATTGTTCTCTGTAATTGTTACAGATATGAACTCAATTAGAGTTAATCTTTATAAGAGAGAAAGAATTAAGGATCAGTCTAGATATCTTCGTTATGAAGAGGCCGTTGGTTCAACAGGTCAGTCACAGGGTATTTACATCCAGTTCTTAATTGCCATTATTAATTACATTTCTAATATGAATGATGTGGCAAAAGAGGGCGTTACAGGAAAGACAATCTTTATTGATAACCCATTTGGTGCGGCTAAGGATATTTATATTTGGGAGCCAATCTTTAAGTTGCTTGCTACAAATCATGTACAGCTTATTGTACCTGCAAGAGGTGCAACTCCTGCTATAGTTGGCAGATTTGATGTGAATTACATTTTAGGTCAGAAGCTTGTAGACAACAGGCAGCAGACCGTAGTGGTAGACTACTACAGCAATACAACGGAAACGGAATTAGAGTATACTCGTTTAGATTACGAGCAGGCTAGCTTTGATTTTGTAAACTAGTTTTTAAATTTAGTTTCCAAAAGACACAGAAATTTAACAATTAGCACAGTATAGAAGCTTGTGTATTGGTTTACAATGCTTTTGTATTGTGCTAAAATTTGTACGTGTGCAAAAATGTAACAAAGCTGTAAATGTTTAGTAACATTATGTGCTGTAACGAAAGGTTGGAATTAAAAGAGGTTATGGATAAATACGAGTTTAATATAAAGATGGAGCAGGTTAGAAAACTTGCGGCCAAAAAAGAGTACGAAGAAGCGTCAAGACTTGCGAAGGAACTTAATTGGCTAAAATGTAAAGACTGGCAGGCACTTGCAACAGCAATTAATGTGCATGAAACTGCTGGTGATTATGATGAAGCGAGAGATATGGCAATACTTGCCTATAATAGAAATCTTGGTGGAAAGAAGCTTATTTATAAATTAGTAGAGTTAAATATTAAGCTTGAAGACTACGAAGAGGCAGAAGAATTATATGAGGAATATGCACATGTAGCGCATAGGGATGTAGATAGATTCATTCTTTTATATGAATTAAGACTTGCTCAGAAGGCAAACGATAATGAGCTTGTTGAGATCCTTGAGGAATACAAGGAACACGAAATTGACGAGAAGTATATGTATGAATTAGCTAAGCTATACTTTAAGACAGACAGAAAAGATGAATGTATTAAGACTTGTGACAACATCGTGTTATGGTTCCAGGATGGCGATTATGTAGAATGCGCCGTTCAGTTAAAGTCTCAGCTTGGTGCTGAACTTACTAATACTCAGAAGAAGATTCTTGATGCAGCAATTGCTAAGAAGAAGGATCCTGAACTTAATCGTTTAAAGGAATTTGAGGAGACTAAGGAATTAGTTAAGGTTAAGAAGGATGATGTAGCTGAAGTATTAGAGGCTGATGAGAAGGAAGCAGCCCTTGATAAGGCTGTTGCTAATATAATTAAGAGCGAAGAAATGGAAGAGCAGAAAGCTAATGAAGAGAAGATTTCATTAGAAGCTACTAAGAAGGTAGAAGATTTAGTTTCTCTTCATGGAACACCAGTTGCTAAGGAAGCCGATGAGTTACCAACACTTAAGGCTCCAGGACAGGACGGTCCAAACACAGATTTAATTGATACAAACAGTAATGAAGAAATCAAAGAATTTGTTATGAGAGCTCTTGAAAAGGATAAGGACAAGGTTGAGGAAGAAAAACCTAGCGAAGTTCTTAGAGATGACAAGGAAAGCCCACAGGTTAGCAAGCCAGAAGTTAGTATGGAAGCTAGCAAGGAAGGTGCAGCATCAATGGAAAGCAGCATCGACAAGGCAAATCTTTCATTAAAGGAATTAATCGAGAATGCTAAGAAGCAGATCGAGGACAATATAGATCAGATTAATAAAGAAGATGAAGAGGAAGAGCGTAAGGAAGCACAGGCTCGTATCGATGAGAGAGTAGAGGAATTTGATACAGTAGTGCCAGATTATGACATTAATAATACTCAGAACCTTCAAGCTGAAATTGCTAAGGGTCTTGGCAATTACATCACTGAGGAAGATAAAGATTTTACACCGGAAGATTTTATGAAGACTGGGGAGTTAGATCCGGAAGAAATCAATTTAGCAGCTAAGGAAAGAGAAGAGGAAGAAGTAAGCGAAGACGATGACCAGATTGAAGGTCAGTTAAGTCTTATGGATTGGATAGAGTCAATTAAGGAAGAGAAATTTGCTAATAAAGAAGCAAAAGAGGTTGAGAATAAAAATATGGAGAATGAAGAAAAAGTAGAAACAGTAGCTGAGCCTATTAAAGAGGCAAGTGTGGAAGAATCAAAGTCAGAAGCTGAAGCAGAGCCCGAAGAAGAATACGCATCAGGTAATACAGTTTTCTTAGATACTGAGGCAATTTTAGCTGAAGCAGCAAGATTAGAAGCAGAAGAAGCTGCTAACACAGATACTCCTGTTAAGGAGGCTGTAGAGGTTAAGGAAGCTAAGACAGCATCAACAGTTAATTTTGTAAGCTCTGATAAGGAAGAGACAGAAAGACCTGACATCATTGAAGAGATGAAGAAATCTATCGATGAGTTAGAGTATGAAGAAGAGAATGGCAAAAAGTTAGATCCTGATCTTGCTAAGATCTTTAGAAAGTACAAGGATATGCCAGGTATTGAAGATCAGTTAGTAACTCTTTTTGATGAATTAAAGAAAGAGATGAATATGACTAATTCAGTAAAGGGTAATATTCTTTTATCAGGAAATACAAGTTCCGATAAGACGGATTTAGCTAGAGCAATTGTTAGAGCTATTAATTATCTTTATCCAGAAAGTCCTAAGAAGATTGCTAAGACTACTGGTGAGAGTATTAATGCAAGAGGAATTACTAGAGCAATGCCTAAGCTTCGTGGTACAGTACTTATTATTGAAGGTGCTGGTACAATTCAGCCAAAGAGAATTAATGAAATTCTTAACTGCTTAGAGCAGGATACAGGAAGAATGATTGTTATCTTAGAAGACTCTGATGCAGAGATGAATGTATTAGTTAATTTTAATCCAGAACTTACTAATACTTTCAACCACAGAATTGTTCTTAAGCAGTATAACGTTAATGAACTTGTTGAAATGGCAAAGAGATTTGCTAAGAAGAGACAGTATGAAGTTCATGATGATGCATTGCTTGAATTATATTTAAAGATTGATAAGCTTAAGAATGTAAATGATAATATTAAGCTTGATGATATTAAGGAGATTATTAATAGCGCAATCCTTAATTCAGAAAGAAGGGCATCAAGAAGATTCTTTGGTGCTTTAAAGAAAAAGAAGTCTGACGATGGTAATATGATTTACCTTACAGAGGCAGATTTTAAAGATTGATAAATAAGCTTTTTTAAAAGGCATTGCAAGGGTATTACTAAAAGTATAAAAAACATAAAAATAATTGCAAGGATTCCTTCGGTTTCCTTGCAATATTTTGTTTTACATGGTATGCTTGCCAAGGTCACATTTTGTGATAAAGATTACATTAACATTATTATGATAGATATAGGAGATTATAACAATGAACAATATTGATGAGATGTCAGTAAATGCAATAAGAGTTTTATCAGCAGATGCTATCCAGAAGGCAAATTCTGGTCATCCAGGTTTACCACTTGGCGCTGCTCCAATGGCTTATGAATTATGGGCTAACCATATGAAGTTTAACCCAGCTAATCCAGATTGGGTTGATAGAGATAGATTCATCCTTTCAGGTGGACACGGATCTATGCTTTTATATTCATTATTACATCTTTTCGGAATTGGAAATCTCTCACTTGATGACATAAAAAATTTCCGTCAGTTCGGTTCACTTACAGCAGGACATCCAGAATATGGTCACACTGTAGGTGTTGAAGCTACAACAGGTCCTTTAGGCCAGGGTATGGCTATGGCTGTTGGTATGGCAATGGCAGAAGCACATTTAGCTTCAGTATTTAATAAGGATGATTACAAGGTAGTTGATCACTACACATACGTACTTGGTGGAGACGGATGTATGATGGAAGGTATTTCATCAGAATGTTTCTCACTTGCAGGTACATTAGGATTAAACAAGTTAATCGTATTTTATGATTCAAACAACATTTCTATTGAAGGTAGCACAGATATTGCTTTCACAGAAGACGTTGTAACTAGATTTAAGGCTTTTGGTTTCCAGACTCTTGAAGTTGAAGACGGAACAGACCTTAAGGCAATTGGTAAGGCAATTGAAGAAGCTAAGGCTGATACAACAAGACCTACACTTATTAAGGTTAATACTCTTATCGGTTTTGGTTGCCCAGCTAAGCAGGGTAAGGCTAGTGCTCATGGTGAGCCTCTTGGTGTTGATAATGTTGCAGCACTTAAGGAGAACATCAACTGGCCATCTAAGGAAGATTTCTTCGTACCAGAAGAAGTTTATGATAACTACAAGAAGATTGGTGCTAAGAAGGCAGAAGCTGAAGATGCTTGGAACAAGTTATTTGCAGACTACTGCGCTAAGTATCCAGAAATGAAGGAATTATGGGATAAGTACTTTAACGGTGCTGATCTTTCAGAATTATTTGACTCAGAAGAATACTGGGCTAAGGGTGAGAAGGCAGAAGCTACAAGAGCTACATCTGGTTCAATCCTTAACCTTATTAAGACTAAGATGCCTAACTTAATTGGTGGTTCAGCTGACTTAGCTCCATCTAATAAGACAAACATGAAGGACGCTGGCGATTTCTCTAAGGAGAACTACGCAGGTTCTAACTTACACTTTGGTGTACGTGAGCAGGCAATGGCTGCAATCGGTAACGGTTTAGCTCTTCACGGTGGACTTAAGGCATTTGTTGCTACATTCTTCGTATTTAGTGATTATGTAAAGCCAATGGCTAGACTTACATCACTTATGAAGTTACCACTTACATTCGTATTTACACATGATTCAATCGGTGTTGGTGAAGATGGTCCTACACATGAGCCAATCGAGCAGTTAGCTGCATTCCGTTCAATGCCAGGAATCTCAGTATTTAGACCAGCTGATAGAACAGAAACAGCTGCAGCTTGGATGCATGCAGTAAGCTCAACTAACGAGCCAACAGCTCTTGTTCTTACAAGACAGAATCTTCCACAGCTTGCTGGTTCAAGCAAGGAAGCTCTTAAGGGTGGTTATGTATTAGAAGATTCTACAAAGGAAACACCAGATGCAATCATCATTGCTTCAGGTTCAGAAGTTTCACTTGCAGTTGAAGCTAAGGCAAGTCTTGCAGCAGATGGAATTGATGTAAGAGTAGTAAGTATGCCATCTATGGACGTATTCGATGCTCAGTCTGATGAATATAAGGAATCAGTTCTTCCAAAGGCAGTTCGTAACAGAGTTGCAGTTGAAGCATTATCTGACTTTGGTTGGTATAAGTATGTTGGTCTTGACGGTGAAGTTGTTTCAATGAAGGGCTTTGGTGCTTCAGGTCCAGCTAAGACACTTTTCGAACACTTCGGATTTACAACAGAGAACGTTGTTAATACAGTAAAGAAAGTAGTTAATAGATAATTAATCATAGATTAGTGATTATAATTAACCCCAGCTTTAATTAGCTGGGGTTTTTTTATATAGATTAATAATAAGTATTCTTAAAAAGTGAAGCGTAGAGCTCATACTTAAAGTCAGGGTCTTTATTAAGGCTATTTTCATGTAGTAGGCAAATGCTATCCGTACCTAAAAATCCTATCTTAAGCCCAGCTTCTCTCATCTTAAAACATTGGGCAATATCATAGAAATGCCAGTCATTAAAGCACTCCTTATCCCAAGGAATATCCAAGGAGGTTGCCATAAATACTCCATCAATTGCTAGAGCTTCAGCTATCTTACCCTCTTCTGGTCTTTTTACTGAAGTTAACACATCAAGAATTTCATCTTGATATAGATTAAAGTAGTTGTCATCTATAGGGCTCTTGTACCATTTGCAAGAACCATCAAGACTTGCAGAACCAAAGACTCCAAGCATTCCAATATTAGAATCCTTTTTAAAGGCAGTGACTAGCTTTATTAAAATGTCCCTATCTATTAAAAATGTATCGTGATGAATATAGAGTTTAAACTTAGCGTTGGTGTGACTCATGGCGAAGTTGTAACCTTCAGTCATGGAGCTTGCATTTTTAATAGCAATTATTTCAAGGCTAAAACCTTCTGGCAGTTTTAAATCCTTTAGATAAAATAGGCATTCTTCCTTGTAAACTTCATTGTTAGTACAAAAGATAATGGCAATCTTTTCTAAGTCTAGATCCTTTTTTGGATGAAGTTGTAAAGTGCTTGTGGAAGAATCAGGGCCTGATTGTGTAAAACTATCCCTAGTTAAATCAAGTTCTGTGTAAAAGATACGAGAATTAATACTAGAATCAGTCTGATTATCAAGTCTTTCCTTTATGCTATATTGAGAAATTTGCCTCTCCTTTAAATCCTTTTCTAGAATAGTTTTAAAGCAGTCAAACTTATTAAAGTAAAGCCTGTCTAGTTTTGATGAGCCCAGCTGTTTTGCTACATTTTCAAAAAGCTCTAAAGAATAGTTTTGGCTGCTAGCATACTTTGCTATAACTGTAAGCATCTCTACTGGGATGTCCCTAGTTATAAGAAGCCTTAGAAGATAGTCCTTATCAAGACAATCTTTTTTAAACCAGATTCGTCTAAGGGCGAATTTCACAAGGAGATAGTCCTTTTTAAAGCTCCTTAGAGTTGGGTATTTATTAAGAAATGCCGTCTTTAGTTCCTCGCTTGTAAATATACTTGCGATTTCTGCCATGATGTATAGAAGCATGTTTTTCTCAGTAAGAGAGGCAGTTCTTGTGATTTCATTCTCATGCCAGAAATATTTTGTCAAAAGGTTTGTAGCCTTAGCTGTTTCGTTGTTGTAGTAATAAGCCGAGGCTGCAAGGAAAATGTTTTCTCCTAACTCGTAGTTATTCTCTAGAGTTAAGTAGTTGCAAAGCTTTTCTTCAAACTCACTTTGGTAGTTGTTGGCCTTAGCAATTTCAGTGTAGTAGTCGCTAATCTCCTCATAGATTGAAAGAGAGTTTAGGATGTTACTATATTTTCCAAGGCAGTAGGCCAAGGTGTCAAAAAAGCTAATGCTTGGATTAAAGTTGTAATCCTCGCTTTCAAGATAAAAAATGTCTTCGTTAATTATGCCCTCACTTGATTTCATGTCCGCCACAAGTAGGCGAAGAATCAGCTCGAAATCCTCACCGGAATAAATAGCCTTGTTAAATTTAAAGTCTTTTAGAAGGTCGGTTTTATAGGCTAAAAGCCCGATGGAGGATACATTTGTAGTTAGAATATCTTTGAAACTTTCAATGGAATCTGTTATAGGCGAGTTAAAAAGATTAGTTATCTTTTCTCTTGTAAGTTTCCAGCCTGCATTAATAAAGCAAATGTATTCACTTTCAATGCAGTTTACTACATGGTTTTTTAGCTGAGCTAGATTTACAAAGTTTATGTGACTTATATCTAAAAGCTCTACAGAGTCAGAATGAATTTCACTATCTATGCTTGCCTTAGCTGTGGAGATTGCATCAATTACAAGGATATGTGTGTTGGATAGGCCTAGTGATAGTGCGGAATAGACGCTATCTAGTAGATTAGCATTTGCATCAAAATAGCAAATTGCTAGACAAATACTTGGGCACACAGAATCACTGCCAATTACTCGCTTAGTATCTGCGCCTTGAACTTTTAAGTTGGTCATTAGCAGTCCCCCTTTGTTAGAAAATTTTATATTTTTAATATAACACACTTTTTATATTTTTGCTATTGAATTACTTCTTGTCATAAGGGAATTTAACACATTTGTATAGAAAAAGGCTACTTTTGTAAAAAATAGACACTTCTTTTAGTTAACTTTCACATATTTGGGAATAAAAATTGTCAGAAATCTATCAATCTTTATTGAGAAAAAATATCAAATGTAGTATAATTGATTTAGTTGTTAAGAGAATAACAATTGTCAATATAATATGTAATGTATTGGAGGTTTTTGTATGGCACGTTTTTGTTTACCAAGAGATTTATATCATGGAAAAGGATCTTTAGAGATGCTAAAGACTCTTGAAGGAAAGAAGGCCGTAATTTGTGTAGGTGGTGGCTCAATGAAGCGTGGGGGCTTCTTAGATAGAGCACAGAAGTACTTAGAGGAAGCTGGTATGGAAGTTAAGCTTATCGAAGGTATTGAATCAGATCCTTCAGTTGAAACAGTTATGAAGGGTGCTAGTGTAATGCAGGAATTTGGACCAGATTGGATTGTAGCTATGGGTGGTGGCTCTCCAATTGATGCAGCTAAGGCTATGTGGATTAAGTACGAATATCCTGAAGTAACATTTGAAGATATGTGTAAGGTATTTGGTCTTCCAAAGCTTAGAAAGAAGGCTCATTTCTGTGCTATTCCTTCTACATCAGGTACAGCAACAGAAGTTACTGCATTTTCAATTATTACTGATTATTCAAAGGGAATTAAGTATCCAATCGCTGACTTTGAGATTACACCAGATGTGGCAATTGTAGATCCAGATTTAGCAGAAACAATGCCGGCTAAGTTAGTAGCTCATACAGGTATGGATGCTATGACACATGCTATCGAAGCATACGTTTCAACAGCTAACTGTGATTACACAGATCCATTAGCTCTTCATGCTATTGAAATGATTAAGGAAAACCTTGTTAAGTCATATAATGGTGATATGTCATGTCGTTCATCAATGCACAATGCTCAGTGTTTAGCTGGTATGGCATTCTCTAATGCCTTACTTGGTATTGTTCATTCAATGGCTCATAAGACAGGTGCTGCATTTGAGAAGGGACATATTATTCATGGTGCAGCTAATGCTATGTATCTTCCAAAGGTTATTAAGTTTAACTCTAAAGATGCTACAGCAGCTAAGAGATATGCTAAGATTGCAGACTTTATTAACCTTGGTGGTAACACAGAGACAGAGAAGATTGATAACTTAATAGCTTATCTTCGTAAGATGAATGATGATCTTAATATTCCACACAGCATTAATAACTATGGTGAGGGTGGTCTTCCAGGTGAGACAATCGTTCCAGAGGAAGAATTCTTAGCTAAGTTACATGATATTGCTGCTAATGCAATTCTTGATGCTTGTACTGGTTCAAACCCAAGACAGCCAAGCCAGGAAGAAATGGAAAAGCTTCTTAAGTGCTGCTACTATGATACAGAAGTTGATTTCTAATTTTAGATTAGCTTATTAGTTTTAAAGATTATAAATACAAATCCTAATGTCGCTTCACAATTTGCGTGAAGCGACATTTTTGTTTACAATAGTTCTAGTTAAATTATGAAAGTGTTAGGTATTTTAATGGCAAAGAAAGATTTTAATGAAAATGTAGAGGCAAAACTTTATGTTTGCGTAGACCATAAAAGATATAAGCAGGATGGTGAGCAGTTAGCTAATCACTTGAACGTAGAACAGATTAGAAAACTAGAAGAAGTATCTAAAAATGATTTGGTTCTTCTATATGATAAAGAGGGTTTATCCTTAGTTGGTGGCAAATTAAGACTTCAGGCCGATTTTAATAATATGCTTCCAAGAGTAAAGGATGATATGTGGCAGCATGAGTTAATTGCAAGAGCCGCAAAGATAAAAGAAGGAGAGTCTAATCTTAAGGCAATGGATGCTACAGCAGGTTTTGGAGAGGATTCTCTTATTCTTGCAGCGGCAGGCTATGAAGTTATGCTTTATGAAAAGGATCCTGTAATTGCAGCCCTTTTAAAGGATTGTTTAATTAGAGCTAGAAAGATTCCTGAAATTAAGGACATGGTAATGCGCATGAAATTAGTGGAGGGCGATAGTATTGAGGCTATGCTTAATATGGCTGAATTAAAGAAGGATGAAACTAAGGTAGTAGCTGATATGCCAGATTTAATCTATCTTGATCCTATGTTTCCTGAAAGACAGAAGTCTTCAAAGATTAAGAAGAAATTCCAGCTAATTCAAAAGCTAGAGCGCCCTTGCTTTAATGGTGAGGAAATGGTAAATGCAGCCCTAAGTCTTAATCCAAAAAAGATTTTAATTAAGCGCCCTATGAAGGCAGAGACTTTAGGAGATAGAACTCCGGAATTTTCTTATAAGGGAACTTCCATAAGATATGATTGCTTTATGCAAAAGTAGATAGACAGGACTAAGATATAATTAAAAAAGATATAACTTGAAATAACTAAAAGGACATGCAGTAAATTC
This sequence comes from Lachnospira multipara ATCC 19207, assembly GCF_000424105.1. Classification (GTDB taxonomy): domain Bacteria; phylum Bacillota; class Clostridia; order Lachnospirales; family Lachnospiraceae; genus Lachnospira; species Lachnospira multipara. The sequence continues at coordinate 67,181 of NZ_AUJG01000004.1, read as the reverse complement.
CGCATGTCCTTTTTTTACAAAAACTTTTATTGAATATTATGCTTAGATAATATGCTTTCTATATTCCTTAGGGGTTAGGCCCTTTTTCTTTTTAAATACTCTAGTAAAGTAGTTTGAGTCTGGGAAGCCACATAAACTAGCGATTTCTTGAATAGAATCAGAAGTGGAATTAAGCAGTAAAATTGCATGTTCAAGTCTGACATTCTGGATGTAATCTGTAATAGTTTGCGAGGTTTCTTTTTTAAATTGCACCGATAGATAACTTGGTGTAATTGCAAGATAAGAAGCCAAACTATCTAGAGTAATGTGCTCGTTATATTCAAAGCGAATCTTCTCGATACATTTTTTTATAATTGAAGAATAATTCTTGGTAGAGTAATTGTGCACTAGCATGCAGTATCTACGAAGCATAGTAATACTCAAGCTTTCAAGCTGCGATACATTGTTGGTAGATTCAATCCTAATGGCAAATTCTCTTGAAAGATTGTCGATATAGTAGGGATGAATCTGTGCAGTATCGGCGGCACGACGTAGGTTGGTGTTAAAGATAATCAGGAAGTTTTTAACATTTCTAAGATTATCAGGGGTTCTTGGGGAAATGTTAAACTGCCTAAATCTGTGATAAAGCTCCACGGCTAAATCTGTGTTACCGTTTATAACTGCAGCAAGCATGGCATCTTCAGCCTTATATCTATCAGCAACTGCCTGAAAGGAAGTGTGGTCAGGATTCTCTGCAAGGTCGTAGTTTTTTTCCTCCTTTTTATTAACGATTTCATGGGCAATATCAATAAAGTGATAGTCGTTATTGCTTCCAAACAAAGGCTTTAAAAGTGGCATAAGCAGGGAAATCCAAAAGTCGTGTGTAGGAAGCGAAGGAATTCGATTGTAGAATTCTAGTAAATCCTTTGATATGGATAAAGGAAAATGGTGCTCCTCCATGATTTCATCTAGGTCCCTTTGGGTTATAAATCTGTAGATAACAGGACCAAGAATTGCATACTTAGCTTTATATTCTTCCTGAATTATTGAGGGTAATTCAAAGAAGCAGTAATTTAAATTAAAGTCATCCTTAAAGAAAAGCACTGGAGAAGTTTTCTCTTCTTTAATAACATCCTTTAGGATGGTTTCATAATCAAAATTGTCATAGAGTGAGCTTCTAAATTTGTAATCGAGCTCATCTAAGTTATCTAGATTTTTATTAATTAGAAGAAACTGAATTCCAAGTGCTTCTAAAATATTCTTGTAGGTATAAATCAAATCAGCGTTCATTAGAAGTCCTCCTGTTTAATTTTTAACAAATTGTATACAAAATACTAGCACATTTTACATATAAAATAGCATTATTTTTATGCTAAAAATAGCAAACTAAAAAATTATGCTATTCTTACTAAAAATTGTGCGGGTATATAAGAATTATAAGAGATATACTCAAATTGTCAAGAAAATAACTCTATGTAAGGAGAAATGTATTATGGGAAATGAAAACAATGGAATCCATCGTGCAAAACTTTGGCAGATTTTTGGATTCTCACTTAACAATGTAGCAACTAATATGTATTTATGGTTAATGACTTTTATCGCCTATTTCTTAACAGGTTTTGTAGGTGTGGGCGTAGTAATTGCCTCTTCACTTGTAACTGTAATGAGAATTTGGGATGGTGTGACTGATCCCTTTATAGGTTTTATTGTCGATAAGACAGAAGGACGTTTCGGTAAAAACAGACCTTTTGTATTAATCGGTCAGTTAATTATGATTTGCATGAGTGCAATTATGTTCTTTGTAGTACCTAGCGTACCAAAGGCAGGAAGATTTGTAGTATTTATTATCTTCTATGCAATCTATATTGTGGGATATACACTTCAGTGTGTTGTAACAAAGTCAGCACAGACTTGTTTAACTAATGATCCAAAGCAAAGACCACTTCTTTCGGTTTTCCTTGGACTTGGTAATGCAATTTTCTTTGCTGCAATGCCTTATTATTCATACACATATTTACTTAAGAAGCACAATTACAGCTTTTCAAGTGCTTTCTTTGCAGAGCATTGGATGTTCTGTGTAGTATTTTCAGCAATACTTTCAGTAATCGTTATTATTTCTTTAATTGAGAAGGATAGAAAAGAATACTTTGGTATTGGCGGTGTTTCAAAGGTTTCTTTTAAGGACTACCTTGAAATCATTAAAAACAACAGAGCAATTCAGATGTTAGTCATTTCAGCATCAACAGATAAGCTCGCAACACAGGCTAAGGGTGATGCAACAATTACTCTTATTGTTTACGGTATTGTATGTGGAAATGCAGCAGTATCAGGTGTCTTAAATGCTTACACAATTATTCCAAACATTATCTTTATCATCTTTATTTCAGGATGGATTTCAGCTAAGTTTGGACAGAAGCGTTCAATGGTAATTGGCTCTTGGGGAGCATTACTTAGCTGTGTAGCATTAATAGCTTTATTTATTATTGGTAATCCAAGAACTCTTAGCCTTCCAGGAGATGGAGTATTTAGTGGTTGGTCAGTATTTACAGTATTGTTCTTATTATTAACAATTCTCTTTAACGGATTTAATACTGTTAATGGAAATGTTGTTATTACAATGACAGCGGATTGCGCAGATTATGAAGTATATCGTAGTGGTAAATATGTTCCAGGTATGATTGGTACATTATTTAGTTTTGTAGATAAGTTAATCTCATCTCTAGCATCAACAATCGTTGGTTTGATGTGTGCGATTATTGGATTTGCAAGCGCACTTCCAACAGCACAGACACCATATAGCACTAAGTTGTTTGTAGTTGGTATGGTAGGAATGTATGGTTTAGTTTTATTCGGATTAATTTGCAACCTTGTTGCTATGAAGTTCTATCCATTAAACAAGGAAAAGATGAATGAAATTCAGCAGGAGATTGCAGAAATTAAAGCTAAGAATCAAGTTGCTTAATAAAGCAGATAGGAGCTGTTTATGGAAAATGTAATGTCAAAGGGAAAGTCAGAAAAGGACGAATCTAGAATTGATATTAATGAATTAATAAAAGCAGAGGAAGAACTTTCACAATTAAAGAGAGAGTATGGAATTAAGGAAAGAACTCCATTTTGGAAAAAATGTATTAATTATTATATTGATTTAAAAGAGAAGAGAAAGCCAGTACAGATTAGTAAAAAGAAGTATTGTCTTACAGCACTTTTTGGCGGACTCTTTGGCATTCATCAGTTCCTAATAGGAAGAAAGATAATGGGAATTGTATATCTTTTACTTAGCGTAACGGGCCTTTCATTTGCGTTAAGTGTTCTTGATATATGGTATGCAGCTTTTCTTGAAACTAAGGATGGTAATTTAATAACTTTATAGATTACTAATTTTATAAATTACTGATGAAAACAGGAGATAACATTTTTAAAAAGCAATTAGAACAGGAGTATTAGAATGGTAGATTTAAAAAAGAGCCCCTTTAATTTAAATGAAACACAGATTAACTGGGTTGAGGAAACAATTAATTCAATGACATTAGATGAAAAGATTGGTCAGCTTTTTGTTTTATTAAAGGCGGTACCGGGCGTTGATGAAGAAAAGATTAAGAAGGGTTTAAGTCTTTCGCATCAAGGTGGCCTTCGTTGGCAAGGAGGAGATAATGAAACAGTATATCATCAGAATTCCTTTTACCAAAGAATGAGTAAGACACCGCTACTTATTGCTGCTAATTGTGATGATGGTGGTATCGGAGTAAGTAAAGAAGGAACTTTTGTTGCTACTGCTGCGGAATGTGGTGCAGGAGAGGGTTATGAAAATGCTTACAATCTTGGATACGTAGCAGCTAAAGAAGCATCAGCACTTTGCTGTAACTGGATGTTTAATCCTGTAGTTGATATTTATAAAAACTGGAGAAATACAATCGTTAATACAAGAAGCTTTGGTTCTGATCCAGAAAAGGTATTAGAAAATGCTAGAGCTTATATAAAGGGTGTTAAGGCAGCTAATCCTAATATGGCATGTACAGCTAAGCATTTCCCAGGAGATGGTGTTGAAGAGTTAGATCAGCATCTTGTTATGGGTGTTAATAATATGTCTGTAAATGAATGGGAAGATAATTTTGGTTATGTATATAGAAGTCTTATTAAGGAAGGCCTTGAGGCAATTATGGTAGGACATATTGCTCTTCCAGAAATGTCTAGAAAGTTAGTTCCAGGAATTAAGGATGAGGATATTAAGCCAGCAACTCTTTCTAAGGAATTACTTACAGACCTTTTAAGAGAAGATATGGGCTTTAATGGTGTTGTTATAACAGATGCGTCTCATATGGTAGGTCTTAGTGCAACAAGTAAGCGTTCAGAGGCAGTTCCAGGAGCTATTATTGCTGGTTGCGATATGTTCCTTTTTGCAAATGATGTAGAAGAAGATATGTCTTATGTTAAGAAGGCTTATGAAGAAGGTAAATTAACAGAGGAAAGATTAAGTGATGCCCTTCACAGAATCTTAGGTCTTAAGGCTCATCTTAATATGGACACTAATAATCGTAATATTCCTGAAAAGGATTTATCAGTTATTGGTTGTGAAAAACATCATGAATTTGCTATTAAGGCAGCAAAGGAATGTATAACTCTTGTTAAGGATACAAGAAATAATATTCCAGTGGATGTTAATAAGAAAAAGAGATTATTCCTTGTTTATGTAGGTTCAACACCAACATCTAAGGGATATACAGGAGATCCAGTAAAGAACCTTGTAATTGAAGAGTTAGAAAGAGCAGGCTTTGAAGTTGATGTTTGCCCTAACTACCATGATTTAGAGGTTGAAAATGGAGTCTCTCCAATGAACTTTATCAAGATGTTAAATCATCAAACTAGAAAAGAGTTCGTTGATAATCATGATTTAGCTTTAGTTGTAATTAATGTAAAGGGTTACGCTCAGGAAAACAACGTAAGACTTCGTTGGAGTGTTAACCACAGTTGCGAGCTTCCTTGGTATAACGAAGAGGTTCCAACAATTGGTATGAGTCTTAATTACACAAATCATTTAATTGATGTTCCACAGCTTCATACATTTATTAATGCTTATTCTCCAAAGAGAGAACATATTAGAGCTGCAATCGAAAAGATGATAGGTTTAGATGAGTTTAGAGGTAAGGCTGATGAAACAGTATTCTGTGGAAGATGGGATACAAGACTTTAGTTTTTAGTGGAAGGAAATACTATGGTTAATTTAGATGAATTCAAGAAAAATAAAGATTTTCTTATATGTGTAGATAGCGACGGTTGCGCTATGGATACTATGGACATAAAGCACTTTAAGTGCTTTGGTCCATGTATGATTAAGGAATGGAATCTTTCAAAATGGGAAGATGAAATCCTTGAAAGATGGAATCAAATTAATTTATACAGTATGACTAGAGGAATCAATCGATTTGCAGGACTTTCAAAGGCCCTTGAAGAAATTGATAAAAAGTACTGTGAAATAGAAGGCATCGCTGATTTTGTTGAGTGGACTAACACTGCAGCAGAGTTAAGTAATAGAGCAATTGAGAAAAGAATAGAAGAGACAGGAAGTCCGATTTATTCAAAAGCACTTAACTGGTCATTAGAAGTTAATAAGTCAATTGACAAATTAGGTGATGATGAAAAATGTCCTTTTAATGGGGTTAAAGAAGGACTAGAAATGGCACAGAAATACGCTGATGTGGCTGTTGTATCAAGTGCCAATAAAGAAGCAGTAGTAGAAGAATGGGAGCGTTGCAATCTATTAGGAACGGTAGATTGTCTCTGCTGTCAGGATTCTGGAACTAAGGCGATATGTATTGAAAAGCTTAAGAGTTTAGGATATGAAGAAGACAAAATTCTTATGATTGGTGATGCCCCTGGAGACAGAAAAGCTGCCATGACTAATAATGTTAACTTCTATCCTATTCTAGTTAAGCATGAAGCAGATTCTTGGAAAGAATTTATGAATGTAGCAATTAATAAGTTTATTGGACTTGATTATAAGGAATATGGAAAAATCAAGGAAAACGAGTTTTTAGATAATTTAAAGTAACATTTTTACAAAAATTAGAAATTAAAGATTGGAGAATTACTATGAAGAGTTCATTTCGTTGGTATGGTGATAGCGATCCTGTCACACTAGAAAACATTCGTCAGATTCCAGGTATGCGTTCTATCGTATCTGCAGTATATGATGTTAAGCCTGGTGAAGTTTGGCCAGAGGAAAGCATTAAGTACATTGCTGATAAGTGTAGAGAAAACGGTCTTGTATTTGACGTGGTTGAATCAATTCCTGTAACAGAGGAAATCAAGCTTGGCAGCCCTGAGCGTGATAGACACATTGAAAATTATTGCGAGTCTATTAGAAGATGTGCAAAGTATGGTGTTAAGTGTGTAACTTATAACTTCATGCCAGTATTTGACTGGACACGTACACAGCTTGATAAGGTGGCAGCAGATGGTTCTACAAGTCTTGTTATGTATTGGGATCAGTTAAAGGGTCTTGATCCTTTAAAGGATGATATTCATCTTCCAGGTTGGGATTCAAGCTATACACAGGACCAGGTTAGAGAACTTATTAGAGCTTATGGTGAAATTGGAGAAGAAGGACTTTGGGAAAATATTAAGTATTTCCTTGAGAGAGTTATTCCAGTTGCAGAGGAATGTGGCGTAGTTATGGCTCTTCATCCAGATGATCCTCCATATCCAATTTTTGGTCTTCCAAGAGTTATTACTTGCGAAGAAAATATTGATAGGTATCTTTCAATCGTTGACAGCCCTTCAAATACACTTTGTTTCTGTACAGGTTCACTTGGCTGCTCACCTAAGAATGATATTCCTAAGTTAGTTAGAAAGTATTCAGAAATGAAGAGAATCGGATTTATGCATTTAAGAAATGTAAAGATCTTAGAAGACACATCTTTTGAAGAATCTGGACATTTAACAAGAGAAGGTAGTCTTGATATGAATGCTATCGTTAAGGCATTAGTTGAGACAGGATTTGATGGATATTTTAGACCAGATCATGGACGTATGATTTGGGGTGAAACAGGTAAACCAGGCTATGGACTTTTTGATAGAGCCCTTGGTTCAGCATATATTAATGGTTTAATTGAAGCTAATGGTGGCTCAATAGAAAAATAATCGAGTAGTTTTAGAAAGGAAGTATAATTATGAATTTACCTTTAAACATTGATTTTACAGGAAAAACAGTAGTTGTTACAGGTGCCGGCGGAGTTCTTTGCGGTGATATGGCAAGAGCATTTGCACAGGCTGGAGCTAAGGTTGCTTTACTTGACCTTAACGAAGAGGCAGTTAAGAAGGTTTCTGAAGAATTAACAGCAGAAGGCTTTATTGCTAAGGGTTATAAGGCAAATGTACTTGAACCAGAAATGTTAGAAGAAGTACATCAGGCAGTTTTAAAGGACTTTGGCCCTTGTGATATTTTAGTAAATGGTGCTGGCGGAAACAATCCAAGAGCAACAACAGATAATGAATACCAGCATGAAGCTAAGGAAGGTCAGAAGACTTTCTTTGATCTTGATGCATCAGGAGTAGACTTCGTATTCAAGCTTAACTTCCAGGGAACATTAATCCCAACTCAGATTTTTGCTAAGGATATGGTAGAGAAGAAGTCTGGTAGCATTCTTAACATTTCATCAATGAATGCTTATACTCCACTTACAAAGATCCCTGCATATTCAGGTGCTAAGGCAGCTATTAGTAACTTCACTCAGTGGCTTGCTACACACTTTGCAGGTACAGGAATCCGTTGCAACGCAATTGCTCCAGGTTTCTTAGTATCTAACCAGAACAGAGCTCTTCTTTTCAATGAAGATGGTACTCCAACAGCTCGTTCTGAGAAGATTTTAAAGGGTACACCAATGAACCGTTTCGTAGATAGCGAAGAATTACTTGGTGGTGTATTCTTCCTCTGTGACGATAAGGCAGCTAGCGCTATTACAGGCGTTGTACTTCCTATCGATGCAGGTTTTGCAGCTTATTCTGGTGTTTAACTCAGTCGCTTGACAATTAAGCATCATAATAATATATCTTTAATTTCCTTAAATATAGCTAAAAAGATACCGTTAGATTTCTAGCGGTATCTTTTTGCTTTTTATTTTAGATTTCATCCTTCTAATTTAATTAACCGTCTTTAAAATGAAGTGATTCTTTTTAAATTCTATAAGCCCGTCTTTTTGCATCCTTCCTAATTCCTTAGACATATTGGTTCTCTCTAAATTAAGATAGTCTGCAAGCTGCTGTCTATTAAAGGGAATATCAAACTCGTTAGAGTGTTTTTGAAGGGACATAGTATTTAGGTAGGACAGAAGCCTCTCCCTAGCACCCTTTTTGGAAATGTGAAAACTACGCTTTGATAGAATTAAATTCTTATGCATAGAAATTCTAAGGGTGTTTTTAATTAGCTTAATCATCCAGCTTGTCATATTAGATTTACTTAGTATCCCAGACATATCAATAAAAAGTATTGTGGAGTCTGTATTAGCACACACATCTACTAGCATAGTTTCATTAGGGATAAGAGCGTAAGTCTCGGCAAAGATTCCATTTTCACCCACATGACTAAGAATGGTTTTATTGCCCCAAACGTCGTTAGCTTCAATGGTTACGGCGCCCTTTAAAACAATGCCCACTAATTTAGTAGAGTCGCCGGCACACATGATGTATTCGTTTTTTAAGTAGTCTTTTTGATAGGCAGTTAGTTCCTTTAAAACTTCCCCCACCTCTTCTTTAGTCATATTTATAAATAGAGGGGTTTTCATAATTTCTTCTATATTCATAAAGTCTCCTATTCCAATAAATAGTTTCCTATTAATTTAGGGATAAATTTTAGAATTTTTTAAAATGTTGTTTTAGCCACATATTTCTAATTTAAAGTCTACTATAGTGATATAGTAAAAACAAGGAAAAAGAATTTGGAAATTATAAGGAGGTCTATTATGGACAATAATATGTTTTGTTATCAGTGTCAGGAAACAGCATGTGGCACTGGATGTAGAGTATCTGGTGTATGTGGTAAGAAGCCTGAAGTTGCAGCAATGCAGGATTTACTAATATATGTTACTAAGGGAATTTCTAATGTAACAACAAGTCTAAGAAAGGAAGGCAAGGATGTTGATATTGAGGTTAATCACTATATCACTCAGAACCTCTTTGCAACAATTACTAATGCTAACTTTGATAAGGACTCATTAACAGATAGAATTAAGCATACTCTTGAATTAAAGGAAGAGCTTTTAAAGAAGTTAGATAATAAGGAAAATCTTTTCGGGGCCGCTAGATGGAATGGCGAGCCTAAGGATTACGCTATTAAGGCGGTTACAGTTGGCATCCTTGAAACAAAGGATGAAGATATTAGAAGTATGAGAGAGCTTATTACTTACGGTTTAAAGGGACTTGCAGCTTACCTTAAGCACGCTAATGCACTTTTAAGAGACAATGAGGAGATTGATGCATTTTTACAAAGCGCTCTTGCAAAGACACTTGATGATAGCTTAAGCCTTGAGGATTTAATCGCTTTAAGCATGGAGACAGGTAAGTTTGGTGTTGATGGCATGGCACTTCTTGATGCTGCCCACAACGAAAGATTTGGCGCTCCTGAAATTACAAAGGTTGATTTAGGAGTTCGTAAAAATCCAGCTATTCTTATTTCAGGACATGACTTAAGAGATCTTGAAATGTTACTTGAGCAGACAGCTGGCACAGGAGTTGATGTTTATACTCATTCAGAAATGCTTGCAGGTCAGTATTATCCTGCCTTTAAGAAGTACCCTCACTTTGCTGGTAACTATGGTAATGCATGGTGGAAGCAGAAGGAAGAATTTGAGAAGTTTAATGGCCCTATCTTAATGACTACAAACTGTATCGTACCACCATCAGAGAGCTACATCGACAGATTATGGACAACAGGTGCTACAGGATATCCAGGATGTAAGCACATTCCAGGTGAATACGGCGAGGTTAAGGATTTCTCTGAAATCATTGCTCAGGCTAAGACTTGTCCTGCTCCTACAGAAATCGAGACAGGAACTATCGTTGGTGGATTTGCTCACGAGCAGGTATTTGCCCTTGCAGATAAGATCGTTGAGGCTGTTAAGTCTGGCGCTATTAGAAAGTTCTTAGTTATGGGTGGTTGCGATGGCCGTATGAAGTCTAGAAGCTACTACACAGACTTTGCCAATAAGCTTCCTAAGGATGTTGTAATCTTAACTGTAGGTTGTGCTAAGTATAAGTTTAATAAGCTTGATTTAGGCGATATTGGAGGTATTCCACGTCTTCTTGATGCAGGTCAGTGTAACGATTCTTACTCTCTTGCAGTTATTGCCCTTAAGCTTAAGGAAATCTTTGGTCTTGATGACATTAATGACTTACCAATCGTTTATAACATTTCTTGGTACGAGCAGAAGGCAGTTATTGTCTTACTTGCCCTACTTTACCTTGGAGTTAAGAACATCCACTTAGGTCCAACACTTCCAGCCTTCCTTTCTGAAAATGTTACTAACTTCCTAGTTGAGAACTTTGGAATTTCAGGAATCACTGATGTAGATGATGACTTAAAGGCATTTTTCGAATAATTAATATTTGAATGTTTGATTAATATGCAAACGATTTGCAAAAGTATTGACACCCCTAATTTTCGTGTTTATAATACAGGAAAGAAACGGGAAAGGGGTAAATTATGTCTAATAAGGAAGATAAAGATAAGTTAAAAAAGACGCTTATTCGAATTGGGAAAAATATACTAATACTAGCAGTAGCAGCTTTTGCCTGTTTTAATTTAGTGGACTGTAATTTTATAGGTTCATCAACTGTTAATAGTGTATTAAATGAAAAGACTACAGAAGCTACTACAGAGAATGAATCCACAGTGGATGATAGCGATGGACCTATTTCTTCTAATGGAATTGACTATGATTTAACTGAAATGAGCTCAACAATGGTTTATGCAACAGTTTATGAAATGATGGCATATCCAAGTCTTTACGAAGGAAAAACAGTAAAGATGGAAGGTCAGTATTATGCATTATATGTAGAAGCAGATAAGACTTATTATATGTATTGCTTGATATCTGATGCCTTAGGCTGTTGTACTCAGGGTATGGAGTTTGTTTGGGGTGATGGTAGTCACGTTTACCCAGATGAGTATCCAACAGATAAGACAGAGGTTGTTGTAAGCGGAACCTTTAAGACATACACACAGGATGGTAATACTTACTGTTGTATCGACAATGCTACAATGGAAGTTGCTAAGTAAAAAGCTATATAAATCTTAAATACAATAACAAAACTAGCCGAGGTTAATGTGGATGATTCACATTAGCCTCGGCTAAGTCATTTATTATAGGATTATCTGGTTGGTAAAATTTATTCAAAACTACATATCGGTAAAATTTATTCAAAAAATTAGCATTCGCAGGCAATTACAATGCCATAGCGCTCTGCATAGTAACTTACAAGTCCTCTAGCTGGATAGATGTTAATATCCAAATTAGGGAAAAGATTTTTAAGGGCAGCGCCAAAACCTGAGGCTAGCTCTTCATTTTCTACATGACAAATTCTTACCTTACCGCCAGCAAAGCCTGCCTTTGTCATTTCTTCTATAAGCTTTGAAAATACATTTTTAACGCCTCTAGATTTAGCTATAGGCTCGATTGTACCTTCTTTACTTGCAGTACCAATAATGCTAATGTTAAGCTTTCCAATAAGGGAAGCTACGATTTTATTAACACGACCGTTTTGAGCTAGGTTATGTAGAGATTTGAAAGCGAAGAAAAGGCGAGTTGATGAAAGATAGGCCTTTGTTTCATTTTCAATAAACTCAAAAGACTTACCGGCCTTTTTAAGGTCAATAATCTTCTCTAACATAAGGCGCATTTCAGGGCCGGTGCTTAAAGTATCTACAATTAAAATCTTGCTATCTGGATGGTCCTCAAGATATAAATCTCTTGCAACACAAGCGCTGTTATAAGTGCCTGAAAGACCGCTAGTCATTGTTACAACATAGATTTCATCTCCGCCCTCAAAGGCATTTAACCAGCTCTCTGTTGAAGGGCAAGCTGTATAAGATCTGTCCTTGTAGGCAAGAAGATAGTCAAGCATCTCGTGGATGTCTAAATTCTCGTCGTCTAGGTAATCTCTTTCCTCAGTATATATTCTAAGTGAAGCGATATTAATATCGGTATCATTAATTTTTCTAGTATCACATGATGAGTCAGCAATAAACTTGATCATAAACGTACTCCTTTAAGTTAAATCGTCATCTCGTGGTTTTTCAAACCGTATATTATTGTAAATAAAACGACGAGGGTGTACAATTTACAAAATAGCTATTTTTGTTCATTTATGGCGATGGAGATTGATTATGGAATTAAAAAACATTAAAATTAACGAGAAATCAGAATTTACGAGAAAATGTATTGGCGAGGCAATAGTGATTTTGCTTAAGTCTACAGATTTTTCTCGTTTGAAAATATCAGACATTGTAAAAAAGGCGGGAGTATCAAGAACCACTTTTTACAAGTATTACACAACACCATATTCAGTGCTTAAGGATTATTTAAGCCTGATGGTTTCTGAGTATATTGTTAAAGGCGAGAATTTAGGACAGGATAAGTTTTTTAACTATGATCACATTATCTTTTCCTTTAATTTTTTCGACAGATATGCAGAGTTTTTCTTAACTCTAGCAGACAATAAACTACATTCAGTTTTATTTGAAGGCATTAATGAATTTATGATAAATCATTTAAAGCCAGATAAGAGTATTTCTATGTATAAATTATATTCTTACGCAGGAGCGCTTCTTAATAGTTTCCTAAAGTGGGAGGAAAATGGCAAGAAAGAAAAGGTAGAGGATATTGCCGTTACTCTTGAAGGTTTCATTAGCTAGTTAAATATTTACATTAGTTTGAACATAAAATTAATATTGACTTTGAATATTTTGATTTTATAATAATTAAATGTAGTTATACAATTTGTTTGTTATTTTCTACAAAATATATCTGGCTTGGATTTTATATAAGCTAGACTAGAATGTAGGGAGAAATATGATGGATATTAATGGTAAGAAACTAGAACATGGAATTATTCAAGGTGGAATGGGCGTTGGCGTGTCCCTTTCTGAGCTTGCAGGTAATGTGGCAAAGGAAGGCTGCATGGGCGTTATTAGCTCGGTAAATATTGGCTATAAGGAGTCTGATTTTTACAAAAATCCTTTAGAGGCTAATCTTAGAGCTCTTAAAAATCACATTAAGAGAGCTAAGGAAATTGCTGGTGGCAAGGGCCTTATTGGGGTCAATATTATGGTGGCTGTAAGTCATTATGAAGAGACAGTTAAGGCGGCGATTGAAGCAGGAGCTGATGCAATTATTTCAGGTGCTGGTCTTCCTCTAAAATTAGCAGGACTAGTTAAGGGCAGTAAAACTCTATATGCGCCAATCGTTTCAAGTAAGAGGGCAGCAGCGCTTCTTTTAAAGACCTTTGCAAAGAGAGAAAACTCAGTACCAGATTTTATTGTAATTGAAGGTCATCAGGCCGGAGGACATCTAGGTTTTTCAGCTGATGATTTAGAAAATGATACATGCCAGGACAATCTAACAATCCTAAAGGAAGTTCTTGAGGTCGTTAAGACTTTTGAGGAGCAGTTTAAGAAAAAGATTAGAGTATTCCTTGGCGGTGGCGTATTTACTGGAAAAGATATGGCTGAGGCTATAAAAAACGGAGCTGATGGCGTTCAGATCGGTACAAGATTTATTGCAACAAATGAGTGCGATGCAGCAGATACTTTCAAGGAAGTTTTAGTGGAGGCAAAGGAAGAGGACGTAAAGATTATTAAGAGTCCTGTTGGCATGCCAGCAAGAGCTGTCTACACTCCACTTTTGAAAAAATTAGACATGGGAGATAAATTTTTTGCAAAGAAATGTAATAACTGTTTAACAGCCTGTCCTAAGGGAGATAAGATTCCTTACTGTATCAGCCGTGCCTTGATTTCTGCGGTGGAAGGTAACAAGGAAGAAGGTTTATTTTTCTGTGGTGAAAATGTATCTAGGATTAAGGAGATAGTATCTGTCCATAATTTAGTAGAGGAGTTATTAAAGGACTGTCAATCATAAATATATAGATTTATCATGGCTTATGTGATATATTTTAACTAGTTTAAAAAAAGAAGAAATATAAAACAACATTTGCTTATAATAAATCTAGGAGATGTGAAATATGGAATTTGGAACTCCAAATGCTTATGAAATTAAAACTTTTAAAAAGGATTTAATTCTATATAAAAAAACAACAATACTTTTGTTGAGTTTTCATGTTTATTTTTTAGTGTTAGCGCTATTAACTGGCTTTAATTATATAGTTATTATTAATGTTTTTAGCATACTTTTTTATTTAATTGCTTTTCCACTTTTAAAAGGAAGTAAGAAAAATATAATTATTTATTCGCATTTAATCATTTCTGAAATAATGCTACATATTTTTTTATGTACTCTTATTTTAGGTTGGGAAAGTGGATATCAGTATTGGTTGTTTTCTTTGCTCTGTTCATATTTATTCCCATATATCACACCCGATAGAACAAAAAAGGATAGTGTTAAAGATGCAATAAAACGAACAATTGTTATGTTTATTGAATTTGTAGTTATATATATATTTACCCATTATTTTGAATTCCCTTTTACTAATGAATTAAGTAAAACAGGAAAAACAGTATTAAGTATTGGTAATGCATTTTCCGCTTTTGGAGCTATAGCAGTGTTTACAGTTGCTTATACAAGACAGATGGAATATAAGTATTCAGTTTTACATAATGTAGCAGATTCAGATCAGCTAACGGGCTTGGGTAATAGATATTACATGAATGATTTACTTGTAAAGCTAGAAAGAAATAATGCGGAGAATACTAGTTATTCTGTAGCTATGTTAGATATTGATTTTTTTAAAAATGTTAATGATAGTTATGGTCATGACAAAGGGGATATGGTGTTAAAAGGTATTGCCTCTATTCTTACAAAGAACAGTTCAGATAATATAAAAGCCGGCAGATGGGGTGGCGAAGAATTTTTATTAATAGCAGATGGAGAAGTGGAATTTAGTGAATTTATTCTTATATTAGAAAAAATAAGACATGAGGTTTTAAATACAGTTTTTGCATTTACTGATGAAAAACCTCCTAAACCCATTAAATGTACTATCTCAGTTGGAGTAGCAAAATATGAAGAAAACTTGTCTATTCCTGAGGTAATAAAACTTGCGGATACTAATCTTTATAAGGCAAAAGAAAACGGAAGAAATCAAATAATTTATTAATAGTAAATTAGTATTTGAGATAATTGTATAATGTTCATAAAACATAGGGAAAAACTTGTATATTGTTGACATATAATGTATTATATCGATATGAATAATTATGTGACAACTAAATATGATTATAATTTCTAAGTGAAATGGAGAGTGTTTTATGAATGCAAAAAATGAAACAAAGAAATTAGGAGAGAGCAAGAAGGTAAAAAGAAGTATAAGTACTACACTTTTACTTGTTATTTTACCTATTGTTACGGTAGGTATTCTAGGTATTATTCTATTTCTAAATCATCAGGCGTCATCTTCAATGTTAGAATTGTCCAAGAAAGATTTACAAGCAGAAACGAATGCGAATGCCAATATTTTAAGCTCGCCTTTTAGAATGCTTATGTCTAAATTTGGACAGTATGCAGATACTCTAGAGACCGTAGAATTTGCAGATCATGATGCAATTAAAGAGTATGTAGAGCCTTCTGTAGATTATCAACCTGTTAAGAATTCAGGTATTTATATTGGTTTCCCAGATGATTCTTATATCTATGCAGATGGTACCGTTATGGATTCTAGTTGGTTACCAACACAGCGTGATTGGTACAGTTTTGGTATGGAAAATGATACATTTGAGGTTACTGAAGCTTATCAGGCATCAAGTGGTGGCCTTTGCGTTACATTTGCAAGAAGAATTGATTTATATGATGGAACAAAAGCAGTTATGGCGGTGGATGTATACTTAACAGAATTAAATGATGAAGTATCAGCACTTACACCTATGGATACAGGTAGATCTGCAGTTATTAATGAGACTCAGTTCCTTTCTTATACTGATTCTTCATTAAACGGTACAAAGATTTCTTCAGTTAATAGTGATTATTTATCTGAATTACAGGAATTTGCTTTTGATGATAGTCAGACAGATGTAATAGAGCTTGAACATGATGATGGTTACAAGGTATATATGGCAAAGTGTACGATTCCAGGTTTGCCATGGGTAATTGTTTCTGTTGTTGCGGAAGATGATGTACTTGCTGCGTCGGTACAATTTAGAAATATAGCACTTGTACTTATGGTTATAGTATTAGCTTTAATTATAGCAATTGTTTTAGTTGCTATTAGAAGGATTATAGCTAAACCGGTAGGTAATTTAACAGATAGTATTCTTTCGGTATCTAACGGTGATTTTACTACTAAGATGCCAGAAAATAAGGGCGATGAAATTGGCCTGATAAGTATGGAGATGAGCAATTATGTAGATAAAATGCGAGATACCATTAGTGATATTATGAGTAAAGCAAATCAGTTGCTTAGTGAGTCTGATACCTCGAAAGATGCAGCAAACTTCATGTCTAAAGAAGCTAGTGATCAGTCTGTTTCTATGAATCAGATTGAAGAGGCTATGGATGGTATTTCAAGAGCGGTTACTGAACTTGCACAAAATGCCACAGACCTTGCTCAGTCTATTGCAAATTTAACAGATAACGGAAATGAAACTAATGAGGTTATGTTAAATCTTGTAAAACAGGCAGATATTGGACAAAAGGATATGGCAAATGTTGAACAGAACATGGATCGTATTACAGAGTCTATGAGCGAAATGAATGATGTTGTAAATGTGGTTAAAGAATCAGCTGATAAGATTAATGAAATCGTAAGAATGATTGATTCTATTGCAGAGCAGACAAACCTTCTTTCACTTAATGCAAGTATTGAGGCAGCAAGAGCTGGTGAAGCTGGTAAGGGCTTCGCAGTTGTAGCGGGTGAGATTGGTAATCTTGCATCTAATAGCCAGGATGCAGCTCAGGATATTGCAAAGATTATTTCTGAGATTACAAGTGAAGTTGATAAGCTTACTGATAAGTCTCAGAATAATATGGAAGCTATTGGAGAATCAAGCAATGCTGTTAAGAAGGCAGGAGAGAGCTTCTCTGTTATTATTAGTGAACTTGATAATGCCGCTAATATTATGCAGTCAATGATTACTCTTATGAATGATGTTAATGATATTGCATCTAATGTTGCAGCTATTTCAGAAGAGCAGTCAGCAAGTTCAGAAGAAGTTGTAGCTACTGTAGAAACACTTGTTGTTTCAGCTAATGATATTGCTGATAGAAGTAAGAGTGTATCTGATTCAGCTAACACAGTATCAGATTCGGCTAAGTCTATTAGTAACTTGCTAGATCAGTTTACGATTGAGTAATATTTTCAAAAATAAAAATTCAATGATCAACTTTTAAGAGGCAAGTCGGAGAAATCCGGCTTGCTTTTAATTTTTATTTTGCTTATGATAAATGAAAAAATAGTAGTGCTTATTCACAGGTCCTTAATCTTAAAAGAGCAGGTAGAGTTGTGGAAGCTAAGGACTATGTAGATAGTTTATAAAGACTAATATAAACCGCATGGCATAAGATAGGATTGATTTGAAAATGACTTATGGTCCCTCGTGACCACAAGTTGAATAAGAATGATAAATGTACCGAGGCTTAACGCCTAAACATGTTTTTATCGCCTAAAATAAGTAAGAAAATAGGCGAATAATCGCCTAAAGTGTTGATTATCGCCTAATATGTGATATAATTTAGGTGAAAAGGAGAAGCGCTATGCGAGAATTTAATTACAGTAAGTATAAAGATTACAAATGGGACAGTGAAATATTAGGTTTAGTCTCAGGTATACATGAATATAGAGGACGGCAAGAGCTGTATTTAACTCAGAAACCGGCTGTTTTAGATAAGCTAGTTGAAGTGGCTAAGGTTCAAAGTACTGAGAGTTCAAATGCGATTGAGGGAATTTTTACTTCAAATACAAGATTGAATCAATTGATGCAGTCAAAAACCACACCAAAGAATCGTGATGAAGAGGAGATTGCTGGCTATCGATTTGTATTGGATATGATTCATGAAAGTTATGAGTATATTCCAATTTCTTCAAATTATATTCTTCAGTTACACCAGAATCTTTATCGTTTTACTAACAGAAGTATAGGTGGTCATTTTAAAAACAGTGATAACCACATTGTTGCCAGGGATGGAAATGGCGGTGAACATATTATATTTGAACCACTTAGTCCCTTAGAGACACCTATTGCTATTGATAGAATATGTGAAGAGTTTAATAGAGTGTCTGCTACCGAAGAAGTAGATACATTACTTTTAATACCAATATTCATTCATGATTTTCTATGTGTGCATCCTTTTAATGATGGCAATGGTCGAATGAGTAGATTGTTGACAACATTGCTACTTTATAGAGCTGGTTATGTTGTGGGTAGATATGTATCTTTGGAAAAAAAGATAGCTGACTTAAAAGATTTGTATTATGACTCGCTTAACATGAGCCAAAATGGTTGGCATGAAGGAGAAGATGATCCGACTCCTTTTATCAAGTATATACTAAAGATCATAATTGCAGCTTATAAAGATTTTGAGGAGCGAATTGAAATTATTGATATAAAGGAACCTGCAATTGAACAGGTAAGAGCTGCCGTTTATAAAAAAATAGGCAAGTTTACAAAAAGTGAAATAATGGAAATGTGCCCAAAGCTAGGGCGTGCATCGGTGGAAAACTCGTTAACAGCACTTGTAAATGAGGAAGTGCTTGAACGTCGAGGACGTGGCAGGGGCACCTATTACGTAAGAAAAGATGCACTTGTTTGATTTTTTTGAGTTGTGAATTGGCTTTAAAACATTATTATTACACGCAATAATAGTTCATGTTGTAAACGATTGGAGAACCAGTATGCTAAAAATCTTATTCATCTGTCACGGCAACTGATTCCACGATTCTCTTAAAGTCAGTAATAGCAAGGCTTGTTGGGATTTTTAGGTGGATTTGTAACCCACTTTTAATCCTGGCAGTTTTTGTGCAAATGTGATAAGGCAGCAAAATAACAGTGATTTTGGAGATGTGACATACAATTACATATGGCGAAGCGCACTTAATCTTAAGTGTGCTAGGCTATCTATAAACAACCCCATCGGGTCGTGTCAAAAGCAGGGAAGATGTGCTGAAGATTGACACGGGCTGGTGGGGTTGTTAGTTGTTTGAGCTTATAAAAATATATCGTAGATTACGCCGACAGTGCCGGCACAATTATAAAGAGCAGATTATGAAAAATGGTAAGCAATCACATTGAAAGTGTTCGCGTCATAGAATATAATAAAATAATGAGTTTTTATTGGATTACGGAGGTTTGATATGAAGGATATAAAAAAAGATCCATTTGAGGAATATATAAAAAATCTTCCTCCTACAAGAAAAGAACTTGGACAAGCTTGGCAGGCTGCGATTGGGTTGCAGGATGTTGATGGATTAAAACCATCTGAATACTTGTATGAGACGGCAAAAAAGAACATTGACGGTGAAATCTCTGTAGATGAGGCCGGAGAATTGATTAATAGTTATTACGAGAGTAAAGACGGTCGTTCTGAGGTTGAGACGCGTACAGAAGAGGCAGATAAGGTGTCTGCAAGAATTGCAAAAATCTTATCTGAGAAGGCATTTACGTTTTCGCCTACACAATATTTATCTATTCATCGCGAGCTGTTCCTTGGTATTTATTCCCATGCAGGAAAAATCAGAGATTATAATATCACGAAAAAGGAATGGGTTCTTGATGGAGATACAGTTTCTTATGGTGGTGCTACTGAACTTCGAGAAACGCTGGATTATGATTTTTCACAGGAAAGGGATTTTCGCTATAACGGTTTAACAATGGATGAGGTGATTCATCATTTAGCGGTTTTTATTTCCAGACTTTGGCAAATTCATGTGTTCGAGGAAGGCAATACCAGAACGACAGCTGTGTTTCTAATAAAGTATCTTCGCATGCTTGGATTTGATGCTGAAAATGATTTGTTTGCGGAGCACTCTTGGTATTTCCGAAATGCTTTGGTTAGGGCAAATTATAATAACTTAAAGAATGGTATCTATGAGACGACAGAGTTCCTTGAAATGTTTTTAAGGAATCTTTTGTTGAATGAGAAACACGAGCTTCACAATAGAGAAATGCATGTTAGTGGTAAATTTTTATTGGGTCACGATGACCCAATAAATGACCCAATAAATGACCCGATAAAATTAGATGGACGTGAGCTTAAAATTATAGAGTTGTTACGTGAAGAAACTGGCTTAACACGAAAAGAAATGGCAGCTCGTTTAGATTGTTCGGATTCAACAGTTAAGCGGTGCTTACAGTCGATGGTTGAAAAGGGCGTACTGAAACGAATTGGCTCAAATAAAAAAGGTGAATGGATAATATTGATAGGAAATCAGAAATCTTTTTAAAACAACCAATATTCGACGGAAAAACCTTTTGAAAAAAGGTATGAACCGAAACTAAATAAAAGATGACATAGGCTAGTACCCTGGGAGAGCCCAGAAGGCACTGGCCTATTATTGTATTTTATTAGCCAAAAATGAAATAATATTGAACATGGTTAATAGAATATAATTATACATACAGGTCCAAGGCGAGGTTGTTATGATGTAATATACGATGATGTTGATTTTCTGATATAATGTGATTTAATGAGATATTTTTTTTGAGGGGTGAAATAAATGTATGCGATTATTAGACAAGGAAATGGAAAATTTTATACAACAATGGTATTTGGTTATTATGATTTCCCTAAAAATAAATGGGACTATAAGCATAGATATTGTGTGGTGCTAAATGAAGAAAAGAACAGTTTAATTTTGCAACCAGTGTTTGCAGAGAAAGGATTGGTTTCAACGGTTATTTTTACAGATAATGATGAATCAAATTGGAAAAAGATTAATGATAACATTATGTCTGTATTTTTTTTACCAACAGAAGAACTATATAATTGGGTTTTAGATAAAAAGGTCCCAGATGATTTGCTGCAGAAATGCATAGCTATGGATGCTGAATATGATTATAATCCGTATCCATACATATTAAATGAAAAAGATGTGCATGACTTATTGTGGGCAGTTGGTGAATTTCACGACGGAATGATTTCAGAAATAAAACAAACAGGTGACGTTTTATATGTTGCAATGACAGACATATGGGGATGTAATTTAGAGATGTGGTTTGAAGGTGATATTGAGTATGATATATCGAGTAGAAATCCTGAGTTGTATGACCCATATTGGGGTGGCGGAACTATCTTTTTTCACGAAGACTATATTTATCTTGTTGATGATGAATATGCCACAATAGAAAATGTCACAAATGGCTGGTGTTGGTTTAAAGCAAGAAAAATGAAGTATCATCTTATACCGGTATGATTTCATAGGAAGTATTGTTGAAGGGATATAGCTTGTGATTATATTGGGCGTGTAGTCACAAATTGTCAAAATAATTGATGTTGTAAAATCTGAAAAATTAGGGTGATTTTTTCATTTATCCAGTGCATAAAATCACCCTAAATGGAGATGGAAAGATGCAAAACAGGACATTCAGGAGATGAAACAGGATATTGGAATACCGAATGCGCTTAGTTCAAAGACAAAACAACACATTTGAGATCTGTTTTGTAGTGGCCTTAGTTATAAATAAACAAACCCGTCCTAGGGGGGTCAAAAGCAGAAAAAAGATTCTGTTGATTGACACTCTGGGGCGGGTTTGTTATTGATTAGAAGCTTTATCTTATAGACTAAGAAAAAAGTTTTGATATAATATAAATGTAGTATTTTACGTTTTTTCATACGCAATTTTATCTAGGGGATTAGTAATATGATTTATTTTGACGATTTGCCATTATCAGAAGACATTTTGGCAGCATTATCAGAATTGAAAATTGAATATGTATTCCAGCCAATATTTTATCCAGATGGAAAGACAATATATGCGAGAGAAGCATTGATGCGTCCACACGATAAGGATGTTATGGAGCTGATTACCGAGTATCAGGAACAGGATAAGCTTCATATACTTGAGGTGGCAACTTTATTTGGAGCAACTCAGGCATATTTTATGAGAGGCTATAAGGAAATTCTTTCGGTAAATACATTTCCGTGTGAGATATTTACAGAGGAAGAAGTAAATGCATATATTGAATACTTTGGTGATGATAAGAATGCAATGATTTTGGAAACGTTAGAGTATCCATATTTGTCGATTGATATTGCTGAAGCAAAAAGAATAATAGCGGATATTAATGATAACCAGATTGCTATTGATGATTTTGGAACTGGACTTAATACTTTGGATGTAGTTAACGCTGCTAATCCAGATATTGTAAAGATTGATAGAACATTACTTACTGATATCGATAAGGATAAGTTCAGACAGATTTGTATTAAAGAAATGATTGATACATTCCATGCGAAGAAAATGAATGTAGTAGCAGAAGGAATAGAAACTGAGGCTGAGTTTAACACTATGAAAGAGCTTGGTGCAGATTTTTTCCAGGGTTATTACTTAGGAATGCCAGAATAGGGAGTCTCTAGTAGTGCTAGAGGCTCTTTTTCGATTTATTTTACATTATTATTTGTCGTGTTACGGAAAGTAACAATGAATGTTACAGTCTGTGTATGGAGTAATGTCCCCAAATTATCATAAAATGATTTGGAAAAATATTAGAGGAGGTCATCTTACATGACATTTGGAGAAAAACTAAAAGCGGCAAGGAACATTTCGGGTTTGTCACAGGAACAATTTGCGGAAGCTCTTAACATTTCAAGATCAGCTGTAGCAAAGTGGGAGAACAACAAAGGAATCCCAGATGTTTCAAATTTAAAAGGTATTTCAAAACTATTAAACATAAGTATAGATAGTCTTCTTGATGAAAACGATAATATAGAAAACAAGGATATTAGTCTTGGCATTGCTTCGGATGACAATCAGATGCAGGGCGAAAGTATTTTGCCATGTCCAGAGTATGACGGATACAATTGTACAATTGAGCTTAATGGATGGAATGATGGCGTTTATGATGTGATAATAATAGGGCAAGATAGCAATTTTTTGTATTATCAAAAGCAAGAAAAAAATAAGTTAGTTACCGGAATGATAGGAAAAAATTATATTGTTTCAGTTGCAAAAACAAAAGAGATAAAAACTAAGTCTGAAACAAAAGATATAAGTAAATTATATTTTGTTGATAAACATGTAATGCTTGAAGTGGCACATAAAGAGGGTATTCTAAAAGGATTTTTTGACTACACTAATGATGACTATTTGGATGTTGTAATTAAAAAGTTTAATGAAAAGAATTTGGAATTGATGTTTGGTCACACAATAGATATCAATAAAATAACAAGAATCGAGGAATTGTAGGAGATAAAATCAGTATGATAAAAGTGTTATTCATCTGCCACGGCAATATATTGGGCAGGTAAAGAAATCCTTGTAAATAAAGGGCTTTAGCACTATTTTGACTTTATTTTATACCTTGTTTATACCTTTTGAAATGAGTCGTGTACCGTAATAGCATTGTGCTTAGGATGACCATCTCGGTCGGTACATGAACCGAAACTAAATATTTGATTTAGGACACTTATCCTTAAGTGCCCATGATTACCACAAAACGGACCCGCCCGGGAATGTCAATGAGAGAGAAGATGCTCTGATGATTGATATTCTTGGACGGGTTTGTTATTTGATAAAATATGGGCATGGGGTCACAAACTGTCAATGAATAACAAAATATTAGGAGCCCGTTATTATCTGAGGAAGAGAGTGTCAGGATCTTTTCCTATAAGATGATACCGTTCACACTGAAAAAAGGTCGTTTCACCGAATCTGGCTTTATATTTTTATTTTGTATGCCGATATTCTAATTAAGAAGTCATGAAGTATTTTCGGCTGTGGGATCAGTCATTAAGCATATGACTGCGGAAGTGATAAAAAAATGGATTCCAAAACTTTTAGTGCGGTTGGGATGGCTGCACTTGATGTCAAGGCATAAGCAAAAATGTACTATTGACAATATTAGATTTGGCAGATTTATCTGGGAATGAAAATGTTCTCGATAAATACAAGTGGATTGATATTTGCATATAAAGAAAAGGATTTCAACTACAAAGTAAAAGGAGGACAATCAGATGCATGTAAATGGAACTAGTGGAAGTAATGCAGGAGTACAGTCATTTCAGATGAATATGAATCAGGGGACGGATTCTGTCAGCAAGAATCTTCAGAACCAGATTGCTAATGCTCAGAAGCAGATGCAGGAGCTTGGGCAGGACAAAGAGATGTCTCTGGAAGAAAAGATGAAAAAGCGTCAGGAGATTCAACAGCAGATTAGTGATTTGCAGAATCAGCTCCGTCAGCATCAGGTTGAACAGCGTAAAGAGAGCCAGCAGAAAAAAGGTCCTTCTATGGACGATATGCTTGGCAGCAACAGACAAGCGTCCAAATCTGCAAAAGGTAGTACCGGAATGTCAAGTGCAAGTATGCAGGCTATAATATCTGCAGATGCTTCAATGGATCAGGTAAAGGTTCAGGGAGCGGTCAAGTTACAGATGGAAGGAAAAGCGGGTGTTTTAAAGGCGGAAATCAAACAGGACGCAGGGCGTGGTGATGTAGAGAAGAAAAAAGAGGAACTTGCGGCAGTTGAAGCAAAAGCACAGGATATTGAAGCATCACAGATGAGTGCGATTTCTGATATTAACAAGAAGTTAGAGGAAGCAGCAAAAGAAGATCAGAAAGCTGCGAAAACAGAAGGCAAGATTGATAAAAAAGACAATACAGAGAAAACGAAGGCGGCTGAGGGCAAGGACGAAGCAACGGAAACGGAAGAACAGGAGCAGATACAGAATGAAGATATACCGATTCCTCCGAATAATTCGCCGGATGGCGTGGATATTGGTACATCAGAGCCGATTAGAAATAACGTGGATATAAAGCTGTAGAAATGGGGATGTTTTCATGTCAACGATAAGAGAATATGCTTCCGGTAACAGTTACTATGATAACCGATGATGCAAAGCCAGTATTTTGAAGGAATAGATCCTTCTGGATGCTGGCTTTTTATATTACAAGTACAATGACAAGCTGGTACTTTCTGTGTAATATTTTTATTTGAGAATTAGTCTGAATAAGCGAGTAGTAAAATAGCGATATGTTTAGACAAGGTATGATAGCAACAAAAAAGTTAGTAAAAAAATACATAAATTCAACTTGACAAAGCAAACCCATGATGTTAAGTTGATAATATGTACGAGAATGACATAAAACAGAGTAAATTTCAACAAATAGTTAACATCATGGAGCGAGAATATGAATTTGTATTATGAATTGCTACAGTATCCAGTTTTTTCCATGAAAGAAGTAAATGCACTGTATTCAAGTGAACGGACGGCAAGAGTGGCTTTGGGCAAGCTTCTGAAGGGGAATATGGCATTAAAAATCCGCAACGGATTATACACGTGCGTGAGTGGGGAAAATGGCGGACCGGTGGCGAACAGATTTCAAGTTGCCAGTGCTATCACGCCATCTTCTTATGTATCCCATCATACCGCCTTTGAGTATTATGGAACTGTCGATCAGGTCTTCTATGAGGTTTATGTTGGCTCTCAGACACGTTTCCATGACTTTGAATTTGACGGATACACCTATCATTATGTTAAAGAGCAAATGAGGGACGGCATAGTTTCTCCGGAGTTTAGTGGCGGTATAAAGGTTACGGATAAGGAGCGGACGATAGTAGATTCCATAAAGGATCTGAATCGCATCGCCGGTCTGGAAGAGGTTCTTTCATGCGTTGTGTCCGTGAACAGTATTGATGAGACTAAAATGCTAAAGTATCTGGCAGGATATGATAGTGCCTTTTTATACCAGAAGACCGGTTTTATTTTTAGTGAATATCAGACAGAGCTGGGTATAAGTGATAATTTTATAAAGATATGTAAGGATAGGAGTGGAAATTCAAAGCGATATCTGACAAACGGTATAAGTGTGCCCGGATATTCGGATGAATGGAAGCTGGTATACCCAAAGAATATATGTGTGAACACATGCTGCTTAAGGGTGGAACAGCCATAAATTTGACTGTTTTCAACCTTCCAAGATTGTCTGTTGATATAGATCTGGATTTTATCCCGAATTTGACAAGAGAAGAGACAATAAACGAAAGAGTTCGATTGACGGAGATCCTAAAAGGATATATGTCAGAACAGGGATATTCTCTTTACGATGCTTCAAGATTCAGTCACAGCCTGGATGCATTCCACTATAACTACGTGAATACAGCATTTATAAGGAATTTAAGACTATGATAAAAATATTATTCATCTGCCACGGCATGGTATTAACCAATGGCTAGAAATCCTTTATTTTTCAAGCGTTTGACGGATATGATGGACAAGAATGTTGATAATTATCAAGACCATGATATGATTAGATCTGCTTTTGGTTTTCTGAAAATAATAATTGCGGCTTGGTAATTGACAGAGGATCCGGAAAACAATAAAATACAAGCACAAGAAAAAGCGTGTGCTTTTGTGGAGCGGTATTGCAGTGATGTGATATGGCTCTATTTTTTTCTGTATTTTTGGGATTTGTGAACTATTTAATTGCACAGATATTGGTGCTTTTAACAAGGGGATATATATTTGGATGTTGATGTCCATAGCGGAGATGGGAAATTATGGTATATCTTTGCTCTTATTATATGTGTATAAAGTTACGAGGACTGCAGATATAAGTGTAATAAAAATTAAATAACGATGATACGGAAAAACAATATTGACAAAAAACGTATCAGTGGCTATAATATAGTTATGATACGTTAAGTGATTTTTTGTAAAAAAGTATCAAATACAAAAGAATAGGAGGTTTTGATGGCCGAAGACAAAATTGGGCATATAGTGAAGTTGCCATTAAATGCCATAAAAGAAACAGTTGAAGCAGAACCTAGAGTTGCATATTCTGAAGATGAGATATCAGAAGTTCTTGTTGATTTGCATAATGCAGTTGATAAAAAAACTTATATTCCACAGACACCAACAGCGGATAACCCAGCATTGTCAGATGACTATATTTTTGATACTAAAGATGAAAATTTGATTCTGAAAGATTTGAAAAGAGATAATTTTGTTGGAAAAGTTAAGGACCTCAGTAAAGGTGCTGCAAAGCGTAGAGAAAAAGGTCTTCCAGAGGAATATTTGTATGTATTCAAATATGCATGTAAACTAATGAGAAGAGATGCACAATCTAGTGGTGTAGATGACGAAGACATTTTGATATATATCAAAGTGAATGATAGAAAGATACCAAATGAGAAAGTATTCGTTATTTCATTCCACAAGAATAGACCAAAAACTAGATAAGATAATTAACTTGCCAGTATGTAGCTTATCATAAGCTACATACTGAAAAGTATAAAATAAAAAGAAAAAGATAATTTAAGATGAACAAAAAGGAAGTAGGTGGCTTTATGGAAAATTTGAAACTTGCTTACTGTAATGAATGCGAAGACTTAGTAGAATATGATATTTATGATGAATTAATTGAAGAAGAATTCAAAGGAGTAAAAATAAGTTATAAGTTTAAAATTGGAAAATGTAAATGTTGCAATTGTGAGGTAGCAACAGATATCGATTACAATTCTAGAAAATCTAATGAAAAAATTGAGGCATATAAAAGGCAGACAGGAATAATTGATTTAAATGGAATATCGGAGATATTAGAGAAATATGACATAGGAAAAGAAAATCTAGCTGATATTGCCGGATTTGGAAAAGTTACAATCAAACGTTATTTTGATGGGTTTATTCCTTCTAGAGAATATTCTGAAATCCTATTTAAAATATTGAATGACGAAGAATATTTCATTGAATTGGTAGAAGATAATAAAGAGAAACTGAAAGATGTTGCTTATAGAAAGATTATTTCTAGATATGAGAGATTAGTTGAAATAAGTAGTTCAAAAATTGATCAGATTGCAAATTATATTATTACACACATTGGAGAAGTTACCCCATTGGCTTTAGAAAAGTTGTTATCATTTTCGAATGGTGTTAATTACGCATTAAATGGAAAACAGTTGATATTTGAAAAAAGTCAAGCTTGGGCGCATGGACCAGTATATCCACAAATATATAATAAATATAAAAAGTATGGATATAAACCAATTGATGATGGAATATATAGCACACATGGTTGTATGTTATCAAAACTATCGGAGGAAGAAATAGAAGCAATTGATTTAGTGATTAATACATTTGGAATTTATTCACCTAAAACACTAGAAAGGATTAGTCATTCTCAAGATCCATGGAAAGAAAAACGAATAGGATACAAGGAAGATGAAGCAGGACAAGAAGTAATAGACGAAGCTTCGATTAAGTTGTTTTATACTAATCATAAGTTGAATTCTGAAGATACCATTATGGCTTATATAATGACATGTTTAAAGGCTAGCCATTAATGCGGCATATGAAATAATTGTATTGATTTGATAATTTCAGAGGAATAAAAATATGGCAAAAAATTGATGGCTATGGCGGATTTCTTTTCTTCGATAAGGAAGGAAAGCCGATGGTTGCACTGCATTGGCAGAAGTATATGAAGTTTGCAAGAGACAAGTATAACCGAAATCATCCATTACAGTTGCCACCGATTACACCGCATATTTGTAGGTATACCTATTGTAGTAATATGGCAAAGATGGGCATAAGTCCAAAAAACCTACAGTATCTAATGGGGCATTCAGATATTGGTGTGACGTTAAATGTGTATACACATTTAGGACTTGAAGACGCAAAAACAGAGCTAGAGCGGTTGCTAGAAACTAACAGTCGGATGCAAAGGCGTGGCTTATCAAATTACAGAAAGATGGTTGAGGGTATAGTACCATTCATACGGTGCGTGGTGTTGTAAGACCGGCTTTTCAAATGGCAACAGATGATGATTTGATTCGTAAGAATCCGTTTGATTTCCAATTGGTGACAGTAGTAGTAAATGACAGCGTGACAAGAGAAGCCATTTCTAGAGCAGATATGCGTAAGTTCTTAAAATTTGTGGAAGAGGATAAGCATTTTAGTAAATACTACGAGGGATTTTACATTCTTTTTCACACAGGACTTAGAATTTCAGAGTTTGTAGGCACACGTTCTGTTCCAATATGGCAAAGTCAGGAATGAACCCAAAGACGCTTCAGTACATTATGGGGCATTCGGATATAGGTGTTGCATTAAATACCTATACACATCTAACATTTGATGATGCAAAAGAAGAGATGGAGCGATTATCAAAGGCTCAGTAATAGCGAGTTGTACGGAATTCAAATTTACAACTTTTTTTACAACTTTTGATGGCAAATTTACAACTTTTTATGCCAAGATATGCCAAGAAATGGAGAAAATCATTCTGCCGAAAATGTGACGCAAACCCAGTAAAATCAAGGGAAACAGAGGATTTACAATACTATGATAAAAATACTATTCATCTGCCACGGCAACATCTGCCGTTCGCCAATGGCAGAATTTATTTTAAAAGATATGGTAGAAAAACAGGGAAGGGCTGATGAGTTTTACATAGAATCAGCAGCAACTTCAACAGAAGAAATATGGCATGGAGTGGGAAATCCAGTTTATCCTCCTGCTAGAGATATACTTGCAAAGCATGGAATTACTTGTGAAGGGAAAAGAGCTAGACAAGTTAAGTATGAGGATTATGATAAGTTTGACTTACTCATTGCAATGGATTCTAATAATATTAGAAATCTAAGGAAACTAATTCCAGAAGATACTGAAGGTAAAGTTCATTTAATGATGGAATATGCAGGCCAAAAAAGAGACGTTGCTGACCCTTGGTATACAGGAAACTTTCAAAAAACCTGGGATGATATTTACTTAGCCTGTGGGCAACTTTTGAAAAATTTATAAAATCTTTAGAGATTAATTAAATATATGTTTTGTAATTTTTATGAAAGCACTGTATAATTGAGGGGTTGCTCTTAGAGACACGTGCAAATGAAAGTAAAAATAGACCTAGACTGATCGCACTATTTATGAGCTGATCAGTCTTTTTTTAGAAAGAGAGAAAGTATTGAAATTTAAAGAATTTGGAATTAAGAAAGATATTTTAAATGCCATTAGAAAAGCAGGTTATGAAGAAGCTACTCCTATTCAGGAGAAGGCAATTCCTGTTATTATGGAAGGCAGTGACGTTATAGGATTAGCACAGACAGGTACAGGTAAAACAGCTGCATTTGCTTTGCCAATCCTTAATTCAATAGAATTTAGAAAGAGAGCAAGAGTTAGAGCGCTTATTCTTACACCAACAAGAGAGTTAGCAATCCAGACTTTTGAGAATTTTAAAAAGTACGGAAGATATATGGATTTAAAGACAGTATGTCTTTATGGAGGTGCTAAAAAAGGTAATCAGTTAGCACAGTTAAAGCGTGGGGCAGATATTATTGTTGCCACACCAGGACGTTTAATTGACCTTTATAACGAAGGGGTGCTAGATTTTAAATCCGTAGATTATTTCGTATTAGATGAAGCTGATAGAATGCTTGATATGGGTTTTGTGCCAGATGTTAGAAAGATTAATTCACTTTTGCCTGAGTGGCGCCAGATGATTATGTTTTCTGCCACAATGGATAAGGCAGTGGAAGATTTGGCTAATCAGATGCTTAAAGACCCGGTTCGTATTCAGGTTGCAGCTCAAAACGATGCTGCTGAAACAGTAGATCAGCGTTTAATCTACACTAAAGGCGAGCTTAAAGACACAATTATTATTCAGTTTTTACAAAATGAGATTAAGAACCCTGAAAATCTTGCACTTCCTCGTAAGGATAGAAAGAATGCAATCGTATTTACTAGAACTAAAAAGGGTGCAGATAGACTTCATAAGGCCTTAGTAAAGGCAGGATTACTTGCAGTATCAATTCACGGCGATAAGACTCAAGGTCAAAGAAAAGACGCTCTTGATAGATTCCGTTCAGGTCAGGTTCAAATCCTTGTTGCCACAGATGTTGCGGCAAGAGGACTTGATATTCCTAAGTTAAATTATGTTTTTAACTATGATTTACCTGAAGAGTCCGACAATTACGTTCATAGAATTGGTAGAACAGGACGTGCCGGCGAGTCAGGAATTGCCTACACACTTTGCTGTGAGGATGAGTTACATTTGCTTTATGAAATTGAAAAGCTCATGGGCAAGGAAATTCCAGAGGCAAGCACAGAATGGTCCCTTGAATTAGATAGAACAAAGTTCAAGCGTAACAATAAGCGCAA
This sequence comes from Lachnospira multipara ATCC 19207, assembly GCF_000424105.1. Taxonomy (GTDB): domain Bacteria; phylum Bacillota; class Clostridia; order Lachnospirales; family Lachnospiraceae; genus Lachnospira; species Lachnospira multipara. Next base: position 35,735 of record NZ_AUJG01000004.1, on the reverse strand, counting down.
CAATTATAGAAAAAACTCTGCTAGAAGAAATTATAAAGATAATAATAGACCAAGAAGAAACGATAACCACAGGGATAATAGACATAATGACAATCGTAAGAATAATGGTCGTGAAAATGTATTTAAGTCGGATAAAGCTAGAAATTACAAGTCAAATAATAGATCTAGCTCAAAAAAATCGACAGCTAAATAATTAAATAAAGCTAAAGGAGTCATCATGAATAAGCTTAGAAGTTTTAAGATTTTACCAAACTACAATTCTGTAGGAGAGTGTATTAAAGACTTAATTTACATGGCTTTTGCCACATTTATTATAGCCTTTGCAGTTTATTTTTTTATGGAGCCATCTAACACAGCAATTTCAAGTGTTTCGGCTTTAGCAATTGTTTTGGCAAATGTATTGCCACTTACAGTTTCACAATTAACTTTTATTATGAACATTCTTTTATTGATTGTAGGCTTTGCCTTATTTGGTTCAGAATTTGGATTTAAGACAATTTATACATCCCTTTTACTTCCAGTATTTTTAGGGGTTTTTGAAAATGTATATCCAAATAATGTATCACTAACAAATGATGCCTTTTTAGATGTTATACTTTATGTATGTCTAGTAAGCTTTGGATGTGCTCTGTTATTTAATGATAATGCAAGTTCAGGAGGAATGGATATTGTTGCCAAGGTGCTTAATAAATATTTTCATTTAGAGCTTGGAAAGGGTATGGCTATTGCAGGTATATTGATTGCTTGTTCAACAATATTTTTCTATGATGCAAAGTCAGTGATTTTATCACTTTTTGGAACATATATTAATGGTATTGTTCTAGATCATTTCATCTTTGGACAAAATATTAAGAAGAGAGTTTGTATCATTACAGAGAAAGAAGAACTTATTAGAGATTACATTTTACATGAACTACATAGCGGCGCTACAATTTATCAGGCAATTGGCGCCTATGATATGATAACTAGACGTGAAATTATCTGTATTGTTACAAAGCAGGAGTATCAAAAGCTTATGCGTTTTATTGAGGAAAATGATCCTAAGGCTTTTGTAACAGTATATACAGTTTCAGAGATTAGATATATTCCAAAACTAATCAAAGATAAGCCACTACATGCGAAAGATAAGATCGCGTAAACCAAATTTAATAGAGCAATTTATATTGACCTCCAAATAAATTTTTAAAAATTTTTATTTGGGGGTTAATTTTTTTATATTAGTTCCGATAAAGAAAATACAAGGAAGAATTGGAGGTTTTAAAAATGGGATTATTTAAGATTCTTAGCGAAGATTATAATTACTACGAAGATGATGAGAAAAGACCTACAATTGAAGAAAGATTAGAGGCTGTAAAAAAGGATGTTATAGCCCTTTTTATAGGAATAGCTGCTCTTATTGCCATTGTATTTTTTGTAAATGAAAGAAACATAAATCAAGATAGAGCAACAAATGGAATCAACGAAGTGGACAATGTTCCAGCGGTTGAGGTGGTTATGCCAGCTGAAATAGACAGCATTGGCTTAACATAAATTTAGTTCCTAAGGATAGGGACAAAACGGGAGAAGTATTTAAAAGAACCTTAAGGAGAACGTAGGACGCGGAGAGCGTTATACAATAGCTGCTGAGAGGTTCTTTTTTTATGCAAAGATATATTCTAAAACTATCAATAATTAAGTATAAAAGTTGACATAAGATAATTTAAAGTTTATAATTATACCATAGTTTTATTAGTATTAATGGAGTACACAATATGGAAGAGGCCGTAATATTTATATTTGACGCAGAAGTAGGAATGACGCTTGCTAAAGACGTTATTACCCCTGATGGACATCTTCTAGTAAAGAAGGGTTCGGTACTAAATTGGGACCTTATTTCAACTATTTCAAATCATCATATACTTGAGATTAAGGTTTACGTTGACAATGAGTCCACTAACGAGGACGTACCATTTTTACAAGAATCAGGAGAAACCGTTAAATATTACGACAAGGTAAGAGAGTCTGAAGCTTTTCAGAAATTCGAGGCGGAATTTATACATTCAGTTTCGGAGGTTAAGGAAGAGCTTGAAAATGTAATCAATTTCAACAAGTCCATCGATACAGCCAAATTATTAGAGGGTCCGTTAAAACTCCTTAAGACCACTCCTAATAATTTGCAGCTACTTGATATGATTCATAGTATCAGGCAGTACGATGATTTAACTTATGTTCATAGTGTAAGTGTATCCTTGCTTGCATCAACTATTGGTAGATGGCTAAATTACAACGAGGAAAAGATTCGATTATTAGCCTTAGCTGGAATAGTGCACGATGTTGGCAAGCTTCAAATTCCGATTGAAATTCTAACAAAGCCAGGTAGATTAACAGACAATGAATATACCATTATGAAAAAACATGTTAATCTTGGTTACGAGGCTTTAAAGAATCAAAATATAGATCAAAGAATTAAGGAAGCAGTGCTTCTACATCATGAAAGATGTGATGGTAGTGGTTATCCATTTGGTCTTAAAAATGAGATGCTTCCACTAGAAGCAAAGATTATAACGGTTGCAGATGTCTATGATGCCATGACAGCTAATAGAGTTTATAGAAAGGCAATATGTCCTTTTAGCGTCGTAGATATAATGTATAAGGAATCTTTTAGTAAATATGATCCTACCGTAGCAATTACATTTTTAAGAAACATAGTTACTTCCTATATTCATACAGATGTAAGACTGTCAGATGGAAGCGTAGGCAAGGTTATTCTTGTTAATGAAAATGACCTATCTAGACCTACAGTATTAGTTGGAAAGAGGCTGATAGATTTATCTAGAGAGACAAATCTAGAAATTGTAGCCTTAATTAATTAGCTTTATAACTTCCTTCTTCATTTTTACCCAGAGTGGTGAAAGCTGCTCTGGGGTTTTAAAAAAATGTATATGAGAAAGTTTTCTTAATAAGAAGCTTTTTATTTCATAAAATACCCTTGACGAAATAATACACATATATTATCATGCTATTACGATAGATAACTATCGATTTGTGAGTTAATTGAATATTGATTATATCCCTTATTTAGAGTGGTGGAGGTACATAGGACCTAAGAAGCCCGGCAACCCCTTTAACATTGATTAGAGGAAGGTGCCAACCTGAGCGAGAGAATTTCGAACAATAAGAGGAGTCTGAATTTATTTAGAGTCCCTTAAGGGACTTATTTTTTTGCATTTCGCTAATTTTAGATATAAAAAATATTCACAAGAAGACAACGGTTGTTTAAGTTTGAAAGGAGAAACTAATACAATGGAAAAAAGATTATTTACATCAGAATCAGTAACAGAAGGACATCCAGATAAAATCTGTGATCAGGTTTCAGATGCTGTTTTAGATGCATTATTTGAGCAGGATCCATACTCAAGAGTAGCTTGTGAAACATTAACTAATACAGGTTTTGTTATGGTTATGGGTGAGGTTACAACTAAGGCAAATGTTGATATCCCAGCCATCGTTCGTAAAACAGTAACAGATATAGGATATGATTCTTCAGATAAGGGATTTGACGGTAACACATGTGCAGTTATGGTTGCTCTTGATAAGCAGTCTGCAGATATTGCTATGGGTGTTGATAATGCTATTGAAACAAGAGATGGTAAGGATGACTTAGAAACAGGTGCTGGTGATCAGGGTATGATGTTTGGTTATGCAACTAATGAAACACCTGAATTTATGCCATACTCAGCTAACTTAGCACAGAAGCTTTCTCTTCAGTTAACTAAGGTTCGTAAGGATGGCACACTTAGCTACTTAAGACCAGATGGAAAGACTCAGGTTACAGTAGAATATGATGAGAACGACAAGCCAGTAAGACTTGATGCTATCGTAGTTTCAAGCCAGCATGCTGCAGATGTAACTCAGGATCAGATTCATGCTGATATTAAGAAGTATGTAATTGATGCAATCGTTGATCCTAAGATGATTGATGAGAACACTAAGATTTACATCAACCCAACAGGACGTTTTGTAATTGGCGGACCAAACGGTGACTCAGGACTTACAGGACGTAAGATTATTGTAGATACTTACGGTGGAGCTGCAAGACACGGTGGTGGAGCTTTCTCAGGTAAGGATTGTACTAAGGTTGACCGTTCAGCAGCTTATGCAGCAAGATATGTTGCTAAGAACATTGTTGCAGCAGGCCTTGCAGATAGATGTGAAATCCAGTTATCATATGCTATTGGTGTTGCAACTCCAACATCAGTTAGAGTAGATACATTTGGAACAGGTAAGCTATCAGAAGAGAAGTTAGTTGAAATTGTAAGAGAAAACTTCGATTTAAGACCAAATGGTATTATAAAGATGTTAGACCTTAGAAGACCAATTTATAAGCAGACAGCAGCTTATGGTCATTTTGGTAGAACAGATGTAGATTTACCATGGGAGCATCTTGATAAGGTTGATACTTTGAAAAAATACTTATAATTAATTCGATAGACTGATATGTAGTAAATAAAAAGTATAAAAGGAAGCAGTTAGCCATATGTACCGACCCCCAAAAGTTAGACCTAAAAATCTAACGATTGGGAGGTCGGTACAATAATTTGGTATAGCTGCTTCCTTTTTGGTATTTATAGTTGTTTTTTATTTTTATTCAATTCTAGTATTATTACACCTAATACAATTAGTAATAGAATTAAATAAAAAACTGATTTAGAAAAATCTCCAGTGTCAATATTATCATTGGCTGCTTTTTCGTTTTGAGTGTTAGTAGTTACATTTTCAGAAATAGAAATAGCTTCAGTTTCGATATTTTCTTCAAAGCTATTAGCTGTTGTAACTTCTGTTATAGTGTTACTTTCTTCTTTATTTGATGTGGTATCAGAATCACTATTGGTTGGCGATGTATTTATGTATTGAACAATGGTGCTTTTAAAAGAGCCGCCATCATAATCTGAAGCATATACTAATAGGCCGTTATAACCAAATATATTAAATTCCTGGCCTAAGTCTATAGTTAAATCATATGTGTTATTTGTCACTTCTATAGAACGTACATCTATTGTTTTATGTGCGGCTATAAATTCATCTTCTGTAGTAAGTGTGTCGGCATTTTCTATGTAGTATATTCTAAGAATTATAGCGTATACATCTGAGTCTGTTGTTCCTGATATGTGTATGTTTCTTGTATCACTTGTTGTAGCTTCAATGGATAAAAGATCTCCAGCTTTAACAGGCACGTATAAAGTTGAAATTATGAGAATAACTAATGATAATAAAAATATAATCTTTGTTTTTTTCATAAGCGTTCTCCTAATTAATAAGTTGTCTTCTTTGTTGATATGTCATATTTAACACCCATACCAGATCCAGTTATTATACCATTAGTTTTCGAAGTCCAATGCGGTCTTGTTGTTATGAAATATACTTCTTTGACATTTGAATCAACCTCAGTTGAAAATTGGCATGCACGGTAGGTATTAGTAGTTATTACTAGATTTTGTGAACCATTTAATTCAACTGAAGCATAATCAAAATCATAACTGTTATCGTTATAAACTTTTTTAATAAGAGTAGTTAAATTAACTACTTCTGAACCAGCCTCTTCTTTTTCATCTAAATATAAATTAGCAAAAACCTTTTTAGTAGTGGGAGTTGGATCATCTATATTATCGAAGTTGGTTGAAATAATTGCGGCATAGCGGTTAATTTTTAAATAATATTTTTCGTTTTCTGAATCAGTTATTTCAAAAACTACATTGTCATAGAAAAAGGAATTAAATTCTAGTGTATAACTATTATCATTATCAGTTGAACTTGTTATAGTAACGGCTTTTTCATTAACATCTAAGGCTTCAATATTAGTGATTGTGGCATTATTTGTTGTATTGGGTTCAATTTTAAGTTTAGTTTGATATATAAATTCAGTTATTTCTGCAGGAGAGTTCCTACTTGTATTAGATAAATCAAGGGTATAGTTATTGTCAGGTATAGAGTAAGTATTATCAAATTTTTCAGTAATCGTATAAATTTTTCCAACAGGTGAAATATTAAATACGTGTGTTTCATTATCTGCCTTAACTTGATGCAAATAGTTATTTTTATCAAGACAAAACAATAAAATAATAGCTATAAAAAAGCAAATTAAACGTTTAAATTTTAAGTTTACTTTCCTCATAAGCATTCTCCTTTATATTTAATTATTCACATATCCGTACTTATATTTTGTTAGAATACTTTTATAATATCAAGTAAACATTGAAAAAACCATTGATTTTACTAGGTTTATCAATATATTTGTATAGAAATTAATTAATGATAAAATTATATTGCATTCAATTGATGAATATGTTTTTCAAATATATAATGTAAGTAGAGCGAATTAGCAAAGAGAATTGTAAATATCATTGGTAATGGGAAGATTAAATTATGTTTGATTTAGAAGAAGAGTTAAAGAAGCTTCCAGCTAAGCCTGGAGTATATATTATGCATGATAAATTTGACAATATTATATATGTTGGCAAGGCTAAGATTTTAAAGAACAGGGTGCGACAGTATTTTCAAAGTCATAGAAATCATTCACCTAAGATTATTCAAATGGTGTCTCGTGTGGCTTACTTTGAGTACATAATTACAGATTCAGAGCTTGAAGCTCTTGTTTTAGAGAATAATCTTATTAAGGAGCATAGACCAAAGTATAATACAATGCTTAAGGATGATAAGACTTATCCTTTTATTAAGATTACTGTTAATGAGGCTTTTCCAAGGGTTCTTTTTTCTAGAACTATGAAGCATGGTACAGGAAAATATTTTGGCCCATATACTTCATCGGCAGCAGTTAAGGATACTATTGAACTTTTGACTAAGCTTTATAAGGTTAGAACCTGTAATAGAAAGTTGCCAGCAGATATTGGCAAGGAAAGACCTTGTCTTAATTATCATATCGGACAGTGCGATGCCCCATGTCAGGGCTACATTTCTATGGAAGAGTATCATAAAAGAATTGATGATGTTATAAGTTTCTTAAATGGAAATTACTCAGATATTATGGATTCTTTAAATGAGAAAATGTTAAAGGCTTCGGAAAATCTCGAATTTGAGGAGGCTGCTAGATATAGAGATTTACTAAATTCTGTTAAGCAGGTCGCACAAAAACAGAAGATTACAGCAGATGACCCAACGGATAGAGATGTAATTGCATGTGCTTCTAATGGCGAAGATGCGGTTGTGCAGATTTTCTTTATAAGAGAAGGAAAGTTATTGGGGCGAGAACATTTTCATATGCGCGTAGCCACAGGAGATACAAGAGCAGATATTATTTTAAATTTTATAAAGCAGTATTATGGCGGAACTCCGTATATTCCTAACATCATTATGCTTCAAGAAGAAATTGAGGAGCTGGATATTATTACAGAGTGGCTTAGTGGTTTAAAACAAAGGAAAGTTAGTCTTATTACTCCAAAGAAGGGGGATAAGGAGAAGATGGTAGAACTTGCCTATAAGAATGCACAGATGGTTCTTAATCAAGATACGGAGAAGATTAAACTTGAGGAAAAAAGAACTATTGGCGCTATGAAGGAAATCGAGAGTTGGCTACATCTTAAGAATTTAAAGCGTGTTGAAGCTTATGATATATCTAACACAAGTGGTGTAGAGTCTGTTGGTTCAATGATTGTTTTTGAAAATGGTAAGCCTAAGAAAAATGACTATAGAAAATTTAAGATTAGAACAGTTAAAGGACCTAATGATTATGAATCTATGCGTGAGGTTTTGACTAGAAGATTTAATAGGGCACTAGCTGAAATTGATGGCAGCGAGGAGTCTAGAGGATTTTCTAAGTTACCAGATATTATTATGATGGATGGTGGTCGAGGCCAGGTAAATATTGCCCTTGAGGTATTAGACAGTCTAGGCCTTAATATTCCTGTTGCTGGTATGGTTAAGGATGACACGCATAGTACAAGGGGTCTTTATTATAATAATGTGGAGATTCCTATTAATAAGCATTCAGAAGGCTTTAAACTTATAACACGAGTTCAGGATGAAGCCCATAGATTTGCTATTACTTACCATAGAAGTTTGCGTGGAAAGTATGAGGTGAAATCAGTTCTTGATGATATTAAGGGAATTGGCCCTGTAAAACGTAAGGCTTTAATGAAGGCGTTTCTTGATATTGATAAGATTAGAAATGCGTCTATACCAGAACTTATGGAAGTTGATGGTATTACCCTAGAGCTTGCGGAAAATATTTACAGCTTTTTCCACTAAATGCCAAGATTTTAAACTGTTAAACTTTAGGCTTTCATTGAAAAGTGAAAGTTGCTGTGATAAACTTTAAATAAATGATATAGAAATTAAGTAGTAGGGATTATTTGCTAGAATAGATGGCGAGGAGGAAATTAAAAATGGCTGGAACAAGCACTGGTAAAGAGAAGGTAAAATTATCTAAGGTTATCGAGAAGATGCAGCTTGTGAATATGACACCAGACATAGATGCGTCAGGGATTTGGCTACATGTGCCAGATATTAATAGACCTGCTTTACAGCTAACAGGATTTTATCAATCATTTGATAATGATAGATTGCAGATTATAGGTAATGTAGAGTTTAATTATTTGGAAAGCTTATCAAAGGAAGAGAGATTAGAAAGATATTCTCAATTACTTTCAAGTAACATTCCTTGTCTTATCTTTTGTAGAGAGCTAAGACCAGAACAGGAAGTTATTGATATGGCTAATAAACTTGGAATTCCACTTTTAAGTTCACATGATACAACTTCATCTTTTACAGCTGAGGTAATTAGATGGCTTAAGGTTCAGCTTGCACCATGTATCGTAATTCATGGCGTATTAGTTGATGTTTACGGTGAAGGTGTACTTATTACAGGTGAATCTGGTATTGGTAAATCAGAGGCTGCCCTTGAACTTATTAAGAGAGGACATAGACTTGTAACTGATGATGCAGTTGAAATCAGAAAGGTTTCAGATGAGACTTTAGTAGGTTCAGCACCTGGTGTTACAAAGTATTTCATCGAGTTAAGAGGTATTGGAATTATTGATGTTAAGACACTTTTCGGTGTTGAATCAGTAAAGGAAACTCAGGAAATTGATATGGTTATCAAGCTTGAGGATTGGAATAAGGATAAGGAATATGACCGTCTTGGTTTAGAGGAAGAATACACAGAGTATCTTGGAAATAAGGTGGTTTGCCACTCACTTCCAATTAGACCTGGTAGAAACTTAGCTGTTATTGTAGAGGCAGCTGCGGTTAACCATAGACAAAAGAAGATGGGATATAATGCGGCCGTTGAACTTTATCGTAGAGTTCAGGAGAACTTAATGAAGGGCGATGAAGACGACGACTAATTTGTAAAAAAAGGACATAAATACTAATAAGTTTTCTGGGGGGAAGTTGTAGTTATATTTGGCTACAACTTTTCTCTTTATTAGTTTTATGTGGTTAGGAGTTTTTATGATAGATGTTATAGATAGAATTAGAGATATTGTGGGGGATTCTAGAATTTTCCCAGAAGAGAGTTTAAAGAACTACACAACATTTCGAATTGGCGGAAAATGTAGAGCATTAGTTATGCCAAGCACTAAAGAGGAGATTATTAAAGTAGTTAGTCTTTTAAGAGAGACTAAGACAAATTTTTTCGTTATGGGTAATGGAAGCAACTTACTTGTAAGCGATGAGGGTTTTGATGGTATTGTTGTTTCTTTGAAATTCTTTAAGGGCATTGAGGTGCTTGAAGAGGATGATAAGACTTTTACAGTAAGAGTAATGGCAGGAGAGTTAATGTCTAGCGTGGGCAACTATCTTGCAAGACAGGGTGTAGAAGGTTTTGAATTTGCCACTGGAATTCCAGGAACAATTGGCGGCGGCGTTAGAATGAATGCCGGTGCATATGGTGGCGAGTTAAAGGACATTTTAGTGAATATAACTGCTATTGCAGAGGATAATACAGTAGCGACTCTTTCTAATGAGGAACTAGAACTTTCATATAGAACAAGCATTTTAGCAAAGAAAAATTACATCTGTCTAGATGCTTGCTTTAAACTTAATAAGGGTGATAGCCTTGATATTAAGGCTAAGATTAAAGAGTATGCCAATAGCCGTAAGGAGAAGCAGCCTCTTAATTATCCAAGTGCCGGAAGTACATTTAAAAGACCAGAAGGCTACATTGCAGCTAAGTTAATTGATGAGGCAGGCCTTAAGGGTCTACAGGTTGGTGGAGCTAAGGTCTCTGAAAAGCATGCTGGTTTTGTTGTAAATGTAGGCGGCGCAACTGCTAAAGACGTTATTGAACTTACAGATAAGGTTAAGGAAGTTGTTAAGGAAAAGAATGGAGTTTCATTAGAACTTGAAGTAGTTAAATTGGGATTCTAATATTTTCTTTGATACGAGCTTAATTTTGGCTTATAAAACATAAGCTTATAAATTTCACTGAAAGGAGCGCAATTTCATGAAGATGATTATAGTGACTGGAATGTCAGGTGCAGGAAAGAGTACAGCACTTAATGTATTAGAAGATGAAGGCTTTTATTGTGTAGATAATATGCCTATTTCTCTAATTATGAAGTTCGCAGAAATTGCTTCAAAGGGTGAAGGTGGATATGAGAACATTGCATTGGGAGTGGATGTAAGAAATGGAGAAGGCTTTAAAGAGTTAGATAAAGTCTTAGATGAATTAGATGAGAATAATTACAACTATAGTATTCTCTATCTTGATTCAAGTGATGAGGTTTTAGTTAAGCGTTATAAGGAAACTAGAAGAACTCATCCTCTTGCAAAGGGAAATAGAATTGAAGATGGCATAAAGCAGGAAAGAGAGATTTTATCTTTCTTAAGAAGAAGGGCAACTATTATAATTGATACTTCTAACATGCTAACAAGAGAGTTTAAGGCTGAGATGGAGAAGATTTTTATCCATAATAAGAAGTTTAATAACCTTTTTGTTACAGTGTTATCCTTTGGCTTTAAGTATGGAATTCCGTCAGATGCTGACCTTGTGTTTGATGTACGTTTTCTTCCAAATCCCTATTACATTCAAGAGCTAAGACCTTTAACGGGTAATGATAAGGAAATCCAAGACTATGTACTTAGTGCAAGTGAGTCTAGAGAATTCCTTGTTAAGATGAAGGATATGTTAAGATTTTTACTCCCTAATTATGTCAAAGAAGGTAAGAACAATCTAGTTATTGCCATTGGTTGTACAGGCGGTAAGCATAGATCAGTTACCCTTGCCAATGAAATTTATAAGTTAATTTGGGAACTAGATTATGGATGTAAAATCGAGCATCGTGATATAGAAAAGGATGCTAAGAGGAAAGGGTAGAGATGTCTTTTTCATTAGAAGTAAAAAAAGAATTATTGAATAAAATGGACACGGCAAGACATTGCCAGATTGCAGAATTTGCAGCTCTTATGTCTTTTACAGCTCATGTAATTGAGACAGAAGAGGGGCTTATTGGCATAGAAAGTCTAACAGAGAATACATTGGTGGTGGAGAAATTCGAGCTACTTTTAAAGACACTTTTTGATGTTAAGGAGTCGGATTATACAAAGAGCCACGAATTAAATTCTAGTAAATTAATTACAATTAGAATTTTCAAGCAACAGTTAGTTGCTAACATTTTGCAAACTATTAAATGGTGTGATGACACATTTCTTTCAATAGAAGAACAATTCTTAGATTCACGAATTATCCAAAAGGATTGTTGTAAGAAAGCCTTTATTAGAGGCGCTTTCCTTGCAGCAGGTTCTATAAGTGATCCTAATAAATTCTATCATTATGAAATAGTATGTGTATTTGAAGAGGACGCACAAAAGTTAGTGGAGCTTTTGCGCTTCTTTAATTTAGATGCCAAAGTTACGGAAAGAAAGAATAACTTTGTGGTTTACATAAAGGAAGGTAATAACATTACAGATGTGCTAAATCTCATGGGCGCTGTGCGTTTGCAAATGGAACTCTTTAATATCATGATTTACAAGGGCATAAGTAATGATGTGAATCGTAAGGTTAACTGCGAAACTGCCAATCTTAATAAAACTATAGAGGCAGCAGTTAAGCAGGTTAATGACATTGAATATATTAGAGACACAGTGGGTCTTGATAAGCTAAAGGTCAACTTAAGAGAGGTGGCTCTTTTAAGACTAGAGAATCAAGACACAAACCTAAAGGATTTAGGAGAGATGCTTGACCCGCCAGTAGGTAAGTCAGGGGTTAATCATAGACTACGAAAGATAAGTGAATTTGCAGAAGGCTTAAGAGAAGCAAGAGGCGAGCTTTAAGAGGGCACGTTTCATCAATTCTAGGGATTGACAGCAAGAGTATAATAAAAGATGAGTTTAGTTATGAAAAGGTTACTTAAACTTTTGTTTATCAATAATTATGAATTTATTCTTAAATTCACAAGCATTTCTTGACAAACAAATGTTATAAGTACTAATATCAATTACACACAATCTAATTTTTGAGAAAGAAGGTTTAATATGACTAAGGTAGATATAATTTCAGGTTTCTTAGGCGCTGGTAAGACAACTTTAATTAAGAAGCTCTTACAGGATAGCAAGCTTAATAAAGAACAGGTAGTTTTAATAGAGAATGAATTTGGTGAAATCGGTATTGATGGCGGTTTCTTAAAGGACGCAGGTGTTGAAATTCGTGAGATGAATTCAGGCTGTATCTGTTGTTCACTTGTTGGTGATTTTGGTACATCTTTAAAGGAAGTTGTAGATAAGTATCATCCAGATAGAATCATCATCGAACCATCAGGTGTTGGTAAGTTATCAGACGTTATTAAGGCTGTTAAGGATCTTCATATTGAGAACGAGATCACATTAAACAGCGCTTCAACAGTTGCTGATGCTTCAAAGGTTAAGGTTTATATGAAGAACTTTGGTGAGTTCTTTAATAACCAGATTGAACATGCTGGAACAATCATTTTAAGTAGAACTCAGAATGTTACTGAGGAGAAGCTTAATAAGGCAATCGAACTTATTAGAACATTAAATGAGAAGGCTCATATCATCACAACTCCTTGGGATGATATTTCAGGCGATACAATTCTTGGTGCTATGGAGAATGTTACTAATCTTGAACTTGAAATGTTAGCAGAAGCTGCAGAAAAGGTTCATGAGGAACATGAACATGAGCATCATCATCACGATGGAGAAGAGTGCTCATGCGGACATCATCATGAAGACGGTGAAGAATGCCATCATGATCACGACCATGAAGAGCATCATCATGACCATGACCACGATCATGAACATCATCATCACGATGGTGAAGAATGCCACCATGACCACGACCATGAAGAGCATCATCATGACCATGACCACGATCATGAACATCATCACCATGATGGAGAAACATGCTCATGCGGTCACCACCATGATCATCACCATCATCATGCAGATGAAGTATTTGATAGCTGGGGAATTGAAACAGTTAACAAGTACTCAAAGGCTGACTTGGATAATATCCTTGATGATTTAGCTGATTCAACAGAATACGGCGTAATCCTTAGAACAAAGGGTATGGTTCAGTCACCAGAAGGTAATTGGTTCAACTTCGATCTAGTACCAGGTGAGTACGAAATCAGAGAAGGACAGGCAGATTTCACAGGAAGAATTTGTGTTATCGGTTCTAAGTTAAATGAAGAGAAGTTAAAGACTTTATTCAAGCTTTAATTTAGATAGGGCTTAAGCTCCTAACTAAGGCTTTTATAAAGAAAACTAATATAATAATTATGTGTAGAATAGGTGCGATATGAGATATTTTTATGTCGCACCTTTTTTAGAAAGGCGGACAATATGGCACAGGAAGAGCAATATCAGATTCCTATATTTTTAATTAATGGACAGCTTGATAGTGGTAAGACAAAATTTATCGTTGATACTGTTGAGATGGGACAGTTTGAAGAAGCTCAGAAGAAGCTTTTAATCGTTTTAGAAGAAGGCGAAGAAGAATACTCTGAAAAGTTCCTTAAAGACAACGGAATCGACATGGTTGTTCTTGAAAAAGAAGAATTCACTTACGATAAGTTAGTAGAACTTGATAAGAAATATGATCCATGGATTGTATTAGTAGAATATAACGGTATGTGGGCTCCACAGCTTATTTACGATACAGAAAAGCCTAATGGTTGGGAAATTTATCAAGCAATTACTTTAATTAATGCAGAGCAGTTCCAGTTACAGTGGGCTAATATGCGTTCAATTATTGCAGAGACAGTTAAGTTAGTAGATTTAGTTGTTTTTAATAGATGCGCTCCAGGAATGGATTTAGGCAGCTTTAGACGTAGCGTTAAGGCACTTAATCCATCACTTCAGATTGTATTTGAAGATGATAAGGGTGAGCAGGTTGCTATTTCAGAACAGTTACCTTATGATTTAAATTCTGATGTTATTGAAATTGAAGATGAAGACTATGGTATTTGGTACATGGATGTTAACGAACGTCCAGAAGTTTATAACGGTAAGACAGTACGTTTCAAGGGACAGGTTTTAAAGAATAAGTACTTTAAGGATAAGAACTTCGTTCCAGGACGTAAAGTTATGACTTGCTGCGCAGATGATACATCCTTTATTGGTTACATTAGCTACTACGATAAGATTAGAGAATTAGAGAACAAGCAGTGGGTAATGGTAACAGGTACAGTTAAGAATGAATTCCAGATGGCCTATAAGAAGAAGGGCCCTGTAGTTTACTGCACTGAAGTTACTCCATGCGAAGCTCCAAAGGAAGAATTAGTTTACTTATAAGAATACTATCCCCATCAACTTTTGGTGGGGATTTTTCTTAAGCAAAAAATATAGATAGGTGGTAAGATTATGATACAAGATATTTATCCATTACATTTAGACAATCAATACAAAAATGCAAGTCCTAAGGACGATGACACAATCTTTTGCTTTGCAGGATCCACAGTTTTAGCAAAGGAAATAGGGGAAAATGAATTATATTTTCCACAATACAGTGAGTTTAAAGCAGGAATAGTTACCAACAACGCTGTGGATAATGTGGATAACACAGAAAATACTGATAAATATAGCTATATCTATCTCTTCTCTTTAGTGGAAAAGAAAGATAGTTATCCACAAAATAGGGGTGTTGATATTGTGGATAATGTGGATAAGTCAAGTATTGATAAGGATAGTTCTATTTATGATTCTGAAAATGTAAGAGTAGTTAAACGCTTTTTCCTTGCCTTTAAAAATAACATCGTATTAAAGGGCGACTTCTTTGGAGAGCTTGCAGATACTGATGTTCACAAGGAATATAAGTCTAGCCTAGAAGGCTTTGATTACTATGGCGTTTACAATTTTAGAACTCAGAAGGATAGAGCTCTAGCCTACGCCACTATTACTGCCTATCATCTTTACGGTTGGTATAGAGATAACAAGTTCTGTGGAAGATGTGGAAAGCTATTAGAAAGAGATGTTAAGGAACGTATGATGAAATGTCCTGTCTGTGGAAATAGCATTTATCCTAAGATTTCACCAGCTGTTATTGTAGCAATCACTAACAAAGACAAGATTTTACTTACAAAATATGCCGGCAGAACCTACACAAACTATGCATTAGTTGCAGGCTTTACAGAAATCGGTGAAACTATGGAAGATACTGTAAGACGAGAAGTTATGGAAGAAGTGGGCATTAAAGTTAAGAATATTAGATATTATAAGAGTCAGCCTTGGGGTCTCTCAGGGTCTCAGCTATCAGGCTATTTTTGCGAGCTTGATGGAGATGATGACAAAATCAAGCTTCAGGAAGAAGAGTTATCAGTTGGAACTTGGGTTGCAGCCAAAGATATTGAAGTGACTCCAGATAATGTCGCTCTAACAAGAGAAATGATCCTAAAGTTTAGAGACGATGTTCTAAACAATTAGGACCATTTGCGTAATCTGTATTATTTATTATTTTGAAAATGTATATCTTATTTTTCTTTTAAGTAAATATCAAGGTCAACATCGCCGTCAATGCCGTCAACGCTACCAGATTGGCTGTATTGCCACATTGTAAATTTATAAGGATAGTAAGGAGTTGTATCGTAGTTTGCAAACCACTTATCATAATCCTCTAATTCTTCTAGATTTACATTGGCGATGAAACCCTTGAGGTTTGAGTAAATCATTACATCATAACCTGCATCTTCAATAGTTTCACAAAATGTCTTAACGATTTCAGTTAATTCTTCAACGGATAAACTCTCCTGTCTTGAAGTTCCAGAAACAATTTCCTCTACATCCACAACAACTGGATAAGTAATGTTGTAAGGTTTAATTGCATCAAGAACAAATTGAGCTTCTTCCTTGGCCTCAGCAGTGCTTATAGCAGAGGTAAAGAAATAAACTCCTACATCTAAATCATTTTTAAGAGCATCACTTACATAAGTCTCGAAATTAGCATCGGCAGTAACCATGCCACCACCATAAGTTCTATAACCAACTCTTAACATGCAGTAGTCAAAACCTGCATTCTTAACCTTACTAAAATCAACATCCCCCTGATAAACGGAAAGATCTACACCAGCAACAGACTCATACTTGTCATCCTCATAGCTGTAGTAGCCTGTCTTATCATCAATGCTAATCTTGTCATTATCAATGATTGACTTAGCCAAATTATTATTGATTTCTGCGAAATTGTAGCGGTTGTTACTTAAATAGACCACATTCTTTGTAAAAATGGACTTTAAAATCTGGCTTGTGGAATAACCATCATTGTAGCTTTCCTTGATTTCCTCAAGCAATTCCTCCCTGCCATCTGTTTTAATTTCATTTTCCTTATCCTTGCTTAGCTTTGTTGTAAAAACATTAATTCCTGAAAGCTGCAATCTAACTAGAATAGCCACTAGGACAAGTATTACAGCCACTAAACTAGCAATAAGGGCAATAATCTTTTTACTGTTCTTAATCATAAACTCTCCAATTCTGATAAAAATTATATATGATTACTATAACACAATAATGGAAACTTGTCTTTTTTAAAAATTTTTTTTGTAATGAAAATCTAGTGATTAGGCGGCTTTTAATGCCTTACCTGGATATATATTAAAAATTTATAGTTGACATAAAGAGAAACAGAAGGTATATTGTCATAGCACTGCCAGCTAGGAGGTAAATATTTTAATATATTTTTTAGCGGCTTTAATTCTAACAATCATATCTGTTTATTATGATTATTCATCATTTAAGATTCCCAATTTTTTAAACTTAATAGGATTTATTACCGGCACAGTTTTTGTGTTATTCGGTAAAATTTTTACAAAAGAGGAAAATACAATTAATCACTTTATCTTTGCGTTTGCAATTTTTTTCCTAACATACATTATTTATATGATTGGCGGAATTGGAGCAGGAGACGTGAAACTTTATACAAATTTAGCGCTATTACTTGGCCCACTAATCTTTAAACTATTCGTGCTATCCATGATTTTCAATCTCATAATCGGAGCCATAGAAGTTCTTATGAAAAAAAGCATAACAGTTAGCAGTGCTTATGGCTTTAAACTTCACAGGATTCACTTTAGTTACGGGATTTTATTGGCCCTAATAGTCTGCCTAATAATTAGTTTATAACTTAAGATTATTCAAAAGAAAGAGGTATGAAAATGCGAAATACATGTGTAATTTATGATTCCGACGAGAATTATGCCAAGCGTTTAATGGGAGCTATAAATGAGGATAACGAAGTTCCCTATAATGCAAGAATTTTTACAAAGCAGGAAGAACTACAGGATTATTTAGAAGATGAAAAGCCTGAGGTTTTAATGCTTAATGAAGAACTCTACGAATATTACTGCGAGTCTGATAAGGCTGATAAATACGTGGTTTTATGCGAAGAGGAGATTGATAATAAGCCAGAGGATAATAAGGATTTAGAAAATGTATCTATGGTTTGTAAGTATCAACCATCAAAAGAACTGCTCTCAAAACTTTCAAAGGGCAAGAGAAAAAATCACACAAGTCTATCTAGTAAAATTATTGGTGTCATGGGAGTTAATTCAAGTAAGCGTACTGTTCTTTCTCTTAGTCTCGCAAAAGAATTTGCAAAAAAAGGACATACACTTTTTATTAGTTTAGAAGAGTTTGCAGGTTTAGAAAACATTTTACCAAGACGCTCTAGTAAGACCTTATCAGATGCTCTTTATGCTTTTAAGCAAAACAAGATGCAGTATCATAAAAAAATCGAAGAGTGCATATCCACAATTGAAAACTTTGATTACATTCCTTCAGTGGTTTGTGCTGAGGACATTTCCTATATTGCAGTAGAGGACTTAGTTACCTTTATTCAGCTTGTGGGGGTAAGCCTTTCCTACGATTACGTAATTGTAGATATTGGAAATGGCATTAACAATCCTTGGAATTTATACGGAGCCTGCAATAGACTTTTTATGCCAAAGTCTACAGATTATTTTGATAAGGCAAGAGAGTGTTCCATGGTTTCCTACATGAATGAAAGTGGTATGGAAAAGCTGCTAGATGAAATTCGAGAAATCGATGTGGATTTAACAGAAGAATGTATGAACGAAAAGATTCTTAGTCGCATTGAATACAGTAGATCCTTTGAAGGACTTAAAGAGGTTATAGATGTTGACTAATAAAGAGGAAATCTTCAACGAACTAAAGAGAAGCATATATAGCGAACTTGATATAACAAGGGAGCTAGAAGAAAACTATATCTACGATCTAATTGATAGGAAAATCGAAAACTACAGTCAGAATAAAATCATCCCCCTAACACTAAAAGAAAGCCTAAAGCAAAGACTATTTAATTCCATAAGAAAGCTAGATATCCTACAGGAACTTCTTGATGATGACAGCATTACAGAGATTATGATTAACGGATATCGTAACATTTTTATTGAAAAAAAGGGACAAATAATTAGATATAAGGGACAGTTTGAAAGTGATGAAAAACTAGCAGACATTGCACAAAAAATTGCGGCAATGTCCAATAGAATTGTAAATGAAAGCTCTCCCATAGTAGATACAAGACTAGAGGATGGTTCAAGAGTAAATATAGTCTTGCCACCAGTAGCTCTTAACGGTCCTGTGATTACTATCAGAAAGTTTTATGAAAGTCCCTTAAGTCTTGAGAAATTAATCGAGATAAATTCTATAACAAAAGAAGTAGCTATCTTTTTAGAAAATGCTGTAAAATCTAGATTAAATATCTTTGTCAGTGGGGGCACAGGTAGTGGAAAGACTACATTTTTAAATGCCCTATCAAACTTTATTCCAGAAGATGAAAGAGTAATAACAATTGAAGATTCCGCAGAATTACAGCTAACAAGGGTGAAAAATTTAGTAAGGCTTGAGGCTAGAAACGCCAACATCGAAGGGAAGAATGCCATAAGCATTAGAGACCTAATTAAGTCCTCCCTTCGAATGCGACCAGATAGAATCGTAGTTGGCGAGTGCAGAGGCGGCGAGGCCCTAGATATGTTAACTAGTATGAACACTGGCCACGACGGTTCTCTATCCACAGGTCATAGTAACTCTAGCGAAGATATGTTAATTCGACTTGAAACCATGGTTTTAATGAGCGGAATTGAAATGCCACTAGATGCCATAAGGCAGCAAATCGCCTCGGCCATTGACTTAATAGTTCATTTAAAGAGGATGCGAGATAAAACAAGAAAAGTAGTGGAAATAACAGAGGTTTTAAATTATGAAGATGGAACTATCAAACTTAATCCCATATTTTTATTCAAGGAAGAAGGGGAGGACGAAGAAGGTAAGATTCTTGGAAGCCTTCAAAGAACAAATAACAAACTTATGGCTAAAAAATCTAGACAAGTCAGAAATTGATGCCTTGATGCTAGTTAAGGTCCTAGCCACAATCCTAATAATTTCCCTTGCCTTTTATGGAAGTCTTATTTTTTCAATTTTCCTAATTCCCTTAGGCATTTATCTATTAAAGGAAGAAATTAAAATCAAGAAAGAATCAAGAAATAATGCCTATTTAGGAAAGTTTAAGGAGGCATTACTTTCCATAAGTTTTGCCCTTGATGTAGGTTACTCCATTGAGAATGCCTTTCGTGAGGCCCTTGTGGAACTAGAGAAAACATTTGGCAAGGAAGATGAGATTAGCCGGGACTTTTACAATATCGTTAGGCGCCTTGATAGGAATGAAAATATAGAAGATTTGTTATCGGACTTTGCCAGCAAACAGAAAAGTGAAGACATAAATTATTTCGTAGAAGTCTTTAGATACGCTAAAAGAACCGGCGGCAATTTAATTGAAATCATTAAAAACACCACAAAGCAAATCAGCGAAAAGTGGGCGGTGGCAAATGAAATCAAAACCCAGATTAGTGCTAAGAAGATGGAACAAAGAATCATGAGTTACATTCCAATTGTGATTATATTTTACTTAAAACTAACCACTAGAGGCTATCTTGACTGCCTATACTTTAATCCCTTAGGCATAATCATAATGACCATCTGCCTAGTGATTTATGGCATCTCAGTAAAAGTATCAAAAAGAATTATGGACATTGAAATCTAGAAAGGAGGCAAACTAGCATGAAATTAAAAACTGAAGCAAAACAAATTTTTGAAAAAATACGACATGAAATAAAGCTTAACAAGAGCTACAAAACAGCCCTCCTTATTTTTCTAGCTTTCCTAATGCTGGCTATTTTTAAAGGCATAGCCAATTCTTCAAGCACAAAGATTTCTGATAATAGCCTAAAAAGACCGGCGCCTGGGTCAGATGCAAGACAGGAGACGGTAGATGTCTATGATAAGTCAGGCAAGTTAATTACTAGCCTTGATTTAACCCTTGATCCAAGAAAGCTTAATGCTAGCGAGGTGGAGGAAAACTTTTTTAAGGCCTATGAAGAAATCGAAGAAAATATGCTTGCAACAAACGAGAGTCTTGATAAGGTTAAGTATAATCTAAAGCTGCAAACTAGCGCAGTTTCAGGCCTAGTTAATATCGACTGGTACTCTGATGACTTTAATATCATTAACTACAATGGCAAGGTCAGTAATGATGATTTTTTAGAAAATGAATCTAGACCGGTAGTCCTTCGCGCCGTCCTTTCCTATGACGAGTATAAGACAAGCCTAGAATACAGGATAACTGTAATAGCAAAGGATAAAAGTGAGTTATCCCTTGATAACTTAATTGCCAAGCGTATTGATAAGAATCTAGAGGAGTCTGTTAATGAAGATAAGTTTAGCCTGCCAGATAATATAGATGGTAAGGAATTTATATATAAAATTCGTAGAGAAGAAACTTCCCCCTTTTACTACATTTTCCTAGGAATAATGCTAGCGGTTTTAATAATTTATAAGGATTACGCAAAACTAAAAGAGGAGAAGGAAAATAGGATAAAGCAGATGAAATATGACTATTCAGAGCTGGTTTCAAAGCTTTGTCTTTTGCTTGGTTCTGGCATGACAATTCGAATGGCTTGGACTAAGATTGCTGCAGATTACAATAGGAATTTTAAAGAGGGGAGGGCCACTAGTCATGCTATTTATGAAGAAATGTATGAGACTAGTTGTAACATGCAGGCAGGAATTCCTGAAGCCGCCTGTTATGAGGATTTTGCTAGACGAGTAAATATAAAAGAATATACAAAGTTTATTTCACTACTTGTTAGCAATTTAAAGAAAGGTAGTAAAGACCTGGTTTCTTTACTAGAAAATGAAACCCGTGAAGCTTTTGAGCTTCGAAAGCAAATGGCTCTTCAAAAAGGTGAAGAGGCCTCCACAAAGCTACTAATTCCAATGATCATGATGCTAGTAATTGTAATGATTATCATTATGTTTCCGGCAGTGACGTCTTTTGGAATTTAGATAGAAAATATTTTTACAAACGAAAGGAAAAGAAAAAATGAAAAGATTTAAGAATTTTTTAAAGGAAGAAGATGGAATGGGAGTTATTGAGGTTGTGCTAATTATCGTGGTACTTATCGGCCTTGTTAGCATTTTCAAAACCCAGATCACAAGCCTTGTTCAGACTCTTTTAAAGAACATGTCAGATGAAGCAAAGAATATTTAAGCCTTACCAGATTTGTGATAACCACAAGGACAGAAATAGCGGATCATGTAAAGCCACAAGGAAAACCCTTACGGCCCAAATCACAATCCTTGCTAGTATCTCAATCACCATTGTTTTGTCCCTACTTATAACCCTAGTTCGCTCGGCAGCAGATAGCAGGCTAAACACACAGATTAAGCAGGCTTGCATTCTCTCAGCAGAGTCGGTTTTTGCAGCCTATCACAACGACTGCCTAGAGGAGTTTGGCATATTTTTATTAAAGGATGCCAGTAAAAACGAGGCCAAGCTAAGTAAATACATAAACACTAACCTCTCAGACGTCTCCTCAAAAGTCTATCTCGATGGCCTAAACATCACGGATTATCAGTATGCCACAAGCAATTGCGGCGAGGGAGTTTACGAGGAAATCCTTAGCTACATGAAGTATGGAATTTATTCAGATCTTGTGGATACGTTTAAGAACTCAGAAGAAGAAGTGAAGCGTGCCAAGGCCACTAAGGAAATTTCCGAGGATATGGCAGGGCTTGAAGAGGATTTAGTAGAGCTTGATGTAAATGTATTGCGCCTCCTTGAGGTGGTGGAGGGTATTGATACCACAGATGATGGGGTTGTAATTAAAAATGGGAAGCCCCAGCTTGCTAAAAAATCTTACGCTAAGCGAGGAATTTATGGAGAGATTTCCATGAGCAGTGCAAATATTGATAACGACAAAGTTTATAAGGTGCTAAATTCAAGTGATTATGCTTACATTAATTTAGAGGAAATCGTGGATGATATGTATATCTGCCTTGAGGAGCTTGAATTAATTACGGATGAGGAAAGTAATGCCAATGGAAATAATTCCTATGCCAATATTTTTAAAAGAGATTATGACAAGCTAGAAGAATATATAACTGATACCAAGAAGGCCAATGAAGAGGCCATGGGTTACGTTAAGGCCTACTACAATTCTCAGGATACTGCTAGTAAATCCGTGGATGACTTAACCACAAAACTTTACAATAATAAGGAGAGTTTAGGGCAGGAGCTTTACGATAGCTTTGCAGGAGATTATGAGGAAATTAAAAATGGCGTTAAAAATAACGAGAGAAAGCTTTGCAATGTGGATCTGATTAAAGAAGCTATTACAAGCAACAACATCTATTTAAACAATGCAGAGGATAAGCTTTCTTGTATAAAAGAGACATTAACTAAAGATAAAATAACAGAATACAAAAGCAGTCTAGATAGCATAAAATCTAATCTGTCAAAGATTTCTAATAAGAATCTAAAATTTGATTATTCACAAATTGATTTTAGTTCATCATCATCTGGTCTATCTAAAATCAAGAAAATCATTTCCACTCTACAGGAGGGCTATTTAGGCCTGATAATTGACGATGTTTCCACAATTTCTGATAAGAGCATAAACTACAAGGATTTAGCCAATAGCTTATCAGGAGATGAGATAAAGACGGAAATTAGTTTAAAAGACACTAAAGATAACATTTTCTATAATGAGTATCTAACAATGCATTTTAAAGACGCGGCGGACTTTTTAGATGAAGATGGAAAATTGAAAAAAAGCGACACGGGGCAATTGGATTATATGATTGAATTTATCCTTTGCGGTAATTCGTCAGATAAGGAAAATCTATCTAAAACCCTATTTGAAATGTCTGGGATTAGGGAGGGAATGAATCTTGCCTACCTTTTAACAGATAGCACAAAAAAGGCGGAAGCCTACACCCTAGCCTTAAGCCTAGTGGGTTTTACTGGTTGCGAGGCAGCAGTAAGAGCAGGACAATATTTGATTCTTTCAGCCTGGGCTTATGGAGAGAGCATTATGGATTTAAGGACCTTAATGAAGGGCGGTAAAGTTCCCCTAGTAAAAACAAAAGATAACTGGCAACTAAGTCTAACTAATCTTTTAGATTCAAATTTCACTAATAATAAAAATGACGACAAAGGTCTAGCCTACGAGGATTATTTAAGAATGTTGCTCCTTGTAAAAAATTTATCTAAGAAAAATCTAGGCACCATGTCCGCCATGGAATTACAAATGATAGACATGGGCCACACAGATTTTAGAATGAAGGATTACATCGTCTCCTTTAAGGGAGAGGCAAGCTTTAAAAAGAGCAGTAAAACTTCAAGTTACAAACAAGAAATATCATATTCATATATTAACTAATGAGGCTTGAATATGCCCCTTTAAAGAAATGTGAAAGGAAATACAGATTAATGATTGATAACAATCAGCCCCGAATCAGAAAAAAACTAATGCCAAGTTTAAAAGGGGCATATTTAAAAGCTAGCGCCACAGTAGAAGGAGCTATAGTTATCCCAATAGTGCTATTTGCCATTTTGACTATAATCTACCTTCTACAGATAGTGGCCATAGAAACAAGAATCAACGCGGCTTTATTTGAAACCGCAAGGCGCTGCTCTAGCTACGCCTATATTTATGAAAATGTAAAAGAAGACGCAGCTTATCTAAACAGCTTAAGTACAAACACCAACAACACTAATACACAGTCTAGTGCAAATACCATAAAAGCAATTGCCATGTCAGGAATTAATGATGGTATTTTCCTTGGAATGTTTATTGACAATTTAGGCAGCGATTTTGCTAGTAAGAATCATATAGTTGGCGGCAATGCAGGCTTTGTTCTGCTTCGCAGTTCCATTTTAAATAACAATTCTCAAATCAAAGTTTGCCTAGATTATGTAATCGATAATCCCTTTGATATATTCGGACTTAGTCTAGTTAAAAAGAAGACGGAGCTTGTAACGGATGGTTGGCTTGGTGAGGATAAGGATGCCTTTGAGGAGTTTGCCGGGGATGAGGATGATGACTATGTCTACATTACAAAAGATGGTGAAGTATATCATAGAGATGCAAGTTGTACCTATTTAACGCGTGATGTTTTATCTAGCAGCTTTTCTAATATTGAAAATGTGAGAAATCAATCAGGGGCTAAATATTACCCTTGCGATTCTTGTAAGGCCGAGATTAATTCCGGCATAGTCTATTACACATCTTACGGAACTAGGTATCACAACTCAGAAGAGTGCGGCCAGCTACATAGAGACATTTTACGAGTGCCCCTATCAAGTGTGGCAAACAGAAGACCTTGCAGCAAATGCGCAGGAGAATAAGAAGAGGTAAATTATGATAATAGAAATTATAAGAGTAAATTTTGGTCTGTTAATTAGCCTGTTTGCTTTAACAATTCTATCCTACATGGATTTAAAAAGAAAAGAAGTAAGCCTTTGGGCGCTACTAGTCTACGGTCTAATGATGATAGTAAATTTACTATGTCTATTTTTTACAAAAGATAAAATCGATTTAAAAGAACTAATCTTAAGCTTATCATTCATGCTTATACTAATTATTATGTCTCTTTTATTCAAAGCAATCGCTATTGCAGATTCTATAACAGTAGGCTTAGTAGCCCTAACAAACGGCTTTCTTATAGCCCTTTCTAGCTTCTTTCTTGCCATGCTAGCGGCAGCAGTTTTCTCCCTCATAGGCCTAGCCCTAAAGAAATTAAAAAGAAAAGCCACAATCCCCTTTATCCCCTTTTTACTTGCTGGCTACCTAATAAGCACTATTGCTTACTTTAGTTAAAGGAGGGCAGGATGAAAGGAATTTTTAAAGGAATCAAGACATTGGCAAACTTTAGATTTAAGGCAGTTTATACCCTTGAAAATGCAGTGATTGTTCCCATATTTTTTATGGTCTATATAATTTCCATAAGTGTTGCAATCTACATGCACGACAGGATTATTTTGCGAAACGCCCTAGAGCAAGCGGCAATCGAATACGAATATCGCTACATTAATGCAGCAGAAGTTAAAGATAAGAATGAAATGACAGAAGAGAAATTTGCCACAAAAGTCAAAGACTACATAGATGCAAAAACTCTTTACTTAAATGACACAGATATAATTATACAAAAGAAAGATAACAATATTAAAATCACCGCGAAGGCAAGTTTCCCTCTAGTGACAGCCTACGTGGGTAAAAGTATAAACACAAGTGAAATGATATCAGTAAACAATCCGAAAAAATGGATAAGAATTACTAAAGCCTTAAAGGAGGCAGTGGATTAATGAAGATGAATAAAAATCTAATCGAAGAAAATTTAAATATAGAATACGAAAGAGTAAACGGCCAGAGCCTAATGACCATCGAGACAGACAAGGGCTACGAAGAGGATTACCAGATTAAGATGATTGTAAAAAATCGACTTGATCACTTCCTAAAGATTAGCAAGGCGTCTGTAAACAACAAACACTATTTAAAATATGACATCAGCAAGCGTCAGCAGTTCGCTCAGTTTTATGAATATGAGAAAATGAAACTAGAAGACGTTAGATTACTTTGCTCTAACATTTCAGAAATGGTAAGACTAGTAGATGAATACATGTTAGATCTTGATTTTGTCCTACTGGACCCTAACTTTATCTACATGGATGTTATCACTAAAAATTTGAATTTTATTTACCTACCAAGTTTGAAAAACTCCAACTTCACAGATAATCTCCGCTCAGTATTTGAGTATGTCTTAGAGCACTTTGATCATTCCATGGATAAGACTAGCGTGGTATTTTTGTATGAATTTTACCAAAATATTCTCTCTAATAGCTACGACCCATATAATCTTTTAAAGCTCTACAACGAGCTTCATGACAAGATGTTTATAGAGGAAGTAAAACCTCTTGAGCCAGACTACAATGACACTCCTCAAACTACAGATTATGAAAATGCAACAGAGCCGGAAGTGATAACCATTGATACAATTTCAAAGGAAGAAATCTTAATTGATGATCCTGAAAAGGAAAAACTAGAGGCCAATAAAAAGGTTCTGGCAGCAGGTATAATTTTTACAATCTTTTCTTTAATAGAAATGTTGTCTCCAAGACTAATTCCAATCACTATCCCGAAGGCCCTAAACTTTGCATTTCTTTTAGTGGGCGTAGCTTGTATCTACTTATATAAGAAAAGCTTAGATAGCTTAAAGACAGAGCCAGCCCTTACAAAGGAAGAAATTCCTTATGTGACAAGAGAAAAGAAGACAAACTATACAAACAAAGAAGCCTCAGCCGCTTATAAGAGCAAAACATCCCCAGCGCCAGAGCACAACTTTACAAGTCCAACCCCAGTAACCCCGATTTCAGAACCTTCTGCATCCCAAAGCCCAAACTATACAAGTCTAACTAAAACAAATCCAACATCTAAGACAGCCTTTAAAGTTGAGGATAACATCTCCGTTGATACAGTCCTTCTCTCAGATTTTGTAAAAAAGAGACATGCTAATAAATTCAAGTTAATTCTTGATGGGGACAGCACAGGCCTTATTGAATCAGTTCATAAAAACATGGCTTTTAAAAATCCAGAAGATGTAGAACTTGAATTAGATAAAGAAGAAATCACCCTAAAGAAATTCCCAATGGTAATGGGTAACTTTAAGGAAGTAGCTGACATTTTCTTTGACTCAAAGCTAGTTAGCAGAATGCACGCCAGTATTAAAAAAGAAGGAGAGGATTACATTTTCGAAGACCTTAATTCCTCTAACGGAAGCTTCCTAAACGGGGAAAGACTTGAAACTAAAGAAAAGAAAATTCTTAAGGATGGAGATATAATAACTATAGCATCAGTAAGTTTTAAGGTTGAAATAAGCTAGGCTTTATGCTATATTCAAGATAATAATAAAGTTTTGGAACAATTAAAGAATTTGGGGGATAGATTATGAGGGTAAATATTTATTACGGCGGAAGAGGTTTAGCTGATGACCCAACTTTAACAGTAATTTCAAAGATTCAGGACATTTTAGAGGAATTAAAGGTTAAGGTTGAAAGATACAATTTATACGAATTAAAAAATAAAATCACTTCACTAGGTTCAACTATAGGCGATTGCGACGGCGTGGTCCTTGCAACCACTGTGGAATGGGTAGGCATGGGCGGCTATATGCAACATTTTCTTGATAGCTGCTGGCTCTATGCAGATAAAAGCAAGGTAGAAGACGTCTACATGTTCCCGGTTGTCCTTTCAAGATGCTATGGAGAAAGAGAAGTTGTTAACGCTTTTAACAACTCTTGGGAGATCATTGGTGGAAAACTAGGGAATAGCCTAAGTGCCTATGTGGATAATGTTTCTGATTTCGAATTTAATGTAGACTACAACACCTTCATTGAAAAATTTTCTGAAAATATATACAGAACCATCTCAAAGAAGGCTCTAACACTACCCTCAAGCACAAGTATGATTAAGAAAAATCTGCTTCGAGATACAATTCATCTAACACCGCAGGAAAATGAGCAGCTTTCAAAGTTTGCGGCCGACGACACATTTGTAAAAACTCAAAAAGAAGACATCGAGTATCTATCGGCAATGTATAAGGAACTCTATGATAGCGAAAGCAAGGGCGGCGACCAATATTACATCGACGTCTTGAAAAATAATTTCAACAACAGCAGCAAATACCTAGGAAGCTACATGCTAATAATCAGCGATAAGAAAGAGCAAACAAGCATTACAGATTCTTCCTCAAGCAAGAAACTAGTTATTGAAATCTCAGGTTCCAACATAGAGGTAAGCTTTGGCGAAAAGCTTGATGCTGATGTGATTGGTAAAATGGATAAAGAAACTTTTGAAAGAATTGTCAGCGGACAGACCTCTTTCCAACGCTCATTTATGGCAGGAGACATGACCGCAAAGGGTAATCTAAAGGATTTGAAAATGTTAGACGAATTATTTATTTTTCAAAAATAGTAATATTGTAATATCCCTTTCTTTAGGTTATTATACTAAGTGTACTTTAGTAGGGTACAGTAGGTAAATGTGTACTATACAGGAAGTGCTAATAATAATAAGGGAGAAAGCACATGAAGAAAGATGATTGTATTTTTTGTAAACTTGCTAATGGAGAGATAGAGACAAACTCAATTTATGAAGATGAGCTTGTAAAGGTGATTTTTGATGCTAGTCCAGCTTCTAAGGGCCATGTTCTCATTTTACCAAAGAATCATTTTGATAACATTTATGAGTTAGACGATGAGACAGCAGCCCATATATTCAAGGTAGCTACTAAGGTGGCTAAGGCATATAATCAGGTACTTGATTTTGACGGACTTAATATCGTGCAGAATAATGGCGAGGCAGCAGGTCAAACTGTTTTCCATTTCCACATGCATATTATTCCAAGATACAAGAATGATTCTGTAAATGTGACTTGGACTCCAGGTGAAGCTACACAAGCAGATATAGATGAAATTAAGAAAAAGGTTTCTTCTTTATTGTAATTTATTACCATATTGAATATATCTAATTTTGTAGACATGTTATTTTAGTGCTTATAAATGGAGGAAGTTGGTATGATAAAACTAAGCAAAGGCGGAGCTTACCTTTTAAACGGTGTCGACATTATTGAGGATGGTGTTGATGTCTGTAAAGAAGTTGCTTCAAAGGTTGGCAGAGAAGTTTCAGTAGAAGAAGCTAAAAAGAACACAATCGCATATGGAATTTTAGAGAAGCATAATACATCAGGTAATATGGAAAAGTTAAAGATCAAGTTTGATAAGATGACTTCTCATGATATTACTTTCGTTGGTATTATTCAGACAGCAAGAGCTTCTGGACTTGAGAAGTTCCCACTTCCATATGTTTTAACAAATTGCCACAACAGTTTATGTGCTGTTGGTGGAACAATTAATGAAGATGATCACATGTTTGGACTTACAGCTGCTAAGAAGTATGGCGGAATCTATGTTCCACCTCATCAGGCAGTTATCCATCAGTTTGCTAGAGAAGAGCTCGCAGAAGCAGGCAAGATGATTCTTGGTTCTGATAGCCACACTCGCTACGGTGCTCTAGGTACAATGGCTATGGGTGAAGGTGGTCCTGAACTTGTTAAGCAGTTACTTAATAGAACTTATGATATTAACATGCCAGGGGTAGTTGCTATCTACATGACAGGCGAGCCAGCTAAGGGCGTTGGTCCTCAGGATGTGGCTCTTGCTATTATCGGCGAAGTTTTCGCAAATGGCTATGTTAAGAATAAGGTTATGGAATTCGTTGGACCTGGTGTTTCAAGTCTTTCAGCTGATTTCAGAATCGGTGTAGATGTAATGACAACAGAGACAACATGTCTTTCTTCAATTTGGAGAACAGACGATAGAATCAAGGAATTCTACGACATTCACGGAAGAAGTCAGTCATACGCTGAACTTAATCCTGGTGATGTTGCTTACTACGATGGAGTTGTATACGTTGACCTTTCAAAGATCAAGCCTATGATTGCTATGCCATTCCATCCAAGTAATACATATACAATCGAAGAACTTAACGCTAACCTAAAGGACATCTTAGCTGATGTTGAAAAGAAGGCTTTAGTAAGTCTTGATGGTCAGGTTGACTACTCATTACAGAATAAGATTAGAGACGGCAAGTTATACGTTGACCAGGGAATCATTGCAGGTTGTGCAGGTGGTGGTTTTGAAAATATTTGCGCAGCCGCAGATATTCTAAAGGGCCGCTCAATTGGTGCAGACGAATTTACATTATCTGTATATCCAGCTTCAACACCAATCTATGTTGAACTTGCAAGAAATGGTAGATTAGCTGACCTTATGGCAACAGGTGCTATTGTTAAGACAGCATTCTGTGGACCTTGCTTTGGTGCAGGTGATACTCCAGCTAATAATGCCTTCTCAATTAGACATTCAACTAGAAACTTCCCTAACAGAGAAGGTTCTAAGTTACAAAATGGCCAGATTGCATCAGTTGCACTTATGGATGCTCGTTCTATTGCAGCCACAGCAGCTAATAAGGGTTACTTAACTTCAGCAACAGATTTAGATGTAGAATTTAGCGGTCCAACATATCATTTCGATAGCTCAATCTATGCTAATCGTGTATTTGATAGCAAGGGCGTTGCAGATCCAAGCCAGGAAATCCAGTTTGGACCTAACATTAAAGACTGGCCAGAAATGGTAGCTTTACCAGAGAATTTAGTAATAAAGGTTGTATCAGAAATTCATGATCCAGTTACAACAACAGATGAACTTATTCCATCAGGAGAAACATCATCTTATAGATCAAATCCTCTTGGTCTTGCAGAATTTGCACTTTCAAGAAAAGACCCTGCATATGTAGGAAAAGCTAAGGAAGTTCAAAAGGCAGAAAAGGCAAGAGAAGCAGGAGAGTGTATGGGTGAGGCTCTTCCAGAATTAAGAGATATTATGCATACAATCAAGGAAAGCTTTGATGTATCTAAGGAAAATACAGGTGTTGGTTCTACAATCTTTGCAGTTAAGCCAGGTGATGGTTCAGCTAGAGAACAGGCTGCATCTTGTCAGAAGGTTCTTGGCGGTTGGGCTAACATTGCTAACGAATATGCAACTAAGCGTTATAGATCAAATCTTATTAACTGGGGTATGTTGCCATTTATCATTGATAAGGGTGATTTACCATTTGCTAATGATGATTACATTTTCATTCCAAATGTACGGGATGCAATCACAAAGAAAGCTACAAGCTTTAAGGCATACGTTGTTAATAAGGGAATGAAGGAATTCGAACTTAAGATGGATGAACTTACAGATGATGAGCGCCAGATTATTTTAGATGGTTGCTTAATCAATTACTATAAGTCACATCACTAATAATCCATAAATTAGCTTGCTAATTGGCAAATTAAATTTTGCAAAAAATGGACATAATAATTTAGAAAAAGTTGAATTTCTTTCAGATTATAATTGCGATTGTTTTAAAATATTGTTACAATTTATATAATTTATAAAGGATGAGGGAGGTTCTCGATTGAGAGTCTCCCATCAGCTTTATAAGAAAACACTTTTGGCTTAGAAAGAGGGAGTGAAATATATTATGGCAGACCAGAATATACTTAATGGCGGATTAGAAATTTTAGAGCAGATTATATCTGATGTAACAGAGTATAACGACAATAGAGAGGAGCTTGATGAGTTAAACGATAGCATCAAGGCTTTATCTAGAGAAGTTAATACAGCAGAAAAAAATATTCAGACAGAAGTTACATTACGTGTAAAGGAAGGCAGCGCAAGTATAAATGCGAGCTATGATAAACTTGTTGGAGCAAGAAAAAATAAACTAAAGAAGGCTCAGTCTAAAAGAGACCAGGCTAAGATGGCAGGAGTAAAGGAACGTATTGCCGTAGAAACACAGGATTTAAAGATAGAAAATAGAGAGCTAAAGCGTCAGATAGAAAAGGCCTTTGCTCAAGAAAAGGTAAGTCTATTTTGCAATTCAAGATTATTTTTAGCATTATTTAATTCGAAAACTATGTTAGATTATGTTATCTTTGTAGCATGTGTTGCTATTGTTTTTGGCTTGATTCCATTTGGAATTTATATAAGCCCAGTTATAGATGATATATTTCTTGTTTTATATACATTTGTTGTTGCTTTAATTGTTATTTTCATCTACAAAAAGGTTAACTCAGGAATTATGGTTAATCACAGAGAATTAATAACACAGGCACAGGAAGTTAAGAGTCTCATTAAGATTAATGAATTTAAAATTGAAAAAATCAGACATAGTATTAAAAAAGATAAGAATGAAGAAATGTATGGCCTAGAGTCATATGATGAGAAAATAGAAGCTATCAACAACGAGATTATTAGAATCGAAAGCGAAAGAGAAGCTGCTTGCGATGAGTTTGAGCAAAAGACTAAGACTAATATTATCTCTGAAATTGAGGGCAGATATACAGGTAAAATTGAAGAGAACAAAAATATATTAGCATCCAAGAAAAAAGAAAGAGAAGTTCTTGAAAAGAAATTAACTGATCAGAAAATGTTTATTTCTAATAACTATGAATCTTATCTTGGAAGAGAATTCATAGATGATGAAGACAAGTTATTTGAGCTTGCAGAAATGATGAAAGAGTATGAATTTGATACAATTGGTCAGGCAATTTCTGAATTTAAGGAACTAAGATAAATAGGGAGGTCGTATGGCTGACATATTATCAGGCAAACCTAGATTCAATGGCGATAAGAACGCGCCAATTAGAAAAATAGTTCAAAAAGATTCAGAGGATAGCAATGATATTTACACAGAGGAAGAAATACGTCAAAAAGTAAGACAGCACAGAATCACACAGCTTAAGGTAGTGGCGGCAGTAGTATTTGTGATTGCTTTGTTAGTGCTCTTAGTTATTTACATTTTGGATAATAGAACTTATTCCTCATATAAATTGACTAAGTCAATAAGTAGAGAAGACGTGGAAACATCAGATTACATTTCCTATGGAGATGGATATTTAAGATGTAGTAGCGATGGTATTTCATATTTTACATTAGATGGAACCGCTGTATGGAATCAAACCTTTAGCATGAAGAAACCTCAGGTTAAGATTTGCGATAGCTTTATTGCAGTTGGCGATGTTAACGGTAATATGATTTATTTATTTGATAAGTCAGGTTACATAAGTGAAGTTAACACATCCCTTACAATTTCCCAGGTGGAAGTAGCAAAAGATGGCTTAGTGGTTGCGGTTCTTGAAGATAACAACGCTAACTATATTAATATGTATGACAAATCCGGTGAGAAAATCTATAGCGTAAAGACAACGCTTTCCGGAGATGGCTATCCATTTGATGTAAGCATCACAGATGATGGTACAAAACTTATGGCAGCTTACATATATGTAAGTGGAGAAGAAATTAAGAACAACATCGTATTCTATAATTTCTCTGAGGTTGGTAAAAATGAAACTGAAAGAGTTGTAGGTGGCTACGATTTCGATTCAACAATTGTTGGAGATGTGCAGTTCCTTACAGATACACTTGCAGTGGCAGTAAGTGAGAATAGCATCAGCCTATATAAGGTAAAAGAAACACCAAAGCTTTTAAAAAAGATTAGTATAGATGAAGAAATTCAAAGAATCTTTTATAGCGACAAATACATTGGTATTGTAACAGATAACACGGATTCGTCCGATTTATACAAATTAGTAGTTTATAACACTTCAGGTAATGAGATATGTGAAACAACGTTTGACACAAACTATGACACGATCCAGTTTGATGATTCAAGTATTGTTTTAAACAATGACTCATCTCTTTGTGTTATGAATATGAAGGGAAAAGTTTTAGCCAATATTTCCTTTGACTCCACAATTTCAGATGTGGTTTGCTTAGGTAAAAAAGGAAAGTATGTTATAATTAATAGAAATTACATACAGACTATAAAACTAAAATAATCTTTTCAGATTAATAAATTAAGGGAGGACAAGAAATGTTAGTAGTTATAATTTTAGCTATTTTGGTTGGATTTGCTATATGGGGTTATGCTCAAGGCGTGTTAAAGATTGCGCTTTCAATTGTTTCATTAATCGCAAGTATTTTAATAACAACAATTTTTGCCCCAATTATTACAGAAGCAATTAAAAACAATTCTGATTTAGACAACAAGATGGAACAATCATTCTATGAAATTTTAGGAGAGAATGAGGCGGTAAATTCTTACCTCACATCCAACGAACTTGCTAATCAGACAATAGATACATCAAAGCTTACACAAATCTCTGATAAGATGAATGAAATTATTGAACAAATCGGTGAGAAGTTCGAATTACCAGATTCACTTGTAAAAGCTCTTTCAAATAACTCATCTTCAGATATGGCATCCACAATGTCTAAGTATGGCACAACAAGTGTAAGAGATATTACTTTACATATTGCAGCTACAAGCCTTACAAATATTGTATTTAACGCTTTAGTTTACATGATATTAATAGTAGTTCTTTACATTATAATCAGAATGATCTTAGCATTTACTAATATCCTTGCTAAGATTCCATTTGTGGAAGGAGCTAATCAAATCCTTGGAGCAGCAGTTGGTTTGTGCGAAGGCTTAATAATAGTATGGTTATTCTTTATAGTAATAACAGCTCTCGGAAACACAGAGTTTGCATCTAATCTATTATTAGATATTAATGAAAATGCAATACTAGCCTTCTTATATAATCATAACCCACTAAACACATTATTACTTACTAGAATCTTCTAAAAATGTGTCACTTTAATTCAAAACAAAAAATATAAGCTAGTAAATAAGCACATCTAGCTCGTAGAAATAGGATTAAAAACCTATTAATTGCGAGTTAGATGTGATTTTTTTAGTTGAAAAAGAAAAGAAAAATCATTATAATAGATACACGAATCTTTAAATTGTGATTTGTAAAAATGTATATATTTTTTTGAAAAACACTATCAAAGCCCGATAAATACTGGCTTTCTTCGATTTTTTTGAAAAACTTCAAAAAAATCACAAAAAATTAGAAAAATAGTGTTGACAGAAAGGAACTGTGGTGATAATATATACAAGTCGCTGCGATACAGCAACGACACAAAACATCAACAAAGCCAGTAAACACAAGGCTTTGGAGGTTAGAACCTTGACAACTGAACAGAATGACAACCTTGAAAATTCTTTGAAATATTCAAGCGAGTAATCAATCGTAAAACAAATTTTGTTTTGAAATGATTATCCTTAATAACAGTAATGTTAAACGGAAACGAAACTATTAAGCTAGTTCGTTCAGAACTAAGCTAAGGTAAAACTTTTTATGAGAGTTTGATCCTGGCTCAGGATGAACGCTGGCGGCGTGCTTAACACATGCAAGTCGAACGAAGCAACTTATCACGATTCCTTCGGGATGACGATTTGTTGACTGAGTGGCGGACGGGTGAG
>NZ_AUJG01000003.1 GCF_000424105.1 Lachnospira multipara ATCC 19207 | reverse complement strand
CGGGATAAACGCTGAAGGCATCTAAGCGTGAAGCCCCCCTCAAGATGAGATATCCCATACGAATGTAGTAAGACCCCTTGAAGACGACGAGGTTGATAGGCAAAAGGTGGAAGCGTGGTGACATGTGGAGCTGATTTGTACTAATAGGTCGAGGGCTTAACCAAGTAAAGGTTAAGGTTTGGATAGAGAGTGAGAAATCACTGAACAAAACGAGGGTTATTCTTTAAGGATAATCAAACGGATGATATATTTAATGTGCAGTTTTGAAAGAGCAATCTTTCAGGCATTATCGATAAGATAATATTCCTCGATAGCTCAATGGTAGAGCACTCGGCTGTTAACCGAGTTGTTGTAGGTTCGAGCCCTACTCGGGGAGCTATAAGAATAAGTGGTTCTGACCATTGGTTCTTATCAAAACTAATAAGGCGCCATGGTCAAGCGGTTAAGACACCACCCTTTCACGGTGGTATCAGGGGTTCAAATCCCCTTGGCGTCACTTATTTGCATATGTTTGGTATGTTTGGCGACATAGCCAAGTGGTAAGGCGTGGGTCTGCAACACCCTGATCACCAGTTCGAATCTGGTTGTCGCCTCTGAGCTTTAATCATTTTGATTGAAGCTCTTTTTTTATATCAATCTCTAAGTTAAAATCACCCCAATTATTTACTCAATTGACAAATCAATATAGTGCAATTTAGCTGCTATTGTGTTATAATACAAAAGATTTAGCAATAGTGAAATTATGGGGATATTATGAAAAAGATAATAAAATTAACAGCTATAATGACAACACTAACTGCAACAATTTTTAGTCTTACAGCTTGCAATGGCAAGAAAGAAGCTACAATAGTTAGTGAAGAAGTAACAGAGGAAACAAAAGAACATGAAACAGTAGAAGCTAGTACTGCTGAGAAGTTTAGCTATACTGATCTAGTTATGGATAATATTAAATTGTTCATGACTGAGGATGAAGTTAAGAGTATTTTAGGCGAACCTGTTACTATAATCGATTCTTCTGAGATGGCTGAGAAGATTAATAAATCAGAAGATACAACTAGTTCAGATAAATCAAGTTCTAGTGGATCGAGCAATTCAAGTAACAATAGTAATTCTGGTAGCTCTAATAATGCTAGCGGTTCTAGTAGTTCAAGTTCATCTGCTTCTAGTTCTACAGGATCAAGTTCAACTGATTCTAACTCAGATGCAGCAACTGATGAGTATTACGAGAAAGTTTATTCATATAATGAATTAACTTTGATTTTTATGAAACTTGATGATGAGAATCATGCGGTTGAGAATCTTAGCGAAGAGGGTAACTACAAATTAACAGCTATTGCATCCTTAAGTGAAGAGAATACATTTTCAAGAGGACTTAAGGTAGGAGATAAGTTAGAAGATATCTTAGATAAGTATTATAGAGATCAGGATTATAAGAATAATTACTATACTTTAGATGGTGATACAGTTCTTGGTAATTATTTATATGGTGATTCTACAATAGATACTTTAGAATCTGATTCTATTGAAGGCATTTTGGAATATGGAATCATAGATTATACAGGATATACATCTTTAGAAACAGCAGAAGAATACATGGTCACATTTACTTGCTTTGGAGATACTTATAAGAGTGAATATGCTGATATTGAGGACGATTTTGCTCAGTTGACATTCGATATGAATAACGATGGTGAAATCACAGCAATTAGATGGTATTATTATCCAGAAGAGTAGATGGAGAAAGAGTTTTAGGATTTATTAATGTGGTATTAATGAGGTAAATCATAAAATTTTAAGGATAAATTCAGAACAAGTCTGTAGGAATGTTGCTCTGTTTTTATATATAAGTTTTAATTTATGGAGGATGTGTTATGAAGTCGACAACACTTGTTATTATGGCGGCAGGAATGGGTAGCCGTTTTGGCGGAGGTATTAAGCAGTTAGAGCCAATGGGACCAAACGGAGAAATAATCATGGATTATTCTATCTATGACGCTATTGAAGCAGGTTTCAATAAAGTGGTTTTCGTTACTAGAAAGGATTTATTAGAGACATTTAAGGAAGTAATTGGTAACCGTATTGAGAAGGTTATTCCAGTTGAATATGTTTTCCAGGAAATCGAAGATGTACCTGCAGGTTTTACAGCACCAGCTGATAGAACAAAGCCTTGGGGAACAGGCCAGGCAATTTTAGCATGTAAGGGTACAGTTAAAGATCCATTTTTAGTAATTAATGCAGATGATTATTATGGAAAGACAGCATTTAAGCTTATCCATGACTATTTAGTTGCAGATCGTCCAGCTACAGGTAAGTATGACTTCTGTATGGCAGGATTTATTTTAGGTAATACATTATCAGATAACGGCGCTGTTACTCGTGGTATTTGCGTTGTAAATGATAAGGAGCAGTTGGTTGGTGTTGATGAAACAGGCGGAATTGTTAAGACAGCAACAGGTGCTCAGGCTGAGAAGAATGGTGCAATCGTTGATGTTGATCCACAGTCACACGTTTCAATGAATATGTGGGGATTCACAGCTGATTTCTTAGATGAACTTGAAGAAGGATTTAAGGATTTCTTATCAGGTCTTAAGGAAGGGGATATTAAGAGCGAATATTTACTTCCATCTATCGTTGATCAGTTAATCAAGTCTAATAAGGCTGATGTAGCTGTTCTTGAGACAAAGGACAAGTGGTTTGGTGTTACATATAAGGAAGACAAGCCAGTTGTAGTTGAGTCTATTAAGAAGTTAATCGAAGCTGGTGACTATCCAGAAAAGTTATATAACTAAAAAATTTGGCAGAGTGGAAATTTCCACTCTGCTTTTTAGGAAAAAAGTGTTATAGTAATAATATAAATAATACAATTAAATAGCTTTATGGCAAAATAAGACAAAAATTAGAGACAGAAATTTCTAGAAGGGGTGGAAATTATGAGAAAATTTGCAAGAGGAATTTTAGTTTTGTTGTTAGTGACAATCCTTGGAGGCGTGGGAAGCTATTTGTATGAGTATAATACAATTAAGGATATGTACAAGTCTGTGGCACAATTATACGTTGTTCCAGGAGAGGCTAACGAGGCAACATTACGTGCAGAAAATGGAGGACTTAAGGACGATTTTTCTATTGTTC
Source organism: Lachnospira multipara ATCC 19207 (assembly GCF_000424105.1). Taxonomy (GTDB): domain Bacteria; phylum Bacillota; class Clostridia; order Lachnospirales; family Lachnospiraceae; genus Lachnospira; species Lachnospira multipara. The sequence goes on along the minus strand of NZ_AUJG01000003.1, from coordinate 233,660 downwards.
TTAACAGTGACGTTGTTTTATCAGCTGCAAAGAATTTAGCTGGTACTTCTGAAAATCTTAAGAAGTACTTAACTGTTAATTCAGTAGCTAATTCAAATATTATTGAATTAGTTATTGTTAATCCAGATCAGAACACAGCTAAGACTTACGTTGATGCAATCGCTGCAACAGCAGTTAAGACAACTACAATTATTCCTGTAGAATCTATTCAGATTTTATCTGAAGGAACAAGCACAGGGGATAGCTTTAAGCCTGACTTAATGCTTAAGACTGTAAGATTAACAGCACTTGTAGCTTTAGTTACATTTGCATTAGAAATGTTAGTATTATTCTTCTATTTAGCTTTCAGAAAGAGACCTGAAATCGAAGACGAATACTACGATTATGAAAGAGAATATGGTGCAAAGTCTAAGAAGCGTTCTAATAAGAGATTTGAAAATGATTATATTGCGCCAAATGTATCAAACGACGCAATCGTTGAATTTGACGAATATATTTCAAAGAGTAATAAAGAAAAAGAAGCAGTAGAAACAGAGGCTAAGGCTGAAGAGACTGTAGCAGAAACAGAAGCTAAGGTTGAAGAGACCGTAGCAGAAACAGAGGCTAGTGTTGATGAAGCTGTAGCTGAAGCAGAGATTAAGACAGAAGAAGCTAAGACTGAAGAGGTTGAGACAGCTGAGAAGGCTGAGAAGGTTGAAGAGTCTGTGGTTGAAACTGCCAAGACAGAAACTAAAGAGGAGCCAAAGTTAGCAGAGGTTGCTGCTAATGAGGATGAGGTTGCTGAGAGTAAGGAAGTTGAAACTAAGGCAGAAGAGAAAGTGGAGGTAAAGAAGAAAAAGCTAAAGATTTTTGGCAGAGTTAAGAAGTAGAGGCTTTTAAGAGGCTAAAGCTTGATGAGATAAAGTTTTTTAGAGGCTTAAGCTTAAGGTTGCTAAAAATAAGAGACAAAGTAGGGAAAATTGAATATTTAGTATGTAGAAACGTTAATTGATTATTTAGGCTAGAGTAAGGGGACAAGAGTATGTTTAGTGTAAATATTGATAAGTTAATCGACGTATCTTCAGCTGAGATGGATACTTACAAGGATTTGGCAGAAAATGTTATGAAGGAATTAAATGGAGAGAAAACATTTTCAGTTGTAACTGGAGGAATGGGAGCCTTCAAACTTGCGTATTGTGTACATCTTATGGGAAAGAAAGTGCTCTTTATAGATGCAGATATTTCTAGTGACGTATTTGTGGGAAAATACAAGCTAGGAAAGAATATAGCTGGGGTTATGGATTTTTTAAGAGACGTGGATAAGGCAGGCAATATTGTTTGCCATACTAACAAAGAAGGTTTCGATATCATTTTCACAGGAAATATTGATGGGGATTCCTTAAACACTGATAATGAGATGATCATGAAGGGTTTAATTGATTCTTATAGCAAAGTTTATGATTTAGTGCTTGTGGATTCGGATATCAGTGGAACCGCAGCAAAGTACAGTAGTGCTGCGGTGCTTATGGTGGATGAAAATCAATTTAGTGAGGATGAGGCCGAGGACTATACAGAGAAATTAGAGACTTTAGGCTGTAATATTTTAGGAGTGATTTTAAATGAGTAATATTGATGAGTTCTTAAATTTAGTTAAGGACAGCGACAACATAGTTTTCTTTGGCGGAGCGGGAGTTTCGACTGAAAGTGGAATTCCGGACTTCCGTGGGGCAGATGGCCTTTATATGAGCAAATATAACGGCTTATCGCCAGAAGAAATTATTAGTCATTCATTTTACTTAAGACACCCAGATGTCTTTTATGAATTTTATAGAGAGAAAATGTTGTTTCCAGAGGCAAAGCCAAGCACAACACATTTAGCTTTGGTAAAGCTTGAAAAAATGGGAAAACTAAAGGGTGTTATTACACAAAATATTGATGGACTTCATCAGATGGCGGGCAGTAAAAATGTAGTGGAGCTTCACGGTTCTGTGCATAGAAATTACTGTACGAAATGTCACAAGTTTTACGATATGGAATACATTTTCAAAAGTAAGGATATTCCGAAGTGTAGCTGTGGCGGGGTGATAAAGCCTGACGTGGTACTTTATGAGGAAGGCCTTAATGAGGATGATATTTATAAGGCTGTGGATTTAATAAGAAATGCAGATGTTCTTATAATAGGAGGAACTTCTCTTGGAGTTTATCCGGCAGCGGGTTTTGTAAATGAATATAGGGGTAACAAGATGGTTTTAATTAATAAATCGAAGACTCCTTATGATTCCAAGGCGGATTTACTAATTAATGATGCCTTAGGTGAGGTATTTAAACACTTATTATAATTTTTTAAAGAGGTGCTCTAATGGAGGCAATTTTAAAATTAGAGACTAATGATATTGTTGAAATGAAAAAGCAACATCCTTGTGGTTCTAAGGATTGGAAGGTAATTAAAACGGGAGCGGAAATCAAGTTAGCTTGCTTAGGATGCGGACATGAGATTGAAATTAAGAGGTCTGTTTTGCAAAAGAGTGTAAAAAAAATTAAAAGGGCTTGATTTAAATTTCTCCTTATGATATTATCTTTATCTGTGATATATTTTTATCCTTGTTCCTTCGCAGTAGAAGGGACCTAAAGACCAAAAGGAGGTGCGACGTAGATGAATAAGTATGAGTTAGCATTAGTTGTAAGCGCGAACGTCGAAGAGGAAGTAAGAACAGCTACTATCGAGAAGGTTACAGAGTTAATCACTCGTTTCGGTGGTACAATTACTGATCCAGGTACTAGCGAGAAGAAGAAGCTTGCATACGAAATTCAGCATATGAACGAAGGTTTCTATTCATTCATTAAGTTCGAAGCAGAAGCTTCTGCTCCAGCTGAAATCGAAAACAGACTTCGTATTGTTGAAAACGTACTCAGATTCTTAATCGTTAAGGATGGCGAGTAATTAACGACGTTTATTATTGCTTATAACCTTGTAGAGGAGGCAATTATGAACAAAGTAATTTTAATGGGCAGATTGACTAGAGATCCAGATGTTAGATATTCTAACGGTGATAGTTCAAGTGCACATGCGAGATATACATTAGCAGTAGACAGAAGAAGATCTAGAAATAATAGTGATGATCAACCAACAGCAGACTTTATTCAGTGTGTAACATTTGGTAAGTCAGCTGAGTTCGCTGAAAAGTATTTACATCAGGGAACTAAGATAGTTGTAACTGGAAGAATCCAGACAGGTAGCTATACTAATAAAGATGGTCAGAAAGTTTATACTACTGATGTAATTGTAGAAGAACAAGAATTTGCGGAAAGCAAGTCAGCAGCCGCTTCTAATGGTGCAGACTATTCAGGAGCAGCTTATACACCATCAAGACAGCAGCCTAGTCAGGAAGCTGGAGACGGATTTATGAATATCCCAGATGGCGTTGAGGATGAGGGCTTGCCTTTCAACTAAGATAGGAGGTAGCTTACCATGCCAGAGAAGAAGGCTGAGAGATCTGAAGGTCAGATGAGAAGAAGACCTATGCGTAGAAGAAAGAAAGTTTGTGCTTTTTGTGCTGACGCTAATAAGGTATTAGATTATAAGGATGTAGCTCTTTTAAGAAAGTATATTTCTGAAAGAGGAAAGATCCTTCCTAGAAGAATTACAGGTAACTGTGCAAAGCATCAGAGAGCTTTAACAGTAGCTGTTAAGAGAGCAAGACACGTAGCTCTTTTACCATACACTGTAGAATAATTTGTGATTTATCACTTAAATTTAACAACCACCGGGTATTCGGTGGTTGTTTTTTTATTGCAAAACTATTGATGTTATAAATAATGACAGAATTTATTTTAGTGATATAATATATTTAAAGAGATGTGTGAGTCTAGAATATAATATATATTTTAGGAGGTAACAGGATGGAAAAGAGAGTTGTGATTACTATTGGTAGAAAGTTTGGTAGTGGTGGACATGTAGTTGGGGAACTACTTGCAACAGCGCTACAGATTCCTTACTACAATAATGAACTTATTAATCTAGCTGCAAAAAGGGGTGAGCTAGATAAGAAGGATATGGAAAAATTTGATGAGAAGAAATCAAATCCATTTTTATTTGAAGGAAATTTTGCTGGAAATCAGTATGCTCCTAAGGGTGAGCCAATGGAGGATGTTCTTTTTAAGCTTCAAAGTGATGTTATAAAGAATATTGCTAATAAATCGGATGCAGTAATTATTGGTAGATGTGCGGATTTTGTACTAGAGGAAAAGGATGGATATTTGCCAGAAATTAATGTATTAAGTGTATTTATTGATGCGCCTATGGAGCAGAGAATTGAAAGAGTTAAATCATATTTTGACTTTGATGATGACCAGGCTAGCAAGCTTATAAAGAAGAGAGATAAGCAAAGAAGAGCTTACTATGAATCTCACACTAAGCGTAAATGGGCTAGTAAAGAGAGCTATGAATACTTCTTTGATTCAAGTGAAATGTCAATTAATGATATAGCAAGAGAAGTAAAAAATATATATGACAAGATGAAAAAAGAATAGCATATATGTTATAATGGTGAGGATAATATGGTGGGCATAGACATATGTTTAAGCTTGCTAAATTTTGGACTTGGGCATAGAGATAATCTATGTATGGTGATATAAATGTTTAACAAAAAGAAGATGTCGTTGAATCCGACAGGACAATTGAATAGTTTATTTATATGGCCAACTGTACTATTAATCATCTTAGCAGTGGTTAATATTGGTATATATTTTGTATCTAGCCAGGCAGGAATTATTGTAAGCATTTTCCTAGTAATTTACCTTGTGGTATGCGGAATAATGCTTCTTTACTTACGTCCAAGAATTGCCCATGACTTAATTGAGTTTGCCTCAAATTATTCTCAGGTACAGAGATTACTTTTTAACAAGTTGAGTATTCCTTATGCTTTACTTGATAATAATGGACAAGTTTTATGGCTTAATGAAGAGATGCAGTTGTGCCTTAATAAAAGTAAGGATTTTAATAAGAATATATCTAGCGTTATACCTGAAATTAAGTATAACATTTTCCCAGAAATTGGAGAATCGACAGATGTTCCAGTGATGTTAAATGAGAGAAATTACAGGGTTGAGTTACACAGAATTAGCGCAGATAAGATTGTGGAAGGGACTAACATTTTAGAGAGAAATTATAATGCTAGTCTGATTGCTATGTACATGTTTGATGAGACTGATATTAACATGTATATTCAGAAATTAAGAGATGAAAGATTCGTAGTTGGTTTGGTTTATATTGATAACTATGAGGATGCTCTTGAGGCAATTGATGATGTTAGAAGATCTCTTTTTATTGGACTTATTGATAAGAGAGTTAATAAGTATTTTTCTCCGGGAGCTGCTATTGTTAGAAAGATGGAGAAGGATAAGTATTTAGTGGTATTTAGATATAAGTATCTAGAGAAGCTATTAGCGGATAAGTTCAGCATTTTAGAGGATATTAAGGGTGTTAAGATTGGTAATGAAATGACACTTACATTATCAATTGGTGTTGGTACAGGCGCATCTGATTACTCTAAGAATTTTGATATGGCAAAGGCTGCAATGGATCTTGCTCTTGGTAGAGGTGGGGATCAGGCCGTTGTTAAGGATAATGAGAAGATTCACTACTTTGGTGGTAAGAGCCAGCAGATGGAAAAGAACGCTAGAGTTAAGGTTAGAGTTATGGCACATGCCTTAAGACAGATTTTAGAGACTAATGATAGAGTCTTGGTTATGGGTCATACAATTCCAGATATTGATGCATTTGGCTCAGCACTTGGTATCTACATAATTGCTAAGAAGATGGGCAAGGACGCTCATATTGTTTATGGCGAGGTTACAAGTTCAGTTAGACCTTTCATTAACAGATTTAAGAATAACGACGATTATCCAGCGGATATGTTCCTTACAAAGGATGAGGCACCGGATTATGTAAATTCTAATACAGTAGTTGTGGTAGTTGATGTTAATAGACCTCAAAGAACTGAGTGTCCGGAACTTTTAACTAAGTGTAAGACAATTATTAACTTTGATCATCATAGAAGAACTAACGACACTATTACTGGTGCGGTTCTTTCATACATTGACCCATATGCTTCTTCAGCATGTGAAATGATTGCAGAAATGATTCAATACGTGGATGATAGCATTAAATTAAAGGCCTTTGAGGCGGATGCTATGTATGCAGGTATTAATATTGATACGGACGGATTTAATAACAAGTCCGGCCCAAGAACCTTTGAGGCAGCAGCTTTCTTACGTAGAAATGGTGCAGATGTAACAAGAGTTCGTAAAATGTTACGTAATGATATGGATGAATACAAGGCAGTGGCAGAGGCTGTTAGTAAGTCAGAAGTATATAAAGATGCATTTGCTATTACAGTATTTAATGGTGATGGACTTGAAAGTCCTACAATTGGTGGCGCTAAGGCTGCTAATGATTTATTAGATATTAATGGTATTAAAGGTTCTTTTGTTATTACACCTTATGAAGGAAAGATTTTCATTTCAGCTCGTTCTATTGATGAAATCAATGTTCAGCTCGTTATGGAAAAGCTAGGTGGTGGCGGTCACATGAGCGTGGCAGGTGCTCAGCTTGAAAATGTAACAACAGACGAAGCGGTTGAAATGATTAAGCAGACTCTAGATAGTATGATAGAAGAAGGAGAAGTGTAGACATGGAAGTAATACTTTTAGAAGACGTTAAGACATTAGGAAAAAAAGGACAGATTGTAAAGATTAATGACGGTTATGCAAGAAATTTTGTATTACCTAAAAAGCTTGGTATAGAAGCTACAGCACAGAATTTAAATGACTTAAAGCTTGCTAATAAGAGAGCTGAGAAGGAAGCTGCTGAAGAATTAGCAGCTGCTAAGGAGTTAGCAAAGAAAGTAGAAGAGTCAACAGTTACAGTTTCAATGAAGACAGGTGAAGGCGGAAAGACATTTGGCACAATCTCAACTAAGGAAGTTGCAGAGGCAGCTAAAAAACAGCTTGGTCTTGAAATTGACAAGAAGAAAATGAAACTCGATGAGCCTATTAAGACATTGGGAAGTCATATTATTACAGTTAAGCTTCACAAGGAAGTTAGCGCAAAACTTACAGTGAAGGTTGTTGAAAAGTAGAAATTATAGTAAAGAGGATTAGATAATGGATGAGGCAATAGTTACTAGGCAAATGCCTAGCAGTATTGAGGCGGAGGCTTCTGTTGTTGGATCTATGATGCTTGATAGACAAGCGATTTTAACGGCTAGTGAGCAATTAACTCAAGAAGATTTTTATTATGGTAATTATGGAATTATGTTCCAGACCATAGTTGATATGAATAATGAAGGAAAACCAGTTGATATCGTAACTCTACAGGAGCGCCTTAAGGAAAAGGATGCCCCACCTCAGGTTTACGATTTGGATTTCATTCGTAATTTAATTGCATCGGTACCAACATCGGCTAATATTAGACACTATGCAGGTATCGTAAAGGACAAGGCCCTACTTAGAAGTGTAATTAGAACAACAGAGGGCATTGCCAATGACTGTTATGCAGGAAATGACAAGACTGAAGACATTTTAGCAGAAACAGAAAAAAGAATATTCGACTTAGTTAAGAATAAGGGGGATCACGAGTACACAAGCATTGATAAGGTTGTACTTGAGGCCCTTGATAGAATTTCAGAGGCGGCTAAGAATAGAGGTAGCGTAACTGGTGTGCCTACAGGTTTTAAGGATTTGGATAGATACTTATCAGGTATGCAACCATCAGATTTTATCTTGGTTGCGGCGAGACCTTCTATGGGTAAGACTGCCTTTGTATTAAATGTAGCAGAGCACGTGGCAATTAAAGAGGGCGTTACAACAGCAATCTTTTCTTTGGAAATGTCAGATGTGCAGTTGGTAAACAGAATGTTATCTCTTGAATCTACAGTTGATGCGGATAAGATTAGACGAGGAAATCTAGATTCCGGAGATTGGGGTAAGTTAATTGAAGGTGCTGATAGCATTGCAAAGTCACACTTAATCATTGATGATACTCCTAATATTTCAATTTCAGAATTGCGTTCAAAATGTAGAAAATATAAGTTAGAGCACAATCTTGGACTTATTATTATCGATTACCTTCAGTTAATGAGTGGTAATGGTAAGACTGAATCAAGACAGCAGGAAATTTCAGATATTTCTAGATCTTTAAAGGCTCTTGCCAGAGAATTAAATGTACCAGTTGTTACACTTTCTCAGTTATCAAGAGCGGTGGAACAAAGACCAGACCATAGACCGATGCTTTCGGATTTGAGAGAATCTGGTGCCATCGAGCAGGATGCCGATGTTGTTATGTTCCTTTATAGAGATGATTATTACAACAAGGATACTGAATTCCCTGGTGTAGCTGAAATTATTATTGCTAAGCAGCGTAACGGTCCTATTGGTACTGTTAAGATGGCTTGGTTACCAGAGCAGACAAGATTTGCAGATTTGCTTAAAGATGAGCGTTAGAAAAGTTTAATTGAGAGTTTTTGAATGCTTGATTGAAAATGAGCAATGAAAAGACCCCAAAAGACAAAATAAAAGAATGAAAAAGATAAAAAAGACCCGAGCATAGCTCGGGTCTTTACTTTAATACGTATTAGATAAATATTAAAGATGCATCCAAAACTCTTAGTAAAAACTACTGTGGGTTAGGAGCACCAACAGGACAGACACCTGCACAAGCGCCACACTCGATGCAAAGATCTGGGTTGATTTCGTAGTGGTTAGCACCTTCGCTAATAGCCTCTACTGGACATCCTGCAGCACAAGCGCCGCAACTAATACAATCATCATTAATTACATATGCCATGTTAAAATACCTCCTTAAAAAGATACTTTATTATACGATAAAAATTATCAAAAATCAAGCAAACCCGCATAGTTACTCAATTTAACACATGAATAAGTCTTCATATGTTAACTTATTGAACTAAAAGATTGCATAAATACTGGCTTAGAAAACAATACAACTATATAACAAACTATAGTAAGAATATACTAACTGTACAAATGATTTTAAGCATTTCATTTAGTTTTCTTTAAGATTTACTAGCTTGACAAGGAGAATTAACCTAGTTAATATAAAAACTGTTTAGATACATTTTCGAAATTAGAAAAAGAAAGGTAAAGATAGATTATGAAGAGAATTACTAAGGATACAAGAATCGGCGACGCAATTCAGATGGAACCAGGAATTATTCCTATTTTACTTGGTGCAGGTATGCACTGTATAGGTTGCCCATCTTCAATCGGTGAGACAATTGAGGAAGCAGCAGAAGTTCACGGCCTTGATTGTGATGATTTAATGGAAGAGATTCGTACATATTTAGCATCACTTTGTTAATTAATAAGTTGATTAATTAATAAGTTGATTAATTAATAACTTGCTTCAATTAAGAGGCTAGCTTAATGCAAAATAAAAAGAGTAGTAAGAATTATTAGCTTTGCAGGTTAATTTCTTACTACTCTTATTTTATTGTTTTATTAAATTGTAGATCTTAAATTGTTGTTAAAATCTGAACGGCGTGTTTCTTGATTAAAACCTCCTGATGTTCCTTGAAGTAATCTACAGAGGAAACATCCATTGTTTCTTTCTTGCCGTATTCAGAAAGGATATTGCATATTTTATTAAAGTTTACAGAGGATGTGTTCTTTCTTGTAATTGCAAGATAATAGTGATTATCCTTTGTGTCCTTAAAGAAAGTACTATCGTCTGAATATATTGGGTTAATTATTAGGGCTGCATCTGTGGCATCATCAAGAGTGTTAAAAGAGAATACTCTTACAACAACTGGTGGTGTTAAAGTAGAAACATCTGCTGTATTGTCCTTAATAATTGAGTCTTTATTGTCTTTATTATCCTTAGCGGATTTATTAGTTCCATTAGCATTAGATATTGACTGACTAAGAGGAACAAAGCTATCACTGTTAGGTGAAACCTTCTTCTTGTTAAGGTAATCTTTAACCTGGCTAAAGATGTTCATTAAATCATTGCCTAAATCTTGGATCTCACTATCAAGATTTTCAACGGAATCTAACTCATCTGAAAGCTTACCAGGAACTATATCTTCGTCCTCGTCATCATCTGAATCGTCATCGAAGTCATTATAATCATAGTCTTCAAAATCCTCTGATTCATCGCTGTCTGAGAATCTTGAAAATCTAGTATCTAATTCCTCAGGATTATCAACCTTAGTTATAATCAAAACTATGCATTCAGCTGAAACAGGAATAGCCTCAATCATAAGAGGTAAATCTTCTGCTTCAAAACCTAGTTCATAGTTAGCTTGTCTCATCATATCGCGAAAGAGTTCTCTCGCTTTTTCACTTCCATAAGCTAATTCACTAATTTTTAATTGTCTTGATGCAAGGTCTGATTTGTTAAGTGTGCATCTAATTTGGTTATCATTAATCTTCTCTATTTTCATATGGCACCTCACATTCTTAAACACCTATATAGATGTTAGATTAAACGTTAGTGTAAATTAAAAATTTAGCTAACAATATTTTTCATTCTTATATTGTTATCGGCAAAATAAAAAAATGCTTTATCCTTATGTTAATAATACTCATTTTTATTTGTTATGTAAAGGATTTGGAGCTCATGTGGGAATTAAATTTTGCTTTTGAAAATAAAAAAAGTATAAATCTGCGATTGACAAATAAATATATTTCTAGTAATATACCCAAGGATGTTACTCGTACTTCACCACTAAAGGGAGGTAATGCCTTATAGAAGATAGTAAGTATGAGCTAATATGCGAGCTTGCAAGAACTAAGCAATCTAGAGTATGTATAATAAGACATAAGAATTTTGATTGTTTACGAATTGCGAAATTTATTTCTAAGACCAATGGAGATGGAGATAACATTTTCACAAAGGTCAATCTAATAAAGAATCTTAGACATCCTAATATTCCAAGAATAATTGATATTGAAGAAGATGACAACGAGATAGTTATTATTAAAGAATATGTTGAGGCGATGACTTTATCGAAATTTTTAGATGAGAAAAGTTTAAGGGATAAAGAAATTGCTAAGATAATGATTAATTTGTGCAATATACTGGAATATATGCATGACACAGCAAATCTTCTTCACATGGATCTTAAACCAGATAATATAATGATTGATAATAATGACGAACTTTGGTTGATAGATCTTGGAAGTGTTGTAAGCAAGAATATTGAAACGAAGGTGAATACGGGTAGTCCAACTTTTGCAGCACCAGAGCAATATTTAGATGAAACAGCAACTATCCAGTCGGATATTTATGGCCTAGGCCAGGTCCTAGCCTACATGTGTCAGAAAAAACAAACAAAAGATGACAGGTTTAAGGAAATAATTAAAAAAGCGACAAAGCACGAAAAAAGTCAAAGATACAAAAGTGTAGCAAACTTAAAAAGGGCTTTAACTGCCATATTAGAGGAATTAGAGGTTACGAAGGAAACGTCCAAAATAATTTTTGTCAGGGGAATGAGACCAGGCATCGGAGTGACGCACATTTGCTTAAGTCTAGCTAAGTGGATGGGGCAGTTTACAAGGGTGAGTCTTATTGACCAATCAACTAATAACCACCTAAGAACGGAAGGCCTAAAGGGTGTTCTTAGCAAAGATGGTTCTCTAGAGCTTGAAGGCTTTAATGTAATTCCAAATTATAACAATTTCATAGAGGTTAATGATGACACAAGGGTAAAGATTGTGGATTTTAGCGGCAGAAGCGAGAACTACATCAGTCAAAAACGTAAGGAACTAACAGGGTTTGAGGACGTCACTTTGATTGAGTGTTTAGTGCTTAGCGGAGGTCCGGCTCTTTTTGAAGAAATTTTATCTCTAAAAAATGTGCCAGAGGAGACGTTAGTTTTCATGAATCTACTAAGTGCCAAAGACTTTTATGAGTGCATACGATTAATGGATAGAAGGGAAATTTATCGAATTCCTTGTATCTATAATTATAAAGAGGATTATAAAATTTTAGATGAGACTCTTGCAGGCTTTAGGGAGGAGCATTTTAATGAATTTTATTGGAAAGGTAGGAAGAAAATTTTTAAGGGCAGCAGCCTTTATGAATTTTTAAAAACTAATTTTGATAAGTTTAAAAAGAAATTCTAAGAAAAGAAAAATTGAATTTATGAGACATTTTAAATCTAATAAGAAGAGATTAGGAAAAATGAGTATAGGACTTTTAGGTCTATCAAGAGCCGTGGGTACAACTCACTTAGCCTTTGCCCTAGCTAATTATTTAAGAAACGGGCTAGGCTTAAAGGTAGCTCTTATAAGCTTTAATAATGAAAATGATTACGAAGGCCTAAAGGATTACGCTAATACTTATACTAGTAACAAATTATTTGATTTAAGAGATAAGTCTTATAAGGAATTAAGGAGATTTCAAGGAATTAATTTTAACGGAATTCATTACTATGCATGCAATAACAATGCCTATTTAGGTGAAATAGTAAATTCTTATGACTGCGCAATTTTGGATATTAGTGTAAATGATAAGAATTATAGAGAGGCACTGAAGTTTTACTTTAGCTGCGAGAAAAGATTTTTATTAGGCTCTCTTAGTCCCTATAAATTAAGGGAAGTGACAGAAAGGATCAGACGAATCAGACTTAGAGATGAGGAGGAAGATTTGACTATGTTAACAAGAGATTATAATAAGAAGAGAAAGGCTAAACTTACAAAGGAGTTTGGCGTAAATGTTCAGATTATCCCAGAGATTTTTGATATGGAGATAATTGATGGAAAGAATTTAATCTGGCTAGACGGTCTAATTTATTCATAAAAATATATCACAAATAATAAGAAGAAAATTAGAAACAAGGAAAGCAATTTCGTCGTTTAACAACTAATGAAAAATATTATAAATACGACAAAGTAAAAAAACGAAATAACATTTTTAAATATATACATAGTCCCTCTGCGTATATATTAAAGAAAGCCACTGACTAGGGCACCTTAATAGATGTTTGCTAATAATGCATATAGGTGTATAATGGTCGGTGGCTTTTTTAAGTCTCTAGTGTTACAATAAAAAGCATGTTCATTAATAAAAAATTTTGGAGAGTGTTATGAATAAAAGAAATTCAATTATGAAAAAGAAGAAGCTTTTAGTGACAGCAGTAATTGCCTTAGTTTGCATTATTGCTCTAGGGGTGTGCGTTTATATATACAAGTATGCGCCAACTAGTAAGAAGATGAGTGCATATGATTATTTTGATATGCAGGAAGGGTCAGAGGAATTACTTGTAATTCTTGATGGCGAGAAATATACAAATCAGGGGGTTTACATTGATGGAAATCTCTATGTTAGACAGGATTTAGTTGAGAGCGATATTAATTTAAGATTCTATTATGATAAGGAAACAAGCTGTGTTATTTATTCTGATACACATCATATGTATTCCTTTAAGGAGAATTCTAACGAATATACTGACGAAGAGGGCAATGCTTATACAAGTGATGTGACAGTTTTAGTTAAGGAAGGCGATACACTTTATCTTAATTGGGATTATGTTGCAAGCCACACAGATTTAGATTATGTAATTGCTAGTGACCCTAATAGACTTGTGATTACTACAAGTTATGATGAAGAAACTTGCGTAGATGCTAAGTCTAAGATTAGCGTTAGATATAGAGGTGGCGTTAAGAGCGAAGTGGTTGAAAGCGTTTCAAAGGGAACTCGCCTTGTGGTTACTAAGGAATTAGAGGATTGGCTTGAAGTAGTTACACCAACAGGCGTTAAGGGTTACGTTAGAACTAAGGATGTAACTGATAAATACAGCAATGTTAGAAGCACAAGCTATGAAGATGACAAGACTACAATTAGTTTTGATACAGATATTAATTTAACTTGGTTCCAGGTGGAGGGAACTGCAGGTAATAGTAACATTTCTAACCTATTAGCTTCTGCAACTGGTGTAAATGTATTGTCCCCAACTTGGTATTCAATTTCCGGATCAGATGGTTCTTTATCCTTTGATGGAACTAGCGATTTAGTAACAAGTATGCACAGTAAGGGCATCAAAGTTTGGGCCTTAGTGGATGATTTTGATACAAGCGTGGATTTTGAGACTTTATTTAAGAGTAAGGCTGCAAGAACTAAGATGATTAATACATTAATTTCAGGAGCAAGTACTTATGGCTTTGATGGAATTAATCTTGATTTTGAAAATGTAAACACAAACTATTCAAGAGATTTCTTGGAGTTTTTAAGAGAATTATCCGTTGAATGTGAAAAGGCTAATCTGGTTTTATCTACTGATAATTATAAGCCAGAAAGCTATAATTCATGTTATAGATTAAAGGAGCAGTCATCTTTTGTAGATTATGTTATACTTATGGCCTACGATGAGCACTATGCTGGCTCAGAGGCAGGCTCTGTTGCTTCACTTCCATTTGTAACTGAAGCAATTAACGAGGTTTTAGAAGATGTTGATAATAGTCAGCTTATCGTTGGCGTTCCATTTTTCACAAGAATCTGGAAGACTACAAATGGCACAACAACAAGCTCTGCTGTAGGTATGCAGGCAGCAATAAGCAAAATGACAAGCGATGGTTATTCTGCATTCTGGAATGATGAGGTTTCACAGTATGTGGTTAGCTACGAAAAAGATGGTTCAACAATTGATATTTGGTTTGAAGAGGCTTTATCTATAGAGGCTAAGATGAAGGTTATTGATGAGGCAGACGTTGCCGGCGTTGCAAGCTGGAAGCTTGGACTTGAGACAAGCGATATTTGGACTGTAATAAATAAATATCTTAATAATTAGATATAGATAAAAGTAAGGAGACGTCATGGAAACAAGGATAAGAGTGGTTTCTGGAGATGAGAAGAAAGATAATTTAATATACGAAGAGGCAAAGGAAATTCTAAATAACGGTGGTTTAGTAGCATTTCCAACAGAGACAGTTTATGGTTTAGGGGGAGATGCCCTTGATGCAAATGCATCAAAGAAGATTTACGCAGCAAAGGGCCGACCATCTGATAACCCATTAATAGTACATATTGCTGATTTGGATGCACTTTATAAGTTATCAGTTGAGGTTCCAGAGAAGGCACTAGCTCTTGCCAAGAAATTTTGGCCAGGTCCAATGACAATGATTTTGAAAAAATCGGACATAGTTCCAAGCGCAACAACTGGTGGACTTGAAACAGTGGCAATTAGAATGCCAAGTCACAAGGTTGCCAACAGACTTATAGCTCAGTCAGGAGTTTATATAGCAGCACCATCTGCTAATACATCAGGAAAGCCAAGTCCTACAAGAGCTGAGCATGTTATTAATGATTTATCTGGAAAAATTGATATGATAATTCAGGATGACACAGTAGATATTGGACTTGAATCTTCAATTATTGATTTAAGTGAAGAGATTCCTACAATTCTTAGACCAGGTTATATTACAAAGAAGGATTTCGAGGAAGTAATTGGCGAGGTTAGAATTGACCCAGCAATTGTTGGTGAGGTTAAGCCTGGAGTTAAGCCAAAGGCACCTGGAATGAAATATAAGCACTATGCACCTAATGCAGAAATTACTATAGTTGAAGGCGATACAAAAAAAGTTGTAGACTATATTAATGAAGAAATAAAAAAGGCAGATGAGCTTGGTAAAAAGACAGCCGTTATGGCAACAGATGAGACAAAGTCTTGTTATGGTCATGAACATGTCTATGTTCTTGGCAGCAGAGAAGACGAACTAAGTATTGCAAAGAACCTATATAAGGTTTTAAGAGATTTTGATAAAGATGGAATTGAGGTAGTTTATTCAGAAAGCTTTGATTCAGCGGATGTAGGACAGGCTATTATGAATAGATTAATTAAGGCAGCAGGACATAAACTTGTTAAAGTTGATTAGAGGATGACGATTTGTTAGAATTGGGGGTGGCTAGTTTTGAGCGCATACAAGAAAGTAATTTTTGTTTGTTCAGAGAATACCAGTAGAAGTCCCATGGCAGCAACGATTTTGGCTAATTTAATGCCGGACTTAAAGGTTGAATCTCGAGGCATGGTAGTTTTATTTTCTGAACCATATAATCCTAAGGCAGTTGCAGTAGCAGCTAAGCACGAAGTAATTATTCCTAATAATTCTTCAGAGGAGATTAATGCAAAGGATTTTGGAAATGATACTTTAGTTTTAACAATGAATTCTGCCATGAAGCAGAAGATCTATGATACATTTGATGAAGCGATAAATGTTTATACATTATCGGAGTATGCTGGTTTTCCAGACAAAGAAATTATAAATCCTTACGGCAAGGGGATGGATGAGTACAATTTATGTTTTGAGCAAATATATGAGCTTGTAGACATAATCGCTAAGGATTTAATTGATAAAGATAGCAACTCAGATGAGGAAGAATCAGTAGAAGAGGATTCTTCTTTAGATGATGCTAATAAAGATGACACATTAAAAACGCCCGTAATTAATGGTAACAACAAAAGACAAGGTAAAGGACAAATTAATAACAATTAAAGGAGTTTTGGTATGAAATTAGCAATTGGATGCGATCACGGCGCAATCGAATTAAAGGAACAGTTAGTAGCACATTTAGAAAAGAAGGGCTACGAAGTAATTGATAAGGGTACTTATACAAAGGATTCTTGTGATTATCCAGTTTATGCAAAGCAGGTTTGCGAATCAGTTTTATCTTCAGAAGCTGAACTTGGTATCTTACTTTGCGGTACAGGTATTGGTATGAGCATTGCAGCAAACAAGGTAAAGGGCATCAGAGCTGCATTATGTAGCGACTGCTTCTCTGCTCAGGCTACAAGAGAGCACAACAACGCTAACGTATTATGTATGGGTGCAAGAGTACTTGGACCAGAATTAGCATTTAGAATCGCTGATACATTTTTAGAAGCTAAGTTCTCTAATGATGAAAGACACATTAGAAGAATAAGCATGTTAGAAGACTAGAAATTTAGACTATATAAAGGGAGGTGTAACTATATGAGTCAGAAGAGAACTGACTATATTTCATGGGATGAATATTTTATGGGAGTGGCTAAGCTATCGGCCTTTAGATCAAAGGACCCTAACACTCAGGTGGGAGCTTGTATAGTAAGTCAGGACAATAAGATTTTATCTATGGGATATAACGGATTGCCAATTGGTTGTTCAGATGATGAATTTCCATGGTGCAGAGAGGGCGACCCTCTTGAGAACAAGTATCTTTACACAACACATAGTGAGTTAAATGCAATTCTTAACTATCGCGGTGGAAGTTTAGACGGTTCTAAGATATATGTTACACTTTTTCCGTGTAATGAATGTGCAAAGGCAATTATTCAATCTGGCATAAAGACAGTGGTTTACGACTGCGACAAGTACGCAGATACAGCTTCTGTTATAGCATCAAAGAGAATGCTAAAGGCAGCAGGTGTTGAAATCGTTAAGTATCACGAAAGTCAGAGAGAGATTACATTTAAATTATAATCATAATAATAAAAGGCTTTAGTATCCTAGAATTTCTAGAGATATTAAAGCCTTTGTTTTTAAATTACTTTTATGTTAGCCTCGAAGCGCTCAATAAATTTTACATATTCCTTAAAGCTGCCGCTATATATTGAAAGCAGTAGATTGTTTAGTCTATTCAGGGATGCTACTAAATAGTCCTTAGAAATTATGTCGCTTTTGAAAGCATCTGCTAATTCGTCTAAATCAACTACGCGATAATTACCGTCTTCATTAACAATAACATCTGCGATTAAATCAGTAAAAATGAACTTATCTTCTTCTTTATTATATTCTGTGTCGATTATATCCACATATATATAGGTAAGAGAATTATCATCTCTATAGAACTTACTGACCTTAATGCCTTCGTTCATCACATAATAAGATATACCATGTGAGAATTCTTTCTTGGGCTTAAGCGTATTCCATACGGTTACGATTCTATCTGCATCCTGGTAAACAATAACATCATCTTTAAGCTCTACGCATTCCATAGGAACAAGTCTTTTTCTATAAAGTGTTGCCAATTTAATCACCTCCCCATGTATGTGATATAAATTATATATTAAACAAATTATAACAATAATGTATGCAAAATTCAAATGAATAATTGAATTAAATTTGATACAAAATTAACAAAATGTAGACATTTTCTTGATTAAATGGTAAAATATTGGTATCTGTTTTGAAGGGATATACGGTATGGAGAACAAAGGTAAGGCATTAAGAAATATAGTGCTAGTATCCCAGATAAGTATTTGTGTGATGGTGCCACTTTTCGTGTGCGTCGCGCTGGGTGTTTGGCTAGATGGAAAATTTAACACGAATCTCTTTTCCCTAGTATTAACGATACTAGGTATAGCGGCAGGAGGAAGGAACGCTTATGCTCTCGTTAAAGCAACGATAGTGCAAGAAGAAGCTAAGCGGAAAAGAGATGAAGAAGCGCTTATTCAGGAGAAGTTGGATAATTACAACCGTGAACACAAGAATGAACGTGACGAATAAACAAATTGTAAGGATGGTAGATAGATGCTAGAAAGAATCAAGCAAGTTAATGAAAGCCTACCAGGAATGATTTTGGTAGAAGGATTATATTTTGTAATCGGTGCAATCATCATCTTAATAGCAGTTCCAGATAACAAAGGATATTGTGTTTCTGGGCTTTCTTTTGGCGTGTTCTATGCTATTTTTTCATCCATTCATATGAGTTTTGTAATCCGTAAAGTAGTTTACGGCAACGAACAAGGCTCTAAATCTTATATCTTGGGTTATCTTATTAGGTTACTGGTAATGATAGCTGTTTTTTTGCTACTCTTTTTATTACACGCAGGTAACCCAGTTTGTGCCATTATTGGCATGTTTTCAATGAAAGTAGCGGCTTATATTGAGCCGTTTACTCATAAATTACTATCTTAAAGAAAAGGAAGGTGAGAAGGTGGGCGCTTTAAGTTTAAACACATCAGTAGCTGGTGATTCAAGCTTTATGATCCAAACGTTTTACACTTTTAAGCTAGGCGGTGTAGAACTAGGTATTGATTCAACTCACGTAGCTATGTTGATTGTGTCAGTCTTCATCATCATTATGGCAATTATTGCTAGAGTGAAGATCAACAAAGTTAATGCCACGGACACACCGGGAACATTCCAGAATATTGTCGAAATGATAGTAGATATGTTAGGCGGAATGGTTGATGGAATCATGGGCAGCAATGCTTACAGATTCAAGAATTACATTTCTGCGTTATTTATCTTTATTATCATATCAAATATTTCGGGAATTTTCGGTCTGAGACCGCCTACAGCGGACTACGGCGTAACATTATGCCTTGGTCTTATAACTTTCGTCTTAGTACAGTTCAATGGTATTAAGAAGAATAAGTTAGGACATTTTGGCGCATTGTTCCAGCCAATTTGGTTCTTATTCCCAATCAATTTAATTGGTGAATTTGCAGTTCCGTTGTCATTATCATTACGTCTATTTGGTAACGTAATGTCGGGTACAGTACTTATGGGCTTAATCTATGATTTACTTGGTCCATTCACAGTAGCTTACCCATCAATACTCCATGCATATTTTGATATCTTCTCAGGATGCATTCAGGCGTATGTATTTAGTATGTTAACTATGGTTTATGTTAACGACAAGATTGCCGATTAAGGCAAAAACCTAAAAACAAATTTTTAATTTAATGGAGGAATTCAACATGAATATTTCAGGACAGGAATTTATTAATGCTATGTCAGCAATTGGTGCAGGTATCGCAATGATCGCCGGTGTTGGACCTGGTGTAGGTCAGGGTATTGCCGCAGGTCACGGTGCTTCAGCAGTAGGTCGTAACCCAGGTGCTCAGTCACAGATTCAGTCAACTATGTTACTTGGTCAGGCCGTTGCCGAAACAACAGGTCTTTACGGTTTCGCCGTAGCTATTATCTTAATGTTCGTTAAGCCTTTTAAGTAAGATTAAGACATATCGAAGTAAGATAATAGAAAGGAGGCCAACAAGTGAATTTGTTAGGAAATACAGCAATTGTCCTTGAAGGACGATTATTTGGCTTGGATGCACAGCTCCTTTTTGATGCTGCAATAACATTAATTAATGTCTTCATCCTATTTATATTACTTTCATATATCCTTTTTAATCCAGTACGTAACATGTTAAAGAAGCGTCAGGATAAGATTACAAGTGATATTGAAGGTGCTGCTAAGGATAAAGAAGATGCCCTTGCTATGAAGCAGGAATACGAGGCTAAGCTTAAGGCTGCTAGTAAAGAAGCAGAAAGCATTTTAAGTGATGCTAGAAAGACTGGCGAGCATAATAAGCAGAGACTTATTGACGAGGGTAAAGAAGAAGCAGCTAGAATTATTGCGCAGGCTAATAAAGAAGCAGAGCTTGAAAAGCAGAAAGTTGCTGATGAAGTTAAGCAGCAGATCGTTGTTGTTGCTGCAGCAATGGCTTCTAAGTTAGTTTCTAAGTCAATTAATGAAAGCGACAGTAATGCTCTTATTGAAGAGACTTTAAACGAAATGGGTGATAAAACATGGCTAAGCTAGTAGAAACAACCTACGGTGATGCTTTGTTTGAATTAGCTGTTTCTGAATCTAGTATGGATAGTTTATACGAGGAGGCAGTAGCTGTAATCGATAGCTTTAAGGCTAATCCAGATTTAGAAAAGCTTCTCGCACACCCAAAGGTTGAAAAAGAAGAGAAAGAAACAGTTATTAAGAATGTTTTTGAAAAATTTGTCTCAAAGGACATGACAGGTTTATTAACTCTCATGGTTTCTAAGGACAGACAAGGAAACATTGTTGATACATTGGAGTACTTTGTTGAAAAGGTACTTGAATATAAGAAGATCGGCATTGCTTATGTAACTACTGCTAGCGAGCTTACAGATGCTCAGAAGAAGGCGGTAGAAGCTAAGCTTCTTGCTACAACAGACTATAAAGAATTCAAGATTAACTATGCAATTGATGAAAGTCTTATTGCTGGTATGATTATTAGAATTAAGGATAGAGTTGTAGATAGTAGCATAAAAACTAAACTCGCCAATATGGCTAATGAACTTAGTGGTATTCAGTTAGCTTAGTTTTAAAATAAACTTTAAGAAAGGGTTTCTAAACAATGAATTTAAGACCGGAAGAAATCAGTTCAGTTATAAAAGAACAGATTAAAAGATATTCTACCGAACTTGAAGTATCAGATGTTGGTACAGTAATTCAGGTTGCGGATGGTATCGCCCGTGTTCACGGATTAGAGAAGGCCATGCAGGGTGAACTTCTTGAATTCCCTGGCGAAGTATACGGAATGGTATTAAACCTAGAAGAAGATAACGTAGGTGCCGTATTACTTGGTTCAAACAAGAACATTAACGAAGGTGATACAGTAAAGACAACTGGCCGAGTTGTTGAGGTTCCAGTTGGTGATGCATTGACAGGAAGAGTTGTTAACGCCCTTGGCCAGCCTATCGATGGCAAGGGACCTCTTAATACAACTAAGTTCCGTCAGATTGAAAGAGTTGCCTCAGGTGTTATCACAAGAAAGTCAGTTGATACACCACTCCAGACAGGTATTAAGGCTATTGATGCCATGGTGCCAATTGGTAGAGGACAGAGAGAATTAATTATCGGTGACCGTCAGACAGGTAAGACAGCCATCGCAATTGATACAATTATTAATCAGAAGGGCCAGGGCGTACATTGTATTTATGTAGCTATTGGTCAGAAGGCTTCAACAGTTGCTACAATCGTAAAGACACTTGAAGAATATGGTGCTATGGCATATACAACTGTAGTTGCAGCTACTGCTTCAGAGCTTGCTCCATTACAGTATATCGCTCCTTACTCAGGTTGTGCTATTGGTGAAGAGTGGATGGAAAACGGTGAAGATGTATTAGTAGTATATGATGATTTAAGTAAGCATGCTGCTGCATACCGTACATTATCACTTCTTTTAAAGAGAGCTCCAGGTCGTGAAGCTTACCCTGGTGATGTATTCTATTTACATTCAAGATTATTAGAGAGAGCAGCAAGAATGTCAGAGGAATATGGTGGAGGTTCTTTAACAGCGCTTCCTATCATTGAAACTCAGGCAGGCGATGTTTCAGCATATATCCCAACTAACGTAATTTCTATCACAGATGGTCAGATCTATCTTGAGACAGAAATGTTTAACTCAGGTTTCAGACCAGCTATTAATGCCGGTTTATCTGTATCTCGAGTTGGTGGTGCTGCTCAGATTAAGGCTATTAAGAAGATTTCTGCTCCTATCAGAACTGAGTTAGCTCAGTTTAGAGAGTTGGCTTCATTTGCTCAGTTTGGTTCAGACTTAGATGCTGATACAAGAGAGAAGTTAGCACAGGGTGAAAGAATCAGAGAAATGCTTAAGCAGCCTCAGTATAAGCCAATGCCAGTTGAATATCAGGTAATTATTATCTTTGCTGTAACAAGAAAGTATGTACTTGATATCCCAACAGAAAAGATTGGCGATTTTGAAACAGGTTTATTTGACTTCATCAATACAAAGTATCCTACAATTCCAGAGCAGATTAAGTCTACTAAGGAATTATCAGAGGAGAACGAAAAAGCACTTGTTAATGCTATTGAAGAGTTCAAGAAGAGTTTTAAGTAATTAGTAAAATGTAGTCGCTACATTTACTAGCTTTTAGGAAACGGAGGTAAATTTTATGGCCTCAATGAGAGACATAAAAAGACGTAGAGACAGTATACAAAGCACTGGTCAGATTACCAAAGCCATGAAGCTCGTTTCCACTGTTAAGTTACAGAGAGCTAAGGGTAAGGCTGAATCAACAAAGCCATACTCAGATCTTATGTATGAAACTGTTAGTAACATTTTAGCTAAGTCAGGAAATATCAATCATAGATATTTAGTGGCTGGCGAATCTACTAAGAAGGCAGTTATTACAATAACAGGTAACAGAGGATTAGCGGGTGGTTATAACTCGAACATTGATAAACTCATAATCAATAGTGGTTTTAACAAGGATGATGTAGATATTATTGCTATCGGTACTAAGGGAAGAGATTTCCTTAAGAGAAAAGGTTACAACATTGCAAAGGATTGTTCTGATGTAATTAATGAACCTCTCTACACTGATGCGAAGGAAATCTGCGACGAATTACTTGAAAGATTTGCTGCAGGTGAAATCGGTGAGATTTATCTTGCCTATACATCATTTAAGAACACAGTAGTGCATATTCCAAAGCTTATTAAGTTATTACCAGTATCAACTGAGGACTTAAAGTCTGAGGAAGGCGATAAGAAGGTAGATACAACTCCAATGAGCTACGAGCCAGAGGAAGATGAAGCACTTGATATGATCATACCAAAGTATGTATGCTCACTTATCTATGGTGCCTTAATTGAATCTGTTGCCAGTGAAAATGGTGCTCGTATGCAGGCTATGGATAATGCTACAAGTAACGCTGAGGATCTAATTTCCAAGTTATCTCTTCAGTACAACAGAGCTCGTCAGGGCGCTATTACTCA
Source organism: Lachnospira multipara ATCC 19207 (assembly GCF_000424105.1). Lineage (GTDB taxonomy): Bacteria > Bacillota > Clostridia > Lachnospirales > Lachnospiraceae > Lachnospira > Lachnospira multipara. The sequence continues at coordinate 210,177 of NZ_AUJG01000003.1, read as the reverse complement.
GGAGATTACAGAGATTATCGGTGGTGCAAATGCTACTGGCTAATTAAGAGTGCTTAATTAAGTTATACTGTTAGATTTAAAATAAATCTTTTATTTAACTAATAATGGAGGTTAGTAATGGCAGATAAGAATATCGGTAAGATTACTCAGATCATCAGTGCCGTAATTGATATTAAGTTCACTGAGGGTAATCTTCCAGAAATTAATTCAGCCATCAACATAAAGACTAATGACGGCGGCAAGCTCGTAGTCGAGGTTGCACAGCATCTTGGTGACGATACAGTAAGATGTATCGCCCTTGGTCCTACAGATGGTTTGGTTAGAGGTATGGAAGCAGAAGCTACAGGAAAGCCAATTTCTGTTCCAGTTGGTGAAAACACACTTGGACGTATCTTTAACGTATTAGGTGATCCTATTGATAACAAGCCAACTCCAGATGTAGAAGAGTATATGCCTATTCATAGACAGGCTCCTACATTTGCTGAACAGGCTACTAACACAGAGATGTTAGAGACAGGTATCAAGGTAGTAGATTTACTTTGCCCTTACCAGAAGGGTGGTAAAATCGGTCTATTCGGTGGTGCCGGTGTAGGTAAGACAGTTCTTATTCAGGAACTTATTAGAAATATCGCTACTGAGCACGGTGGATATTCAGTATTCACAGGTGTAGGCGAGCGTACAAGAGAGGGTAACGATCTTTACCATGAAATGATGGAATCAGGCGTTATCGAAAAAACAACAATGGTATTTGGTCAGATGAACGAACCACCTGGAGCTAGAATGAGAGTTGGTTTAACAGGTCTTACAATGGCTGAGTACTTCAGAGATAAGGGTGGAAAGGATGTACTTCTTTTCATCGATAATATCTACAGATTTACTCAGGCAGGTTCAGAGGTTTCAGCCTTACTTGGACGTATGCCATCAGCCGTTGGTTACCAGCCAACACTTCAGACTGAAATGGGTGCTCTTCAGGAGCGTATCACATCAACAAAGAACGGTTCTATCACTTCAGTTCAGGCCGTTTATGTACCTGCGGATGATTTAACTGACCCAGCGCCAGCTACAACATTTGCCCATCTTGATGCTACAACAGTTCTTTCACGTTCTATCGTAGAACTTGGTATCTACCCAGCTGTAGATCCACTTGAGTCAACATCAAGAATCCTTGACCCTAGAGTCGTAGGTGAGGAGCATTATAAGACAGCTCGTGCCGTTCAGGAAATCTTACAGAGATATAAGGAATTACAGGATATCATTGCTATCCTTGGTATGGATGAATTATCAGAAGAAGATAAGCTTGTTGTATCTAGAGCAAGAAAGGTTCAGAGATTCTTATCTCAGCCATTCCACGTTGCTGGACAGTTTACAGGCTTGGAGGGTAGATATGTTTCTATCCAGGATACAATCCAGGGCTTCAAGGAAATCCTTGAAGGTAAGCATGATGATATTCCAGAAAGTTACTTCCTTAACTGCGGTAGCATTGATGATGTATTAGCTAAGGTAAAGTAAAATTTGCTTGACTAGATTGTATATTTGAGATGCTTTTGCATGTAAAGGAGGATTACCATGGCAGAGACTATGAAGCTTCTGGTTAATACACCAGATAGAGTTTTTTATGAAGACGATTCTGTTACTATGGTTGAACTTGCTACTTCAGAGGGAGAGATTGGTGTTTTTCCACAGCATATTCCTCTTACATCAGTAGTTGTACCATGTGTACTTAAGATTCATCATGGTAATGAAGTTGAAAAAGCTGCTATTCATGGTGGTATCATCGAAATTCTTAAGGATAAGGTGACAATCCTTGCAGAGGTTGCAGAGTGGCCGGATGAAATCGATGTTAATAGAGCTAATGAGGCTAGAGTTAGAGCTGAGAGACGTCTTTCGGCTAAGGATCCTAACCTTGATGTAGCTAGAGCAGAGATGGCATTAAAGAGATCACTTGCAAGACTTGGAGCAGCTAAATAAAAAAATTTTGGGGCGCAGAAATTGCGCCCCTTTTTTTACTTAACAAGAGGGGAAAATAAAGGTATAATTTAGAAGATAGTTTTTTGTAATTAAATAGGAATATAAGAGATAAGATTGGATTAAGTATGGAATTAAAGGAATTTTTAGAATCGAATTTAAATGAGAAGTTAATAGATTGTACAATTTCAGCTAGACGAAAAAAAGATGAAAAGAAGGCTTACAGGGTTAAAATTAGACCTGTAAAGATTAATGATAAATTGCTTTTCCAGGCAGAGGAGTTTGTAGGAAGACAGGCTTTTCATAAGAACTTGGAAAAGGGAGAACTAATAGAAGCAATTAAGGAATATTTAAAGGAATTTAGTCAGGCTCAGTTTAACTTAACTGATGCCACAGGACTTGTTCTTGCTTCTAAATATAAGGAAGGTCAGGAACAGCACTACACTATTAAGCTAAAGAAGGCTAAGGAAGTGAAGGCTATGAGGGACCTTAATCACAATAAGAAAAAGAGATACATTTTAGAAGAAGGAATCCTTGTTCCATTCTTAGTTGACCTTGGGGTTATGACTAAGGAGGGTAAGATTGTTAATTCTAGATATGATAAGTTTAAGCAGATTAATAGATTCTTAGAGTTTATTGAAGATATTTTACCATCCCTATCTAAGGATAGAGAGCAGACAATTATTGATTTTGGTTGTGGTAAGTCTTATTTAACATTTGCCATGTACTATTATCTTAAGGTTTTAAAGGGCTATGACATTCGTGTTATTGGACTTGATTTAAAAGAGGATGTAATTAATAACTGTAATGCCCTTGCTAAGGATTATGGATATGATAAGCTAAATTTCTATGTGGGAGATATTGCTTCATATAAGGATGTGGATGCTGTGGATATGGTAGTTACCCTCCACGCCTGCGATACCGCAACGGATTATGCCTTGGCAAATGCAGTCAAGTGGGGAGCTAAGGTCATCTTGTCGGTACCTTGCTGCCAGCATGAAGCTAATAAGACAATTGATAATGAAATTCTAAAGCCAGTTATGGATTATGGAATTTTAAAGGAGAGATTAGCAGCAATTATAACAGATGCTTCAAGAGCTAAGATGCTTGAGGCCAATGGTTATGACACACAGATTTTAGAGTTTATTGATATGGAACATACACCTAAGAATCTCTTGATTCGCGGGGTTAAGAATTCTAAAAAAGAGGGAAATAAAGGTGCGAGACTTGTAAATGATACAATGAATCAGGCACTTAATTTAGATCTGACCTTGTCTAGACTTATTTAACTCAGTCGGAGTACAAGCTCCGACTGAGTTAAACGCTCCGCGAGGATGCGCACGGATTCGGACAGGAATTTGTCTGCAGTAGGAACATCAGCCATTAGAATTTTGCTTCGCAAAATTAGGCTGACGCTAAGTAGCAAACACGGAGTGTTTGCTACATCTGAAGCAGACCCGAATCCGGCGCGCAAGACTCGCGTGCGAGTCTTGACTATAGACATTTCAGATTATTGATGGGAGATTATTATGGAGACAAAAAAGAATTTAAAGATGAAACATTGGATTCTTGGAATTATTTTTGTAGTTACGGGAGTTCTTACATTTTTAACAATGGAATTAGAAGCGGAAGAGGCTTCATATACTACTATGTCACAGGCTAGCCTTCCGATTGTGTACTTTAAGACAGATGCAGGCAATAGTTATAATGCCCTTCATGGCTATACAGAGGAAATTGATTCCACTATGGACTGCGAGGATATTACCCCTATTGGAACAGATAGAAGCGTAAGCCTTTCAATTAATACTTATGGTACAGAGGTTGAAGGCATTACTTATAAGGTAAGAGATTTAGATTCTGGGGATTTGTATGAAAGCAATGAAGTAAAGGATTTTAGTGTGGTTTCTGATTACATTGATGTTTCTTTTACTCTTAAGAATTTAATTGATGATGATGTGAAATATTCTCTTGAAATTGTGTTAGACCTTGAAGGGGATAAAGAGGCTCATTACTATGCCAACATTATTAAGGGCGATAGTTATGATATTCAGGAATACCTTGATTTTGTTTTAAATTTCAACGAAGTAACTTTTGATTCCTCAAGAGTTAATGAGATTGCAAATTACTTGGAGTCAAGTAGTTCAAGTGCTAATGATAATTTCGGACATGTGGACATTTACTCAAGTAGTTCAATGATTACCTGGGGTGATTTAGATCCATATCTTGAAAGTGATATTCAAATTAGCGTTAAGGATGTAAATTCAGAGATTGCAGTTATTTGCCTTGAATATAGAATGGGTGCAGAGAATAGCTACGGTTCTTACGACACTTACGTGGTTAATGAATATTACAGAGTTAGAAAGACAAGTCAGAGATTTTATCTGCTTAATTACGAGCGCGATGCCAATCAGATTTTTGATGCGAAAAATGATTTAGTAACCACAACAAGAATTGATCTTGGTATTACATCCACTACAGAAGTTAATATGCTTTCTGATGAGGATGGAGCTTACAACTATTTTGTAAATAATGGATCTCTTTGGTGCTATAGCGTCTCAGATAACATTTTCACAAGTGTATTCTCCTTTAGTAGTGAGGATACAGACTCGGTTCGTGAGGATTATCTAGACCATGACTTTAAACTTATAAATGTAGATAGTAACGGCGATGCCACTTTTGCTGTCATGGGTTACATGAACAGAGGCGAGCATGAGGGTGAAGTGGGAATTTCCCTTTACCAGTACGATTACTCAGATAATATTGTTAACGAGGTTGTATTTATTCCGCTAAACACAAGCTATACTGTGCTTTCTGAGAATGCCGGCGGTATTGCTTATCTTAATGAGAATAAATTCTACTGCCTTGTGGATGACACTCTTTACTCTATTGATATTTCAAGTTTAGAGATTATGGAGGTTGTAACAGATTTAGTTGAGGGCACTTATGCAGTATCTGAGGACGGTTCAACAATTTGTTATAGCACAAGCGGAGATTTAAATAATACAGATACTCTTAGAATTTATAATATGGCCAACAGTTCTGATTATCAGATTAAGGCAGATGAGGGAGATAGCCTCAATGTCATCGGCTTTATTGATGGGGACTGCGCTTATGGTATAGCTCACAAGTCAGATATTAGTTCTGATGATATGGGTAACGAGATTTTTGCTATGTATAAGGTTTGCATTATGGATAGCGAATATAACGTAATTAAGGAATATGAGCAGGATGGCATTTACATTAGTAATGCTGAGATTGACGGTAAGAGAGTTACTCTTACAAGAGTGACAAAGTCAGGTGATAGCTATGTTTCTTCAACAATTGACCAGCTTATTAATAAGGATGAAAATGTAGTTGAGGACGAGCTTAGTGTGGTTACAGCCACTACAACTGCAAGACTTACAGAAACTCGTATTTTGCTTTTTAAGGCGGCTTCTTCCACAAGTGGAGTTTCTCTTAGAGCATCAGAAAAAATCGTCTATAATGAGAAGAAATGGGTGGATTTAGACAAGACTATAACAGGTGAAGGTAAGTATTATGTTTATGCATATGGAAGATACCTACAAAGTTATGAAAATTTAAATACTGCCATTAGTAAGGCTTACGATAGTTACGGCTATGTGCTTGATAACAATGCTAACTTAGTTTATAGAAGATATAAGAGTACTCAGAGCTCTTTATCAAACTTAAGTATTACAAGTTCAAGTTCAACAATAGCCACAGCGGCACAGACCCTAGCTAATTATGCAGGTGAGAATATTAATATTGCAAGTCTTATGTCCTCTGGCCTATCAGTCATTGACGCCCTTAAAACTGCTGATAATTTACAGCCATTAAGTATTAGCGGCTTAAGCGTTGATAAGTTATTAAATTATGTGGCAGATGGCTATCCACTAGTTGCTAAGACAGGAGATAATAGTTACTGTATTATTACAGCTTACGATTCAGATAATATTACATACATTGATTTAGCAACATCAGCAACAGAAACAAAGACAATTACTGCTGCAAGTAAGATATTTACAGAGGCAGGCAATGTTTATTTGACATATTATAAGTAAAATGAATTTAAACCGGTGCGATAATTCGCGCCGGTTATTTTTGTATAAAATTTATCGTAATAAAATAGAGATTATATTTAAAACTTGTTATAATATTAGAAGAGTAATGAGGATAGTAAATAGCCACAAATTACGGGGCTATTAATGGAGGATATTATGACAACTACAAAAACTGGGGGAAGCACAGCCACTTCTAAATCTAAGGGAAAAAAGAAAAAGAAAAGATCAGTGGGAAAAGTGATTCTTGGCCTACTAATACTAATAATATTAGTGGCTTTAATTATATTTTGGCCAAAAATTCAAAGAATAACAGAGCTATATGATGACGCCTGCAAGATAGCCTCTACAAGCAGTCTTAATGATTTTAATGGTAGCCAGACTACAATTATTAATGACAAGGATGGCAATGAAATAGGCAGTATGCGTGATACTAAAGATATGTATTACGTGGCTTATGAGGATATCCCAGAAAATCTAGTCAATGCCTTTGTAGTTATGGAGGATAGAGATTATTACAAGCATCAGGGCGTTGACTATAAGGCTATTATAAGAGCGGTTATAGCCAATCAAAAAGCCAACGACATTGTTCAAGGTGCAAGTACCATTACACAGCAGCTAGCAAGAAACATTTACTTAAGTCAGGAAGTTAGCTGGGAGCGAAAGGTAGAGGAGATTTTCCTTGCTCAGGAGCTTGAGGCGAAATACTCTAAAGAGCAGATTCTAGAGTTTTATCTTAATAACATTTACTTTGGAAATGGTTATTACGGGGTGCAGGCCGCAAGTCTTGGATATTTTCAAAAGACCATTGACCAGCTAGATTTATCAGAGATGGCCTTTATTGCTGCCATTCCAAACAATCCTACAAAGTACAATCCTCTAACTAATTACGACAACACCGTGTATCGTCGCGATATCATATTGCACGAGCTTTACGAATATAGCTATATTTCGGAACTTGATTATTTGGTGGCTGAAAATGAAGTCGTTAGCCTTAACGCTAAATCCGTAGCCGCTACTAATAATTCTGTAGTAACTTATGCAAGACACTGTGCCACAGAGGCTCTAATGGACCTTTACGGTTTTGACTTTAGGTCTAACTTTACAAGTGATGAGGACTATGATGGCTACTGCGAGGACTACGAGGCTTTCTACACCTACTGTCAGCAGCTTTTAATTTCCGGTGGCTACATAATTAATACAAGTATAGATATGTCGGCGCAAAACGCCCTTCAGGAATCTGTGGATGAAAATCTTTCTTGGAGCAGTGAAACAGGTGATAGCGGGGTTTATAGCTTGCAGGGAGCAGCTACAAGTATAGATAATGAAACGGGCCTTGTGGTGGCAATCGTTGGTGCAAGAAGTCAGGATTTAGTAGGCCTTACACTTAATAGAGCCTACCAAAGCTATAGACAGCCCGGTTCTTCAATAAAGCCGCTGATATGTTATCTTCCATATTTGCAGCTAGGACATACACCAGATTCTATTGTGGTGGATGAGTATATTGAAAATGGACCGGCAAACGCAGATGGTTACTATGCGGGAGAGATGACCTTAAGAGATGCTGTTAAGCTTTCTAAAAATACGGTGGCGTGGAAGATATTCCAAGAGATAACTCCTAGCGGTGGTATTTCATTTTTATTAAACATGGGCTTCCATAAGATTTGGATGGACAAGGAATACAACGCAGCAGCCCTTGGTGGTTTTACTTACGGCGTGTCTACTGTGGAGATGGCAGCAGCCTATGCAACTATTGAAAACGATGGCTATTATAGAAAGGCCACTTGTATAAATAATATTACAACCGTGGATAATACGCTGGTTTGGGACCACAGTCAGATTGCTTCTGAGAGGATTTATGAAACTAATGCCTGCAGAATGATGACAAGTATGCTAGAAACTGTTGTGGAGAGCGGTACTGGTGTGGGGGCTTCTTGCTATAATGCAGTGATTGCCGGAAAAACTGGTACTACAAATTCTAATAAGGATGCTTGGTTTGTAGGATACAGCGCCTATTATACAACTTCCGTTTGGATAGGTTATGATTATCCACAGACCCTTTCTAGTGTAAATACTAAGGCGATTTTTAAGCAGTACATGGAATATATTCATTCTGGTTTTGAAAAGAAGAATTTTGAAAGCTACGAAGAAGGGGCTACAGATTCCACAACGGAGGCTAGCACTAGTGCACAGTCAGAAAGTGTGGATTCTAATCAAGGTGAGAACACAACGAATGTGGATGCCAATGAAAATGCATCTACAAAGGCAGTGGATGAAAATGGTGTAGAAATAGATGCCGGTGGAAATTCAGATGGAGATAGTAATGCCGGTTCAGGGGCAGCAGGCTCTTATAATGATAATGATAGTAATGTGGAATTAGATGATGATGGCGGAGGCGGTGCAAACTCCGATGGCGACAGTGATGCTGTAACAAATTAAAAGCAATAAAAAACTCCTAGGAAAAATTCCTGGGAGTTTTTAAATATCTGAACTATTACAAAATGAAATACAAATTACTTACCGTAGTGTAATTCGTTGTATTCCTTAACTCTATTCTGGATTCTTTCAACAGGGTTTAATAAGTTGCTGATTGAAGAATCATGGTTAAGTGTATCGATGATAAGAGCCATATACTTACTCATATCAACATTGATATACCAAGGCTTAGATAAAAGCTCTTCTGGCTGGTATATAAGGTTAGTAGTAAGGATCTTATCGATGATGCCCTTCTCATAAGCTTCATCAAACTTCTTAAATCCGTTAGTGAAAAGACCGAATGTTGTTGCACAGAATACTCTGTTAGCCTTACGTCTCTTAAGTTCTGAAGCAACATCAATCATAGATTCACCAGATGAAATCATATCATCAATGATAATAACATCCTTGCCTTCAACATTAGTTCCAAGGAACTCATGAGCAACGATTGGGTTACGACCATCAACGATCTTAGTATAATCTCTTCTCTTATAGAACATACCCATATCAAGACCAAGTAAGTTGGCAAGATATACAGCACGTCCCATACCACCTTCATCAGGAGAGATAACCATCATATGATCTGAATCGATATGAAGATCATCAACACCAAGTAAGAGGTACTTTACAAACTGATATGTACATGAAACTGATTCAAAACCATTAAGTGGAATTGCGTTCTGTACTCTAGGGTCATGAGCATCGAAAGTGATAATGTTATCAACACCCATATTAGTTAATTCCTGAAGCATGAAAGCACAGTCAAGGGATTCTCTACCTGTTCTCTTATGCTGTCTTGACTCATAAAGGAAAGGCATAATAACTGAAATACGTCTTGCCTTACCACCTGCAGCCATAATAACTCTCTTAAGATCAGCATAGTGATCATCAGGAGACATTCTATTAGGTACGCCGTTAAGTGAGTATGTGAGACTGTAATTAGCTACGTCAACCATGATATAAAGATCATGACCTCTAACTGAATCACTAAGTGTTCCCTTGCCTTCACCTGAACCAAATCTTGGTGTCTTAGCATCAAGGATATAAGAATCCTTCTTGTAACCTGCTACGCTAAGAACAGTTTCGTTGTCACGCTTTTCTCTCCAATCTACAAGGTACTTATCAACCTTATCTCCCATAGCTGTGCAGCTCTTTAATGGAATAATTCCTAATTTACCATAAGGAATAGTTGCAATATGACGTTCGTCTCGTGGCATAATATAACTCCTCCATAATAATATAACAATAAAAAGTGACTGGTTTGTTTTGCAAAACCTATACTAATATAATCAAGTAGCAAGATAAAGTCAATGATTATTTCTTTTAAGAATTCGAATATCCTGTCCGAACAAACCTAAAAGTTTGTAGGAACTAAGCAGTCTAGAGAAGACTCTTTCAGAGTATCTTTCTCCAATTTCATTAATTTCAAGATTGGCTGAAATTATCATAGGCTTCTTTCTTATACTACGTTCATTAATAATATAAAATAATCTAGAATTAGTATATGAATTGCTATTCTCTGTACCTAAATCATCTATAATAAGAAGATCGGCATCAAGAAAATATTGTGTATCGACTACGTTGTCTTTATTTTTGTTAAAATCCTTGCTCTCAAAACTTTCAAAAAATTCGATAGCAGTAAGATATATAACACTGTGTGAACTATCGAGCAATTCCTTAGCGATACAGTTTGTAAGGAAGGTTTTGCCCACACCGGTATTACCGGTAATTAAAAGGTTAGTGAATTCCTTATCGAAATTCTTAACAAATTTAGTAACGATTGCAAAAACCTTCTCCATGTTCTGTCTAGCAGTAGTGCCAAAACGTGGATTAATCTTTGTATCATCGTACCATTTATATGAAAATGTATTGAAATTCTCATCTTTAATAATGTTCTTAAGATTAGAATCTCTATATACAAGATCAATAGCAAATTTCTTAAAGCATGAACACTTCTCCTGGCCTATAAAACCTGTGTCATGACACTTCTTACAGCTATAAATATCATCGAGATAATTAGCTGGTTTACCAAGAGATATAAGCAATTGCTTCTTTTCTTCTTCAAGGGCCTTTAATTTAGAATCAAAATCCTTGTCATAATCATTAGTAGAATTGATTCGACTCTTTGCCGCCTCTAAAGAAATCTCTATAACTTTATTATCAATTTCTTCTAGCTTAGGAGATAAGTTCTTAATCTCCTCATAACGACTATCAAGTATTCTGTTGTTTAGGCTTCTTATGTCATCGTAATGTCGCATAACAGAAGCATATTGAGTATTAGTTAAAGCCATATAGTCCCTCTTTTATTCTTATTAAAAATAAAATTATCATAGCAGTTATATATTACCATAAAATGCTAATATATAACCACTATGAATAAGCTCAAATTTAAAATATTAATGAAACATTAATTACATATTGTCGTATAAAGAATCGTAGAATTCTTGTGAATACTCTCTTTGCTGGAAATTATTGAACTTGTTAGTTTTATTTCTAGCAGCTGATTTATTAGTCATGTTATTAGCTCTTGCTGTTGTAGTGTTAGTATAACCAGCAGCCTTGTTAGCCTTAAAGTCTGCATCTGCTCTTGAGATGTCCTCGAAGTTCTTTACTCCTGATTCATACCAGCCCTTAATAATAGAGTCGGCATACTGAAAACTTGCCTGATGTGTATTAGCTAAACTACGGTTACAAGCCTCAGCAATAATTTCAGGACTAAAGTGGTATTCCTTGCTCCATCTGTTGATGTAGTCCTTCTCTGAGCTACCAAGTTCTCTATTAGAGATACCAAAAGCCTTTAATACGCTAATTGTAGCGTTACTATGATTAGTTACTTCCTCCTTGGCAGCAGCAACACTTGTGATGCCTTTCTCATGCCAGTTAAGAGCAGTAGCTTCTATATATCTAACATCCTTATGATTAGCTTCTACGCAGTAAGCGAAAAGATAATCAATTAAAGATGAAGAAAAACTAAGGTTATCGTATAAGTAAACGATTAAGTTGCATTCCTTTTGAGTTAAAGGTCTACTTAAGTAAGCCTGAATACCAAAGAGTAATAAGGAGAAGTCTTCTTCATTATTTAACTCATCCATTCTTGCTGCTGATGGTTCAACTAAGGATGGCTTGTTAGCTTCAACTGTAGCCTGTGGCATAGAAGAAACTATTGTGTTCTGACTTGCTGTGTTAGCGTTAATACTAACTACATTAGAGCCAAGAGCTGAGTTATTAAACTTAGCAGCCTTGCTTGCATGATTGTTGGCCTGATTATTAGAAGCTAAGTTATTTATAACTTCGTCTTCGTTCTTTAAGTTGATATTCAAGTTATATCCATTAGCGGATGTATCAGAAACTCTTGAAACCAAGTTATTAGTGTTGTTGTTAAGGTCCTTAAGAGTGATTCCGCAAATTGTATTGTCAGAATTATACTCAAGCTCTAAAAGTCCTAACTTATCCCAATATCTAAGGGCTCTGATTACATCTGATTCTGTCTGATTAAAAGTATCTGCAAGAGAGGAGATGCTTAAATTGCTATTCTTATTAGAAAGAAGACGTAAAAGATAAAGATAAATCTTTACGAATTCTCCACTTGTATTAGGTATAAACTGGTCAATAAATATGTCCGGAACTGCTGTATAACCATTAGCAGTTTCTGTTGAAAGTACTAAATTACGCATTGTTGCCCCTCTTTCATATAGTAAGTCTGACTTAAAAGTCTTTTGCAAGTCAGATTATATCACACCTTTAACTTCTTGCAAATGTAGACAGGTTCTGCACATTTGCATTGTGGATATTGTGGATAATGTGGATAATTATTTGAACTATGTCATTAAATCACTAAATATCTAGCTTTCCTAAATGGAATTATTAACATAAAAATCCACAGAAACCTATGTGGAAAATCCCATAAGCTCTGTGGATAATGTGGATAACTTTGTTGAAAACAAATGTTTCTGTTAATTTTTTCCGTTATTTACTAACTTTTCCCCAACTTTTACGATGTCACCAGCACCCATAGTTATCAACAAGTCACCGTTGACACAATTTTTTTCTAAAAATTTTTCGATTTCTTCAAATGTATCTATATAGTAACATTCCTTGCCTAAAGCTTTAATCTTATCGGCTAAGTCAGCGGAGCTAATTCCTAGATTATCTGTCTCTCTAGCAGGATAAATCTTAGCTAAAACTACCTTATCAGCAAGAGAAAGAGCTGTTGCAAACTCATCCATTAAAGACTTAGTTCTTGTATAAGTATGAGGCTGGAATACACACCAAACTGTATTGTGTGGATAATGCTTACAAGAATCAAGAGTTGCCTTGATTTCATCTGGGTGATGAGCATAGTCATCGATTACTGTTACGCCGTTAAATTCACCCTTCTTCTGGAAACGTCTATCTGTTCCTGTGAAGTTCTTTAAACCAGCCTTGATAGAGTCGAGGTCAATGCCTTCATTTTCAGCAGCAGCAATTGCAGCTAGTGAATTATAGACGTTGTGAAGTCCAGGTACGCTTAAAGCTATAGTTGTAACTTCTGCGCCCTCTTTAATAAGTGTGTAGCTGCAGCAGCCATAAGCATCATAACTAATATTAGTAGCGCTGTAGTTAGATTTCTTTGGATCCTCGCCAAATGTAATTACGTGGCAATGCTTATCCTTAAAGAAATATTCGTAGTCTTCAATATCTGAGCTAATAATTAATGTACCAACATTATCAGGTAACTTTTCAACAAAGAGCTTGAAAGAGTGTCTGATATCATCTAAGTCCTTAAAGAAGTCAAGGTGATCTGCCTTAACATTTAAGATGATGTTAGTTGTTGGATTAAAAGATAAGAAGCTGTTAGTGTATTCGCAAGCTTCTGTTACGAAAAGATCTGACTTACCAACTCTTACATTTCCATTAATACTATTAAGAATACCGCCAACAGAAATTGTTGGGTCAGCATTAGCTGCCATAAAGATTTCTGTAAGCATAGATGTTGTCGTTGTCTTTCCGTGAGTTCCTGCTACATTAATTGCAGAACGATAATTGCTCATAATCTGACCTAATAGTTCTGCACGTGTAAGCATAGGTATATTTTTTTCTTTAACAGCTACAAACTCAGGGTTGTCTGGATGTATAGCAGCAGTATAGACAACAAGGTCAATATCATCTGTGATATTAGCTGCTGACTGTGGGTATGAAACCTTGCATCCCATGTCCTCTAATTCCTTGGTAAGTTTAGAGGCAGCCTGGTCTGAACCGGAAACTTTAAAATTTTCTTTAACAAGAATCTGAGCAAGGCCGCTCATGCTGATTCCGCCAATTCCAATAAAATGTACTGAAATAGGCTTCTTAAAATCGATTTTGTACATATTAAATGTGCCTTCTTTCTCATAAATTTATTTTGTAATAGATTGCTTATCTAATAAGAAACTAATTTTTGACCTGCAAAAATAGCAAGTTCATTATATATTATAACTATTTATGGGAAATTTCAATTTTTTCATAACAAAATATGGTAATATTACGAAAAATATCAAAATATCCAGAAAAAATAGGAAAAAAGTTTTTACTTAAATATTATATTGTGCTATACTTTTAGTATCTAGAACCGTAGAAATTATTTACATCAGAGGTGATAGCATGATTAAGAAAGAGATGATAGCTATGCTACTCGCTGGTGGCCAGGGAAGTCGTCTGGGTGTTTTGACTTCTAAGGTCGCTAAGCCAGCTGTGGCATTTGGTGGAAAGTATCGTATTATTGATTTTCCACTAAGTAATTGTATCAATTCAGGAATTGATACAGTTGGTGTGTTGACACAGTATCAACCACTAAGACTTAATACCCATATTGGAATTGGTATTCCATGGGATTTGGATCGTAATGTTGGAGGCGTTACAGTCCTTCCTCCATATGAAAAGAGTACTAACAGTGAATGGTATACAGGTACAGCCAATGCCATTTACCAGAACCTTGACTATATGGAACAATTTAATCCTGAGTATGTATTAATACTTTCAGGTGACCACATCTATAAGATGGATTATAAGATTATGCTTGATTATCACAAGGCTAATAATGCTGATGTTACTATTGCAGCTATGCCGGTTCCTATTGAGGAAGCTTCTAGATTCGGTATCGTTGTAACAGATGGTGATAACAAGATAACAGAATTTGAGGAGAAGCCAGCTAACCCTAAAAGCAATTTAGCATCCATGGGTATTTACATTTTCAGCTGGAAGATTTTAAAGGATGCACTTATTAAGTTGAAAGATCAGCAAGAGTGCGATTTTGGAAAGCACATTATTCCATATTGCTTTAATAGTAATAAGAGAATCTTTGCTTATGAATATAACGGTTATTGGAAGGATGTAGGAACTCTTAGTTCTTATTGGGAAGCTAATATGGAGCTTATCGATATTATTCCTATCTTTAACCTTTATGAGGAATTCTGGAAGATCTACACAAGTAATGATGCAATTCCTCCTCAGTATATCGCATCAGATGCCTATATTGAGAAGAGTATCATTGGAGATGGTACAGAAGTCTATGGTAAGGTATTTAACTCAGTTATTGGTAGTGGCGTAGTAATTGAAGAGGGAGCAGAAGTTCATGATTCAATTATTATGAATAATACTAAGATTGGTAAGAATACAATCATTAATAAGTCAATTATTGCTGAAGATGTTACAATCGGAGACAATGTTGAACTTGGAGTTGGTGAAGAAGCTGAGAATATCAAGCTTCCAAAGATTTATAACTCTGGCCTGGTAACAATTGGAGAATGTACAGTTATTCCTGACAACATTAAGGTTGGCAAGAACAGTGCAATTTCAGGAGTGACAACTGCTTCTGATTATACTGATAATCAGTTAGCAAGTGGTGGATTTTTAATTAAGGCAGGTGAAGAGTAATGAAGGCGATAGGAATTATTTTAGCCGGCGGAAACAACAGAATGATGAGAGAATTGACTAATAAGAGAGCTATTGCTGCAATGCCTATTGCCGGTAGTTACAGAGGTATTGATTTTGCTCTTAGTAATATGTCAAATTCCCGCATTCAGAAGGTTGCTGTTATAACACAGTACAATGCAAGATCACTTAACTCACATTTGAGTTCATCTAAGTGGTGGGATTTTGGTAGAAAGCAGGGCGGTTTGTATGTGTTTACACCTACAATAACTGCTGAAAGTAGTAACTGGTATAGAGGAACAGCAGATTCTATATATCAGAATATACATTTTCTAAAGTCAAGCCATGAGCCTTATGTAGTAATTGCATCAGGTGATGGCGTATATAAAATGGATTATAATAAGATACTTGAATATCACATCGAGAAGAAGGCTGATATTACAATGGTAGTTAAGAAGTTAACTGACAGAAGTGATATTAACCGTTACGGTGTTGTTGCCATGACTGATGAAGGTAGAATTACTGAGATTGAAGAGAAGCCTTTAGAGACTAATCTTTCAACAGTATCAACAGGTATCTATGTAATAAGAAGACGTCTTTTAATTGAATTACTTGAAAAGGCGGCTGAAGAGGATAGACATGAATTTGTTAGAGATATCCTCGTTAGATATAAGAATATTAAGAAGATTTATGGATATAAACTCGATACATATTGGAGTAACATTTCCACTGTAGATGCATATTACAAGACTAATATGGATTTCTTAAATAAGGATGTTAGGGATTACTTCTTTAAGCAGTATCCAGATGTTTACTCTAAGGTAGAAGATTTACCTCCAGCAAAGTACAATTTTGGAGCAAATGTAAAGAACAGTTTAGTATCAAGTGGTTCCATAGTAAATGGTACTGTAGAGAATTCAGTGTTATTTAAGAAGATTTATGTGGGAAATAACGCTGTAATTAAGAACTCTATCATTTTAAACAATGCCTATATCGGTGATAATGCATACATCGAGAACTGCATCGTAGAAAGCAACAGTACTATTAAGGCTAACGCAAGATACGTTGGCGAGGCAGGTCCTCAGATCGTCATAGAGGATAGCCCATTATATTACTAATTTGGTTACTAAAGTTCGTGGACAGAATAGACAACGTATGAGGCACCCCGCGAATTAGTAAATATATCAGGAAACTTTAATCGTGCGGTTTGCAGTCTTATCAAAGCAAGTTAACTTATAGTTAATCTTGGGAGGGATTAACCGTAAGAAGGATAGACTGGTAGACGATATATAAAAAGTTCCTTGACTAGTAACGAAGGGATATTAATATGTTTGGCCGGCAAAAAAGTTGCGGCAGAAGGGGTGCTTATGAATATTACAGACGTAAGAGTACGTAAGATTACTAAGGAAGGCAAGATGAAGGCTGTAGTATCTGTAACAATCGACGACGAGTTTGTTGTGCATGATATTAAGGTTATTGAAGGCGAAAAGGGTTTATTTATCGCTATGCCAAGTAGAAAGTCTACTGATGGTGAATATAGAGATATCGCTCATCCTATCAATACAGCCACAAGGGACAACCTTCAGAAATTAGTGCTCGAAGCTTACGAAAAAGCAGACGACACACCAGCTGAAGAGTAA
The DNA here is from genome assembly GCF_000424105.1 of Lachnospira multipara ATCC 19207. Classification (GTDB taxonomy): domain Bacteria; phylum Bacillota; class Clostridia; order Lachnospirales; family Lachnospiraceae; genus Lachnospira; species Lachnospira multipara. The sequence goes on along the minus strand of NZ_AUJG01000003.1, from coordinate 193,151 downwards.
TTTTAGTGATTATTCTAATGTAGCTAAACCGCAATTGGCACACATTACGTATAATGTAAAAACTTAAAAGTGTATGACAGCTACTTGCGCTGTAAGACACGAATATGTAAATGGCTTCCTTGCATTAGGAGGCCATTTTCTATTTATAAAAATGTATTATAACATAATAATAAAATAATAAATAAACTAATGATATAAGAATTATTTAAAAAACTTTTGTGTAATTTATACAATACTATATAGTAGACTACAGAAATATTGTATAGATTACATAATTTTTATGCATCTATAAGAATATGAAAATAAAACCTACCAATAGTAGGTAAGTATCAACTAATATATCGTTAGTACTATAGTTATAGGAAATAAGTACTTATTTAAAAGGAAAATATAAAATTTTTGATAACAATTTATTCATGAAAATTTTACATTTAAGTACTAGTCTTATGGTACTGTGGTACTATCATTTGACATATCTGTCAAAATAGACAATAAAATCCTCTAGTTTTTAGTGAAAATTTCACAAGCCCTTGTGTTGACGAAAAAATTAAATTTTAGATATAATGGCAAATGTCAGCAGGAGAAGTAATTTGTGGGACGCAATGAATTGCTGATAAATAGGAGTTTAGTGATTATATATTTTATGGGAGGAACGGTCTATGAAGACTAAGATGAGAGCGAGAATTATGTCAATCGCAATGGCAATTCTCATGGTTGTTGGTCTTATGCCAACTGATTTTTCAGTTGTAAACGTAAGAGCCAATGAGGATAGTTCAAATACTCATGTATTTGAAACATCAACACTTACAGCAACAGCTGCAGGTACTTATACAGATGGACAAGAAATTACATATGATGACTATTTCACAATAGTTGCAAGTTCAAAGACAAAGATTGATTCAAGTTCAAAGACATTTGACGATGAATATACATCAGAACAGAGATTAAACTTTGGTGGAAAGGCAGATATAGAAGCAGGAAAGAACTATGTAAGCTTTAAAACAAGTGCAAGTGCAACAGTAAAGATTTGGTGGGCAGAAAGTGGAGCTGATAATAAAAGCATGGCAATCTACAACCTATCAAGTGGAGAAGTTGCAGCACAGACATCAGAGACATTAGCTAAGAATGATCCATGTGTTTCAACACTTACATTAAGTGAAGCAGGAACATATGCATTAGGTGGTTTAGAAGGCAATAATTACATTTTTAAGATTGAGGTTACTGAAACACCAGCTGTTACATCAACAGTTAATACATTCGAAACATCAACACTTACAGCAGCAGCTGCAGGTACTTATACAGATGGACAAGAAATTGCATATGATGACTATTTCACAATAGTTGCAAGTTCAAAGACAAAGATTGATGCAAGTTCAAAGACATTTGCCGATGAATATACATCAGAACAGAGATTAAACTTTGGTGGAAAGGCAGATATAGAAGCAGGAAAGAACTATGTAAGCTTTAAAACAAGTGCAAGTGCAACAGTAAAGATTTGGTGGGCAGAAAGTGGAGCTGATAATAAAAGCATGGCAATCTACAACCTATCAACTGGAGAAGTAGCAGCACAGACATCAGAGACATTAGCTAAGAATGATCCATGTGTTTCAACACTTACATTAAGTGAAGCAGGAACATATGCATTAGGTGGTTTAGAAGGCAATAATTACATTTTTAAGATCGAAGTTACTGAAACTTCAGGTGAGGCAGCAGAAGTAGTAAGAGCAGATTGGTCAGAAGTTGCTAATCCTACAGTAACAAATGTAGTAGATAATGGAGATGGTACAGTAACAGTTGATTTCGATGCTTTAATCGGAACAAATGGAGCAGATGGAGCTAATGTAACACTTACAGATACTACTGGAGAATCTCAGACAAGTAAGTATTTAAAGGAAGGTAGCACAGGTTCAAAGACATTTACAGTTAGTTCATCAGGAACATATACTGCAACAGTTAGCATTTATCGTGAAGGTGAAGATGATAAGACTAGTGATGCAGTTTCTGTAAATTTCGTACTTCCATTAAGTGAAGTTACAATTAATACAACTGCAAGTACAGGTAACGGAAGCGTATATATTGGATGGCAGTCAGTAACAGAGGCTGATTCTTATATCGTTTCTTATAGCACAGATGGGGAAAATTATGTTGTTGCTGCTGATGCAATTACTGATACAGAATATACAGTAACAGGTTTAACAGTTGGCACTACTTATAAATTTAAGGTGCAGGCAGTAAGACTTTTACCAGCTACAACAACAAATGGTACAGTAAGCGATGAGGTAGAGGCAACTAAGGAAGCTCAGACAGTTTGGGGTACAATTACTTATGGTAATGGTGCTAATTCATCTAACTTTACTAAGGTTGGTGATTTAAACGCTGATGGTTATGTTCAGTTAACAGCTGGTAAGTTAACAAACGGTAAGCTTACAGGTTCAGGTAATGATGGTAAGTTTGTACCAGCTTCATATGATGGACTTTCATTCTATTACACAGAAGTACCATCTAACATGAACTTTACATTAAGAGCAAAGGTAACAGTTGATCAGTGGTATTTATCAAATGGTCAGGAAGCATTTGGTCTTATGGCAGCAGATCAGCTTGGTGGTTCTGGTTGGAACAATGCATATTTTGCAGCAGTAACAAAGACAGAATATTATGTAGATGCTGATGGAAATGTAACAACAGATACAACAGCAACAAAGGTTACACAGAAAATCGGTATTGAATCACTTGAAAAGACAGGTATAACAGCAGAAAATATTTCTTTAATGGAAGCTAATGATACAGATACAATTAATAACAATTTCACATCATCAGCTTATCCTTTAGAGCAGAGATATTCTGATTCATCAAATGTAATCGGAAATAGTGTTAATACAACTTCTGATCAGAATATTACAGAAATGTATTTAACAATTCAGAAGAATAACACAGGTTATTTTGTAACTTACGAATCAGTAGATGGTTCTTATTCAGTAACAAAGAAGTATTATGATACAGAAGCTCTTTCACAGATTGATTCAGATTCAGTTTATGTAGGTTTCTTCGTATCAAGATATGCTCAGGCAACATTCTCAGATGTAACATTTACAACTGTTAGTCCTGAAAATGATGCTCCTGCAGAAGAGCAGCCAGTTGAAACAATTGAAACAGTAGCAACAATTGATTCAGCAGCTACAACAAATAAGTCTACTTACGAATTACAGTTCACAGCTAACGCAGATGGTGTAGCAACAGTTTACCAGAATGGCGAAGCTATTAAGGAAGTAACTGTAACAGCTAATGAGCAGGTTAAAGTAGAAACAACACTTAACTTAGGTAGCAATACATTTACAGTTAAGTATGATGCAAATGATAATTATGTTCCTGGTGAATATAAGGTAATGAGTAATTATGATGAAATCACAATTGCTAAGACAGTAACATACAATGCATATAATGGTGAAACAATTTATGTATCTCCAAACGCTAATGGTACAGGTAGCAAGGAAGACCCAGCTGATTTACAGACAGCAATTAAGTATGCTCAGCCAGGTCAGACAATCGTAATGATGGAAGGTACATATAAGTATACAAGTACTGTAACAATTCCAAGAGGAACAAACGGTACAGAAAATGCACTTATTTACTTAATCGCAGATCCAGATGCAAGCACAAGACCAGTTATTAGTGGTGCGAATGCAAGTGGACATGCAATGGAAATCGCAGGTAACTACTGGTATATCCAGGGTATTGACGTTACAGAGTCAGCTGATGGTAAGGATGGTATCCATTTAAGTGGTAGCTATAACACAGTAGATAATGTAGAGACTTATGAAAATGGTAACACAGGTCTTCAGATTTCAAGACTTTCTGCAAATGATGCAGATAAGTCAACATGGCCTTCATACAACTTAATTCTTAACTGTACATCTTACAATAACCACGATCATGGTTATGAAGATGCTGATGGTTTTGCAGCTAAGTTAACATGTGGCGATGGAAACGTATTTGATGGTTGTATTGCACATAATAATGCCGATGATGGTTGGGATCTTTTCGCAAAGGTTCAGTCAGGTGCAATTGGTGTAGTAACAATTAAGAATTCAGTAGCATATGCAAATGGATATCTACTTGATGGTACAAATGCTGGTAACGGTAATGGATTTAAGATGGGTGGCGATTCAATGACAGGCTATCATATCCTTTATAACTGTGTAGCATTTGATAACAAGTCAAAGGGTATTGATTCAAACTCTTGCCCAGATATTCAGATTAGTATGTCTACATCATTTAATAATGAAGCTAACAACGTAGCACTTTATACAAATACAGCAGCAAACACAGATTATTCTGCATCAGGTATTCTTTCATTCAGAACACAGAATACTGATAATGCTGAAAATATTAAGCTTGTAGGTAATCAGGATTCAACAAAGGTTTACCAGTCAACAAACTACTTCTGGAAGTCAGCATCAGGAGAATCAAAGGATGCTTCAACAACAGTAACAAGTGATTGGTTTGAATCAGTAAATACAGGTATGGATTATACAACACATGTTTACAGCGAATTACCTGTAACTCGTAATGAAGATGGAACAATTAATATGAACGGTCTCTTAGTCTTAACAGATAAGGCTGCAGAGGGAACAGGTGCAACACTTAACGCAAGTACACTTACAGCATCTAAGGAAATTACTGTTTCAGAAAATGTAACAACAGGTTTAATAAACGAAGTTGCAGCTGATGAAGATGTAACATATGCAGTACTTGATGGTGATGGTGTAGTTGTTACTCAGGGCGAAAGCTTTGTAGTAAGATCAGCAGCAGATTTTGCTAAGTTTGTTAAGGTATTAGTTGACGGCGTTGAAGTTGATCCAAGTAACTATGTAGTAACAGAAGGTTCAACAATCGTTACATTTAATGCAGCTTATTCAGCAACACTTGCTACAGGTACTCATACTGTAGAAATTGTTTCAACAGACGGAAGCGCAACAGCAACAATTACAGTAGCAAGCGCTACAACAGGTGATGTTGCAGCAGATACAGCTGTAGTAAGTAAGTCAGAAGTAGCAGCAGATTCAAGCGTAGTATCAACAACTAATGAGAAGACAGGCGATAGCGCAATGCCAGTTGTTTATGTAAGCCTTATGGTTTTAGCAGCAGTAGCATTTATTGCTAGCAAAAAGAGAAAAAATGCATAATGTAATTTAGCTAAGGAAAGTCTTAAGCTTTATATCAATAAAAGGACCCTTTATTACTAAATTAATAAAGGGTCTTTTAATAAATAACCAATGATAGAGCATAAAAAAATAATATAGCATCTTGGGGAATGACCTTTTTTATGTATAATCATAACAATAGACAAAAGAACCACCGCAAGGGTTCGTAGACGGGCTTGAAGTATATAAACAATTTATAACGGGAGGACAACACAATGAAGTTTAAAAACTTTAAGAGAGTGCTTGTAGGGGTATTAGCATTTGTTTTAGTTATCGCTTCAATTCCATTTTCTGGAAGCTTGGTAAGTGTAAAGGCTGCTGAGTTAAGCAATGGTTTAACTGCAACAGAAGCCGTAAAGGGTGAAACTTACACAATGACTTTTGCTAAATTAGATGGAAGCGATTACAAACATACTCCAGGTACAAGTTTAGGTTTAGTAACATTTGTAAAAAATACAGCTAATAATGGCGCACATGGTTTAACTATGGGAGAGGGCGCAGAAATTACTGTAAAGGTAGCAGGACCTTGTACAATTAATGTACAGACATGTATTTACTATGGTGGTACACCAGTTCTTTACATGAATGGCGAGCAGGGACAGAATGCTAAGCTTGAATCAGAGGGCGATGTATTAACTTATAATTATACAGGCGGAGCTGGAGAGGTTACATTTAGTGTGGCTGAAGGTGGAACATGGATTCATGAAATTACAGTTACACCAAATCCTTATGTAGCTACAACAACAACATGGAATTTTAATCAGTCTAACACAAATTTATCTAGTGCATATTCATTAGCACTTCAGGGAGCTAATAATGGTACAGGTACATTTGAAGGCTTAACAATTGATGCTACAAATGGTAAGTTAGCAGCTAGAAGTTCTGATACACAGGCTAATGCTGGTACAATAATTACTATTCCTGTAGGTTCATATTCAAACTACACACTTAATGTAGTAGCTTATAATGGCGCAACAATGAGTGTAGATGGTGCTACACTTACAACAACTGAAGCAAGTTCATGGAACAACTATTCAGTTACAGGAACTACTGATGAAGAAACAGAATCAATTGTACTTTCAATCGATTCTAATACATATATTAAGGAGATTTCATTGACTGAGGCTAGATCAACAGACCCAACACAGGCAGGAAATGGAAAAATCGACGTAGTTGACTTTGGTGCAGAACAATTAGATAGTGAGGTTTACAACAACTTACTTACAGAAAGCATTCAGACAGCATTTTACGGTTCAAGTGTTGCAGCTGGTACTTCTGGTGTAAATATTGGTGACTTTACTATTTATGATACAGAAGGTAACGAATTCATTTATTTCTGTGCTGGCGGTAAGACAAACAACAGATATAGAACAACTAACACAAACTTAACTAGATATGATGAAAAGAGTAAGAAGGATGCAGCTGGTAATGAATACAAGGGCTACATTTATTCTAACAATTCATCAACAGATTCTGTATATATGAACTTTACATTAGTTGAAAATGATATTTTAACATTAATGCTTGGTTCAAACAGTGGTGATGCTACATATTATTTAGTATCTCCAAGTGGAAATATTCAGACATTTAATTTTACAAACAGTGCTGGTCTTGAAGAAGCAACATTCTATGCTGCTGAATCAGGCACATATAAGTTATACTGTACTAACGAAAAGTTAGTAATTGCAAGAGCAACAAGAGTTCACACAGTTCCAGTTAAGATTACAGGTACATCTACATATGCAGATCCTAATGGTCTTGGAACAGCAGCTCCATCAGGTTACAGCTTAGTATTTACTAATAAGCAGACAGGTGGAGAAACAGTTGCTGAAGTAGCAGCAGATGGCTCATATAAAGCTTTCCTTTATCAGTCATTTGATTATGAAGTAACATTAAAGAATGCTAATGGTTATGTTATTGCAAGCCAGGATAAGTTAAGTGTTTCATCAGATGTAGAGTCACTTAGCCTTGATTTTGTAATCAATCCAGTAGAGCTTGTAACAATTACAGGTAATATTACAGGTATTAGTGCAGATGCGGCTGCAAAGGTACAATTAGCATTTAAAGCAGATAAGATTTATGTTCCAGAATTAACAATTAATAGTGATTTATCTTTCACATTAAAGGTTGAGGCTGGTGTTACATACGAAGTAGTAGCAACAGATGCTGCTGATTACACATTATTAACAACATCAATTGAAACAGATGGAGATGCTGTAAAGAATATTGAATTTGCAGCTAAGGATACATATGATGCAACAATTACACTTGCAGGTATCTCAAGTGAAGATGCTAAGAATGCAGTAATTACATTAACTAATATTAATGATACTTACGAAGATGGTACAAGCTATGTTTATACATATAATTATGGCGATAATATTTCCTTAAGAGAAGGTCAGTATTCAATTAAGGTTACAGGTATTGGTAACTATGCATACGAGCAGGCTCCAACATATGATTTAAAGCTTGGTTCATATGATAACACAGCTGATAAGACAGGTAATAGCGTAGAAGTTAAGTTCTATGATGTTACAGATTGGAATTTCTCAGTTTACAATAAGGCATATGATGGAAATGGTATCGAGACAATTAATGGTAGCAATTACTACTATGGTTTAGCTCTTAATGAAAATGTATTAGAGAACAAGACATACCTTCTTCTTAACGAATCAGCAGATGCTGAAGGTAATACAGTAAATGGTACAATTGAAGTACCAGTTAAGGCTGGCGATATCGTAACATTATCATACTGCTATAGCGCTTACTTTACAGCAGGCGATGTAACAGTAGCTAATAAGTCAGGTTCAACAAGTTTAATTGAACAGACAGAGGTTGTTGCAAGCCAGGATGGCACAATGACAATTAAGTCAAACGGTGGTCAGACATACTTCACAGAGATTAGCGTTGTAACTCCAACAGAGTATAAGAGCGTTATTACAGTAGGTGAAGATAAGGATTATCAGACAATTAATGATGCACTTGATGCAGCAAGAACAATGCAAAGAACAGATGACCAGGAAGTTACAATTGTAATTGATCCAGGTACATATCAGGAAATGCTTGTTATTGACGTTGACAATGTTAATTTAGTAAATGCAGCAGGAGATGCAGCAAGTACAGATCTTACAAATTCAGGTGTTGATATCGTAGATACAGCAGTTAGAATTACATCATACTATGGACATGGTTATGCATACTATAGTATGGATAAGAATTGTAAGTATAACGCAGATTTATTAGATGTTAATACATACAATGGTTATTATTCATTCCAGAATCCAGGTTCTGGTACAACAAACGGAAGCTACTGGAATGCAACAGTAGTTGTATATGCAGATGGCTTTGGCGCAGATGGAATTATTTTTGAGAACTCATTTAACCAGTATCAGTCAGAGCTTGCAGCTAACGATACAATCGTTGCACTTAGCAGTGCTAAGGGTGAATCAAAGGGTGCAAGAAATGACTACGAAGTTGGTTCAACAGCAGTTCAGGCAAAGGCTTATGTAGAAAGAGCAGCAGCTCTTGCAATCGTAAGCAATGTTTCAGATACATATTTTGATAATTGTAAGTTCATCGGTAGACAGGATACTCTTTATGGTGGAACTGATTCTACAGTAGTATTTGATCAGTGCCAGATTTATGGTGGAACAGATTACATCTTTGGTGGTATGGAAGCTATTTTCTATCAGTGTGATTTAGTAGCTAATACAAGTGAGGATGCAAATGATACTTTCTACATTACAGCAGCTCAGCAGTCTTCTGGTAGAGGTTACTTAATGTATGAGTGTACAGTTACATCAACAACACCAGGTGTTGATACAGCTTCAACAAAGAAGTCTAAGCAGGGTTACTTTGGTAGACCATGGCAGGCTAATACAGCCGAAGTAGTATTCTACAATACAACAATTGAAACAACAGATTTCTATGATGGTGAATCAAAGCTTCTCATCTGCGATGAGGGATGGAATTCATCTCTTGGTGGAAAGTCTACATTAAGCTATGAATATGGTTCAGTTGATTCTGAAGGTAATGCAGTTGATACATCTAACAGAGTATCATGGTCAACATTACTTACAGAAGCTAAATTAAATGATGGTACAGAAATTAGCTTTGTAAACTTCGTTGGTAAAGATTTTGTATTAGATATCATTGAAGATGGTGGCTTAAATTGCATTAATTATGAAGTATTAGATGGTGCAAATTCAACAGTAACTGTAGGTGAAGGATTAGTGGTAAGATCTGCAGCAGATATTAGTAAATTCGGAAGAGTTACAGTTGATGGTGAAATAGTTGATCCTTCTAATTACACAGTAACAGAAGGTTCAACAATAGTAGAACTCAATCCAGAGTTCTTAGAGCAACTTTCAGTAGGATCACATGATGTTGCTATTGTTTCTGTAGATGGTGTTGCAAATACATCATTTAATTTAGTAAATGCTGAGACTCCTACAGAGGAACCTTCAACAGAGGAACCTTCAACAGAGGAGCCTTCAACAGAGGAGCCTTCAACAGAGGAGCCTTCAACAGAGGAGCCTTCAACAGAGGAGCCTTCAACAGAGGAGCCTTCAACAGAAGAGCCTTCAACAGAAAATACAACTGGCGAAGTAGCAGCAGATACAGACGTAGTAGTAGCTGATGCAACAACAGCAAGTGCTACAGAAGCTTCTACAGCAGCTAGCAATACAACAGAAGTTGCAGCAGATACAACTGTTACAGCTGATAGAAATAATTTCGTAATCGGAATTGCACTAGCTGGAGTATCTGCAGCAATTGCAGCAGGTGCAGCAGCAGCTAGAAAAAAGGAAGAGGAAGAATAAAATAAGTTTAGTAAAAGCAGTTAATGAATTAATACTTAGCTTTAAACTGACATAAAAAATAAGCTTGCAATCATTAATTCCAATCTATTCCAAGTGGAATAAGGAGTTATTGATTGCAAGCATTTTTATTGTTTAAACAAAGAACTAATAAACAAAGAATTTATAAACTAATCTTCTTGTCTAATAAGTAAGAAGTTCCCCAAATCATAAGAATTATAGAAATAACAGATAAAATGATTTGTGGCAAAATAGAATATAAGTACTCTAAAACAGTCTCAGGATAAGTACTAAGTTTTGGTAGCATATTTACAATAAGAGCATAAACAATAACAAATACAATAAAAATTGTTAGTGAAAGAAGTCCTTTTGCCTTGCTGTTTGAAAGGAGTGTTGCCGAAATTGTTATTGATAAATAACCCATTACAACATAAGTTAAGAAAACAATTACTACGCTAATAACGGTAAATATTGTTGTAAGTATTAGTGAGGAAATGCTTGTATTAAAGCTTGCTAAAACCACATCTAATACATCTTTTGCAGAAATCTGACCAGCATCAAAAAGATCAATATAAAGGTTAATATCCCAAATTCCAATAATAGCAAATACACAAGCTACAACAAAGGCTGTTAAAATTGCATGTATAAGCTTTGAAAGTATGATTGAAATTGTTGAGTTAGGTGTCATAAAAATAAGATATATAGTCTTATTTTTTAATTCTCTACTATAAGAACTAATTGCTAGAGCAAATACAATAAAGAATGAAAGGAAAGTAGCAAATACTAAAAGTACAATCGCTAAATCAATAGCTTCATAATCTCTATTGCTATAGCATATTAAGAAATAGCCCTCAAGTAAGGCTAATGCTAAAAAGAAAAGCATAAGCGGTGCAATATTTTTTCTAATCTCATATTTAAGTAACTTTAACATGATATCCTCCTTAAGCGTAAATTCTCTTGTAAATATCTACAAGACCTAAACCAGTTTGATTACGTAGTTCTTCAATTGAACCAGCAGCAACGATACTACCTTGCTTAATGAAAATAGCATGAGTAGAAACAGTCTCTAACTCATCAACTAAATGAGAAGATACAATCATGATTCTTCCTGGACCTGAGTTGGCTGCAATAGTTGCTGTCATACGTTCTCTTGAAATAATATCAATACCATTTAAAGGTTCATCAAGCATCATAAGACCAGAGCTTCGAGAAAGTGAAACAGCAATTTTTAATTTTGCTAACATACCTGTAGACATTTTATAAGCTTTTAAATTATCAGGTAATTCCATGTCATTTAAAAAGGCGTAGAATTTATTAGGATTAAAATCTGGAAAGAAATCACTAAAGTACTTACAAATATCTTTCGCAGTCATATATGAATAAAAATAACTTTCAGTTGGCATATAAGAAATGTCTAATTTTGATTGACTTGATAATGGCTGACCTTTGTAAAGAATAGTTCCACTATCAGGCTTTACAAGTCCTGTTATCATCTTCATAAATGTTGATTTACCGCTACCGTTTGGACCTAGTAGGGCGTACACATTTCCTGCCTCAAGACTAATATTTTGATTACTTGCGGCAGTAATACTTGAGTAATGTTTATTAACATTTTGCAATACAAGCATATGTTCCTCCTTTTGGAAAACATCCGGCTTTGTCATTAGTTTGTAGCCTATATATAGTTTGATGTTTTCAAATGTAAAAAAATTATATCATAATATTTATATAATTTATAGTAGTTTTTTATTCTTGTTGACTTTTGCTTTTGGTGATAAGATTTAGACATATAAAAACATTTTATAAAGGATTATTGTGAGGTAAAATATGTATATAATAGCAGGTTTAGGAAACCCAGGAAAAGAATATGAAAAAACAAGACATAATGCAGGTTTTGCAGTTATAGATGAGTTAGCAAGTAAGCATAATATTGACATTGATAATTCAAAGTTTAAGGGAATGCTTGGTAAAGGTGTAATTAACGGTGAGAAGGTAGTACTTGTAAAACCTCTTACTTATATGAATAATTCTGGTGAATGCATAAGAGCGGTAATGGATTATTACAAGGCTGATATTGAGGATTTTATTGTGGTTTTTGATGATATTAGTTTAGATGTAGGCAAATTAAGAATTCGACCTAAGGGAAGTGCTGGCGGACATAATGGTATTAAAAGCATTATTGCTCATCTAGGCAGTGACGGCTTTAAGAGGGTTAAGTTTGGTGTAGGCAACAAGCCTTCTGGCTGGGACCTTGCAGATTGGGTACTTGGTAGATTTAACAAAGAAGATGAAAAGACTTTAGAAGATGCAAAGAAGAGAGCTTGCGAGGCTATTGAAACAATTATGGCGGAAGGTACTGAATTTGCCATGAATAAGTTTAATTAGTAGATAGTTAAACAGGCTAGGTTAAAAGGAGAAACTTATGGATACATTTTACGATCCAATACGTAAGCTAGAAGGCATTAAGGAATTAAATACAGTTCTAGATGGCAAAGGCGGAAAACTTGTATCTATATCAGGCTGCATAGATACGCAAAAGGTGCATTTAGCCTCTGCAATTGCTAGCGATTATAATTTCCTACTTATTGTAAGCTCTGACGAAGTGAAGGCTAGAAAGATAGCTGAGGATGCGGCATTTTTTAATGAAAATGTATCGTATTATCCAGCTAAGGATGCGATTTTTTACAATGCAGACATTTCCGGAAAGCAAATTGTGGGACAGAGAATTGAAGTTATAAATAAGATTATCAATGAGGACAAGTTAACTATTGTTACCACAATTGATGCTCTTTCAGATACTTTAATTCCAATTGAAAAATACATTGATAGTACTTTAGTTTTTAAGACAGATGACGTCTTAGATTTAGATAAGATTAAGTCAAAACTTGTGGCGATAGGTTATGAGAGAATGCCTATGGTTGAGGGAAGAGGCCAGTTTTCTATACGTGGTGGTATTATTGACATTTTCCCATTCACCAGTGAGACTCCAGTAAGAATTGAGCTCTGGGATGATGAGATTGATTCTATTAGATACTTTGATGTAGACAGTCAGCGCTCTATTGAGAAAGTAAAGGAAATAAGAGTATTTCCGGCGACGGAATACATTTTCACAGAGGAGGAAATTGAAGAAGGATTAGAACTTATTGAAAAGGAAGCTAAAGCACAGTTACAGGTTTTTAATATTGAAAAAAAGAGACGTAGTAAGGAAGATATTGATGCAGGTAATGCCATTAGAAAACTTGTGGCAGATGCTAAAAGAACCGGGGATTATTCTAGGTTTATTAAGGCTTTCTCAAGTGAAACTGTGGGCTTTGCAGACTATTTGCCAAAGGGTAAAACTTTAATCGTTCTTGATGAATTACATAGATTAAAGGAAAAGTCTGATTTAGTAAGCTATGAGTATGAGGAAAGCATGAAGCACAGACTTTCTTGTGGTATGGTGCTTCCTTGTCAGACTGGTTTGATTCGTCCTATGGATGAAATTATGGCAGGACTTAAGGACTTTAAAAAGCTGACACTGTCTGCTCTTGACTACACTTATAAATTGAATAAAATCGACTTTTCAATGAATCTAGAAACAAGAACTATTAGTTCTTATAATAATAGTTTTGAGATGCTTGCCAATGATCTTGCCAAGTATAAGAAGAATAAATACAGCGTGGTTTTGGTTTCTAGTTCAAGGACTAGAGCTAAGAGAATCGTGGATGATTTAGCAGGTCTTGAGATTGAGAGTTATTATAGTGATGATTTTACAAAGCCTATAAAGCAGGGCACTATTATGGTGACTTATGGTAGTTTACATGCGGGCTTTGAATATCCTTTACTAAAGTTTGTATGTATATCTGAGAGTGACATTTTCACAGATAGGGAAAAGAAGAGACTTAAGCGTAAGAAGGAGGCCAAGAAAAATGGCAACTCTATCGCTAGCTTTAACGACTTAAACGTAGGGGATTACGTGGTTCACGAGACTCACGGTCTTGGTATCTATAAGGGTATTGAAAAGATTGTGGTTAATGACGTGGAGAAGGATTACGTAAAGATTGCCTATGATGGTAATAGTAATTTATTCCTTCTTGCCACTCAGTTAGATAGATTGCAAAAATATGCCGCGGCAGACGTAGAGAAAAAGCCTAAGCTTAATAAGCTTAACTCTGTGGAATGGTCAAAGACCAAGAGTAAGGTTAAGTCGGCGGTTGAAGAGGTGGCAAAGGATTTAGTTGAGCTTTATGCCACACGTTCAAAGATTAAGGGCTACGAGTTTACAGCGGATACTGTTTGGCAGCAGGAATTTGAGGAAATGTTCCCATACGAGGAGACTCTAGATCAGTTAAATGCCATTGATGATACTAAAAAGGACATGGAAAGTCCTAGAGTTATGGATAGACTGATTTGCGGGGATGTAGGTTATGGTAAGACAGAAGTTGCTATTAGAGCGGCCTTTAAGGCAGTTCAGGATAGCAAGCAGGTGGCTTATCTTGTGCCAACTACCGTGCTTTGTAATCAGCATTTTAACAACTTCAAGGAAAGACTAAAGGACTTCCCAGTTACAGTGGAGCAGTTATCAAGCTTTAAGACCTCCGCTCAAAATAAGGAGACGGTGGCTAAGCTAAAGAAGGGCACTGTAGACATTGTAATAGGAACTCACAGACTTCTTTCAAAGGATGTGGAGTTTAAGGATTTAGGTCTACTTATTATTGATGAGGAACAGCGCTTTGGCGTAACTCATAAGGAAAAGATAAAAAAGCTTAAGGAAAATATTGACGTACTTACACTTTCAGCAACTCCAATTCCTAGAACTCTTCACATGAGTTTAGTGGGAATTAGAGATATGAGCGTTTTAGAGGAGCCACCGGTGGATAGAATTCCTATTCAGACCTTCGTTACAGAGCATAACGATGAGATGATTCGAGAGGCTATTAATCGTGAGCTTGCAAGAGATGGTCAGGTTTTCTATGTATATAACAAGGTTAAGGGAATTGAGGATATGGCGGCTCACGTGGAGTCCCTTGTTCCTGATGCAAATGTAGCAATAGCTCATGGTCAGATGGACAAACGCCAGCTTGAGCGAATCATGACAGACTTTATTAATCATGAAATTGATGTGCTGGTATGTACAACAATTATTGAGACAGGTATGGATATTTCTAACTGTAACACAATGATTATTGAGGATGCAGATAACTTCGGTCTATCTACTCTTTATCAGTTAAGAGGTAGAGTTGGTCGAAGCAACAGAACTGCCTTTGCTTTCCTTTTGTATAAAAGAGACAGAATGATTTCTGAAATTGCAGAGAAGAGATTGTCGGCAATCAAGGAATTTGCAGGCTTTGGTAGCGGCTTTAAGATTGCCATGAAGGATTTAGAAATTAGAGGTGCAGGTTCGGTACTTGGCCGAAGCCAGCATGGACACATGGCAGCAGTAGGTTACGACCTTTATTGTAAAATGTTAAATCAGGCCGTTAATAAGCTTAAGGGTATTAAAAATGAATACGATTTCGAGACAACAATCGACTTAGACGTAGATGCCTTTATTCCTTCTACTTATATTAGAAGTGAGTATCAAAAGCTTGATGCCTATAAGCGAATTGCAAACATCGAAACTATGGAAGAGCTAAATGATATGGAAGATGAATTAGTAGATAGATATGGAGAGCTCCCAGCGGCAGCCCATAATTTAACTATGATTGCTCTTATTAAAGCCAAGGCTCACAAGATTGGCTTTATTGAAATTAAGGGTGGCCTTCACAATGCCATAGGCGAAAGCGGCAATTCTCAGTGGTTTACTAACATGTCCATTTCACCAAAATCAGAAATTGATGTGGAAGCCCTTGATGAATTTTTAGCTAGATTTGGCGGGGCTCTAGCATTTAGTGTTAGGGATGCTAACTTTAGATGGAAGGTTACAAAAAGAAAGTTTGGCAATGCCAGGGAATATCTAAATGGACTTAATAGCTTAATGGATGATTTCTTGGAAAATGTAGTAAAAAAATAGAATTAAAGAGTGGATTTAATTACACTTATGAATTTAAAGTGCGGAGGATTTATGGGAAAAGTTAAAGACTTTTTGAAGAAAAAAGACATCGAAATATCTGTAAAAAGATACGGTGTAGATGCCTTAGGAGCCATGGCCCAAGGTCTCTTTTGTTCCCTTTTAATAGGAACAATACTTAATGCCATTGGAACACAATTTTCCATTGGCTTATTAACAAAGACAATAGCAACTATTAGTGGAACTGATTATACAATCGGTGGTTTAGCATCAGCTATGAGTGGTCCAGCTATGGCACTTGCAATAGGTTATGCCCTAAAGTGTCCTCCACTTGTGCTTTTCTCTATGGTATCAGTGGGATTTGCAGCCAATGCCTTAGGTGGAGCTGGCGGTCCTTTAGCAGTATATTTTATATCTATTATTGCTGCTGAGGCAGGAAAGTTAGTATCAAAGGAAACAAAGATAGATATTCTTGTAACACCGATTGTTACTGTAGTTGTGGGAATTATTGTCTCAAGTCTAATTGCGCCACCAATAGGTAAGGCAGCTCTTTGGCTTGGAAATATTATTATGTGGGCTACGGATTTGCAGCCATTCCTAATGGGAATAATAGTTTCCGTCTTTATGGGCATTTTCCTAACCCTTCCAGTATCCTCTGCGGCAATCTGTGCGGCGCTTGGTTTAGTTGGCCTTGCAGGGGGTGCAGCAGTGGCAGGATGTTGTGCTCAGATGGTGGGCTTTGCAGTGATTTCTTTTAGAGAGAATAAGTGGGGCGGTTTGGTTTCACAAGGAATTGGTACTTCTATGTTACAGATGGGTAATATAGTTAAGAATCCTAAGATCTGGCTTGCGCCAATTCTTGCATCAGCTATTACAGGACCTATTGCAACTTGCATCTTCCATTTAGAGATGAATGGTGCAGCAATTTCTTCAGGTATGGGAACTTGTGGTTTAGTGGGCCCTCTTGGTGTTTATACAGGTTGGGTTGGAGATATAGCAAAGGGACTTAAGACTTCAATTACAGCCTTTGACTGGATTGGTTTAGTACTAATTTGCATAGTTTTACCAGCAGTATTTGCCTTGATTTTTGACCTAATTATTAGAAAAATTGGTTGGGTTAAAGAGGGCGATATGAAGCTTGAAGTCTAGAAAATTCAATAAGAAATTGACAAGTGGTAAGGTATAAAACTTTACCACTTTTTTTCACAAATTAGGTTGACATAAAGAATAAAAATGATTATAATTCAGTTTAGTACTTTAAAGCGTAACGCTTTAAAGCGAATAAAGAAAATGCAACAAAGAAAAAAGATATGTAGTAAGAAAGATATGTAGTAAAAAAGATATGTAGTAAATGTGAGAAGTAAATGCATTTTCATTAGGAAATCTTGTTAAGGAGGAAAGTGATATGTTGGAACAAAAAGGTGATTTAACGTCGTTTAGACCAGACATTAAAGTAGTTGACTGTACATTACGTGATGGAGGACTCGTTAATAATTTTGAGTTCTCAGATGACTTCGTCCGTGATTTATATAAGACAAATGTAGCAGCTGGAATAGATTATATGGAATTTGGTTATAAGGCTTCTAAGGAAGTATTTGATCCAAAGGACTTCGGTAAGTGGAAGTTTTGTAATGAAGAAGATATTCGCGCTATTGTTGGCGAGAATAATACAGATCTTAAGATCGCAGTTATGGCAGATGTAGGTAGAACAGATCTTAATGATATCCCACCAAAGTCAGAGAGTGTGGTTGATCTCATTAGAGTCGCTACTTATATCTACCAGATTCCTGCAGCTATTGAGATGATAGAGGATTTTGCTAAGAAGGGTTATGAGGTAACTGTTAATATTATGGCTATTTCAACAGCTTCTGAAACAGAACTTGACTTAGCTCTTGAATTGCTTGGTAAGAGCTCAGCCAATGTAATCTATTTAGTTGATAGCTATGGCTCCCTATTCCCAGAGCAGATGTGTCGCTTAGCTGAGAAATACTTAGCAATAGGCGAGAAGTACAATAAGTCAATTGGTATTCATGCTCACAACAATCAACAGTTAGCTTTTGCCAATACAATTCAGACAGCAAGCATCGGTATTAGCTACTTAGATGCAACTGTTAATGGTATGGGTAGAGGCGCAGGAAACTGCTGTACAGAATTATTACTTGGATTCCTTAGAAATCCTAAGTATAAGATTGCTAATATTTTCAAATTTATTGAGAACCATATGGTTCCACTTAAAAAGAGTGGTGTTACATGGGGCTCTGATATTCAATATATTATTACAGGACAGGCTAATCAGCATCCAAGAGCAGCTATAGCATTTACAGCTGAGAAGAGAACTGATTACTCTAAGTTTTATACAGAGGTTACAGCCTACGAATAAGATTTTTTCACTATTTCATACTTTATATAACCAAACAAAAAAGGACAGCTTGCTGTCCTTTTTTGTTTTAAAACTTTCTATTTATCTGCGTTTTGTGTATAATTATTAAAAATATATAGAGGAAACTAGTTTTATGGACAGAGAAAAATTATATATTGGAATTTGTGATGATGAGGATTATTTTATACAACAAATAAAGTTTGCTATAGATAGTTATTTAGAAGAAAAATATGATAATTATGAATGCCTATTAATGCACAGCGGAGAAGAATTGTTAGAATATAAAGGGGAAACTATTGATTTATTATTCTTAGATATACAGCTTTCTGGTATGAATGGTATAGAAATAATGAATAAAGTTTTACATAGTAATAAAGTATGGCGAATTGTTTTTGTATCTTCTCATGAGGAAGAAGTTTGGAATAGTTTTAGTATGAAAACTTTAGGCTTTTGTAGAAAACCGATTGTAGAAGAGGAAATTGCAAAGTATATAAAAATAGTTTTGTCAGAGCTTAGGAAAGATTTTCTGATTAAGTTCAAAGAAAATGATGATTCCACATATGTAAAACTTAGTGAGCTTTATTATATAGAGGCTGAAGGAAGTTATATAAAACTATTTACGGCAAAAGGTAGTTTTATAATATCTGGTAAGATTGGAGATTGGGAAAAGAAATTATTAGATTACCATATTTGTAGAATACATAAATCTTACATGGTCAATCTAATGTATGTTAAGGTTGAAGGAAACGTAGTAATTGTGAGCCCTATAAATGAAAAACTTACTATTGGCAGATTATATAAGAAAAAATTTAAGGAATCTTATGAAGATTTTATACTAGAAAGTATGAGGCTTAGACATGATATTTAATGGTAATTTTTTTGAGATGATTATTAATATAATGGTTTTCGTTTTAGCATTTATGTTTGTTTTGACTAGTTTTCGCAATATTAGAAGAAAAAACAAAATACTCACTAAAGAAAAAGAAGAATATAATTATCTTTTAAAAAAGCAAGAAGAGTATTTGAATCTGGTTATAAAGAGAGATGAAGATGTTAGAAAATTTAGACATGATTTAAATGCTCACCTTATTATTTTAGAAGATTTATTGAATAAAAAAGACATAGAAGAAGCAAATAACTATATAAATAAAATCAAGAATAATACAAGTATGAAATCTAAGGGTAAGACATCTAACTCAGTTATAAATGCTATAATAAATGATTTTACTAACCGCCTAGACGAGGATAAAATAGAATTTAAATTAGATTTTAATATAGATATTATTAATCATGAGAAAAATTTTGATATAGCTATTTGCATTTATAATCTATTATTAAATGCTATTGAGGCTTGCGAAAAATTGGACGTAAATAATAGAAAAATAATTATTTCGATGGAACAAATAGATAGTAAGTTTTATTTTAAACAAAAAAATTCTTGCGGAATTACTCATAACATAGAAAAAGTGACTAAACTAAAAACAAGTAAAAATGATAAAAAAAGACATGGATATGGATTGAAAAATGTAGAAGAAATTGTAAAAAAGTATAATGGTAAAATTAGCTATTCGGTTAAAGAAAAGTATTTTTATACAGAGTTATTATTATAGAGCCTGAGTTTATCAGGCTCTTTTTTTATTGATAGTACATCTAATTAGGTTGTTTGTGATAAATATATGTCGTTTATGAAAAATTTTTAAGGGGAAAGTTTTGGCGTGTTATATTTTTCTGTGTCAATGAAGACAATATATATGAAAGGAGATTGAAAATGAAAAAAGCAACAATTATGAATGTTTATGATTTACTTTAATGCTAAGGAGGACATATGGACACAGTTTTAGAAGTTTCTAACCTATCAAAAAAATATGATGATTTCCGCTTGGATAAGGTATCTTTTAAAATAAAAAAAGGACATATAGTGGGGTTTATAGGAACTAATGGTTCAGGAAAATCTACTACAATTAAGTCAATCTTATCTTTGATAAAAAGCGACAATGATAAGATAGAATTTTTTGGAAAAAAATTATCAAAAGATACAAAGAATAGATTGGCAGTAGTATTAGATGATGGATATTTTTATGAAACATTGAAATTAGAAGAAATGAAAAAAATAGTTGCTGCATCTTATAGTAATTGGGATGAAGATAAGTATAAAAAACTAATTTTAAAGTTTAAACTTAATAATAATCAGAAATTAAAAACCTTATCTAAGGGAATGAAGATGAAATTTTCTATTGCCTTAGCTCTAGCTCATAATGCGGAATTAATAATAATGGACGAACCAACAAGTGGACTAGATCCATTGGTTAGAGCACAGTTAATGGATTTTCTAAAAGAAATAGTTGCTAAAGAAAAATGTAGTATATTTTTTTCAACGCACATAATTAGTGATTTAGAGAAAGTGGCAGACGATATAATATTTATTAATAATGGCAAGATTATATTTGAAGATACAAAGAAGAATATAGAAGAAAAATATAGAAAAATACTTAAAAATGAAAATGCTGGTATTGAGGATATTATGCTCTATCAAGTAAAGGGAGAATGGAATGAAGATTAAGAATATATTTTTATTGACTAGAAAAAATTATATGTTAATTCGCAAGTATATTTATATTTCGGCAGTTATTGCATTTTTAGCACCAGGTATTTTAATAGCTAAAACAGAGATTCCAACAGAATTTACAGATTTTTTTGGAAGAGCGATTTTTTTGATTGTTGAAAATGTTATAGTGCTTTTTTTAGCTAATTCTTTGGCATTGATTGAAGAAAATTCTAGTAAAGGATTGGCATATTTATGTACAACACCTTATAGTCGCAAAGAAATTGTTGTATCAAGTTATTTCTTTGATTACATAGTATATTTTAGTTATTGTCTAATATATGGCTTATCTAGCTTATTGTTTAAAAGTAATTTGATTAAATTAGATTGGAATCTGTTTGTAATGGGCTTGATTAGTGCTGTTTTAATTAGAGCGGTCCTTATTCCAATCAGTTTTAAATTTGGATACGATAAGGCTAAATATATAATAACTGTTTTAATAATTGTTATTCCTTTTATTGCTTCATATTTGCCTAACGTTATTGATGTAAGAAATTTTAATTTAATGAGTTTATTTAACATGTCGATTAAAATGAGTTTACTTGCAATAGCTTCACTGCTTATAGCTGAATTATTATCTATAAATGTTAGCTTTTATATATTTGACAATAAAGAATTTTAGGAGTAAGAGATTTATGAGGCTTATTATATTTATTTTGGCGTTTTTATGCGTTTCACTAATATCGTATTATATTAGAAACAGTAAAAAGAAATAAGATATTGAACATGAAATGAGGTGACCACAAAAGTTAAATTTTAAATTTAATTTTTGTGAGTCACCTCATTTACTATAAATTTTATATAGGAATGAAAGTATGCAAATGTTAAACAAGGATAAATTTAATTTGTCAAAGCTTCTTTTTGTATCCATTTGCCGTTTAGGAATCTAATTCCAAAGAATAGGGAACGGCAGCCCCAGTCAATAAACATACCAATCCATACACCAAGCACGCCAAAGCCTAGGACTAGTCCGAAAATGTAACTACTACCGACTCTGAATATCCACATTGATAGGATGCTTACGATCATGGTGTAATGCACATCACCTGCGGCTCTAAGGGCATTTGGCATAGTAAAGGATAATGGCCAGATAAATAAAGATGTAATGTTAAAGGCTCTAAGTACCACAGTGGCAATATCCACAGCCTCAGGAGATAAGTTAAACCAAGTTGGAATGTAGTGACCAAGGAAGAATAGGGTTATGTTGCATATCCAGTCTCCTATGTAGGCCCAAAGAAGTATCTTTTTAACATAGTGCTTGGCTTCATCTTTTCTACCAGCACCAATACACTGACCGACTACTGTAATAAGTGCAAGCCCCATGGAACTTGCTGGGATATTAGCAAAGTCAATGATTGTATAGCTAATTGAGTTTGCTGCAATAGCAGCTTGTCCAAGGGTTGTAACCATGCGGACTACCATAAGTTTACCAATCTGGAACATACCATTTTCAATACCAGATGGAATACCTATAAAGAGAATCTTCTTAATAAGTGAGAAGTTTGGAAGGTAGTCAGAAAGCTTATTAAGTCTAATCGGAGACTTCTCTCTCATAATGAAGTAGCTCATAATGGCGCTACCAACAACTCTACTTAAAAGTGTAGATAGGGCGACACCAAAGACACCCCAGTGAAAGCTTAGAACAAATATAGCATTGCCAATAACGTTTACAATGTTCATAACTAAGCTTATGTATAAACTGATCTTTGAATTTCCCACACTTCTAAATATCGCAGCTCCGGCATTGTAAATACCAAGGAATGGATAGGAAATAGCTGTAACTGTAAAGTAAAGAACCGCAAAGTTCATAATAGCAGCTTCAGTATTACCAAAGATTCCTGATAAAACCGGTCTTGCAAATATAACGGAAATTCCCATCATAATTAGGGCAAATATAAGAAGTACAGTTTCTAGCTGACCTGCAGCTTTCTTAGTACGCTTCTCGTTACCTGCACCAATATATTGGCTACAAATTACGGCACCACCTGTTGCAAGGGCAGCCATAATTTGAATAATAAGTCGGTTAATATTATCTACTAATGCGACACCAGCCACCGCAGCTTCACCTGCCTGTGAAACCATGAGCTGATCCACAAAACCAACTGTTAAAGAAAGAACTTGTTCGCCCATTAAAGGGATAATAAGCTTTTTTAAGTCCTTGTTGGAAAATATCATATAAAACTCCAATCTAACAAATTTACGTGTAAACGAATTGTATTGTAAGCCTTAGGAAGATTTAAAGCAATAAAGAAAATTTTTTTATTTCCTTGATATTACAGATTTTGTAGAAATGAAAATGTAGACTTATAATCTAGGTAAATAAAAAGATGACAGTAAAAATACTGTCATCTCTTTGATATTATTTAAGAATAGGATTTTAGCAAATTGTATGAATCCAACCTTCTGGAGCTTCAATAGTTCCCTGCTGAATTCCAAGTAATGTCTCATATAACTTCTTAGTTACAGGACCCATTTCTTCCATACCACTTGGGAAGCAGATTTCCTTACCATGATCATTAATCTTACCAACTGGTGAGATTACTGCAGCTGTACCGCAAAGACCACATTCAGCAAAATCCTTAACTTCTTCAAATGGAACAACTCTTTCTTCAACCTCTAAACCTAAGATTTCTCTAGCAACATATACAAGTGAACGTCTTGTGATTGAAGGTAAGATACTATCTGACTTAGGTGTAACAACCTTTCCGTCCTTAGTTACGAATAAGAAGTTTGCACCACCTGTTTCTTCAACGTTAGTTCTAGTAGCTGCGTCAAGGTACATATTTTCAGCAAAACCTTCTTCATGAGCTTTAACGATAGGGTAAAGGCTCATTGCATAGTTAAGACCAGCCTTGATATTACCTGTTCCGTGAGGAGCTGCTCTATCAAAATCTGAAACCTTAATAACGATAGGCTTAGCGCCACCCTTAAAGTAAGGTCCTACAGGAGTTGCAAACATTCTAAACTGGTATTCATCTGCTGGCTTAACACCAATAACAGGATTTGTACCAAACATATATGGTCTAATGTAGAGAGTTGCGCCTGAACCGTAAGGTGGAACCCATTCCTTGTTTGCAAGAACGAGCTTATCAAGTGCCTCTAAGAATCTGCCTTCTGGTAATGTAGGCATTTCAAGTCTCTCACATGAATCATTTAATCTACTAGCATTGAGGTCAGGTCTAAATGTAACGATGTGACCGTCCTTTGTTGTATAAGCCTTAAGACCCTCAAAACATGTCTGAGCATACTGTAATACGCCAGCACATTCGCTTAAAACAACCTTATCATCATCTGTGATGCATCCTTCGTCCCATGCTCCATTTTTAAAATTAGTTACATATCTTGCATCAGTCTTCATGTAACCAAAACCAATATTGGCCCAATCAATATCTTTTTTCTCTGCCATAAAAAGTACTTCCTTTCCCAAATATAGACACAATAAGTAAAATAATCTATGTGTTTTATGATATTTTAACTCTTATAAATAACTTATGTCAATATAAATGTCATACAACT
Organism: Lachnospira multipara ATCC 19207; assembly: GCF_000424105.1. Lineage (GTDB taxonomy): Bacteria > Bacillota > Clostridia > Lachnospirales > Lachnospiraceae > Lachnospira > Lachnospira multipara. The sequence continues at coordinate 168,646 of NZ_AUJG01000003.1, read as the reverse complement.
TACAAAACTTGTCATACAACTAAAAGAACTCAGTTAATATCTGTAAGGAAAATGTGTAGCTACACATTAAAAAAGAAAATAGAGGAAACTCTTTCTTAATATTTTACAGTTTTTCTGTCTAACTTTGTATACTGTATATATGAAAAACATTAAAAACAAAAGTGGATTTTAAAAAATAGTTTGTGTTATAATAAGTTTAGTTAGAAGGGGTTTTGTGGTAGGCAGTGGTCTAGCATAAAAAACATCCGTGATGGATTAAAATATGGGGCAATAAGAATTGAGGTGTTTTAAGTGGCAGAGATGATGACTACAGAACGTTTACTTAAGGCTGACGTTTCTATGGAAGAGAGCAAGCAGATTGAGCGTGTTCTTAGAAGAAATAACATTTCATATTTTGAGAAGTGGAATTTACATGGTGGTCTTCTCAAATTTATGAATAACAGTAAATCAAGTAAATGTGATATCTACATTCATGTAGATTCATACGACAAAGCTAAAGCAGTTTTAGGAGAGTAAGCTTTTAGCGTGGAACGGGTACTGTATCCGCAGGGTCGATAGGACTCTAAATACAATCTAATTAGGGAGCTTTGAAAAAATCAGACAAGGCATCTAAAGATTTCGGGATTATATTTAGTAGAAATTACTAGTATAATCCCTTTTTTTACTTGAATATTCGTATATAATAGAGTAATATTTTTATTAGAAGAGTTATAGAAAAATATTTACTAGTAGTTTTTAGGGATGGAAACTATCTAGGCATACTAAAAATTTGAGGCATAATGTTCAATAACTATGGGGAAATTATTTAGTTGTTGGAAGACTGCAGCTTTTGCAGCAGAAAAAGAGGTAGAGGATGTTAAAAAGAAAGAAAAATGTGGAGATCGATTTAATCGAGCTCTCAAAGGAAGAAATTCTTGAGAATGAGAAGAAAATTTGGGGTTATTCTCCGGAGTGGAGAAAAAGAGATGTGGCAGCAGATCAAGATTTTATTGCCAAAAAGAATGCTGCTGAGGCTAATAACGAAGAGGCTTCTGTACTAAAAGAGGATAAAGAAATTCCTAGTAAAAAAGAAGTTAAAGAGGATAAAAAACTTCTAGGAGCTAAGGAAGCTAAGGAAATCAAGGAGGAGACTCCTAAGGATTTATCTAAGCTAGAGGACTTATCGAGGCAGAGCAAAGATGTCAAAAGCCTTCAGCCTAATGATCAGATTGAGATTATTGAAATCGAGGATTTAGATCCAAGGGATTTAGATGCCAAGGATTATAACTTAAATGAAGAAATTAAAGAAGAGCAGGATATTCTTGTAGATGATGATTCTGAAGAAGATTTGGCAGATAATTTTTTTGATGACATAAAAAGTAAAAAGAAGTCTGAAAAAAATTTACCTGATAAGAAAAAACTTGGGGCAAAGAAAATCTTTGGAAGGATTGCTCTTTGTATTCTAACGGCTGTGATTATCATTGTTATAGCCCTTTTAGGTCTAGTACTTATAATTGAGCATGGCCCATCGAAGGCAGCCAGAAACCTTTTTGTAAATTCTGTACTTGAAACTAGTGCAGGAAAGTTTCTAGCTACAACTTTTGTTTCAGCAGAAGTAATTGATGAAATTCAGTCACAAAATTCCATCGAACTAACAGATGAGGTTACAGACTCCTCTTTAATAAATGTGACTTCTGAAAATGTAGACACAGAAAACACAGGCACTACAACTGACGAAGATGGTATCGAATTAGTTGAAATTAATGGTGGCTCTTATAATGGTTATCTTTTAAAGATAAAGGATCCTTCAAGAGTTATGGTAGGAACTTGTGGTACATTTGGCGGCTACGGCTTACACGTAGATGCAATTGTTGAAAGATACGGGGCAGTCGCAGGTGTAAACGGCGGTGGCTTTGAAGATACTAATGGTATGGGAAATGGCGGCACACCAATAGGTCTTGTTATTTCAAATGGGGAATTATTATCTGGTGAACTTGATAAAACTTACGATATTGCAGGCTTTGATAGTAATAATGTCTTAGTTGTAGGTAGTATGACAGGTCAGCAGGCAATTGATAGAGGAATTAGAGATTGCTGTTGTTACGGCCCAACTTTAATAGTAAATGGCGTGGCAACAACAGTTTATGGAACAGGTAGTGGAATCAATCCAAGAACCGCAATAGGTCAGTGCGCCGACGGAACGGTTTTGCTACTTGTAATTGATGGTAGACAGATTAACAGTATTGGTGCTACATTTGCAGACATCATTGACGTAATGTTAGAATACGGCGCTGTAAATGCTTATAACCTTGATGGCGGTAGCTCAACAACTCTTTACTATAATGGAGAATATGTAAATAGTACTGCACCGCTTACAGGCTCAAGACTTATACCAACAGCAATTATTGTTAAGTAGAATTTGGGGAGGAAATTTATGAAGAAGGGAGTCTTCTGGAAGGCCTATGGAATCGTAGTTACTTGCTCGCTTGTTTTAATTCTAGCCGGCTTAGGAGTTCTATGGTTTTACTTAGACAATTATGAGAAGTCTAGACCAGAATATAAGGTTGATGAGATAGTTGAAAAATTGAATAAATCGGACATCGACGACTTACTAACACATTTAGACATTCAGGTTACTGAGTTTGAAAATATGGACTCTGTTAAGGAGTATTTAAAGTCCGAGCTTAGTGGAGAGTGGAGCTACACTAAGAATAGAAATGACAGTACAGATGAGGAGCCTTGTTACATTTTAATAAAGGATGGAGACAAGGTGGGCAGCATTAGCCTAAATAAGGATGGCAAGCAGGGAATTTTTAAAATGTCAAACTATAGCCTAGCAAGTTTTAATACGGAGCTTAATAAAACAAGAACTGTAACAATTAAGGCGCCAAACAATGCTGCAGTTTTTGTTAATGGCATTGAATTATCTGATGATTACGTAAGCTCTAATAATGAAGAAGTTGTGGATTTAGAGTATGTTGTAGATTACATTGAGACACCTACTTATAAGAGCTATAAGCTTGATAACATCTATGGTGATTTAGATGTGAAGGTTGTTGGTGTTAGTGGAAATGAATTGTCAGTAGAGGCAACGGAAACAGAGGACGAGAAAATCGTTGCCTATGAGTATTCTTTTGATTGTAGTGAGGATTTTATAAATTCTGTAGATCAAAGAGTGCGTGATTATATTTACGAATATGTAGACTATGTAATTAATACAAAGCAGGTGAGCAAAGTTCAGAGTTATACGCTTTCTGCTAGTAATGCTAGAAAACTTTTTTCAAATTCTGCTGTGGCTATTGCTTGGAATGGTACACCTAAGAGTATTGATTATGGCGAGATTGAAACAAGCAATTATCAGCAGTACACAGAGGATTGCTTTAGCGTGGAGGCCAGTGTAACAGCTTCTGTTGTGACAAATAGCGGGGATGTAAGGGAGTATCCTACAACCTTGAAGATTATTTGGGTGAAGAAGAGTGGAAGTTGGTATGTAGTGGACTTTAAGTTGGGGCGTTGAAGTGGTGGAATGTGAAGGGGGGATGAAATCCCTTCTTTGTTGGGGGTCCGAGGGGGCCCCTTTTTTAATGCAGTGTTTTGGGGGAGGGGACGCCAAATGCACTTCGTTGTTTGGCTGTGTATCGCGCCCCGGACGCAAATGTGCTGCATTGCATTTTGCAAATTTGCATAAAAAATACCGACTTCATCTTTAGAGCTTTCTCAATATGGAGTATCTTCTAATTATGATAGTCGGTATTTTTTTCTTAAATTTCTTATTGCTTTTTCTTTTATCCAAAATCTTTCTTTAAGCTTCTTTTTCTTCTTCGCTTAATGACTGCATATACTGATGCATTGATTCTGCTACGACTTTTGAATGTGCTACGGCTTCTACTACTGTTCTTGCGCCGTTTACAACGTCGCCGGATGCAAAGATTCCAGGTCTACTTGTGTGGCCTGTTTCGTCTGCATCGAGTAAGCCTCTTGCTGTTGCATTTAAGCCTTTTGTTGTATTAACAATGGTATTCTGTGGGCCTTGGCTGATGGATACGATGATGCTGTCTGCATCATAGAACTTATCAGTGCCTTCAATATCTGTTAATGTGCCATCTTCTGCTTCTTCTACTTCTCTTAAAATGATGCCGTCGTCTTTGATTTCAACTGGCTTTAGGTTGTAGAGGAACTTTACACCTTCTAGCTGTGCGTATGAGAATTCATACTGGCTAGCTGCAACTTCCTTAGTGATTGATACACAAGTAAGGTCTTGTACACCTTTACGGATGGCTGTTCTAGCCACATCCATAGCTGCATTTCCGGCACCGATTACGATTACCTTCTTGCCTAGCTTATAGCTATCTGGGTTGTTTAGGTAGTTGATACCAAAGTGTACATTTCCAAAGGTCTCACCTTTAATATGAAGTGAGTTTGGCTGCCATACGCCAGTTCCGATGAATATTGCCTTGTAGCCATCGCGGAATAAATCGTCGATGCCAATAGCTCCACCGATTCTTGTGTTTGGTCTTACCTGAATGCCTTTTAATTCTAGGTGACGGTATTCAAGGTCATCGATTACTGACTTTGGAAGTCTGAATTCTGGGATGCCATAACGTAGTACGCCACCGATCTTATCTTTACCTTCAAAAATAGTTACTTTATAACCGTATCTTGCTAAAATAATAGCAATTGTAATACCTGCAGGACCTGAACCTATGATTGCAACTCTCATGCCATTTGATGGCTTTGGGCCGGCAACCATTTTGTTTGCGTATGTTGTTGAAATGTAATTTTCTATTGTTGAGAAATGTACAGGTGCACCTTTTCTACCTAGAACGCAGTGTCCTTCACATTGTTTTTCATGATTACAAACCAAGCTACATACAGTTGTTAAAGGATTGTTCTCGAAAAGCATTTTTCCAGCTTCGTCTAACTTGTTCTCCTTTAAAAGTCTAATGGCAGTTGGGATGTCTGTGTGAATTGGACAACCTTTCTGACACTGTGGTACTTTACACTGCAAGCAACGGTTAGCTTCATCCATTACGTGTAATGCCATAACTTCTCCCTCTTTCTGCGCTTTCTTGCGCTTGTCTTTCTTATGTTAAAAATCATATCATTTTTTATTAAATTAGAAAAGAGAAATACAATAAATTAAAATATTAACAATCTTTTCTTTCAAATTGTTATGAAAAGATGTAAAATGTAACTATGAATAATGACACGTGAAAAATGCCAAATTTTAAATTTTGGGGTGATTTTTAATGGATAAACAAATTATTATATGCATTGGCAGACAGTATGGTTCTGGCGGTCATGAAATCGGGGAGAAGTTATCAAGGAGGCTTGGTATTTCATTTTTAGATAGGAAAATGTTAGACAAGCTGGTAACTAGCATAAAAGTGGACAAAAACGCCGCCGACAAGTATAAAAGGAAGAAACTTTTTACTAGGGAGTCGGATATTGTTATGGATAGCGTTGGGGCTGTGGTAAATGAATTGCAGTTTGACTATATTACAGAGATGGCAGACAGCGGGGTTAGCTTTGTAATTGTAGGCAGATTAGGTGATCAGGTGCTAAAGGGTCGTGAAAATGTGATTACCATTTTCATAACAGGTGACAAGCATGCAAGAATTGAAAGAATTATGTCAAAATATAAGGTGGACTTAGAGACGGCTAAGGAAAAGATAAGCAGGCATGATAGCAATAGAAAGAGATTTCACAACAGTCAGCTGCGCAATAGCTGGGGAAATGCTAAGCGTTATGACCTTTGTCTAAACAGTTCAAAGCTAGGTATAGATAAGAGTGTGGATTACATTATAGATTATTTAATGCTAAGATATGGCAGATCAAAATTCTAAGAGTTTAGAATTAAGGAAGCTTCTACCCTTTACTTAATTTCTTAAAATTTATATAATGGTAGGAGACTAAAAGAGAAAAATATTTAATAAGAGGTAAAAAATGAGATTAGATAAGTATTTAAAAGTATCTAGATTAATAAAGAGACGAACAGTAGCAAATGATGCTTGCGATGCAGGTCGAGTTACAATAAATGGAAAAGTTGCCAAGGCTTCTTATGATGTTAAGGTAGGCGATATTATTGACATCCAGTTTGGTAATAAGAACGTTAAAGCTAGGGTTACAGACGTAAAGGATGTAGTCAAGAAAGAAGAAGCTAAGGAAATGTTTGAGTATTTATAGATTGGGTTTGAAAAAATAGGAGAAATTATGGTTAGGGAATCAAGGAGAGAAAAGGAAAGAAGAAGAAAGCGCCAGCGTTGGTCTACAAAATTAGCACTTGGAGCAGCTGTGGCGGTTCTTGTAATGTTTGCTTTACTACTTATAAATAATCAAATGAATTTAAATGCCAAGAACAGAGAACTTGAATCACAAATCAATGAGGTTCAATCACAGGTGGATGAAGAAACTCAGAGAGCCAGTGACTTAGAGGACTATCAAGAATACATTCAATCAAAGAAATTTGTAGAGGAGATTGCAAAGAATAAGTTTGGATTAATCTGTCCAGATGAAATTATTTTTAAGGCCGATGAATAATAGAGTTAAGAGAGTATATGATTTTATAAATGAGAATAATATGCTAGAGAGCGCCAACTTGATAGTGGGACTATCAGGGGGCGCTGATTCTATTTGCTTAATTTCTATTCTAGATAGCTTTATTAAGGATAATAATCTAGACATTCATTTGCTGGCGGTTCATGTAAATCATGGGATTCGAGAAAATGCCACAAGGGACGAAAACTTTGTAAGAGATTTTTGTAAAAATAAGACAATCGATTTAGTGGTAAAAAGAATTGATTGCATCGGAATTGCAAAGGAATTAGGCCTGACAGTGGAAGAGGCAGGCAGATTAAAGCGTTATGAAATCTTTGAAGAGCTTGCAAAAGAACTAGATGAAAAGATTGGGGCGACCACTAAAACAACTACTAAAACAGCAGCTAAAATAGCTAGTAAATTAGAAAACTTCAATAAGCCTACAAGAATCGCTGTTGCCCATCACCAAAACGATCAGGCAGAGACTATTCTTATGAACATGGCAAGGGGCACAAATCTTAAGGGCCTTAGGGGCATTAAGCCTGTAAGGGACAGAATTATTAGACCGCTTCTTTGCCTTAAAAGGTCGGAGATTGAGGAATATATAAGAGAGAATTCTCTTTCCTATGTAGTGGATGAGACGAATTTTAACAATGACTACACTAGGAATTCTATAAGAAATGTTATAATCCCAAGTTTTGAAAAAAATGTAAATAGTAATTTTGTAGAGAACCTCTCTAACATGGCTAGCCGTATGCAGTTAATGGAGGATTTTATTGAAAATGTCACAAGTGATGCATTTTCAAAAGCAGTCTTAGTAGAGGGCGAGGTCTATAAGATAAATTTAAAAGAGTTAGCTTGTCTTGATAGATTTATTGCAAATGAGCTTATATATAGGGTGTTATCTTTGGCAGCAGCTGCTAAAAAAGACATATATGAGATAAATGTAAAAGATGTTTATAAATTAGTGAGCTTAGAAACTGGTAAGGAAGTAAGCCTTCCCTACGGTCTTGTGGCAAGAAAAGGCTATGATTATATTTTTGTAGAAAAAAGACATACAGTAAATATAGAAGAAAGTCAGAATATAAATATAGAAGATAATCCGGAAAAATTAAAACTAGAAATCGATTTGGAAGCTTTGAAAAAAACGGACATGGAAAATGAGCTTTTAATTGAAAGGGATTTTGATGCATTTTACAAAGGAACAATTATTAAGATAAGAGGCCTTAGATTAAGACTAGTTGATAATAAAATTTCAATAAAAGACTATAACAGTGACTATGCTAAATGTTTTGATTATGATAAAATTAAGTCAACAATAGTAATACGCTATAGAGAAGCAGGAGACTTTCTTGTGGTGGATGAACTTGGACATTCTCATAAGTTAAAGAATGAGTTTATTAATAGAAAGATTGATAGGGATTTTAGGAAATCTTGTCTATTAGTTTGTCAGGATAATGAGTGTTTATGGGCATTTGGCGTAAGAAAATCCGAATCTGCATTAGTTAGTGACACAACAAAAAAGGTTCTTATAGTCGAATTTCTATTGTAATTTTTATTGAACAGAACTTCACTACTTTAAAGTTGTAATAAGTTGGCTTGACGACTAAGATTATGGCACTATAATTAAATTTTATCTTATAATAAATAACTTATATTATAAAGATTAGGAAGATTTAATTTTGGAGGTAATATTATGGATAACCATTCAATTAGCGTACTAATTTCTGAGGATGAATTAGCTAAGAGAATTAACGAATTAGGCGAGAAGATTAACGAGGATTACGAAGGTAAGGAGGTTACACTTATTTGCATTCTTAAGGGAAGCATCTTCTTTACTTGCGAACTCGCTAAGAGAATCCATGTTCCAGTAATTATAGATTTTATTCAGGCTTCAAGCTACGGCAGTGGCACAACATCAAGCGGTACAGTTAAGATTAAGAAGGATCTTGATGAGAGCATTGAAGGCAAGGATGTAATTATTATTGAAGATATTATTGATTCAGGTAACACTTTATCAAAGTTAATCCCTCTTTTAGAAGAGAGAAAGCCTGCTAGCTTAGAGGTATGTACATTACTTGATAAGCCAGAGAGAAGAGAAGTAGAAGTTAATGTTAAATATAATGGTTTCAACATTCCAGATGAATTCGTTGTTGGATACGGTTTAGATTACGATCAGAAGTATAGAAACCTTCCATTTATCGGCGTTTTACATATGGATGAGAACTAATACCTAATTACTTATAGAGTAATCTAGATAGATTATTAGGGGAAGAAAAAACTATATAAGGAGGCTTGGGATGGAGTCAAAGAAGGACAACAGGTTTGGCGGAATGGGTGTTTACTTATTTGTCATTATTGTTATTGCTCTTATTTGGTTCGCAGTTTATTTAATAGGTAACCAGTCAGCGGATTATACTTACAGCGATTTCAAAAAAGACATCAAAAATGAGAATATAACCTCCGTAGACATTAAGCAAAATTCAGAGGTACCAACAGGTGTAATTACTATTACACTTAATGATGATACTACGAAGAAACTTAATGTATCAGATGTAACAGAAGTAGAGTCAGTTCTTGAGGATAACGATATAGAATATACTCTAAAAGATGTAACAAGAGTTAGTGTGTGGGTAACAACAATTCTTCCATTTGTACTTAGCATTGTGGTAATTGTTATTATCTTAATGTTCATGACAAGACAGGCCAACGCTGGCGGTGGCGGTTCTAAGATGATGAACTTTGGTAAGAGTAGGGCTAAGCTAATTAATAACGAAGATAATCAGATTAAATTCGAGGATGTAGCTGGTCTTCATGAAGAGAAGGAAGAATTAGAGGAAATCGTTGATTTTCTAAAGGATCCTACAAAATATACTAACTTAGGAGCGCGTATTCCAAAGGGTGTTATTTTGACAGGCCCTCCGGGAACAGGTAAGACTTTACTTGCTAAGGCCGTTGCAGGCGAGGCAGGGGTTCCATTCTTTAGTATTTCAGGTTCAGATTTCGTAGAAATGTTCGTAGGTGTTGGTGCATCTCGTGTACGTGATCTTTTCGAGGAAGCTAAGAAGAATTCTCCTTGTATAGTATTTATTGATGAAATTGATGCCGTTGCTAGACGTAGAGGTACTGGTATGGGTGGTGGCCACGATGAACGAGAGCAGACTCTAAATCAGTTACTTGTTGAGATGGATGGTTTCGGTGTAAACGAAGGTATTATTGTAGTAGCTGCTACTAACAGAGTAGATATCTTAGATCCAGCTATTTTAAGACCTGGTCGTTTTGATAGAAAGGTTGTAGTTGGTAGACCTGATGTTAAAGGTAGACTTGAAATCTTAAATGTACATGCTAGTAAGAAGCCACTTGGCGATGATGTAGATTTAGATAGTTTATCAAGAACTACAGCAGGCTTTACTGGTGCAGATCTTGAGAATCTTCTTAATGAGGCAGCAATTAATGCAGCTAAGAATCAGAGAAGATATATTAGTAATGAAGATGTTAAATATGCCTTTATTAAGGTGGGTATAGGTGTTGAGAAGAAGAGTAAGATTATCTCTGAGAAGGAGAAGAAGATTACAGCTTATCATGAATCAGGTCATGCTATTCTTTTCCACGTATTACCAGATGTTGGTCCTGTTCATTCAGTGTCAATTATTCCTACCGGTCAGGGGGCAGCAGGTTATACAATGCCTCTTCCTGAGAAGGATGAAATGTTTAATACTAAGGGCAAGATGTTACAAGACATTATTGTTTGCTTAGGTGGTAGAGTTGCAGAAGAGCTTGTCTTTGATGATATTACAACAGGCGCTTCACAGGATATTAAGCAGGCAACTCAAACAGCTAGAGCAATGGTTACAAAGTATGGTTTTTCAGAAAAGCTTGGTACAATTAATTACGATACTGATAATGATGAGGTATTTATTGGTAGAGATTTAGCTCATACAAGACCTTATGGCGAAGCTATTGCAGCTACAATTGATGAAGAAGTTAAGAGAATTGTTTCTGAATGTTATGATAAGGCTAGAAAGATTATTCTTGAGAATAAAGATGTCTTAGAAAAGTCAGCTAATCTTCTTCTTGAGAAAGAGAAGATTTCAAGACAAGAATTCGAAGCTTTATTTGATGAGGATAGTACAGTAACAGAGTAAGAGATACATTTTTATTAAGATTAATTAGGATCGGTTTCGTAAAGAGGCCGGTCCTTTTTTTTACAAAACTTGTCAAGAATTAAAAATTTCGGTATACTGTTATGGGTAATGTAAATTTATGTCAATTATGAAAGGAGGATAAACGCATGAACGATATTCCAGGACGAAGTATGGATGATTCTGTTCCATTGCAGAATTTATTTTTTGGAAAATGTATTTCTTGTGTGAAGTCTTCCTCATTTATATATATTTTCTAAGAAGTTATTCTGTCGAATCGAATTAATCTATCGAGTTTAATCACATTTTTAATTTAATACGGAGCAGAATCATAAGCTTTCCTACTAGTTCACAGGCGTTAATATGAACTTATGATGAATGAGAAAAATGTTCTACTTACGACTCTATTAGAGAATCGTGAGTATCTTAATGTGCGCAAAGAATTGCTAGAAATGAATGAAGTGGATGTAGCAAATTTTATTGAAGAGGCACCAGCTGAAGAAGCAGCTGTTGTTTTTAGAATGTTACCAAAGGATTTGGCAGCAGATGTATTCACTGAATTTAACACAGACATGAAGCACCACCTTGTGGTGACCATGACAGACCAGGAACTTTATAGTATTATCAATGATTTAGCAGTAGATGATGCGGTAGATATGTTAGAGGAGATGCCAGCTACAGTTGTAGAGCGTGTGCTAAAGACAGCAGATCCTAACATGAGAAATACGATCAATCAGTTTATGCAGTATAAAAAGGACTCAGCTGCTAGTGTTATGACCCCTGAGTTTATTGGCTTAAAAGAGGACATGACTGTAAGAGAGGCCATTGACTATATTAGGGAAAATGGTCAGGATAGTGAGACTATTTATACTTGCTATGTTATGGATGCCAAGAGAGTTCTTGAGGGTGTAGTAACTGTTAAGACCCTTTTAGTTTCAGAACTTGATAAGAAGATTTCTGAGATTATGTCTAAAAATGTAATCTTTGTTACAACGGATGAAGATCAAGAAGAGGCTGCAAAGATAATTTCTAAGTATGACTTCCTTGCTTTGCCAGTTGTAGATAGTGAGAACAGATTAGTAGGTATTATTACCTACGATGATGCCATGGATGTCATGACAGAAGAGACAACTGAAGATATTGAGCGAATGGGTGCCATGGTGCCATCAGAGACACCTTATCTTAAGACACCCGTAATTAAGCTAGCTAAGAATAGAATTGTTTGGCTTATGGTGCTTATGATTACAGATATGATTAGTGGCGGAATACTTGCTAGTTGGCAGGAGGCCTTTACTGCAATGCCAATTCTTATTTCCTTTATTCCAATGCTAACTGATACAGGCGGAAATGCCGGTGGTCAGGCATCTACTCTTATTATTCGTTCTCTTGCTATGGGAGAGATTAGACCAAAGGATTGGTATAGAGTTTGGTGGAAAGAGGCTAGAGTAGCGGTTATTTGTGGTTTCTTCTTGGCAGTATTTGATGTGGCTAGAATCTGGATTATGTATCCAGGTCAGTATTTAGTTGGTATTACAATTGGTATCGCCCTGTTCTGTACAGTAGTTATGGCTAAGTCAGTAGGTGGAATCCTACCTTTAATTGCAGCTAAGTTAAAGCTTGACCCAGCTGTTATGGCTTCACCAGTTATTACAACTATTGTAGATGCAGGTAGTTTACTAATTTATTTAAATACAGCAGCATTCTTATTAAGAATATAAAAATTAATTGTGTAAAGTTTGGCTAGGTTTTTTACCTAGCCTTACTTTTTTGATGGTTTGTTAAAAAATAGTCATTCAAATTTGATTGAAATAGCCAAAAAATCACGGATTGTATTCTGTATACATGATACAGTTATGCATAACTACCAAAAAAATCTTAATTTTTTTGGTATGTTTGGTAACACTTTCGATTGCTGATTTGCTATTATAATAACTGTAAAAACCCCCAATACATTATATATTTTTTGCTACACCCCATAATAAGTGAAATACCTTCTCGTGAATAAATCGATCCCCCCAGATTTATTTATTCAGAGGAAATGGGAACGTAAGGAGACGTGCTATGGCACGTCTTTTTTCTTTTTATTCTAATATTCTAAATGAGCGTTTATGATTGAAATCCGATATATTTATCATATTATTCCTAGATTTAACTTGAAAAAATTAACTATACGATATAAAATTATTTTAAAGATATAGCTAAGGGGAGAAGTGTCCTATGAGGTTAATGAGAACATTTGAAAACCTAGCAGATTGGGAGAAGAAAGCTGTATTTATGTGCGGTGTAAAGCCTACACTACACACTAAGTACTTATTTTCTGATGGAACTAAAGATTATAGAAGACCAGAAGAGCCAATGCCTGGTGACGAGGTGGCTATTCGCTTAAGAACAGGAAGGTTTAATGTTGATAGGGCAATCTTAGTTGCTAATAATGTGGAATATGTCATGAACAGAGTAGAATCAGACATTGTATTTGATTATTACGAGGCTAAGATAAAGGTTGGTAATGATAGGGTCTTTTATTATTTTAAGGTAGAAATTGGTAAGGCAATCGGGTATTACAATCAAATCGGGGCAACAAAAGATTTGAATCCTTATTATAATTTCCAAATTTCACCAGGTTTCAAAACACCTGCATGGGCGAAGGGTGCAGTTATGTACCAAATCTACGTGGATAGATTTTACAATGGAGATGAATCTAATGATGTATTAGATGACGAATATAGCTATATAGGAGAGCATGTTACTTCTGTAAAGGACTGGGGAAAATATCCTGCAGCCATGGGCGTTAGGGAGTTTTATGGCGGCGATTTACAAGGGGTGCTTGATAAGCTCGATTATTTAGAGTCCTTGGGGATTGAGGTTATTTATCTTAATCCTATATTTGTATCGCCATCTAATCACAAATACGATATACAGGATTACGATCATATTGATCCACACTTTGGAGTTATTGTGTCTGACAAGGGTGAGTTACTTGATAAGGAAGATCAAGATAACACCCATGCCACACGTTTTATTGATAGAGTTACTAATATGAAAAACCTTGATGCTAGTAACGAGTTTTTCGCAAAGTTTATGAAGGAAGTTCATAAGCGAGGTATGAAGGTCATTATTGATGGCGTGTTTAATCACTGCGGTTCCTTTAATAAGTGGCTAGATAGAGAGCATTTATATAGCTCTTCTAATACAAAATATGAAACGGGTGCCTACGAGGTTGCAGAAAGTCCTTATAATTCTTTCTTTAAGTTTTATAGTAATCAGTGGCCAGATAATGATTCTTACGACGGTTGGTGGGGTCATGATACTTTGCCAACACTAAATTACGAAGAGTCAAAGAAGCTAGAGGAATACATTTTAAATATTGGTAAAAAATGGGTTTCACCACCCTACAATGTTGATGGATGGCGACTTGACGTTGCAGCAGACTTAGGACATAGCGCTGATTATAACCACGAGTTTTGGCGAAAATTTAGAAAGGTGGTTAAGAAGGCTAATCCTAATGCCATTATTTTGGCTGAAAATTATGGCGATTCTTATGACTGGTTGCAGGGAGATCAGTGGGATACCATTATGAACTACGATGCCTTTATGGAGCCTATTACTTGGTTTTTAACTGGTATGGAAAAGCACAGTGATGAGTTTAGGGCAGATTCTGTGGGAAATCCTGATTATTTCTTTGGGGCAATGAGACATAACATGGCGAGAATGGGCCATCAAAGCTATATGATTTCCATGAATGAGCTTTCAAACCACGACCATTCTAGATTCCTTACAAGAACTAATAGAATGGTAGGTAGAACTGCTAGCCTTGGTCCTGAGAAGGCTTCTGAAAATGTAAACAAAGCCGTTTTTAAAGAAGCGGTGGTAATGCAGTTTACATGGCCTGGAGCACCGACTATTTACTATGGAGATGAAGCGGGAGTCTGTGGATTTACAGATCCAGATAATAGAAGAACTTATCCATGGGGAAGTGAAGATAAGGAATTAATAGCTTTTCATAGGGATATTATTAAGATGCATAATGAAAATCAGGTGTTTAGAACGGGCTCTTATAAGCCACTTTACTCAGAGCATAACATTTTATCCTATGCAAGGTTTACAAGGGAAGATTCAGCAGTGGTTATTATTAATAACAGCGAGGATGAAAGAAGAGTTAGAATATCCTTAGTAGAGGCTGGCTTCTCATATGATGATGACGTGGAACAGATAATGGTTACTTTTGAAAATGGATATAGTACCGATAAGCTAGGATATCATTTAAAGAACGGATGGCTAGATATTGGACTTAGAAAGACATCAGCAGTTGTATTAAGACGCTTAAGGTGGTAAAATAGGGTAGTGAATTGGACAAAATCTAATTCACTACCATTTGTTTTTTTAGGCAAATGTCATCGTTAGGCCCTAAGATATTATTAACTTAACCTAACCGAAATAAGAAGAAGTGCGAGGATTTTTTATAATGGCTACGGATAATAACAACGGGGGTAAAGCTAAGATTAAGATTAACCGTAAGATGAGAACTTGGAACAAGTTTAAGAAGTATATTATAGGTGGGGGTTTGGCGATTCTAGTTGTTGTACTTGCAATTGTATTTACTAGTGTATTAACTAAAAAGTCAGTTAAGTCTACAAACAATAAAGAGACTACAGCAGTTGCAGAGGCAACTACAGAAATTGTAACAGAAACACAAGCACAGACAGAGGCTGAAACAGAGTCTGAGACAGAAACAACTGCAGCAGCAACAACTGGTAATAGCTATTCAGTATCAGCAACAGCAACAAGTGAGTCTTATACATCAAGTGCTTTCTATGAGAATGCAGCATTCCTTGGAGACTCAGTAATTAGTGGTATTAGCCATTATGGATACGCAGCATCAACTAATGTAGTAACAGATGCTAATATGACAACAGATAAGGCAGCAGGTTTTGTTGACTCAGTTGCAGCTATTAATCCAAGTGTTGTTTATGTAATGGTTGGTCTTAATGATTTCAACTATGGTACAAGATCTTCTAATGATGCATATCAGTATATGCTTCAGTTAGTAGCATCACTTAAAGAGAAGTTACCAAGTGCTAGTATTGTGGTACTTTCAGTAACACCAATTAGTCAGACATATGATGATGCTCATAATGCTAATCAGGCAGATATTGATACATATAACAATTTATTAAGCGAGGGTGCAAGCTCTAACGGTTATACATTCGTTAATATTGCAGATGCCTTTAAGGATTCAACAGGTCATTTATCATCAGATATGACTAATGCAGGTTATGAACTTAAGCCTGACTACTATCCATTCTTACTTAATAAGCTTGCAGAATGTTTACAGTAATAAACTAATCGGTGAAAAAGATTCCGATGAATACTTGATAATATTTAGAAATTGATGCTAAAGTTCTTGGTGTGCGAGGGCTTTAGCATTTTTAATCAGTTGGACTAAGCTCTAACTAAGTTTAGATACGGAGGAATTTATGAAATTTCATGTTTTAACATTATTTCCCCAGATGATTATGGATGCCCTTAATACTAGTATTACAGGCAGAGCAATAGATAAAGGTATCCTCTCAGTTAATGCGGTGGATATAAGAGACTATACTCACGACAAGCACCTTAAGGTGGATGACTATCCTTATGGTGGTGGAGCCGGAATGGTAATGCAGCCGGGTCCTGTTGTGGAGTGTTATGAAAATATTGTCACTAAGGGAACAAAGCCAAGGGTGGTTTATATGACTCCACAGGGAGAAACATTTTCACAGGCAAAGGCTAAGGAATTAGCACAGGAAGAGGAATTAGTGATTCTTTGTGGACACTACGAGGGTATTGATGAGAGAGCCCTAGAGGAGATAGTTACAGACTATATCTCTATTGGAGACTATGTGCTTACAGGTGGTGAGCTTGCGGCTATGGTAGTTATTGATTCTGTCTCAAGACTTGTGCCGGGAGTCCTTAATAACGATGTTTCCGCTGAAACTGAGAGCTTTTCTGATGGCTTATTAGAATACCCTCAGTACACACGTCCTGTGGAATTTAGAGGCAAAAAGGTGCCGGAGGTATTACTTTCAGGACATCATGCCAAAATCGATGAATGGAGACATGAGAAGTCTTTAGAGAGGACAAAGCGCTTTAGACCAGATCTTTATGAGGCGTACTTAAAAGATCATCCAGAAGAAAGGAAAAATTAATGGCGACTAAAAGGACCAAGGAGATTTTAGCTCTTTTAGATGAGCATTATGGAAGGGATTATAGGGTTAGTTTAAATTACAATAGCCCTTGGGAGTTATTAGTGGCTACTATGATGTCGGCTCAGTGTACAGACGAGCGTGTCAATTTAGTTACTAAGGAGCTTTTTAAGAAATATAAGACAGTTTCTGATTTTGCAAAGGCTGACTTAAAGGAGCTTGAAAAGGATATCCATTCCGTTGGCTTTTATCACAATAAGGCAAAGAACATTATTGCCACAGCTAAGATTTTGTTGGAGAAATATAATGGCGAGGTGCCAAGCAAGCTAGAGGACTTAACTAGTCTTGCAGGAGTTGGAAGAAAGACAGCCAATGTCATAAGGGGTAACATTTTCAATGATCCAAGTATTGTGGTGGATACTCATGTAAAGAGGATTTCTAATAGACTTGGATTTACTAAGGAAACGGACCCTGAAAAGATTGAGTTTGAGCTTATGAAGGTTTTGCCAAAGGACCATTGGATTTTATATAACATCCAGATTATTACTTTTGGTAGGGAGATTTGTGTGGCAAGAAAGCCCCTTTGCGATAAGTGTTTTCTAAATAATATTTGTAAGTCAAAGGATAAGAAGCTTTCATGAGTGGGAATATATTTGTAAGGAGAAAGTATGCTAAAGAGATTTGTTGCCCTAGACCTTGAAACTACTGGGGTTGATCCTAGTAACGACAAGATTATTGAAATTGGCATGGCAAGAATTGTGGAGGGGGAAGTTGTTGCAACTTTTAATCAGCTAGTGAATCCTGACACAGAGCTTAGCCAGAGAATTATAGATATTACTTCAATTACACCTCTCGATTTAATTGGTAAGCCAAGCATTGAAGAGATAATTGGAGATGCAGTGGAATTTATAGGGGACGATGTGATTTTAGGTCACAATGTTGCCTTTGATTATAGCTTTTTAAAGGTGGCAGCTAAGGCTAATAATAAAAATATACCTAATAAGGTTATTGATACTCTTAAAATCGCAAGAAAGTTATTGCCAGAGCTTCCCTCAAGAAAATTAGTGGATTTATGTGCTTACTTTAATATAGATCCAGGACATTCTCATAGAGCCTATGATGATGCCATTAGTGCTTTTAGACTTTATGAAAAGTTGGCGGCATTAACTAGTGATGAGGAATTAATTAATGGAGCAGAGGAGGTCTTTTATTCAATAAAGAAGACATCACCTATTACGGCTGCCCAGATTAGATTTCTTTCATCCCTTTGTGCACAGCACAATCTGACTCTTGAAAAGCCTATAGAAGAATTTACTAAGAGTGAGGCTTCAAAGGCTATTGATGGGATTTTATCAAATTACGGTAGATAGCTTTATGAAAAAAGGACATATAAAAAGCGAGCAAGGAGATAATCTCTTTGCTCGCATATTTTTAATCTAGAAAGGAACTATTGGACTTCTTTGCTAGTTCAAGGGTGAAGGTAAATTCTGTACCGACACCTACTGTACTGATTACATCGATGTTTTCATCGTGGGCTGCAATAACTTCTTTGGTAATTGAAAGGCCAAGGCCTGAACCCTTTTTGTCTCTACCTCTTGAAGCATCTGATTTGTAGAATCTATCAAAAATCTTATCAAGATTTTCCTTTGGAATTCCACAACCGTGATCCTTTACAGAAACAAAGGCTTTCTCGCCTCGTTCCTTAACGGTAATTGCAATGGTTGAGTGGTCTGGGCTAAATTTAATAGCATTATCAATTAAGTTATAAATAACCTGACCAATCTTTGATTTATCTCCCTTAACTAATTCCTTAGAGCTTGCGTAAATTATTGAGAAGTTTATGTGTCTTTGTTTACATTTTCCTTCAAAAGTTTCAACGGTGTGTCTTATGATGGAATTTAAATCAAAGGTTGTAATCTCAAGGCGCACACTCTTAGGGTCAAGTTCGTTAAGAGTTAAAATGTTACTAGTTAATTTAGTAAGTCTATCTGTTTCAAATAGAATTATTCGAATATATTTCTTAATCATTTCTGGTGGAACTGTTCCATCTTCAATGGCTTCAAGATAGCCCTTAATTGAGGTAAGAGGCGATCTAAAATCATGGGAAATATTGGATAGGAACTTTTGCTGGAACATATCCATATCTCCAACTTGATTTGCCATATATTCAAGGGAAGAGCTTAACCTACCGATTTCGTCGGTATTTTTAATATTAATCTTGTAGTCAAAATTACCTTTACCATATTCTTCCGTTGCCTTGATAATCTTCTTAAGAGGCTTGTGAACCTGAATAAAGTAGACTATCAAAAAGGCAAGGGTTAGCACAAGCACGATTGTTAGGGTGATGTAGTTTATGTTAAAGGTGGCATCAACTCTATCTTGCACCACGGATTCTGGCATGCTAATAACTACGTAACCTTTAATTTCATAGGTGTAGGTTATTGGCGCATATACTGTGATTGCGGGACTGTCAAAAGTTCCATAAAAATCGCTATATTCCGTGTGTCTTCCCTTTAACTTGCTATAATCAAAGCCCTCTACGGTGTAGAGCACATTTGAATCGCTGCTGTTGCTATTATCATATTCTGTATCAAGTACCACAGTTCCATTTGGTTCTATGAAAATGATACGAGTGCCGTCAAGCTTAGAAATAGTCGCTAATTCTAGCTCAATTTCACGTAAATGTGATTCACTAAAATAGTCTAGGGCATATTCACTAGATATCTGGGTTGCCATTGAATACATATTCTCTGCATAGTAATGGTACTCCCTGGTGTAGTGAGTTTTGTAACATACAGTATTAACTAAAATTAGGCTACAGGCAGTAATTAGCACATATATCAAAATATGTTTATAAAGCATTTTATAGCGCATATTAGTATTCTCCCGTTAATGTCTTATTTTACAACAAATTTGTATCCAATACCCCAAACGGTCTCAAGGGCCCAGTGGTCATTGTCCTTTATCTTTTCACGAATTCTTTTAACGTGTACATCTACTGTACGTGTATCTCCTGCATATTCATAACCCCAGATATTATCTAGTAGCTGTTCTCTTGTAAACACCTGATTTGGTGCAGCTGCAAGGAAATAAAGTAATTCAATTTCCTTAGGTGGCATATCGATATTGCTGCCAGCATAGCTTACAGCGTAGTTGTCTAGGTTAATTGTAAGGTCTGGGTATTCAACACATTTTGAATTAGAGTTTTCTGCTAGAGAAAGCTGTGGAAGGTGGTAGCGACGAAGCACTGCCTTAACTCTTGCCACTAATTCCTTAGTTTCAAATGGTTTAATCATGTAGTCATCAGCGCCAAGCTCAAGTCCTAAGACCTTATCGAAGGTTTCCCCCTTTGCAGATAACATAATGATTGGTGTGTTGCTATGCTTTCTAATTTCCTGACAAACCTGATAGCCATCCATGCCTGGAAGCATTAAATCAAGGATAATTAGATTTGGCTTGAAAGTCTGAAACTGAGAAAGAGCGCTTTCTCCGTCATAAACTATAAGTGTCTCATAGCACTCCTTTGTTAGATAAAGTGAGATTAATTCGGCAATATTCTCATCATCATCTACGATCATTACTTTTTGTTTTGTTGCCATTTTATTTTTCCCCTTTTTTATTATTTAAAATCTACGATTGTAACGCCTGCGTCGCCCTCCCCGATATTTCCAAGTCTAAAGCTTGCAATATATGGAACGCCACGTAAATAGGCGGTAATACCATTTCTTAGGGCTCCAGTACCCTTACCATGTACAATTCTTACCTGTGGAATCTTTGCAATATAAGCATCATCTAGGTATTTATCAAGAACTGAAATGGCCTCATCAACAGTATATCCAAGTAAGTTGATTTCAGTTTTTACATGAGCGGCCTTGCCCATCTTTATCTTGCTAGAACCAGTAGAAGTTTTAGATGCATTTGCCTTAGACTCCTCTGGGTCCTTGTAGTTTTCAAGTATCTCTAAATTCTTAATTGGCATCTTAGTTGATAAGCTACCAATAAGGACATTTACTTGTTTCTTTGTTGGGTAAATATCAGTAATTCTACCGATTACATTCATTGTAAGAACGCGAACATACATGCCCTTCTTGAAATCTTCAATGTTAGAAGATGTGTGCTTTGTAAGCTTAGCAGGTTCAACCTTAAGCTTTTCATTTCGCTTATTAATCTTAGTTCTAACTTCAGTTCTGCGCTTTTCAAGCTCTTTAACAGACATGCCGGATTTATTCATAACCTTAATTGTCTCATCTGCGTAGTCCTTAGCCTCCTGTAGGATGGCAGCAGCCTGTTCGTTGGCACGACGTAAAATCTTATCCTTACTCTGATCGATTTTTTCATTCTTAGATTCAAGCTTTTCCTTAAGACTTTCAATCTCAGCCTTGTAAGCAGTGATTTCTTCCTTCTCACGTTCTAGCTTTGCTCTAGTATTCTCAAGGTCTGTAACTAAGTCCTCAAACTTAATGTCATCTTCTTCTAGACGCTTGCTGGCATCCTTTAAAATGTATTCAGGTAGGCCAAGCTTCTTAGAAATAGCAAAGGCATTACTCTTTCCTGGTACACCAATAAGTAGCTTATAAGTTGGACTTAGAGTTTCTACATCAAATTCACAGCTGGCATTCTCAACTCCTTCAGTAGTAAGGGCATACATCTTAAGCTCTGAATAGTGAGTAGTTGCCATAGTTGTTACATTTTTATTCTTTAAATGGTTAAGAATAGATGTTGCAAGGGCTGCACCCTCAGTTGGGTCAGTACCGGCACCAATTTCATCAAAAAGCACAAGGCTTTTTTCATTGGCATGGCGTAAAATCTTAACCTGATTTGTCATATGAGATGAGAAAGTAGAGAGAGATTGTTCAATACTTTGTTCATCACCAATGTCTGCGAAAACATTTTCAAAGACAGCAATATCAGAATGCTCGAGAGCAGGAATGTTAAGGCCTGCTTGAGCCATGAGGGTTAGTAAACCCACTGTCTTTAGGGAAACTGTCTTACCACCAGTGTTTGGACCTGTGATAATAAGTAGCTTAAAATCGCGGCCAAGGTAAATATCAATAGGAACTACAACGTGCTGTTCAATAAGTGGGTGACGACCCTTCTTAATGTTAATAATTCCGTTGTTATTCATAGTTGGTCTTGCGGCCTTCATCTGCTTTGATAAATTTCCCTTAGCAAAGGCAACATCAAGGTTTGTGAGAAGTTCATAGTCGCTTAAAAGTACGTCCTGATATTCATTGGCACTTGCACTAAGCTTAGCTAAAATGACTTCAATCTCTGCCTGTTCCTTTAGTTCTAATTCTTTAATGTCGTTATTTAATTTAACAACTGAAGCTGGTTCAATAAAGAGTGTAGAACCTGTAGAGGACTGGTCATGTACCATACCTGGAACCTGAGACTTATATTCAGCCTTAACAGGAAGACAGTATCTTCCGTTTCTTGATGTAATAACAAAATCCTGTAGACAATTCCTTACGCTTGAGGAATTTAAAAGACGGTTAAGCTCTGTGTGAATCTTATCGGAGCTAAGTCTTTTGTTTCGTCTAATGTCACTAAGTGTAGCGGATGCCTCATCTGCAATCTCATCTTCTGAAAGAATGCAGCGCTTAATCTGATTGTTAAGGCTAGTGGCCTCTTCAAGGGCATCGATGCTTGGTTGAAGACTATCTTCTTTATATTCGTAATATTCCTTGATTTGCTTAGATAATGTAAGTATATCACTAATGTTTAGAAGTTCTCTAGTGTTAAGTGAACTTCCCATCTTAAGTCTTAAAAGAGAGTCTCTAATGTCACGAACCTTGCTAAAATCAAGGCTGCCCTTCTGGAAAATTCTAGAAAGAGCGTCATTAGTTTCGTCTAGCTTTTCATTTATAATATTAATATCAGTTTCAATCTTTAATTTTCTAAGAATTGCCTTAGCTCCTTCAGAGGAAGCCTTAGCAACTAACTGTTCTTGTATCTTGTTAAATTCTAATGTATATATTGCTTTCTTATTCAAGAAAATGTCACTCCTAACTAATAAATATATCTAATAGGTACAAATAAAAATAGTGCACCAAATTAATTTTATCTTATTTTGAGGTAAAAAACCATAATATTGTGTATAATATAGAATGTAAAAAGGGTTTTATTTATAAAGAAAGGGTTTTTATGACAGGCGACAACGGGGAGAATTCAGATTTTGAGCTATATACTGAAAAGGTAGTTTTAAATCCTAGAGTGAAGTATAAGAAATTAATTAGGATTGTTAGAATTATAGTAATCATTATCTGGATACTTGCAGCAATAATATTATTATATAAATTGGTTTGGCCAAAGATTAAGGCTAAGATTATAGAGAAGAATACTGAAGTCATCTATATTGAGAAGGATGACTATGAAGATTATTTTGATGATCAGTACAGTGAAGATGATATTCCTGATATTGGGGATGACTATGATAGTGCCCTAAATAATCTTAAATCTATGGTGGATGCTTGTAAGTTAAGTGTGGTAACAATTGATTATAAGTATAATGACCTTGAATCTGAACTTGGCGATAACAGCGCTAATCAGATGCCAGGGGTTATTGTGGGGCATGTTAATTCGGAATATTTGATTATAACAAGTGCAAGTGTAAGAGATAAGAATGATAAGGCTGTTGAGTTGGTAGTTAATTTTAGCGATTCAAGTCAGGTAGTTTTAAGTCAAGTTTACACTTTAGAAGAATTAGGTTTAAGTTTATATAAGTTTAGTGATTCTGCGATTTCTGTGAATATAAGAGATTCCTTAAAAGTAGCAACACTAGGTAATTCCTATGTGCTAGATCAGGGAGATATGTTGATATTTGTTGGAAAATTGCATAGTTCTGTGGATACAATTAATTATTGTACTATTACAAGTTTATCTACAAAGATAGCCATAGACCATAATTTCGAGATACTTGAAACTAATGTTGCTAAGACTAGTGGCGATTATGGATTTTTATATAATTCAAGTGGAGCCTTAGTTGGCATAACTTATGAAAGTGAAAATGCTACAGTAAAGGCACTTGGTTTATCAGATTTAAAATGGATCATTGAAGAGATGATTAACAATCAAGGGGTAATGTACTGCGGTATTGAAGGACAGAATATTACTGATGAATTGGCAGAGAAATATTCCCTTCCAACAGGGGTTTACATTTCTTCTGTAGAGATTAATTCACCGGCTTATTTAGCGGGCTTACAGGCAGGAGATGTAATTGTTGAAGTGGATGGAAAAAGCCTTTTGACAATTCAAGAATTTAGTGAGAAACTATATCAGAAATCAGATGGTGATGTAATGGAAATTACCGTTAAGAGAAAAGGTAAAGATAGCCTACAGATGATAACTTTTGACGTTACAGTTAAAAGAAAGTAGGCAGGTTTAATTAGAAAGGATAACTAAAGGTTAGAGAAACAAAATGAGATATATAGAGACATTAAAAGATGGAGAAAGAATTAGCGAAGTTTATTATGTAAAGCAGAAACAGATTGCCCTTACAAGAACTAATAAGGAATATGGCAATGTAATTCTTGCTGATAAGACAGGCCAGATTGATACTAAGATTTGGGACTTAAACTCTGGTGGAATTCAGGAGTTTGAGGTAGGCGATTTTGTAGATGTATCAGGCCAGATTTCAAGCTACAACGGAAGCCTTCAGTTTAAAGTTGAAAGAATTAGAGTGGCTAATGAAGATGAATATGTAATTTCTGATTATGTACCATCCTCAAGATATGATGTGGAGGATATGTTTAAGGAATTACTTGGCTTTGTAGATAGCGTTAAGAATGAATATTTAAAGCAGTTACTTAATTCCTTCTTTAGAAATGATGAGATTTTTGTTAAGGCATTTAAGAATACATCAGCAGCAAAGACAGTTCACCACGGTTTTACAGGAGGCTTACTTGAGCATTCCCTTTCAGTAACAAGACTTTGCGACAAGATGGCAGCAAATTATGATTATTTAAATAGAGACTTACTTATTAGTGCAGCTATGCTTCATGACGCAGGTAAAACTAGAGAGTTATCAGAGTTTCCTAAAAATGATTATACAGACGAAGGAAATTTCCTTGGACATATAGTAATTGGTTATGAGATGGTTATGGAGAAAATCAAGAAGATTGAAGGCTTCCCAGAAATTCTCAAATTAGAAATTGGACACTGTATCTTAGCTCATCACGGAGAATTAGAATATGGTTCTCCTAAGAAGCCAGCAATTGCTGAAGCTATTGCTCTTTCAATGGCAGATAATATTGATGCTAAGTTAGAAACTCTAAGAGAAGCACTTGATGCTAAGGAAACTAACGATTGGATTGGTTTTAACAGATGGTTAGATGCTAATGTTAGAAGAACTATCTAAGAGCATTGTTCTTAAGGGGTTGTAGTTTAAGGGCATTGATGCTTTTAAGAATATATTAACGTTTTGGATTGAAAAAAAGAGACATTATTAAGACAGCTTGTGACGATTCGTTGCAAGCTGACTTTATGTATAGAAAGGATTAACATGTCATATAAAAAGAACGACACAGTTAAATTAACAATTACAGATTTAGGAACTAGTGGAGAGGGTATAGGTAGAGTTGATGGCTACACTTTATTTGTAAAGGATGCCCTAATCGGGGATGAAATCGAAGCCATGATTATTAAGGCTAAGAAAAATTATGGCTATGGCCGTTTAATGAAGATCCTTAAGGCTAGTCCTGCAAGAATTGAGGCAAAATGCCCTGTGGCTAGACAGTGTGGTGGATGCCAGATTCAACAGATGAATTATAAGGCACAGCTTGATTTTAAGCGTTCTTTAGTGGAGGGAAATCTTGAAAGAATTGGTGGCTTCACAGGAGCTTCTAAATTAGAGGTTCTTCCAGTTATTGGTATGGAGTCTGAATTTAATTATAGAAATAAAGCCCAGTATCCTGTGGGATTAAACAAAGAAGGCAAGATTGTTATGGGCTTTTATGCAGGAAGAACTCATTCAATTATTGATAACCAGGATTGCCTTATTGGTGCTAAGGAAAATGTCTACATTTTACAAAAAGTTAAAGAGTGGATGGAGGAAAATGCTATCCCTGCTTATGATGAAACTAAGCATAAGGGACTGGTTCGTCATGTACTTATTAGAACAGGCTTTACAACAGGTCAGATTATGGTCTGTCTTGTAATTAATGGAAATGGCTTAAAGGCGGAGCAGGCAGATAAGCTTAATGAGAAATTACTTTCAATTGATTTTAGTAAAATTAAGACAAGTGCTGCTTCAAGATTTAATGACTTAGAATCAGAAGAATTAAAAAAGGACTTAAAAGCTAAGGGTGATGGTGTTGCAAGAATTACATCTATTATGCTTAATTTGAACAAAAAGGACACCAATGTAATCTTAGGGGAAGAGTGTAAAACTCTTTATGGCAGCAGTTATATTGAGGATTTTATTGCAGATATTAAATTCCAGATTTCACCACTTTCTTTCTTCCAGGTAAATCCAATTCAAACTAAGAAGCTCTATTCTAAGGCTTTAGAATTTGCAGGTCTTACTGGAGGAGAAGTGGTATGGGATATGTATTGTGGAATTGGTACAATCTCTCTTTTCCTTGCTAAAAAGGCAAAGGAAGTGTATGGGGTGGAAATAGTTCCTCAGGCCATTGAGGATGCTAAAAATAACGCTAAGATTAATGCCATTACAAACTCTAACTTTATGGTGGGTAAGGCTGAAGAAGTGGTTCCTGAAATCTATGGTAAAGATGGGGATGCTTCTGCAAAGCATCCAGATGTAGTTGTAGTTGATCCTCCAAGAAAGGGTTGCGATGAGGCGCTTCTTAATACACTTGTATTAATGGCACCAAAAAGATTAGTTTATGTAAGTTGTGATTCAGCAACACTTTCAAGAGATCTTAAGTTCTTATGCGAGAAGGGATTTAAGGTGGAGAAGGTGCAGCCTGTGGATATGTTCCCTCATACTGTGCACGTAGAAAATGTTGTGTTGCTCACAAGAGTGAACTAATAGAAAACCTTAGCATCTGTTTACGCAGATTTTATGGAAAAATGCTAGTATATAAAAAAGGGTAGCATTATAAAAATAATTCCTCTTTTTATAAAGGAACATCATCAAAATTTATAAAGGAGAAAAGTGTAATTAGAGAAGATATAAGTATGCAAATTAGTGAAAAAATTATGATTACAATTTTACACAGTATTAAAAGATAATTAGGCTTATTCTCTTTAATTCGTAAAGAATACGTTTTGAAAATATTATTTTCTGTATGTTCCATGATGTAAATTTTAAGGACAATAGAAATAATAATAAAAGCATACCCTGTAAAATTAAATGCAATAGTATAATTACTAGCTAATTGTAGTTGCTCTGAAGAATTAGATGTATAAGGGTCTATGGATGTGGGGAGAAAACTGATGAAATGATATTTTCCTAGAATTACCATTGCGATAATGGTGATCCCAATTAACCAAAGTAGATTAGAAAGTAATTTCAATTTTTTCATAATAATCACATCCTTATCATCATATAATGTAATAGTATAGCATAAATTTTTTTTAATTGTATACGCCTTTGTGGGAAAACCTGCAAGTCCTGAAAGTAAGTTTACTCCAGGAGATGTTCAGATGATTGAAGATTATCTATGCATTCGAGGAAGAGGAGCGTAGAATCAAGTTTTGATCCTAATTGAAAAATTTAATGTAACGAAAGCATGGTTGTGGAGGGAAAATGAGAAACGGTAATATGAGAAGATTATTTACAATTGATCTTAAAGATTATAGAGAGGATTTTAGGATTTTCAGAAGACCGTCTGTTAGAACAATCATACGAAGAGAAGGCAAACTTCGCATGGTATACAGCCCTGTCGAGAAGTATTATAAGTTTCCTGGTGGAGGAATCCGTGGTAATGAGGACAGGATAGATACGCTCATTAGGGAAGTGCGAGAGGAAACAGGTCTTGTTGTTATACCGGAAACCGTTAGAGAATACGGCAGCGTTTTGAGAAGACAAAACAGTGATAGAGATGAGAATACCATTTTTGAGCAGGAAAATTTCTATTATTTCTGTGATGTAAGTGAAGCAAACATAGGGCAGGATCTTGACAGTTACGAGGAAGAATTGGAGTTTACTTTAAGAGATGTTGATATTGACGAAGCAATCCGGGTAAATGACGAGTATACCAGTGAGAACGCTTTCAATTATCAGATGATAAAGAGAGAGCTGCGTGTGCTTCAAATGCTGAAAGAAGAAGTGTAGATACTATCCAAGCGGCTGCTGATTATTTTTCTATGAGTATCATCACGGATGAAAGATTCTGCGAGAGAAAGAGCGGTGAACACGGAAATGGAATGGGACAATTTTCTAAAAGGTGGACAAATTTTGATTATGCGGAGCAAGGTGGAGAATCCCTCAGATCAACGCAGGAACGCAATGTCAATGCCTTATTTGATGTTCTTGACAGGTTTAATGGGAAAACAATTGTCATAGGTACGCATGGAACTGCACTTAGCACCATTCTGAATTATTATGATCCAGCATTTGATGTGGATGATTTCCTTCGGATCATTGATTGGATGCCGTATATAGTGGAATTATCATTTATAGGTCATGAACTGATAGATAAGAGGGAATTGGCTCATATTTATAAGGAATATCAAAAGTGTTGACTAAGTGTGGTTGTCTAGAAAGAATTGTTATCTAGAATACATAGAAAAAATTAGGATTCAATATATATACCAATAGCCAGAGAAACTTATTTATATGAAAAATTGGTGACCGACTCAAAGATTATTATAGTCAATGTTATCACAATCCAAGCACAGGGATGAAATCAGAAAGAGCATGTGCCAAAAAGCAAGTTGACAGTGACACAGTTCAGAATTACAATAGTGTCAGAAAGCGAGGTGGCACAAGATGAGGATTACAACTCTTGATGAAGCCCTTAAAAGAATAAAAAAATTAGAAAAAGAGGTTGCCGAGCTTAAGGCGGAAAATGAAACGCTTCGTAACCGTAACTTCGGTGGTCGCAAAAAACATGATGAAGCTTGGATGGCAGCATACAATGATTTCATTTTGAAGTATGAGAGTGGCATGACTCTTATGGAGATTGTGGCAGAGGGGGATGTCAGCAGAAGAACAGCATATCGCTATCTGGCATATTATAGGGAATTGCAGAAAACTGCAGATGATTCAAAAATTGTCCGAAAGTGAACACTTTAATCGGATTTTATTGGAGGATATATGGCAAAGACAATAAAAAAAGAAACTATACATGCTGCAGGCATAGATATAGGTATTTACACAACTGATTTTAAGAATGAATTTATATCATTGACAGATATAGCTAGGTATAAAAGCATTGATCCTAGAATTACAATTCATAACTGGTTGCGTGGAAGAGACGTGGTAGAATTTCTTGGGCTTTGGGAAATTTTACATAATCCTGATTTTAAACGTATCGATTTCGATACGTTTAAAGAAGATGCAGGTACAAACGCGTTTGTATTTTCAATAAAGAATTGGACAGATAAATTAGGCGCTATAGGTTTGTTCACAAAATCCGGAAGATATGGTGGTGGGATATATGCGCACATTGATATAGCTTTTGAATTTGCATCTTGGATTTCTCCGGAATTTAAGCTTTATATCATCAAAGATTACCAACGGCTCAAGTCCGACGAAAACAGCCGATTGTCTCTGAATTGGAATCTGAATCGTGAGATAGCAAAGTTGAATTATCGCATTCACACAGATGCTATTAAGGATAATCTTATTTTGCAGGAGCTTACACCGGAGCAGATTTCATATAAATATGCAAATGAAGCGGATATCCTGAATGTGGCATTGTTTGGTATGACGGCAAAACAGTGGCGTGAAAATAATACTGATAAGAAAGGTAACATTCGAGATGACGCAACGCTGAATCAACTTCTTGTACTGGCAAATATGGAAAGTTATAACGCAATTCTCATAGAACAGGGGAAAGCAATGTCGGAGCGTCTTGTATTGCTTAGAGAATTAGCTCTTAAGCAGATGGAAACTTTATCTGCTGTCAGTATGGATGCTATCAAAAGGCTTCCAGGAGGAGAGTCGTAAATGAAAAAGAAACAAGATGAACCAGAAGAGGTTCCGGATCGTTTAAAGTGGCAAATTGTGACTTTAAACGGAAGCAACAATAAACGTGGAATGGACATAAAAAAATGCCATATGCTTTGAAATATTTTCAGATGATATAAAAAACAATCATAGGAGTGAAAAAACATGGAATATAGAGTGGCAACTTTGGATGATATTGATTTATTGACGGCTTCCCGTGTTAAAGTTTTAAGAGCGGCAAATAAGTTAGATGATTCTGTTGATATGACAGAGGTAGAAAAAGAATCTTATAATTATTATAAAAAGGCATTGGCAGACGGTACCCATTTTGCGATTCTCGTAATGGATGATGGTAAATTCATAGGCGCAGGCGGTGTTAGCTTTTATAATGTTATGCCGACCTATCATAATTCAAGTGGCAAGAAAGCCTACATCATGAATATGTATACAGATCCGAACTATAGACGGCAAGGAATTGCGTACAAAACATTAGATATGCTTGTTAATGTTTCAAAAGAACGTGGAGTTAAACAGATATCATTAGAAGCAACAGATATGGGGCGACCTTTATATGAGAAATATGGTTTTGTTAAAATGAAATCAGAAATGGAATTAATTTAGGAGGCAGCGTTGGATATCAAATATACAGATAAACATGATTTTAATAAAAATGAACTGGAAGAATTATTTTTGTCGGTTAATTGGTCTTCAGGTCATTACCCGGAAAAACTATGCGTTGCAATGAAAAATTTCAACACAGTTTTTTCTGCTTACGATGGGGATAAATTAGTCGGGATGGTATGTGCTATGGATGATGGAATAATGAATGCATATGTCCATTATTTGTTAGTTAATCCAGAATATCACAATCAGATGATTGGCAGAACACTAATCAATAAGATTAAAGATAAGTATCAGGATTATCTTAGAATAGCTGTAATTGCTTATGACAATGAAATGCATTTTTACCAGAACTGTGGTTTTGAAAAGAGTAATGATGCATCGCCAATGTTTATAACATCTTTATGGACATAAAAATGCTGTGAATACGCTCTAAAGAGGATAGATTGGTTAAAATATTGAATTATAGCTAAATGTATCGTGGTTGCTATAGATAGGACTTGGAGGAATATTAAGTGAAGCTCATTGTGATAGACATACAAAAAGGGATTACGGATGAAAGATTATATGATTATGCTGGATTCTTAAAGAATGTGACAAGTATTATTGATGCCGCAAGGAAGAATAGTGTTGAGGTTATTTATGTTCAACACGATGATGGACCCGGGACAGGATTTTCTATTGGTGATGTGGATTTTGAGATAGCCGACCAGGTTGCTCCGGAAGCCGGAGAGAAGATTTTTGTAAAAGAGATTAACAGTTGTTTTGGGAATAAAGAGCTTGCTACGTATCTTGATAAACAGAAAGACAAGGAACTTATGATTGTGGGGCTTCAGACAAACTTTTGTATTGATGCCTCTGTGAAATCAGCTTTTGAAAGAGGATACAGAGTAATTATTCCAAGGGGAACGAACTCTACGTTTGATAATGATTACATGGATGGAGAAACGACTTATAAATATTACAATGAAATGATGTGGCCAAAGAGATTTGCTGACTGTATTTCATTGGATGATGCAATTAAAATGATGGAGAAATAGCTTAATGAGAACAAAACATGTTGTTGTACTTCCTTATGATGAAAACTGGAAGCAGGACTTTATTTACAGAAACATCATTTATATGTGTGTCCGGAGGATTCTTTGGAATTGAAAAGACATTTGGCATTCAGGGATTATCTTAGATTGCATCCAGAGGATGTAAATGAATACAGCAAAGTTAAAATAATTCCTCTTTTTTATAAAGGAACATCATCAAAATTTATAAAG
Source organism: Lachnospira multipara ATCC 19207 (assembly GCF_000424105.1). Taxonomy (GTDB): domain Bacteria; phylum Bacillota; class Clostridia; order Lachnospirales; family Lachnospiraceae; genus Lachnospira; species Lachnospira multipara. The sequence goes on along the minus strand of NZ_AUJG01000003.1, from coordinate 136,842 downwards.
GAGAAAAGTGTAATTAGAGAAGATATAAGTAGGCAAATTAGTGAAAAAATTATGATTACAATCTTACACAGTATTAAAAGATAATTAGGCTTATTCTCTGTAATTCGTAAAGAATACGTTTTGAAACTATTATTTTCTTTATGTTCCATGATGTAAATTTTAAGGACAATAGAAATAATAAAAAAAGCATACCCTGTAAAATTAAATGCAATAGTATAATTACAAGCTAATTGTAGTTGCTCTGAAGAATTAGATGTATAAGGGTCTATGGATGTGGGGAGAAAACTGATGAAATGATATTTTCCTAGAATTACCATTGCGATAATGGTGATCCCAATTAACCAAAGTAGATTAGAAAGTAATTTCAATTTTTTCATAATAATCACATCCTTTTCATCATATTATGTAATAGTATAGCATAAAATTTTTTAATTGCACACGCATTTGTCGGAAAACCTGCAAGTCCTGAGAGTAAGTTTACTCCAGGGGATGTTAAGATGATTGAAGATTATCATAACCTCAGAGAAGAGCTGCAAAAGCGTCTTATGGCTTATATGGAGACTCTGAAGAAGATAGAGAGTCTTGAGAATATGTAGGAAAGAGTTTAAAAAATTGAAAAGGTGGTTTGCGGTCGATTTTTGCGACCGCAAATAATTATGTTTTAAACGCGGAAGCACATGAAGTCGCAAAATGCGACTTCAAGAAATGGTTCATTTTTTGAAGGGCAGGGTGGTGGTAGAAGAAAAATGCCTTATGCTTTTACAGAGCAAGGAATCTATATGTTAGCGACAGTTCTTAGAGGTGAGTTAGCTGAGCAACAAAGCATTTTTATCATGCGTGCTTTTAAGGAGATGCGTCACTTCATTGCTAATAATGCTCTAATGTTTGAGAAGATTAATGCTATCGAACTGAAGCAGTTGGAATATCAAAAAGATACAGATGAGAAGTTTGGCAGGATATTTGAGTATATGGCAAATCATTTGGCTCATACCTAAAAGAGGTTATAAAAAATGGTTCTGTGGTTAGTAATCGACTCGTAAACATAGGTAATGGAAGGCAAGGCTACGAGAGGGTTTATGAGTATAAAGGAAATTACTATACAATGACAGGAATTGGTACGAATGGTTTTATTGTTTCAGCGTATCCATTTAGAAAGGATGATTTATAATGTATACAATCAAATTGATGAATGAGTATCTTCATGGCCCTATATGGGTATACGATGAAGAGGGATTTATAAGAAGGAAATATCCATTAATCGATAGCAATGAAGATTTAAAAAAACTGAATGAACAAGCAAGAAATCTATATGATTCTTTTTATTCATTTAATGAAGACGATAGCGCATGCGTTTTTGATGAGGATGGATATAAGGCAGCGTATGAAGAGATGATTGGCATAATTAAGCAAATAGTTCAGAAATTGCAGTCAATTAATAATAATGATTTTGTGATTGAAGACTATATTACGAAAGATATTACTGATTAATCTTGAAGAAATTAGGTTAAAAGAAAAATACGGAAAATAAGGAAGGGATAATATATGAGTTTAAACGATACAAGCAAATTCATGAGTCTTATTCTTAGGCATAAACCAGAGACAATAGGCATCAGCTTAGATGAACATGGCTGGGCCAATGTCGATGAATTAATTGAAGGAATAGCAAAGACTCATGAATTTAACATGGATATTTTGGAAGAGATTGTCAGGACTGATAATAAACAGAGATATTCATTCAATGATGATAAGACACTAATAAGAGCTAACCAGGGACATTCAATCCCGGTTGATGTGGAGCTTGAAGAAACTGAACCGCCGGAAGAATTATGGCATGGTACTGGTGAGAAGTATGTTAATTCTATTGATGCGCAAGGACTGATTCCTAAAAGCAGATTATATGTACACTTGTCGAAAGATGCGGACACTGCTGTAAAAGTAGGTCAACGCCATGGCAAGCCAGTATTGTATATTGTTAAGGCAGGAGAGATGCATAGAGAAGGATATAAGTTTTTCTTATCTAAGAATGGTGTATGGCTTACTAAGGAAGTTCCGGTTAAGTATTTAATAAAGCAATAATGAAAATTGGGCAAAGGAGAATATCCAATGCCCATTTGTTATTTATATAGTTCGGTCGATTTTCATACCACGCTTTTCGAGCTGCGTGAGGATGAACTCATATAAAGCGCCTAAGTTAACATTAACGATTTTTCCATCGTTCAACTGCTGCTATTATTTCAGGGTCATTTTCAGGTGCATAATTGGGGTTATCAATGAGACTTACTTTTCCAATTTTTCCAAGTATACCTATTGCAATACCATCAAATACTGTTTGTGCCTCATCGACATATTTAGCAACATCCACTTTGAAGTATAAATATCCCAAAAATTCATATGGGTCAGGGATTGGTTTTTCGAAGCCGCCATACCAATAGAAGAGGTTGGCCCAGTTAATGACTTCTTCAGGGGTGTTGCAGTTTGCTTTTAAATAATCGAACCAGCAGTTAAATATATCATTCCATGAATACTCATCTAATAAAGCAGAAGCTCTATCGTAGTATTCTTCTTCAACTTCTTCTGGAATATCATTATCGTTAAAATCATAGTTGAATATATAATTGGTTTCTGCCTGAATATGTTCTTTGTTATCCATTACTTCTTCCTCCATTCGGAACCTTTATCAAAAAGATTCGGATTTTCTTTATATAATTTATCAAGTGCTGCTTTTACCTTAGGTAATGATTTTGAGTTAGGCCTAAAATGACCGCTACTATTATCATATGAATATATTTTACCATCGAAAAATTTGGTGACCAACTCAAAGATTATTATAAGCAATGTTATCACAACCCAGGCTCAGTGATGAAATCAGAAAAGAGCATGTGCCAAAAAGCAAGTTGACAGTGACATAGCGTAGAATTAAAATAGTGTCAGAAAGCGAGGTGGCACGAGATGAAGATTAAAACTATTGATGAAGCCCTTAAGAGAATAAAAGAATTAGAAAAAGAGGTTGCCGAGCTTAAGGCGGAAAACGAAAAGCTTCGTAACCGTAACTTCGGTGGTCGAAAAAAACATGATGAAGCTTGGATGGCAGCATTCAATGATTTCATGTTGAAGTATGAGAGTGGCATGACTCTTATGGAGATTGTGGCAGAGGGGAATGTCAGCAGAAGAACAGCTTATCGCTATCTGGCATATTATAAAGAACAGCATAAAATTGCAGGGACTTCAAAAAGTGTTTAAAAGTGAACACTTTAACTATAAAGTTAAAACCGGTCGAATTCGATGGGGTTAAAAAGAAAAAAGGTTAAAACGTAGAATCTTGAGGTCAAAATTTTTTACCTCAAGATTGGAAAGGAAAATATGGGCGATAAAAAGAAGGAAGTGGTCGAAAATACTGAATTAGTTCCAGTAGAAGTTACAGAAGAATTTTTGAGAGAAATACTATATGAAGTTCGTGGCGTAAAGGTAATGCTTGATGCAGATTTGGCAGAAATATATGGATATGAAACTAAAAGGTTAAACGAGCAGGTAAAGAGAAATATAGGAAAATTTCCTGAAGACTTTATGTTTCAAGTGACTGATGAAGAAGTGAAAATTTTGTGGTCGCAAAATGCGACCGCAAATATTAATTCAATGTCGCGTAGTAATTCATACGTTTTTACAGAGCAAGGATTGTATATGTTAATGACAGTTTTAAAAGGAACACTGGCAGAAAAACAGAGTATAGATTTAGTTCGTACTTTCAAAAAGATGAAGGACTATATTATTGATAACCAGAGTCTTATTGGTCAGCGTGAAATGATGCAGCTATCAATGCAAACTGCAAGCAATGTGGTCGAGATAAAAAAGCTCCGAATGGATCTTGTTTCTGTGGAAAAACAAATGTCAGATGTCATGGATGGACTTAGCGATGTTGTGACAAAATCTGATCTTGCAGACATGATGAATAGTTTTGTTAGTGACGAGGATAATGGCTGGCTCATGTATAATACAAAGTATTGCAGTGCGGATGTGGCATATTCTTCAATATACAGTAAAGCCAAGAAATCAGTATATCTTGTTGATAATTATATTGGAATTAGAACGTTGGTACACTTGAAAAATGTTAATTCGGGAGTGGAGATCAAGGTGTTTAGTGATAATGTAGGTACTTCAAAACTCCACAATATTGAATACAAAGATTTCTGCAAAGAATACCCAACATTAAAAATTACAATGCAACGTACCGGTGGAATTTTCCATGACAGATTTATTGTTCTTGATTACGGAACAAAAGATGAACGTGTATTCTTATGCGGCGCATCGTCAAAAGATGCGGGTGGTCGAATTACAAGTATTGTAGAAGATTTTGGAATAGATAAGTATAAACCGATGATAAAGAAATTATTGCAAAATGGATTATTGCAACTTCCATAGGAGAAAGTGATAATAAATGATAAGATGACATTGATAGATTATTAGAAAAGATAAAATTATGGAGGTGTGAAAAGTGAGACTGAGACCATATAAGAGCTGTGATGCCAAAAGGATTATTAGCTGGATAAGGGATGAAGATGTCTTTCATAAGTGGGGCGGAGATCATTTTGGATTGTACCCTATTAGTGCAGAGACTGTTGATAACAAATATTTAAAGGATAACGGCGATTGCAAAGAGGAAGATAACTTCTATCCTTGGATTGCATTTACAGATGAAGATGGTGTTATTGGGCATTTTATCATGAGATATATTCATGGAGATAACAAAGTCCTTCGTTTTGGCTGGGTAATAGTTGACGACTCCATTAGAGGAAAAGGTTATGGAACAAGTATGCTTCGCACAGGACTTAATTATGCTTTTAATATCCTTGGAGTCCAGACTGTAACAATTGGTGTATTTGAACATAATGACATTGCTCATAGCTGTTATAAAAAAGTTGGCTTTGTCGATAAAGAGATTGTCCCACATGAGAGAGAAAATATCATTGAAATGGCAATTACAAAAGAGGAATTTATTTGATATACAGCGTGTGAATGTAAACAAATAGTATGTAAGAAATTAAAATTTGATGCGTCCCAATATTATAAAAAATGGACGCCTCTTTACTTGTTCTAAATTGGAGTGCTTTCGTCTAGCCAGGCAATCTCTTTTTCGACTTGCCAGAATGTTTTTCCCTCGAAGGGAGTAGCTTCAAGAAACTGTTTTTTGATTGAATCTAAATTATTACCATGTATTTCCAAAACTCGGTCATAGGAAAGAGTTCCATCATTGTTTAATATAGAATGATAGTATTTATTATCTTCATTCTGAGCTTTCCATCGATCAATGAAGAAAACAGATTCAATATCATCTGTTTGAGCCTCTAACCAATAAATATAGCCATTGTAGTAAAGTGTTGCTTCAGAGAACCATCCGGTATCAAGAAATTGATCTAAATTACCATTAATCATAATCCGTACTCCTTTAAATATTTTTTGTTATCGCTATTTTGCTATACAAAGAAAACAGTTATACTGACTTTTATTAATTTAAGTGTTATAATTATACAGAATATGGGTATGTATACATTTTTATCATACCAAAGTGAAGTTAAGTAATGAGAAGAAATAATAAGAGGAGTAATCATATGAATAACGAAACTATGCTTTCGTCACTAGTTAGAGGAGCGTTAAATAACGAGAACAGCAGAGAAGAATTTCTTAAGAAAATGTATGATGACGTGTATGCCTTAGTTTATCCGGTTATGAAAAACAAGAATGATTCTAAGGATTACACAGAAGATGCCCTAGATTATGTATATGATAATCTATCCCAGATTAATTTAAATAAGAACATTTATCGACAAATCGCAACATTAGTTTCTAGTTTCTTAGTCAAGGATTTATTAGAAGAAGCTAATGATTACGAATTAAAGGATTGTGCTTATAGTTATGATAATTTAAAGGAAGATGAGGAATTACATAACGTTTGCAAGAATAATGTTACAGCCTTTAGAAACGTGAAGGACTTTAAGGGTTGTGGAAAAAAGTTTAAAAAGTTGCCGGCTGTTCTTATGGCAATGTTAGAGCTTTTCGGTTATGAGATGCGAAGTGTAGCAGAGATTGCAAAGCTTACTAATCTTAGTGAAGATAAGGTTAGAGGTTTCCTTAATGAAATAAGAAGACATTATGGTTATGAAATCTTAGATGGATTTAAGGCAATTAGTGAGGATACTAACGAGCTAGATGGCTTTGAATTTATTGATGAGAATATAAATCCTGATTTAGTTACAGTTACTAATTTGAAGGAAAATGTTACAAGGGTTGAAACAGCTCCAATTCCTGAAGTTGAAGCAATAACTGAAGATTCAGAGGAAGATTTAGAGTTAGAGACATTATCAGTTGAAGCTGATGATGACTTTGAAGTTGATAAGAGTGAGACTGATGGGGAAGAAAAGGAGGAGAAAAAGGCAGGCCCTATTGTGGGCTTCTTTGCTAGACTTTTCCCAGATCTTTCTGTGGGTCAGGCAAGAATTGTAACTGTGGCTTTATTTGGCTTGGTGGTAGCAGTAGTTGCCGTTCTTGTATTTGTGCCATTACTAGGTAAGGATGAGGTGGCATCAGATCAGGTTCAGGTTGAATCAACTACTGAGGCTGAAAGCGAAACAGAGACTAGTGAGGCAACAACTGCTAGTCAAACAAAGGCAGCAACAACAAAGGCAACAGTTGAGTCTACAACAGAAGCTACAAAGTCATCAAATAGTACAACAACTTCTAGTACTGAAACTACAACAAAGGCTACAGAAGCAGCTAGTTCAAATGATTCACAGGATTCAAAAAGTTCACAGAATGTAGAAGAGTCTGGTAAGGAATCAGGAGAGGGAAGTTCTAAGGAAAGTTCCCCAAAGACAGATGATAGCACAGGAGCTAATGCTACTGAAGCAACACAGGAGGCAACTACAGAAGCAGCAAGTAATTAGTTAAACAATATATTTTATAAAGGAATGAAATATGAACAACAACACACGATTTAAAAAGCCTCTAAGAAGGCTATTATACGGAGCGAGTGCTGTTTTAATTTTATTTTATCTCATTGTTTTATATCTAGGGCTTAAACCTGATGTAGGTGTGGAGTATGAAATGTATTACATTAGCCACGAAATAACTGAGTGGCCGGGTTACGGTAATCTAAGTTATGACTATGGTCAAGTGGAGTATTTGACTGAGAATACTTATCGTAACAGTGATGGTAAATACGTAAGCCATCCCGTAGCTAGACGAAGAGGTGATGGATGGCATACTTCAGGAAGATTTGATGGTACTTGGTCTAATGACGAAGAATCGATTCTTTACTACATTTTTAATGAAGATACGAATAAGGTAACAATCAGCATAACAGTTAAGGATTACTTAACCGAATACGGTTTTGTAAGAGCTAATTCAGGCCTGACTATGAAAGATGCCGCTGTTTTATCTAAGCAGAGAAAGTCGGCGGATAAAATAGTTTCAGGAACAATTGAAACGGCAATAATTGCAGCTACTGATGAGGGAAACTCTCATAGATCCTGGGTGCTTAAGGTGATTAATATGGCAAAGGAAGCCAATACTAATGGAGAAGAGTTAACACTTCTTTCTGTAGCTAGCGCTTTTCCATCTGAAAGCTTAAGAAGAGCATCTTATACAGGTTGTGAGTATGTAGAGCCATCAACGGATGGAACTTGTTCGGTAGATATTTATCTTGGTGAGACTTATATAGGTACATTTAATCAGCCGGGAGAGTTTGAATTTAGTGTAGATGCAGACATAGTAAAGGATGAGCTTTACGAACTAAAATTTGTCTCAGATGAAGATACAAGTTTCCTTTTATGGAAGGTTAACATAACGAATCAATAAAAAATAAAAACTAGGAGTTAGATTTATGAAAAAAAATCGATTAGGGTCTCTAATTAAAGAATTTAGTATTCCAGGCCTTATAACACTTATCACACTTTTAGTGGTTTTCTTACTAAAGGGAATTTGGCCTCTTGGTCAAAATAGAATTGATTTCTTTGATAACATGCAGCAGGTTGCCCCATTATATGCTCATTTATGGGATTTCATGCATGGCAAGGCAAGCATTTGGTTTGATTGGTACACAGGCTATGGTACTAATGTTTCAATGAGTATTTCAGCATTTTCAATGCTAAGTCCATTTAATATCTTATTATATTTTTGCCCAAGAGATTACATTTTAGAGTTTATCTCAATTCTTACATTAGTTAAATTAACTTTTGCTTCTGTAGCAATGTATGGATATCTCTATGTTAGCTTTAAGAACTTAGATAGAAAGGCAAAGGTTGCTCTTTCTGTTCTTTATTCATTTGGTGGATATGTAATTGTTTACGCTTCATGCTTTACACCATGGATGGATATTGTAGCAATTTTCCCACTTCTTATGATGGCTTACGATAGATTATTCTACACAGGCAAGAAGTTATTCTATACAATCATGGTAGCAATTATGTTTATTATTAATTACTATCTTGGTGCTATGTCGCTTATTTACATTCTTTTAGTTGGTGGAATCAGAATGTTTGCTACTGGAGATAGAAAGGCTTGGAAGAAGAAGACTTTAAATACTGGTCTTGGTACAGCAGGTGGTCTTGCACTTTCTTGCTTCGTGCTTATTCCTGTATTTATGCAGCTTTCTACTTCACAGCGTGGTGGCAGCAGTGAAAGTTTAATTTCACAGTATTTAGGTTGGATTGTTAAGCCAGTGGCTACAAGCATTTCCCTTGGTATTATTGAACGTTCTATTATGATTTTTGGACTTTCTTTCTGCTTCGTGTTTGTAATCGCAGCAATGATTAGAGAAAAGAAGAATTCAAAGAACTTTAAGGAAAGCTTAGGAATGCTAATCCTAGTTTTAGCTCCTGTAGTTTCAGAGGGTGTAAACCTTATGTGGCACTTTGGTTCTTATAACGGTTATACCTTAAGAAATGGATTTATTATTGCCTTTACAATGATTATTCTAACAGCAAAGTATCTTGAGATTCACATGCAGGATTCTTATGAAAATGCATCTAGAAAGCCACTTATTAACGATGATAAGCTTTCTAATAAGGAAAGAATTATTAGCTGTTTCCTTATAGCCTTTGTTTGCATTGGCTTTGCTCTTCTTTATAACAAGGCAGGAAGCCTTGGAGAAATGGCTGGCTTTATATTTGTAAATGCAGTATTTGTAATTTTCCTATTGATTTACATTTTCATGCTAATTAAGTCAAAGAAGGGGCTTAATCTTAAAAGGGTTATTTCTTTCATGATCGTGGAGGTATTCTTAGGAGTATATGCCTTTACTGGCCCACCTAAGTTCTACAGCTACGCAGCTTACCAGTATGGCGATTATGTTCAGTTAGCAGTGGAGGCCGCTAATAACCTTGAAATTGAAGAGTCTGCAACAGATAGAATTGTAAACCCTGATATTTCCCTTAATGCTAACTATCCATTGATTTTAAGAAGAGGCGCAACATCAAGCTTTACAGCAGCCCTCCTTGAAAATACACAGGATTACAGTAGAAACTTTGGTTACTCTAAGTACTTCTTATGGTTACTTGATTCTGGCGGAACAGTATTTACAAATGCCTTATTTCACGTGACTGAGGCAGTTAATCAGTTAGATTTAGATAATTATTTATATACACTTGAAAGACAGGAAGGGGACTTTAAGTTATATTCTTGTAACTACACACTTCCTTTTGCCATGACTATTAATAAGTCTATCTTAGATGAGGGCTTAGCAAATTATGGCGATGCAACAAATTGGGACAGAGGCGCTCATGGCGACTGGATTGATTTACATAACATTTTCTATTCAGCAATGGTAAACGATAGCGAGGCTACTCTTGTAAAGCGTTACGAGGATGAGGCAGAGATTTCAAAGACTGACACAGTTCTTTCTGCAAGTTATTCTTACTACATCAATGGTACACAGGCACTTTATATCGGTCTTGATACTAATAATGATGATAACGATGCTAACTCATCAATGCTTTATGAGGACTTAACTGTCTATGTAAACGGTGAGGCTGTCAATGCTTCAACTCTTGGTGATTTAGAAAATGTATCAACACCTGATAACTACAACAATGGTCTTCTCTACTTAGGTACATTTGCAGATGAGGATGTAGAAATTGTTGTTGAGTGTAAGGATATTGATAATTACGAAAGACTTATTACAACAGTTGGTGGAGTTGATTTAGGAAAGCTTGGAGAACTTTGCGATTCTTATAACAACAATACAGAATATGAGGTAAGTTATGATAACTCCTCTTTAACACTTACATATAATAACTACTATACAGAATCAGAATCTGATGATTCAGATGGTAGCGTTTCTTCAGATTGCTATATTATTATGCCAGTTATTTATAATAGCGATAATTGGAGCGTAACAATTAATGGAAAAAGCGTAGAAGCAGATAATGTATTTGGCTTATTTACTGGGGTTAACCTAGAAGAAGGCAATAATACAATTACTCTAGAATTTAAGGCAAAGGGTACAACACCAGGTCTTTTAATTTCTATAATTGCTTTAATTATTATTGTTGCTGGCAGTCTTTATGGATATTTTACAAAGAAGGGTAAGTTAAAAAGAGTTGCTCTCTTTGGAGTTTGCGAAAAGATTCTTTCAAGAATTGCGGTTTGGGTATACGGTGCAATCTTTGTACTCATGACAATATTTATGTTTGCAATTCCTATCGTTACTAGTGTATTTGCAAATCTAATTCAGATCTTTAAAGGCTTAATGAATTTATAGAAAAGGAGAGTGCTATTTATGTCCAAAATAAAAGACAAATTTAGAAGGCTCCTAAAGGAAAACGTAAATTTTAGAATATTAATGACAATTCTTATGGTATGGGGGCTTTCAAGACTTATAATGATTGCCCTTGTGCCAATCACTAATTTGATTTGTGATACTCATAAGGATTTTGCCATGTCCATAAATGTGTGGGATGCAGAGCATTACGCAGACATTATGAAATACGGATATACTTATCCAACAGATGTGGACCCTCAGGCTAACTGGGCATTTTTCCCACTTTATCCTTTGATTTGCATGTTTGTAAGAGCCATAAGTTTTAATCATCTTTCGGCTTATGTAACAGGTATGATTGTGTCTAACATTTGCATAATAATTGCTGCTTTCTATTCCGCAAAGATTGTTACGGATTTAGGTCTTAACTACGGAGATGGCAAGAAGGTCAAACTAAGAGGCAGTGAGAGTAAGGAAGGAAAAGTTGAATATTCTTGGATACTTATTTCAATCTTACTTTTTGCTAGTCCTTATGCTTTTTATGCAGGTTCAACTTATACAGAGAGTCTTTTTATAATGACTATTGCTTTAAGTTTCTACAATATTATAAAGAAGAACTACTTGGCAGCGGGCTTTTTTGCCATGCTTACCTCAGCTACTAGAATAGTTGGTTGCATACTTGTTTTCCCAATTATTATAGAAATGTTCTTTGATTGGATAAGACTTGAGGATAGAAAAATTCCTCACATTAAGGACTTTAAAAAGTTTTGTAGATGTTTATGGGATTTCATTCTTTATGAATTAAAGAGACCAGTTGATATATTCTCAGTGATGATTGCCCCTCTAGGTACATTTGCATATATGTTCTTCTTAAGAATCTTTTGCGGTGACCCTTGGGCTTTCATGCATGTGCAGATTGCATGGAGAGATGATAACTACTTTCCAATTATTGAGGTTTTATGGAAGGCCTGCACAGGCCAGCTAGAGCTAAGATACACCTACATGGGTTGGTTTTGTATTGTAGCTTTCGCCCTTTATGGATATATGATTTATAGAAAATATATCTCTATGGCGATTTTTGGAATTATAGCTCTACTTATTCCACTAACTAGTCATGTTATGAGTACACCTAGATTTATTATTGGAGTTTGGGTAACTTATATTGGAGTTTATGACCTTTTAGCTAGAATGCCAAAAATCTTAAGAGTGCTTATCACAACGGCTTTAATTGTTATAGAAAGCTTTATGATTTTTTATTGGTATCAGGAATTTTATTGGTTTATGTAAGTATTGGCTTTAGTGAACTTTTTATGAAGGCTATAATTTTACTTGTAATATTCATATTTAGGTATTATAATTAACAAGCTTGTGAAAAAACTGTCAGTTTATGAGAGTTTTTGCCTTATATAGGGCATTTTTAAACAAGTGATTACTATTAGATTAAAATTTAGATTAGATTTTTAGGAGGCAAACAATGTTATCAGTTGTTATTCCAACATTTAATGAAGGTAAGAACATTAGAAATCTTGTAACTCAGATTGATGATGCTCTTAAGGGAATTGATTATGAGATTCTTTTTGTAGATGACAGTAAGGACAACACACCAGAGATTATTATGGAAGTTGCTAAGGACTTCCCACAGATTCGTATGGAACATAGAACTAACGAATCAGGACTTGCTACAGCTGTTTTAAAGGGATTCAGATTAGCAAAGGGTGATTATATGGCGTGTATGGACGCTGATTTACAGCATCCTCCAATCGTTTTAAAATATATGTATAAAGCAATGGAAGCTGGCGCAGACTTCTGTATTCCATCAAGACTTATTCCTGGTGGTGATGACGGTGGTCTTAACTGGTACCGTAAGTTTGTATCAGGTACAGCAAGAAAGATCGGTCAGATCATGTTACCATGCTTAAGAAAGATTACAGATCCTACTTCAGGTTTATTCATGTTTAGAAGAGAAGTAATTGAAAATGCTGACTTACAGCCAATTGGTTGGAAGATTATGGTTGAGGTACTTGCTATGGGTACTTACGCAAAGGTTACTGAGATTCCTTATAAGTTCCAGCAGAGAACTGAAGGTGAATCAAAGCTTTCAGGTAAGGTTACTATGGAATACCTTAAGCAGTTAGTTAATCTTCGTAAGAGATACAACAAGGCTAATAAGTATACAGTTGAGACATGGACAACTGAACGTATGATGCAGGGCGAATAATTAGTGCCTTAAACTAAAATATATGGTATTATTAAACGTGGGTGCGCAACATGCGCCCACGTTATTTTTTCTTTTTGGAGGATATTTTGATATGGCAATTTTAGTAACAGGCGGAGCAGGATTTATTGGCAGTCATACAGTGTTAGAGTTACTTAATGCTGGATATGAAGTAGTAGTAGTGGATAATTTAGTTAATGCAAGTAAAGAGTCTTTAAAAAGAGTAGAAGAACTTTCAAATAAAAAGGTTACATTTTATGAGAATGATATCTTAGATAGAGACGCTCTTAATAAGATTTTTGATAAAGAAGATATTGATAGTGTAATTCATTTTGCTGGTCTTAAGGCAGTTGGTGAATCAGTAGCTAAGCCACTTGAATACTATCACAATAATATTTCAGGTTCTTTAGTACTTTTCGATGTTATGAGAAATCATGGTGTTAAGAATATCATTTTCTCATCATCAGCAACAGTTTACGGAGACCCTGCCTTTATTCCTATTACAGAGGAATGCCCAAAGGGTAAGCCAACTAACCCTTATGGTATGACAAAGTGGATGCTTGAAGAGATCCTTATGGATATTCAGAAGGCAGATCCTGAGTGGAATGTTATTCTACTTAGATACTTTAATCCAATTGGTGCACATGAGAGTGGCAGAATGGGTGAGAATCCTAACGGAATTCCAAATAACCTTATGCCATACATCACTCAGGTTGCAGTTGGTAAGTTACAGCAGCTTGGTGTATTTGGTAATGACTATGATACTCCAGATGGAACTGGTGTAAGAGATTACATTCATGTAGTTGATTTAGCTCTTGGTCACGTGGCAGCTATTAAGAAAATTGCAGAAAATCCAGGTGTTAAAATATATAACTTAGGTACAGGAAATGGCTACTCAGTTCTTGATATCGTTAAGAACTTCGAGGAAGCAACTGGCGTTAAGATTCCTTATGTTATTAAGGAAAGAAGAGCAGGAGATATTGCAACATGTTATTGTGATGCAAGCCTTGCAAAGAAGGAACTTGGCTGGGAAGCAAAGAGAGATTTAAAGCAGATGTGTGCTGACTCTTGGAGATGGCAGTCAAATAACCCTAATGGGTATGAAGGATAAGTGATAGTGTTTTGGCACTATGACAGTAGTGGGAAGCTCTCGCATTAGATTCGCTTCGCGAAGGCTCGAGCCTACATAGCAATTCCTAAAGGAATTGCTACAATAGTGGTATTATTTAGGAGGAACTAACAAATGGGAAAATATTTTGGTACTGATGGCTTTAGAGGTGAGGCAAATGTTACATTAACAGTTGACCATGCCTTTAAGGTAGGTAGATTTTTAGGATGGTTCTATGGTAAGAATCATGAAGACGGTAAGTCAAAGGTAGTTATTGGAAAGGATACAAGACGTAGTAGTTACATGTTTGAATACGCATTAGTTGCTGGTTTAACAGCTTCTGGCGCAGATGTATATTTACTTCATGTTACAACAACACCTTCTGTATCTTATGTTGCAAGAACAGAGGACTTTGATTGCGGTATTATGATTAGTGCAAGTCACAATCCATTTTACGATAACGGAATCAAGCTTATTAACGACAGAGGCGAGAAGATGCGTGAAGACGTTATTGGCGAGATTGAGAAGTATCTTGATGGAGACTTAGGTGAAATCCCTTATGCAACTAAGGAGAATATCGGACGTACAGTGGATTATGTAGCTGGACGTAACAGATACATGGGTTACCTTATGAGCCTTGCTATTCATTCTTTCAAGGACAAGAGAATTGGTCTTGATGCAGCTAATGGTAGTGCTTGGACTCTTGCAAAGGCAGTATTTGACGCTCTTGGAGCTAAGACTTATGTTATAAATGCTAACCCAGACGGTACTAATATTAATACAAATTGCGGTTCAACTCATATTGAAGGTTTACAGGAATTAGTAAGAAGAGAACATCTTGATGCTGGTTTTGCCTTTGATGGTGATGCTGATAGATGTTTATGTGTAGATGAAAATGGTGAAATCATTTCCGGTGATCACATCCTCTACATCTATGGTTGCTACATGAAGGAGCAGGGTGCTCTTGAAGGCAACAAGGTTGTTACAACTGTAATGTCAAACTTTGGTCTTTACAAGGCCTTTGATGCAGTAGGCATTGAATATGAGAAGACTGCTGTAGGTGATAAGTATGTTTATGAAAATATGCTTCAGAACGGATACAGACTTGGTGGTGAACAGTCTGGCCACATTATCTTCTCTAAGTATGCTACAACAGGTGATGGTATTATTACAGCCTTAAAGATGATGGAAGTTATGATTGCAAAGAACAAGACATTATCTGAACTTGCTGCACCATTTGCAGTTTATCCACAGGTATTAAAGAATATTAAGGTTACTAATAAGACTGAAGCTCAAAACGATAAGGAAGTTAAGGCAGCAGTTGAAGAAGTAGCTAAGATGCTTGGTGAAGATGGTAGAATCTTAGTTCGTGAAAGTGGTACAGAGCCACTTGTACGTGTAATGGTTGAGGCAAACTCACTTGATTTATGCGAAAAGCTTGTAGATAAGGTTATTGATGTAATTAAGGCTAGAGGTTATGCAATCTAGAATTAGCATTAAATAATGAATAAAGCTAGAAATTAGCTAATATAATAAAGAAGCAGAGAGTTAAACTCTCTGCTTCTTTTATTTAAAGGCCGTAGCCTTGGTTTTTAAAAACATACCCAAATTTTTAAAAAGTAAAAAACATTAAATTAAAATTGAAATTTTCTAATCAAGGTTAATATCATAATTTCTGATGAGAAAGCAAGCCCCCTTGCTTTTTATGATCATTGGTACCCCTACTAATGATTTCATCAGATATGAAAAAATTCTAAGTCAAAGAAGAAACGTTTCTTAAGCGTTAGTGCTTTCGCTCTTGCTATTGTAGAAGTCTTCAAACATTGTATTAACTGCGTTGAGGGTCTGATTTGAAATATTAGGAAGTTCCTTGCCCCAAGTTTTAGTTGCGGCTTTGAAACCCTTCTCAACGGCAGCCTGCATCTTCTTCATAGTCTCCACATCATCACCTGCTAAGGCTTTTGCGAAGGAGAAGATTCGCTCAGATGTCTGTTTAACACCCCAATAACCGTCTTCAGAAATGTCTTCTTCTGCTTGTTTTCTTGTTGCTTCATCTACAGTGAAATTTCCACTAGCTAATTGTTTCCACATGTCATCGGCTGAACCAATGGCAATTCCTTGTTTCTGGAACATCTGTGTAACAAGTGACTGCATCTGTGAGGTACGTGCCTCAAGATCTGCTTTTAATTGTTCCACTAATTCCGGGTTAGCTATTTGTCTTGTTGTAGATGCTGTTTTGCTTGAATTGCTTGAACTCTCGTAAGTTGCTGCGACATCAGAAAAAATAGCCTTCTCCGAAGTGGATGAGCTATTAGACTTGCTTGCCTTACTAGAGTACTTTGATGCTACGGTCTCTGTAGCTGCTACAGAGATAGCTGAATTAACTCCATTTAATTCCATAAGCTTTACCCTCCTTGGTAAAAAAAGATTCTATTAAGATATTTAGTTTAAGAAAAGATTTCTTATAACTCAAGTATCGGCATCTTAATATGAAAACTTAACCCTTAAATTACATTTTTTTTGAAAATTTTTTTAAGACCGAAATTTAGCGATACATTTTCAAAAAAATTAGAATGTTTCTGCGTTCTTTCTATACTTGTGAGGAGACACGCCCTTAATTCGCCTAAAGGCATCTCCAAAGTAGTTGCTGTCGTTAAAACCGCATTCAAAGGCAATCTCTGTAATGGTTTTGTTGGTACCAAGTAAAAGCTCACAGGCTTTTTTAATTCTAATATTAATCATGTACTCCTTAAAACCAAAACCAGTGGATGCTTTGAATTTCTTAGACAGGTATGAGCGACTTAGGTTAAACTGGTGAGCAATGTCATCAAGCATAAGTGGCTCATTGTAGTGATTGTATATGTAAGTTGCGATTTCTTGCATAATCTGGTTGTTCGTGTCGATCTCTTTTACAACGTTATCCTCAAATTTCTTGCATCGAATTATAAAAAGAAGTAACTCGGATAGGGATGTACTTATAAATGCCGGGGATAAGATGTCGGGATTGTTCTTCTCAAATAAAAGCTTGTTCATTAGAGTCTCTGCATAATCCCTTCTTCTATCTGGTATTGAAAATACATCATTAGCCGATAAAAATTCTTCAACCACGCCGTCTCCAGCATAATTGTTTAGCCAGTGCACCTGTTCTTCTGTAAAACTTATTACGATACGTTCATGAATACCTTTACCTGTGTAGTCAGTCTTGTGAAGAGTGCCTGCAGGTACAATGGCAATATCGCCCTTGTTGAAGGTATAGATGTTGTGATCAATAAAAACCTTACATTGTCCGCTTACCAAATAAAAGATTTCATGGAAGGGATGAGAGTGGGTGCTACTTGGTTTAAAAGAAGCATCTCTTTTTATACGTTGTATATTGAATTCTTTCGGAACATTCTTTAACATAATTATATAACTCCTTAACATATATTAAAAGTAAAAAATATTTACTGGTTTTGTATTAGTTAACAAAATTTCTGTATTTTCTCTTATATCAAGGTATAAATTTGTAGAAAATACATATTTTTATGCTAATATAATTATTGTTTATAATTTGATAATTGTCAAGAAACATTTATAGATAACATGTTGAAAAAATATTAGGAGAAGTTATGGCAAAGAAATTAAGCGCGTCTAAAAGGAATGAAATTCTTAGCGGAAATTTGGTCAAGGCGATTTTAACCCTTGCAATTCCTGTTATGATTAACAGCTTTATTCAGAGTATGTATAATCTGACAGACACTTACTGGCTTGGAAAGATTGGTACAGATAGCCAAGCAGCAATCACTTTAGTATCGCCTTTTCAGAATATATTGATTAATTTTGGAAATGGTTTTACTACAGCAGGTGCGATTTTAATAGCCCAATATTTAGGTGCAAGAAAGGATGAGGAGGCCAACTCCATGGCTAATCACATTTGTCTTACAGCTTGGGGCTTTTCTCTTGTGTTAGCAGTATTTTGCTATCTTATATCTCCAGGCCTTGTGGCTTGGCTTGGTGCAAGTGGCGATATTTATCGATTTGGTTTAACTTACATTAGAATAGTAGTTTTGGATTTACCATTCCTATTTACTATTAATTTGTTTACCTCGGTTAAGCAGTCTCAGGGAGATACCATAAAACCTATGCTTCTTAATACATTAGGTGTGGTGGTTAACTTATTACTTGATCCTTTATTTCTTATGGTATTTGGTTGGGGCATTAAGGGCGCAGCTCTTGCGACATTACTTGCAAAGGTGCCATGTGCAATCGTTGCAATATTTATCCTTTCAAGAAAGACTCAGTTAATACGAATTAACTTTAGAGGCTTTAAGCTAGACATTAACAAGGTGTCTAACATTTTCAAAATTGGACTTCCAACCTCAATCGGTGGTAGTACAATGCAGTTTGGCTTTATGCTTATGACTAAAAATGTAGCTGTTTACGGTACTATGGCCACTGCGGCTTACGGTATCGGCAATAAGATTAACTCTCTTATTACAATGCCGGCAAACGGTCTTGGTTCAGCTATTTCTACAATCGTTGGTCAAAATATCGGTGCAGGGAATAAGGAGAGAGCGGATAAGGCTTATCACATTACCTTAAGAATTGGTGCGGTTTTCCTTTTCGTATTTGGTATGCTTTTATCTAGAAGACCTATTGCTTCTTTCCTTGTAAAGATATTTACTAGTGATATGAAGGTTGTGCCTCTTGCAACGGATTTCCTATCTATAATGGCAGCTTGGTGTTTTACTAATGCATTTTACAATGTAACTCAGGGCCTCTTTAATGGTAGCGGCCATACCTTAGTTACAATGCTTGTTGATGCATCAAGAATTTGGATTTTTAGATTCTTAACTCTATGGGTTTGCTCAAGTATTCTTCACATGGGCGTAGAATCTGTATGGTACGCAGTTGTTGTATCTAATGCAACATCCGCTGTAATCCTATATATTCTCTACTGGACAGGCCTTTGGAAGAGAGAAGTAATAAAGATAAAAAGGTAGTTTGTATGTTATAGATACTAGATAGTAATTAATTAAATTGTTCTAAAATAAATACAAAAACCTTGCAAATAAAAAAGTGATTTAATATAATAGACGTGGAGTGTATCATGTATACACGATACGTCTATTTGCTTTTTACGGGGAAATTTTAAGCAAATAATGAGTTTTTTAATTAGGAGTAACTATGGAAAGTGTTAGGCTAAAGGCTAGAGCTAAGATTAATCTTGGCCTTGATGTCGTTGGAAGAAGAGAAAACGGATACCATGATGTAAGAATGATTATGCAGACAGTGGGTATCTATGACAGACTTGTTGTAACAAAGATTGAAGAAGATGAAGTAAAGATACATACTAATCTAGGATTTTTACCGGTTAATGAGAATAACCTTATATATAAAGCATTTATATTAATGAAGGAAACTTACGGCTTTAAAGGCGGAATTGAAGTTGACTTAAGAAAATTTATTCCAGTATCGGCTGGTATGGCGGGTGGAAGTACAGATGCGGCTTCTACTTTATTTGCAATTAATAAGTTATTTTACTTGGGTCTTAATTTAAGACAGCTTATGGAATTAGGCGTAAAGCTTGGTGCAGATGTTCCTTATTGTTTACTTAGAGGAACAGCCCTAGCAGAAGGAATTGGTGAGGAATTAACTACTCTTAGACCAATGCCAGATTGCCATATTGTTATTGCTAAGCCACCTATTTCAGTATCTACAAAGCTTGTTTATGAAAAGCTTGATTCTGATGAAGTGGAAATTAAGCACCCTGATATTGATGGGATTATATCTGGACTTGAGGCAGGAGACCTCTATGAGGTTGCTTCAAAGATGGGAAATGTGCTTGAACAAGTAACAATTCCTATGTATCCGGTTATTGATA
This sequence comes from Lachnospira multipara ATCC 19207, assembly GCF_000424105.1. Classification (GTDB taxonomy): domain Bacteria; phylum Bacillota; class Clostridia; order Lachnospirales; family Lachnospiraceae; genus Lachnospira; species Lachnospira multipara. Next base: position 116,909 of record NZ_AUJG01000003.1, on the reverse strand, counting down.
CAATTAAAAATGATATGTTAGAATGCGGGGCTCTAAATGCCATGATGAGTGGTAGCGGACCGACAGTATTTGGACTTTTTGAGGATGAGGAAAGAGCTAGGGCTTGTCAGGAATTTTTAAGACAAAAGCAGGATGCAAGACAGGTCTACATTACAGACGTATTCAATTTAGTAAATGGAGGTAAAAAATGAAAGGCGAGTTAAAGATGGATGTAAGTGAGTATTTACCACTTAGAGATGTTGTATTTAATACATTAAGACAGGCTATTTTAAAGGGCGAGATGGAACCAGGCGAAAGACTTATGGAAATTCAATTAGCTCAGAAGCTTGGAGTTTCAAGAACTCCTATTCGTGAGGCTATTAGAAAGCTTGAGCTTGAAGGCCTTGTAATTATGATTCCAAGAAAGGGCGCTGAAGTTGCTCATATTACTGAAAAGGATATGAAGGACGTACTTGAGGTAAGATCAGCTCTTGAGGAATTAGCAGCAACTCTAGCTTGTAGAAATGTAACAGCTGATAGATTAAGTGAATTAAAGGCTGCTAATAAGGTATTTGAATCAGCAATCGTTTCAAAGGACGTAGTTGCTATTGTTGATGCCGATGTAGCTTTCCATGATATTATTTATGCAATGACAGAGAATGCTAGATTAATTCAAATTATTAATAACTTATCTGAGCAAATGTATCGCTACAGACTAGAATATGTTAAGGACGCAAGAACACATTCAATCCTTATTTCTGAGCATAATGATATTATTAGACAGTTCTCAATCCGTAATGTTGATGAAGCTAAGACAGTAATTAGACAGCATATTAATAATCAGGAGAAGGGAATTATTAGATTACTTAATAGATAATTATAGTAGGGAATATGAAGAATAAAGAAAAAGTATTTGTTAAAATCAAGGGAATGTATGATGACCCTTTTTCTATAGATATAGATGAAGGATTAAGTGACCCAATGCTTATTAAAGATGCAGAACTTGTTGAGATTCCTAATCTAAATGATATTGAAGTAAGAGATGAGGAAACTAAGAAGGATAACGATGACGATCTTGAGGTGATTCATCTTGGCCGTTATGGAGTGCTTAATGGAAGCGAATATATCAAGTTTGATGAGCTTGATGAGGATTCAAATGTAATTAAGAATACCATTAAAATCGCATGTAATGAGGACGGTTCTCAGGTTGTAGAACTTATTAAAAAGGGCTATTATTCAACACATATGATTTTTCAGGCTGGAAAGAAGAATACAACCGCTTATGAAACACCTTTTGGTAGTTTGTTAATTGGTATTTATACTAAAAATTTAAGAATAAAAAGAGAAGAGAATAGAATTGTAATCAAATTAAATTATTCACTAGATGTTAATTACAATACAATATCTGAGTGTAATGTGGAAATATGTATAACTAGCAAACTAGAAGAGGAAATTTAATACTAAAATAATAATAAATTTCGATGCTTTTCAATGCCTAATAGTCATGCTATAATATTTTAGGCGTCAGATTTGATGCAGTTTTATAATGTAGGAGGAAGTACACCATGCCAGTTTGGCTCATAGTTTTATTGGCTATTTTAGCCGTTGTTGTAGTTGCACTTATTGTGCTTGTTATTGTTGGAATGAAATTACAGAAGAAGCAGGCTGCTAATCAGGAGCAGATTGATGCTGCTAAGCAGGTGGTTTCTATGTTAGTTATTGATAAGAAGACCATGAAGATGAAAGATGCTGGATTGCCTAAGATCGTTTTAGATCAGACACCTAAGTATCTTAGAGGTCGTAAGATGCCTATCGTTAAGGCAAAGGTTGGCCCACAGGTTATGACACTTTTAGCTGATCCAAGAGTCTTTGAACAGATTCCTGTAAAGGCAGAAGTTAAGGCAGAAGTAAGTGGTATCTACATCGTAGGTATTAAGTCAGTTCGTGGTGGTAAGATTGCTGTAACTGAGAAGAAAAAGAAGGGCTTCTGGAAGAAGGTAGCTGATAAGGCTAACGAAACAGTAGAGAAGAACAATAAGGCTACTGCTAAGAAGAATAAGAAGAAGTAATTTAATTACGAATATAATAAGAGCTTTGGAATTGAGGAAACTCAAATACCAAAGCTCTTTTTTATATTTCTTTTTTTGTTTTTGTAAACTCTTCCTGATGCTTGTTATAATTTTCAAGAATAATATTATAGACCTTACTTGGAATTTCCTTCTTCTCATCACGACTCATGTTAGTCATATCTATAGGCTCTAAGAATTCAATTCTTGTGTGAGTCCTTTTAATAAATGGGAAGTGGGCTTCAAAGATCTGATCTGTATTATTCTGAACCATAGGAATAATCTTACAGCCAGATTTTTCAGCTAATTTAAAGGAACCTGTGTGGAATTCCATCAATCCATCATCGCTGTTTCTTGTACCTTCTGGGAAGATAACAATAGAAGTTCCGTCTTTAATATAGTCGATACCTCTTAAAATGGTCTTTAAACCTTCCTTAATATTATCTCTATCAAGGAATGGACATCTAAGTAATCTCATCCATTGTCTAATAATAAGGATTCTATTCATTTCCTTTTTAGCAACAAAACCAGTCTTTAATGGAACCAATGTATATCCTATTACTACATCGAAGTAGCTTCTGTGATTACCTACAAAAAGTACAGCCTCGTCTTTAGGAATATTTTCAAGACCAACCACTTCAGTCTTGGTGCCAGATAGGAATAAAATCACTTTAAAGACGAACTTAACTAGGGTGGCTGCATAGACCTGGCTAGCGCCACGATTAATTTTAGAAATTATATAGCCTATTGGAAGTAAGATTATGCTTAAAATGCAGTAAAATACAATCCAAATAAGCACTAAAAGAACACGAATCATATCATTCTCCTTAATTTTTTATCATCTTAATTATACCTTTAGTTTGTAGATTTTAAAAGCGTTAAAACTAGTATTTAAGAAAAGAATTGGGGTTTATAAAAATTAGTTTAATCGTTGAAAAAAATGTGAATAACCTTTTAAATAATTATGAAATATGGTATAACTAAAAAAGTCCACGCATGTTTGATTAAACGGGGTCTAGCAAAGGAAAGACGGATGTTTAATTGGGGCCGTAGGAAAGATTTTCCTATGACAATAGAGAAGATAGAACTTGCTGGTATAAATTAAATAATAAAGAGGAAATGGTGGAATTATGAAGAGAAGATTCATGGGCATTATGCTCGCAGCTACTTTAGCAGCATCTTTAGTAGCTTGTTCTAGCAAAGATAGTTCAACAACAACAGCAACATCTACAGTTAATTCTGAAATTACAGCAGAGGAGTATGCAGATACAATCGTTGCTAATGCTAACATTTATAAGAACTATGTAACTATTAATTCAGAGGATTATTTAAATCGTGAAATCGATGTTGACACATCCTCATATACAGTTTCAGATGATGATGTTAACAGTCAGTTAGAGACACTTCTTGAACAGCTTACAGAGACTGAGAACGTTTATGAAGGTGAGACAAAGGAAGGCGATGTAATCAACCTTGATTATTCAGGTACTTTAGATGGCGTCGCATTTTCAGGTGGTACAGCAACTTCATATACATATACAGTAGGTTCAGGAGCATTTATTGATGACTTAGATCAGGGTCTTATTGGCTTAACAGTAGGTCAGACATATGATATTCCTTGTACTTTCCCATCTGACTATTCATCAACAGATTTAGCAGGTAAGAGCGTTATCTTTACAGTTACTGTTAACTATATTGAGAAGGACGTAGTTCCTGAATTAACAGATGACTGGGTAGCAACTAATGCTTCAACACTAGGTTATGATGGATGTACAACAGTTGAGGAATTAACAGCAGCAGTTAGAGCTAGTCTTGAGACAACAGCAGCATCTAACCTTGTTAGTGCAAAGTACAGCGCTGTATATGCTTTAATTACAGAAAACTTAGAGGTAAATGATTACCCAGCTGATGAATTACAGCAGTTACTTGATACATTAAATGATAATATTCAGTCTGAATTTGATACATACGGTTCATACTATGGAATCACAGATTTAGAGACATATATTACAACTGTTTATGGCTTTGAAAGTACAGACGCTTTCAATGAATATGCAGATGAGTATGCAAAGAGCTACTTGCTTGAGAAGATGATCGTAACAATCATTGCAGCAGATAATGATATTACAGTTACTGCTGATGAAATCAATACAACAGGTGAGGAATTAGCATCTTACTATGGTTATGATAACTATGATGCAATCTTAAGCGAATACGGTAATGAAATGAATGCTGAAATTGGTTACCAGTGCTTATATACTAATGTAACAAACTTCCTTGCTGACAATAGCGTTTTAACAACTACAACAGCTGAATAATAAATATGTGTTTATGCACTAGGCCTTAGGGTCTAGTGCTTTTTTTAGTTTTTGATAATGTGAATTTTGATAAAAATATATCTATATGTTTTATTCTAAGAAATACCTTGAAAAAGTTCCTACAGTATGGTAATTTTACAAACGGTTTATAAAAAATTTATATTTAGATAAAAAATAGAAAGTAGGAAGTGTATCATGAATCAGTTTGTACCAAAGCTATTCGACTGTATGAAGAACTACTCAAAGAAGCAGTTTGCAGCGGATTTTGTTTCAGGTATCATTGTAGCGATTATTGCGTTACCATTATCCATTGCCCTTGCGCTTGCATCTGGCGTAGGTCCAGAAGAGGGTATTTACACTGCGATTTTTGCAGGTTTTGTTATTTCATTTTTAGGCGGAAGTAATGTTCAGATTGCTGGACCAACAGCAGCCTTTGCCACAATTGTAGCAGGTATTGTTGCTAAGAATGGAATGGATGGCCTTGTAGTAGCAACTATTATGGCCGGTATTATCTTAGTAGTTATGGGCTTTTTAAAGTTTGGTAATCTTATTAGATTTATCCCATATACTATTACAACAGGCTTTACCTTTGGTATTGCAGTAACTATCTTAGTTGGACAGATTAAGGATTTCTTAGGTTTAACATTTAAGACATCTCCTATTGAAACTATGGATAAGATTAAGGCTTGTATAGAGTCAATCGACACCTTTAATTATCAGGCTTTAATCGTAGGTGTAGTAGCTTTAGCTATTTTAATAATCTGGCCAAGATTTAAGGCTTTAGAAAAAATTCCTGCTTCTTTAATAGCAGTTATTGTAACTGTTGTTATGGTAAAGTTAGGAATGAAAGTTAAGACAATCGGAGATTTATATACAATTTCTAATAAGTTACCAGGACTTACAGTTCCACATGTTAGTTTAGAGATGATTAAGAACTTAACACCAGACGCCTTCACAATCGCTATCCTTGCTGGTATTGAGTCATTACTTTCATGTGTAGTTTCAGATGGTATGATTGGTAGTAGACATAAGCCTAATCAGGAATTAGTAGCACAGGGTGCCGGTAATATTGTATCAGCCCTCTTTGGTGGTATTCCTGCTACAGGCGCAATTGCTCGTACTGCTGCAAATGTTAAAAATGGTGGACGTACCCCAGTTGCTGGTATGGTTCACTCAATTACTCTTTTACTTATTTTAGTAGTGCTTATGCCTTATGCAGCATGGATTCCAATGCCATGTATCGCAGCAATTCTTTTCCAGGTTGCTTATAACATGAGTGGCTGGAGAGAAATGCTTAACTTACTTAAGCACTCACCAAAGAGTGACATTTTAGTATTACTTGTAACTTGTATCTTTACTATTGTATTTGACTTAGTTGTAGCTATTGGCGTAGGTATTGTCCTTGCAGCTCTTCTCTTCCTTAACAGAATGGCCAATGTTACAGAGATTAAGTCTTGGAAGTACATTGGTGAGGGCATTGACGAACACAATGACCCAGAGGCTATTAGACTTAAGGAAGTTCCAAAGAACACAGTAGTTTATGAAATCATTGGACCTATGTTCTTTGCGGCAGCAGATAAATTTGTAGACATTGAACTTGGCGCTGAGGTAAAGGTTTTAGTTATTAGAATGCGTGGCGTTCCAGCTATGGATGTTACAGCCCTTCGTTCTTTAAAGAACATTTACACACTTTGCAAGAAGAGAGGAATCACTCTTGTACTTAGCCATGTTCAGGATCAGCCAAAGTCTGTTATGGAACATGCAGATTTCATCAACCTCGTAGGTAAGGAAAACTTCTGTAAAAATATAGACGCTTCCCTTGAGAGAGCTAGAGAAATCGTAGAGATGGCATAAAATTTTAATAATAAATATAGAGCTTCAGATAAGTTAATCTTGTCTGGAGCTTTTTTAATGTTATAATAAATTTAGATATAGGAAATGTGAACTAAATTTATATAGATGCAAAACTTTGTAGCTTAAGGGGGAACTATGAAGATACTTTATTATAGCTGGGATGAGATGATTTGCGTAGACGTAATGGAGGCTTTTAAGGAATTAGACTGCGAATTTAAAAGGGTAAGATATGAGCATAAAAGTGACTTTTACGAGCCGGATTTTCAAAAATTTATTGAAAAGGAATTAGAAGAGGACAACTACGATTTACTATTTAGCATAAATTATATTCCGGTTTTATCCATGGCTGCCTTTAATAAAAAGATTTTTTATATGTCTTGGGTTTATGACTGCCCTTGTGGCACCATGTATTCTGAAACTATAAAGAATCCCCTTAATATAGTCTTTGACTTTGACGAGACAGAAGTGCGCAAGTTTAATAATATGGGTATTGAAAATGTATTTCACATGCCACTGGCGGCTAGCATTAACAGAATGGATAGGCAAATGAAAGAAGCTAGTAGTAAAGACCATGATTTGTATAAAAAGGACATCTCCTTAATAGCTAGCATTAGTGAATATAAGAGTCAGTTTGAAGCCTTAGAAGGCTATAATAGAGGTTATGTGGAGGCTATTATAAAGACTCAAACAAAGGTATTTGGTGATGAGATTGTAGAAAAATTTGTAAGCTCTGATATGGGTGAAAAGATTGCAAAATGTCTTAATTTTACAAAAAATCCAGATATGATAATTAGAGATTCTGATTTACTTGAAATGCTTTGTAATAAAGAAATTAGAGACATTGATAGATTAGAACTTGCTCGTCTTTTAAATGATAAAGTTTCAAAGAAATATGATACGGCTCTTTATACAGATTACAAGGGAGATGCATTTTCAAAGGTAAACAAGGGTATAGTGGATACATATAAAGGTCAGTACTTGGTTTATAAAAATAGCAAGATTAATCTTAATCCTACTCTTAGGGGGATTAAATCAGGCATTAATCAAAGGTCTGTGGATGTGGCGGCTTGCGGAGGCTTTCTACTTACAAATTACAGCCACGAACTAGCTAGGGATTTAGAGGCTATTGGGGCCTGTGTAATTTATTATGATTTAATGGATCTTGAGGCGAAGATTGATTATTATATGAGCCATGAGGATGAAAGGCTTGAAATTGCAGCTAGAGCCCATGATTTTTACAAGAAAAACAGAACTTATACAATAGTTCTTGGGAAAATGCTTGAAAGTTTTAGGAAAATATGATAAATTGAATACAATTAAATTGCCTATTTAGTATGTCGGATAAATGTATAAGATAGATTTTGGAGGAATTATTGTTATGAAAGATAAGTATGACGCTATAAAGTTGGAGAATCAGTTATGTTTCCCTCTTTATGCTGTATCAAAGGAAATTGTTAAGAAGTATAAGCCATATTTGGACGAGCTTGATTTAACATACACACAGTATATAACAATGATGGTAATGTGGGAACATAAATCTATGAATGTTAAGGAATTAGGAGAATATCTTTACTTAGATTCAGGTACATTAACACCAGTTTTAAAGAAGCTTGAACAGAAGGGCTGGTTAGTTAGAAAGAGAGATTCTAGAGACGAGAGAGTTCTTAATGTTTCTTTAACAGAGGAAGGCCTTGAATTAAGAGAGAAGGCATGTAAGGTTCCAGAACAGATGGGCAATTGCTTGAAGCTTTCAAAGGAAGAAATAGATATCTTATATAAGGTTTTATATAAGGTATTAGATACAATTAATTAGGATTAGTAAGATTTAAGAATTAAATAAGAATTTTTTGACAAAATATATTTCTAAGGGGTTAAGTTTTAGAAATCGTTTACCGATATACTACTAGAAATCCCTAAATGGCAAAGACTTTTATTTGCTTATTTAAACAGAAGTATATTTTGTCTTATTTTATTGTTTTTTTAAATTTAGGACTTTAAAAACTTGACTAAATTGTATATAATGTTTATCGACTATGTGATTTCTTATTATAAAGTGTTTTTAAAGTAAGATATACATAGGGTTTAGTGTAACATTGAGTGTAAATAATTATGTTTAAATAAGAGGAAGCGGGGCAAGAATAACTTGCTACAGGATTTGAAAGGAGAACATTTAGGATGATTTCAACAGATATCGGAATAGATTTAGGTACTGCAAGTATCTTAGTATACATTAAGGGAAAGGGTGTAGTTTTAAAAGAACCTTCAGTAGTAGCTTTTGATAGAGATACTAACAAGATTAAGGCTATTGGTGAAGAAGCTAGATTAATGCTTGGTAGAACACCTGGTAATATCGTAGCTGTACGTCCTTTAAGACAGGGTGTTATCTCTGATTACACAGTAACAGAGAAGATGCTTAAGTACTTTATTCAGAAGGCAGTAGGCAAGAGAATGCTTAAGAAGCCTAGAATCAGCGTTTGTGTTCCTTCAGGAGTTACAGAAGTTGAGAAGAAGGCAGTTGAGGATGCTACTCTTCAGGCTGGAGCTAGAGAGGTTGCTATTATTGAGGAACCTATCGCAGCTGCAATCGGTGCAGGTATCGATATTTCAAGACCATGTGGTAACATGATCGTTGATATCGGTGGTGGTACAACAGATATCGCTGTTATCTCACTTGGTGGTACAGTTGTAAGTACTTCAATTAAGATCGCTGGTGATGATTTTGATGAAGCACTTGTTAGATTTATGAGAAAGAAGCACAATCTCTTAATTGGTGAGAGAACTGCTGAAGATATTAAGATTAAGATTGGTTCAGCTTATCCAAGAGCAGAAGTTGAAACAATGAATGTTAGAGGTCGTAACTTAGTTACAGGTCTTCCAAAGACTGTTGAAGTTTCTTCAGAAGAAACAGAAGAAGCTTTAAGAGAAGCAACATCACAGATTGTTGAAGCAGTACACTCAGTACTTGAAAAGACTCCTCCAGAATTAGCATCAGATATTGCTGATAGAGGTATCGTTCTTACTGGTGGTGGTGCACTTCTTAACGGACTTGAAGACTTAATCGAAGCTAAGACAGGTATTAACACTATGACAGCAGAGGATCCAATGACAGCTGTAGCTATTGGTACAGGTAAGTTTATTGAATTCTTAGCAGGTTACAGAGACGATAAGTAATTGTCTATAGAGAGACTAAACTTTTAACTTGCTTGATAGACTATAGGTGATTGCTAGATAGGAGTCGCTATGGTTAAAGGTCTTTATACTGCATATTCAGGATTAACACTACAACAGAAGAGATTAGATTTGGTATCTAATAATTTGGCTAATTCCCTTACAACAGGTTATAAGAAGGAAGGATTAACAGCTCAGTCCTTTGATACTGTTTATGGAATCAAGGTTAATGATTCATCGGTAAACTATGTTAATCAGTATATTGGTGATTTAAATCTTGGTGCGAAGATTGGTGAGAGTTATAGATGCTGGGATCAAGGAGCTCTTAGAAGTACTGAAAGCGAATTTGATTTTGCTCTTTCAGGAAGTGGTTTCTTCTCTATTGAATTTACCAATAAGTCAGGAACAACATCCACTATGTATACGAGAGATGGTGCCTTTCAGATTAATGCTGATGGATATCTTTTAACTAAGGATGGAGATTATGTTCTTGGTGAGAATGGATATATTCAGATCCCAACTAACACTGACGAATTTAGTGTGGATGTCCTAGGTAATATTTATGCAGATGATGTATATATTGATAAATTTGCGTTGGTAGATTTTGAAGATTACGATTATTTAGAGGCCTATGGCGAGAATATGTTTCAAACAGTAGATGGCTATACGGAAAAGGAAGCCACAGCAACTGTTAATCAAGGTTACTTAGAAGCGTCCAATATCAATGTAGTAACGGAGATGATTGATATGATTTCCATTGCTAGAAACTTTGAAAGTAATCAGAAGATTATGAACTCCATAGATACTATGTTATCTAAGATGGTGACAATTTCAGAATTATAGAATTTAACGGATTTAATTTTTAACTCAGTCGGAGTACAAGCTCCGCGAGCGAGTCTTGACAATTAAATCCGTTTTTTTAATTTAGGGGTTAAGTATCTCTAAGGATTGTCCGATAAGATATATGAACTAGAAGATTATATACATTTGGAGGTAATGTCCTATGATGAGATCATTGTGGACTGCTGCATCAGGAATGACATCGCAGCAGACTAGTGTAGATACAATTGCTAATAACCTTGCTAATGTAAACTCTGTTGGCTATAAGCAAGAGTCCACTCAGTTTAAGAGCCTTTTATATCAGGATTTACAAAGTAAAACTACCACTGCAAATGTGGAACAAAAGCCAGTAGCAGCACAGGTAGGTCTTGGTACTAGAGTTTCTTCTATTACATCATATTTTACACAAGGACCTCTAAATGCCACTGATAGCGACACAGACTTTGCTATTATTGGTGATGGATTTTTTGCAGTAACTAATCTTGATGGTGATACAGTTTATACAAGAAACGGTAATTTATATATGGCAACCGCCACAGAAGGCATGATGCTTGCAACAGCAGAAGGTTATCCGGTGCTAGATGTGGATGGACAGCAAATCATTTTAGATGATACTTATCAAGTAAGTTCTATTACAATATCAACTGAAGGGGAGTTATTATATCCAGATGAGGATAGCAACCCACAGCCGATAGGTTATAAAATTGCACTTTATCAGTTCACTAATCCTTCCGGCCTTGATAAGCTAGGTACTAGCTACTATGCAGAAACAGAGGCTTCTGGAGTTCCTATTAGTGAAGAGTATGATGGGGTTACAAAAAAGAGTAGCTTAAAGCAGGGCTACTTAGAAGCTTCAAATGTACAAGTTGCTACAGAAATGGTAAACTTAATTACAGCACAGAGAGCTTACGAGCTTTGTTCAAAGGCCATTACTACATCAGATACAATGATGGAGCAGGCAAATAATCTAAAGAGATAATTAGAGGATATATATTTTTCTAGCAATTCATAGGAATTGTTACAGAGGGGATAAAAGGAGGAAAAATATGAGTAGTGTTTCAGGAATAGGTGCATCATCTAGTTATGCAGATGTTTATGATGCAACTAGCAGTGCACTTACAAGTAAAATTAATTCAACAAACTTTGAAACTGCCACAGATGAAGAATTAATGGCAGTGGCAAAGGAATTTGAGAGCTATCTTTTAGAGCAGGTTATGAAGTCTATGCAGAAAATGACTTCAGTTACGGGAGATAGCGACGGAGAAAGTGCTTCAGCTTCCCTATTTAATTCACTCGTGGGTATAACTGGTGAGGAAACAGATTCGGCTATGTCTACACTTAGTGATTACTATGGAGATGAGCTTATTTCTCAGCTTGCAAGTACTTTAACAACAAGTGTTAGTAATAATAATGGTGCAGGTCTTGGAATTGCCCAGGCACTTTACGAGCAGATGAAGAGAAATTATTCTACTGTGGCTGAGGTAAATCAGGTACAGTCAGTAGGAACAGCAGACGACAACACATTAGCTTAATAATAAAGGAATAAGTCTTATAAGACCAGTGTTTAAGAGAATTAGAGCAGCTTAAATTGGCTGCTCTTTTTTTGTATTATAATCTGTGTTACAATGTCTTAGTCATTATTATCAAATTTTGTTGGCAGTCGCCAAAATTTTCCAAAGCATATAAGAGGTGAAAGAATGGACTACGACAATATAAAAGAAGTAGAGGGCTTTATAGAGAGTATTATTTATCGTAATGAAGATAATGGCTATTCCGTATTTGAGATAGATAACGAAGGAGAAGAGATTACTTGTGTGGGTACATTAAGTTACATAAGCGAAGGCGAGTATATTGTTGCCACAGGTAATTACGTTAAACATCCCGTTTATTATATGCAGTTTAAGATAGATTCCTATGAATTTCAGGCACCTAATGATACCGCTTCTGTCCAGAGATATTTGGCAAGTGGGGCAATTAAGGGTATTGGTGAGAAAATGGCTTCGCGAATCGTAAAGGAATTCGGAGACGATACCTTTAGAATCATGGAAGAGGAGCCAGAAAGATTAGCAGAAATCAAGGGAATTAGCAATAATAAGGCAATGGAAATAGCTAATCAGCTTATGGATAAAAAGGACATGCGCAAGGCCATGATGTTTTTACAAAAATTTGGAATTGCTATGAACCTTGCCACCAAGATCTTTAAGCAGTATGGTAATCAAATCTATAATTTAATAGAGACTAATCCTTATAAATTAGCAGATGATATTGAGGGTATAGGCTTTAAGACAGCAGATGAAATCGCCTCTAGGGTAGGAATTAAGATAGATTCTGACTTTAGAATTAAGAGTGGAATTTCTTACTGTTTGAGTCAGGCTTCCCTTAATGGACACATTTTCTTACCAAAAGAGGAACTAGAAAAAGATGTAGTTAGCCTGCTTTTAATAGACATTGAGGACTTTGATAAGTACTTAATGGACTTGGCAGTGGATAAGAAGGTGGTTTGTAAGACCATGGAGGATGGCAGTGTAAATGTCTACTCTAGCCTTTATTACTACATGGAAGGAAATGTGGCTGCTAGATTAAAGGGCCTTGCCCAGGTGGAGTCTAGGTCTTTAGAGGAAATTGATGAGAGAATCAAAAGAATCGAGAAGGAAGAGGACATTGAGCTTGATGATATCCAAAAAGAAGGAATTAGAATGGCAGCAACTAGCGGACTTCTTGTAATTACAGGTGGTCCTGGTACTGGTAAGACTACAACCATTAATTCCATTATTAAGTTCTTTATGCTAGATGGTTTAGAGATTAGGCTTGCAGCTCCAACAGGTCGTGCAGCTAAGCGTATGACAGAAGCTTGTAATATGGAAGCACAAACTATTCACAGACTTCTTGAAATTAACGGCGGTGGGGCTAGTGAAAGTAATTCTAGGGCTTCAGGTCTTTCTATGTTTTTTGAAAGAAATGAAGATAATCCCCTTGAGGCAGATGTAATCATTGTAGATGAGATGTCCATGGTGGATATTAATATTATGTATTCCCTAATTCGCGCCGTGGCTGTGGGTACAAAGCTTATACTTGTAGGTGATGTGGATCAGCTGCCATCTGTGGGACCGGGTAACATTTTAAAAGATATAATTGCTTCTGGCTGTTTCCCTGTGGTTAAATTAGAGAAAATTTTTAGACAGGCGGAAACTAGTGAGATTATTATGAATGCCCATAAGATTAATAAGGGAGAAGAGGTTGTGCTTAATAAGTACAGCAAGGATTTTCTCTTTGTTAGACGTAATGGTGCGGATGCTATTATAAATGCTATGAAGACCTTGATTTCTGACAAGCTGCCAAATTATGTGCATGCGGATATTTCAGAAATTCAGATTTTGACACCATCAAGGAAGTCGGCTACAGGTGTTGATAGATTAAATTCAATTATGCAGGATTTCTTAAACCCTTCTACTCAGACTAAGCAGGAGAGAGTTCACGGAGACACTACTTATCGTGAAGGGGATAAGGTTATGCAGATTAAAAATGATTATCAGCTGGAGTGGCAGAAAAAATCCAAGTATGGTGTAACCTATGATAGAGGAACTGGAGTCTTTAACGGAGATACAGGAATAATCGAGGAAATAAGCCAGTTTAATGAAACAGTAACCGTTAGATTTGAAGATGGCAGATTTGTAGATTACGAGTTTAGCCAGCTTGATGAATTAGAGCTTGCTTATGCTATTACAGTGCATAAGTCCCAGGGTAGTGAATATCCGGCGGTTATTATTCCTATGTATCAGGGACCTAGAATGCTAATGAATAGAAATATTTTATATACCGCTGTTACAAGAGCTAGAACCTGCGTATGCATGGTTGGCGAAGAAGAAATTTTTAGACAGATGGCAAAAAATATTACAGATACCAAAAGATATTCCTCACTTGATCAAAGAATTAAGGAGATTATGTGTTAAAAACTAAAAAGAATATGTTAATAAGAGATAATTTTTTGGAGGGCTTGGTGGATATCTTCTATCCACCAGCTTGTCCGATATGTTTAAGACCCCGTCCCATTGTGGAGGGCAGGAGGGAAAACATTTGCAAAATCTGTAGAAAAAAAGCCCCATATATAACAGGACCTAGCTGTTTTAAGTGTGGCAAACCTCTAGATAATACAGATAGCGAATTCTGTAAGGATTGTTTGGAAAATCCTCACGTTTTTAAAAAGTCTATGGCTGTTTTTGAATATACAGACAGTATTAGTAAATCCATTTATGAGTTTAAATATTATAACAAAAGAGAATTTGGCAAGGTCTTTGCTAGTGAATTAGTCCTTAGGTTAGAGGATGAGATTAGAAAATTTGATCCAGACGTTATAGTGCCGGTGCCCATTAGTAATGAGAGAAGAAAATTTAGAGGTTTTAATCAGGCGGAAATCTTGGCAAAAAACATGGCAAAGGACCTAAATATCCCCTATGATGAGAATCTGATTTACCGCGTCAAAAATACAATTCCCATGAAAAAACTGAGCAATACTAATAGAATAAAAAACCTTGAAAACGCTTTTCAAGTGTCTAGAAATGTTGTAAGATATAATAAAGTAATAGTCGTGGATGATATATATACAACAGGAGCAACTCTAGATGCCATAACTAAGGAATTAAAGCGTTTTAAGGACTTAGAAGTAGTTGGCATTGTTATTTGTGTGGGACAGGGTTTCTAGAAAATAGCTTCTGAAAAATAAAATGTATAACTGTATGCAGGAGGTTTACTATGGAAGTTAGAAATTGTCGTGGATGTGGAAGATTATACAACTATGTTGGCGGTAGCTACAGAAATTTATGTCCTGATTGTGTAAAGAAGTTAGAAGAGAAGTTCCAAGAGGTAAAAAGATATATTGAGGATAATCGCGTAGCAAGTATTAGACAGATTTCTGAGGCTTGCGAAGTTAGTACTAAGCAGATAGAACAGTGGATAAGAGAGGAAAGATTGGTATTTTCTGATGATTCGCCAATTGCAATTTATTGTCAGTCATGTGGTGCTCCTATTAAATCTGGAAAATATTGTGAGAACTGTAAGGAGACTATGTCAGATCAGTTAGACCAGCTCTATGGCAAGAAACCGATTGAGGAGCCAAAGAAAAAGAGATCTGCTACTGCTAAGATGCGTTTCTTAGATAACTAGTAAATAGAGCAAAGGGGTCGGACAACGACCCCTTTAATTTTTATAAGGAGTGATACGCCTATAAGATTTGCTTTGTGCACTTAGAGTTTATTAAGTTCTTATGTTACAATTAGAATCATTAAAAAATTGACAATATAAATTTTCTTTTTTATACTTTAAAAAGAGCTTATGAAAATGTTTTTCTGGTCGATATATAATTCAGAGATGATACAGGACTAGAAAAAGAAAATTTTTAGGATTGTATTAAAAAAAGAACAATATTTATTTATAAAATCGGTTAAGTTTTGAGATTAAACTTCCGATAAATAAGGCATAAAGCAGAAGAGTCTCTTTAAACTAAGAGTATGGAGGGGTTCTTTATAAGTCTTAGAAAGTATGAAAGGACGGCGAAGAGTATGAGAATAGACGCTTATAATGCAATTAGCCAGGTTTATCAGGCAAATGCTACTAGCAAAGTTAATAGCACAGGCAAGGTGGCAAGTGCTAATGACAAATTCGATATTTCTGATACAGCAAAAACTTATTCTGTTGCAAAGACAGCAGTTGCTGAAAGCTCAGATGTAAGAGAGGATAAGATCGCTGATATCAAGGCAAGAATTGCTGCTGGTACCTATGCTGTATCTGCAGAGGATGTTGCAGATAAGATAGTTAATAGCGTTTCTACTTTGACATTCTAAAAGTGAGGTTTTGACTATGGCTAGCATGATTGATTCATTAATTGAAGATATGAACAAAGAGAATAGCTTGTATTTAGAGCTCTATGGCTATGCCAAGGAAAAGACCAATGCGATTGTGAGTAGCGATGTAGAGTCTCTGCAAGCTATTCTTAAGTACGAACAAGCATTAATTAATAAGATAAATGCAGTAGAAGAAGATAGACTAGCAGTCGTTGATGAAATATGTAGAGTATTACATCTTTCCCCAAAAGACGTGAAGGTAGAAAGAATTGTAAAGCTACTAGAGAAACGACCTAGAGAACATGATAGATTAGAAGAAAGTTACCTGGCTCTTAAAAGGACAGTAAAGAGCCTAATGCAGATAAATGAGAATAATAAAACACTACTTAAGGCGTCTATGGAGATGATTGAGTTTGATATTAATGTTGCTAGATCAGCAACCCTTGCTCCACAGACAGCAAACTATGGAAAGACAGCTACAGAGGCATCGGTGATGACCTCAAGCATTGGAAGATTTGATGCAAAGCAGTAAATGTAGCTTAAAGATAATAGGGGCGTTTAGACGCTCCTTTTTTTATGCAAAAATTTTGCTATACATTTTCATAAGGAAAAGAAAAATAGAGGTTAATTCTAGCTAGATTTTACCGATATAAATAGCAGATGGACTAACTAGAAGTGACTAAATTTAAACTCTTTTTCATATTTAGAGGTGAAATATTATGGCAAATGGAATGTCAGGACTTTATGTGGGCATGACTGGTGTAAGATCAAACCAGATTGCACTTAATGCAACAGCCCACAATCTTGCAAATATAAATACAGAAGGTTATACAAGACAGCAGGTTACCTTTGAGGATACTGTTTACATGCCAGTTATGACTAATGATAAGGTAACTACTCCTGTTAGTGGTCTTGGCGTGTCTATTTCTGAGGTAAGAAGAATTAGAGATACCTTTATTGATGCATCTTATCGTTCAGAGAATTCTAGACTTGGCTTTTATGATGCACAGTATCAGGCAGTTAACGAGATTGAGGATTTATTTGGTGAAATGCAGGGCGTAACCTACCAGTCTTATTTAACAGATCTTTATAATTCTTTAAATGAGTTAACTAAAAATCCAACAAGTACTGTTGCTAGATCTTCCCTTATTCAGACTGCAACAGCTTTTATAGATAAGTCAGAGGCAATTTACGAGGGCTTAATTACTTACCAGACAACCCTTAATACTGAAGTAAGAAATATGGTTACAACAATAAATGATTTAGGTCAAACTATTTATAGTTATAACAAGAAGATTACAGCTATTGAGGCAGCAGGGGTTGAGCATGCCAACGATTTAAGAGATGAGAGAGATAAGGCTATTGATGAGCTTAGTAAATATATGGACCTTGATTATTATGAGGGACCAAATGGTGAAATCATTATTAATGCCGAGGGTGTACCTTTTGTTTCTCTTAATGAAGTGGCAGAGATGAGTACAGAATATGTCACTGGTACAAGCCTTGTTATTCCAACTTGGCCTTGCTATGACAGAGAGGTATTTACAGCGACATCTCTTGCTAAGACCTCTAATGAGACAGACACAGATAAGGGTCAGTTAAAGGGTCTCATTCTTTCAAGAGGTAACATGGTGGTGGATTACACTTATGTGGCTGAAATGCCATCAAGCTCAGACTACGACTTAACTACAGCTGAGGGTTTAGCTGAATATAATAAGGATTATGCAGCATATGAGGAAAAGCAGGAATATTACAATACATACATTTTGCCATCTCAGGTTTTAACTGCCATGGCAGGATTTGATTATTTGGTAAATGGTATTGTTACTGCCCTAAACGATATTCTTTGTCCGGAAAAGGAAGTAACACTTACAAGTGAGTATACAGATAGTAATGGCAACTTAGTTCAGGCAGATAAATACATTTACACAAACATAACTAGAGACGTTCTTTACAATAGATTCGGCGAGGAGGTTGCTGGTACATTAAATTCTAGTGGTAGCTATGATTATGACTCAGAAGAAAAGCTCTATAGCAATTCCAATGGTGATGGAACTGGAGTGGTTGCCTTTGATTCGGTAACTTACTCACTCCTTGACCTTGATAAGACAGATTATGGCATGGATAATAATAAGACTGTGGGCCAAGAGCTATTTTCAAGAGCAAATACTGAAAGATATGTGGTTACAACCGATTCTAATGGCGACACAATCTATATTAGAAATAATTTAAATGATCAAAAGTACGAGTCTTACTACAGACTTGGTAACTTAAGCATAAATTCAACAGTAGCCCAGGATTTATCCCTTCTTCCACTTTCCACTGTAACGGATAAGGAAGATTTTGAGAGGGCCAACGAACTTGTAGATGCTTGGGATGTGAAGTTTGGAACCTTTAACATCGAAGAGTATTCAAAATCTACATTTAATTCTTATTACAATAACTTCGTTGGAAAATATGCCACTTGGGGCGACGTTCTTAATAGTTATGTAGCTAATCAGGAAAATATGGTAAATGGTTACAACAACCAGAGAACTGAAACAACGGGAGTTTCTTCAGATGAAGAACTTCAAAAGATGATTAAATTTCAGCATGCTTACAATGCTAGTT
This sequence comes from Lachnospira multipara ATCC 19207, assembly GCF_000424105.1. Lineage (GTDB taxonomy): Bacteria > Bacillota > Clostridia > Lachnospirales > Lachnospiraceae > Lachnospira > Lachnospira multipara. Next base: position 98,237 of record NZ_AUJG01000003.1, on the reverse strand, counting down.
CAAGATACGTAAATGTAGTAAGCGAAATGCTTGAGCATCTAGTAACTTCACTTGGTGCGATTTAAAAAGAAAGAAGGTAGTTTATGGCATCAACATTTTTTGGATTAACAATTGCATATTCTGGATTACAGGCATCCCAGGCATCTATTAATGTAACTGCTCATAATTTGTCAAATGTAGATACAGACGGTTACACAAAAGAGACTGCCGTTAAGGAGGCAGCAAGCTCTCTTAGAACTTATGCCCCTTACGGTACACTTGGTGCCGGTGTTGATGTTACAGAGATTAGCCAGACAAGAGATAGTTACTATGATGAGAAGTATAGAAATAATCAGACTTATTACGGGGAGTATGAGGCTAAGAATAATTACATGTCACAGATTGAGAGCTTCTTTAACGAATTTATCCTAGATGGTTACACAGAGGAATATAACAATTTCTTTAAAAATGTTAGTCAGACCATGTTAAATCCTGAGGATAATTCTACTAAGAATTCTCTTATTCAAAGTGCAGTAAGTATGACAGATTATTTTAATTATCTTGCTTCTAATTTAAAGGAAATTCAGGAAGATGCTAACAACGAAGTTAAGGATGCAGTAGAACAGATAAATTCATTAGCTCAGTCTATTTATCAGCTTAATAAGCAGATCAATCAGATTGAGGCTTGTTATGGAAATGCTAACGACCTACGTGATTCTAGAAATGCCTTGGTAGATGAGCTTGCAAAGATTGTAAATATTACAACTAACGAAGAGGATTTAGGTAATAACTTAACTAATTACACCATTAACATTAATGGTAGCACCTTGGTAAATTCCTATGGTTATCACGAACTTGTGGTAAAATCAAGAGCAGATACAGATGCAAGAAATAACTCAGATGTAGCTGGTCTTTATGATATTAGCTGGGATACAGGTCAGGAGTTTAACATTTACTCAAGCTCTCTTGGTGGTCAGCTAAAGGGACTTATAGATATTAGAGATGGCTGTAATGGCCAGATCGAATCCGTTGTGGTAGATGACAATGGAGATTATGTCTATAGTACTGATGGATATTTTACAACTGAGTTTTCTGATTACGATGGTAAAAATACAGACTTTAAGGGGATTCCTTATTATCAGGCTCAGTTAAATAAGTTTATGACAGTATTTGCAGATGCAGTTAATGAGATTTTAAAGACAGGTTATTCTTCAGATGGTGAGACAAAAGGTGCTTCGCTTTTTGTAATTAAGGATAATCAGGTGGCCTTCTCAGCAAGTAATGTAACAGTCAATAAGGATTTACAGCTTGACCCTTCAAAGCTTGCTACAAAATCAAGGCTAAATACTGGAGCTGCAAATGCCGATATAATTGAAAAGCTTAATACATTACAAACAGCACAGATTTATAACGGTGGTACAGGTTCTTATTTCCTTGAAAGTATTATTTCAGATGAATCTATTGATACTAACAAGGCAAAGAATTTCCTACAGAATTATACAAACCTAAAGACCACTATTCAAAATCAGAGATTATCTGTTATGGGCGTTGATTTTGACGAAGAGGCTATGGATTTAGTAACCTTCCAGCAGTCTTATAATCTAAGCTCAAAAATGATGTCGGTGTTAAATGAGATTTATGACAAATTAATCAATCAGACAGGTACTTGACTTTAATTGCGAAGCAATTCAAGTCCTAACGCCCGACGATTTGCGAAGCAAATTCTAATTCGGGCTTTCCATATCCTGTAGTGGTTGTGGAGAAGTATATAGATTGTAAAAGAAAGGAAGTAGCCTATGTCCATGCGAATTACTAACGGCATGATGGTAAACAGTTCACTTGCCAACATCCAGGTTAATAAAAACCAACTTAATACCCTAGATACTCAGTTATCTACACAGAAGAAAATTAACAAGCCATCAGAAGATCCTATCGTAGCAATTCGTGCTCTTCGTCTTCGTTCAAGTCTTGATAAGGTAACACAGTATCTGGATAAGAATATTCCTGATGCAGATAGCTGGCTTTCAGTTACTGAGGATGCCCTTGATGAAGGATATTTGATTTTGTCCGATTTATACAATTATTGCGTGCAGGCCTCAACAGATTCTTATTCATCTGCTGAAAGAAAAACTATTGCAGATAGTTTGGAAAATCTAAAGGAAGCCTTTTATGCAGAAGGTGATATTGACTATGCTGGCCGTTATGTATTTACAGGTTTTGCAACAGATGTGCCCCTTACATATCAGTCAGATGATACGGCAGCAGATGTAGATTATACAATTACTCAGAATTTTACCAGAGAGAACCTCTCTTTAAAGACAGCTTACACCAATGCTTACACTAATACAGATATTATTAATCTTGATGCAAAATATGATGCCACAACGGGACGTCTTGTAACTCCTAATGTGAAGTCGGTACACAGATTACAGCTTGCCTATAAAGATATTGCTACATCTAAGTTTTCCATTACAGATGCAAATGGAAACACAGCCGCAATAACCATTGATAATAGTGGAAATGTTACAACAGATAATACATTACAAACATCTGGTGGAAACGCAATAACTATTACTCATACAGTGGATGATAATTATGTACCAGGAGAAGATGAAATTGCCATTAATACTACAACTGGAGAGATTTTGTTAGGTGAAAATGTTTACAAAGACGTTTATACCAACAATACATTTTCAGTAACTTATGATAAGAACAATTTCATTAAAGGGGATTTAAATCCTACTATGTATTTTGATTGTATTGATAATATTTCTGGAATAGAGTATAATAAAGTACAAGAAAACATTGAGTACAATATAAATTTTTCGCAGAAACTAAAAATTAATACTGAAGCTAGAGAAGGCTTTGATATTTATCTTGGTAGAAATATCGATGATTTGGTAACTGCAGTTCAAAATGTTTTGGATTTAGAAGACCAGATTGAACAGGTAAATTCTATGCTTACACAGGATCAGTATTCGGATAGTAGTTCCCAGACTAAGTTAAATGATATCTTAGAGGGACTTACTAAGCAGTTAGAACTTGCGGAAGATAAAATGACTGATGTTTATGAAGATGGTGTAGGATGGATGCAATCTTACCAGACTACAATTTCTGAATGTAAGGCAGATGTAGGTAATAGAAAAACAAGATTGACCTTAACAAAATCTAGACTTACAGAGCAGGAGACTAACTTCAAAAATCTAAAGTCGCAAAACGAGGATATTGATCTTGAAGAGGTAGTTGTAAATTATTCTGCAGCGCAGTTAGTTTATAACGCATCTCTAACAGCATCAGCAAAATCGGTTCAGCAGACACTTTTAGATTTTCTTTAAAGAGGGAAGAGTCCGCCCATGAGAGCAGCTTTCAGCTGAAGGGCGGCTCCTACATCACAACTTGCAGAGCAAGTTGTGACATTAAATTACGGGGAAAGGTTAGGTGTGACATGAAGGTAGAGACTAAATGGTTTGGGACTATTGAAGTGGGAGAGGAACAAATTCTCACATTTGAAAAAGGTATTATAGGCTTTGAGGATTGGAAGAAGTATACTCTAATTTACGACGCCGAAAAGGGAGTTGAAGAAAGTTCAATTTTCTGGCTTCAGGCAATTGATGAGCCAACTCTTGCGCTTCCTATTATGGACCCTACTCTAGTTTATGAAGGGTATGATCCAATAGTTGAAGACGAAATTATTAACACACTTGGAGATAATATTGCAGATGCTACACTTCTTGTAGTTTGTACTGTAACTGTTCCTGAAAAGCTTGAGAATATGACAGTTAATCTTAAAGCACCAGTTATTATTAACATGGATACTAATAGAGGTGTTCAGTTAATAGCCGATAACGATGATTATCAAGTACGTTACCCTATTTATGACATTCTCAATGCTGAAAAGGACGGTGAATAATATGCTAGCATTATCAAGAAAAAAAGACGAAGCCATTATTATTAATGATGATATAGAAGTAACTGTAATTGAAATTAAGGGAGAGCAGGTAAAGCTAGGTATTACTGCCCCTAAATCTGTTCCAGTTTATCGTAAGGAAGTTTATGTTCAGATTCAGGCAGCTAATAAGGAAGCAGCAGCTCAAAAGGTTGATGTTAATGCCTTAAAGAATCTTTTTAAAAAGTAGATTATTAGGATTTATTTAACTTTATTTTGGGAGAGACAGGGGAAGGACAAGCCAGAGGATAAATAATATCTATTCAAAATACACAAAATATGAAGATTTATTTGTAGAAATTGTACAAACTTTGTATAATTTCTGATTTTGGCGTTAAGTTTTTATATTTGTTAGTCGATATATAAGACAGCAAAGTCTTATTTATATATATAAACGCAACTAAACAAATTAATTCTTCACATGGAGGTGAAACCTATGGCTATTGATGTAGGTAACGTAGCAAGTTATCAAAGTAATTCAACTGTAAATGCTAAACCAGCTTCAAACGTTGGCACTGTTAGCGTGGAAAATGCTAAAAGTGGCAGCGTTGTAACTGCGTCTAGCCAATCTTCAACCACAGATCAGGCAGTGGCAATTCCAAAAGTTTCTGACATTGTACCAGCAAAAGCTAAGGAGGAAGATCCTACTAATTTTGAAAATGTTAATGTTAACGTTAATGTAAAGACAAAGGAAACTTCCCTTAAGGATGTCACTGACATTAGTAAAATTGTCAATAATAATACTGTGGCGGAATTTAGTTATAATGAACCAACAAAAAGAATAGCAATTAAGATCAAGGACAAGAGTACTAACGAGGTTATTAAAGAAATTCCATCTGAGAAAGCTCTAGAGATGTTGGCTAAGGCATGGGAGCTTGCAGGCATTATGGTTGATGAAAAACGATAATATTAGTGAAAAGACTAATATTTTAAACACAATATTCCGATGCATATACTATACAGAATACTATGTAAACATGGATGTTTGATTTTGTAATGCAAGGACGCAAAGATAGGAGAGGTTATATGACAGTAAGAGTATCGGGTATGGTCTCAGGAATGGATACTGATTCATTAGTAGAAGCTCTTGTTTCTTCATACAAAGTAAAAAAGGATAATTTAGTTAAGGCACAGACTAAGCTGAGTTGGAAAAAAGATGAGTGGAAGACAATGAATACAAGCATTTATAGCTTTTATTCAGGAAAATTGTCGGCTGCAAGACTTTCTACTAATTACAATTTAAAGACAGCTACTGTGTCTAATAGTTCTGTAGCTAAAGTTACAGCTTCATCATCAGCTGTAAATGGTACACAGACTTTAAAGGTAAATAAATTAGCATCTACAGGTTACTTAACAGGTGGCGAGATTACTGATAGCTCTGGATCAAGTTTAACTGAGAGTTCTAAAGTATCAGAGGTATCAGGACTTTCAAGCTTTAGTTCAGGTAATATTACTGTTAAAGTAAATGGTGAAACAAAAGATATTAATATTACATCTGATATGACTTTAACAGCGGTTGCAAATGCATTTAAAGGTGCAGGCTTAAATGCAAGCTTTGATGCAAATAATGGTAGATTTTTCATTAGTGCTAAGGAAAGTGGTGCGGATAATGATTTTACATTAACAGCATCAGATTCTTCAGGCCTTTCACTTTTACAAAATTTGGGTATCTATAGCACTAGCACAGCGACTACAGCAGAATACACTACCTGGGCTAATTATACAGATGAAGAATTAGAAAATTTAGCTAGTGAGGCGGCAAATAAAAATACTAAATCCGTAGAAGATAGAGCAGAAGCTTATGCTAAGCAATATAATTCAGCTTATAACGCTTCTAAAGCTATTACTGATGCAAATGGTTCTCTATCTGAAATGGAGACAAAGAAGGCAGAATATGAAAATGCAATGTCTGCCTACGATTCTTATAAGACAACAGATGAAGACGGAAATGAGACTTATGATACAGCAGCAATAGAGGAAGCAGGTCTTACAAGTGAATTTAATACAGCTAAGACAAATCTTGAAAATATAAATACAGCTATTACAAATTATAATAATTATCAAACTACAATATCTGAAACAGCAGACTATGTTGTTATTTCTGATGATGGAACTGCAACAGCAGCAACAGAAGGCACAACTGCTTATGACAATATTAAAGCCGAGTATGATAACGAGTATGCAACTAATTATGATAGTTATTTGGCCAATTATACAGCTAAGAGGGAATATGCTCAAAACGTTGTAGATGGTACAGTTTCAACAGCAGCAACAGGTGCCTCTGCAAATGCAGTTAGAATCACAGGAACAGATTCAGAGATTGTTTTAAATGGAGCGAAATTTAAGAGTGATTCCAATACATTTTCAATCAATGGTTTAACAATTCAGGCAACAGCTCTTACAGGAGACGAAGAAGTTTCTATAACCACTGATACAGATATTGATGGAATCTATGATTTTGTAAAAGGTTTTATTTCAGATTATAATAAACTTATTAAGGAAATGGATGTAAAATATAATGCTGCATCAGCTAAGGGATATGAGCCTTTAACTTCAGAAGAAAAAGATGCAATGTCAGATGATGAAGTAGAAAAGTGGGAAACTAAGATTAAAGATTCTCTCCTTAGAAAAGATAACATCTTAGGACTTACAATGAATTCTTTAAAGGCAGATATGGCTTCAGCATTTACAATAGATGGAAAGGGTTATTCTTTAGCATCTTTTGGTATAAGTACTTTAGGATATTTTGCATCACCAGAGAATGAAACTGGTGTTTATCATATTGATGGAAACTCAGAGGATTCAGCAACTTCTGGTACTGATGATAAGTTAAGAGAAGCAATAGCTAATGATTCAGAAACAGTTATTTCCTTCTTTTCACAACTAGCAACCAAACTTTATACAGATCTTGGTAATAGAATGGCAAGTTCTTCAACAAGTAGTGCCTACACTATTTATAACGATAAAGAAATGAATACTCAATATTCACAATATACATCAAAAATTACAGATGCAGAGGATAAGGTTACCACATGGGAAGATTATTATTATAAGAAGTTCTCAGCAATGGAATCTTCTTTAGCATCACTTAACTCACAGCAGTCATCTCTATCAAGTTATTTTGGATAAAGAAAGGCAAGGGTATACTAACTAGAGGTTAATCGTTTTATGAAAATGTATCATAGCAATACATTTTCAAAAATGATTACAAATAAGGAGGAACTGGTATGGCATTAACTCAAGGGCAGAAGCAACAGCAGCAAGCATTAGCAGAACAATATAAAAGAAGTAAGATTCTTACAGCATCACCTGCAGAGCTTACCCTTATGCTTTATGAGGGAGCGATTAAGTTTTGCAACATAGCAATTATGGCTATTGAAAAAGGTGATATGGAAAGAGCTCATATTTATATCAAGAAGACTGAGGATATTATTATTGAATTTAGATCAACTCTTGATAGAAAATATAAGGTGGCTGAAGATTTTGAGCGCGTCTATGTTTATATCTATGACCTTTTAGTAGAAGGTAATATTAAAAAGGATACTGAGATACTAACAAGGGCTCTTAATGAAATTAGAGGAATGCGCGATACCTGGAAAAAGGTTATGGAAAAGACAAAAGGACAATCGCCAAAGAATAGCTAAGAGGGTATATCAAGAGGGGATATTATGGAAAATTATTTAGAGATTATGAAGGACAGCTTAAAAAAGAAAATAAAGGTGCTAGAAAAAATCGAGGAGCTTGATAGAGTTCAGACAGAACTTTTTAGTGCCGATCCTTTTGATGAGGAAAAGACTAGAGCTAGCTTTGAAGAAAAAGGAAAGTACATCAATGAGTTAGATAGACTTGATGCAGGCTTTCAGTCTCTATTTAATAAGATGAAGGATCAATTAGATGGCAAGAAAGACCAGTACAAGGAAGAAATAAAGGAAATGCAAAGCCTTATTAGAAGAGTCACTGAACTTAGTGTAACAATAGAGAGTCAGGAGAAGCGAAATAAGGATTTGGCAACTAAAAGATTTAATAGTATGCGCAAGGAAATTTCCAATGCAAAACGAAGTACTAGTCTTGCAAAACAATATTATAGTGCAATGAATAATGTGCTAAATGTAGACCCTCAATTTATGGACTCAAAGAGTTAAAAAAGCTAGTGTTTAAGGCTTTTTTAGCTAAATCATTTGTTAGGAAAAATTTTAAAAAAATAGTTTACAAATAACTAATTAAATGGTATATTAGTACTAGAAAAAGATAGATTTTCTATCTAGGTGGTAAGAATAACAGAATATACGAGGCAGCAACACCAAATTCTTTTTTAGTTAATTACCGTTAGCTGTGACAATTGCAAAGCAATTGCCATGTAGCCACGAGCAGATTGCCGAAGGCAATTCTAATGCGAGCTGGTTCCCAGGATAGCGGATAATTAATAGATGAAGCAATAACGCTTCACTAAATCTTAAAATGCCAAGGAAGGCATTAGTTCTTTTTTTCAAGGAGGAAAAAATTATGGTAGTACAGCATAATATCACAGCAATGAACACAAACAGACAGATGGGTTCAATTCAGACCTCATTGTCAAAGTCAACTGAGAAGTTATCATCAGGTTACAAGATCAACAGAGCCGGTGATGATGCAGCAGGTCTTTCAATTTCAGAAAAGATGCGTGCACAGATTAGAGGTCTTAATAAGGCTTCTGCAAATGCACAGGATGGTATTTCACTTATTCAGGTTGCTGAAGGTGCATTAAATGAAACACATTCAATCTTACAAAGAATGAATGAATTAGCAACACAGGCAGCTAATGATACTAATACAGCTACTGATAGAACAGCTCTTGCAGCTGAAGTAAATCAGTTAGTATCTGAAATTGATAGAATTCGTGAGACAACACAGTTCAACACAATGAACCTCTTAGATGGTTCATTCACAGGAAAGAACTTACAGGTAGGTTCACTTGCAGGTCAGAAGATTCAGATTAGTATTGGAAACATGAATTCAACTTCATTATCAGTTAATGGATTATCACTTGCAAATTATTCTTCAGCAGGTCAGGCTGTTACAAAGGTGCAGGCAGCTATTGATAAGGTATCTACACAGAGATCTACACTTGGTGCTTTACAGAACAGATTAGAGCACACAATTAACAACTTGGATACTACTAAGGAGAATACACAGGCAGCTGAATCACGTATTCGTGATACAGATATGGCTTCTGAGATGGTAGAATACTCAAAGAATAATATTCTATCACAGGCAGGTTTATCAATGCTTTCACAGGCTAATCAGGCTAACCAGGGTGTACTTTCAATTCTTGGTTAATGATAACAAGGCTTAAAAGAGTGTTTAAGTAAACTACTATAAAGGAGGCAGTCAAGAAAATTCTTGACTGCCTCTTATTTTTTTGCAATAATTATAATAGTGAAAAGATGTGAATAATTAAAAATTGGGAAGAGTCCACAAAGTAAAAAGTTCTAATGTTAGATTTTTTTTTAATATTGGGGTTAAGTTATGTTTAATTCGTCCGATATATGAAGTATGAAGAGTGAAAGCAATGGTACCCTATTATGAAATTCACTTAAAGGGCATCGAAATTGAAAATACCCAATCAATTTAAAGATGCAAAAAAACATTAAAAGTGCATTACAAGATTAGCTAATGCAGAGGTGACTAGAGATAGTTATAAACATATGGAAATTTTCTAAATCAAGGAGGAAACAAATATGGTAGTACAGCACAATCTAACAGCAATGAATACAAACAGACAGATGGGTAATGTTCAGACAAATTTAGCAAAGAATACTGAAAAATTATCATCAGGTTATAAGATTAATAGAGCTGGCGATGATGCTGCGGGTCTTTCAATTTCAGAAAAGATGCGTGCACAGATTAGAGGTCTTAATAAAGCTTCAACAAATGCAGAAGATGGTATTTCACTTATTCAGGTAGCTGAAGGTGCATTAAATGAAACACATGCGATTCTTCAAAGAATGAACGAACTAGCAACACAGGCAGCTAATGATACTAATACAGCTACAGATAGAACAGCCCTTCAGGCCGAAGTTGATCAGTTGGTATCTGAAGTTAATAGAATTCAGAGTACTACACAGTTTAATACAATGAACCTCTTAGATGGTTCATTTACAGGAAAGAACTTACAGGTAGGTTCTCTTGCAGGTCAGAAGATTCAATTAAGTATTAATAACATGGATGCTACTTCATTAGGCATTAATGCATTATCACTTTCTACATTTGAAAAAGCTGGATCTGCAATTACAAAGGTGCAGGCAGCAGTTGATTTAGTATCAACACAAAGATCTACACTTGGTGCGGTTCAGAATAGATTAGAGCATACAATTAACAACTTGGATACAACAAGTGAGAATACACAGGCGGCTGAATCACGTATTCGTGATACAGATATGGCTAGTGAAATGGTTGAGTACTCAAAGAATAACATTTTAGCTCAGGCAGGACAGTCAATGCTTACTCAGGCAAACCAGGCAACACAAGGTGTATTATCAATTTTACAGTAATAAATATAAAAATTTTTAGGGCGTCTATGACGCCCTTTTTTTACTGTCGCAATTTGCGAAGCAATTGCCATGTAGGAGCCGCCCTTCAGCTGAAAGCTGCTCTCATGGGCGGACTCTTCCCAGTACTGTCGTAACTTGCCTTGCAAGTTACGATGTAGCCGCGAGCAGATTGCCGAAGGCAATTCTAATGCGAGATGGTTCTTTTTTTACATTTTCAAAAAAATTTTAAAATCCCCCTAAACTAATAAAAAAGTGTGCCGATATATCTAGTAGCAAATAAATATATGGTACATAAATAATTTAAAAGTACCAAGGTATTTGCTAAATAGGATATACCAACAGCCTTAGGCATAAGATTTGGTCAAGATCCTATTATTAACTAAATAATTGCATCATGGATGATGTAAACATTTTTTATTTTCAAGGAGGAAAAAAATATGGTAGTACAGCATAACGTAACAGCAATGAACACAAACAGACAAATGTCTTCAATTCAGAGTGCATTGTCTAAGTCAACTGAGAAGTTATCATCAGGTTACAAGATTAACAGAGCCGGCGATGATGCTGCAGGTCTTTCAATTTCAGAAAAGATGCGTGCACAGATTAGAGGTCTTAATAAGGCATCTGCAAATGCACAGGATGGTATTTCACTTATCCAAGTTGCTGAAGGTGCATTAAATGAAACACATTCAATCTTACAAAGAATGAATGAGCTTTCAACACAGGCAGCTAATGATACTAATACATCTACAGATAGAACAGCTCTTCAGGCTGAAGTAAATCAGTTAGTATCTGAAATTGATAGAATCCGTAGTACAACACAGTTCAATACAATGAACCTCTTAGACGGTACATTTACAGGAAAGAACTTACAGGTAGGTTCTCTTGCAGGCCAGAAGATTCAGATTAGTATTGGAAATATGGATTCAGCATCATTATCAGTTGGTGGATTATCACTTGCAAATTATTCTTCAGCAGGTCAGGCTATTACAAAGGTGCAGGCAGCTATTGATAAGGTATCAACTCAGAGATCTACACTTGGTGCTTTACAGAACAGATTAGAGCACACAATTAACAACTTGGATACTACTAAAGAAAATACACAGGCAGCTGAATCACGTATTCGTGATACAGATATGGCTTCTGAGATGGTAGAATACTCAAAGAACAATATTCTATCACAGGCAGGCTTATCAATGCTTTCACAGGCTAATCAGGCTAACCAGGGTGTACTTTCAATTCTCGGTTAAAAGAATACTACTATAGAAGAAGGGGGTCGATGCATATCGGCTCCCTTTTTTTTACTGTCGTAACTTGCAAAGCAAGTTACGATGTAGGAGCCGCCCATCAGCTGAAAGCTGCTTTCATGGGCGGACTCTTCCCCTACTGTCGTAACTTGCTCTGCAAGTTGCGATGTAGCCACGAGCAGATCGACGAAGTCGATTCTAATGCGAGATGGTTCCCCTACTGTCGTAACTTGCTCTGCAAGTTACGATGTAGCCACGAGCAGATCGACGAAGTCGATTCTAATGCGAGATGGTTCCCCTACTGTCACAACTTGCTCTGCAATATATTTTGTAAAAATTAAAATTTTTCTACAAGAAGGGTTAAGTTTTTTTTATTTACTCCGATAAATATACTGTAAGTGATAAACAAGGTACCCAAAAAGAAATTCACTTGATTCTAGTCCTACCCAGACTAAGAATAAAAAATACTTAATGAACCCAATTAAGTAAAAGGTATAGCAAATAGCAAATTTTTAAAAAGCAAATTAAAAGAAAAACAGTTAAAAAGAAAGAAAGTAAAAAGCATATCAAAAGTAAATTAATTATGGAGATTTTCTAAATCAAGGAGGAAACGATTATGGTAGTACAGCACAATCTTTCATCAATGAACACTAACAGACAGTTAGGCGGAGTTTCAGGAGCATTATCAAAGGCAACAGAGAAGTTGTCTTCTGGTTATAAAATTAATAGAGCAGCTGATGATGCAGCAGGTCTTTCAATTTCAGAAAAGATGAGATCACAGATTAGAGGTCTTACAAGAGCATCAGATAATGCACAGGATGGTATTTCACTTATCCAGGTTGCTGAAGGTGCTTTAAATGAAGCTCATTCAATCTTACAAAGAATGAATGAATTAGCAACACAGGCAGCAAATGATACTAATACACTAACAGATAGAACAGCTCTTCAGTCAGAAGTAGATCAGCTTGTATGTGAGATTAATAGAATTAAGAGTACTACACAGTTTAATACACAGAACCTCTTAGATGGTACATTTACAGGAAAGAATCTTCAGGTTGGTTCTATTTGTGGACAGGCAATTACACTTAATATTACAACATTTAGTGCAGGTACAAATGGCCTTGCAGTAGATCAGGTAAAATTATCTAGTTTTACAGCAGCTGGTTGCGCAATGGCAGCAATTCAGTTAGCAATTGATAAGGTATCAACACAAAGATCTACACTTGGTGCTGTTCAGAACAGACTTGAACATACAATTAACAACCTTGATACAACAACTGAGAATACACAGGCTGCTGAATCACGAATCCGTGATACAGATATGGCAGAGATGATGGTTGAGTACTCTAAGAATAACATCTTAGCTCAGGCTGGTCAGTCAATGCTTACACAGGCTAACTCTCAGACACAGGGAGTATTATCACTCTTACAGGGTTAATAAAAAGACAATTACGATTTTTGATAAAAATAGACAGTATCATAAATCTCTTTATAAATTTCAAATCCTTCAGAAGGGGAGCCAGTCTTTTGACTGGCTCCTTTTCAGTAATTGAAAAGAAACTATTTATATGGTATTATAAAGTTAGTTTAAACGTGTTAAAAATTTAATAAAATACAAATATTTTTAAGATGAATATCTTTTAAAAGCTAGAATGGAGGAAATATGACAACTAGTGAAATTATATCTGTAGCTAAAGGACTGTATACTAATGCAAATATAGATAATGACTATATAAATAAACTAAATATGGTTTTTAATGAGTTGTTAGAAATAGCCAATGTTACAACAGATTCTATAAAAAGAAATGTTTTGTTGCAAATGATTATGGATTTAAAAGATAATCTTGAAAGCGGTTTTAGGTCTAGAAGTGCGGATATAATTTTTGAATTCTTAGCTACAATTGAGGGAGAGAAAAGAATAGAAAAAGATATTGATAAAGAGTTTAACAGGAAAACTCTGATTGATACATTTAAAGAGAATTTAAAGGTGTTAAGTAAATATAATCATTCATTGTTCATTGGATTAATGAATGAATTATATCCCGAAGATTGTCTTATAGAAGGAAAAATTAGTGAGTCAGATGTTGAACATGTTATAAATGAATTTAGTAAATATATAGATAAATATAATGGAGAATTTATAGATGGCAAATTTGTTGATCGTGTGGATTTAGACAAAATGGATGAGATAAATAGAAATAATCTTTATATGAATCCAGAAAGACAATATGATTTTGATTTGGATTATTGTGGGAATAAGTCTATAAAGATTGTGGAAAAAGATAAGATTTTTTTCCTTCCTAGTGGATATGATAGCAATTTAGAAGCAAAAATTTTATTTAATGACTCTAATTACCAGGTTGATACAGCATATGTTTTAGTAGGGTTGGGAAATGGCAGTATTTTAGATTATTTTCTAAAGCATACTAATATAGATAATGAAATTATATGCGTGGAACCTGATATTGAAGTCTTTATTAAAACGATGCATTTTTATAAGTTTCCAAGTCAAAAAGAAAGATTAAGATTTTACATTTTTGTTAATGGAATTAATGATCGTAATTTGGAAGGTGTATTTCAATCGATTGTTACACCACAAAGAATTCCTGTTACAACTATAGTTACAATTTCTAGTTATTACTCTAGTTATTATGATGAAGTTCAAAAATTTAATGAAAGGTTTCAAAAAGCAGCAAAGTGGAACACAATGAACCTTAATACTAAGGTTTTTAGAGGGGCTAATGCTGTTGAAAATATTATCGAAAACCTTCCAATATTAATTAAAAATAGTAGCATCTATGACTGTGTAACAAGTATGAAAAGTTACAAAGATAGAACAGCTTTTATAGTTGGTGCTGGACCATCTCTAGATAAAAATATCGATGAGCTAAAAAGAGTGAAAAATAAAGGTATTATTATAGCAGCTGATACTGCTGTAAAAATATTATTAAATCATGGAATAGTTCCAGATATGATGGTTACTATTGATGCGATAAAAAAGAAGGAAACATTTGATGATGATAGAATGAATGATATTCCTATTTTGACAGGTGGAGAAGCCTTAAATATCGCAATAAAGAATCACAGATCAAAACTCTTTTTTCTAACAGATTTAGAATATGTTAGATATTTTATTTTGAAATATGATAAGCCAGATATATTTTTTAGCACTGGAGGTTCAGTTGCGACTTCTGCAATGTTTTTTTCATACCTTGTGGGCTTTAAAAGAATAGTAATGGTAGGCATGGATTTGGCTATGACAAAAATGAAATACCACGCTAGTGATATTTATAATGAGGGAACATTTGACTTAAATGATCCTAATATAGTTGAATGCGAGTCTTATGATGGAGCTAAAGTATATTCAACTTTAGATTTAGTTGCTTATGCAGAATGGATTGAAGAGAGCTTGAGTAAGTTTAGAGATAGCGAAGTAATTAATGCAACAGAGGGCGGATTAAAAATTAAAGGAGTTGAAAATGTTACCCTAGACTATGCTGCTTCTTTGGTTGAAAAGGAGTTAGAAGTGGATTTTTCTAAAGCGTTAGCTGAAGTTCCTATAACCTTTACAAGCAAGGAAATACAGGAAATTTTAGAAATAAATGCATCTTATGTTGAATTTGCCAAAGCACAGGATAGAAAATTGAAATTATTAATATCCGATTTAGAGCATGCTAAAAATGAGTTCGAAATGGGGAAAAAAGTGGATTTTACACCGCTATTTGATAGAATTCATGAATTTGATGATAGTAGGAGAAATGATGCTTTTCAGGATTTGGTTTCTATTAAGGCAAAGCAGAAGGAAAAGGAAATAGCAGACGGAGTTATTAATTTTAATAAAAAAGCTGCTGATGATAGTACGGAGGAATTATTAGAAGCAGTAATAAATATGTTAAAGGCAACACTTGAAGCAAACAAGGAAGTGGGGGAAAAGTTTAGTGAGGTCTACAAAAAAGTTTAATATTGGAGATATTACTATTGGAGGGGATGGTAAAGATAAGGTTTTAGTTATCCCTGAAATAGGAATTAATCATGAGGGCAGTTTAGAGACAGCTAAAGAAATGGTGCTTTCTGCTAAAAGAGCAGGAGCTAGACTTATAAAGCATCAAACTCATATTGTGGATGATGAAATGAGTCATATGGCAAAGGAAGTTATTCCTGGTAATGCTAATGTCTCAATTTATGAGATTATGAAAAGATGTGCTTTAAACGAAGAAGAGGAACTTGAATTAAAAAGATATACAGAGGAGTTAGGAATGGTTTTCTTATCGACTCCATTTTCAAGGGCAGCAGCTAGGAGATTAAAGAAGTTTGGAGTTAGTGCCTTTAAGATTGGGTCGGGAGAATTAAATAACTATCCCTTAATTGAAGAAATAGCAGAATATGGGAAACCAATGATTGTCTCAACTGGTATGAATAGCATGGATTCTGTGGATAGAGCTGTTAATATACTTGAAAAGTATGGGGTTGATTATGCGTTAATGCATACAACAAATATATATCCAACTGATCCAAAACTTGTAAGGCTTGGAGCAATGGAAGAGATGATGGAACATTTTCCTAATATTCCTATTGGACTATCAGATCATACATTAAATAACAATGCTTGCATAGCTGCTATGGCGCTTGGGGCAAATTTAGTAGAAAGACACTACACAGATAGAAGGGATAGAACTGGGCCGGATATTGTATGCTCCATGGATGAAGGAGAGTTAAAAGATTTAATAGAGGCTGCAAATACTATTCCTTTAATGTTAGGTGGAAAAAAGGAGGCTGCAAATGAAGAACAGGTAACTATTGATTTTGCCTTTGCAACAGTTGTAACTATTAAGCCGATTAAAAAAGGAGAGATATTAACTAAGGAAAATCTTTGGGTGAAAAGGCCAGGAACCGGGGAAATCAAAGCTAAGGATTATGAAGGGATTCTTGGGAAAAAGGCGATGATGGATATTGAAAATGACTGTCAGCTAACTTGGGACATGATCGAGGAAGACTAGAGTTTCTAGCTTATGGCTAGGTTTTAAAGAAACTAGTAGGAAAGACTAAAATGGGTGGAGCAAATGGAAAAATGTCAAAAGAAAATCGTTTTTGTAACGGGGACAAGAGCGGATTATGGAAAAATTAAAGCATTGATTTCAGAAGTGGAAAAATCTTCATCTTTTGTAGCCTATGTGTATGTATCAGGTATGCATTTAATTAAGAATCTTGGATCTACTTATAGAGAGGTTTTAAAGGATGGATATAGTAATGTCTATGTAGATTTTTCTCAAAGAAATACTGGAGATATGAGCTATGACCTAGGCAGTGTAATATGTAATTTTACCAATTATGTAAGCCATGTGAACCCAGATTTAATTGTGGTCCATGGAGATAGAAACGATGCCTTGGCTGGGGCTATTGTTGGAGCTCTAAAAAATATTAGAGTGGCTCATATTGAAGGAGGCGAGCTTTCAGGAACAATTGATGAATCTATAAGACATGCCATCTCAAAATTTGCTCATATACACCTGGTTTCAAATGAGGGTGCAAAAAAGAGATTGCTTCAATTAGGGGAGTCAGAAGAGAGAATCTTTATTATGGGATCTCCTGATATTGATGTTATGTTATCAAAGGATTTGCCAAGTCTTAATCTTGTAAAAATAAGATATGACATTCCTTTTGAAAATTATGGAATTTGCATGTATCACCCGGTAACTACTGATTATGACAATTTACATTGGAAGATAAAAAATTTAGTGGATGCTTTAATTGAGTCAGAGAAAAACTACGTAGTTATTTATCCTAATAATGATTTTGGTTCAGAACTTATTCTTAATGAATATAGAAGACTTGAAAAAAATGGACATTTTAAAATATACCCATCCATTAGATTTGAATACTTTTTAACCCTTTTAAAAAATGCAGAATTTATGATTGGGAATTCTTCTGCAGGAGTTAGGGAAACAAGTGTTTATGGGGTTCCAGCAATTGATCTTGGCAGCAGACAAACTAATAGATATAGTTTGAAAGACTCTAATGTGCAGCATTGTAATGAAGATAAGGGAGAGATTTTAGAGGCGATAAAAAACGTCGGGAATTATAAGATCACAAGGAATGATTTTGGTCTTGGAGACTCTAGGGGGAAATTTATGGAGATTCTAAGGCGTGATGAAATATGGAATTTTGATATTCAGAAACATTTTGTAGATAGGAATATTTACTAAGGTAGGTGTAGCTATGATTAATGGTAAGAAAGTTTTGGCATTAATTCCAGCTAGGGGAGGAAGTAAAGGAATTCCAAATAAAAACATTTTAAAAATCAACAGAAAGCCCTTGATTGCTTACACAATCCACGAGGCGCTTAGCTGTGATTATATTGATGCGGTGGTGGTATCAACAGATAGCGAGGCTATTGCAAAAGTTGCCACAAAGGCGGGAGCAGAAGTTCCCTTTATGAGGCCAGAGGAGTTAGCAGGAGATAAGGCAAAGTCCATAGATTCTGTCTTGCATGCGATTACTATGTTAAAAAACATGGGGAGAGAATATGATTATGTGGTTTTACTTCAGGCAACTTCCCCACTTCGTAATGCCTCAGATATTGCAGGAGCCTTAAAGACCTTTGTTAAAAATGAAGAGAAGGGATTAGCTTCTGTTTCAGAGGTATTAGAGTCACCAATTCTTATGAGAAAATTTGATGAGAAGGGAAAGCTAGTAAATTTAATTGAGGGCTCAAGTACTATGAGAAGGCAGGATATGCCAACCTTTTATAAGGTAAATGGTGCAATTTATATAAATAAAGTTGAAGAGCTTACAAAGGATACAAGTCTTAATGACAATGAAGTTGGTTATATTATGGATAGAACCCACTCGGTAGATGTGGATGATTATGAAGATATTGCAGTTGTTAATTATTATCTTGGCGCACTAGGAAGGAAATAGGGTAGTTAAATGAACTGGATAGAGCTTAATAAGTCAAAAGCACTAGTGACAATGGTAGTTATTGTCAATGATTATGATTATCTTGAAAATGTAAAGAAAAAGGCGAATGAGTTAATAAACGAGGCGCCTTTACTTAACTTGAGCTTAATTGGCATATGGGATGATGAGGAAATTGACAATTACGCTAAGGCTAAGAATAAGGCCCTAAAATATGTCTCTACAGAATATGTAAGCTTTGTAAGGGATAGTGATTTTGTTGCGGACTACTATGAGAAGGATTGGTTAAAACTTCTATCTAGTTGTGAAAAAATGTCGGACTTTGAGTCAAACCCTGTGGAAAACTACAGCTTTGAAAGGATAATTATGCTAACGGCCTCAAGACTATCAGGCCTTGTGGTGCAGGTGGAAAGCATAAAGACCTTAGGAGGCTTTAATGAATATCTACAGTCAGCAGAGGAGTATGAGTTACTTACTAGACTTAAGGAATATGCACCTTTTCTTTCAAAATATGCCTTTGTAGCTAAATTTTCAAACTTCGAGTCAAAGCCTATCTTTAAAGAGGACTTTATGACTTATGCTTACTGCCTTATTAGATTTAAGGACTATCTAACAAAACATAAGCTCTGGAATCAGGCCTTGATTCGTAAAGCTAACTGGGCCATTACCTTTGAACAGGAAAAGGAGTTTGAAAATATCCTCTTTGGTATCTTAGGGGATGAGAAATATTTTAAAAAGATAATGTCAAAATACGATCCAATTCTAATCGTAAATGACTATGAATATGTCTGCATTGATGTGCTAGAGAGTTTCACTAGGGAATTCTATGAGGCCTGCAAGGCTAGTGGCAGGGCAGCTATTGTGGTTAATGGACACAACAGAGACCTTATATATAAGGCAAGGCAAATGCATATTAGTGCGGTGCTAGGCATTCAGTCGGGCATCTTTTCTGATGTAGATCCTAATAAGTTAAATATTAATAGTTTGGATTGTCCGAAGTTTATTAACATTTTCGATCATCCACTTTATATAAGTTATCTTCTAATGTTTGTGGTGGATAGGTTCTACTGCTTAGCTTGCGATGGGGACTATGCAAAATTTGCCAAGACAAACTTTAATTCTGTTAAGGATTCCTTTATCTGGTATCCCGGAGGCAAGAGGGCAAAGAGCCTAACGGGAGTGGCTAAGGACATAGATATTGATGAAAATAGGGAATACGACCTAAGCTTTCTTGGCAGTTTCACAGACTATAGAAGTCTTATGTCTTCTTTTTACAAATTGCCAAAGGGAGAACGAATTATTGCCAATGTCATGCTTAGAATCTTAAGAAAGGACTCTTCTCTTAGTTATGACAAGGCCTATAAAAGGGCTATTGATGAGCTCTTTAGAGAGGATGAATATACTCATGAAATCTATAATGAGAGAAAGCAAAGGCTAGTAACTATGCATCATCTCTGGCCGGTGGCAAGGCTTGTAAGTGCTTATTATAGGGAGAAGGTTATTAGAAAACTCCTTGATGATGGCCTTACAATTCATGTCTTTGGAAATAGCTGGAAATCTCCGGTTTTAAAGGACTACAAGAAGCTCATTATTCACGAGGAACTAAACTATAACGAGGCCCTTGAGGTCTATGCGAAATCTAAGATAAGTCTTAACATTTTCGCATGGCACAAGGATGGCCTATCGGAGCGAATCTTTAACGCTATGTTTAATAACAGCTTGTGCGTGACGGATAGTTCAAAAGCTTTAAAGGAGAACTTTAAGGATAAGGAGGAGCTAATAGTTTATGAGCTAGATAAGCTAGAGGAGCTCTCAGAGACTATTAGATATTATCTAAGCAATAAAGAGGAGCGAATTAGGATAACTAATAATGCCTATGAAAATGTAAAGGCTAATCACAGTTGGAAGAAAAGAGTTCAGGAGTTTGAGGATATTCTTGAAAATGTAGACTAGAGGGGAGAAGTTATGGCTAAGGTTTATGTTATGACCCATAAAAAATTTAATCCACCAGAGAATAAGGATTATGTTCCTATTCATGTGGGCAGGGAGAAAAGTGAAGATTTAGGCTATATTGGCGATGATACAGGGGATAATATTTCTGGCCTTAATTTCTTATACGGCGAATTGTCGGGAGTTTACTGGCTCTGGAAAAACCTGGATTCTAATGAAAATATAGGAATTTGTCACTACAGACGCTACTTTATTGATGACAATAAGAAAATCATAGACCCGGCGGTTTTTGATGAAGAATTGAAAGAATACGACATGATTGTCTCTTATGAGAATAAGCTTTCTAATATGAATTTTAGAGAGGCCTTTGCAAGGGCTAATAATGTGGAGATTCTTGATGAAATGGGGAATTACATCAAGGAAAATTTCCCAGAGGATTACATTGCTTTTAGAGAAGTTATGAAGTCTAAAAGCTCTTATATTGGCAATTTAATGGTTTGTAAAAAAGAGACCTTTGATGATTATTGTAATTGGGCCTTTGCCATTCTTTTTGGCATGTCAAATCGCATTGATTACACTAAGTTTACAGATCTTTACCACCTTAGAATCTTTGGCTTTTTAGGTGAAGCCTTGCTAAATATATACATTTTCAAAAATAATCTAAAGGTTAAGTCCCACAGAGTTTTAATTACGGATGAGAAGGCGGAAACTAGGGAGCTTAGGCTTGCAGTTAGCCAGCTAATTAAGCTACACCAAATTGAGGAGGCCAAGGAGCTCTTCTATAAGGTGCTTGAAACTAGGCCAGACCTTAATTTAAAGGATTCTGATTTGACTAACAGCATGACAATTATTGCAAGCATTCTTGATGTCCTTAATGCGGAGAAAAATATTGCCATGAAGGGAGCTCTTGATTATAGTGATGACCTGAATGTGCTTATTGAGCATTTTAAAAAGGTGGAGGAAATCCTTGAGGAGTCCCTTGGTATCGGGGATGACGATGGTTTAATGGGCTTAAAGACCATGAAGAAAAACGCCTATTATGAGGGCTTTAAGGACTACTTTGAAAAGACTCATACTAGCGCCTTTGTGGTGGAGGCAATTTGTCAAAAAAGTAAGCGTCTAAAGCGTTGGACGAATGACTTTATTAGAATTCATCTTGAGCTTATGGAAGAGGGAAAAATATAGCTTTTGAAAGTGGGGAGAATATGAAAATTCTGCTTTTTAAATGGAATGCTTTTATGCAGCCTGAAGTGGAGGAAACTTTTAAAGAATTAAATTACGATTATGAGGCCTTTTATTTAGTTCCAAAGGATTGGAATGAGGATGAAAGGCTTTTTGAGATTACAAGGGAGAAGCTGCTTAAAGGAAACTTTAGTCATGTTTTTTCAATAAACTATTCCTCTATTATTGCCGAGGCCATTAAAAGCCTAAATAAGGATATTCTCTATATAAACTGGAATCACAGTGTGCCTTTTGAAACTAGGAATTTAGAGGGGCTAAATTACGACTTCAACCGCAGCTTCATCTTTGATAGGGCCTATACTAACAGGCTTTTAGAGGCGGGTTATAAAAATGTATATCACTTGCCACTTGCTACAAAGATTAGGGATATTGCCTTTAAAAATCCAGCCTATACATATGACGTATCTTTTGTGGGCTCTATGTATGTGTCAGAATATAAGGATTTTAGTAGACCCTTAAGCCAAAATTTAAGAGGTTATCTTGATGGCCTTGTGGAATTTCAGTGTCAGCTAAATGGTGGAAATATCTTTAATGACTGCATAAATAATGAGCTTTTGGAAAAGATAAATGGGGAGATTAGTAAGGAGCAAATCTACTACCTACTTAGCAGGGAGGCCACAAAGAGGCAGCGTCTTCTTGCTTTAATGCTTTTAGAGTCCAGGTTTAAAACTGCCCTTTTTTCAAAGGATGAGATGCAAGAATTAAAGAATACTTACATGGGTGGTTATATAGACTATAGTACCAAGATGCCAGAAATCTTTAGGAATTCTAAGATCAATCTAAATGTTAGTCTTAGCTGCATTGAAACGGGAATTCCTTTAAGAGTTCTTGATATTATTGCCTGTGGCGGTTTGGTACTTTCTAATTTCCAACCAGAAATTTATGAATATTTTAGACCAGATGAAGATATTATCTGCTTTAATAATAGCGAAGAACTTCTAGCTAAAGCAAGCTTCCTCATTAAAGAAGATAGCTTTAGAGAAAAGGTCATTGAAAATGGCCTTGAGATTATAAAGAAAGCCTTTAGCTATAAAGATAGGGTGGAGGCTATGTTTGGGATGAAGTAGAAATTCTTATTACAAATCTGACAAAATTAAATTTAGAATTTTTTCGTAGCTGTGGTTTTCCTTTACCTTTTCATAGGCAGAGAGTGCCATAGCTTCCCTTTTGTCTTCGTGTTCTAGGTAGTAGTTACATTTTCTTAATAAATCCTCTTTAGAATCATAGAGGCATAAATCCTCGCCGTCTACGAAGTGCCTTAAAAAATCTTCCTGATAATTAGACATCAAAAAGCCCTTAGAAGCTAGGATATCCATGCATCGAAGAGGGATTCCTGACCTTATACTTCTAAGGCTGATATTAAGATTTATCTTTGTCTGCCTGAAAATGTGTGGCATATGGTCGTAATAGTCCACAGGTCCGAAAGTGTGCACATTTTCAAGAAAATCTACAGGATTATGGGTATAGAGACTTACCTTATAATTCTTAGCAAGACTCCTATCAAGGGCTTGTAAAATATGGGTGCGCTCCTTGTTTGCTAGCTTCCTGCACAAAAAATAATTGGCATAGACATAGCTTACAGTTTCCACGCCGTCTGGATTTGCCTTCACTTCCATCTTATCAAGCATCTCCTCAAGGATAGGGCCTGTTATGAGGTCCTCTAAATAAAAGCTACCATAGACCTTCTCCTGGGCATCCATAATGGCCTCAAGATAGCCCCTAGTGTAGTCATTAATCCCAGCCCTTACTAGGCGGTCGTAGAGGTTGTGCTTCTCGTTATACATAGAGCCAATAAAGGAAATGTCGGCGCTATAGTTTGGATGAGTGATATTAGTTGTGGACTCGGAAGTCTTATCATAAGGGCTTCCAAGCTGCTTATCAAGCCTATGAACATTTACAGGAAGGGGCATGTAGTGAATGCTTTTAATGCCCTGGTCTGCAAAGCGGAAGTAATCGGCACTATCAAAGGTGTAGATGTGATTACAAGGGTTGATTATGGTATATGAAAATGTATTTATCTGGGGACTGTCATAAATCAGGCACACATAAGGCAGATTAATTAAATTGCAGCAATTAGAAATTAGAGGAGAGTAATTAAAGCTAAAGGTGCAGTCGTAGTGGCTTTTCTCGCACTCTGTAAGGAAACGAGTCTTAAAGCCTTCATCTACCCTGTCTCTTATGGCTGGGTCTGATATGAGTTTGTAGCTGTGGCCCATTCTTTTTAGGGCTTCCTTTAAATCTTCAATTCCAAAACTCTTATAATCTAAAATCAGTATATTCATGCTATCCCCTAATCTTTGTTGGTTAATTATTTCTTGGCTTTCTGCCTTTTTTATCTAGTCTCTAAAGGCTTGGTCAATAATTTGCAAAAGTCTTGTGGTTACATTGTGATATTTTTTAACAGTTTCATGTCCGTTTTTTGCAATTTCTATTCTCTCTTCGTCGTGCTCTAAATAGTAGCCGCAAAGCTCTACTAAGTGGTCTAGGTCCTCGTAGACTACAAGGTCTTTTCCATTTTCAAAAAACTCTAAAAGCTCCGTTTGATAGTTACTAATAAGAAAACCACCACTTCCTAAAATGTCAAAGACTCTTAGTGGAATGCCGGTTTTAATGGCCTTTGAGGTGAAGTTTAGATTAATCTTTGACTGATTAAAAATTATTGGCATCTCCTCTAGGCTGCTGGCGTTTCCTCTATATCTCACATTTCTAAAGTCCTTTAGGGAGCTTTGGGTGTAGAAATCTAATTTATACTTTTGCCCTAGCATATTTAGGGCTAGTTTTCTTTCTTTTTCTGCCACGCGGTAACTAAGGTGCGCCTGTGTAACTAGGGCTTTCTTGTCTTCTCTGGCGTCTGGTGGGAAACGATAAAGATGGTCTACATTTTCAATAAAATAATCACAAAATTCTTCGCTTGCCGCCTCGTCTAGGAAGTTAAGTCCATAGACGTTTAGTTGGGCGTCAATTAGGGCGTCGTGATAGCCCTTATAATAGTCGCTAAATTTGGCGGTACTATAAGGGTTTTTCTCTTCGTAACTTGAACCAATAAAGGAAATGTCTGCCCTAAACTTCTCTTTTTGCGCTTCACTGACACTCTCAAGATAGCTATCTAGACGGTCTGTGTTAGCGTAAAGGGGAGTGTGATAAATGTGGCCTGGATTCTCATTTTCAAAGTCATTATATAGGCTTAAATCAAAGAGAAAGACTCTGTTAAAGGAGTTGGATAGGGATTTTGAAAATAGCTCTAGCACGGGACTATCCACAATCAGGCTAATGTAGCGCAGCTTTAGAATCTGGCACAAATCCGATAGCCAAGGGAAGAAGTTTATGGTAAAGACAAAGCTAAAACCTCCTGGCAAGAGGACTTTTGATACCTGTTCTACGCACTGGGCAGGAAGTAGATTTTTATTGGTTACTTCAATATTAATTTCTTCGACTTCAAAGCCTAGGTTTTTGAAGCCGTGAATGATATCTGGCTCGCAGATACTTCCATATCTGTAAAATAATATTTTCATAAGCTTTTCTCTCTTTATTTGGTCACGATAATTTCTTTAAATATTATAACAAAAGCGTAAGAATATGTAAATCTCCTTAAAGACTTCCCTCTTTTTGTTCTAGCTTTAAAACATTAATGGAAAAATGGGGGTGGTTGTGATATTATTTTTAATGTAATTATGATTGCAAAATAAGGGGAATTTGCTATGAATAAAGATTGTTTTATTTATAATTTTTTAGAGGAAGCGGCGGCCAAATGGCCTGAAAAGCGAGCTATAATTTATGATACTTTTGAGGTGAGCTACAAGCAGCTTTTTGATGATGTGGTTAGAAAGGCTATTCATATGCAGCGTTTCCAGGGTCAGAGAGTGGCAATTTATGGCCCATCTTCATATAGATGGATTGTTAATATGTTAGGTACTGTGGTTTCTGGTAAGGATGTAGTTTTGGTGGATTTCTTCTTGCCTGCACAGGTAAGAAAGGGCTTGCTTGCTAAGGCTAGTGTGGAATTTATTCTTACTTCAACTAATCAGTACATTTTGGCAGATAAGGATGCTAGAATTATTAAGAATGCAGAGAAGGACAACGTTGAAGGTCTTAAGCTTGATTTAAAGCGGGGAGAGGGTAACATTTTAATGTTTACTGCAACTGGTGGTGAGTACGACAAGGCTGCGGTGCTAACATCGGAAAACCTTGTGGCAGCAGCGAATGCAGTTAATAGTAAGTTAACATGTGGCACTAAGGATGTAGTTCTTACTCCTATTTCAATGCATAGAATCTTTGCAGTGCTTTATGGACTTATGTGGCCTTTAGCAAATGGCGCTTGTGTTGCTGTTGGCAGGGGCTTAAGACATATAGATGCGGATACATATTATTACAATGCAACGGTTTTACCTATTACACCGGCTATGGCTAGATATCTTACAAGGGTTAATGGCTATAATAAGGAGTTAAAGAAGATTATCGTTGGAGAGGCTAAGTGCCCTAAGAAGTATCTTGAAAGCATGATGGCTCGTGGGGTTGAGGCCTACACAGTCTATGGTGCCCTTGAAACTTCTGGTTGTATTGGCATTGGCAGGGCTGACGAGGACGGTTTTGAGCTTTATGATGGTGTAAATGCAACAATTGCCGAGGATGGAGAAATCTTAATTGGCGGTGACATGATTATGGCGGGTTACGAGACTGACCCTGAGTATACTTCAAAGGCCTTAGATGGTGGGGTTTACCACACTAAGGACTATGGCGAGTTTACAGCGGATGGTCGTCTTCGTCTTAATAAGACTAATCCTGATCTTATTCAGCTTGCAACAGGCGAGAAGATTAGTAAGAGGGTTACATGCAAGCAGTTATCTGAGTTAAATGGCATTGCAGATACTTGCGTAGTTAAGTATGCAGACCTGTTAACGGCAATTATTGTTCCTGTTGATAAGTCGGATAACGAGGCTAAGTTTAGACATCTTATTGATAAGTACAATGCTAAGAAGGGTTACAGATGGGAAATCCAGAAGATTATTGTTAGCCAGGAGGCTCTTCCTACTAAGGAAAATGGAGAGCATGACGAGGCTAAGATTATTGATAAGTATTTGGCTTGTAACCAGTAAAAAATTAAATTTGTGATTTAGGCAGGTGGCTTTTGAGGTGACCTCAAAAAGTTAGACTTTTATAAGCGTAGCAGTTTTATGGCTGCTACGCTATTTTTATGGAATTTAGGCGGGGTGGCTACATTTTCATAAAATTTAAAAGAAATTCTAGAAAGGGTTAAGTTTTGAAACTTTGCTCCGATATATATTACAGATGTGCTGTAGGGCTGGCGTCGACTAGTTTAGTTACGCGTGTACCATAGAATGTGATTTGACGAAATTGCATTTAGCGTACGGACGCCAGCTATATACAAAGCACAGGGCTAATTAACTAATTAGCATCGAAACTTTAACTTAACGGAACAATGAAATTTAAGGGGGACAAAGATCACAAGCTCTCAAGTCCTATCCTTGCTCCGGTGTAGGTACAAACCGGTTGCACATCTCAGTGGTTATGCCAGATTTATATCTGGCATCCTACCTACAGTATCATGTGGAGAAACGCCTGTAGGTATACAAGTAAGGAGGTTTACTTATGAGTAATTATGAAATGGAACAGATTGAAGCACTACAGGCTGCTAGCCCATATTGCGAGAAGTTAATTACAGCTATTGGCCGCATTATTAAGGAGTATTCTGGTGATAAGTTACCTGATACAGATGAGTATATGCACCACATCCTTAAGGGCCTTTACTGGATTTTTAGCATTTATGGTTCTACACAGGATATGATTAATCCTAACGGCGAGGTTATTGATCAGGACGAGGTTAACTCTTATGTTCTTGAGCTTAACAAGGCTAATAAGGAAGAAGATGATGAGGCTAGAGTAGAGGCTTTCACTGGTATTTTAAAGTTTGTAGAGGACTTTAAAAGAGAAGCTGATTTAAAGATTTCAGCTGC
Source organism: Lachnospira multipara ATCC 19207 (assembly GCF_000424105.1). GTDB lineage: Bacteria > Bacillota > Clostridia > Lachnospirales > Lachnospiraceae > Lachnospira > Lachnospira multipara. The sequence continues at coordinate 70,456 of NZ_AUJG01000003.1, read as the reverse complement.
TTAAAGGAAAAGAAAAAAGTTTATTATAAAAAGGGCGTGTGAAAAAAATGAGAAATCATTTTTTATGCGCCCTTTTATATTTGATGTGCTATAGAGCTGGCGAGTCGAATCCTTAACGGTTATACTCGCCGCTACGTATAACCGTTAAACATCATGCCTGTGTAGGCAGAGAGGTTATACGGGTCAGTAGTTGTTCTTTGTGGATTTTTATAAGCCACTATTTTATTGTTTACGTAGTTCATAGGATCTAGGGAAATGTCTTCGGCCTTCTTTTGGATATCACTCTTAAAGGAATCGAGGCTATTAAAAACGTCTTTCAAATTGCCCTCTTGAGCCTTTTTAACAATTTCCTCCTTGTCTACGCGTATTAAACCTTGGTCATCTACTGAAAGACCGCTTTGGCCTAGCTGTTCTTTATAGGAACTTGCTATGGCCAGTATCTCTTTACGTAGCTTCTCGTTGCCACCAAATTGATTATTGGTTTCATCCGTAGCTACAGAAATCAAGTTGTTGTAGCCGGATACCAGCTCCTCGATGCTTTCTGCAATGGAATCTGCATCAGCGAGAAGACTTATAGTAGCCGGCAGCTGCGTGACGGTCTTAAGGTTTAGTATAAATGCTTTGTCATAGGTTATGTCATTATTAGGACTTGCCCTTTGACTGCCATTTATAGTATATGAGGCATTAGATGGGAATTGGGAAATTCGATCTAAGCCTAGGGTTCTTACTAGATTTTCGTTTTTTGTAGCATTTTCCATACTAGTAGCTGCATCTATATTGAAGTTATCTTCCGTGTCGGTGTTTGCTACTATGTTAAAGGTAATTGGCTTTATGCCTTTAAAACCGGTGGCGTTGGATTCAATGGTTAGGGCGGTGTTTCCTAAACTATCCTCTAAAACCATGGAACTTAAGCCGATGTTTGATTTATTAATAAGCCTAGATACATTTTCCTGAACATCAATTGTTGCTTCATTATCATAGATGCTAAACTGGAATTCGTAGGTGATGTTATTAATATTTAAATCAAATGAATAATCCCCGGCGGCAAACAAATTGGACTTTGGCTGCAAATAATTACCTATATTAACCTGATTCTGGGCAATCTTATCTACAGACACAGTCAAATCTTCTATATTTAATTTCGAATCACCAATAAATACAGCATCTACGGCTTCTGGATTTGAGGAAACGGCTGTCTTTTTATAGTTCATTCCTGTTCCGTCGGCGTTTGATAGCTCGTTGGCGATATTATTCAATTCTCTTGCATTCTCTTTTAAGTCGATGGCATACTTCACCGCATCGTCTGAGGTGTCAGTCTTATAGGTTGGAGACTGGCTGTTATGCTTTACAACTTTATTATATGTAGTTTTTAGTTGGTTTTTCGTATGGGAGTCGTATTTAGAGTTAGCCTTATGCCCATACTGAGATAAATAGTAATCGTATACGCTACTGATCATAACAGTCACCTCCTTGTCTGTATAATCAATAAAGAAAGTAATAGGAATCCTTTCCCTACTTCTAAAATGTATTAAATTCTCTTGCTTTAGTAAAATGGTCACGTCTTAGTAGTAAAATTTTACAATATACTACCCTTTATCATAATTTTATAGTACCATAGTCCTATAAAAATGTAAAGCTATTTTTTTAGAATAGATAACAAAAATTTATCAAAAGAATATTTTTTAATTTTGTTGTTGACTATTGTCTTTTGTCTATGCTATATTAGAACGGCTATGGAAGAGGTCTTTTTTTTATGCCCTGAATTTAATAACCCTAAGATTTAGGCATGGAATTAAGCAACCAATTGGTGTTATAAACACCTACAAAATTAAGTAAATTGGAGGTGGAAGTTGTGCGTATTAAGATAACATTGGCATGTACAGAGTGTAAACAGCGTAACTACAACACAACTAAGGATAAGAAGACACATCCTGACAGAATGGAAACAAAGAAATACTGCAAGTTCTGTAAGTCACACACATTACACAAGGAAACAAAGTAATCTAAAACAGTGAGGTGCAATTATGAGCGAAGCTAAGACAAAAAAGCAGAAGAAGAGCTGGTTTAAAGGATTAAAGGCAGAGTTTTCTAAGATTGTTTGGCCAGATCGTCAGACTCTTACAAGAGAGACAGTTTCAGTTCTATTTGTATCCGTATTATTAGGTGTAATTATTGCAGTAGTGGATTTAGCAGTCCGCTTTGGTATTGAATTCATCGTAAAATAATAAGGAAAAGGTGATAGAATGGACGAAGCAAAATGGTATGTTGTACATACTTATTCAGGATATGAGAATAAGGTTAAAGTCAACATAGAAAAAACAGTTGAAAACAGAAATCTTCAGGACCAGATTCTAGAAGTGCTCGTTCCTCTCGAGACTGTAGTCGAAGTTAAGGACGGCTCTAAGAAGACTGCTCAAAAGAAGATGCTTCCTGGATATGTCCTTATCAAAATGGTTATGAATGATGACAGTTGGTATGTCGTTCGTAACACAAGAGGCGTTACAGGATTTGTTGGACCTGGATCAAAACCAGTTCCACTTACTCCAAGTGAAATCAAGTCACTAGGTATCAACCTTCCAACTGGCGAATTAAAGCCAGCTGTTCAGTTCGACGGCAAGGTTGGAGATAAGGTAATGATTCTTTCTGGTGCTTGGGAAGATACAATTGGAGAGATTACTAGTATCAACGAAGGTAAGCAAGTTCTTACTATTAACGTTGAAATGTTTGGCCGTGAAACACCGGTCGAAATTGATTTCACAGATGTGAAATTGATGTAACAATTAAGGTCTACATGGGTAGACAGCCTATTTCGGGCGTGGGAGACCGCAGAATATAAGATGTTTCATAGTACTTATATTCTTAAGTTAAAGATTATAGCGGTCGCCAATTACCACATTATTTTTAGGAGGTGCCACTATGGCAAAGAAAGTAACAGGTTATATTAAATTACAGATCCCTGCAGGCAAGGCAACACCAGCACCACCAGTTGGTCCAGCACTTGGTCAGCACGGAGTTAATATCGTAGAATTTACTAAGCAGTTCAACGCAAAGACAGCAGATCAGGGCGATTTAATCATCCCTGTAGTAATTACTGTTTATGCTGATAGAAGCTTTAGTTTTATTACAAAGACACCACCAGCAGCAGTTCTTCTTAAGAAGGCTTGCAACATTAAGTCAGGTTCAGGCGTACCTAACAAGACTAAGGTTGCTACAATTAAGAGATCTGAAGTTCAGAAGATCGCAGAGCTTAAGATGCCAGATTTAAATGCTGCATCAATTGAAGCAGCTACTTCAATGATCGAAGGAACAGCTAAGAGTATGGGTATTGTTGTAGAGGACTAATTAGTCTTTAGTTAACAAACTTACACAAGCTATTTAGAAACAGCTCTTTATCACTTTATGTGAATTGCAGGAGCAAAATACAACATATATCACATACCGATATATGTGGGAGGAAAGTTAATCCTTCCGTTATTACCACTAGGAGGTTTATATAATGAAAAGAGGAAAGAAATATGTAGAAGCAGCCAAGAATATTGACCGCGCTACATTATATGATGCAACAGAAGCAGTTTCATTAGTTAAGAAGACTGCAGTTGCTAAGTTTGATGAGACAATCGAAGCACATATCAGAACAGGTTGTGACGGACGTCACGCTGAGCAGCAGATCAGAGGTGCTGTTGTTCTTCCACACGGAACAGGTAAGACTGTAAAGGTTTTAGTATTTGCTAAGGGTGCAAAGGCTGATGAAGCTTTAGCAGCAGGCGCTGATTTCGTAGGAGCTGAGGAATTAGTTCCAAAGATCCAGAACGATGGTTGGTTTGACTTTGACGTAGTTGTTGCTACACCTGATATGATGGGTGTTGTTGGTCGTCTCGGTAGAGTACTTGGTCCTAAGGGCTTAATGCCAAACCCTAAGGCTGGTACAGTTACTATGGACGTAACAAAGGCTGTTAATGATATCAAGGCTGGTAAGATTGAGTACCGTCTTGATAAGACAAATATCATTCACGTGCCAATTGGTAAGGCTTCTTTCACAGAAGAGCAGTTATCAGACAACTTCCAGGCTATTATGGATGCAATCGTTAAGGCTAAGCCAGCAACACTTAAGGGACAGTATTTAAGAAGTGTAGTTTTAACTTCTACAATGGGTCCTGGTGTTAAGGTTTCAACAGCTAAGTATGTTGGTTAATTTTTAACGCTTGACAACCTATATATTTTGATAGTATACTATCACACGTTGGTAATTAACTTATTGTTAATTAACATATATTATTGCCCTAAGACAGTGAGTCCGTAAGGTTAAAGGTTAAACGCTCGCCGAGGAAAGAAATTAAGATTATTATGTAATTTCAAGCCCTCTGTCTAAATGGCAGAAGGGCTTTTTTCTTTACTTTCATGAGGCAATTCCCCGTTATATAACGGAAAGAATCTAAATAGGAGGTAAAATTTAATGGCAAAGGTAGAACTTAAAGCACCTATCGTAGACGAAATTAAGGCTAACTTAGATGGCGCTTGTGGCGTTGTTTTAGTTAACTACCAGGGTTTAACTGTTGCTGAAGATACAGAACTTCGTAAGCAGTTAAGAGAAGCTGGTGTAGTTTACAAGGTTTATAAGAACACTTTAGTTAAGAGAGCAATTGCTGGTACAGAATTCGAGAACTTCACAGAGTTACTTGATGGTACTAACGCTATTGCAATTTCTAAGGACGATGCTACAGCTCCAGCAAGAGTTTTAGCTAAGTTCGCAGAAAAGGCAGAAGCACTTGAGTTAAAGGCAGCTGTTGTTGAAGGTACATTTTATGATAAGGATGGCGTTAAGGTTATCGCAAGCATCCCTTCAAGAGAAGAACTTCTCAGCAAGTTACTTGGCTCTATGCAGTCACCTATTACAAACTTCGCTCGTGTTATTAAGCAGATTGCTGAACAGAACGAAAACGGTGCAGCTTAATTTAGCTGTTGGATAGTTAGCAAGCATTAGTTTGCAAGTTATTAGATACGTGAGTTGGTAGCAAGTCTACTAACAACTATCAGAGATATTTATAAATCGTGGCTTAGACCACAACTATAAGAAAAGGAGATTTAGTGATTATGACAACACAGGAAATTATTGAAGTAATCAAGGGTTTATCAGTTTTAGAATTAAATGATTTAGTTAAGGCATGTGAAGAAGAGTTCGGCGTATCTGCAGCAGCAGGCGTTGTAGTTGCAGCAGCAGGTGCTGGCGCAGCAGCAGAAGAAAAGACAGAATTCGACGTTGAGTTAACAGCTGGTTCAGGCGTTGGCGTTATCAAGGTTGTTCGTGAAGTAACAGGTCTTGGCTTAAAGGAAGCTAAGGATATGGTTACAGCAGCTCCTAAGGTAATCAAGGAAGGCGCTTCTAAGGAAGAAGCTGAAGAAATCAAGAAGAAGCTTGAAGATGCAGGTGCTACAGTTACATTAAAGTAATTTCACTTGAACATTCTAGTTGAAACTATGATATAATTATTAAGAGCCCAACGATGAGCTAGCTCTCGATTGGGCTCTTTTATTTTGATTAGTAATTAAATAAAAAACGGAGGTCCTGCTTGATATGAAATCTGTAGATTATTATAATGATTTACCATATAAGGTTAGAATTATTCCGAACAAAACAAAGGACACATTTACTGTGGCTTACCCAGAACTTCCAGAGGTGATAAGCGAAGGAAAGACTATTGAAGAAGCCCTTAACAAAGCAAAAAAAGCGAAGTATGAGTGGCTTTCATTAGCAGTTAAAAACGGAACAAAAATTGTGGAGCCAGATTAATGGCAAAACAAGTTATAATACATTTTCTAAAAAGTACTGCAGTTATTGCGAATCTAATTTAGCGGAGTAACGTAATGCAGTACTTATTCTATAAAAATAATTCTTAAAAAATCCCTATGTTGGTATTGACTAACTTGACTTATTGTGATAATATGGACAATGCACTATTGTGGTATTTGTGTCTAATTGGCACTTTGATTTATTGAAAAACCACATTTGCGAAATAAACACAAGGGGTGAAACGTCAATGGAAAAGAACAGATTACGCCCGGTAATGTCAGGCAAATCAATGCGTATGAGCTTTTCTAGAACTAAGGAAGTTCTTGAAATGCCTAACCTTATTGAGGTCCAGAAGGATTCTTATCAGTGGTTCTTGCGCGAAGGCTTAAAAGAGGTCTTTGATGACATATCTCCAATTGCAGACTATAATGGTAGATTAAGTCTTGAATTTGTAGATTATGAATTGTGCGAGGATGAAGTAAAGTATTCCATCGAAGAGTGTAAAGAAAGAGATGCAACATATGCAGCTCCACTTAAAGTTAAAGTAAGACTTCACAATAAAGAAAGTGAAGAAATCAGTGAACATGAGATTTTCATGGGTGATCTTCCTTTAATGACTAGAACAGGAACTTTTGTAATTAATGGTGCTGAGCGAGTTATCGTAAGCCAGTTAGTACGTTCACCTGGAATATATTATGACATTCAGAAGGATAAGTACGGTAAGATTTTCCTTTACAGCGCTCAGGTAATTCCTAATAGAGGTGCATGGTTAGAGTATGAAACAGATGCTAACGATGTGTTCTATGTAAAGGTTGACCGTAATAAGAAAGTACCTATTACAGTTCTTATTAGAGCAATGGGTGTTAATACTAACGCCGAAATTATAGATATTTTTGGTGAAGAACCAAAGCTTCTTGCTACTATGGAGAAGGATTCTTCTTCTAATTATCAGGAAGGTATTCTTGAATTATATAAGAAGTTAAGACCAGGAGAGCCATTATCAGTAGAAAGTGCTGAATCGCTTATTCATGGTATGTTCTTCGACCCTAGAAGATATGATCTTGCTAGAGTTGGTAGATATAAATTTAATAAGAAGTTATCTTTCAGAAGCAGACTTAATGGTCAGGTTTTAGCTGAAGATGTTCTTGATCTTAATGGTAATGTACTTGCTAAGGCAGGGGAAACAGTTACTAGAGAATTAGCTCAGGAAATTCAGGATGCTGCCGTTGCTTCTGTATTTGTTAGTGTTGAAGTTAAGGGCTTTGATGGCTCTGTTTCTAATAGAACAGTTAAGGTTTTATCAAACCGTGCTGTAGATATCCGCAAGTGGGTAGATATTTCAGATGAAGAAGCTAAGGAATTAGGCGTTACTGAAGCTGTATATTATCCAGTACTTGAGCAGATTTTATCAGAGAATTCTGACATTGAAGATATTAAGGATGCAATTGAGAAGAATATTGCTGACTTAGTTCCTAAGCATATTACAGTAGAAGATATTTTTGCTTCTATTAACTATAACATGCACTTAGAGTACGGCGTTGGTACAAAGGATGATATTGATCACCTTGGTAACAGACGTATTAGAGCTGTAGGTGAATTATTACAGAACCAGTTTAGAATTGGTATCTCTAGAATGGAAAGAGTTGTTCGTGAAAGAATGTCAACTCAGGACCTTTCTGGTATTTCACCACAGTCATTAATTAATATTAAGCCTGTAACAGCTGCTATTAAGGAATTCTTTGGTAGTTCACAGTTGTCACAGTTCATGGATCAGAATAACCCATTAAGTGAGATTACTCATAAGAGACGTCTTTCTGCCTTAGGTCCTGGTGGTCTTTCAAGAGATCGTGCAGGTTTCGAGGTTCGAGATGTACACTATACTCACTATGGTAGAATGTGTCCTATCGAGACACCTGAAGGTCCTAACATCGGTCTTATTAACTCATTAGCTTCTTATGCTAGAATTAACGATTATGGTTTCGTTGAGGCTCCATATCGTATCGTTGATAAGTCTGATCCTAAGAATCCTAGAGTAACTAATGAAGTTAGATACTTCACAGCTGATGAAGAAGATGATTTCCATGTTGCTCAGGCTAATGCTGAAATCGACGAAGATGGTTACTTCGTTCGTAATACAGTTTCTGGTAGATTTAGAGAAGAAACTTCTCAGTTTGCTAAGGAACAGATTGATTTAATGGATGTATCTCCTAAGATGGTCTTCTCAGTTGCTACATCTATGATTCCATTCCTTCAGAATGATGACTGTACTCGTGCCTTAATGGGTTCTAACATGCAGCGTCAGGCAGTACCTCTTCTTATGACAGAAGCACCAGTTATTGGTACAGGTATTGAGAATAAGACTGCAGTTGACTCAGGTGTTTGTGTAGTTGCTGAAGAAGATGGTGTTGTATTATTATCTGAATCTAACAGAATCGTTGTTAGAGAATTAGATGGTAATGTAAGAGAATACAAGTTAACAAAGTATTCAAGATCTAACCAGTCTAACTGTTACAACCAGAGACCTATCGTATTTAAGAACGATGAGGTTAAGAAGGGTGATGTAATCGCTGATGGTCCTTCAACATCTAATGGTGAAATTGCCTTAGGTAAGAACCCTCTTATCGGTTTCATGACTTGGGAAGGTTATAACTACGAGGATGCTGTACTTCTTAGTGAGCGTCTTGTTAGAGATGATGTTTATACATCAATTCATATTGAAGAATATGAAACAGAAGCTAGAGATACTAAGCTTGGACCAGAAGAAATCACAAGAGATTTACCTTCAACTGCTGCAGAAGCTGTTAAGGATCTTGATGAGAATGGTATCATTCGTATTGGTGCTGAGGTTCGTGCTGGTGATATCTTAGTTGGTAAGGTTACACCTAAGGGTGAAACAGAACTTACTGCTGAAGAGAGATTACTTAGAGCTATCTTTGGTGAGAAGGCTAGAGAAGTTAGAGATACTTCACTTAAGGTACCTCATGGTGCATACGGAATTATCGTGGGCGTTAAGGTATTTACAAGAGAGAACGGTGATGAATTAGCTCCTGGAGTTAATAAGTCAGTTCGTATCTACATCGCTCAGAAGAGAAAGATTGGCGTTGGTGATAAGATGGCCGGTCGTCATGGTAACAAGGGTGTTGTTTCAAGAGTTCTTCCTGTTGAAGATATGCCATATCTTCCAAATGGTCGTCCTCTTGATATCGTGCTTAACCCATTAGGTGTACCTTCACGTATGAATATCGGACAGGTCCTTGAAATTCATTTAAGTTTAGCTGCTAAGGTTTTAGGCTTTAACATTTCTACACCTGTATTTGATGGTGCTGATGAAAATGATATTACTGAAACATTACAGCTTGCTAATGACTATGCTAATACTCCATTCGATGCTAAGGAATTAAAGGAATGGAAAGAAGATGCTGAAAAGCAGGGTGAGGAATTACCTAGCGATTTAGTAACATTTGAAGATAAATATAAGGATGTTCTTACAGAGGAAGTATTTGACTACCTTTCAAAGAACAGAGATCATAGAGCTGAGTGGAGAGGTGTTCCAATCGGTAGCGATGGTAAGGTAAGACTCCGTGATGGTAGAACTGGTGAATTCTTCGATAGCCCAGTTACAATCGGTTTCATGCACTACTTAAAGTTACACCACTTAGTAGATGATAAGATTCATGCTCGTTCAACAGGTCCTTACTCACTTGTAACTCAGCAGCCACTTGGTGGTAAGGCTCAGTTCGGTGGACAGAGATTTGGTGAAATGGAAGTTTGGGCTCTTGAAGCTTATGGTGCTGCATATACACTTCAGGAAATCTTAACAGTTAAGTCTGATGATGTTGTTGGACGTGTTAAGACATACGAAGCTATTATTAAGGGTGAGAATATTCCTGAACCAGGTATCCCTGAATCATTCAAGGTATTACTTAAGGAATTACAGTCACTTGCACTTGATGTAAGAGTTCTTGATGCAGATAATAACGAAGTTAAGCTCCTTGAGAGTTCTGAATACGAAGTTACTGACTTTAAGAAGGTCTTAGATGATGGTAACTACAGAAGAAACTCTAGAGAACAGGAAGCTGAATATGCTAAGGCTGGTTCAACTATTCAAGAAATAGGTGAAGATGGTTTTGAAGATGCTACTGATGTAGATGATAGCTTTGATGATAGTTTTGATGAAGCTGATGATTACGGTGACGGTAGCGAGGAATAAAGAGAAGGGAGCACTATAATGGCAGAGAATTTAAAGAGCAATAAGTCTTTAAAATTTGACAAGATTCAGATTAAGCTTGCATCTCCTGAAACAATTAAGGAATGGGCTCGTCGTAGTGATGGTTACTACGGTGAGGTAACTAAACCTGAAACTATCAATTACAGAACACTTAAGCCTGAAAGAGACGGTTTATTCTGTGAGAAAATATTTGGACCTAGTAAAGATTGGGAATGCCACTGCGGTAAGTACAAGAAGATCAAAGATAAGGGTATTATCTGTGATAAGTGTGGCGTAGAAGTTACTAAGGCATCTGTACGTAGAGATCGTATGGGTTACATTCACTTAGCAGCTCCTGTATCACATATCTGGTACTTTAAGGGTATTCCAAGTAGAATGGATCTTATCCTTGATATCGGTCCTAAGAACTTAGAGAAGGTGCTTTATTTTGCATCTTACATTGTAATTGACCCAGGTGAAACAGACATTCCATTTAAGAAGATTTTATCTGAGACAGAATATAGAGAATTATATGATCAGTATGGCAATACTTTCAGAGTAGGTATGGGTGCTGAAGCTATCCTTGAACTTCTTTCAATGGTTAACCTTGAAGAAGAAGCTGAAAAGCTTAAGGAAGAGTTAGCAACTACAACTTCTCAGAAGGCTGCTAGACTTATCAAGAGAATTGAGGTTTTTGAAGCATTTATTAGTGCTGGTCAGAAGCCTGAATGGATGATCTTAACAGAGATTCCAGTAATCCCACCAGATTTAAGACCTATGGTTCAGTTAGATGGTGGTAGATTTGCTACTTCAGATCTTAATGATCTTTATAGAAGAATTATCAATAGAAATAACCGTCTTGCTCGTTTATTAGAGCTTGGCGCTCCTGAAATTATCGTTCGTAACGAAAAGAGAATGCTTCAGGAAGCTGTTGATGCACTTATTGATAACGGTCGTCGTAATGGTCGTCCTGTTACAGGTCCTGGTAACAGAGCTCTTAAGTCATTATCAGACTTATTAAAGGGTAAGCAGGGTCGTTTCAGACAGAACTTACTTGGTAAGCGTGTCGATTACTCTGGACGTTCTGTTATCGTTGTTGGACCAGAACTTAAGATTTATCAGTGTGGTCTTCCAAAGGAAATGGCTATCGAATTATTTAAGCCATTCGTTATGAGAGAATTAGTAAGACGTGGTCTTGCTGACAATATTAAGAAAGCTAAGAAGAGTGTAGAACATCTTGAAACAGAAGTATGGGATGTATTAGAGGATGTTATTAAAGAGCATCCAGTAATGCTTAACCGTGCTCCTACACTTCATAGACTTGGTATTCAGGCATTCGAACCTATCCTTGTAGAAGGTAAGGCTATTAAGTTACATCCACTTGTTTGTACAGCCTTCAATGCCGATTTCGATGGTGATCAGATGGCTGTCCATCTTCCATTAACTGTTGAAGCTCAGGCTGAGTGTAGATTTATGTTACTCTCACCTAACAACTTACTTAAGCCATCTGATGGTGGTCCAGTTGCTGTTCCTTCACAGGATATGGTACTTGGTATTTACTACTTAACACAGGAAAGACCTGGTGCTAAGGGTGAAGGTAAGTTCTTTAAGAGTACTAACGAAGCTATCTTAGCTTATGAGAATGGTGTAATTACACTTCATTCAAAGATTTTAGTTCATGTAACTAAGAAGGATGCTAACGGAAACGAAGTATCTGGTAACGTTGAAACTACACTTGGTAGATTATTATTCAACGAAATCCTTCCTCAGGATTTAGGCTATGTTGATAGATCTAAGGAAGAAAATTTCCTTCTTCCTGAAGTTGATTTCCATGTAGGTAAGAAGCAGCTTAAGGACATCTTACAGCATGTTATTAATACACATGGTACAACAACAACAGCAGAGGTATTAGATGATATTAAGGCAATGGGTTATAAGTATTCTACTAGAGCGGCTATGACAGTTTCTATTTCAGAAATGACAGTGCCACCTATTAAGAAGCAGCTTATTGCTGAAGCTGAAGCTAAGGTTGAACAGATTACAAGAAACTACAACCGTGGTCGTTCAACTGATGAAGAAAGACATAAGAATGTAATTAGAGTATGGCAGGAAACTGATGATAAGTTAAAGGATGCCCTTCTTGAAGGTCTTGATAAGTATAACAACATCTTCATGATGGCCGATTCAGGTGCCAGAGGTTCTAACCAGCAGATTAAGCAGTTAGCTGGTATGCGTGGTTTGATGGCCGATACATCAGGTAACACTATCGAACTTCCTATCAAGTCTAACTTCCGTGAGGGTCTTGATGTACTTGAATATTTCATTTCTGCCCATGGTGCTCGTAAGGGTCTTTCTGATACAGCCTTAAGAACAGCCGATTCAGGTTACTTAACAAGACGTCTTGTTGATGTATCTCAGGATCTTATTATTAGAGAAACTGATTGTTCTGAAGGTAAGGCAATTCCTGGTATGTATGTTTACTCATTTGTTAATGAGAGATCATCACATTCAGGTTCTAAGGAAGATATCCTTGAGCCATTACAGGAAAGAATTACAGGTAGATACTTAGCTGAAGATATCGTTGATCCAGAAACTGGTGATATCATTGTTAAGGCTAACCACCTCGTAACTCCAAAGAGAGCTGAAGCTATTTGTAAGACAGGCGTTAAGCAGGTTAAGATTAGAACAATCCTTACTTGCCGTTCACATATTGGTGTTTGTGCTAAGTGTTATGGTGCAAACCTTGCAACAGGTCAGACAGTACAGGTTGGTGAAGCAGTTGGTATTATCGCTGCTCAGTCAATCGGTGAACCTGGTACACAGCTTACTATGAGAACATTCCATACTGGTGGTGTTGCCGGTGATAACATTACACAGGGTCTTCCTAGAGTAGAAGAACTTTTCGAAGCTAGAAAGCCTAAGATGTTAGCTGTTCTTGCTGAATTTGGTGGTACAGTAAGTATCAACAAGACAGAAAAGAAGGAAGAGATTATCATCACAGATGATGAAGGTAACTCTAAAGCATATCCATTATCAAAGGATACAAGACGTAAGGTTGAAGAAGGTCAGGTTGTTAAGAAGGGTGAAGAAATCACAGAAGGTTCTGAAAACCCACATGATATCGTAAGAATCTTAGGCGTTAGAGCTGTTCAGGATTATATCCTTAGAGAAGTTCAGAGCGTTTATAGAATTCAGGGTGTTGATATCAACGATAAGCATATTGAACTCATTGTTCGTCAGATGCTTAAGAAGATCGTTATCGATGATCCAGGTGATTCAGAATTCTTACCAGGTTCTACAGTAGAAACTATAGAATTTACAGAAACTAATGAAGCATTAGAGGCTGAAGGTAAGAGAACTGCAACTGGTACACCTATTATCTTAGGTATCACTAAGGCTTCACTTGCAACTAATTCATTCCTTTCAGCTGCTTCGTTCCAGGAGACAACAAAGGTTCTTACTGATGCAGCTATTAATGGTAAGGTCGATCCACTTATCGGTCTTAAGGAAAATGTTATTATTGGTAAGTTAATCCCAGCTGGTACAGGTATGAAGAGATATCAGAATGTGCAGCTTGATACAGGTCTTGATTATGATGAGCCTGTTGAGGAAATTGCAGTTTCAGAGGATGCTGATGCAACTGAAGAAATCGCAGTAACTGAAGAGTAATATTAATTAATATAATTTATAATAAAGGTGTTTTAGTTTTCTAAAACACCTTTATTTAAAATAAAAAGAAATCATGAGGAAAAAATTTATTTTATAATGTTTTCCAATAAATAATGTGGGATTTACAAAAAATCACAAATAATTGTTATCTAAACTAAATATATACACTTGACATATATAGTGGAAAATAATATAATTTTAGGGCGTGCCAGATAGGTATGCCCTATTTTGATGCGCGACATTCTTAGTGAATTACTAAGATGCAACCAAAATTTATTCTAATTCCGGGAGGTGAAATACGAATGCCTACATTTAACCAGTTAGTAAAGCAGGGAAGAAAGTCAGCTGCTAAGAAGTCTACAGCTCCAGCTCTTCAGAAGGGATATAACTCACTTCAGAAGAAGACTACAGACATTTCAGCACCACAGAAGAGAGGTGTGTGTACAGCAGTTAAGACAGCAACACCTAAGAAGCCTAACTCAGCTCTTAGAAAGATTGCCAGAGTACGTCTTTCTAATGGTATCGAAGTAACATCTTACATCCCAGGTGAAGGTCATAACCTTCAGGAACACTCAGTTGTTCTTATCAGAGGTGGAAGAGTAAAGGATTTACCAGGTACAAGATATCATATCATCAGAGGTACACTTGATACAGCAGGTGTAGCTAAGAGAAGACAGGCTCGTTCTAAGTACGGTGCTAAGAGACCTAAGGACGCTAAGTAATTAAGTCTTTTGATACCAACCGAGCTATCGGTAAATTTTAATAATCTACATAAGTAGATTAAGTAACAGCACTTATGTGCAATGAATAGTCGTAAGACATTTAACGAACATAAATTTATTATTGTGCCGGAGTTAGATTAATCCACGGTTGCAGATTAAGATAGACGGCGCGTACACGAATTTTTGTGAGTACCTATGAATTAATTATTATTAAGGAGGGAAGAACCGTGCCACGTAAAGGACATACTGTAAAAAGAGATGTATTAGCAGATCCTATTTACAATAACAAGGTGGTTACAAAGCTTATCAACAACGTTATGCTTGATGGTAAGAGAGGCGTAGCCCAGAAGATTGTATACGGAGCATTTGAAAAGGTAGCAGCTAAGAGCGATAAGCCAGCTTTAGAGGTTTTTGAAGAGGCTATGAACAACATCATGCCAGTTCTCGAAGTTAAGGCTAGACGTATCGGTGGTGCTACATATCAGGTACCAATCGAAGTTAAGCCTGAAAGAAGACAGGCATTAGCACTTCGTTGGATCACAACTTTCTCTAGAGCTAGAGGCGAGAAGACTATGGAAGAAAGACTCGCTAACGAGATTCTTGATGCAGCTAACAACACAGGTGCATCTGTAAAGAGAAAAGAAGATATGCACAAGATGGCAGAAGCAAACAAGGCTTTTGCTCATTACAGATTTTAATTAAAACGGAGGGATATAAGCAATGGCAGGAAGACAATATCCACTTGATAGAACAAGAAATATTGGTATCATGGCTCATATCGATGCCGGTAAGACTACTCTAACAGAGCGTATCTTATACTACACAGGTGTTAATTATAAGATCGGTGAAACATACGAAGGTACTGCTACAATGGACTGGATGGAGCAGGAGCAGGAAAGAGGTATCACAATTACTTCAGCTGCTACAACATGCCACTGGACATTACAGGAGCAGGCTAAGCTTAAGAAGGGCGCTTTAGAGCATAGAATTAACATCATTGATACTCCAGGTCACGTTGACTTCACAGTAGAAGTAGAACGTTCATTAAGAGTACTTGATGGTGCTATCGGTGTATTCGATGCAAAGGGTGGTGTTGAGCCACAGTCAGAAAATGTATGGCGTCAGGCTGATACATATGGAGTTCCAAGAATGGCATTCGTTAATAAGATGGATATTCTTGGTGCTAATTTCCCTAACACAGTTAAGGAAATTGGAACAAAGTTAGGCAAGAATGCTGTAGTTATTCAGTTACCTATCGGTAAGGAAGACTACTTTAAGGGTATTATTGACCTTTTCGAAATGAAAGCCTATATTTACAATGATCAGAAGGGTGAAGATATCTCAATCGTAGATATCCCTGATGATATGAAGGATGAGGCAGAAATCGCTCATACTGAATTAGTTGAGAAGATTGCTGAATTAGATGATGATCTTATGGAGAAGTATCTTGAAGGTGAAGAATTAGGAATCGATGAGATGAAGAAGGTTCTTCGTAAGGGTACTATTGAAGGTACAGCTATCCCAGTTTGTTGTGGTTCAGCTCACCAGAATAAGGGTATTCAGAAGCTTCTTGATGCAGTTATCGAATTCATGCCAGCTCCTACAGATGTACCTGATATTAAGGGTACAGATATGGAAGGTAACGAATTAACAGTTAAGTCTTCAGATGACGAACCTTTCGCAGCATTAGCATTCAAGATTATGACTGATCCATTCGTTGGTAAGTTAGCATTCTTTAGAGTATATGCTGGTACATTAAACTCAGGTTCTTATGTACTTAATGCTACTAAGGATAAGAAGGAAAGAGTTGGTCGTATCCTTCAGATGCATGCTAATAAGAGAGAAGAAATCGATAAGGTTTATGCAGGTGATATTGCAGCTGCTGTAGGTCTTAAGGTTACTTCAACTGGTGATACAATTTGTGATGAACAGCATCCAGTTATCTTAGAGTCTATGGAATTCCCAGAGCCAGTTATTGAGCTTGCTATCGAGCCAAAGACTAAGGATGCTCAGGGTAAGATGGGTGAAGCTTTAGCTAAGCTTGCTGAAGAAGATCCTACATTCCGTGCTCACACAGATCAGGAAACAGGTCAGACAATTATCGCTGGTATGGGTGAATTACACCTTGAAATCATCGTTGATAGACTTCTCCGTGAATTTAAGGTAGAAGCTAACGTAGGTGCTCCTCAGGTTGCTTACAAGGAATGCTTTACTAAGGCAGTTGATGTTGATAGTAAGTATGCTAAGCAGTCAGGTGGTCGTGGTCAGTACGGTCACTGTAAGGTTAAGTTTGAACCTATGGATGCTAACGGTGATGAATTATTCAAGTTCGAGTCAGCAGTAGTTGGTGGTGCTATTCCTAAGGAATATATCCCAGCTGTTGGTGAAGGTATTGAAGAAGCTGCACAGGCTGGTATCCTTGCTGGATTCCCAGTTCTTGGTGTTAAGGCAACTGTTTACGATGGTTCTTACCATGAAGTCGATTCTTCAGAAATGGCATTCCACATCGCTGGTTCTATGGCTTTCAAGGAAGCTATGGCTAAGGCAGCTCCTGCTATCTTAGAGCCTATTATGAAGGTTGAAGTTACAATGCCTGAGGAATACATGGGTGATGTAATTGGTGATTTAAATTCACGTCGTGGACAGATCGAAGGTATGGAAGATATCGGTAATGGTAAGCTTGTAAAGGCTTATGTACCACTTTCAGAAATGTTTGGTTATTCAACAGATCTTCGTTCTTCAACACAGGGTCGTGGTAACTACTCAATGTTCTTTGAGAAGTATCAGCAGGCTCCAAAGTCAATTCAGGATAAGGTTATTGCAGCTCACGCAAAGTAATATAAATTTCCTGTAACATTAGTTAATAAAAACCTTTTGGTTTTATTATATAGTGTACAAATTACAAGATGAAGGCAAGCCTTCATCTTGTAATAAAGATATTTGACAATAATCCTAATAAATTATTGTTGAAAAAATTTCAGAAATGAAATATAATATATATCAGCTATGATAATCCCGAAATTCGGGCAACTAATCAAAGTTGGTTATTATTAAGGAGGATTTTAAATAATGGCAAAGGCTAAATTTGAAAGAACAAAACCACATTGTAACATTGGTACAATCGGACACGTTGATCACGGTAAGACAACATTAACAGCTGCTATCACAAAGACTCTTCATGAGAGACTTGGTACAGGTGAAGCTGTTGCATTTGAAAATATTGATAAGGCTCCAGAAGAAAGAGAAAGAGGTATCACAATCTCTACTGCTCACGTTGAGTACGAAACAGAGAAGAGACACTACGCTCACGTTGACTGTCCAGGCCATGCTGATTATGTAAAGAACATGATCACAGGTGCTGCTCAGATGGATGCTGGTATCTTAGTAGTTGCTGCTACTGATGGTGTTATGGCTCAGACAAGAGAACATATCCTTCTTTCAAGACAGGTTGGTGTTCCTTACATCGTAGTATTCATGAACAAGTGTGATATGGTTGATGATCCAGAACTTCTTGAATTAGTAGATATGGAAATCAGAGAACTTCTTAACGAATATGACTTCCCAGGCGATGATACACCAATCATCCAGGGTTCAGCTCTTAAGGCTCTTGAAGATCCTAACTCAGAATGGGGCGACAAGATTCTTGAACTTATGCATACAATCGATGAGTATGTTCCAGATCCAGAAAGAGATACAGATAAGCCATTCCTTATGCCTATCGAAGATATCTTCTCTATCACAGGTCGTGGTACAGTTGCTACAGGTAGAGTAGAAAGAGGTATCCTTAAGGTTAACGAAGAAGTTGAAATCGTTGGTATCCATGAAGACATCCGTAAGGTTGTTGTTACTGGTATCGAAATGTTCAGAAAGCTTCTTGATGAAGCTCAGCCAGGTGATAACATTGGTGCACTTCTTAGAGGTGTTCAGAGAGACGAGATCCAGAGAGGTCAGGTTCTTTGTAAGCCAGGTTCAATCACACCACACCACAAGTTTACAGCTCAGGTTTACGTATTAACAAAGGACGAAGGTGGACGTCATACTCCATTCTTCAACAACTACAGACCACAGTTCTACTTCAGAACAACTGATGTTACTGGTGTTTGTGAATTACCTGCTGGTACAGAAATGTGCATGCCTGGTGATAACGTAGAAATGACAGTTGAACTTATCCATAACGTAGCTATGGAGCAGGGTCTTCGTTTCGCTATCCGTGAGGGTGGTAGAACAGTTGGTTCTGGTGCTGTTGCAACAATCATTGAATAATTTTAAATCATTTAGACATAATTAGATTTAATATATATAATTTATAGTTCGGACGCCAAGGGGCTTGTAGTTTACTACAAGCCTCTTGTTTTTTTCTCTAATCTATCATATACTTATGCAGGAAATCCGATATAAAGAATGACTAGATTTGAGCTTGGCGCATAAGTTAAGTGCAGCCAGTATAAACTAATAGTCATTTTTGGGTTGTTTACGTTGTATCCGCTTAGGGCGAGAACGACAGTAAGGAGGAGCAATATGAATAAGAACAAATTAAATGTTCGCAAGTTAGTTGAGTTAGGTGTATTAACAGCTATCATTCTTATTATGGCTTTTACACCACTAGGTTATTTAATGACACCATGGGGAATTCAGATTACTTTAATTGTAATTCCTGTTGCAGTTGGTGGAATTATTCTTGGACCTAAGGCAGGCGCTTTCTTAGGTTTAGTATTTGGCTTAACATCATTTTCACAGAGTTTTTCAAGCGTATTAGGACAGCAGATGTTACAGGTTAGTCCAGTAAAGACATTCATTTTATTAGTAGGTAACAGAATTTTAGTTGGTTTAATTCCAGCTTTGATTTATCTTGGCTTTAGAAAGCTTAAGCTTAACAAGGCAGTGGCAATCACAATTTGCTGCTTCTTAACACCTATTACTAATACGGTTCTTTACATCGCAGGTAACTGGTTAATGTTTAAGGATACATGGTTAGGCAATGAGTCATTAACTGGCGGTTATACAGGTAATGGCGGCTTTAGCTTACTCTTTTTCATGCTTGGTTTAGTAGCTGTAAACGGTATAGTAGAGGCTATTGCTTCAACTATTATTGGTTCTGCAGTTTGCCAGGCTCTAACACATACAGTTAATAAGACAGATACACCCATAAGTGCTAGCTATAAGGAAGGCGTAGCAAAGGATGTAGTTGATAATAAAAATTTAGGCGAGTCAGCTTAAAACTAAATGAATTTGTAATATAAGGAACAGCTAAATGTGCTAGAATAACAGTAGTAATTATTGTTATAACATTTGGCTGTTCTTTTTTGATAAAAATAATGCTTTAATAAATTAGGATGGCAATAAAGAAAGTTGATATAGGAATACATTTTCATAAAAAGGAGTTTATATGAGAGAGATTGATTTAATGGAGGTTGGCGGCTTTAAGGTGGGTCATTACACTGACGAAGAGGCGGCAACGGGATCAACAGTGATTTTGTTTGATGAAATGTCTCCCGCAGGAGTAGATATTAGAGGCGGCGGTCCAGCTTCTAGGGATTCGCAGATTTTAAATCCATTAATGGCGGCAAATGAAATTAATGGTGTTTTATTATCAGGGGGTAGCGCTTTCGGCCTTGATGCGGCTGGAGGTGTGCTTGAGTATTTGTCAGAGAGAGGTATTGGCCTAGATGTGGGAGTTGCAAAGGTTCCTTTGGTTCCACAGGCGTGTATATTTGATCTTGGTGTTGGTAGAGCTGATGTTCGTCCAGGTAAGGATGCGGGTTACAAGGCTTGCGAGAACGCTAGTTATGAGAGCCCACAGAGAGGTAACGTGGGCGCTGGAACAGGAGCATCTGTGGGAAAATGTTGTGGCTCCGACAGAATGATGAAGTCCGGTTTAGGCACATTTGCAGTAGAATTAGGCGAGCTTAAAGTAGGTGCAATCGTGGCGGTTAACGCAGTTGGTGACGTTTATGAGAATGGCAAGGTTATCGCAGGCTTGATGAATAAGGATAGGACAGGGCTTGCAAGTTCTTTTGATGAAATATTATCATGGACTGAGAAGGCGTATATGGGAAATGTAGGTGAGAGTGGGCAGATTGATCTCGCAGAGTCAAAGGCTTCCACTAATACTACAATTGGCTTGATTGTCACTAATGCCAAGTTCTCTAAGGCAATGCTTTGCAAGATTGCTGGTATGGCCCACAATGGTTATGCAAGAAGCATTAATCCGGTGCATAGTATGATGGATGGGGACAGTATTTATGCGGCTTCAACAGGAAATGTGGAGTCGGATGTTAATACAGTTGGCATGCTTGCAGCCTTCGTTATGGAGAAAGCTGTAATTGATGCGGTTAAGCAGGCAAAGCCAGCTTATGGGCTAAAGGCCTATGAGGATTTTGCAAACTAGGCTGAGCAGTAAATGTGCGGGAAGCGTGTGAAGTGCAGCTAATCTAGGAAACAAAAGGTAAATTTTGGAAGAGTCGTAATTAGGATTGCGGCTCTTTTTTTAGTGCAAGAAAATACAATAAGGAGAAGTGCCTTGTGACTTGCAGATATAAAAGATTGTGCACAATTTAAAATTTTAACTAAATAAGAAAAACTATCAATAAGACTTATTGACCTTATAAATAATTTTATGTTATTATCTTACACGAACTCAAGTTAGTCTAGTTGAACGCAATTTAGTAATGTAAAACATAATTTAGATTGATTAAACTAAAAAACTTTAGGGATTCGTAACATTTTCATTACATTTATAAAAAATAGGGAGGAAAAAGATGAAAATCAATAAGATTTTAGCTACAGTACTTGCTTTAGTATTAGTAGCAGCAAGTATTCCTGCAGTTAGCGCAAAGGCTGCAGACGAATACGTATATGGTACTTTAGCTTACCTTACATACGGAGAGTATTTCTCTAGCGAATTGGGGGATAGCGCAGCAGTAGCAGCAGATGGATATGACACTATCACAAGTGCTACAACATCAAAGTACAAGTCATTTGTTAACTCAGCTTACACTACAGACGAGTCAACAGGTGAGACATCTATTTACGGTATCAGCAATGTTCCAGTAAGAATTGAGAAGTCAGTTTATGAAGCAGCAGTAGCTGGCACAAATAGCGCAGTAGCAAGCTTACTTTCAAGAGGCTTCACAGAATCAGCTAGCGAATTATCTGTTTATAAGGAAATCGCAAGCGATGCATCAATTAGCGCTTATGTTGGTTTAACTAACAATGATGTTGCTGCAGATGCTAGCTCATATATTTCAACTGATTCAGCTTGGGGTAATTATATTGTTTTCATTTATGCTAACGACGGTTCAAGCCTTGAATCAGGTAAGAACATCGAAGGTGCTTATGTTACAACAACAGATGGTCAGACATATCCTTTATATCACTCAGCAAACCTTTGGTTCCAGGCTTATGAATTCTCATGGGCAGTTGAGTCAGATTTCAAAGAGCCACATGGTAACAACCCATACACAGCTTCTTTAACAGGACTTACAGGAAAGACAATTAGCTCAGTTACTTACATCTTTAAGACAACAGATGAAAATGGTAATGCTACATTTTCAAAGAACACATATAACGTGGGCGAGCTAAAGGTTAAGGAATTACTTGATGATTCATCAAGTGTAACTGCTACAGAGGCTAACAACACAAATAATAATACTTCTGATTTAACTGTAACAGCACCAGCAGGTTCTAACTACAGTGTTGCATCAATAGATTCATTAACAGAAGGTACAGATTATACAGTAGCAGCAACAGATACAGGTTTTGCTATTACATTTGCAGAAAATGTAGCTGCAGGCGCTTACACAGTAACATTTACAGACGATAATTACGAAGATATGACAGCTAGCGTGGTTGTTTCAGCTAATGTCTCAGACGGCGATATCACAATCGAGAATAATGCATTAGTAATTAATAATGAAAATGTATCTCTTGCCGATTTCTTAGCAGCACTTTCATCTGCAACACTTACAGTAGATGGTACAACAATTAGCGGTGGTTCAAGCGTTCTCTTTAATGAAGATGGAACTGTTAACCTTGATGCTAAGACTTCAGGCCGTGGCGCAAAAACATTATTCCCAGAAACAGGTAGCTATGAAGTTGTATTAACTGTTCCAGGTTACGGTACAATCACAGGTACAGTTGTTAAGGCAGAAGCTAGTGAAGAAAACAGTGAAGCAAGTGAAGTTGCAAACGACGAAGTTAATAATGGAGAGGTTGCAGCTGAAGAAGGAAATGTTGCATTAAATGGAACTAGCGAAACAACTACAGAAAAGACAAATACAAACGATTCAGCTAACATAGTAGTATTTGTAGTAGTTGCAATCCTTGCAGTAGCTGCTATTACAGTAGAGGAAATTCTTAGAAGAAAGAAGAGAGCATAAAATTTATATATAGTGGAGGAAAACTTTAATGGTTTTCATTGTTGGACTTATTTTAATGTGTGTGTTAGTTTGGCTCTTTGCAGATCAAATTAAGAAATACCCAGCTTACTTCTATGCTGGAGCTTTTATATTAACGGTTATATCTTATATTGTTTATAAAAATGTAACTATGTCAGAATTTGTAAAGACTTACCTTCTTGGTATCTTTACAACAGGAACATTAGGAATTGCGGACTTTTATATCGTAATGTTTACAGGCGCCTTAAGAAACGGTAGCCCACTTATTAAGAAGCTTATGATGATTAGAGGAGAATTATCAATTCTTTCTTGCATCTTAATGTTTGCTCATCTTGCAATTTTTGGCCCTTCTTATATTGGGATGGCAGCTAAGAATGCAAGTGTAATGTCAAAAAGTTTACTTGTAAGCATTATTTGCGGAACAGTGCTTTTAATACAGATGATTTATCTTGGTGTAACATCAATTAAGGCAGTAAGGAAAAAGTTTAAGGCTAAGACTTGGAAGAGATTACAAAGAACAGCTTATCTTTTCTATTTCCTTATGTATGTGCATGGCGTAACAATGCAGGCGACTAAGATTAAGTCAGCAGATAAGAGTGCATTAATTACAATCATTGCTTATAGCATTTTATTCTTTACATACGTAATTATGCGTGTAAGAAAAGCCTTACTTGCAAAATACAAGAAGGCAGATGCCCTTAAAGTGGCTAAATTCGATAAGATAGGCACATCTATTGCAGGAGTTCTTGCAGTGGCACTCCTTTGCCTTATTACAATCCCACAGTTTAGTGAGTACGCAGAGGCAAGCGAAAGAATTGAGGCTAGAAAGAAAGAGGCCGCAGAGCTTCAGGCAATGCTTGATGCCCTTGAGGAAGATGAAGAAGTGGCAGCTGATAGTGCGGAAAATGTAACAGAAGTAGCAGAGGAGAATGCATCAGAAGAAGCAAGTAGTGAAAATGCATCTACTACTGTAGATTCATCTAACGCAAGCTCAAGTAATTCAGCCACAACAAATACATCAGGCACAGGTAGCACTAGTGCTGGAAGCACAGGCTCATCAAGCACTGCTAGTTCTAGTGCAGGAAGTTCATCAGCTAGCCAAGGCTCTTCTTCATCCACAGGAAGCGCCCAGGCAGAAGCTACAAGAACCTATAAGGCAGATGGAAGCTATAGCGCATCAGCAACAGTTGAGGACTATGCATATCCAATCGTTGTTACAATCACAATCAGCAATGACAAGATTGTCTCAGCAACAGCCAACATAAGTGCAGCATCAGATTTGGATTATGATTTTGCAGAGATGGCTGCAGGCGGTTTATCAGCCAGCGGTTATAGCGCAGTTTCAGGTGCTACATATTCATCAGCGGCTATTCAGAAAGCATATAATGCAGCAGTAGCCAAGGCAAAGAATTAATAAGGTATAAGTTCACGTTAGAGGGTTTAGCAGTTGACACAAATATAATATTTATACTAAAATTTAATGCCAGTAGGGTAACTTACTGGCATTATCTTATGTAAACGATGTGTCTTTCATATTTAATGTGAAAAGCAATAGATAAAAAAGAAAGGGATAGGACTACGTTTTGTAGCCAGGTGATTTAAAATGTTTACTTTATCGGAAATACTAAAAAGAAATTATAAGAGGCTAGGCAGTTTGCTGTTAGTGCTTTTGGTGTTTGCGATAAATTTAACAGCTTGTGCTAATTCGAAAACTAGTAGCAGTACCGGAACAGAGTCGGCTAGCCTATCAGAGTTACATTTTGACACAATCATGTCCATAAGTTTATATGGTAGTGACAAGGCGGCTTTGACAGAAATTATAAATGAGGCCTACGACGAGGTGGATAGATTAGAGTCAATCTTTAGCGCCCAGCTTGAAACTAGCGAGCTCTACAGTATAAATCAGGGGATTGCTAAAGGCCAGACAAGCTTTGTGATTTCTAAGGAGCTAACGGAGGTTATTGACTATGCCCTTAAGGTAAATGAAAAGTCTAATGGGGCTCTTGATATTACTATTGGAAATTTAATTAATCTTTGGGGCATTGGTACAGATCACGAGAAACTACCAACTGATGATGAGATAGCAACAGCGCTTGTTGGCACTGGCTGTGAATATCTAAGCCTTAATAAGGAGACTAATACTTTAACGGTTTCCTCTGAAAATGTGCAGCTAGACCTTGGGGCTATTGCTAAGGGCTACGCGGCAGATCTAGTAAAGGAGCTGATATTAGCTAAGGATTCAAGCGTGGTGGGCTTGCTAGATTTTGGCGGCAACATCATGACTATTGGCTCAAAGCCAGATGGCAGCAATTGGAAGGTGGGCATTACAGACCCTCTTGATTCCACTAGCGTTTACGGCGGGGTTAGTGTCTCTGACCTTTGCGTGGTCACTTCTGGTAATTACGAGAGATATTTTGAGAAAAATGGAGTGCGCTACCACCACATCTTAGATGCCGCAAGCGGCTACCCTGCAGATAAGGGTATCATTAGCTCATCTATTATTGGGGCTTCCTCAATTGAGTGTGACGCCCTTTCAACTGCATGTTATTGCCTTGGGGTAGAGGATGCACTTGCTTTGATAAACTCCCTTGATGGTGTGGAGTGTGTGCTAATTGATAATGATGGAAATTACTATACTAGTGATGGAATTGGGGACTATAATTTTACAAAGGCAGAGTAAGGCCGGCGCCTGTGATGTGTGGCCTGGCGGCGCAGTTGGCAACTGCTCAAATTTAGAAAGGAGATAATATGGATTTGAATAAAAAGGACATGAAGGAAATGAAGGAAATGAAGAAAGCAGACAGCTCTAAAGATAAATCTAAAGCTAGCTCTAAGAAAATCGCAATTATATTATCTCTTCTAATACTTGTAATTGGACTTGGGGCGGGGCTTAGCCTTTACATAATGAACAAGGAAGCGACAGATGGCAGCTATGCCTACATTTACCAAAACAACGAACTTATTAAAGTGGTAGACCTAACCAACGTGAAGGAAGACTACGAATTTAGAATTGACTCAGAGGACGGGGGTTATAATATTGTAAAGGTAACAACAGATGGCAGCATCGGAATCATAGAGGCATCTTGTCCAGATCACGTCTGCATGAACACAGGCTTTATAAGAAATGGCTTAGTTCCCATAACTTGCCTACCAAATGAACTCGTAATTGAGGTTAAGAATTCTAAAGAAGACAGTAATCTTGAATACGATGGGGTTGCCCAGTAAGGAGTTTTTATGTCAGTTAGAAAAATCACATTGTTAGCCCTATATACAACTATAGCCCTAACAATTTTCGTAATAGAATCAGCAATACCAACAGTTGTGCCAATTCCCGGAGTGAAACTTGGCCTATCTAATATAGTGACACTTTTTGTAATAAAACGACATGGAGCAAAGGAGGCGGCTATCGTCCTTATAATGAGAGTAATACTTGCCTCAATATTTGCAGGACAAATAGTATCCTTTACATACTCCATTGCCGGTGGCTTTTTATGCCTAATTGTAATGGCAATTATAAACTTTATTCTAAGAGGCGAGTTTTTATTTATCACTAGCGTCTTTGGTGCCATTGCCCACAACGTAGGTCAGATCCTTGCAGCATTTTTTGTTTTGAAAATGTCTGGCATCTTCGCTTACATTCCTTTCCTTATAATTAGCGGTATCATTACCGGCTTGTTTACAGGCTTTGCCTGCTACTTTGCAGAAAAGAAGATTCCAAGGAAGCTAACTAATGAGCTTAAGTAGAGAATAAGCTAGAGGAAACACTTAGAAAAGTTATGAGATAAATATATAAGAAAAAAAGAAGATAAATATAGAAGATAAAAATCCCTATCACAGTAATTTTGTGATAGGGATTTTTAAGTTAATTTAATTCTAAAATTAATTATTGCATTTAACTCAGTCGGAGAAATCCCCCACCTCATTAGCGTAGGTGGGGGATTTCTCCGACTGAGTTAAACGCTCCGCGAGGATGCGCACGGATTCGGACAGGAATTTGTCTGCTTCAGCAGACTCGAATCCAGCGCGCAAGACTCGCGAGCGAGTCTTGACATTACAGGCGATTAAGCATTTTCAAAACGACCACTAGCGCCGCAAGGAAGTACTAGACCGTTTGAACTTACTGGAAGGCCTACTTCCTGTGAGTCTACAAAGGCATTAGGATTCTTATCAAGTGTTTCCTTTAATTCAGTCTTTAACATGTAAGTTAAAACAGCTGGCTGAAGACCTGTTGTGTATGAATTAATAAGGAAGAATAGTGGGTCGTCACTTAGAATCTGCATACAAATCTTAACGAGATTGTGGATGGATTCTTCAATCTTCCAAATTTCGCCCTTAGGTCCACGACCGTACGATGGTGGGTCCATGATAATTGCATCGTATGTGTTTCCACGTCTGATTTCACGTTCTACAAATTTAACACAGTCGTCTACGAGCCATCTAATAGGGGCATCAGATAGTCCCGAACTTGCAGCATTTTCCTTAGCCCAATTAACCATACCCTTAGAGGCATCTACGTGAGTTACCTTAGCGCCGGCAGCGGCAGCTGCAAGAGTTGCACCACCTGTGTAGGCGAAGAGGTTAAGAACCTTGATTTCCTTGTCAGGTTCGGCTTTCTTCTTATTATATATGAGGGTTGAGAACCAGTCCCAGTTGGCAGCCTGCTCTGGGAATAGGCCTGTGTGCTTGAAGGAGAAAGGCTTTAAGTTAAATGTAAGCTTCTTTCCTATTGGCAATTCGTAGTTAATCTGCCACTGCTGTGGTAGGTCGAAGAACTCCCATTCTCCGCCGCCCTTAGAGCTTCTGTGGTAGTGGCCGTTCATGTGCTTCCAGCCGTATTCCTTCTTTGGTGTGTCCCAGATTACCTGTGGGTCCGGACGCACGAGCAAATATCCGCCCCAGCTTTCAAGCTTCTCACCCTTTGATGTGTCAATAACGTCGTATTCTTTCCAATTATTGGCTATAAACATAGTATCCTTCTTTCTTCTAACGATTTATTAAAACAAATTGGCCTCTGCCAAAATGTTAGTTATCTTTTTACGCACTAAAGATTATATATGATAGTGAACTTTTAAGCAAATCAATCTTTACAATTGACAGAAATCTTTTTTATAGCTTATCATAGGTGTGATTGACTGGTGGCTTTGCCTTGCTGGTAAGTCACATTTTTTCAAAAAGAATGTTAATAAATTATATAAGAAGTAATTTCTTTGTGGAAAGGTTTATATATGAATATTTTAAACGTTGAGAATATATCTAAGACTTATGGAGAGAAGGATCTTTTTAAAAATGTATCCCTTGGTATTAACAAGGGCGATAAAATCGGCGTCATTGGCGTTAACGGTACGGGCAAGTCTACATTTTTAAAAATCATCGCAGGCCTTGAGGAGCCAGATTCCGGCAAGGTGATTAAGGGTAATGGGGTAAATGTTACATATCTTGAACAGATGCCAAACTTCCTTGAAAATGAAACAGTTCTTTCATATTGTATGCGTGGTAAGCACAATGCAACTGAGGCGGAGGCTAAGGAGATTTTAAATAAGCTTGGGGTGCCTGATTTTGACAAGTCTATTAGCTTGCTTTCTGGTGGCCTTAAAAAGAGGGTGGCGCTTTGTAAGGCAATCTTAGAGCCAAGCGAGGTTTTAATTTTAGATGAGCCTACAAACCACCTTGATAATGAGATGGTTATTTGGCTTGAGGACTATATTAAGGCCTTTAAGGGCGAGCTTATTATGGTTACTCACGACAGATATTTCCTTGATAATGTCACTAACAAGATCGTGGAGCTTGATTATGCAAATCTTTACGAGTACGACAGTAACTACTCTGGCTTTCTTGAGCTTAAGACTCAGAGGGAGGAGATGGAGCGCGCCACTGAGAAGAAACGTCAGAACACTCTTCGTAGGGAGTTAGAATGGATTAAGCGTGGTGCTCTTGCTCGTTCTACTAAGCAGCAGGCAAGAATTGATAGATATGAGGATATGAAGCAGGCTTCTCGTGAGGCGAGAGCGAAGTTTATGAAGTCGGACCTTATTATGAGTTCGGTGGGAACTCGCCTAGGCAATAAGACCATTGAGCTTCACAACGTGGGCAAGGCCTTTGGGGATAAGAAGCTGTTTTCTGACTTTGAATACATTTTCTTGAAAGATGATAGAATCGGTATCATTGGTAGTAACGGCTGCGGCAAATCCACTTTAATGAAGATTATCACAGGGGAGCTAAAGCCTGATAGCGGTAGCGTGGAGATTGGCGAGACGGTGCGCATTGGTTACTTCATGCAGGAGAATGAGCTTCTTGATGAAAATGCTACAGTGCTTGAATTTGTGCGTTCTATCGGCGAGTATGTCACAACCGCTGAGGGTAAGGCCACTGCTTCTCAGATGTGTGAGAAGTTCCTTTTTGGGCCTAAGCAGCAGTGGACTCCTATTCGTAAGCTTTCTGGTGGCGAGAAGAGACGTCTCTATCTTTTGTCGGTGCTTATGAGTGCGCCAAATGTGCTTATTCTTGATGAGCCGACTAATGATTTGGACATTGAGACTCTTGAGATTTTGGAGGAGTACCTTGATGGCTTTGCGGGTATTGTCATTGTGGTTTCTCATGACCGCTACTTCCTTGATAGAGTGGTGGATAGAATTTTTGCTTTTGAAAATGGACACCTAAGCCAGTACGAGGGCGGCTATTCCGATTACAGGGACAAGGCCGTTATGGCTGGCAAGTTGTTAGAGAACGGGGCAAGAGCTGACTCTACTATTAACAATACATTTTCAAATGCCAGAAACCTTGAGGCGGCTAACGAATACAAGGCTAACAAGTCTCACAGCAGGAAGTTTAGCTATGCGGAGAAGAAGGAATTCGAAACTATTGATGATGATATTGCTAAACTGGAAAATAGAATATCAGAGATAGATGAACTTATTGTTAAGTGTGCTACTGACTTTGTAAAGCTTAATGAACTCACTAAGGAAAAAGAGGAAAAGGAAATGTTGCTCTTGGAAAAAATGGACCGTTGGGTTTATTTAAATGAATTAAATGATGAAATAAATGGTAATTAGTCTTGAAATAGACAGCGGTTCATGTTATCATTTCTAAAGATTTTATAAAACTTTATTATGAGGGGCTTATACATTAAGGGTGCACTTAATGGCTTATTTATGTTTACTTGTGAGGGTTTAGGTGGCATTTGAGCTTTCTTAATGAAGAGGTTTAATGAGATCAAAAAAGTAATAATATGGGAGGATTTATATGTTTTGTCCTAATTGTGGAACTAAGAATGAAGACGATGCAGTATTTTGTGGAAACTGCGGAACAAAATTAAATCTTGATGACTTTAACGAAACATTAAATGCAGCTGCTAATGAAACAGCTGAGGCTGCAGATGTTGCTAATCAGGCAGCAGATACAGTAGATGTGGCAGCTAATCAGGCTACAGATGCTTTTGTAAATCAGGAAGCTCAGCCAGTTCAGGGCTTTGCTAACGGATTTGATCCAAACGCAAACCAGAACTTTAACAATGGATTTGATCCAAATGCAAACCAGAACTTTAGCAACGGATTTGATCCAAATGCAAACCAGAATTTTAACAATGGATTTGATCCAAATGCAAACCAGAACTTTAACAACGGATTTGATCCAAATGCAAATCAGAACTTTAACAACGGTTACAATCCTAACTATGCTAACAATGGTTACAACCAGGCTCCATATCAGCAGCAGCCTGCTAAGCCATTTAAGCTTAACAAGAAGATCGTTGGTATTGCAGTAGCAGTTGTTGCTGTTATTGTAGCTATCGTTGCATTTGTTTCTATTGGTAAGGCTGGTGTTGATTACAAGAAGACAGCTAAGAAGTATGTTACAGCTATTGAGCAGTGTGACTGGGATACAGCTTACGATTTAATTAACCTTCCTGATAGCGAATTCTTAACTAAGGAAGCTTTAATTAATGCACATGCTGATGCAACAGGTGAGAAGGTTACTGGTATTACAGTTTCTGACGCTTACAGCACAGCTGGTAGCACAAAGGGTAGCGCAACTGTTAAGGTTACTTATTCAACAGCTACAAGCAATGGCAACCAGAGTACTTACGTTCTTTCACAGACTAACGACAAGTACTTACTCTTCTTTAAGAAGTATAAGGTTTCATCAGAAGGTCTTGTTTACAAAGACACAACAATCCAGGTTCCTAAGGGTTGTACATTATCAATCAATGGTGTTGAGGTTAAGTCTAATTACATCAAGGCTGATAACTCAAGCTACGGTTCTTATTATGATACTTACGTTATTCCATACATTTTCGCAGGTGATAATAAGATTAAGCTTACAAGTGATGTAACTGAGGATTACGAGACATCAATCAATGTTTCTTATGATGAAAGCCTTAAGTCTATTTCTTACTCTGATTTAAGCTTTACAGATGATGCTGAAAAGGCTGCAATGGAAAAGGCTCAGTCAGACATTGCAACTATTGCTAAGGCTGCTTACGAGAAGAAGGGTTATAGCGACATTAAGAGCTTAGTATCTTCTGAGGCTGATGTTGAGGATGAGTATGATGATTTAGTTGATGATTTCCATTCAGCATCTGGTTCTTATTATACTAGAGATGTTACATCTTATGATCTTTCAGCTGTTAAGGCTACTGTTGGTACAAAGTACTTTACATTAACTGATGAAGGTGCTCCAAAGATGAGAATTTATCTTGGATATACACTTTCAGGTAAGTACAAGTATACAGGTTACGGCAGTGAAGAAGAAAAGTCAGGTTCTTACACATACAATAGCTATTACTACATCGATTATGTATATGAAGATGGTGAATGGTTAATTGATGATGTTTACCTTAACTTCTACTTCTACTAAGATGGAGCGAAGGAGTTTCTTCTTATAAGAAAGGTTACTTATTATAGAAGGGATTCGTAAACTTAGATATAGCGAATACATTTTCATTACAATTATTATGAAAATGTATCTATGAATATAATTATTATTGCCACGGGGCTTTCGAAAATTAACTTGAAAGTTCCGTGGCTTTATTTTTTATTGTTCTAAAAAAAATACAAAAGAATTCTTGCAAATAATATACTCCTAGTGTATATTTATACATGCTGTGACATTGATAGCTGTGAAGCGAGAGGTTGCTACATTTGAACAATAGCTTGAATGTAGGTTTTCCGTGGAGCGAATGTCAAGGCTGGAAGCGATTCCAGCGAAGAATCTGGCGACAAGTCACTGTACTATAATTGCTACTAAGACTTAGTTTTAGTAGACCATGATGAATCAAGTTTCTCGTAAGAGATAATATGATACACGTGGGAGTGTGTACAGTCACCGCTTGTCGTACTTACTATTTATAAAGTGCGAAGGAGGCGACTTTTTTTATGGCAAATCAGGTAATCAGAATTACTTTGAAGGCTTATGATCATCAGTTAATCGATCAGTCTGCTAAGAAGATCATCGAAACTGCAAAGAAGACAGGAGCTAATGTTAGTGGTCCAGTACCTCTTCCAACAAAGAAGGAAGTTGTTACAATTCTTAGAGCTGTACATAAGTACAAGGACTCTAGAGAGCAGTTCGAACAGAGAACTCATAAGAGACTTATCGATGTATTACAGCCATCTCAGAAGACAGTAGATGCTTTATCTAAGTTAGAGATGCCAGCTGGTGTATTCATCAACCTTAAGGTAATGAACTAATCATTGCCAAGACATTTTCTTGATTAACAAGAAAACGCAGCAAGAAACATTTAAGTTTCAATAACAATGAGAGCTAATCCTAAGGGTTTAATATAGAAGCAACAAAAGCATTCCTATAACGGTGGTGCAGGTTCCACTTATATTAACTTATCTAGGATGACAGGATGCGCTGAATTTATTTATCATCTTGTCCGCTGTAGATTTAACAGGAGGAAAAGAGTATGAAGAAGGCTATTTTAGCTACTAAGGTCGGAATGACACAGATCTTCAACGAAGATGGTGTTTTAACACCTGTAACTGTATTACAGGCTGGCCCTTGTGTTGTAACACAAGTAAAGACAGTCGAAAACGACGGTTACGAAGCTGTCCAGGTTGGTTTTGCTGATATTAGAGAAAAGCTCGTAAGCAAGCCAGTTAAGGGACATTTTGACAAGGCAGAGGTTCCTTATAAGAGATTCGTTAGAGAGTTCAAGTTTGAAAACTCTTCTGAATACAATGTTAAGGACGAAATTAAGGCAGATATCTTCGCAGCAGGCGATAAGGTAGATGCAACTGCTATTTCTAAGGGTAAAGGTTTCCAGGGCGCTATCAAGAGATTAGGACAGTCTAGAGGTCCTATGGCGCACGGTTCTAAATTCCACAGACATCAGGGTTCTAACGGATCAGCAACAACACCTGGTAGAGTATTCAAGGGAAAAGGAATGCCTGGACATATGGGTTCTAAGAGAATCACAATCCAGAATCTTGAAGTAGTAAGAGTTGATGTTGAGAATAACGTTATCTTAGTTAAGGGTGCAGTACCTGGACCTAAGAAGTCATTAGTAACTTTGAAAGAAACAGTAAAGGTTAGTAAGTAATCTTTACCAAGGAAGGAGGACTAAACAGTGGCAAACGTATCTGTTTACAATATTGAAGGCAAAGAAGTTGGCTCAATCGAATTAAACGATGCAGTATTTGGTGTTGAAGTTAATGAACATCTTGTACATCTTGCAGTTGTAAGCCAGCTTGCAAATAATCGTCAGGGAACACAGTCTGCAAAGACTCGTTCAGAAGTATCTGGCGGCGGAAGAAAACCATGGAGACAGAAGGGAACTGGTCATGCTAGACAGGGTTCTACAAGATCTCCACAGTGGACAGGCGGTGGTGTTGTATTTGCACCAAAGCCAAGAGATTATTCATTCAAGATGAATAAGAAGGAGAAGAGAATCGCTCTTCTTTCAGCTTTATCTTCTAAGGTAGCTGATAGCAAGATTGTTGTTTTAGATGAATTCAATCTTGATGAAATTAAGACAAAGAAATTCGTTGAGGTTTTAAATAACCTTAAGGTTTCTAAGGCTTTAGTAGTTCTTGAAGGAGAGAACAAGAACGTTGTTCTTTCTGGTAGAAACGTTAACGGTGCTAAGGTTTCAAACACTAGCGAAATCAATACTTATGATGTTCTTAAGTATGATACATTAGTTGTTACTAAGGCAGCTGTTGAAAAATTAGAGGAGGTGTATGCATAATGGCAAATATTCAGTATTATGATGTAATCCTCAAGCCTGTAATCACAGAAAAGTCAATGACTGATATGGCTTCTAAGAAGTATACATTCTTAGTTCATACAGACGCTAACAAGACTATGATTAAGGAAGCTGTTGAGAAGATGTTTGAAGGAACAAAGGTTGCTTCAGTTAACACAATGAATAACAACGGTAAGAAGAAGAGAGCTAACAGAAAGGATCAGGGCTACACAGCTAAGACAAAGAAGGCTATCGTGCAGTTAACAGCTGATTCTAAGGAAATCGAAATCTTCGAAGGACTTTAAGATATAGACGTGTAGAAAACAATATTACACAGCCGAAAGGAGAAAGAAATGGGAATTAAAACATATAACCCATATACACCTTCCAGAAGAAACATGACTGGTTCAGATTTCTCTGAAATTACAAAGTCATCTCCTGAGAAGTCATTACTTGCTAAGAAGAGCAAGACTGCTGGTCGTAACAACCAGGGTAAGATTACTGTACGTCACCACGGTGGTGGAAGCAAGCAGAAGTACAGAGTAATCGATTTTAAGAGAAACAAGGAAGGAGTTCCTGCTAAGGTTATCGGTATCGAATACGATCCTAACAGAACTGCTAACATCGCACTTATCGCTTACGCTGATGGTGAGAAGTCATATATCCTTGCACCTGCTGGTTTAACAGATGGCATGACAGTACAGAACGGTGCTGGTGCTGAAGTTAGAGTTGGTAACTGCTTACCATTCACAGAAATTCCAGTTGGTACACAGGTTCACAATATCGAGTTATATCCAGGTAAGGGTGGACAGCTTGTTCGTTCTGCTGGTAACTCAGCTCAGTTAATGGCTAAGGAAGGTAAGTATGCAACACTTAGATTACCTTCTGGCGAAATGAGAATGGTTCCAATTATCTGCCGCGCAACAATCGGTGTTGTAGGTAATGGTGATCACAACCTTATTAATCTTGGTAAGGCTGGACGTAAGAGACATATGGGTATCCGCCCTACAGTTCGTGGTTCTGTTATGAACCCTAACGACCATCCACACGGTGGTGGTGAAGGTAGAGCACCAGTTGGTCGTCCAAGCCCAATGACACCTTGGGGTAAGCCTGCTATGGGTCTTAAGACTCGTAAGAAGAAGAAGGCTTCTAACAAGCTTATCATTAGAAGAAGAGACGGAAAGGGTATTAAGTAATATTAGTGCCTAGTAACTTTGAGAAACAAGATTATAAGGAGGTTTAACCTATGGCTCGTTCATTAAAGAAAGGACCTTTCGCTGATGCTAGCTTACTTAAGAAGGTTGATGCATTAAATGCTTCAAACGATAAGCAGGTCATCAAGACATGGTCTCGTCGTTCAACAATTTTCCCAAGTTTCGTGGGACATACAATTGCTGTTCATGATGGAAGAAAGCATGTTCCTGTATTCGTTACAGAGGATATGGTTGGTCATAAGCTCGGTGAGTTCGTTGCAACAAGAACTTACAGAGGACATGGTAAGGACGAAAAGAAGTCTAGATAATAGATGAATCTTTGGAAGAACCCGAAAGGGGTCTTCCGCGGGGATTCCCGATTAAAGAAATCGTAATTACTAATATAGATAATGGATACATTTGAAATTTTGAAAGGAGGACTAATCCATGGCAACAGGACATAGATCCCAAATTAAACGTGAAAGAAACGCCGTTAAGGATACAAGACCAAGCGCTAAGTTAAGCTACGCTAGAGTATCTGTTCAGAAGGCTTGTTTCGTATTAGATGCTATTAGAGGCAAGAGCCTTGAAGAAGCACTTGGTATCGTTATGTACAATCCAAGATATGCTTCATCACTTATAGAGAAGTTATTAAAGTCTGCAGCAGCTAATGCTCAGAACAATAATGGTATGGACCCAAGCAAGTTATTCGTTGAAGAATGCTTCGCTAACAAGGGACCTACAATGAAGAGAGTACATCCAAGAGCACAGGGTAGAGCTTACAGAATCGAAAAGAGAATGAGCCACATCACTGTAATTCTTAATGAAAGATAATTAATCGGTACTTGATTTATTGTTTCAAGATTACTTGAAATTAGAATATGAAATCAAACATTTCCTAAAGAATAGAAAGGAGATTTTATGGGACAGAAAGTTAACCCACATGGTTTAAGAGTCGGTGTCATTTCTGACTGGGACTCAAAGTGGTATGCAGAAGATGCATTCGCTGATAACCTTGTTGAAGACTATAACATAAGAAAATTCCTTAAGAAGAAGCTTTATGCTGCAGGAATTTCAAAGATCGAAATTGAGAGAGCTTCAGATAGACTTAAGATTATTATCCACACAGCTAAGCCTGGTGTTGTAATCGGTAAGGGCGGATCTGAAATCGAAGCTTTAAAGAAGCAGGTTGAAAAGATGACATCTGCTAAGAGATTAAGCATCGATATTAAGGAAGTTAAGAGACCAGATCGTGATGCTCAGTTAGTAGCTGAAAACATCGCTCAGCAGTTAGAGAATCGTATCTCTTTCAGAAGAGCTATGAAGTCATGCATGGGCAGAACAATGAAGCAGGGCGCTAAGGGTATCAAGACAAGCTGTTCTGGACGTCTTGGCGGTGCTGATATGGCTCGTACAGAATTTTATAGTGAGGGTACAATTCCTCTTCAGACACTTCGTGCAGATATCAATTATGGTTTTGCAGAAGCTAACACAACATATGGTAAGGTTGGCGTTAAGGTTTGGATTTACGAAGGCGAGGTTCTTCCTACTAAGGCTAACGCTAAGGTTAATGTTAAGGAAGGGAGCGATAAGTAATGTTACTACCTAAGAGAGTTAAACATCGTAGACAGTTCCGTGGTTCTATGGCTGGTAAGGCAACAAGAGGTAACACTCTTGCATACGGCGATTTCGGTATCGTTGCAACAGAACCATGCTGGATCAAGTCTAATCAGATAGAAGCAGCCAGAGTTGCTATGACAAGATATATCAAGCGTGGCGGTAAAGTATTTATTAAGATTTTCCCAGACAAGCCTGTTACAGGTAAGCCTATCGGCGTACGTATGGGTAAAGGTAAAGGTAACTTAGAGTGCTGGGTAGCAGTAGTTAAACCTGGACGTGTTATGTTCGAGATCTCAGGCGTAGCAGAGGAGACAGCTAGAGAAGCTCTTCGTCTTGCTACTCACAAGCTTCCATGCAAGTGTAAGATCGTTTCACGTGCAGACTTAGAAGGCGGTGATAACAGTGAAAATTAATAAGTATGTAGAAGATTTAAAGGCAAAATCAGCTGCAGAGTTAAATGAAGAATTAGTAGCTGCTAAGAAGGAACTTTTCAATTTAAGATTCCAGAACGCAACTAATCAGTTGGATAACACAAGCAGAATTAAAGAGGTTCGTAAGAACATCGCTAGAATCCAGACTGTAATTGCACAGAAGAATGCTTAATTGCTAAGCTGGATGATAAATTAATCCTAAGAAAGGAGTACAACTGTGGAAGAGAGAAATTTAAGAAAAACTCGTACAGGTAAGGTTGTCAGCAACAAGATGGATAAGACTATCGTGGTTGCAGTAGAAGATAACGTTAAACATCCACTTTACAACAAGATTGTAAAGAGAACATATAAGCTTAAGGCTCATGATGAAAACAACGAATGCTTAATCGGTGACGTAGTAAAGGTTATGGAAACAAGACCTTTATCTAAGGATAAGAGATGGAGATTAGTTGAAATTATCAGCAGAGCTAAGTAATTTAGAAATGATTTTAGTAAACACATTCACTAGATGTGAATGAGACATATATTACTGAAAGGGGTAGTACTATGGTACAACAGGAAACCAGACTTAAGGTTGCTGATAACACAGGTGCTAAGGAAATTCTTTGCATCAGAGTTATGGGCGGATCTACAAGAAGATATGCAAATATCGGTGATGTTATCGTCGCTTCTGTTAAAGAAGCAACACCAGGCGGCGTTGTTAAGAAGGGCGATGTTGTTAAGGCCGTTGTAGTACGTTCTGTTAAGGGCGCACGTCGTAAGGACGGTTCATATATTAAATTTGACGAGAATGCTGCTGTTATCATTAAAGATGATAATACTCCAAAGGGAACTCGTATCTTTGGACCAGTAGCTAGAGAGTTAAGAGAGAAGAAGTTCATGAAGATCGTTTCTCTTGCTCCAGAAGTATTATAGGAGGTGCCGAATGTCAGCTGTTAGAATTAAAAAGGGCGATACAGTTGTTGTTATCGCAGGTAAGGACAAGGGCAAAGAAGGCAAGGTATTAACAGTTAATGCTAAGAACCACACAGCAGTTGTTGAAGGTATTAACATGGTTACTAAGCATGCTAAGCCAAGTGCTGCTAATCAGCAGGGTGGAATTCTCCATCAGGAAGCACCAATCGATATATCTAACATTGCTTACTCAGTAAATGGTAAGGCAACAAAGATTGGTTATGAAGTAAAGGATGGCAAGAAAGTACGTGTTGCTAAGGCAACAGGAAAGGCTATCGATTAATCGAGGAAGGAGGCAATAATTTTGAGTAGACTTAGAGAACAGTATGATAATGAAATCGCTAAGAAGATGACTGAGAAATTCGGTTATAAGAACCCAATGATGGTTCCAAAGATCGATAAGATCACTATAAATATGGGCGTTGGTGAAGCTAAGGAAAATTCTAAGGTTCTTGACGCAGCAGTAAAGGATCTCGAGACAATCGCAGGTCAGAAAGCAGTTCTTACAAGAGCTAAGAATTCAATTGCTAACTTCAAGTTAAGAGAAGGTCAGGCAATTGGTTGTAAGGTTACATTACGTGGTGAAAAGATGTACGAATTCCTTGATAGATTAGTAAATCTTGCACTTCCACGTGTACGTGACTTTAGAGGCGTAAGCGCTAACTCATTCGATGGTAGAGGTAACTATGCACTTGGTATTAAAGAGCAGATTATCTTCCCAGAAATCGAATATGATAAGGTAGATAAGGTTAGAGGTATGGATGTTATCATCACTACTACAGCTAACACAGATGAAGAAGCACGTGAATTATTAAGATTATTCAACATGCCATTCAAGAAGAATTAATATAAGGAGGTAAATTATGGCTAAGACTTCTATGAAAGTAAAGCAGCAGAGAAAACCAAAGTTCTCTACTAGAGCATACACACGTTGTACAATTTGTGGTCGTCCACATTCTGTTTTAAGAAAGTACGGAATCTGCAGAATTTGCTTCCGTGAATTAGCATACAAGGGTCAGATCCCTGGTGTTAAAAAGGCTTCTTGGTAAGATTAATATAATTGTTGCAAGTTCTTAGAACTTGCAACGATAAAATCTTGCTTTAAGCAATATATTTTAAGTTGTTATCAACTTAGTGCACATTAAGTGCAAACAATTGACGTAGTCCAGCGAAAGCTGGAAACCAGTGAATTATAAGGAGGAAATATTAATGACAGATCCAATTGCAGATATGCTTACAAGAATTCGTAATGCAAATACAGCAAAGCACGACACAGTTGATATTCCAGCATCTAAGATGAAGCTTTCAATCGCTAAGATTCTTTTAGATGAGGGTTACATTAAGTCTTATGAAGTTGTTGAGAATGGAAACTTCAAGGATATCCGCGTTACTTTAAAGTACGGTAAGGATAAGAATGAAAAGATCATTTCTGGACTTCAGAGAATTTCTAAGCCAGGTCTTAGAGTTTATGCTAACAAGACAGATCTTCCTAAGGTATTAGGTGGTCTTGGTGTTGCAATCATCTCTACAAACAAGGGTGTTGTAACAGATAAGGAAGCTAGAAAGCTCGGCGTTGGTGGAGAAGTTCTTTGCTTCGTTTGGTAATTATATAGACGTTACTAAGGATTATAATTATAATTAAATCGTTAGGATTTAATTTGTTTAATCCTATAACTATTAACCCAACCAAGAAAACATATTCCTATCATTGTAAATGTTTTCTTAATAATTTTTAGGAGGTGCACGGCATGTCACGTATAGGAAGAATGCCTATCGCTATTCCAGCTGGTGTTACAGTTGAGGTAGCAGAAAATAATAAAGTGACTGTAAAGGGTCCTAAGGGAACACTCGAAAGAGTTTTACCTGCAGAAATGGACATTAAGGTTGAAGGTAGTGAAGTTGTTGTTTCAAGACCTAACGACTTAAAGAAGATGAAGTCATTACACGGCTTAACAAGAACTCTTATTAACAACATGGTAATCGGTGTAACAGAAGGCTACGAGAAGAAGCTTGAAGTTAACGGTGTTGGTTATAGAGCACAGAAGCAGGGTAAGAAGTTAATCCTTTCATTAGGTTACTCACATCCTGTAGAGATGGAAGATCCAGAAGGAATCGAAACAACTCTTGATGGACAGAACATCATTTTTGTTAAGGGTATTAATAAAGAAAAAGTTGGCCAGTACGCAGCTGAAATCAGATCTAAGAGAGCTCCAGAACCATATAAGGGTAAGGGTATCAAGTATGCTGATGAAGTAATCAGACGTAAGGTTGGTAAGACTGGTAAGAAATAATTAAAGGAGTGAATATAATGGTTAGTAAGAAGTCAAGAGCATTAGTTCGTGAAGCAAAGCATAAGAGAACACGTAACCGTTTCAGCGGAACAACTGAAAGACCACGTTTAGCTGTTTTCAGAAGTAACAATCATATGTACGCTCAGATTATTGACGACACAGTTGGTAAGACACTTGTTTCTGCATCAACACTTGACGCTGACGTTAAGGCTGAAGTAGAGAAGACTAATAATGTTGAAGCTGCAACAGTAGTAGGTACTGTAGTTGCTAAGAAGGCATTAGAAAAGGGAATTACAACTGTCGTTTATGACAGAGGCGGATTCATATATCAAGGTAAAGTAAAGGCATTAGCAGAGGCAGCAAGAGAAGCTGGCCTCCAGTTCTAAGCGGAAGGGAGAAAACAGTATGAAACGTACAATTATTGATGCTAGTCAGCTAGAATTAGACGATAACGTAGTATCAATCAAGCGCGTAGTTAAGGTTGTAAAAGGTGGACGTAATATGCGTTTTGCAGCTTTAGTAGTTGTTGGTGATCGTAATGGTCACGTTGGCGCTGGTGTTGGTAAGGCAGCTGAAGTTCCTGAAGCTATCCGCAAGGGAAAGGAAGATGCCATTAAGCATTTAGTAGAAATTCCAATGGATGAGAATGGTTCAGTACCACATGATTTCATCGGTAAGTTCGGTGGAGCAACAGTTCTTTTAAAGAGAGCTCCAGAAGGTACTGGTATTATCGCTGGTGGTCCTGCTCGTTCAGTACTTGAGTTAGTAGGTATTAGAAACATTCGTACAAAGTCACTTGGTTCTAATAATAAGCAGAACGTAGTATTAGCTACAATCGCTGGTCTTCAGGCTATGAAGACTCCAGAAGAAGTTGCAAGACTTCGTGGTAAGTCAGTTGAAGAAATCTTAGGCTAAGAAATTGTTTAGCACCATAAAAGGTGCAGATGGAGGTTAAAATGGCTGATAAGAAGTTAAGAATAACTTTAGTTAAGTCTCCAATCAGTGCTGTTCCTAAGCATAGAAGAACTGTTGAAGCTATGGGTCTTACAAAGCTTCACAAGACAGTAGAACTTCCAGATAATGCTGCTACAAGAGGACAGATTCAGCAGATTGGTTATATGTTAAAGGTAGAAGAAATTTAATATAAAATAATAGAAGGAGGTGCAAGAATGGATTTATCTAATTTAAGACCTGCAGAAGGTTCAGTTCAGAGTGATAATTTCAGAAGAGGTCGTGGTCACGGTTCAGGTAACGGCAAGACAGCTGGTAAGGGACACAAGGGCCAGAAGGCTCGTTCAGGAGCACCAAGACCTGGTTTTGAAGGTGGCCAGATGCCATTATATAGAAGAATTCCTAAGAGAGGTTTCACTAACAGAAATCGTAAGGAATTCGTAGCTATCAATGTTTCTACATTAGAAAGATTTGATAACGGTTCAGAAGTATCAATCGAAACTTTAATTGAGACAGGTATTGTTAAAGATACTAAGGACGGCGTAAAGATTCTTGCAAACGGTGAGCTTACAAAGAAGCTTACTGTTAAGGCTAACGCATTCAGTGCTGCAGCTAAGGAGAAGATCGAAGCTCTCGGCGGAACTTGCGAGGTGATCTAGTATGTTTAAGACACTTGTAGGCGCTTTTAAAAATAAAGACATAAGAAAAAAGATATTATACACATTAGCAATTTTAGTTGTTGTAAGAATAGGAAGTCTTCTTCCGATTCCTGGTGTAGATACTGATTACTTTAGTAGCTTACTTAGTGGAATTAATACCGGTGATTTGGATTATCTTAGTGCATTTACAGGAGGTTCATTCGAAAGAATGTCCCTCTTTGCACTTAGCATTACACCATATATCACATCTTCGATCATAATGCAGTTACTTACAATTGCAATTCCAAAATTGGAAGAAATGCAAAAAGAGGGCGAGGACGGTAGAAAGAAGATTGCAGCTATAACAAGATACGTAACAATCGGTTTATCACTTATTGAAAGTATTGCAATGGCAGTTGGATTTGGTAGATCAGGTTTAATTGCAGGATATGAAGGATTTAGTACACTTCATTATGTTGTAGCAATCATTGTTGTAGTTATTGCACTTACAGCAGGTTCAGCAGCACTTATGTGGTTAGGTGAGAGAATTACTGAAAACGGTGTAGGAAATGGTATTTCAATCGTATTATTAATTAATATTATCTCAGGAATGCCAAGTGATTTCGCTACATTATTCAGCTCTTACGTAGCAACACAGACACCAGCAAAGGGTGTTTTAGCAGCAGCTGTTATCTTAGCTATTGTTGTAATAATGGTAATTTTAGTAGTTATCCTTCAGGATGGCGAAAGAAGAATTCCTGTTCAATACTCACAGAAGGTTGCAGGAAGAAAGCAGGTTGGCGGACAGTCAACTAATATCCCATTAAAGGTTAATACTGCAGGTGTTATGCCAGTTATTTTCGCATCATCACTTATGCAGTTCCCTGTAATTGTTGCTCAGTTATTTGGTAAGTCATATGAGTGGACAAGATATTTAAGCTCATCTTACTGGTGCAGAGTAAGTTACCCTAAGTATTCAGTTGGATTAATTCTTTATGTAGTATTGCTTATTATATTTGCATACTTCTATACATCAATTACATTCAACCCAATACAGGTAGCGGATAACTTAAAGAAAGCTGGTGGAGTAGTTCCAGGTATCACACCAGGAAAATCTACTAGTGATTATCTTAATAAGATACTTAATTATATCGTATTCGTTGGTGCAGTAGGTTTACTTATTGTAGCTCTTATACCAATCGCTTGTACTGGATTCTTCAATGCAAGTATTTCATTTGGTGGAACATCAGTCATCATTATTGTTGGTGTTGTTCTTGAGACATTAAAGCAGATCGAAGCACAGATGGTTAATCGTTATTACAAAGGATTTTTATCTGAGTAATTGATTAAAAGATATATAATGGGCTTACCTGGGAGAAATCCTAGGTAAGTCTGTATTTGTGTTAAAGAGAAAATGTAGTAAATGACAATTAAAATAGAAATCTAACCGCAATTTATGCGATTTCATATAGAACTAGTTATATTGAATGGAGGATTTATCAATGAAGATTATTATGTTAGGTGCACCAGGTGCAGGAAAAGGAACACAGGCTAAGAGAATTGCAGCAAAGTATTCAATTCCACACATTTCAACAGGAGATATTTTTAGAGCAAATATCAAGAATAACACAGAATTAGGTCAGAAGGCTAAGACATACATGGACAAGGGCGAACTTGTACCAGATGAATTAGTAGTAGATTTAATTATGGATAGATTCAAGCAGCCAGATGCAGCTAATGGATATGTATTAGATGGATTCCCAAGAACAATTCCACAGGCAGAAGCTCTCGATAAGGCATTAGCAGCTAATGGAGAATCAGTAGATTTCGCTATTAACGTTGAAGTACCAGATGAGAACATCATTAAGAGAATGGGCGGAAGAAGAGCATGTGTAGGTTGTGGAGCAACATACCATATCGAATTCAACGCACCAAAGGTTGAAGGCGTATGTGATACATGTGGAGAAAAGTTAATTCTTAGAGATGATGATAAGCCAGAAACAGTAAAGAATAGATTATCTGTATATCATGATCAGACACAGCCACTTATTGAATACTATAATAAGAAGAACGTATTACGTGAAGTAGACGGAACAATGGCTATGGATGATGTATTTAATGCTATCGTAGAGATTCTTGCTTAATCACTACAAGGAGAAATAGATATGTCAGTATCAATTAAAAGCCCTCGAGAAATCGAGTTAATGAGAGAAGCAGGAAAAATACTTGGAA
The DNA here is from genome assembly GCF_000424105.1 of Lachnospira multipara ATCC 19207. Classification (GTDB taxonomy): domain Bacteria; phylum Bacillota; class Clostridia; order Lachnospirales; family Lachnospiraceae; genus Lachnospira; species Lachnospira multipara. Next base: position 26,179 of record NZ_AUJG01000003.1, on the reverse strand, counting down.
AAGTATATAAAGAAATTGCAAATGAGATAAAGCCGGGAGTTTCAACATATACAATCGACAAGATTGGTGAAGAAATCATAAGAAGCTATGGATGTATTCCAGAAGAAAAAGGCTACGAAGGTTATCCAGCTTCATTTTGTGTTTCTGTAAACGATCAAGTAGTACATGGAATTCCTAGCAAGAATAAAATATTGCGTGATGGCGACATAGTTTCACTAGATACAGTCCTATCATACAAAGGATATATGGCAGATGCAGCAAGAACTTATGGCGTAGGTGAAGTTTCAAAAGAAGCTCAACAATTAATGGATGTTACTAAACAAAGCTTTTTTGAAGGAATAAAATTTGCTAAAGAAGGATGTCGTCTACACGAGATATCTAATGCAATAGCGGATTATAACGAATCTTTTGGTTATGGAGTATTAAGAGATTTATGCGGACATGGTATTGGAACATCAATGCATGAAGATCCACAGATTCCTAACTTTAGACAAGAACATCGTGGTATTCGTTTACATGAAGGTATGACACTTGCAATCGAACCAATGGTAACAGCGGGCGATTGGAGAGTTAACTTCCTAGATGATGGATGGACAGTAGAAACAAGAGACCATTCGTTATCAGCTCACTATGAGAATACCGTTCTCGTAACAAAGGACGGACCGGAAATTTTAACATTAGAAAATTAAGGTGAATATAATGATTAATGAGCTAAAAGGTTTAATGGCAAAGTCACTAGTAGGCCACGATAAAGATAAGATATATATTGTAATCGGTGAAGATTCACAATATGTCTACTTATCAGATGGCTATTTGAAAATGTGTGAAAAGCCGAAAAAAAAGAAGAAGAAACATGTGCAGATAATAAAGAATGAAAATTCATTATTATATAGAAAGATTCAAGAAAATCAGAAAATTTCTGATGAAGAAATCAAACTAGAAATAAAGCAGTATATTAGTAAAAGAAATTAGGAGGATTTATGTCAAAGGCTGATGTAATTGAAATCGAAGGAACAGTAGTAGAAAAGTTACCTAATGCATTTTTTAAAGTAGAGTTAGAAAATGGACACCAGATCTTAGCTACAATTAGTGGTAAGCTAAGAATGAACTATATTAGAATTCTTCCAGGTGATAAAGTAACAATTGAAATGTCACCATATGATTTAACAAAGGGAAGAATTATTTGGCGTGATAAATAATCTACTTAATATTTAAGTGGAATATTTTATAATTTGTTGTTGCAATTATATTTTTATTTGTGATATAATTGTTCACGAACTTGTCTGAAAGGAGGCTTTTGCAGTGAAGGTTAGATCATCAGTTAAACCAATTTGTGAAAAATGCAAAGTCATTAAGAGAAAGGGCAGCATCAGAATTATCTGTGAAAACCCTAAGCACAAGCAGAGACAGGGTTAATTTCCTGTTAAGAAGTTTAGCTTCTTAGGTTCTGCATATGGGTAGCAAAGTCATTATTGCTATCAATGTAAATTCATCAAGTATTAAGCAAAGTACTATAAGTACGACTTGATGATTATTAATTTGCGGCTGCAGTAATTATTGAATGAAGATAATTACTATTTGATATAGTTATTATAAGGCAACGCACACATTTCAGGCCATGCATAGATAGGAAACTTATCGAAGCAAGGAGCTGCGTATGTGTATAATAATAAGTTTCGAAATAACACATTAATTAGTTAATTAACGGAGGTTACGTAATATGGCTCGTATTTCAGGTGTGGATTTACCAAGAGAAAAACGAATCGAAATCGGACTTACTTATGTTTATGGTATTGGACGTGTAAGATCAAATAAGATCCTTGCTGAAGCTGGTGTTAATCCTGACACTCGTGTTAAGGACTTAACAGACGAAGAAGTAGCAAAGATTGCTAAGGTTATTGATGCTGATTCAGAGCATTTAGTAGAAGGTGACTTAAGAAGAGAAGTTGCCATGAATATCAAGAGATTAAAGGAAATTGGTTGCTATAGAGGAATCCGTCATAGAAAGGGTCTTCCAGTTAGAGGTCAGAAGACTAAGACTAACGCAAGAACTTGCAAGGGTCCAAAGAAGACAGTAGCAAACAAGAAGAAGTAATTTAAATAAAAATTAAACGTTTTAAACTCAATAGGAGGATATAGTCATGGCTCAGAAAGCTACAAAGAAAGTGACAAAGAAGCGTGTTAAGAAGAATGTCGAAAGAGGACAGGCACATATTCAGTCATCTTTTAATAATACAATTGTTACATTAACAGATGCAGAAGGTAATGTATTATCTTGGGCATCTGCAGGTGGTCTTGGATTCAGAGGATCTAAGAAGTCTACTCCATATGCTGCTCAGATGGCAGCTGAAACAGCTACAAAGGCTGCTTTAATTCACGGATTAAAGTCTGTAGACGTTATGGTAAAGGGACCAGGTTCAGGTAGAGAAGCTGCTATTAGAGCACTTTCAGCTTGCGGTCTAGAAGTTACAAGTATCAAGGATGTTACACCAGTTCCACATAATGGTTGTCGTCCACCAAAGCGTAGAAGAGTTTAATTTAGGGAGGTAGTATACAATGGCAGTTAATAGAACACCAGTGCTTAAGAGATGCAGATCCCTTGATTTGGATCCTGTATATTTAGGAATAGATAAGAAGTCTAGAAGAAAGGCTAAGAATGCTGGAAGAAAGATTAGCGAATATGGTTTACAGCTTCGTGAAAAGCAGAAGGCTAAGTTCATCTACGGCGTATTAGAAAAGCCTTTTAGAAATTATTATAAGAAAGCTGAGAAGCAGAAGGGTATGACAGGTGAAAACCTTATGATCATGCTTGAACTCAGACTTGATAATGTTGTTTATAGATTAGGTCTTGCTAGAACACGTAAGGAAGCTAGACAGATCGTTGATCATAAGCACGTATTAGTTAACGGTAAGTGCGTTAACATTCCTTCATACTTAGTAAAGGCTGGAGACGTAATCGAAATCAGAGAAAAGTCTAAGTCTTCTGCAAGATATAAGGAAGTACTCGAAGCTACAAACGGTAGATTAGTACCAGAGTGGTTAGAGGCAGATCAGGAAGCTCTTAAGGGTCAGGTTAAGTCTCTTCCAACAAGAGAAGTAATCGATGTTCCTGTAAACGAGATGCTTATCGTCGAGTTATATTCTAAGTAAGATGCGTAATTCAAAGCCAGGCAGTTGTATGGAAAGTATATTTAAAACTTTCCATACCTGCTGGCTTTTATGCGACTTTATATGTTATAATAATTCAAGATATAATTTTTTGAATCTTTTAACAAGGTATAATCGCGCTACAAAGCTGTATGCTTAATTGCCTAGCTTTGATAAACGCAATATATACAACTTAAATACCCAATAAGGAGGGGCAATAATGGTTGATGCAGATTTCAATTTCAAAATGCCAAAAATTGAGATGACTGAAGAGTCACAAGATGGAAAGTTTGGAAGATTTGTAGTTGAACCACTTGAAAGAGGTTATGGTTTAACACTTGGTAATTCTTTAAGAAGAATTATGCTTTCATCTTTAGTTGGTACAGCAGTAAGCAGCATTAAGATCGATGGTGTGCTTCATGAGTTTAGTTCAATTCCTGGCGTTAAGGAAGATGTTACTGAGATCGTAATGAATATTAAGCAGTTATCAATTAAGAATAACGGCAACTCGGTTGAACCTAAGGAAGCTCATATTGATTTTAAGGGCGAAGGCGTAGTTAAGGCATCTGATATCCAGGTTGATCCTGATATCGAAATTATTAATCCTGATTTAGTAATTGCACATCTTAATGGAGCTGATGCAAAGCTCTCTATGGAACTTACAATTACTAATGGTCGTGGTTATGTTAGTTCAGAAAAGAACAAGAGAGATGATGCTGCAGCAGGCGTAATCGCTATTGATTCTATTTATACACCAGTTGAGAGAGTTAACATGTCTGTTCAGAACACTCGTGTTGGTCAGGATACAGACTTTGATAAGTTAACACTTGACATTTTCACTAACGGAACTATAGCTCCAGACGAGGCTTTAAGCCTTGCAGCTAAGGTTCTTTCAGAACATCTTAAAGGATTTATTAACCTTTCAGAGAACGCAGTTAAGGCTGAGATCATGGTTGAACCACAGGAAGACGAGTCTTCTAAGGTTCTTTCAATGAGCATCGAAGACCTTGAATTATCAGTTCGTTCTTCTAATTGTCTTAGAAGAGCTGGTATCAATACAGTTGAAGAATTATGTAATAAGACTTCAGATGATATGATGAAGGTTAGAAATCTTGGTAAGAAGTCATTAGACGAAGTATTACTTAAGCTTAAGGAATTAAACTTACATCTTAAGCCAAGTGATGATTAATTTTGATTAGTACATTTATGTATTAATATATCGCCAATTGCAGTAAGACCTAATGCGCGTGCGAGAGGTGGAACAGTGGTTTTCCCACTGCGCAACTAATAATTTGTAGTAGAAACATTGGTGCTATAAGACCTATGCGCGTGTGCTGATGTTACAAATGGAGGATTTTAAAATGGCAAAGTACAGAAAGCTCGGCAGAACATCTAGCCAGAGAAAGGCATTATTAAGAAACCAGGTTACAGCACTTATCGAGAACGGTAAGATCGTAACAACAGAGGCTAGAGCTAAGGAAGTTAGCAAGATTGCTGAACACCTTATCACATTAGCTGTTAAGGAAAAGGATAACTTCGAAACTGTTACAGTTCAGGCTAAGGTAGCTAAGAAGGACGCTAACGGTAAGAGAGTTAAGGAAGTTGTAGACGGTAAGAAGGTTACAGTTTACGAAACAGTTGATAAGGAAATCAAGAAGGATATGCCTTCAAGACTTCATGCTAGAAAGCAGATGGACAAGGTTCTTTACACAGTAACAGAAGTTCCTACAGCTGTAGCTGGTAAGAAGAAGAATACAAAGAAGGTTGATCTTACTAATAAGCTTTTTGATGAAATCGCACCTAAGTATGCTGACCGTAAGGGTGGCTACACAAGAATCGTAAAGATTGGTTTAAGAAAGGGCGATGCAGCTATGGAAGTTATTCTTGAATTAGTTTAATTTAAGAACCATAGTATGATATAGCTAACAAGCGGATATGTTTTACATATCCGCTTTTTTATATATCTAAAATTTTTATAGTCTTATTGAATAGAAATGATAAATCATATAAAATGTGATAAACTAAAAGAGATTGTAGTTAATGAGGAAATTAGTTACACATTAATTAGAAACGAGGAAAATAATTTGAATATAGTTAAGGCAGAAAACCTAACATTTGAATATATAAGACGTGACGAAGAAGGCAACGTTGAAAGCATTAATAAAGCTATCGATAACGTAAATATAGATATAAAAGAAGGGGATTTTGTTGCGGTTTTAGGACATAATGGTTCCGGCAAGTCTACATTTGCAAAACACCTAAATGCACTAGTAAGTCCAACAGAAGGGAGCGTTTGGGTAGACAGAATGAATACCCTAGAACATGAGAACACCCTAAGAATTCGTCAGACTGCAGGAATGGTATTCCAAAATCCAGATAACCAGATCATCTGCACACTAGTAGATGAAGAAGTAGGCTTTGGCCCAGAGAATATCGGCGTTCCAGAAGATGAAATCTGGGAACGTGTGGAAAAAAGCTTAAAAGCAGTAGGCATGTATGACTTCAGATTAGCTAATCCAACTAAGCTCTCCGGTGGACAAAAGCAGAGAGTTGCAATTGCAGGAATTGTAGCAATGAAGCCAAAGTGTATAGTCCTTGACGAGCCAACAGCTATGCTTGATCCAAACGGACGAAAAGAAGTAATAGAAGTTCTACACGAACTCAATAAAAAGGAAAATGTAACAATAATCCTAATTACACATTACATGGAAGAAGTAATCGATGCCGATGAAGTCTATGTAATGAATGAAGGCAAACTTGTGATGCAAGGAAAACCAAGAGATATATTTTCACAGGTAGAAAAATTAAAAGAACTACGCTTAGACGTGCCACAGGTTACCGAGTTAGCCCACGAATTGCGCAAAGAAGGTCTCGATATCAAAGAAGGCATTCTAACAACTAAAGAGCTAATAACTGAGCTAGAAAGAATTAGAGGACTTAAAAATGTCAATAATAGTAGATAAGATAAATTATATATATGAGGCCGGCACAAGCTTTGAACGACATGCCCTAAAAGACGTAAGCTGCGTAATTGAAAAAGGCGAATTTATTGGTCTAATCGGACACACAGGGTCAGGAAAGTCAACCTTTATACAGCATCTAAACGGACTAAATAAGGCAACATCAGGTCACATTTATTATGATGGGCAAGATATTTATGAAAAAGGCTACAATATGAAAGAGCTAAGAAGCAAGGTAGGACTAGTATTCCAGTACCCAGAGCACCAGCTCTTTGAAAGCACCATCTTTAAAGATGTATGCTTCGGTCCTAAAAATCAAGGCCTATCAAAGCAAGAATGCGAACTAAGAGCCTTTGAAAGCTTGAAGCTAGTAGGACTAGATGAAAAATTTTACTACAATTCACCATTTGATTTATCCGGTGGACAAAAAAGAAGAGTAGCAATCGCAGGCGTCTTAGCCATGAAACCAGAAGTACTAATACTCGACGAACCAACAGCGGGCCTAGATCCAAAAGGCCGCGACGAAATATTTTCAGTATTAGAAAATCTACGAAAGACAGGCATCACAATCATTCTCGTGTCCCACAGCATGGAAGATGTAGCCACACACGTAGACCGAATCATGGTAATGAACGACGGAATACTTAAATATGATGACACACCTAAGAATGTATTTAGACATCATAAAGAATTAGAAGAAATTGGCCTAGCAGCACCAAAAGTAACATATATTATGAACGATTTGAAAAATGCAGGATTTGACGTAGACACAGACGCCATCACTATAGAAGAGGCCAAGAAAAGCATATTGGAGATATTATGATAAGAGACATAACAATAGGACAATACTATCAAACAAATTCGGTGATACATAGCCTAGATCCAAGAGTAAAACTCATGGGGACACTTATTTTTATCATATCCCTGTTCCTCGGCATGAACATTCTCGTGTACATCGTGGCAACCCTAGCCCTAGCAGGCCTAATAATCGCCTCAAAAGTACCCTTTAAGTTCATCGTAAGAGGCCTAAAGGCAATCCTAATTTTGATACTAATAAGCGCGGCATTTAATCTATTTTTAACACCAGGAACCGTAATTTTTAAAGTGTGGAAAATTACCATCACAGACAGAGGCCTAAAAACCGCCATCTTTATGGTAATCAGACTAGTATATTTAATCATGGGCTCATCCCTAATGACTCTAACTACCACACCAAACAACCTAACAGACGGACTAGAAAAAGGATTATCTTTTTTAAAATATATCAAAGTCCCAGTACACGAAATCGCCATGATGATGTCCATCGCACTAAGATTCATCCCAATCCTAATCGATGAAACCGACAAAATCATGCGCGCGCAGCAAGCAAGAGGCGCCGACTTTGAAACAGGAAACTTCATAAAGCGAGCAAAAGCCATGGTGCCAATCTTAGTACCACTATTCATCTCCGCCTTTAGACGAGCAGACGACCTAGCAATGGCCATGGAAGCAAGATGCTATCACGGGTCTAATGGCAGAACCAAGATGAAACCATTAAAATATAGCAAAAAAGACTATTTAGCCTACCTAATACTCATCCTATACATAGGAATCTGTATTAGCCTAAATATCATATTTTAAGAGGTAAGAATGAAAAGAATAAAGCTTACAGTAAGCTACGACGGAACCAACTACAGCGGCTGGCAGATACAGCCAAACGCTCCAACAATCGAGGCAGAACTAGACAAAGCCATAGCAAGTCTTACTGGTGAAAATGTGCACGTAATCGGAGCAAGTAGAACCGATGCGGGAGTGCATGGCAAAGGAAATGTAGCAGTATTTGACACAGGTTCCACAATACCAGCAGACAGATTTAGCTATGCCCTCAATAGATATTTGCCAGAAGATATACAGATACAAAAATCAGAAGAAGTAGATAAAGACTTTCATCCAAGACACTGTGACACAAAAAAGACCTACGAATACAAGATCTCAAATACAGAATTTTATCTACCACAAGAAAGAAGATATAGCTGGCACGTACAGGCAAAGCTAGATTTAGAAAAAATGCAAGAAGCTGCAAACTACCTAATAGGAGAACACGATTTTAAAAGTTTTGCAAGCGTGCATACACAGGCAGAAACAACCATTAGAACCATTTACTCAATAGAACTAATATCCAAAGATAAAAAAGAAGGCAAAGACTATCAAGGCGAGATAATAATAAGAGTAAAAGGAAATGGCTTTCTATATAATATGGTAAGAATAATAGCAGGAACACTAGTAGGAGTTGGCAAAGGCCGATTTGAGCCACAATACGTCAAAGAAATGCTAGAAGCCCTTGATAGAACCAAAGCAGGGGAAACTGCTCCGCCACAAGGCTTAACCCTAGTAGAAATCCAGTATTAGGGCTTAAAAAAGTGGAACTTAATAATCTAAACTAAAGAGAAAAAATCATTGACACCATAAGCGCCGTGATATATAATTCTTAAATGTGGCGTGTAATACGCTGACATTAATTATGATTATGAATACTTAGCCAATGCCCCGGAGAAGTATTTGATAATAATTATGAAACATTAAAGTGCATTAAAGCAATTTAGGAGGAAACCATGAGTAACAAGACATTTATGGCTAGTGCATCTAATATCGAAAGAAAATGGTATGTTGTAGATGCTGCAGATTATACATTAGGTCGTTTATCATCACAGGTTGCTGCTGTACTTAGAGGTAAGAATAAGCCTGAGTACACACCATTCCTTGACTGTGGTGACAACGTAATCGTTATCAACGCTTCTAAGGTAAAGACAACTGGTAAGAAGTTAGATCAGAAGATTTATTACAATCACTCAGACTACGTAGGTGGTATGAAGGAAACAACACTTAAGGAAATGATGGCTAAGAAGCCTGAAAGAGTTATTGAATTAGCTGTTAAGGGAATGCTTCCAAAGGGACCTTTAGGACGTCAGATGTACACAAAGCTTCACGTATATGCAGGCCCAGAACATGAGCAGGCAGCACAGAAGCCAGAAGTATTAAAGTTTTAATAGGCATAATATAAGGAGGAAATAACAGTGGCAAAGAAAGCTAATGGAAAGTTCTACGGAACAGGTAGAAGAAAAAGCAGTATTGCTAGAGTATATTTAGTACCTGGTACAGGTAATATTACAATAAATAAGAGATCACTTGATGAATATTTTGGTCTTGAGACACTTAAGGTTGTTGTAAAGCAGCCATTAGTTCTCACAGAAACAACAGAGAAGTACGATGTAATCGTTAACGTTCATGGCGGTGGAACAACAGGTCAGGCAGGCGCTATCAGACATGGTATTTCAAGAGCACTTCTTCAGGTAGATTCAGACGAATTCCGTCCATCACTTAAGAAGGCTGGTTTCTTAACAAGAGATCCACGTATGAAGGAAAGAAAGAAGTACGGCTTAAAGGCAGCTCGTCGTGCTCCACAGTTCTCAAAGAGATAATATTATTAGATTTATTACCAATATTATTGATAAGATTAACAGACAATGGCGTCCACACATTAGCTGTGGGCGCTGTTTTGCTATAAAAAATAAATTTTAAATAAAATTTTAAAATTAACAACCTTTGATGTAGAGAAGGATGGAAAATGATGATCAAAGTTCTAAAACCTATGGAACAGAGATAAGAATCCTAAACTTTTAAAGGTTAGGGGTTGTATAAAAATGAAAAAAAGGGATTATATGCAAAGATGCAACGCATCCTTGCATAGTTTTACATCAAAGCACTTTAACCGATTAAAGCGTTAAATGCATGAAACAAAAAACACATTTGACTATTTTTAAACAAAATTACAAAACAACACATTTACTTGCACATTCACAAATTAATATCTATGGCTAAATTAATGAGTAAATAACCAATGTTATTTTGAAATTGATTTTTAAATAGTGAATGGCGTGCTATAGCTTTTGGTCCAACTCGTGGATTTTTAGAATAGCACAATAAAAAAATCGGAAAGGCAGTTGTTAATTATGAATTCAAAGACATTACTGTACATTTTAAAGAGACTGCTATTAGCAGTAGTAACTGTATGGGTAGTAATCACAGTTACATTTTTCGTAATGCATGCTGTACCAGGTGGCCCATTCCAGGGAGAGAAGTCCATGACAGAAGCAGCTCAAGCAGCACTTGAGGCTAAGTATGGATTAGACAAGCCACTTGCAACTCAGTATGTAACTTATCTAAAGGACGTTGTTACAAAGTTCGATTTCGGTCCTTCTTTAAAGCAGAAGGGTAGAGAAGTTGTTGATATCATTGTAGATGGCTTAAAGACATCAGCAAGATTAGGACTTGAAGCAGCATTCATCGCACTTATTATTGGCGTTGTATTAGGATCAGTGGCAGCGCTTAAAAGAAATAGTATATTTGATAGAATCATCATGGTAATTACTACGGCATTTGTATCTATGCCATCATTTATCATGGGTACATTACTCCTAACTATTTTCTCAATTAAGTTAGGATTATTCCCAGCTAATGGTGCAGCAACAAACGGCCTTGTTTTACCAGTCGTGACATTATCACTTTATCCAATGGCTTATATTACAAGACTTACTAGATCATCAATGCTTGACGTATTAGGTCAGGACTATATTAGAACAGCAAGAGCTAAGGGTGTATCCGGCGTTAAGATTATTTTCGGACACGCATTAAAGAATTCCCTTATTCCTGTAATTACTTACTTTGGACCAATGCTTGCAGGTATTGTAACAGGTTCCCTAGTAGTAGAACAGATTTTTGCAGTTCCTGGTATCGGTAGAGCATTCGTAAGCTCAATCACTAACAGAGATTATACAATGATTATGGGTACAACAATTGTACTTGCAACATTAATCGTTATTATGAACTTAGTAAGTGATATCTTATACAAGATCGTAGATCCAAGAATTAACTTAGATTAATTAGTAAGTTATTTTTTATAAAATTGGAATAAGGAGTGAAATTATGTCGAAGAACCCATTTAACAATCAGATTGACATGGAAAACTACATGGCAGACGATTTCGAAACAGCGACAGAAGACGAGAAGTCTTATATCGTTCAGATGAGACCAGCTTCAACATTCTTTAAAGATGGTGTAAAGAGACTCTTAAAGAATAAAGTCGCAACAGTCTGTTTTTTTATAATAGTAATAATAACATTAGCAGCAATTTTCTTACCAATGGTATGGCCATATTCATATGATACAATGCTTGGTAACACACCAGGACAGGCAGTAGATTCATCATATAATAACCTAAAGCCATTTGAATACGGAAAGACAGAATTAGCAAGAATTGACGCAGGCGAAAAGATTTTCCCACACATCTTTGGTACAGATTCTCAGGGTAGAGATTACTTCATCAGAGTTGTATACGGAACAAGAATCTCACTTGCAGTAGGTTTCTTCGCAAGTATTATCGTATTAATCATTGGTTTAACAATTGGCTCAATTTCAGGATATTTTGGTGGAAAGATAGATATGATTATCATGCGAATAGTTGATATCATCTACTCTCTTCCAGATACACTTATGGTAATTTTATTATCATCAGTATTAAAAGTAACATTATCCACAGCATTAGAAGGAACACCGCTTGAAAAGCTCGGTTCCAACATGATAAGTTTATTTATCGTTTTCGGTTTACTTTATTGGGTATCAATGGCCAGATTAATTAGAGGTCAGATTTTATCTCTTAGAGAGCAAGAATACGTACTAGCATCTAAGGCTGCAGGCGCTAAGGGTAAGTGGGTAATCCTAAAGCATTTATTACCTAACTGCATCAGCTTAGTAATTATCTCAACAGCCCTTCAGATTCCAAGTGCTATCTTTACAGAGAGTTACCTTTCATTCTTGGGACTCGGTGTAAATGCACCTATGCCATCGCTAGGTTCACTTGCATCAGATGCCTTAAATGGTATTTCATCATATGCATATAGAATGGTTATTCCAGCAGTGGTTATTTCCTTAATCGTTCTATCATTAAACCTCTTTGGTGATGGTTTAAGAGATGCATTTGATCCAAAGTTAAATAAGTAAATAGGAGGCGTTTTGAGATGAGTTTATTAGAAGTAAAAGATTTACATACATCATTTTTTACAGACGCCGGTGAAGTTAAGGCAGTAAACGGAGTATCATTTAACCTTGACGAAGGCAAAGTACTTGGTATCGTAGGTGAATCAGGTTCCGGAAAGTCTGTAACAGCATATTCAATTATGCAGATTTTAGCAGGTGCAGGAAAGATTGTATCTGGATCAATAAAGTTTAGAGGACAAGAACTAGTTAATTCTGGTGAGTCTGTAATGAAGACAATTAGAGGTAATAAGATCTCAATCATCTTCCAGGATCCAATGACAAGCTTGAATCCAACATACACAATTGGAAAGCAGCTTATGGAGGCTATTCTTCTTCATACTGATCGTAATAAAGAACAGGCAAGAGAAAGAGCAATCGAAATGCTTCAGCTTGTAAATGTTAACGAACCAGAAAAAAGAATGAAGCAGTATCCACATGAATTTTCAGGTGGTATGAGACAGAGAGTTATGATCGCTATGGCCCTTGCCTGCGAACCAGATATTCTTATTGCCGATGAACCAACAACAGCTCTTGATGTTACAATTCAGGCACAGATTCTTGAATTAATGCAGAATATTCAGAAGAAGTTAGGCATGGCAATCATCATGATTACTCACGACTTAGGTGTTGTAGCCCAGATGTGTGACGAAGTAATCGTAATGTATGCAGGTTCAATTTGTGAGCAGGGAACAGCAGATGCAATATTCTACAACCCATGTCATGAATATACTAAAGGCTTAATTCGTTCAATCCCAACTGATGCAAATTCAGGACAGAGATTAAAGCCAATTTCAGGAACACCAATCGACCTTCTTAATATGCCAAAGGGATGCGCATTTGCACCTAGATGTGAACAGGCATTAAAGATTTGTTTACGTGAAAAATGTCAAAGAATGCAGATTGATGCAGATCATCAGGCTGCATGCTGGATGAACGTTAAGAAATTAAAGGAAGGCGGTGCTATTAATGAGTAATGAGAACAAAAAAACACTCGTTGAGGTAAAGCACCTTAAAGAGTACTTCAATATAAATGTTGGCGCATTTAAGACAAAGCCCCTAAAGGCTGTAGATGATGTATCATTTACTATTAAAGAAGGCGAAACACTCGGTTTAGTAGGTGAGTCAGGTTGTGGTAAGACAACAGTTGGACGTACACTTTTAAATTTATATAAGCCAACATCCGGAGAAATCTGGTTTGACGGAAAAGAAATTAAGACAAAGAAAGATATAAAGGAATTCAGAAAAGATGCCACAATGGTATTCCAGGATCCATATTCTTCTCTTAATCCAAGAATGACAGTATCAGATATCATTGCTGAGCCGCTAGACATTCACAAGATGTATAAGACAAAGCAGGAAAGACAAGATAGAATTCTTGAGTTAATGAGCTATGTAGGTTTAAACAGTGAGCACGCATCAAGATATGCCCATGAATTCTCAGGTGGTCAGAGACAGCGTATCGGTATTGCAAGATCCCTAGCTGTAGATCCTAAGTTCATCGTATGTGATGAGCCTGTATCAGCCCTCGATGTATCAATCCAGGCACAGGTAATCAATATGTTTGAAGAATTACAGGATAAGTTAAATCTTACATACCTCTTCATCGCTCACGACCTCTTAGTCGTAAGACATATAAGTGATAGAATTGCCGTAATGTATCTAGGAAAGATGGTAGAATTAGCAGACGCTGATGAAATCTATAAGAGACCATTACACCCATATTCAAAGTCACTCATGAGTGCGGTTCCAATTCCAGATCCAAAGATTGCAAGAGAGAATCAGCGAATCGTATTATCAGGCGACATCCCAAGTCCACTAAATGCACCATCAGGTTGTCCATTTAGAACAAGATGTCCACATGCCACAGCAGCTTGTGCTGAAAGCATGCCAGAGTTTAAGGAAGTATCAAAAGGACATTTCGTAGCTTGTCATAGAGTTGGCGAAATTAACTAATAATAATACATAGTCTTGTTGTGTTAGCGAAAGCTAGCATAACAAGATTATGAAAATGCATAAAAACCTATATGCAAAAACTAACAATCAAGACATAAAAACCGATATGTCAGATTGTTATGAAAATGTATCACAACCGCAAATTTGACACATTTTTAAAAAGCACACAAAAGATGTTAGAATCATAAATATTGAAGATAGAAATATTATTTTTGATATACAATTAAAAAGATGATATAATATCATTAATTTAAAAAAGTTTGGGGAAACTTATCAATTAGGTCATACAATTCATAGTTGATTAATCTGCTGTAGACTATGGATTTTTATGATACACACATTTACAACCTTAAGGAGGAAAAGATTTATGAAGAAGAGACTTATGTCACTTATGCTTGTAGTCGGCTTAGTTGCAACAACAGTACTTTCTGGTTGCTCAGGCGCAAGCAAGAGTTCCGTAACAAACAAAGATGAAATCAATGTTTGCCTCGGTTCAGAACCACAGACACTTGATCCAGCACTTAATTCTGCTGTAGATAGTGGTACAGTATTAGCACACCTTTTCTCAGGTCTTGCAAAATGGGAGCAGGACGATTCAGGAAAGGCAGTTCTTGTAGCTGATGCAGCTGAAGAATTAGTAGACGGCGTTGAGAACGCTGATGGTACAGTAACATACACATACACATTAAAAGATGGCTTAACATGGTCTGATGGTGTTGCTGTAACAGCTAAGGATTTTGAATTTGCTTGGAACAGAGCAGCTTCAGTAGCACTTGCTGCTGATTATGGTTACATGTTCGATGTAATCGACGGATACGATGAAGTTTGGGCAGACGATGCAACAGGAAACGAAAAGCTTAATGTTAAGGCTACTGATGATAAGACATTAGTAGTAACACTTTCAAATGCAGTTCCTTACTGGAACGAATTACTTGCTTTCCCTTGCTACTACCCAGTAAGAGAAGATGTTGTAGCTAACGAAAGTTGGGCAACAGATCCTAGCACATATGTAAGTAATGGTGCTTACACATTAACAGGCTGGAGCCACAACTCACTCATCACAGTTACAAAGAATGATAACTATATTGATGCAAGCGAAGTTACAATGAAGACAATCAACTTCTATTTATCAGATGATGCTAACAACCAGTTAACAAACTTCCAGAACGGAAGCTGGCAGTTAATCGATGACGTTCCAACAAACGAAATCGAAAACTTAAAGACAAACTACGCTGATGAATTCGTAGTTGCAGGTCAGCTTGGTACATACTATGTATGCTGGAACATTAACGAAGAGTTACTTCCATCTACAAGCACATTAACAGGAACAGAGAAGACAGAAGCAGAAGCTGAAATCAGAAATGCATTCTCACTCTTACTCGATAGAAACTATGTAGTAGAAGGTATCGCTCAGGGCGGCCAGGTTCCTGCTTCATCATTTGTAGCTATGGGTATCACAGAAGCTGATGGTTCTGAATTCTATCAGAACGCAGGTGATTCAGATTCATACGATGGTTACTTTGATACATCAGCAGATGCATATTCAGATAACTGCGCAGCAGCTGTTGAAACATTAAAGAAGTACTACACATACGACGAGTCAACAAAGAAGTTCACTGACGTACCAACACTTACATACCTTTACAATACATCAGAAGGTCATAAGGCAATTGGTGAATACGTTCAGAGTACACTCGCTAACTACGGTGTAAATATTCAGCTTGAAAACCAGGAATGGGCAACATTCTTAACAACACGTAAGTCAGGTGATTACTCAATCGCTCGTAATGGTTGGTTAGCTGATTACAACGACCCTATCACATTCCTTGATATGTGGACAACAGCATCAGGTAACAATGATGTTCAGTTCGGTAAGGGCGACAACGCAGATGTTAAGGCTTACTCATTAGATCTTACATCATACGGTTATGACTTAAATGTAACAAATGGTACATGGGCAGAAACTTATGACGAGCTCATTACAATCATCAAGTCTTGTACAGATGATACAGTTCGTTATGAATTAATGCACAAGGCAGAGGATATGTTAATGTCTACAGGATGTATCACACCATTATACTTCTATACAGATCTTTACATGGTTGATGATTCAGTAGAAGGCTTCTTCTCAACACCACTTGGCTTCAAGTACTTTATGTACGTAACATACGCAGATTAATTTAATATTTAAGCCAATAAATAAAAAAGGCCTAGCTAGTGTAAACTAGCTAGGTTTTTTCTTATTATGAAAATGTATTTAGCCCCTATAAACAACATTTCCATTACAAATAGTAAAGAATACCTTACCCGGCAATTCCCAGCCTATAAAAGGCGAATTAGAAGCTTTAGATGCAAATTCCTCCTCCTTAACAGTCCAAAGAGCATCCTCGCCAAAGATAACAATATCAGCAATAGCCCCATCACTAATAGAAGCAGGAGTCATACGATAGAACTTATAAGGATTTGTACTCATAAGCTCAATAAGCTTCATCATAGAAATTTCACCAGTCTTAACCAAAGACTTCACACCAAGAGAAAGACTAGTCTCAAGACCAGTGATACCACTAGGCGCCTTAGCAAGCTCTCTTGCCTTCTCCTCCTTAGAATGAGGAGCATGATCAGTAACAATCATATCAATAGTGCCATCCTTAAGACCCTCAATAATTCTACGTCTGTCCTCCTCAGTACGAAGTGGAGGATTCATACGAGCATTAGTGCCATATTTAAGCACAGCCTCTTCAGTCAAAGTAAAATGATGAGGAGTAGCCTCTGCGTGAACATCAGCACCCATTTTCTTAAAAGCACGAACAATATCCACAGAATTACCAGAACTAATATGCTGAATGCAGACACTAGCTCCAGTATCAAGAGCAAGAACACAGTCACGAGCCACCATAATATCCTCGGCAGTTCTAGAAGCTCCACCGTAGTTAAGCTTTTTTGAAACCTCACCCATATTTACACCAGGATGCTTAATAAAGAAAGGATCTTCCTCGTGAAGAGAAACCGGTAAATCAAGCTCGTAAGCCTTCTTTAAAGCCTCATAAAGCACCTTCTCATCCATAAGTGGAAGACCATCATCAGTAAAACCGCAAGCCCCGTTTTTAGCCAGTAAGTCCATATCCACTAGCTCCTTGCCCATCATGCCGCAAGTAACATTAGCAGTTTGTAAAATGTGTATATCAGTCTGCTCACCCTTCTTGATACAATAGTTGAGAGTCTCTAAATTATCCACACTAGGCTTAGTATTAGCCATAAGGATAACAGTTGTAAAACCGCCCCTTGCAGCTGCCTTAGCCCCAGACTCGATATCCTCCTTATAAGTAAAACCAGGATCTCTAAAATGTACATGAGCATCACAAAGCCCCGGAGCCACCACAAGACCAGTGGCATCGATGACCTCAAGCTCAGCGCTAGCCCCACAGGCCCCGCTATTCTCATAGGCACTTCCGGCTGCACCATCAGCACTAGCCCCGCTATTTTCACAAGCCCCGTAAACTCCAGCCTTTACATCCTCTTCCTTGATTTCCTTAGCCACCTTCACAATTTTCTTGCCCTCAACTAAGACATCCATCACTTCATCAGTATTTGTAACAGGGTCCACGACCCTACCATTTTTTATTAAAATCATAATAACATCCTCCTGTTAAAGAAATAATACCATAAGCCACTGAATAAAGGTATAAAAATAATGATAAATGAAGCTCAAAAAATCTCAACTAAACAAGGAAAATCTCCGCCGTTATATATTTGTAAAACATATAAATTAATGGTATAATATATATACTATGAATCGTGAATATACAAAGTGATAGGGGCAGATTATGAACAGTGAGGATATGAGAACGTTTGTATTAGACAACTTCGATGATGCCTTAAAGCAGGGGAAACTAAAGCTATATTATCAGCCGATAATTAGGGCACTCACAGGAGAAATATGTGCAATGGAAGGTCTAGCTCGTTGGCAAGATGACGAACTAGGACTAATTTCACCCGCCAATTTCATTCCAGTACTAGAAGAGGAAGGACTAATTTATAAGTTAGATAGCCATTTGATTAGGCAAATGTGTATCGAATATGATAAAGCATATAAAAACGGAGAGATATTGTTGCCAGTATCTCTTAATTTCTCGCGCAAAGATTTCGAAATGACAGACATTTTCAAGGTTCTCGAAGAAAATACAAAAGAATTTAAAGTCCCTAGAGACATGATAAATATAGAAATCACAGAATCCACAGCCGGAAGAAGTAAGGAATTTATTCAAAATAAGATAAAGAGACTCAGAAGCGAAGGCTATGAAGTTTGGATGGATGACTTTGGAAGCGAGTACTCATCCCTAAATGTTTTAAAAGACTTCGACTTAGATTTAGTTAAGATTGACATGCGCTTCCTTGAGCTAAACACAGTAAAGGCAAAGCAAATCGTCCGCTTCATGATAGATATGCTAAAAACCATAGGTGTAAAAACCCTAGCAGAAGGTGTAGAAACTAAGGAACAGTACGATTTTCTAAGAGAAATAGGCTGCGATAAAATTCAAGGCTTCTATATTGGAAAACCAATGCCAGGGGTAGATGTAAAAGACTATTTTCATTTACGTGGTTTTAAATGTGAAGAGCACATAAATCTAAAATATTATGATGATATTGCTAGGTTAAACATTTTAAGCCAGACCCCAGCCCACGATTTTATTAATGCAAAGAAGGGAAAAGTAGAAGCCACAGATAACATAGAATCCCTTGCAATTATTGAAGTAGATGACGGAGCCATAGCTTTTAAATACTACAATAAAAAATATCTTGAAGAGCTACAAAGCGTAGGAATTAGTAGCATTGACGAGCTTGAAGGCATTTTATCAAACGATAATAACCTACTTAGAAAAAAGATAAAATTCATGCTAAATACAGTTGAGGAAGGCAACGAAGAATGTGTGGTAGACCACATTTTCAGAGATAATTTTTGTATCATTCGAATCTGTAAAATCGCCGAGGAGAATAAAAGACGAAGCTATGCCACTAAATTTATTAACGTCAGCAACAACAAAGACATGCTTCGCCTCTACAACAGAAGTATCGATATTAGCGCCATTTACAATGCATTTTCAAATGTGGACATTATAGATATTGAAAAAAAGAGAATCAAGAATATTTACACGAATATTCAAAATATTGAGCGAAATGATGATGCTGATTGCAGCAAGGATATACTTCTCTTTATGAATAAACACGTATATCCTATGGATAGAGAGCAATTCCTTGATTTTTATGATGTTAGCACCATGTATGAAAGACTTATAAAAGCCCCAAACAACAAGCTAGAAATATTCTATAGAACTAAGGATATTGAAGGAGAGTACAAGTGGTGCAAGGGCGTGCTGATGCTTGCTAGCACCAATAACAAGAAGCGCGTCATTTCCTGCATTCACATAATCGAGAGAAACGACCTTCTTAATATGCCTTTGGAGAAAATGCTACACGGCCTTGAAATCAAGAATGAGACCTTTACAGATGCCAACCTATGGCAGAATTTCATTTCAAACACAGATATTGGCATGTTCTGGAAGGACAAGGATAGACGCTTTGTAGGCGTTAACAGAGCCTTTCTTGATTACTATGGCTTTAAGTCCCAAGATAATGTCATAGGAAAAAATGATGAGGACATGGGCTGGCACATTGACCCAGAGAAATTTAAAAATGACGAAGAAGACATTTTAAAGCAAGGCATCCAAACTCATTCAGTTACAGGAACCTGCCTTAATAATGGCTCCATTAGAAATATTAAAGCAAGTAAAATGCCATACTATAAAGATGGTAAAATCGAAGGCTTAATTGGCTATTTCCTTGAAGTAGGAGACAGGGCAAAAAGCCTAGGAGACCAGGATTATAGAGACGATATAACCATCGCCTTAAATATGAAGGGCCTCCTTGATAGCGCCCAACAGTTTGTAGATAGCTATATTATGCATCATTACGACTTTAATATTTTCTATATAGATATTGTGGACTTTAGACATTTTATTAATAGTAATGGCCACAAATTATCCATTAGAGTACTTGAAGAAGTAGCGCTAAAGATAAAGGAAAAGATAGGCACCACAGGGGTTTTAGCTCGTATCGGAGGAGATCATTTTGTTATTCTAAAAACTGTAGTTAACGAAGAAGAAGACAAAAAATTAATAGAGGAAATCCGAGAAGAAATCTATAATATAAGAAGAATAGATAACGTGCCATCCACAATTTATCTAAATATCGACGTAGATAAATTTTCAAATATGAAGAACCTAGACAATTTCATAGTTAACATTATCAGAAAGTCCGTAAGGGCTGATGAAGGGTAAATTGCTCTAAACTTTTACAAGCTGTTTTTAGCAGTATCAAAACTAGCGTGGAAAAGTTGGACCCTCCTATGGGCAACTTATCTATAGATTAATGCCGTCATGCAAGTGTATGTGTATGGCGGCATTTTTATTTTTTTTCTAAACTATTTAATAATTAGTTAAATTTTGATAAAATACATTGGATGTGAATAAATAATGGAGTATAATTCAATTATTTGGAGGGAGTCACAATATGATAAAAAAATTCAAGTCCGCAATGAAAAGAATATTTAAATCAAAAGCCAATTTACTAGCAGTTGGAGTTACAATGCTAGTTTTACTAGTTGCCCTTGGGGCCACTTATGCCGTGCCTTACGCGGTGGAGAAGGCACTTTATAGAAAAGAGAATCTAGCAACTGATGAAGTTCTAGATAAGACTTATCAGGAAAAAGAAGCAAAGCATCTTGAAGGCCTAGAAAGACTAGATAGAAACACTTGTAGAGGCTCTAATAGAAGAAAGATTATAGATTTAAAGAAGTGTCAAGGAGAAAGACAGAAGGCAAACGCTCAGTCAAGTACAACTAGTGCTAACGCTTTCTTTTGTGACTATGAAACAAGCAATAACGAAATCATTACTAATGTTGATGAAAATGAAGCACTAGCTAACGGCTATCAGCCAATCCGCACAGTTAAAGAGCTAGTAGAAGCAAGCAGTCATACAGATGGCAAGTACATCCTTTTAGCTGACCTTGATATGTCAGAAGTTGATTGGCAGCCTTGGGATTTTGCAGGAACTTTTGAAGGAAATGGACATGTAATCTACAACCTAAAGGTAACTAGCCTATCAAGCACAACAACCGTTACTTACGATGGAAACTATAAGACTTATGATACTTATAGCGCAGGCTTTTTTGGAAAGCTCTCAGGAAGCGTTTCTAATTTAGGACTTATTGGGGCAAATGTAACAATAAAGTCAGAAAATTATGCCATGCTTGGAATTCTTGCTGGTATCACAGAAAATGCCCAAATCGATAACTGCGAAATCTATGGTTATGTAGAACTTGAAACAAGCGCTGTAATGAACGGTGTTGGCGGTTTAGTTGGCTACGGCAATGGTAGTGCTAATAATTGTAGAATAAATGTGACATTAGTTTCAGTTGATACAGATAAGGAAGTTAAGGATGAAAACTTCCTAGGTGGCGTCCTTAGCGCAGGCTACCTTGATATTGATAACTGTACTGTAATCATTGATGGTTACGATTCAGACCACGGTTACGTTCACAGCGGTGGCCTTGTGGGAATGTATATTTTATATCCTAGAACTACCATCTATGAAGGCAGTATTACAGGAAATTCAATAACAGGTACTATTAGTTTTTTTGAAGACAATACAGATAGAAGAGCCTACTGTAAAGGCCTTATTGGTGAAGTCATGAACTGGACCTTTGCAGCAGCTACAAACTACTATCAGGACTTTGTAAGAAATGAAATCTTTGAATACGACACAAATCTCTATCCAGAAGGAGACAGAAGCACAGCCGTAAAGACGGAAGAAATCATTGAGCCAAGCCCAATAAGCGTTGGCTATACAAAGGTGACATACACAGCTACAGGTTATAGCTTTAACACAGACTACACTCTTTACGAAGTAAACGTTGATGAATGGGAAGTTCTTGTGGAAGCCACAAGTGAGCATTCAGGCATTAAGAAGGGCGTAGACACAGTTAATCAGCGAAACGTCTATATTGACTATGACTACGAAGAGGAAGTTTCAGCTGAAGATACCAGCCTTTCTAATGAGGAAAATGCATCCACAATTACTGAGGCAGTTAAGTCCCACGCTGATTTTATATTACCGGTAGTTGCAGTAATAGTAGTAATTATTCTATTAGTCTTAAGATTTACTGTATTTTCAAAGAAAACTAAGAAGAAATAGAGGTTGTAAATATGGAAGAAAGTAATTTTATTGACACAAGTAAAGACCTATTAAAATTCATTGAGGAGAGCCCATCAGCTTTCCACGTTGTAAATAATTTTGCTAAGATGCTTGAAGACGAAGGCTTTGTGCGCCTTAGCGAGAACACAGAATGGAGCCTAAGCCAGGCAAAAGGCTATTTTGTAACAAGAGGCGACTCAAGTATTATTGC
This sequence comes from Lachnospira multipara ATCC 19207, assembly GCF_000424105.1. GTDB lineage: Bacteria > Bacillota > Clostridia > Lachnospirales > Lachnospiraceae > Lachnospira > Lachnospira multipara. Next base: position 3,586 of record NZ_AUJG01000003.1, on the reverse strand, counting down.
CTTTAGATTCCCAAAGGATGGAGCAGTAGATTTTACTAATTTCCAGATAACTGCTGCCCACTCAGATTCTCCAAGCTTTAAGATTAAAGAGAATCCAGAGATGACTATGGATAGCAAGTATATTGTGGCAAATGTTGAAAAATACGGCGGTATGCTTATGGCCCCTTGGTTTGATAGACCCCTATCTGTGGCAGGACGTGTAATTGTAAAGGAATCAGATACCTTTGAGTCTCGTTTAGTAAATGTAGACAGAGACCTCTGCCTCATTCCAAACCTTGCAATTCACATGAATCGCGAGGCTAATACAGGGCTAAATTACAATGCCCAAAAGGACATGCTTCCACTAATGGGAGATATTGAGTCAAAGGACCTATTTAACACAGTAATTGCAGATTCAGCAGAAACGGATGTTAACGACATTGTGGCAGCAGATCTATTTTTATATAATAGAATGCCCGGTAGCATCTGGGGCCTTGATAATGAGTTTATCTCAAGCCCTAAGCTAGATGATTTGCAGTGTGCCTACACTTGCATGAATGCCCTTATGAGAGCCGATAATTCCAATGGTGAAAGCGTAAATGTTTGCGCCATTTTTGATAATGAAGAAGTAGGAAGTACAACAAAGCAGGGTGCTGACTCAACTTTCCTAACAGATACACTAGAGCGCATCTCAGACATGTGTGGAAAGCAAAGAGAAGGCTATAAGAGAGCCATTGCCAGCTCCTTTATGATAAGCGCAGATAATGCTCATGGCGTTCATCCAAACTATCAGGACAAGGCAGACCCAACTAATAGACCATACCTTAACGGGGGCATTGTTATTAAATATAACGCTAACCAGAAGTACACAACAGATGCCCTATCAGCAGGCATTTTTAAGGAAATATGCAAGAGAGCAGGAGTGCCAACTCAGAGCTTTGTGAATCGTTCTGACATTGCCGGCGGCTCAACTCTTGGAAATATCGCTAATTCCCACCTATCCCTTAACACAGTGGATATTGGATTAGCTCAGTTAGCTATGCATTCACCATATGAGACAGCAGGAATTAAAGACACAAAGTACATGCTTGATGCCATGACTAAGTTCTATGAAACAAGCATCTACACAAATAGAAATGGTAGCATAAGCCTAAGATAAAAAGTTATATAGTTAGATAGAAAGAGTTTTAAAGTTATGAAGATATATTTAGCCCCTCTAGAAGGACTAACAGATTATACCCTTAGAAACCCCTTTGAAGAAGTTTACGGCCAGGGAAAAGTAGATAAGTATTTTACACCCTTTATCTCCCCTAATAGTTCTGAGCGCTTCCTAACCAAGGAGATGAGGGATATAGATAGGCTTAATAATACTAATAAAAATGTAATACCCCAGGTAATGACCAACAGTTCCAAGGACTTTATCTGGACCATTAAAAAACTTTATGAAGAATTCGGATATAAAGAAATTAATCTAAATGCCGGCTGTCCCTCAGGAACAGTAGTATCAAAGGGCAAGGGCTCTGGCTTTTTAGGAGACCTTGATAAAATGGAGAAGTTCTTTTATGAAACTTTTTCAAATCCCTATATAGAGGCCAATAACATTAAGATATCTGTAAAGACTAGAATAGGTCTAAATGACAGTGATCATTGGGAAGATATCCTTGATATCTACAATAAATTTAAACTAGAGGAATTAATAATTCATCCAAGAATTAGGTCCGATTTTTACAAAAATGATGTAAAGCTTGAAGCTTTTAATCTAGCCCTTAAAAAAAGCACTAACAAAGTAGTTTATAATGGAGATATCTTTACAAGAAGAGATTATCTAGAGTTTATAGATAAATTTCCAGATTGTCAGGCAGTAATGCTTGGAAGAGGTTTAATAGCAGATCCTGCCCTAATAGATGTATTAAAAGCAGACAATCCTAAGGATTATGTAAGAGATTTAGAATATGATAAAGAAAGATTATCTAAATTCCATCAAAGAGTCTTAGAAGAAAGACTTAAAATCATGTCAGGAGATAAGCATGCTATCCACAGAATGAAGGAAATGTGGTGTTATATGGAATATGTTCTAGATGACAAGAAGGACGTAAAGCTAGTTAAGAAATCCCAGAAGATGGAAGAATATAAGCTAGCGGTTAAGGTATTATTAAACAATACCAACATTGAAGAAAAAGAACATATTTCCTTTTGGAAAAAACATTAAATAACAAGCTTAATTTACATTAAGTTAAGACTAAAAAAGAGCCCTTAGGAGCATTTTAATAAGGATAATTCTTATTAAAAATGCTCCTAAGGGCTCTTTTTATAATTTACTATCTGCTAAGTTTTTTTGATTGCTGATTTCCACAAATCTTTGCTGATAAAAGTCTTGGAAGGAATCTATTACCAAGTACAGCTAGCTTCATATAGTTGGTTGGTATAATAATAACTCGTCCCTTAAACATCTCCTCAATAGCTATTTTTGCACAGAATTTAGGACTAATTCCCTTAAGGCTAAATTTTACATTAGCCACATTATTAAAGTTAGTATCAACAGGTCCTGGGCAAAGGGCAGATACACATACCTTAGAATGTTGGTTCTTAAGTTCTGTAGCAATTGCAGTTGTAAGGCTTGTTACATAAGCCTTAGTGGCATAATAAGTTGCCATATAAGGACCAGCATAAAAAAGACCAGCACTAGATGCCACGTTTAAGATATAACCGTAATTTCTTTTCTTCATTTTCTTTAAAACAGCTTTAGTAAGCACATGAACTGCCTTAATATTAAGATCAATCATGTTAAGTTCCTTATCTAGACTAGTCTTTGTAAATTCCCCTAAATCTCCAAAACCAGCATTATTAACTAATATGTCGATACGTTTTCTATTAACATAACTAACGAGCTTGTTTAAATCCTTTTCCTTTGAAAGATCTAGACCCAGAGTCTTAGTTTTATTTGGAAGACAAGCAGCAAGCTCATCAAGAGCCTTTTTGTTTCTAGCTACTAATATAAGTCCGTATCCTTTTTTACTAAGAATCTTAGCAATTTCCATGCCAATACCAGAACTGGCACCTGTAATAAGAGCAACTCCCATAAATACCGTTACTGAAAACTTATAAAAAGTTATATGCTTTTATGTTTCATTCCTACTTCAGCGAGTATGCTTTTGATGGTACAAATACCTATCTACTCACAAGTTCTTGTACTCTCCATAGGCGTAAATTCCGAACTAACGTATCCGTACATATTTGCATTAACGTTTAAGTGTTAGCTTGCAAATTTTTCTCCATAAGCTCTTAGATTGAGTGATGCTTGGAAATCTCTATCTATAACATTTCCACACTCACATCTATAAGTTCTATCAGATAGTTTTAGATCCTTTTTAATTTTCCCACAGCAACTACAAAGTTTTGATGATGGATAAAATCTATCAGCTATAATAAGTTGAATACCACTATCATTGCATTTGTATTCTAGTTGTTTTCTAAATTCAAAGAATCCCTGATTTTGAACTACTTTGGATAGGTGCCTATTCTTCATCATTCCACCAACGTTTAAATCTTCAATACAGATAAATCTTGGTTTTCGATTTACTATCTCAGATGTGGTTTGATTCAAATA
>NZ_AUJG01000002.1 GCF_000424105.1 Lachnospira multipara ATCC 19207 | reverse complement strand
TATCAAGTCTTTTAACAGCATGTGGAACAAAGAAAAATACATCAGAAAATGTAACAGAGGTCGTAACTGAAGCAACTCCTGATACTCTTACAAGTGCAGATGGTTCAAGCATTGAGGGCATTAAGCTTGAAGGTCTTACATTTAATTCATCAGAAGTTGAAGTAACTGCTGATATGACTACTGCAATTACAAATGCAGGTCTTGATGGCGGTTATACATCAGTTAAGTCATTTGATTTGAATATGACAGACGCTAATAACAATAAGGTTCAGCCAAATGGAACAGTTTCTATTACTAAGACATTAGATAAATTAAATGCTCCAGAGGGGTATACAACAGAATATAGAGTCTATTATTACAATCCAGACACAAACACACTTGAAGCTTGTAATACAACTTATGAAGATAATACAGTAACTTTTGAAACAACACACTTTAGCGTATATATGTACTTCTGTGTATGTTTTGATGTTGATAAGGATGTAGTAACTAATGTACTTACAACAGATGATGGTTTAAAGTTCTACACAGCATCAGAATATGCAACATATATGATTGAACAAGAAGAAAAGAAAGCCGAAGAAGCTGCAGCTAAGGCTCAGGCAGATGCACAGGCTAAGGCACAGGCTTCAAACTCAAATAGTTCTCCTAATGTAACTACTAACTCAAATGCTAATAATAATTCTTCATCTAATGAAGTTGCAAATGATACATCTGATTCAGTAGATACAAGCTCTAGTGATATTTCAGAAGGTTCAGCAACAAGCCCTTATATTACAGCTATTCATTTAATTGATGGTCGTGATTTAACAGATAGTTGGAAATTAACATGGGATGTTTTAGAGCCTACTAGTAATCCACAAATATACTTCAAGAGACATTCAAATGGTTCTCCAACAGCTAAGGGTAGGTTTTATGTCTTTAATAAAGATAACACTATCGCTCGTATGAGTATGGAAAGTAGATTTTCCCCAGAGGATGAAGGCTTTGAAAATGCACTAGCTTCTGTGTGGAGAGCAGCCTTAGACTATGGAATAGACTAAATATTTATTATATATAGCTATCTCTTTTGAGGTAGCTATTTTTTATTTTAATCTTCTATATTTATTTTGAGGTGATAATACTCAAAAAATAAATCTTAGGAGGTTAATATGATAAAAGCATGGCAATCACAAAAGGACAAAGGTCGGAAGTCATTAGTTCTAGTTACATTTATAATTATGTTATTATTCATAACAATTTCATCTAAGGTGGTTTACGCTCTAGATACAAGTAATGCATATTTTTATATTGGTATTAATCAAGAGGGCGGAAATGGTTCATATACAATTACCTGGTATGATTCGGATGATAATGAAGCAAATATGCGTAGTGGTACATCGGCAGAAAAAGCTTGGAAGTCCTTAGAGGAACACGGTAGGGATACTTGGGGTAAGTTGACAGAAGATTTTACTTTCGGACCTGAAGGTTCTAATGTTTCAAGTACATCTGTAAGTGGAAATTTTACTAGTCATACTCCATATCTTTATATTCAAGTAACTAACCCACCAGAAGGTAAAAGGATTGCAGGTGTTAGAGATGATTCAGGATATATGTCTACATATCAGCCAGATAAGTATTCAATCTTAGTTGACTGTGGTATATATGCAGGAGACTGGCTTGCTGATAAAAATGAAGGTAGACAACCTACAACAAGAGAAGATAAATCTAATTACACTATCACAATCGTTTGGGAAGATGATCCAGACCAACAAAAGGTTTTAAATGTAAATCCACTATATTGGACTGGTTCTTCATGGCAGGAATTTACAGATGGCTCATATGGTAATTTTAAAATATCTGATTCAAATGCATGGCAAAGCGATGTGTGTATGAACGTTACAAAAGGCTATACTTATTCTATTAATGCCACAAGAACTAATAGAAGTAATGTCTATGTAGATAAGATTACTAAGGTGGAAAATGGTACAGAAACCACTATTGGTACTACGTCTACTGGTGTGCAGACTTTAAATGCAGATACAACCGTAAATATATATTATAAATTCACCTATGATGTTGTATTTAATCCAAACCCAACAAGTGTAACGACAAAGAATATCTATGGTGATACTATTACAACAAATCCAACAGGTAGTGTAACAACTATTAAAAATGTAAGAGCTGGTAATAGTATAACAATGCCTAGTGCTAGTTCGTTATCAAGAACAGGTTATGAATTTGTTGGCTGGTCAACAAATCCTTCTTATAGTTCTCTAAGTTTTAGTTCAAGCCTTGGAGGACTAAATAGGGTAGGTACAACCATTACACCAAAGTCATCAGGAACAAATATAAGTAATGGTACAACAATTACATTTTATACAATCTGGAAACCTATCTCATATACAGTTCATTACGATATGAACCTTGCAAACGAGAAACAAATTCCAGATAAGCGAGTTCGTTTTGATGAAACTATTACTGCCCCAGATAGCGTAACTAGAGAAGATTATGAGTTTAGAAGTTGGCAAGTATATGATGGCTCAAATTATGGTGGCTACACTAATAATACTAATACAGATCCAAGTGTCGCTATTGGTACAAAGTCATATATAAATGCTAATGAAAATTTTAAAAACCTTCGTAGTTCAGATGGAACAGTTACTCTAGTAGCAATATGGAAACATTTTACTGACGCTGATGGTAATGATATAGAGAAACCAAATGCTAATACAACTAATTCAGATTCGCCTTTCGCTCCACAATGGAAGAATCAGGCAATTGACAGTCCTGCTGGATATTTTTATTATTCAGATACACCGATTGTTACAAGCCTTGGAAGTGTAAGTGCTAGTGGTACTCAAATTGGGTACTATTTAAATACTAATCAAACAACTAATTGGCAATATAAACGCCAGGCTTTATTTACAAATGGTGATAAGGCAACTACATCTAGTTGGTATTACATAGATAGCTATGGATATGATTATGTATCAAGCACAGATACAGGAAATGTTCAGACAGTAACTTCAGCTAGTTTCACATCTAATAAAAGAGAAGATGGTAAGGCCATATGCGGAACAGGCTACAATAATGTTACTTTAACATTAGTTAAAGGCTATTCAAAAAGGTCATAAAATGATATAATGCCCTTACTAAGAAGGATTCCCTTTGGGAGAAATTGAAGGAGGATTTTATTATGTTAAAAGCAAAGACTTTGCAGACTGCAGAACTTTTAGATACTCTTCCAGATGAAGATATTCTACTTGTGAACGCTTTAATAAAAAAACTTGTTATTGCATGGGATCCAGACTTTACAAAAGTAACTGCAAGGGAAAGAGAATTGCTCGAAAAAAATGATTCGGAAATGAAAAATGGCGATTTCGTTTCGGAAGAAGATTTTTGGTCATAATTTAGTGATTATAAAATACAGTCAGTAATTGGCTGTATTTTTTTGTTTAAGTTAATTGCTTTCTTTCAGCTGCTTTTCAATATCAGAGGCACTGTATATACATTTTAATATGGTAAACTGTAAAAGTTATATATTGCTTACTTGACAAGGAAACGGTTGTATTATACTATCAAAAAGTGCAGTTTGAGTACTTGGTTTCCTTGATAATAGCGTGCCTTGTACTGGATTGATTGTACACAATTAATATAGTAAATGTAGGAAAAGAGGTCGTATATGGGAAGTAAAAAAACATTCGTATCACTAGAACAAATCAAGGATATTGTAAAGACATATCCAACACCATTTCATCTATACGATGAGAAGGGCATTAGAGAAAATGCTGCAAAGTTAAAGCAGGCTTTTTCATGGAATAAGGGATATAGAGAATATTTTGCTGTAAAGGCAACTCCAAATCCTTTTATTATTAACATTTTAAGAGATTATGGTTGCGGCCTAGATTGTTCTTCACTTACAGAGCTTATGATGGCTAATGCTTTGGAGTGTAAGCCAGAAGAGATTATGTTTTCTTCAAATGATACACCAGCTGATGAGTATGAATATGCCCTTAAGATTGGTGCAACAATTAATTTAGATGATATTACTCATATTGAATTTTTAGAAAAAATAGCAGGGGGCAAGCTTCCAGAAACAATGAGCTGCAGATTTAACCCAGGCGGATATTTCAAGATGGGTACAGATATTATGGATAACCCTGGAGATGCTAAGTATGGTATGACTCACGAGCAGATTATTGAAGCCTTCAAGATTTTAAAGTCTAAGGGAGTTAAGCATTTTGGTATCCATTCTTTCCTTGCAAGTAACACAGTATCTAATGATTACTATCCAACACTTGCAAAGATTTTATTCGAGCTTGCAGTTGAATTAAAGGAAAAGACAGGAGTTAGCATTGAATTTATCAATCTTTCCGGTGGTGTTGGTGTAGCTTATAAGCCAGAGCAGACACCTAATGATATTCTTGTAATTGGTGAGGGCGTTCATAAGGTATTTGATGAAGTATTAGTACCAGCAGGCCTTGGAGATGTTGCTATCTTTACAGAACTTGGTAGATTTATGCTTGCACCATATGGTTGCCTTGTTTCTCAGGCAATTCATGAAAAACATACACATAAGGAATACATTGGCCTTGATGCTTGTGCAGTAAATCTTATGAGACCAGCTATGTATGGTGCTTACCATCATATTACAGTAGCAGGTAAGGAAGATGCAGTTTGTGATCACACTTATGATGTAACTGGCTCACTTTGTGAGAATAATGATAAGTTTGCTATTGATAGAAAGTTACCAAAGATTGATATGGGTGATTACCTTATTATTCACGATACAGGTGCTCATGGCTTTGCCATGGGTTATCAGTACAATGGTAAGCTTCGTTCTTCAGAACTTTTACTTAAGGAAGATGGTTCTGTTGAGATGATTAGAAGAGCAGAGACACCAAAGGATTATTTCCAGACATTTGATTTCTGCGATTTTTATAAGAAAGTTCTTAACTAGTTAGGACTTAATAATATTGATTTAAAGTCGGCGAAAGTGTATTATAGACTATGTTTCTAAAAAGAAGAGAAAGGGAGAGCATTTTGAAAAATTTATCTTATATTGCAAATGAAATAAATAAGGGTAAGGATTTAGATGAGAATCTTTTATTATATTTGAAATCAGCTTCTTCGCTCTATAGTACACTTGGAGCCATTAAATTATCTATGAATTACTACACTTTAGTAGATATTTTACTTGAAGAAGACATAGATGATACTTTTGTTAGTAATTTTGAAAATGTCAAGACAGTCCTTGAGGATATCTTAAAAGGCGAGACAGAGGATGCCGATAGTAAGCTTAGTGAAATTAGAAATAAGCTTATTGAAAAGATGGAGAAGATTACTAACATCGTTGATAGACTTAGAATTTACGAATATGTTTTAAATAGAATCGAGTATAAGTACAAAGAAGCAGAACTTGATAAGGAGTACTATAACACTTATTTGACTAATGATGTAATGCATTACATTTTAAAGGATAAGGACAATCTAGTAATTAATACTAAGATTGCTGAAATTATTGGCCAGCTTCCAATGAGAATGTCAAAGGGTAAGTTCTATGACCATATTGAGGATGCCTTTAGTCTTCATCATGGCGCTATGAAAAAGACTATTGATGACTTTTATTACTCACTTTCAACTACAGCAATGTTAAAGGATTTAGGAGATATTTCTGAATTTGGTGATGTGGCTGTTGCTATTGAAAAGTTAGAATCTGCAAGCTATTCAAATCTTTCAAAGGATGAGTTTGATCAGTTAAGAAAGGCCTTTGATTTAGCAAGTGAAAGAATCAATGCTTTAGCTGATTTTTACGTTTTACTTACTCAGGTAATTAACGATGCGCTTACAATTTCCCTTACAAGCAGCACAAGTCTTGGCCTTAATGAAGAACTTGACCTTGCAAAGAATATTATTCTTGAGACAGGTAAGGCTTATATTACTCGTGTTGGTATGGATGAGATTGCTGAGAATTTCGTAAACTTTGAAGGTAAGCAGGAAAAGCTTTTAGAGAATATTTCAAGCTCAGACTTCATTATTGATTATGTTAATAATGAATTAAAGGATAAGCTTGATGTAGAAAGCCTTGTAGGCTATGAAAAGCTTTTACAGGTTACAAAGCTTCAGTCAGGTAGTGACTTCGTTTCATTATTTAAGGTGGAGAATGAAGAGGAAATTCCTGAGGATTCTTATGCTGATAATATGGCAGAGAAGCTCTGTAAGGAATTAGACGATAGCTTTAAGGGTATGGAATCAATGGTTAAGAGAGCTATTATGGCAAGCGTAATTTCTAATTTACCAGTTTTCTTTAATGACACTAAGGAGATTCAGGATTATATTAACTCAGCACTTATGGCATGTAGCGATGAGGCAGAGATGAAAGCCTGCGTTGAAATTATAAAAGCTGTTGTTAAAGGTTAAAATTAGTGTTAATATTTAATAAAGTAAATTTAAGCGGATTTAAAGGTTATCTTTTAGGTCCGCTAATTTTAGATAGAGGGATTGTATGATATTTTATAAAAAGTTATATTACGGCGAGGAAGCAAGAAAGAATAAAGCTAAAATATTTTCCAAAATCAAAAGAAACAGCTTTAGTTCTGATACTTATCTTATTACTCTAGCTAGCAATCCAGAGAATCTATTAGATATTATTTCAGCTAATGTCTTTAATCAGCCACATTTTAAAAAGCAAAAGAATCATGAAGATATCCTAGTGGTGGGTATTGCCAAAGGTGAGGCTGAAAGCTACGAGCTTGTAAGACAGATAATTGATGAGATGTATAAAAAACAAGGGGACTTTAATATAAGAGAATTTCTTGAGATTAAAGGCTAAAGAGGGTGTTTGATGCTAGGTGTTTGTTTGTTAATTTTGAAAATAATAGGAATAGTTCTTCTAGCCTTGCTTTTACTGCTTTTACTAGTGCTTGGCTTGGTTTTATTTGTTCCTGTTAGATATAAAATTTATGCTAGTTATTATAATGAACTAAAATTTAGTGCAAGTCTAACTTGGCTTTTGCGACTACTTAGAATCAACGCTAAATTTGATAAAGAGTTTAGCTATGAGGGCAAGATTGCATTTTTTAAATTCTTAGATGGCTCCTCAGAAGAGGATGTATCAAAGGAAGAGGAGAATTCATCTGCTAAGGATGCATCTGGAAAAGCTTCATCTGCTAAGGATAAGAAAGAGAAGAATGTCTTTGATGATGACTTTGAGGATGAAGAGCTTGATGAAAATGCAGGCAAAGCCGGAGAGGAAGAGCAGTCTAGTACGGGCGTAAAGACAGAACACTTTGATGAATTCTATAATGAAGAATTTAGGGAAGGGGAGTTAGGCCTTGGACCAGATATTGATGAATCTAGAAAAGATGAATCCGGAAAGTCTGATACTAATCTTACAATTCTAGTTCGTAAACTTAAAAGAATTCTTTCCTTAATAGCATATAGCTTAAGAAAAGTTAAAGGTGCTAAAGAAAAGCTTTTTAAGAAGATTAATCATATTAAAGAGCTTGTAACAGATGAAGAAAACAAAGCGTTTTTAGCCTTTTTAATTCAAAGACTAAAGGAGCTTTTAAAGTTACTAAAGCCTAAAAAGTATAAGATTGATTTACATTTTGGCTTTGAAGATCCTTCAACTACAGGAAAAATCTTGATGTATTTATCAGTGATTTATGGTCTTACAGGCCTTGATATGAAGATAAATCCAGATTTTGAAGAAGAAGTTAAAGAAGGAAAAATACTATTAAAGGGCAACTTTCAATTAATTTTTCTAGTAATAATTGTAGTTAAGCTATTCTTAAATAAAAAATTTAAAGAGTTGGTTTTCAAATAGCTTAGATGTGGTATAATTAGCAATGTATTATAGTAAGGGAGGAAATCTATGGCTAATAATAACTTTGATACAACAGTTGCGTCACTATTTAAGGGCATGGATGCTTTTGTTTCAGCTAAGACTGTAGTTGGAGACGCAGTTAAAGTAAATGATACTATTATATTACCATTAGTAGATGTAGCCTTTGGCGTTGGTGCTGGTGCATTTGCTGGAGAAAAGAAGAATAATGCTGGTGGAGCTATGACAGGTAAGATATCTCCTAGTGCAGTTCTTGTAATTCAGAATGGTGCAACTAAGTTAGTCAACGTTAAGAATCAGGATACGGTTACTAAGATTTTAGATATGGCACCAGATATTATTGACAGATTTACAGGCAAGTCTGGAAAAGTAGAGACAGATGAGGAAATTGATAAGGCAATTGACGATATTACAGAGTAGTATTAAAGATACTATAGATTATTTTTTAAATTATAAAATATTGTTGCATTATTAATTTTTATCTGATATAATAACGACTGTTGTGGGTAAAATACCCCCAAGTTTGATAAGGAGGTGTTATAGTAATGGCAAAATGTGCGATTTGTGAAAAAAGTGCTCACTTTGGAAATGCTGTGAGCCATTCTCATAGAAGATCAAATAAGATTTGGAATGCTAACGTTAAGTCTGTTAGAGTTAAGGTTGAAGGTGGATCTAAGAAGATGTATGTTTGTACATCATGCTTACGTTCAGGTGCTGTAGAGCGTGCTTAATTGACGCTTATGCGAATAACTTTAGGTAATTAAGGTGAATTGCGGAATATTTATATATACGTAATTCACTTTATTTTTTGCCTGAAATTTTACTATATACACGTATAAGAAAAGTTTTATCATTTACCAAAGGGGCTAAATCTTGAATTTAGGCCTTTATAATAGTATAATGACATCATTAAAGAAACTTAGAGATAGTTTTTCTATAGGGATAAAGTTTTCTGCGCAAGCTTTCGGTAATTACCGTCCCAATAAATCAAGACGCAGAGCGGAGGCGAGATATGAAGGGTATTCTTGATAATGAGTTAGGAAGGGTTTCTATTGATCCTGAGGTTATTGCACAATACGCTGGTTCAACAGCTATTGAATGCTTTGGTATTGTTGGTATGGCTGCAGTAAGCATGAAGGATGGTTTGGTTAAGCTTCTTCGTGGCGACAGTTTAACAAGAGGTATTAAGGTTGATATAGATGAAGATAACAAGATTACTATCGATTTCCACGTTATCGTTTCGTATGGTGTCAGCATTAATACAGTATCTGATAACTTAATACAGAATATTAAGTACAAGGTTTCTGAATTTACAGGCCTTGAAATTAAGAAGATTAATATATTTGTTGAAGGCGTTAGAGTAATTGACTAGTCTTTAATATTTATTAACATAGAAATTATTATAGGATTATTTTATTTAATGCTAAGCAAGGGCTTAGCAGAATGGAGGATTTAAAAGTGGCTACAAAAACTATAGATGCATCGCTTATGCAAAAGATGTTTCTAGCTGGAGCTAAGAATCTAGAGGCTAATAAGGAATGGATCAACGACTTAAACGTTTTCCCAGTTCCAGATGGAGATACAGGTACTAATATGACTATGACAATTTTGTCAGCAGCAAGAGAAGTTAGTACAATTGCTAATCCTAATATGGCTAGTTTATCAAAGGCGATTTCATCAGGTTCATTAAGAGGAGCTAGAGGAAATTCAGGTGTTATTTTATCACAGCTTTTAAGAGGTTTTACTAGAGAGGTTAAGTCTACAACAGAGATTAATGTTGAAACTATTGCTTTAGCATGTCAAAGAGCTACAGAAACAGCATATAAGGCAGTTATGAAGCCTAAGGAAGGAACAATCCTTACAGTAGCTAAGGGTATTTCTGATAAGGCAGCTACACTTGCAGCAGAGACAGACGATGTGGAAGAGTTTATTGCAAAACTTATAGATGAAGCAGAATTTGTTTTATCTAAGACTCCAGATATGCTTCCAGTATTAAAGGAAGCTGGCGTAGTTGATTCAGGTGGACAGGGTTTAGTAGTTGTTCTTAAGGGTTGTTATGATGCATTAATAGGTAAGGTAACAGATTTTACAATTACTGAAACAGATAACAAGCCAGAATCAGAAGGTAAGGCAGGCGTTGGCGCTGCTATTGAGAATGTTGAAATTAAGTTCGGTTATTGTACTGAATTTATTGTAAATTTAGAGAGAGAATTCACAGAAAAGGATGAGAAGGAATTTAAGAAGTTCTTAGAGTCAATAGGTGATTCTATTGTTTGTGTTTCTCTTGATGATATTGTAAAGATTCACGTTCATACTAACCATCCAGGTTTAGCTTTCGAAGAGGGCTTAAAGTATGGTTCATTAACTAAGATGAAGATTGATAATATGCGTGAAGAGCATAATGAGAAACTTGTTACTCAGGCTGAAAAGCAGGCTGCTGCCGCAAGTGATGCAATGAATAAGGTTAATGAAGCTAAGGCAAGCAATGAGCCTAAGAAGGATTTTGGTTTTATTACAATTGCACCTGGTGAAGGTATTGGTCAGATCTTTAGAGATTTAGGTTGTGACGAGGTTATTGAAGGTGGTCAGACAATGAACCCTTCAACAGAAGATATCTTAAATGCTGCAGATAAGATTAATGCAGAAGTTATTTATGTCTTACCTAATAACGGTAACATTATCTTAGCGTCTAACCAGGCTGCAAGCATTATTGAAGATAAGAAGATGATCGTTATTCCTACAAAGACTGTACCTCAGGGTATTTCAAGTTTAATTAACTTTGAGGCAACAAGATCTGAAGAAGAGAATACAGAGGCTATGACAGAAGGCTTAAGCCTTGTTAAGTCAGGTCAGTTAACATATGCAGTAAGAGATACATCTATTGATGGCAAGGAAATCAAGAAGGACAACTTCATTGGTTTAGGCGATAAGGGTCTTTCATCAGTAGGTACTGATATGCACACAACTCTTGTTGAATTAGTTGATGATTTAATGTTTGATGATGCTGAACTTGTTACTGTTTATTATGGTAGTGATGTTACAGAAGAAGCTGCTAACGAAGCAGTTGAGGCTATTAAGAATAAGTTCGCTGATAAGGAAGTAGAATTACAGTACGGCGGACAGCCAGTATATTACTACATCGTTTCAGTAGAATAATTAATATTAATAATGGATTTAGATTAATCAACGCATAAGTTTTATGCGTTGATTAATTTTTTATCTAAGACTATCTAAGATTAAGAATAATAAGGGGACAGCATGGATATTAAGGCTTTAAAGGGAGTGGGCGAAAAGACTGCTAGCTATTTTTCACAACTAAATATTTATACTACTGAGGATTTATTAAAGCATTATCCAAGAAAATACGACATCTACGAAGAGCCTGTAAGAGTAGCAGATTTAGAAGCAGATGAGGATTTAGAAGGAAGTGTTGTTGCTATGGAGGGAGTTGTAATTAAAAGCCCTGACATCTATGGCAATGGTAAATTAAAGATCCTTTCAGTTAATCTAAAGGATGAAAATGGTGATGCCTTTAAAGTAACGTTCTTTAATATGCCATTTTTAAAGAACAATTTTAAGTTAGGGGCTAGATACATTTTCAGAGGGATAATTAATAAGACTAGGAAAATGTGGACTTTCGAGCAGCCAAAGCTCTTTACGAGGGCTGCTTATAAGGAACTTGAAGGAAGCATGATGCCAATTTATCCCTTAACTAAGGGCATTACCAATAATATGCTTACTAAGTTGGTGTCGGGACTTTTAAAGGAATATGAGGAAAGGCTTGAGCCAGAGTACATTCCTTTATGGGTTAGAGAAAAGTATGAGCTGGCGGAGCACAATTTTGCTATGCAGAATATACATTTTCCAAAAGAGTTTGATGATTATATTAATGCTAGACATAGACTGTCATTCGAGGAGTTTTTTCTCTTTATTCTAGCAACACTTAGCTTGAAATCTTCAAAGGAGACTAATCCAAATATTTATGAAATTAATCGACTTGAGAAAATCGATGAATTTATAGAAGGTCTACCCTTTAAACTAACTAATGCCCAGCTAAAAACAGTGGAAGAGGTTAGGGCTGATTACACAGGACCTAAGATTATGTCTAGATTAATTCAGGGTGATGTAGGTTCTGGTAAGACTATTGTGGCCATTATTGCCTTGCTTGAAATTGCTCTAAATAACTATCAGGGGGCTATGATGGTGCCAACGGAGGTTCTTGCCATTCAGCAGTTTGAATCTTTAAAGGACTTAATTGAAAAAAACGGACTTGATATTAAGATAGAGCTTTTAGTGGGTTCTATGACAGCTAAGGAAAAGCGCCTAGCCTACGAGCGAATTCAGTCTGGAGAGGCGCAGATTATAATTGGAACTCATGCTCTTATTCAGGAAAAGCTAGAATATAAGGATTTGGCCCTTGTTATAACAGATGAGCAGCATCGATTTGGTGTTGCCCAAAGAGAGAGCTTTTCTAATAAGGGAAGACGACCACACATTTTGGTTATGTCTGCTACACCGATTCCAAGAACCTTGGCTATTATTCTTTATGGAGATTTGGATATTTCCGTAATTGATGAGCTGCCAAAGGGTCGTTTGCCTATTAAAAATGCAGTCGTTGACGAATCTTACAGAGATAATGCCGACAAGTTTTTAGAAAGGGAAGTAAAGGCAGGGCATCAGTGTTATGTTATTTGTCCAATGGTTGAGGAAAGTGAGAATTTCACTGGGGCTAATGTAATTGATTACTCTAAAGAACTTTCAAAGCGCCTGCCAGATTGTCGAATTGAATATCTTCACGGCAAGTTAAAGCCTGCCAAAAAGGAAGAGATAATGAGGCGATTCTCTAAACATGAGATAGATATTTTGGTATCCACAACGGTTATTGAGGTTGGTGTAAATGTACCTAATGCCACAGTTATGTTAATTGAGAATTCAGAGATGTTTGGACTTGCGGGACTTCATCAGCTAAGGGGCCGTGTTGGTCGAGGTGATGCCCAGAGTTATTGTATCTTTATGACAGGTAAAAAGTCAGAGAAGATTAAGAAAAGATTAGACATTTTAAAAAATAGTAACGACGGCTTTGAGATAGCAAGAAAAGATCTAGAGCTTCGTGGCCCTGGCGACTTCTTTGGCGTAAGACAAAGCGGAGATTTTAATTTTGGCATTGCGGATATATTTGCAGATGCACAAACCCTAAAAGAGGCTAGTGATGCGGCTAAGCTAATTTATGATGCAGACAATAATTTAGAGAGTGATGAAAATGCACTGCTTAAGGAAAAAGTGATAGAATATAGGGGTAAGGTGCTAGATAAGATTAATATTTAAAGAATCGAGGCTTAAGATATGAGAGAGATGTCATTTACTATGAGTAGACCAGGTTTAGTAAAAGAAGGGGATGTAGTGGAAATTACTGAGGGAAAATTACCTAGTAGTTATTATTATACTATTGAACCTGCGGTAGCTATGTCTGGTAACTTCACAACTCCAGAGCGCTTAAAATCTAGAAAAGGCGTGGTTAAGGAAGTTGGTGAAACAAGTAGAGGCTATTATGTTTTGTGTGAATTTGATGAATAGTTATACAAAACGAAATTTTTATGTTATAATAAGAAGTGCGTCATTTTATGATATTAATAGTTTAAACATATTAAGGAGTTTGTTACAATGAAAAAGGTTGAAGATTATGTAAGAAGTATTCCAGATTTCCCTAAGGAAGGCATCGTATTTAGAGATGTCACAACAGTACTTCAGGATCCAGATGGCTTCCAGTTAGCAATTGATGAGATTGATAACTTATTAAAGGACGTAGATTATGATGTTGTAGTTGGACCAGAATCTAGAGGATTTATTTTTGGTGTTCCAATCGCTTATAAGAACCACAAGGGATTTGTACCTGCAAGAAAGAAGGGTAAGCTTCCTTGCGAGACAGTATCTATGGAATACGCTCTTGAATATGGCACAGCCGTTGTTGAATTACATAAAGATTCTATCAAACCAGGTCAGAAGGTAGTTATTGTAGATGACTTAATCGCTACAGGCGGAACAATTGAAGCAATCATTAAGCTTATCGAAGAGCTTGGTGGTGAAGTAGTTAAGGTTGTATTCTTAATGGAACTTGAAGGCTTAAAGGGCAGAGATAAGTTAAAGGGATACAATGTAGATGCAGTAATTAAGTATGAAGGAAAGTAATTAATTTAGAAAGTTTTAATTCCTAAATCTTAATTATTAGTTTATAATATTAGATATTAAGAAGTAGTGTGTTTTATTTATAAAGTGCACTACTTTTTTTAAAAGATTGGAGGATAAATATGAGTACACCACATAACGCAGCTAATTTAGGTGACATTGCAAAGACTGTTCTTATGCCAGGGGATCCGCTAAGAGCTAAGTTTATTGCAGATACATTCCTTGAAAATGTAACACAGTTTAACACTGTAAGAAATATGTTTGGATATACAGGTGAATATAAGGGCAAGAAGGTTTCTGTAATGGGAAGCGGCATGGGTATGCCATCAATTGGCATCTATAGCTATGAGCTCTATAGCATGTATGACGTAGATAATATTATTAGAATCGGTTCTGCAGGGGCCCTATCAGATGATCTTTCTTGCATGGATGTAGTTTTAGCTTCTACAGCTTCTACTAATTCAAATTACGCAGCCCAGTATAAATTACCAGGTACAATTGCACCAACTGCTAACTTTACACTTTTAAAGACAGCTTATGATGAGGCTGCAAAGCTTGGTATTGATGTAAATGTTGGAAATGTATTATCATCAGATACTTTCTATTCAGATGATAAAGATGCTAATGACCTATGGAAGAAGATGGGCGTGCTTTGTATAGAGATGGAATCGGCAGCTCTTTACTTAAATGCTCAGAGACTAGGTAAGAATGCGCTTTGTATTTTAACTATCAGTGACCATCTTTATAAGAATGAAGAGCTTGATGCATATCAGAGACAGACTAGCTTTACTAATATGATGGAAATTGCACTTAATACTGCTATTAATCTTTAATTTAGGAGACTTGAATTTATGAAAAAATAGGACATCGTTTGGATACTAATAATAATAGCAGCAATAGTTTCTATTATTTATGCCTACATTTCACAAAGAAGGGCAGCAAGAATAAAGCTACACAAAAGACTTAAGAAATCTTATGGCAAAAAGGCAAATAAGAAGACTAGCCTAGATGAACTAGAGCAGATTACACATTTTTATAAGAACAGGGCAAGTGGAGAATGTGTTGATGATATTAGTTGGAATGACCTAGATATGGACAGAGTTTTTCATGCCCTTAATAATACCAACTCTTCAATTGGTCAGGAATACTTATATAAAATGATTCGCGAGACGGATAAGTCTGAAGAAGAATTAAAGAAAATTAATGACTACGCTAATTCCTTTGATGAGGATGAGGATAGTAGATTTAAGATTCAAAAGATTTTTGCATTTATTGGATATGCTAAGCATATGGCAGTGTCTGATTATGTGGACATGATTGTGGAATTAAAACCAAAGTCTAATATTGCAAATTATCTATCGCCTATTCTTTTAATCGCTTCTTTAGTGGTTTTACTTGCAATTAATCCATCTATTGGAATTTTACTTGTAATTTTGCTATGATTTTTTGCGTGGTTACATATTACAGATTTAAGGCGGATGTGGAGAGATATTTTGTTTGTATAAATCAGATTGTTAAGATGATTAAGGCTTCAAAGGATATTGTAAATCTTGATTTGGATTTCCTTGCAGACTCTAATGCTAGATTAAAGGAATTATCAAAGGCCTTTAGTAAGATTTATAATAACTCAGCAATGCTTGAAACAGGCAATGTAACAGGCTCTATTTCCGAGATTATTATGGACTATTTAAGAATGCTTACTCATATTGACTTGATTAAGTTTAACAATATGGTTAAGTTACTTAATAATAAGGAACAGGAAATCTACGAGCTTATGGACGTTTTAGGCTTTATTGAGTCTACAATTGCCATCGCTTCCTTTAGAAAGAGCTTGCCATACTATAGCGTTCCGGAGTTTGTGGAGGGAGAAATCTCTATTAACTTAGAAGAGGCATATCACCCACTAATTGATAACCCAGTGGTTAATTCTATTAGTGAGAACGGTAATGTACTTCTTACAGGTTCTAATGCTTCCGGCAAGTCTACATTTTTAAAGACCGTTGCCATTAATGCAATTCTTAGCCAGACTATTAATACAAGCCTTTCAAAGTCTTATAAGGCACCAAAGTTTAGAATCTATTCTTCTATGGCACTTCGAGACGATTTAGAGGCTAATAATAGTTACTATATTGTAGAGATTAAGTCTATTAAGCGAATCTTTGATAGTCTTGATGATAATAAGAAGCCTTTACTTATCTTTATTGATGAGGTTTTAAAGGGTACTAACACAGTGGAGCGTGTGGCTGCATCAACTCAGATACTATCAAGCCTAGGCAAGTCAAAGGCCTTTGTATTTGCGGCAACTCATGATGTAGAGCTTACAACACTACTTGAGAAAGAGTATGAGAATTATCATTTTAGAGAAAATGTAACAGATGATGAAGTTTTATTTGACTATAAGCTTCACAAGGGACCAGCAACTACAAGAAATGCCATAAAGCTATTATCAGTCCTTGGATTTGATAAAGAAATTGTAGATAAATCAAATGAGAGAGCAGCATATTTTTTAGAGAATGCTAGCTGGAAAGTTGAAATTTAGGGACAAATGTTATATAATAGCACTATATATATGTGTGGGATACCACGAAGGTGATTAACACAAATAAAATTAATTTGGAGGCGTTTTAATGGTTGTACTTACTACTTTAGGTGGCGAAATTTGTTATGAGGCAGTTAAGTTTGTAGTTTATATTGCTGCAATCGTTTGTGCTTGTATGATCGGTGGTAAATTACGCAAGTCCTCAGATGCTAAAAAGGCTGCAAAGGCTAGGGAAGAAGATAAATAATTATTATTTTATAGACAGGTCAGTGTTTGACCTGTCTTTTTTTATTGCAAAGGCCTTTAAACCCTTGTTTCATTGACAGAAACAAATAATTGAGTTATATTTAGCTAGTGTCTTTAGAACTAGATAGCATAAAGACACGATTATTTTTTGTTAATTATTAAAAATTTATTATAGCATTTGGGAGGAAGAAACAGTGCAGTACAGAGGTGTAAACGAACTAAGAAAGTTATATCTTGATTTCTTTGAAAGCAAAGAACATCTTAGAATGAAGAGCTTTTCTTTAGTTCCTCACAATGATAACAGTTTACTTATTATTAATTCAGGTATGGCTCCTTTAAAGCCTTATTTTACAGGTCAGGAAATTCCACCTAAGAGAAGAGTTACAACATGTCAGAAGTGTATCAGAACAGGTGATATCGAGAACGTTGGTAAGACTGCAAGACACGGTACTTTCTTTGAAATGCTTGGTAATTTCTCATTTGGTGATTATTTTAAGACAGAAGCTATTCATTGGTCATGGGAATTCTTAACAGAAGTTGTTGGTATTGATCCAGACAGATTATATCCTTCAGTTTATGTTGATGATGATGAAGCTTTTGAAATTTGGAATAAGGAAATCGGCGTTGCAGCTGATAGAATTTATAGATTTGGTAAGGAAGATAACTTCTGGGAGCATGGTGCTGGTCCTTGTGGTCCATGTTCTGAAATCTATTATGACCGTGGTGAAAAGTACGGTATAGGCCCTGAGGATGTTATGGGTGGCGAAGGCGACAGATTCATGGAAGTATGGAATAACGTTTTCTCACAGTTTAACAACGACGGTAAGGGAAACTACACAGAATTAGTTCAGAAGAACATCGATACAGGTATGGGTCTTGAAAGACTTGCTGTAGTTGTTCAGGATGTAGATTCTATCTTTGATGTAGATACATTACAGGCACTTCGTGACAAGGTTTGCGAAATCGCTGGTGTTAAGTATAAGGATTCTGAAAAGCAGGATGTTTCTATCCGTGTTATTACAGATCACATTCGTTCTGTAACATTTATGGTATCAGATGGTATCATGCCTTCTAACGAAGGTAGAGGCTATGTTCTTAGAAGATTACTTAGAAGAGCAGCTAGACACGGTAGATTACTTGGAATTAACCATAAGTTCCTTGGTGAATTATGTGAGACAGTTATTGAAGGTTCTAAGGATGGTTACCCAGAATTAGAAGAGAAGAAGACATTTATCTTAAAGGTTATCTCTGAAGAAGAAGATAAGTTTAATAAGACAATTGATCAGGGTCTTACAATTCTTAACGATATGATGGATGAGCTTGCAAAGAACAACTCTAAGGTTCTTAGCGGTGCTGATACATTTAAGTTATATGATACTTACGGATTCCCTATTGATTTAACAAAGGAAATCCTTGAAGAAAAAGATATTACTGTTGATGAAGAAGGCTTTAAAGCGGCTATGGAAGAGCAGAGAGTTAAGGCTCGTAATGCTAGAAAGACTACTAACTACATGGGTGCTGACGCAACAGTTTATGATGATATTGATCCAACAATTAGCTCTGAATTTGTTGGCTATGACAAGTTAACAAATGAAGGCGAAGTCCTTGTTTTAACAACAGAGGAAGAAATTGTTGATGCTTTAACAGAAGGTGATAAGGGTACAATTATCGTTGATAAGACAGCTTTCTATGGCACAATGGGTGGCCAGGAAGGTGATAAGGGTATTATTACAACTCCTGAAGGCGAATTTAAAGTTGAGACTACAATTCACTTAAAGGGTGGCAAGATTGGTCACGTTGGTGAAATGACAAAGGGTATGATTAAGCAGGGTGATAAGGTTACACTTTGTGTTGATGAAGCTGGTAGAGCTGACACATGTAAGAACCACTCAGCTACTCACCTTTTACAGAAGGCTTTAAGAACTGTTTTAGGTGATCACGTAGAACAGAAGGGTTCATTTGTAAATCCAGAAAGACTTCGTTTCGACTTTACTCACTTCCAGAGCGTAACTAAGGAAGAATTAGCTAAGGTTGAAGAATTAGTCAATGAGCAGATTGCAAAGGCTGTTCCTGTTGTAACAGATGTTATGACAATTGATGAAGCTAAGAAGACTGGTGCTATGGCCCTCTTTGGTGAAAAGTATGGCGAGAAGGTACGTGTTGTATCTATGGGCGATTTCTCTAAGGAATTCTGTGGTGGTACACATGTAGCTAATACAGCTAATATTAGATTATTTAAGATCGTTGGTGAGTCAGGTGTTGCAGCTGGTGTTAGAAGATTAGAGGCTCTTACAGATAAGGGCGTATTAAACTACTATGCTAAGCTTGAAGAAGAATTAAGCAATGCAGCTAAGGCAGCTAAGGTTGAACCTGCTCAGTTAATTAATAAGATTAACTCATTAAATGATGAAGTTAAGGCACTTTCAAGCGAGAATGAAAAGTTTAAGGCTGAACTTGCAAACAACGCTCTTGGTGATGTTTCGAGTGATGCAGTTGAAGTTAAGGGCTTTAAGTTAATCGCTACTAAGTTATCAGGCGTTGATATGAACGAACTTAGAAACTTAGGCGATAAGTTAAAGACAGAAATCAAGTCAGGTGTTGTATTACTTGCATCTGATAATGATGGTAAGGTTAACTTAATTGCTATGGCAACAGATGATGCTGTTAAGGCTGGTGCTCATGCAGGTAACTTAATTAAGAGTCTTGCTCCAATCGTTGGAGGTGGCGGCGGTGGTCGTCCTAACATGGCTCAGGCTGGTGGTAAGAATGCTGCTGGTATTGATGAGTTACTTTCAAAGGTAGCATCTGAATTAGAAGGTCAGTTAAACTAGTCTAAACTTTTAGTTCAAAACTAGTTGACGAAAATAAAATATATGGTATAATTTTAGTTGTGCGATTAGAATACCCTATATTTATAATTATGTATTGATGCACAATTTGCAACAGAAGGGTGGTCAGGGAAGTATGTCAAACGTAATCGTTAAAGAAAACGAATCATTAGATAGCGCTTTACGCAGATTCAAGAGAAACTGTGCTAAGGCTGGCATTCAGCAGGAAATTCGTAAGAGAGAACATTACGAAAAGCCAAGCGTAAGACGTAAGAAGAAGTCTGAAGCTGCTAGAAAACGTAAGTACAACTAATTATAATTGTAAAGATAATGAGGCTAGCATACATTGTATGCTAGCTTTTTTATCAATTTTATCTTGGAGTGTAGTAGATGAGCGAATTAGAAAAGATGATTAATATCCCAGCTAGTGCTGCGGTTAATGTATTTGGACAGTTTGATGAATATGTACAGGCGATTGAGAGAACATTGCACGTTGATATTATCGCAAGAGATGAGAATGTAAAAGTAATAGGTGAGGAAACTAATGTTAGAAGCGCTGTTGAGGTTCTTAATAACTTAGTTACACTTAATAATAGGGGCAATCAGATAACTAGACAAAATGTTGATTATGCCCTTTCTTTAGTTTTAGAGAATAAGCAATCAGATATGATGCTTGAGATAGATTCAGATACCATTGCAAGAACTATTGCAGGTAGACCAATTAAGCCAAAGACACTAGGTCAGAAAGAATATGTTGATATGATTAGAGATAACATGGTTACTTTTGGTATCGGTCCTGCAGGTACAGGTAAGACATATCTTGCTATGGCAATGGCCATTACGGCTTTTAAGAACAATGAGGTTAATAGAATTATTTTAACAAGACCTGCAATTGAAGCGGGCGAAAAGCTTGGATTCTTGCCAGGTGACTTACAAAGTAAGGTTGATCCTTATCTTAGACCACTTTATGATGCTCTTTATCAGATTATGGGAGCTGAGAGCTTTACAGCTAATATGGAGAAGGGGCTTATTGAGGTTGCACCTCTTGCCTACATGAGAGGTAGAACTCTTGATAATGCCTTTATTATCCTTGATGAAGCACAGAATACAACACCAGCCCAGATGAAGATGTTCCTTACAAGAATTGGTTTTGGAAGTAAGGTAGTTGTAACAGGTGATATGACTCAGAAGGATTTACCTTTTAATACACAGTCTGGTTTAGAAGTGGCAATTAAGGTCTTGTCTAGAGTGGATGGCATTGCATTTGCAAAACTAACTAATAAGGACGTTGTAAGACATCCTCTTGTTCAAAAGATTGTAAAGGCTTATGAAAACTATGAAGAGAAGTTAGAAAAGAAGAAAAAAGCCCCAAAGAATAGAGCTTTTAAAAAATAAAAAGGTAAATAAAAGGCCAAGAGCCTAAGGAAGAATTGAGAGGTATATTTATGGGAATTTACATTGAATATAATACAGATAAGAAATTTGATTTTAACTACGAAGACGTTATTAGATCAGTTATTATTGAGGCTATTGATTATGTAAAATGTCCTTATAAGGCAGAACTTAATGTAACAATTACAGATAATGAGGAAATTCATGAAATTAATAAGCAGTATAGAGATGTAGATTCAGCAACAGATGTACTTTCTTTCCCAGGCCTTAACTACGTGGAGCCGGGAGACTTTAAGAGCATAAAGAAGTTTTTAGAGGAGAATCACGAGGACTACTTTAATCCTGAAACTGACGAGCTTATGCTAGGGGACATTGTGGTTTCAATTGAGAAGGTTTATGAGCAGGCCGACAAGTATGGTCATTCTCCCCTTAGAGAACTTGCCTTTCTTGTGGCCCATAGCATGATGCATTTATTTGGCTATGATCACATGACTGAGCCTGAGGCTAAGGAGATGGAAGGAAAGCAGGAAGATGTCCTAGCTCGTCTTGATATTACAAGAGATAAGGATATAAAGATGATTACTAAGGCCACAAAGGAAGATGAGGCCTTAATTAAAGAGGCTAAGAAGGCAATGAAGTTTTCTTATTCTCCATACTCGAAGTTCCCTGTGGGAGCTGCTCTTTTAACAGAAGATGGCAAGATTTTTACAGGAGCTAATATTGAAAATGCATCTTATGGCGCTACAAATTGCGCAGAGCGAACAGCAATTTTTAAGGCCGTATCTACTGGCGAGAAAAAGTTTGTAAAGATTGCAGTAGTTTCAAAGAAGGGTGCGGCTTATCCATGCGGCATTTGTAGACAGGTAATGTCTGAATTTATGAATGAGAATGCAATTTGCCTTGTGGAAGTGGATAAGGAAATAAAAAGATATAGCTTAGGGGATTTGTTAGCATTTTCCTTTAAACTATAAGATTGTATAGGAAGAATAAGTAAAACTAAGAGATATAAGGATTGATTATGAAAGATTTTTTTGAATATGATTGCCTAATAGTGGGAGCGGGAGCTTCAGGGCTTTTTGCGGCTAGCCTTTTATCAACTACAGGCCTTAAGTGCGCAGTGGTTGAGGCTAACAATAAGCTTGGTGCTAAGCTTTTACAAACTGGCAATGGAAAATGTAATTTCACAAATCTAAATCTTAATGAAGAAAACTATCAAAATGAAGATAGAGATAAGGCCTTTGCCATAATTAAGGAGTTTGATAACAAGGAAGTTATTAATTACTTTAAGGAGCTTGGAGTTTTAACTAAAGTTAGAGATGGCTATGTCTATCCTAGATCTGAGACAGCTCTTAGCGTGGTTAATGCCTTAAGACTTGATATAGAAAGTAAGAAAGTTAAGCAGTTCCTTAATTGCAGTTTTAAGTCCTTTAAAAAGGAAGGAGATTATTTCCTTGTAAACTGCCTTGAAAATATGGAGGATACTTCTAAAAAGCAGGAGGCAAGCTTTCCAATCACCATTAAGGCAAAGAAGCTTATAATTGCTACAGGAACTAATGCAAGTATAGATAATAAAAGAAAGTCTAATCAGGAAGAATTCCTAAAGGACATGTCCATTAAATACAAAAAATTTCTACCAGCCCTAGTAGCACTAAAGGCAGACAATAAGTTTATTAAGCTAGCTAAGGGAGTAAGAGCTCTTGGTAAGGTTACAATTCTTGTGGATGGTAAGGAAATTGCCTCTGATACAGGTGAGATTCAGTATGCAGATTATGGTATTTCGGGAATCCCTATTTTTCAGGTAAGTAGATATGCGACTGCTGCCTTGAACGATAAAAGGAAGGTGTATGCAAGCCTTGATATTACACCAGATTTTACTAAAGAGGAGCTTTTTGAAAATGTTTCTCTTATTGTAAAAAATGGACAAACTAAATTTTTAAGAGAACTTTTTGATGGCTTTATTAATCATAAATTAATGGAATTTATTTTAAAGAATATTAATGTGGACCTAGATATAAAGGCTAGTAATTTAACTTCTAAGGATATTGATAAGATTTGCAAGGCCCTTAAAAATACCAGTCTTGAAATTATAGATTCTAAGGGAGAGAACTTCGCTCAAGTTTTACAGGGTGGAGTTTTATTTAGCGAGTTAACAAACGACTTAGAGTCAAAGAAATATCCAGGTCTATATTTTTGTGGCGAGATTGTAGATGTAGATGGCATGTGCGGTGGCTACAATTTACAGTGGGCTTTTTCATCGGCTCACAAGCTATCTAAAAAGATAATAGGAGAATATAGTGGAACAGGAAGTAATTAGAATATCTAATATTAAATGTAAGCCAAATGACGGCCTTGATTTAATTGAAAAAAAGATTAGAAAGGCCCTTAATTTAGGCAAGGAAGATATTAAATATGAGATTTTAAAGCGTTCTATTGACTCAAGACATAAGCCAGAGATTATCTATCTTTATAGCGTCAATGTCTTAAGTGTTAAGGGAAAGAGCTTTAAGGATATATTAAAAAGAACTAGAGATAAGAATGTGACTCTATCTAAAAAAATAATTTATCAGTTAGATACAAGCACTAAGGGACGTGAAATTAGTGAAGAGGAAAGACCTGTTATTATAGGTTTTGGTCCTGCAGGAATTTTTGCAGCCCTTAATTTATCTAGAATGGGCCTTAGACCTATTGTCTATGAGAGAGGTCTTGAAATCTCAAAAAGACAGGAAAAGGTTAATGGCTTTTGGTCAGGTGAAAAGCTTGATATAAACTGTAATGTACAGTTTGGCGAAGGCGGGGCTGGTACATTTTCAGATGGTAAATTAAATTCAAGTATTCATGAGAGTACCGGAAGGATTAGTTATGTTCTTAATACCTTTGTAGAACACGGGGCAAATCCGGAGATTCTTTATGTTAATAAGCCACATATTGGAACAGATGTCCTAGCAAAGGTCATTGTAAGTATTAGAGAAGAGATTAAGGCTAATGGCGGAGAGATACATTTTGCATCAAAGCTTGAGACTATTAATTTAAAGGCTAATCCAAGTGGGGAAAAGGAGATAGACTCCCTAGAGATTAAGGATTTAACTACAGGTAAAATTTTTACAAAAACAGCTAGAAAGGTAATCCTAGCTATTGGACATAGTGCAAGAGATACCTTTGAAATGCTTGATAAGCTAGGCATTATGATGACTGCAAAGCCTTTTGCTGTGGGCGTTAGAGTAGAGCACAAGCAGGAACTTATTAATAGAAATGCTTACGGGGCTGCCCTTGATAATCCAAATTATAAGCTTCCAACTGCAGATTATAAGGTGACTTATAAGACTCATGCTAGCGGCGAGGAGAGAGGAGTTTATTCCTTCTGTATGTGCCCAGGCGGCTATGTGGTTAATGCATCAAGTGAGGAGGGAGAGCTTGCCGTTAACGGAATGAGCTATTCAAGCCGTGCGGGTGAGAATGCAAACTCTGCAATTATTGTAACCGTAACTCCTAAGGATTTTGGTGAAAATGTACTTGATGGTATGAAATTTCAGAGAAAACTTGAGGCTGCTGCTTATAGAGAAGGTGAAGGTAAGATTCCTGTACAGACCTTTGGAGATTTTGATAAGGGTGTCAAGTCAACTAGTCTTGGTAAGGTAATGCCTAATACTAAGGGGGATTATAAGCTTTCAAATTTAAGAGAAGTTTTACCAGAATTTATAACAAGTTCATTAACTGAAGGAATTCATGGTTTTGATAAGTTTATTAAGGGCTATGATAACGAGGAAACACTACTATTAGGCGTGGAATCAAGAACTTCATCGCCCGTTAAGATTTTAAGAAATGATGATTATTATTCAATAAATATTAAGGGTCTAATACCATGTGGTGAGGGTGCTGGTTATGCAGGCGGTATAACTAGTGCGGCAGTAGATGGAATGAAGGCTTGCGAGGCAATTGCCAAGAGCTTTATAAACTAGACTTTTTTTAGGAAATATAGTAAAATTAATCCTTGTGAAACTTTAGGTTTTGCAAGGATTTTTTAGGGCTAAAGGTGACTATATGGAGAATTTACGAGAAGCAATTAAAGGCAAAAAAAGAATAGTTATTAAGATAGGTTCCTCATCACTTATGCATGAGAACACAGACAGATTAAACCTATTAAAGATTGAGAAGTTGGTAAGAACTTTGGTGGATATTAAGAATTCAGGTAGAGACGTAGTTTTAGTGTCTTCTGGTGCTATTGCAGTAGGAAGAAATGCTATTGGTCTTGATTGTAAGCCGTCGGAGTTACCGGTTAAGCAGGCTTGTGCAGCAATTGGTCAAGCTAGGCTTATGATGGTTTATCAGAAGATTTTTGCTGAATATAATTCTTTAGCAGCACAGGTTTTAATGACAAAGAACACAGTCCTTAATAAGACTAATAGATTGAATGCTAGAAATACATTTGACGAATTATTAAAACTACATGCAATTCCTATAGTTAATGAGAATGATACAATTTCAACATATGAGATTGAACAGCTTAATACATTTGGAGATAATGATAGATTATCAGCAATTGTTTCAGCTATTATTGGGGCTGATTTGCTAATTCTTTTATCAGATATTGACGGATTATATACAGATGATCCTAATTCTAATCCAGATGCTAAATTTATTGAGTGCGTAGATACACTAGATGATACGACCCTTGATATGGGTAAGGACAGCTCAAAGAGTAGTGTCGGTACAGGGGGCATGGCAGCTAAGCTTGTGGCTGCTAAGATTGCTACTTATTCAGGTGCAGATATGGTTATTACTAATGGTAATGACATTGAAAATATTAATAGAGTTTTAAAGGGTGAAAGTGTTGGTACAATTTTTAAGAGCAACAAGATTGAGAATTTCAACCTTAATTCACTAATCGATTAATTTCGGAGGATATATGGATATTCAGCTTATTAAGAATGCCGAAGAAAGTAAATATATACCCCTAGCTGGCGAATTGTTACTTCAAACTCAGAATGACGAGTCGATTTTTAGCAATCGATTTAGGTCTAAGAAGATGTTTTTGCTTAATGCGTCAACTAATGAACGTTTTGAAATTGGTGCAGGAATTAAGAAGTATTTGTTTGGAGAGATTTCTTATGCAAGTAAGGATCCAAACTATATATACTTTGTTTCCCTTGAGGAAGAGACTGCAGAAAGCTTTTGGGTAATTCTTTATAAATATCAATTCGATAATGATGAGATTTCTAAAAGTTACAAATTTTCTATGAATAAATCAGACATAGAGGATAGACTTCTTATCTTTGCAATTGATGGAAATTATCTATTGATTGAGCAGATTGATAGAAAGACTAGTAAATTCAAGAGAATAATTCTTCATGAGACAAATCAAGACAGAGACATTCCTATTGAGAATTCTCTAGTGGGAGTTTTAGGTGTTGAGAGAATTATTCCAATTAGTGGTAATAATTGCGTGGTTAAACTTGGAGCAAGCAAGACTTTTGAGCAATTTAAGAATGACAATAAGAAGAAGGACATTTTAATAAGTTCTTATGCCTTAGTGGATGAGGCAGACGTGGTGGACGAGTTTGAAACTAACGAGCAGATAACACCAGAGACTGAGATTATTGGAATTGTTAATATTAGACAGTTTATTTCAGAGAATTCCCTTAACGGGGCCAATGTTAGCATGGAAAGACTTGATGTTGCAAAGAAGGATTCCACTTTCCCATACATTAAGATAACTGAGGGTAAGGTGGTTTATTCTAAGTTCTCCGCTGAATATCATTCAGAGAAGATCGTTTTTTATGATTATGAAAATGATGTAAAGCAGGTACGTCTTAATAATGACGTTTATAAAAGCACGGACTTAAGTTATACCTACATCATTAACGACACACCATATATGATAAGCAGAGCTAAGACTCAAACTACTATGCTTAATCTAAATAACCAAAAGATTGAGGCAAAGTTTGGAGCAGATGTCTATGTGAAATTTGTAGAGAATGACCTTTTGGTTTTATCTAGAAAGAAGCACAAGATTCCATTTTTTAATGAGGGCTCAAACTACATTGAAGTAGTTCGATTCCCAGATATACATACTAAGGTTTTTACAACAAAGGCAGACTATAAGTACTGTATTTCCACAGGAAATAATTTGCTTATTTTTACACTTTAGTTTTTAAGATAGAAAGGAAGTAGTTTTATGAATATGCAGGAAAGACTTGATAGAATTAATGAACTCTATAGAAAGTCTAAGGCTGAAGGCTTAACAACTGCTGAAAAAGAAGAGCAGGATAAATTAAGAAAAGAATATGTTAAGATTTTCCGCGAGAATTTAAGAGGTTCTCTTGAGACAATTAAGATTCAAAATCCTGATGGCAGCATTATTGATGTTAAGGAAAGACATGATGAGAAGATGAAATTAAAGGCCAAGAAAGAATTAGAAGAAGCTAAGAAAAACGGTAACTAAGTTTGGACTTAACTCAGTCGGAGTACAAGCTCCGACTGAGTTAAACGCTCCGCGAGGATGCGCACGGATTCGGACAGGAATTTGTCTGCTGAAGCAGACCCGAATCCGGCGCGCAAGACTCGCGAGCGAGTCTTGACAATTTAGAATTTAGGCTAGGGATTTGGACTAAGAATAGGTAACTAGAACATGGAAAAGACAGAGCTAAGGAAGTTAATTAAAGAAAGAAGAAACACATTTTCAAAAAAAGAATTAGCTAGTTTAAGCGATAGAATAGCGGACAATCTCTTTAAATTAGAGGAATTGGCTTTTGTAAAAAATGTACTTATCTATGTAAGTACTAATGTGGAAGTTGATACAAGAAAATTAATTCTAAAATTTTTTGAGGCAGGCGTTAATGTATATGTGCCTCGTGTAGTGGATTTAGGCCAGGGACTTATGAGATTTTTTAAGATAAATAGCTTAGAAGATTTAGAGCCAGGGTGCATGAAGATTTTAGAGCCAAAACTAAATTTAGAAGAGCTTGATGAAGCTAGTATTGATGATAGCTTTTGCATTATAATGCCCGGTCTTTCTTTTGATAAAAAAGGACATAGGTTAGGTTATGGCGGCGGATTTTATGACAGATTTAATGCAAGAGTTAATCCTAAGCTTTTAAAAGTTGCCCTTAGTTTTGAATTTCAGCTTGTAGATGAATTAATAGCAAATGAATTTGATATAGATGTAGACAAGGTTATTACTGAAAAAGAAATAATAAATTGTAAGTAAAGGATATTTTTATGAATACGGAAATTAAAAAGGAATTAGATAAGATTAAACCAGTTCAGAAAATTAAGGAAGCAGTTGAAAGCAGCGAAGAGCTTTCAGTTCAGATAGAATATATTGGAAAGTGCCAAGAGTATATTATGGATTTAAAGAATAGACTTGGCAGACCACTTTACGCTTGCATTAATACATTTGGTTGCCAGATGAATGCAAGAGACTCAGAGAAATTACTAGGAATTTTAAAGGAAATTGGCTTTGTGGAAACAGATGATGAAACTAAGGCCGATTTTGTTTTATATAATACATGTACAGTTAGAGAGAATGCCAACTTAAGAGTTTATGGTAGATTAGGTCAGTTACGTGGCTTAAAGAGAAAGAAGCCTCATATGCTTATTGCTCTTTGCGGTTGTATGATGCAGGAGCCAGAGGTAGTTGAAAAGATTAAGAAGTCATATAGATTTGTAGATATTGTATTTGGTACATTTAATATCTATGAGTTAGCACAGCTTATTTATGAAAGAATCACAACTAATAAGCAGGTTGTTGACATTAGACAGGATACTAATGAAATTGTAGAAAATTTACCTGTAGAGAGAAAGTTCCCATTTAAGTCTGGCGTTAATATTATGTATGGCTGCGATAAGTTCTGTACTTATTGTATCGTGCCTTATGTTCGTGGTAGAGAAAAGAGTCGTGAACCTAAGGAAATTGTAAGAGAAATCGAGCACCTTGTAGCAGATGGCGTTAAGGAAGTTATGCTTCTTGGACAAAATGTAAACTCATATGGCAAGGGACTTGATGATGATGTTACATTTGCAAACCTTTTAGCTGAAATTGATAAGATTGAAGGTTTAGAGAGAATTAGATTTATGACACCATACCCATCTGATTTTGGTGATGATGTTATTGAAGTCTGTTCAAAATCTACTAAGATTTGTAACCACTTCCATATGCCAGTGCAGAGTGGTAGTACAAGACTTCTAAAGAAGATGAACAGACGTTACACTAAGGAAGAGTATTTATCATTAATTGATAGAATTAGAGCTAAGCTTCCTAATGTTTCATTTACAACTGATATTATTGTTGGTTTCCCAGGTGAGACAGAAGAAGATTTCCTTGAAACTCTTGACGTGGTACGTAAGGCAAATTACGACAGTGCTTACACATTTATTTACTCAAAAAGAACAGGTACACCTGCTGCCAAGTTTGAAGAACAGGTGCCAGAGGATGTGGTTAAGGATAGATTTAACCGCTTACTTGAAGTGGTAGATGAAGTTTGTCATAAGAACAGTAAGAGATTTGAAGGCCAGACAGCAAGAGTACTTGTTGAAGGACTTGATGATCACGAAGAGGGCATGGTAACAGGCCGTATGACTAATAACATCTTAGTTCACTTTAAGGGAGATGCATCCTTAATTGGTTCCCTTGTGGATGTTAAACTTGTGGAATGCAAGGGCTTTTATTACATGGGCGAGTTAGTTTAAGCACAAATAAAAAATGGAGGAGAAGAAATGGCTGAATATTCACCGATGATGCAACAATATCTAAAGACTAAGGAAGAATATAAGGATTGTATTCTTTTTTATCGATTAGGCGATTTCTATGAAATGTTTTTTGACGATGCCATTCAGGTATCAAAAGAGCTTGAGTTAACTCTTACAGGAAAAGATTGCGGACAGGAGGAAAGGGCACCTATGTGTGGTATCCCTTTCCATGCTGCCGAAGGCTATATTAATAGACTTGTAGCTAATGGTCACAAGGTGGCCATTGGTGAACAGGTAGAAGATCCTAAAACTGCAAAGGGTCTTGTTAAGCGAGAGGTTATCAGGGTTGTAACGCCTGGTACTAATATTGAATCTAGTGCTCTTGATGAAACTAAGAATAATTACACTATGAGTATTTTTTATCTTGGTGAGAAATTAGGAGTGTCTTTAGTAGATTATTCTACAGGAGAATTCTTTGTAACAGAGCTAACAACTGGCTCTGCTTTAATTGATGAAATTAATAAATTTACTCCATCAGAAATCATTATTAATGAGTATTTTTTAATGTCAGGAATTGATATTAATACAGTTTGTGATAAGTTAAATATTTCTGTATCAACTCTTGATAATTGGTATTTTGATGATGATACAGCAAAGAGAACCATAGAGGAACATTTTCATGTGACTGACCTTACAGGTCTTGGTCTTGCTGACTTAACTGTTGGAATTAATGCTGCAGGCTCCCTTCTTGTCTACCTAAAAGAGACTCAAAAGACAGAGCTTTCACATATTACTAATCTAGTTCCTTATACTACAGGAAAATATATGCTTATCGATTCTTCATCAAGAAGAAACCTTGAATTGGTTGAGACCATGAGAGAGAAGCAAAAGAAGGGTTCTCTTCTTTGGGTACTTGATAAGACTAAGACTGCAATGGGTGCTAGATCCCTTCGACTTTTAATTGAGCAGCCTCTTATTAATAAAGAAGAAATTATTAGAAGACAGGATGCTATTGAGGAGCTTAATAATCATGCCATTGATAGGGAAGAGCTTAGAGAATATCTAAATCCTATCTATGATTTAGAGCGAATCATGACTAAGATTAGTTGTCATTCAGCTAATCCAAGAGACTTAATTGCTTTTAAGAATTCTTTGGAAATGTTACCTCATATTAAGAGAATTATTGGAGGATTTAAGTCTGATTTATTCAAAGAATATTTTAATGAATTAGATGATTTGTCTGATTTATACAATTTAATTTCAGCAGCTATTATTGATGATCCACCAATTGCTATGCGTGATGGTGGACTTATTAAGGATGGCTATTCTGCTGAAGTTGATGAGTTAAAAAATGCGAAGATTAACGGTAAGGATATGCTTTCAGCTATAGAAGAGCGTGAACGTGAGGCAACAGGCATTAAGAACTTACGTATTAAATACAATAAGGTTTTTGGTTATTACTTAGAGGTTACTAATTCCTTTAAGTCTTTAGTTCCTGATAACTGGGTTAGAAAGCAGACTTTAACTAATGCTGAGCGTTATACAATGGATGAGTTAAAGAAGCTTGAAGATATGATTCTTGGGGCTGAAGATAAGCTGTATTCTCTAGAATATGACTTATTTGTTGAGGTTAGAGATAAGATTGCAGGAGAGGTTTTACGTATTCAAAAGACTGCAAGAGCAGTGGCAATGATTGATGTATTTGCTTCTCTATCAGTGGTTGCAGTAAATAATAACTTTACAAGACCTAGAATTAATGAAAAGGGAATCATTGATATTAAGGATGGTAGACATCCAGTGGTTGAGAAGATGATTTCAGGAGATATGTTTGTTTCAAATGATACATATCTTGATAATAACGCCAATAGAGTGGCAATTATAACGGGTCCTAATATGGCTGGTAAGTCTACATATATGAGACAGACAGCTCTTATTTGCTTGCTTGCACAAACTGGTTCTTTTGTACCTGCAAGTTCTGCTAACATTTGCCTAGTAGATAGAATCTTTACAAGAGTTGGTGCATCAGATGATTTGGCTAGTGGACAGTCTACCTTCATGGTGGAGATGACAGAGGTTGCCAACATTTTACGAAATGCTACTAAAAACAGTCTTATTATTCTAGATGAGATTGGCCGTGGTACTTCTACCTTTGATGGACTAAGTATTGCTTGGGCTGTAGTTGAGCACATTGCTAATACTAAGATTCTAGGTGCTAAGACACTTTTTGCAACTCATTATCATGAGCTTACTGAACTTGAAGGGTCTCTAGCAGGTGTTAAGAATCTTTGCATTGCCGTTAAGGAAAAGGGAGATGATATAGTATTCCTTAGAAAGATTGTAAAGGGCGGCGCGGATAAGAGTTATGGTATTCAGGTGGCAAGACTTGCAGGAGTTCCTGAAACAGTACTTGATAGAGCTAAGGAATTAGTACTTGAACTTAGCAATGCAGACATTTCCATGAAGGCTAAGGATATTGCTCAGTATTCAAAGCAAAGCTCTAAGATTGGAGAAGAGTATAAGAGCGTGTCTGACCTTGATGTAAGACAGATGACACTATTTGATGCGGTTCCAGATAATGACATTTTAGATGATTTAAGAAATCTTGATATAACTAATATGACACCTATTGATGCCCTTAATGAGCTCTACAAGCTACAGGGCAAGTTAAAGAATAGATGGTAGAATTTTTGAACGCAGTGTAAGCAATCCCCCGCTTCAAAAGCGTAAGCTTTAAGCGGGGGTATAAAGCTTACTAGTGTCAGAAGGGGTTAAAGCCCCTTCTGACAGGTGGCACAAAGTGCCACTGCGTTCATGAGGAAGTAGCGAAGCGGATTCCGAATGTCCGCTTTACTAAAAAAGACATAAATTAAGGCTAAAGTTGGGAGGGATAATATGCCAATTAAGATGCTAGATCAGGCTACAATTAACAAGATTGCAGCTGGTGAAGTAGTTGATAGACCTCAGTCTATTGTTAAGGAGCTTGTTGAAAATGCTATCGATGCCGGAGCAAGCGCAATTACAGTAGAAATTAAAGAAGGCGGAATTAGTTTTATAAGAGTAACTGATAACGGCAGTGGTATTAACGGAGATGAGATTCCAACGGCCTTTCTTAGACATGCCACAAGTAAGATAAAGTCTATTGAAGATTTAATTAGCGTATCTTCTCTTGGCTTTAGAGGTGAGGCCCTTGCAAGTATTGCAGCGGTGGCTCAGGTGGAATTAATTACTAAGACTAAGGATAAGCTAAATGGCTATCGTTACGTAATAGAAGGCGGTAAGGAGAAAAGTCTAGAGGAGGTTGGCGCCCCTGATGGTACAACAATTGTTGTAAGAAATTTATTTTACAATACTCCAGTTCGTCGTAAATTTTTAAAATCTGCCAACACAGAAGGGGGCTATATTAACTCTCTTATGCAGTACCTAGCCCTTTCACATCCAGATGTTTCTTTTAGATTTATTGCTAATAATAACAATAAATTGCACACTTCTGGTAACACTAATTTAAAGGACATTATTTATAGTGTTTATGGTAGGGAAATTACTGCAAATCTTTATGAAATTAATGCAAAGACCATGGATATTTCCATGAAGGGTTTTATTTGTAAGCCTTTTATTTGTAGAGGTAATAGAAGTTACGAGAATTATTACATCAACGGCCGTTACATTAAAAGTAACATTATTAATAAGGCCATTGAGGATGCCTATAAGGGCTTTGTAATGCCAAAGAATTATCCATTTACAGCGATACATTTTACAATTAATTCTGAAATTATTGATGTAAATGTGCATCCTTCAAAGATGGAGCTTCGCTTTGCAAACAATGATTATGTCTATAATTTTGTATATGCAAGCGTGCTTTCTTGCCTAAAGGCTCAGGAGCTTGCAGCAAATGTTCCTGTGGGCCCTAATAGTGAGAAGGAAGAAAGGACTGTGGCTGCTAGCCTAAATCAGCATGATAAGAAGGATACTGAAGTTAAATTTGGTATGGCTAGTTTTCGTGGAATTGGAAATTCTAACGGTGTTTCAAATCATAATTCCTCAAATCTTGCTTCAAACTATCAGGAGAGAAGAATCGATAAGGTATCTGCTGCAGAGATTGAAAATCAGGTTAAGCCTAATATTAATAAGGAAAGACTTCCTGAGCCTTTTGAAATCAAGCGTTCTAATGAAATGATTAAAGAGGATTTAAAGGAGTATGAGGCTGTTAATGATAAGCTAAAGACTTCAGAGCAGATGTCCATTTTTGATGATAAATTATTAGCCCAGACTAATAAGCCAAAGTATAGGATTATTGGCCAGCTCTTTGAGACTTACTGGTTATTTGAGCTGGGGGATAAGTTTTATATGATGGATCAGCACGCAGCTCACGAGAAGGTGCTATATGAGCGTTTTATGAAACATTTGCATGAAAAGGAAATGTCTTCACAGATGATTATGCCTCCGGTTATTCTTACTCTTAACATGAGAGAAGAGGAGTTATTAAAAGAAAATATGAAGCGCTTTAAGGACTTGGGCTATGAAATTGAGGAGTTTGGTGGCAATGAATATAAGCTTACAGGAATTCCTGCAGGCCTTCCAACTCTTGATTATAAGGCGCTTTTTATAGAGATTTTGGATAATTTAACTGAGGATTATAAGTCTGGTGAGGCAGAAATTTTTACGGATAGAGTGGCGACCATGTCTTGTAAAGCGGCGGTTAAGGGTAATAATAAGTTGTCTATTAATGAGGTGGAGGAGCTTATGGCAGAGCTTATGACTCTTGATAATCCTTACAATTGTCCTCATGGCAGACCAACTTTGATTATTATGACTAAGTATGATATTGAAAGAAAGTTTAAGAGAATAGTAGGTTAATAAATTTATGGAAAATAAAGACAAACAACCTTTAATAATTATATCTGGACCAACAGCGGTTGGTAAAACTTCTAGTTCTATAAAGCTTGCAAAGGCCATTAACGGTTCTATTATTAGTGCTGATTCTATGCAGGTTTATAGGGGCATGGATATTGGTACTGCAAAGATTACAAAGGAAGAGATGGAGGGAGTTAAGCATTACTTAATTGACTGTCTTGATCCTAAGGATGAGTTTAATGTTATGGTTTTTAAGGAAATGGCTCTAAAGGCGATTGAAGAAATCAGACATGAAGGAAAGATTCCTATTGTAGTTGGTGGTACTGGCTTTTATGTGCAGGCTCTTTTATATGATGTGGAGTTTACAAAGACTGAGGATGATAATAGCGAGTATAGAAATTCTTTATATGAATATGCTAAGACTTATGGAAATGAAGCTCTACACGCTAAGTTAGATGAGGTGGATAAAGAGTCTGCGGCTAGTATACATGCTAATAATGTAAAGAGAGTTGCTAGGGCTTTGGAGTATTTTCATCAGACAGGGGAGCTTTTCTCTAAGCATAATGAGACTCAAAAGCAGAGGACTTCTCCTTTTAATTATGTTTACTTCGTATTAAATGATGATAGAGATGCTCTTTATGAAAGAATTGATAAAAGAGTGGACAAGATGTTTTTAGATGGCCTTGTTAGTGAAGTTGAAAAATTAGCTAAAATGGGGTACACTAAAGACCTTGTGTCTATGCAGGGCATAGGTTACAAAGAGATTCTTGACTATTTAGATGGCAAGTATTCTTTGGAGGAAGCTAAGGAAATAATCAAGCGTGATACAAGAAGGTTTGCAAAGAGACAGCTTACTTGGTTTAGACGAGAGAAGGACTGTCTTTGGGTAGATATTGGAAAGCTTGATTACGACTTTAGTAGAATAATTGATTTTATGATGCTTGAAATTAAGAATAGAGAATTAATTTAAAAGCATTAGTTGGAGGAATATCGTGAAATTAGCATATTGTAATGAATTTAACATCGACCCAAAGGTCTATGACTTTTGCGAAAGTGTAGAGAATGATTTAAAGGCTAGATTTGAGAAAATCGATAAGGTTGCAGAATTTAACCAGTTAAAGGTTATTAGCGCTATGCAAAAGGCAAAGGTTTCAGAGGCACATTTATCTGGAACAACAGGTTATGGCTATAATGACTTAGGTAGAGATACATTAGAGGAGATTTATGCTGACATTTTCAAAGCAGAAGATGCTCTTGTAAGACCACAGATTACTTGCGGTACACATGCATTAAATGTAGCACTAGCTTCCCAGCTTCGTCCAGGGGATGAGCTTTTATCACCTGTTGGAAAGCCTTACGATACTATGGATGAAATCATTGG
This sequence comes from Lachnospira multipara ATCC 19207, assembly GCF_000424105.1. Taxonomy (GTDB): domain Bacteria; phylum Bacillota; class Clostridia; order Lachnospirales; family Lachnospiraceae; genus Lachnospira; species Lachnospira multipara. Next base: position 330,102 of record NZ_AUJG01000002.1, on the reverse strand, counting down.
TATTAGAGAATCTAAGGGAAGTCTTGCTGAATACGGCATTAGCTATAGACAGGTGGATTTACTTGAGGATGGTAGTTTTGATTTTGATGGAATTAAGGCCGCAATTAATGAAAAGACTAAGTTAGTTACAATTCAGCGTTCAAAGGGCTATGCTACAAGACCTACATTATCTGTTGAGCAAATCGGCGAGCTTATTAGCTTTATTAAGTCTATTAAGCCAGAAGTTATTTGTATGGTAGATAACTGTTATGGTGAATTTGTAGAAGAGATTGAGCCAACTGAGGTTGGAGCTGATATGTGCGTTGGTTCTTTAATTAAGAACCCAGGTGGCGGACTTGCTCCTTGTGGCGGTTATATCGTTGGTAAGAAGGAATGCATCGAGCAGGCAGCTTACAGATTAACTAGTCCTGGCCTTGGTAAGGAAGTTGGTGCTTCCCTTACTCTTAATCAAAGCTTCTATCAGGGCTTATTCCTTGCTCCAACAGTAGTAGCAGGCGCTCTTAAAGGTGCGATTTTTGCTGCAAATGTTTACGAGAAGGCAGGCTTTAAGTGTAGACCGACAGCAAGCGAAGATAGATATGATATTATTCAGAATGTAGAGCTTGGTTCTAAGGAGGGCTTACTTGCTTTCTGTAAGGGTATTCAGATGGCTGCTCCAGTAGATAGCTTCTTAACACCAGAGCCATGGGCAATGCCAGGTTATGATTCAGATGTTATTATGGCTGCCGGCGCTTTCGTTCAGGGTTCATCTATTGAGCTTAGTGCAGATGGCCCACTAAAGGAACCATACCTTGTATTTTTCCAGGGTGGCTTAACATGGTATCATGCTAAACTTGGTATTATGATGAGTGCTAATGAGATGTTTAAGGCTGGTCTTTTTAACATTTAAATAAGTTTTAAATTAGTATTGTGCTTGAAAATCCCCCTATTTATGCTAAAATAGTTCTGTGCTATAATTTTAAGTGATTTTGTAATCAAGAAAATTATTCTAAAGAGGGGGATATAATGGCTAAGTATAAAAATGGCTGGTTATTGTTACTGTTTATTATTATTGGGATAGTACTTGGCGGTTTGGTAGCTGAAGCTGCAAAAGGGGTTCCTGGAATTTCTTGGCTAAGCTACGGACAAACAATTGGAACAGTAGATGGAAATTTAACTACTATTGATTTAGGGGTTATAATTTTTACTATTGCTCTTCAGATTAAACTGACAGTTGCAAGTATTATTGGCATTATTCTTGCAATTATCGTTTTTAAGGTTATTTAAGACGGGGTATTCTGTAATTTAATTACATGAATAGTATGTTTAACAACGGGGGCATTGACATTGAATTGATGCCTTATGAGAAGGCTTTAAGATATGGAATAGAGACTTTAACGGATGTGGAGATTTTAGCAGTGATTTTACGAACGGGAGTTGGTAAGATTAAGGTGCTAGACTTAGCTAAGTTATTATATGATACAGCGGGAAATAAAGGCTTAGTTGGCCTTGCTTCTCTTGAAATTGATGATTTAGTTAAGATAAAGGGCATTGGTAGAGTTAAGGCTATTCAGATTAAATCTATAATAGAGCTTTCAAAGAGACTAGCTAAGTTAAAGGCCAATGAGAAGTTAGATTTTTCTAGGTCTGAGACGGTGGCTAAGTTTTATATGCAGGATTTAAGACATTTACAGCAGGAGCATCTAATTCTTGTTTTATTAGATAGTAAGTGCTGTTTAATTAAAGATATGGTCTTGACAGTTGGCACGGTTAATAGTTCCTTAATAGATACGAGAGACATTTTCATTAAGGCACTTAAAAGCGGGGCTGTACAGATTATGTTAATCCATAATCATCCAAGTGGAGATCCTACACCTAGCAAGGCAGACATTAATGTGACTAAAGAGATTTATGAGGCTGGTAAAATTCTTGGAGTTAATTTAACTGACCATATTGTTATAGGTGACAATACCTATGTTAGTCTCAAGGCTATTGGGATTTTTTAATTAAAGGAAAGGGTTTTATAACCGAAAGGAAAGGAATACGACATGTCTAACGTATACGGAATTGATATTGGAACAAGTAATTTTAAAATGTGCACTAAGGATAACGAGATTCTTAATGAGAAGAACATTATCGCCATTGTTAATAAGAACGAATTATTAGCTTTTGGTGATGAAGCATACGAGATGTATGAGAAGACACCTGAGAATATTGAGGTTTCTTTCCCAGTTAAGTTTGGCGTAATCGCTGACATCGAGAATATGCAGACACTTCTTTATAGTTTCTATGAGAAGATTAATAAGGAAAAGAAAACTGGTAATACAGAATTTTATATAGCAGTACCAACTGATGTTACAGAAGTTGAGAAGAGAGCTTTCTATGAATTAGTAGTAGAGTCTAAGGTTAAGGCTAAGAACGTATTCGTAGTAGACAAGCCAGTAGCTGATGCAATCGGTGCAGGTATTGACGTTACAAAGTCAAAGGGTGTTATGGTTGTTAACATCGGTGCTGAGACAACAGAAATTTCAGTATTATCTCTTGGTGGTATTGTAATTTCTAAGTCAGTTAAGATTGGTGGCAATAAGCTTGATGAGTGCATTATTTCTGCAGTAAGAAAGGCTTATAATTTAGTAATTGGTTCTAAGACTGCTGAAGGTTTAAAGAAGGAACTTGGTAGTGCGGTTAAGACAGAGGAGAAGTTTGCTCCTGGCTTTGGTCGTAACATTTTATCAGGTCTTCCAGTAAGCGTTCAGATTTCTTCAGATGTTATCTATGATGCTATTGTTGATCCGCTTCACTCAATTATGGATTCAATAAAAGTTATCTTAGAGAGAACTCCACCAGAACTTGCTGCTGATATTATTAAGGATGGCGTATATTTCACAGGTGGTACATCTATGATTAATAATTTAGAGGATTTCATTAAGAGCGAGACAAATCTTAATGTTACAATAGTAGAAAATCCTTCAGAATCTGTTGTTAGAGGTCTTATGGGAGTTGTAACAAATCCTGATTTTGCTAAGATTCCTTATACTCCTCAGGATAGAACTTTTGAGTAAATATAAGAAACGAGGTAATAAGGTATATGAGAAAGAAATTTGAATCTTTTCTTACATCTAAATATATTCTTATTGGCTTAACTGTTATTTGTTTATTCTTTATTGGAACTTCCTTTTTTACGGATTCCCTAACAAAGCCTTTACAGACTGCAGTTTCTTATGTTGTCGTTCCTTTACAAAAGGGTATGAACAATTTAGGACTTTGGGTTTCTGATAAGCTTGATAACCTACAGGAAATTTCTGATGTTTTGGAAAAGAATGAAGAATTACAAAGTCAAGTTGATGCATTGACAGAAGAGAACAATTTACTTAAGCAAGAGACATATGAATTAGACAGACTAAGAGAACTTTATGAACTTGATAATCAGTATTCTCAATATTCAAAAGTAGGTGCTAATGTTATTGGTATTTCATCAGATAACTGGTATTCTTCACTTACTATAGATAAGGGATCAGATGATGGAATTCAAGTAGATATGAACGTAGTTGCTAGCGGTGGTTTAGTTGGAATTGTAACTGAGGTGGGATCTAATTACGCTATTGTAAAGACTATTGTTGAAGATAATAGTTATGTGAGTGGCATGATTATTGATACTAACGAAACTTGTATAGTTCAGGGTGATGTGGAACTTATGGATTCTGGCATGGTACATCTTGGATATTTTGCAAGTGATGTTACAGTTAATGATGGCGATAAGATCGTTACATCAAACGTTAGCGATAAATATTTGCAAGGTATATTAATTGGATATGCAACAAATGTAACAGCTGACTCAAATAACCTAACTCAGTCAGGTTATTTAATACCTGCAGTTGATTTTAATAACTTACAGGAAGTTTTAGTTATTACTGATTTAAAAACAACTACGGATTAATTTGTACTTTAAAAGGGGAAGGCTTTTATAGTCTTTCCCTATTTTGCATGAGGTGGACATATGAAAAGAAAAGTTTGTGAACTTGTATTAATAGTTATTTTTTATTTATTACAAGTGTCAGTTGGTAGAGTAATCGCAGTTGCAAATATAGTACCGAATTTTCTTATTATTTTACCAATCATTTTTGGTTTCTTAAAGGGAAGAAACGAAGGTATGTTTGTTGGATTCTTTGCTGGAGTTATGTATGATTTATATTTCTCTAGCTTATTTGGATTTACTGCTTTGTGCTTTGTTTATATTGGTTATTATGCAGGATTTTTCTATGAGAAATATGAAAAATACGAAATCTTAATCCCAATGGCTATGGTCTTGGTTTTTGATTTTGTCTATGAATTTTTATGTTATATTGGTAACTTCTTGTTACATAATAGATTAAATGCTGGATTTTTCATTTCGCGAATTATAATACCAGAAGTGGTTTATACTTGCCTTTGTACTTTAATTTTGTATAAATTATTAGCTTATATAAATGACAAACTAGACACTGTTAAAACAAAGAAAAGGGGCGTGAATTTCGATGAAGGAAGTATTTGATTATATTTTAAGTATTATTAAATCAAGAATCTTTCCTATAGTTTTAATCTTTATTATTTTAATTTGTGTTCTTGTAAACAGATTGTTTAGTTTACAGATTATGAATGGATCAAGTTATGCTACTAATCTTAATAGTTCCATTCAAAAGAAGATGAGTGTAACTGCAACTAGAGGTAGAATTTTTGATAAGAATGGTGTATTGCTTGCTTATAACGATTTAGCGTACGCTGTAACAATTAGTGATAGCGGTACATATTCTAGTAACGATGTTAAAAATGCTACAATTAATAAAAGTATAGATGAGACTTTAAATATTATTGAAGAGAATGGTGATACATATTCTAACGATTTTCCAATCATTTATGAAAATGGCACATACTCTTATAATATTGAGTCAACTACACTTTTAAGATTTATTAGAGATAGCTACGGTGTTAGTAGTATTGCAGAATTAACTGATGAACAAAGGGACGTTTCGGCAGAGGAATTATTTAATTATTATCTTGATAAATACGCTGTTTCTCTTGATGACTACTCAGTTGAGCATGCTTTAATGATTGTAAATTTAAGACGTTATATGTCAGCTAATTCATATAATAGATACTTATCTTTTACAATTGCTAATGAAGTTTCAGACGCCACTATGGCAGCTATTTTAGAAAATTCTGGAGAATTAGTAGGTGTTCAAGTAGAAGAGAAGTATATTAGAAGATACACTTATGGAAAATATATGTCACAGATTCTTGGCTACACAGGTACGGTTTCTTCTTCAGAGCTAGAAGAGCTTGGAGATTCTTATGAAAGTAATGATGTAGTTGGTAAGTCTGGTATTGAGTCTTCTATGGAAAGCGTTTTAGCTGGTACTAAGGGTTCTCAGACAGTTTATGTTGATACTGTTGGCCGAATTACTGAGGTTATTTCAGAGGAAGAGGCAACAGCAGGTTACGATGTATATTTGACTATTGATGTAAATCTTCAAAAGACTATCTATGATGATATTGAAGATGAGCTTGTAACAATTCTTGCAAGCCACCTTACATCTGGCTCTACAAAATATACTTATGACTCTGACGGTGATGTAGAAGATATTTATATTACAGCACAAGAGGTTTATTATGCATTTATTGATAACAATTTGTTGTCTTTAAGCCAGATAGCAAGTTCAGATAGTTCGGTAGCTCAAAGCGTTTATCAGTCTTTCTTAGCTAAGAAGAGTGAAGTTCTTGGCTGGGTTAAGGAGGAATTGGCTTCTGGTAATACAGGATATAGTTCTTTGACTTCTGAACAGCAGGTTTACATTTGGTACATTTACACCTTACTTAAAACTGAGGGTATCTTTGATACTTCAAATGTAGACACATCAGATGAGACTTATGCAAACTGGACAGGTACGGATAGTACTGTAAGTTTACAGACACTCCTTACATATGGTATTTCTCAAAACTGGATTGATATGTCATCTCTTACAGATGAGCAGTATACTTCTTTACAGGAGTCCTACGATGTTTTAGTTGACTATATCATTTCTGCACTTGATACAGATTCTTCATTTTTTAAGAAAATCTACAAATACCTTATAGAGGATGGCTCAGTTTCAGGTTCACAGCTCTGCATTCTTTTATATGAGCAGGGTTATCTTGATCCTAATGCTGAGAATTCAAAGTACACAGAGCTTGTAAACGGTAGCATGGGTGCTTATGAATTTATAAATTATGTAATCACTAATAAGATTATTACACCAGGTGAGTTAGCGCTTGAGCCTTGTTCTGGTTCAGCAGTAGTAACAGATCCAAACTCTGGTGATATCCTAGCTTTGGTTTCTTATCCAAGTTATGATAACAACAAGTTATCTGGTTCTATTGATGCGACTTACTATAGTCAGTTGGTTTCAGATAATGCTAGTCCGCTTCTTAATAGAGCGACTCAGTCTTTTATTGCGCCAGGTTCTACTTATAAGCCTTGTTCAGCTATAGCAGGTCTTAGCACAGGAATTATTTCATCATCAACAGGCTTTTATTGTTCTGGTTCTTTTGATTTGGTTACTCCATCTCCTAAGTGTTGGAGAACTTCAGGACATGGTACTGAAACAGTAACAACAGCAATTAGAGATTCATGTAACGTTTATTTCTATAATGTAGGCTATCAGCTTGCTATGAAAAATGGATCTTACAACAGTACCTATGGCACAAGCATTTTACAAAACTACTCAGATATGTTAGGTCTTTCAACAACGGTGGGTGTTGAGATTGAAGAGGGTACACCACAGGCTTCAACAACTAATGCTATTGCATCTGCAATTGGACAGGGTACTCATAAGTATTCAACTCTAAATCTTGCTCGTTATGTAACAACTCTTGCAACATCTGGTACTGTTTATAATTTAACTTTAATTGATAAGATTACAGATTCTGATGGAAATGTAATCGAGGACAATTCAGCAGAGGTTAACAACCAGGTTGAGCTTGATTCAAGTATTTGGGATGCAGTTCATACTGGTATGCAGCTTGCTGGTTCTACTTATTCAGCGGTTAATGCACTTAACCTAAAGATTGCTGCGAAAACTGGTACAGCGCAGGAAAAGACAACTTCTCCTGACCACGCTCAGATGATAAGTTATGCACCTTATGATAATCCGGAGGTTTGCGTGGCAGTTACAATTCAAAATGGTTATACTTCATCCAATGCCATTGCTTTATCGGCTGAGATTTATAAGTGTTACTATGGAGTGGAGTAAACATACGAAGTATAAAATATATAAAACTTTAAAAGATTATAAATTAGCTGGGTAACTGGCTAATTTATAATTTTTTTTCTTAATTATTTTAAAAATCTATGGTTATTTAATGGTTTTTAGAATATAATATTTAATTGTGGGGATTTATTGATAACAGTTATTTTGCTTTGATTTGACGCATTTGTTATCGTTTTGATCTAATATGATTTATGAGGTGAGACATTGGATAATTCAGTAATTATTAAAGGTGGAAAGAAGGGTATCACTGTAGTTCTAGATAAGGACTGCGCATTTTTAGAATTAAAGAAGAAGCTTGAGGAGAAGTTTGAGGCTTCTGCTAAGTTCTTTAATGATGCTAATTTAGCTTTAACATTTGAAGGTAGAAACCTTAGTTCAAGAGAAGAAAACGAACTTATTGAAGTTATTAACAAGGTTTCTGATTTAAACATTCTTTGTGTCATCAACAATAACCAAACAAGAGTTATGGAAGATAAAATTGATGAAATTGTGGAATCACAGATTGCATCAAGACTTAATTCTATTGATAAGCCTTGTCATTTCTATAAGGGAACACTTCGTTCCGGACAGGTTTTTGAGACAGAAGGCAGTGCCGTCATTTTAGGGGATGTTAATCCAGGCGGTAAGGTTATTGCAGGTGACAATGTTGTTATTCTTGGTAGTTTAAAGGGTTATATTACAGCTGGTTGTAATGATAATTCTAATGCTTTTGTATATGCGCTTGAAATGAAGCCTATGCAGATTCAGATTGGTGATATTATTGCTAGAAGTCAGGATTCTGAACCTAGTCCTAAGAGAAGATTCAGAAAAGATGAGGCAACAATAGAGCCAAAGATTGCTTATGTTTATGATAATAACATTTATATTGAGGACTTTTCCCAGGACGTTTTAGCTGATATTAATCTTTAAAAAATAGATAAAATGCTTGAAAAATAGCGGATTTTCATACATAATTATATATGTTAAGTTTGTGGTTAATTGAACATTTTAGCTTTTAGAGGGGCGTGTGAAAAGTTACACAGATTAATTTTTAATAATTTTCTAGGGAGGAAATAATAAAATGAGCGAAGTTATCGTTGTTACATCAGGTAAGGGTGGTGTAGGTAAAACTACTACAACTGCTAATGTAGGTACAGGACTTGCAAAATTAGGCAAGAAAGTTGTTATGATTGATACAGATACAGGACTTAGAAATCTTGACGTTGTATTAGGTTTGGAGAATAGAATTGTTTATAATTTAGTAGATGTTGCTGAAGGTAGCGTATCCGCAAGAAAGGCTATGATTAGTGATAAGAGATGTCCTAATCTTTACCTTTTACCAACAGCACAGACAAGAGATAAGGATGCTGTAACACCTGAGCAGATGCTTAAGGTGTTAGATGAGATTAAGAAGGATCCAGAGAATTTCGATTATATTATTCTTGATTGTCCTGCTGGTATTGAACAGGGCTTTAAGAATGCTATAGTTGGTGCAGATAGAGCTTTAGTTGTAACAACACCTGAGATTTCTGCTATTCGTGATGCTGATAGAATTGTTGGATTATTAGATGCTAATGGTTTAAGAAATAAGGAAGATTTAATTGTAAACAGAATAAGAGTTGACATGGTTAAAAATGGAGATATGATGTCAATCGATGATGTTAATGATATTTTACACCTTAATTTAATTGGTGCAGTTCCAGATGATGAGAGCATTGTTGTTGCTACTAACAAGGGACAGCCACTTGTGGGTGATGAATCATTACCAGGTCAGGCTTATCTTAATATTTGTAAGAGAATTTTAGGTGAGCAGGTTCCTTTCCTTGACCTTACTAAGCAGAGTGGTTTCTTTAAGAAGTTGGTTTCAGCATTCAAGAAGTAATTACTTTAAAAAATAATAGTGGGAGGGAATATTATGAGTTTATTAGATTTATTTAAGAAAAAAGGATCTTCTGAAGTCGCTAAGGATAGATTACAGTTTTTATTAGTTTCTGATAGAACTAACTGTTCTCCAGAGACAATGGAAAAAATCAAAAACGAAATTATTGCAGTTATATCTAAATATATGGATATTGATACAGATGGTTTGGATATTCAGATTACTTCAACACCACTTGAGGGCGATGCTGGTAATGTTCCAACTTTATTTGCCAATATTCCAATTAAGGATATGAGAGGCGGCTCAAGAGAAGTTAAATAAGAGGTATATTTATGATTTTTAAAAAATATCAACTTCGATCTTATAATTTCAGACTTGTAGCTTTAATTATAATAACATGCGTTTACGCAATATTAATTGTTAATAGTGCGAATTCGGCATATACATTAAGACAGGGCGTTGGTATGCTTCTGTCTTTTGTTATGATGATAGTAATATCATTTATTGATTACAATTGGATATTAAAATATTATTGGCTTTGGTATGCTATATCAACAATCCTTTTACTTGCTGTAAAGCTTGTTGGTTCAAGCGCTAAGGGTGCGCAAAGATGGATTTCTTTTGGTGGATTTTCAGTGCAGCCTTCAGAGTTTACAAAGTTGATATTAATTTTAGTGCTTTCTAAGTTGATTTCTATGTATAAGGATAGACTTAATACATTTAAATTCTTAGGAGTTTTAGCAGTTACAGTAGGTTTCCAGCTCTTACTTATTTTGGCTCAGCCTGACCTTTCTACAACACTTCTTACCTTTGTAATTTGTGTTGTTATCATTTACTGTGCGGGTCTTGAGTATAAGATGATTGGTAAGATCTTAATGGTTGTCATTCCAGTAATTGTGGTCTTACTTGCCTATATTATTCTTGATGAGAATCAGGTAATTTTAAAGAAGTACCAAAGAAATCGTATTATGACTTTCATCGATAGTAACTACTCAACAGACGATGATGACGAGGACGATGGCTCTGATGATGATACATATCAGCAGTATTATGCTGTTCAGGCTATTGGCTCGGGTCAGCTAACGGGTAAGGGCTTAAATAATGATGATTCTTCTTCTTTAAAAAATGCAGGCTATATCGCCGAGGCACAAAATGACTTTATTTTTGCTGTTATCGGTGAGGAACTTGGATTTGTAGGTTCGGCATTTACTATATTCTTAATTTTTGCCATAGTGGCAGAGTGCCTAATTACGGCTGTGAAAGCGCAAAATTTCGCCGGGCGACTGATTTGCTGCGGTGTAGCTGCCTATATAGGTTTCCAGTCCTTCTTTAATATAGGTGTTGTTACTTGGATTTTGCCTAATACAGGTATTCCACTTCCTTTCTTTAGTTGTGGTATTACATCGCTTATTACGGTATTTACATCAATGGGTATAGTACTTAATATCGGCTTACATACTAAGGTAGAAAGAGACGAGGATTTATTTGCCCCAGACTTTAAAGGTTAATATTAATTGAACATCAATAATTTTTTAATTACAAATTAATGTATAATTTTAAATTTAGGGATGAAATATCTTTAAAAAATTGGTATAATGTATATAAAATAAAAAGTCATGAGGTAGTAGTATGAATATTGGATTAATAGCACACAATTCCAAGAAAAAGTTAATGCAGAATTTTTGTATTGCATATAAGGGAATCTTAAATAAGAATCAGTTATTTGCGACAGGTACAACGGGAAGATTAATAGAAGAAGCTACTAACCTTTCGGTTCATAAATTTTTAGCTGGACACTTAGGTGGTGATCAGCAGCTATGTTCTCAGATAGAACATAATCAGTTGGACTTAGTTATTTTCTTAAGAGAAGTAGAAGGTCCTTTAATGCATGAACCAGATCCTAATAATATATGCGAATTGTGCGATATGTATAACATTCCTTTAGCAACTAATCTTGCAACAGCAGAGTTGCTTATTAAGTCACTTGAACGAGGTGATATGGAATGGAGACAGATTTATCAATAAGAGAATATTAAAATTAAAGCTTGCTAGGAGACTAGCAAGCTTTTTAAGTTTTGGAATGCACACACTGCTCAATGCAACTATTTAGTTATACTAAATAGTTGCAATCCTTTTATTCTTTACGTAATCTTACCATATTTCTTGCAGCACGTTTATTTTCGTCAATAAGGTCTGCATAATGCTTACGTGTAGTATTTACGTCCTTATGGCCTAAAACGTCCGCTACGAGGTAAATATCGCCGCTTTCCTGGTATAGGTTTGTACCGTAAGTACTTCTAAGTTTATGAGGAGTAATATGCTTTACTGTTGTAACAGTACGAGAGTACTTCTTTACAAGAAGCTCCACAGAACGGACGCAGAGGCGACTGTTCTTACTTGAGATAAACAGTGCATTTTCATGGCCCTCCTTAGGAGTTAATTGCTTTCTTTCCTCCATATAATCAAGGAGAGCTTCTCTAGCCTCATCACCAAAGTAAACAAAGCTTTCAGCGCCACCTTTTCGGTAAATGTGGATTCTGTCATTGTCAAAATCTACATCGTCTATATCTAAGCCAACACACTCAGATACACGGATTCCTGTGCCAAGCATGAGAGTAAGAAGAGCTAAATCTCTTGTCTTTAGCTTTTCATGTTTAGCAAGCTGGTTCTTAGTTAATTTATTACCTGATTCCACGTTATCAAGGAACTCTGCAACCTCGTTTGGCTCCATTCGAACAATTGGTTTGTCGTGGATTACAGGCATGTCTACTTTAAGGCTTGGATTAGTCTTAATAAACTCATATCGGAAGTAGTAGTTGTAGAAGCGGCGTAGGGCGCAGAGCTTTCTCTTAGCTGAGGAAGCTGAGTTTGAAACATCTTTGCCGTGTCTATTGTAGGATTTAATATATCTAAGGTAATTAGAAATGTCCTGACCAGTTATCTTATCAAGATCTTCAACCCTAAAATCCTTTATATCATAATTTGCAAATTTCTTTGTATCGTCAATTAAATATTTAAAGAAGCCTTTAATATCAAGAGCATATGCAATCTTAGTTCTTGCCTGCTTATTAAATTCTAAGCTATCAAAATATTCAACACAAAAGTCTGGCATCTCATCTAAAAGACCCTTTAATTGCTTTGCATATTTATTATTCATTTGCTCAACGTAATTCTTATTAGTAGCCATAAAAACCTCCTTTAAATCTAATTAGAATCTATATAAAATTAGCTGTTAAATTAATATTTCAGGCTTAAATACAGAAAAGAGCACTAGTTATCTTCATAGTTATCTATTCGCTAAAGTCCAGTTTAACGAAGTTAACCCCTTAAAATAATTATATCAAAGCTCAGTTCTTATTGCAAGTAAAATAAAGGAAAAAGCTGATAAAATCTAGATTCCAGGATAATTCATATCCTGATCTTCATTTACCAGCTAATCTTTCTTTTATATTATTTCGTAATTTAAATCTGTAATCACCTCATCAGTAATTAGTTTATTTATAATTACTTTGCAACAATCTTACCTTGATATAATTTCTTTGCAATAAAGTTTATGTTAAAAGCCTTCTGATACTTTTTAATTTTAGAGACTTCATTCTCTGTAATTATAGATATGCATGTGCCCTTATTGCCATTACGGCCACATCTTCCAGCTCTATGGATGTATTCTTCATTCTCCTCTGGTAGATTAACATTAATAACTGTATCTATATTATCAATCTGTAAACCTCGTGCTGCAATGTCTGTTGCAATTAAAATGTTGTATTTACCAGTTTTAAAGCCTTCAATTGTGTTCTTCTTTTGAAGTGAATCCTGATTGCTTGATAAACAAGCTACATTGTAATTATGATATTGAAGCTTCTGGTAGCTTTCATCTAGATCATACTTTGTATTAATGAAAATAATGCATTTCTCTGGTTTTGCAGCCTTAATGATTTTTCTCAAATTCTCAATTCTTTCTCTACGATCTGAGAAAAAGTAAAAATGTTTAATAGTTTTAGGTACCTGAGATTCATTGGCTGTATTGGCATTAATGTCTAGATAAATTGGGTTAAAGCAAAGCTCCTTAGCTTCATTCTTAGTTTTCTTATTAATGCTTGCAGAAAGTAATAAAACCTGTGTTCTCTTCATTAAAGACTTACGAATATTCTTAATTGTAGTCTCAAAAGTCTTATTAAGAAGTCTATCTGATTCATCAAGTACAAAAGTCTTTACCTCATGAACCTTAATCTTTTTAGAAGAAATAAGTTCTAGCGCTCTAGCTGGTGTAGCAACTAAAATAGCAGGTTTCATCTTCTTTAAATGCTCAATCTGACGCTTAATATTAGCCTCTCCCACTACAAACTGTGCATTAAGCTTCTCATCATACTCTAAAAGCTCATTAGCAACCTTTGCAATCTGAGAAGCAAGTTCTCCAGTAGGTGCTAAAATTAAGGCCTGTATATTGTTAGATTTAACGTCTAATCTAGCAATTATAGGTAAAAGATATGCTAAAGTCTTACCTGTAGCTGTATTAGAGCAAATAATCATATCCTTGTTGTTGTAAATGTGTTTAAATGACTGTGCCTGGACAGCTGTCATATCAGTAATCTTATTGCTATTTAAATAGCTAACAATATGCTCATTGATTTCTTTAATTTCGTTGAATTTCATACTATAACCTTCTTATAATTTTATCTAGTTTATTATATCAATCCCCTAGGGAAAAGTCCATATAACAAAGGCTAGCAAAGGCTTAAGAATACTAGAATTTAAGCAGATTAAGGATACATAATCAATTAATAAACTCTATCTAATTCTCCTAGTAATCAATTCCCGTAGTAATATACAATTAAATTCTCACCAGAATAAATTGTCTCTGAGTTTAGGTTGTTGAGTTCCATAATGTTGTTAATGTAGTTTTTCTTGCTTTCATTGCCATTATTATACTGATCTTCAAGATTCCATAAAGTATCATCGTTCTTAATTTCAATGCTTGTATAGTACTTAGTTGTCATCTTAGCTTCATTAGTTTCTGAAGCCTTAGCATTGATATTAAAAAATGCTACGATAGTAACAACAGTTATCATAAGAACAGCAAAGGATATTAAAGAAAGCTTAATACCAAAGATAGTTCTTAATCTTCTAGCTCTTTTCTTTCTTCTTTCTATAGTTCTTTTCGATAATACTGCCTCTCTATTATTGATATAATTATTAGGTCTAATTTCCTTTAAGTTTCTTCTTGTCATATTCATAAATTTAACCCCCATTTAGATTGATTAAAACGCTTGTTTGGAACAACTGTTCTGCTGTTCTATAATTGGATTATATTATTCGAACAGTCGTTTGTCAATAAAATTCGAACAAAAATTTCGAACATTTTTTCCGAATTTCTGTTTGTAATTTTTATGAACGTGTGATACAATTATTTAAAAGATTAATGAAAACTATTAGATAGGAGGCTTATTATGGCATATGGGAGAATAACTGCTAAGCAGACAGAGATACTTGAGTATATCAAGAGCCAGATACTTAATAAGGGATATCCACCTTCAGTACGTGATATATGTGCTGCGGTTAATTTAAAGTCAACATCATCAGTACATGCTCATTTAGAGACATTAGAGAAGAACGGATATATTAGACGAGACCCATCTAAATCAAGAACTATTGAGATCATTGATGACAATTTTAATTTAGTTAGACGTGAGGTTGTTAACGTTCCAATTCTTGGACAGGTAGCTGCAGGTCAGCCATTACTTGCTGTTGAGAATGTATCTAACTACTTCCCTATTCCATCTGAATATTTGCCTAACGAAGAGACATTTATGCTCACAGTTAAGGGTGAAAGTATGGTTAATATGGGAATCTATGAAGGGGATCAGATTATTGTTAAGAAGCAAAGCACAGCTGCTAATGGAGAAGTTGTTGTTGCTTTAGTAGATGATTCTGCTACAGTTAAGAGATTTTATAAGGAGAACGGCCATATAAGACTTCAGCCAGAGAATGATTTTATGGATCCAATTATTGTTGATGATTGCGAAATTCTTGGTAAAGTAATTGGCCTTATTAGAATGAATATCGTTTAATGATCATTGATTATTAATTGTTTATTCTTTAGATTGTTTTGTAACTTAAAAGAGACTATTTAGTATTACTAAATAGTCTCTTTTTTATTCATATTAAATTTATCAAGAATTATAAACTAGCAGGATCTAATTCCTTACCGTCCTTCCAAATTCTCTCAAGATTATAGAAAGCTCTATCCTCTTCTGAGAATACGTGAACGATAATATCATCAAAATCCATTAAAACCCATGTTGAATTACCATGACCTTCAACTCTTGGGTCCTTGTAGTTAGCTAAATGCATCTGTTCTTCTACATTATCAACTAAAGCCTGAACCTGGTTGATGTTTGTGGCACTACCAATTACAAAGTAATCAGCAATTACAGAAACATTACTTATATCAATGATTTTTACATCGCTAGCCTTCTTATCAGCTAAGGCATTAGCAGCGATTTTAGCCATTTCTTTAGAACTATTTGAACTCATAATTACCTCTCTTTTATTCTCTAATTTAACTCATATAAGTTACTATTAATCTTCCACTCTATTACTAGCATAGAAAGCATAAGCTTTGCTTGTCATTACATCAATTGTCTTATTCTTGCTTTCAAGATATTCTAGTGTGTCCTTTAAGCAAAAATATACTGCTTCATTAATATCTTCAAAGGCAAGGCCTCTAATAATATCCACATCCCAAGCCTTATTTCTATAAGGTTCGATGTAGTCAGCAATAAATACAATCTTTTCTAGTAAAGACATATTAGGCTTTCCTGTAGTATGAAATTCAATGGCAGAGCATATCTCTGGATTATCTATTCCGTATTTAGTTCTAGCATAAAGTGCACCAAGTTTAGAGTGCAATAAATAAGGGCTTTCAAGCTCAGTCTGACTAACACTTAGATTAGCCTCCCTGCACTCTTTTATCTTTAAATCGTCATCTACACATTTTGCGCAATCATGTAATAAGCCTGTGATATAAGCCTTCTCCATGTCAGAGTTATAGCGCATAGCAAGGCAAGCTGCTGTATCTGCAACTCCTATAGAATGTTTAAAACGCATAGGATCCTTTTCAAGTGCTATTTCTACTTTGTTTCTGATTTCTTCGATATAAGCATTATTCATTTATACTCCAATCTAGTCTAAATATACAAGTTGTTATCTTTAATGTAATTTTCAACTTCGCGACCAACCATATCAGTAATCGATTTGTTTTCCTTAACTCTATTTCTGATTTCTGTTGAACTAAAAGGAATAGAATCACATTTTATAAAGTCAATTTTAGCATCGTATTTAGAAACTAATAATTTCTTTTGACGATTAAGCTCTTCCACCTCATATTCATCTCTGTTGGCACATAATAGATGGCAATGTGCGCAAATGTACTGAGGCTTATACCAATCAGTTATGGCAAATAAAGAATCTGCCCCGATAATAAAATAAATCTTATCGTAATCTGAGGCAATTTCTCGTAATGTATCAGCGGTATAAGTATTACCCTTTCTATCAATTTCGATAGTAGATAATTCCATATAATCATAATCCTTAATTGCAAGCTCTACCATATTGCAACGGTGCTTTGCATCCACAATTTCAGATTGATTCTTATAAACTGGTGTGCCGCTAGGCATAACTAAAATCTTATCAAGATTAAACTGCTCATGTGCAGCCTTAATTAATTCAAGATGTCCAAGATGAATTGGATTAAAAGTTCCACCCATTATACCAATAACATTATCAGTTGCCATTATTTTGCCTCTTTTCTTGCCTTTGGAAGCTCAATTTTTTTGTGATCCTTAGATTCCTTGTAAAGAACAATCTTCTTTCCAATAACCTGAACAACTTCAGATCTAGTTCTTTCAGCAACAATAGCTGCAATGGCCTTAGGGTCATCTGCACAGTTTTGAAGAACATGAATCTTAATTAATTCACGCTTTTCAAGGGCTTCAGCAATAGCTGCTGTATTCTCAGGTGTAAGGCTATTCTTACCAAACTGGAAAATAGGATCGATATTCATAGCAAGACCTTTAAGGTAAGCTCTTTGTTTACTTGTCATAATCATTTTAACTAAGCTAATCTTAGCTAATCCTCCTAATTTAAATATAGTCTATTAAAAATGTATTATTTACTTAAGCTCTATAATAATCAAATTGTAGGTAATCGCCGACTCTTACAGTCTCGCCTTCTTCAATACCTAATTCCTCTAACTTATCAATAGCGCCGCTTGTCTTCATAAACTTCTGGAAGAAGTCGAAGCCCTTTTCAGATTCAAGGTTAGTATAACCAAGCATCTTATCAATACGTGGGCCTTCAATGATGTACATATTCTCTTCTTCATTAAAGTATACTTCAAATGCTTCATTAGGATTATCAAACATTTCTTCTTCAGAGATTTCTCTTTCAAAGACAACTGGTTCATCCTTGAAGTTATCAAGTAATTCTCTAACAGCCCAGAGAAGGTCCTTAACACCCTTACCAGTTACTGCAGACATAGGATATACCTTAATACCTGCTGGTTCGAATTCATCCTTTAAAGTCTTGATTGGGTCATTCTCACCATCATCAAAGATAACATCAATCTTATTAGCAGCAATAACCTGTGGACGCTTTAAAAGATCTGGATTGTAGTTCTCTAATTCCTTATTGATTGCCTTAATATCAGCAATAGGATCACGTCCTTCAGTAGATGCAGCATCTACGATGTGAATAATAACCTTAGTTCTTTCAATGTGACGTAAGAACTCATGACCTAAACCAACACCCTCTGAAGCGCCTTCAATAAGTCCAGGAATATCAGCGATTACAAAACCACGACCACCCTCTACATCAACAACACCAAGGTTTGGATTAAGAGTTGTGAAATGGTAATTAGCAATCTTTGGTCTAGCATTAGTTACTCTTGAAAGGAATGTAGACTTACCTACATTAGGGAAACCTACTAAACCTACATCGGCAATACACTTAAGCTCAAGTCTTACCCATAATTCCTGGGCATCCTGACCTGGCTGAGCGTACTGAGGAGCCTGCATTGTAGCAGTTGCGTAATTCATATTACCCTTACCACCACGACCACCTCTAAGAATAGTCTCACATTGATTATCGCCTGACATATCAGCAATTACCTTGCCTGATGCGTCATCATATATTACAGTACCTTCTGGAACCTTGATTACTAAATTCTCTCCGTCCTTTCCAGTACATCTTTTCTTTCCACCTTCTTGACCACTTTCAGCCACGTATTTAGCATTGTGTCTGAAATCACCAAGAGTATTTAAACCCTTGTCAACTTGAAAAATAATGTCTCCACCATGGCCGCCGTTACCACCATCTGGTCCGCCGGCAGGAACGTATAACTCACGTCTAAAAGAAACGTGACCATCGCCACCCTTACCTGATTTGATGAAGATTCTAACTCTGTCAGCAAACATATATAACCTCCACGTGCATTCAATTAATAAGAATGCTTACTGGCTTAAAACCTGATATAAAAATACCACGTTACAAACAATATATCAAATGTATAAAATCAAATAAAAAGCTCCAAATCCGAAGACTTGGAGCCACTTTACTTACGCTTCTAATAATAATATTATTCAGCAACTGGGTAAACAGAAACCTGCTTCTTATCTCTACCCTTTCTTTCGAACTTAACACGTCCATCAACAAGTGCGAATAATGTATCATCGTTACCACGACCTACGTTAACACCTGGATGAATCTTAGTTCCGCGCTGTCTGTAAAGAATATTACCAGCTAAAACAAACTGTCCATCAGCTCTCTTAGCACCTAATCTCTTAGATTCTGAATCTCTACCGTTCTTTGTAGAACCAACACCCTTTTTATGAGCGAAGTACTGAAGGTTCAAATTCATCATAGTCATTACACCTCCTTGATATTAATCAATAAGTATTGGGCATTGTCACTAGCTATTGAATTCATACCTAACTCAAATGCCTGTAATAAAATTCTTGTCTCATTACTGATAGAGGACATCTTTAATTCAATTAAAGCACCGTCTTCATCAGTATTTAAATCGAATTTATCAGTAGTAAATGCCTCAATGGAATTTACTGTATTAATTGTAAGTGTTGAAATTGCTGCACAAACTATATCTTCACCTGCATCGGCAAAACCAGCATGTCCAGAAACCTTAAAACCTACAATCTCCTGAGATTTACCATCTCTGTATAAGTCTACTAAAGTCATGGATAAACACCCTCAACTAATTAAGCATTGATCTTTTCGATCTTAACCTTAGTAAATGGCTGTCTGTGACCATTCTTCTTGTGATATCCAGTCTTTCTCTTGTACTTGTAAACTACGACCTTAGCTTCTTTACCTTCTTCAATAACTGAAGCAGTAACTGTAGCACCTGCTACTGTTGGCTCGCCAACCTTAGCCTCACCGTTGTTAACGAAAAGAACCTGGTCAAATGTTACAGTATCACCAGCGTTAACTGAAAGCTTCTCAACGTTGATTACGTCACCTTCAGAAACTGTATACTGCTTACCACCTGTTGCGATAATTGCGTACATATGGCACCTCCTAATAAATTACTCGCCAGTTTTGGAGGGATATTCATAAAGAAAAATCCACTTGTATCCTAACTGAGCGGCATACTATAATAATATATATCAAATATAGTGGTATGTCAACATATTTTCTTTACAATAACTTTAATTCTTCTAAATTATAGTATTCTTCTAAATATTTAGAGGTATTAAGGCACATTTCCTTAAATAAATCCTTACCAGAAGCCAAATCAAGATTAGAACAAAGTCCCTGATTCATAAAGGAAGCAAAGATTGTTTTAAAGTCACGATTTTTAATGCCCTCATATAAAGTCTCTACATTTTCAGAGGCACGCTCCACAAGGCTAATTACTGAGTTGTTTAAAGGCTTTGCCATAATTGGTCTAACGCTATCATGAGTAAATATAGCATTAGTCTCTACTACTGCTCCAAGCTTTAATTGTGGCATCTGTCCCTCATTAATTAGGTTTACATTACTAATCTTTTTGCCGTAGCCAAGAATTGCACTCATAATATCTACGGCCTCTTCGCTAGACTTCTTAACCTCAATTGGATGCTCACCCTTAGCAATCTTAATTGATTCCTCAATCTTTTCATTGGCCTGATTAATTCTAAAGTCAATGCTTGTTAGGGCAAATTTCCAGCTATCCACGCATTCTTTATTCTTTAGATACCAGTTATTGTTTACAAATTCAACTAGATGGCGGTCTCCTGCTGCCCCTAGAGTCTTATATCTTCTATAGAGATCCATTTTCACCTTATTAGCATAGGCAAAAGGGTCAGTCTTATACTGGTTTGCATCCCCATGCTCGTAGTGGCCCTCATCAAAGTGCTTTTTAATAAAATCATCAAGATAGTCCATAATCTCCATGTCCTTGTACTTTGCAGAGCTAATCCAAGTAAAGTGATTAATGCCAGAAACTTCAGTGTAGATTTCGTCTCTATTTGGGCGAATTCCCTTAGCTTCTTTTAAAACGTCACATAGGAAGTCCTGTGTATGGAAAACCTCATGACAGCAACCAAAAGCCTTGATTTTAGGGAAAACATCATAAAGAGTCTTTGTGCAAATTGTCATTGGATTAGTAAAATTAATAACCCAAGCCTTTGGACAAATCTCTTTAATAGCCTTTGCAAAGCCCTCATAAATAGGCACTGTTCGCATAGCACGAAGTACGCCACCAGGACCCGCCGTATCCCCTACAGACTGATAGATTCCATATTTTTCAGGCAAATGTACATCTGATCGCATCTCATTAAAAGTACCAGGAAGTATAGAAATCACTACAAAATCAGCACCCTTTAGGCAGTCCTTAAGATTTTCATAAATCTTATAATCCCATTTGTTAATACAATCCTTAGATTCATTAATTCTTGCACCAATTTCCTTGTTTCTTTTTGCAGCCTCTAAATCAATATCGTAGAGGCCGATTTCTCCAGTAAAATCCTTTACTAGAGCTAAGTCGTACATAAACACTCTTGCCCAAAGCTTTGAGCCACCGCCAATATAGGCAATTTTCACATTTTTCATAAAATCCCCCTTATTCAAGTAATCCTAAGTAAGTAATTAAAGTTTAGCTTTTATCTAAATTAAAAAAGCTAAAATTTTTCGCAGCGCTAATATAAGCAACTAGCTAATAAGCCTGCCATTTATAAAATCCAAAGCCCTAAATAAGAACTTAGAATTCCAATAATAATTGCTACGATTACATCCTTTACAAAATGTACCCCTGCCAAAACTCTTGTAATGGCCATAATAACTGTAAGTATAATTAAGGCAATACCAAGAAATAGGTTAATATACATAGCGCAGCCTGCAATAAGTGTGGCACTAAGCACATGTCTACTTGGCATTGATTGTCTCTTCTTTTTCTTCTCAATAATTGGCTTAATGTCATAGATTTCGTAAGGTCTTCTAGCATCAAGGGCAAGTCTTAAAATTGAAATCACCACAAAAGTTGTAGCAGGCACAATAATAAGCTTTGCAATCACAAGATAAGAAGCCTTTGTATAAATAGAATTAAACAAAAGGAAAAAGTAAGCGATTACAAAAGGTATAATCAAAAATCGATATAGGAATATAAGCGCTTTCTTTGCCCCTTCATGCTTGTCAAAATAATCAGTAATTTTCTTGTAGTTAGTCTCGTAATTCTTCATTTCTTTCTAGTCCCATTCTTTCTTTTAATGTTTGACCCTGCTTAGTTCTTGTAATTTCCACAAGCCCAAGCTTAGTCATATCGACGATTCTTACCCCCACTTCATCGTCTTTAGCTTCCTTTTTAAGGTATTTTAATAAGTCCTCATTTAGGGACTCATCCTTCATATTAATAAAATCAACAATAATAATGCCGGAGATATTTCTTAATCTTAACTGAGTAAGAGTAGCCCTCGCAGCCTCAATATTAACATTATAATTTGATAAATCTTTGTCCTTACCCTTTTTTGGAACAAATTTACCAGAGTTAACATCCACCACCGTTAAGGCTTCCGTCTCCTCAATTACAAGGTATGCACCAGATTTTAACCAAACCTGACGCCTTAAGGCCTCATCAATATTGTGTTTTATAGAATATAAGCTATATAGTGGCAGCAGCCTATCCTCATAAAAGCGAAGTCTTGTATCAGATAGATTGCAGTTATTCTTAATAAGGCTGAAAGCCTCTTTATTATCCGTCACAAGTTCAAAATCTTCTTCTGCCACTAAGTGGTTAACCTCAGTAATGTAGCTAGGTAGCGACTCATAAACTTTTGTATAAAAAAGACCATGTATTGCTATCTTTAGGATTTCCTTATAAGTATTATGCAAATGTTTCGCCTCATCCATTAGCTCCGTAAGATTTGCATTAACCGCATTAGATCTAATAATAAAGCCGTAACTAAGCTTAGATCTTGTGTCCTTAAAGTCAGCCCCAAGTTCCCTAACTAGCTCTTCATTCATAAGCTTTAGTTCATAGGCTAGACTAGCTGCCCAGTTAGAAACATTTTCATCATTCTTAATCTTTTTTGAAACTAAAACCCCATTTACGTCCCTTGATAAAACCAGATATTTATAAGGAATCTCAAGCTTAGAACTAAGCGTGTGAGGCTTTGTCTTATGAGGTGGATTCTTTACCTGAACTAGAATCTTGTCCCCGATGTTTGGCAAGTCGTTATTCTTATTATTTAAAAAGATGTGATCTTTGTTTTCTGAAAATGCATAATAGCCCTTCTGCTTATTGCTAAATTCAATAAAGCAAGCGTTAATGGACTTTACAACATTTTCCACACGACCAATAAAAATATCGGAGATGTTATGCTCATTGTCGCACACCGTTAGACTCTTAATCTCATCATCTACGTATTTCGCACTGATTAATTTATTATTGTAACTAGTAATAATTAATTTAGTAGACATAAAAATACCACCTAGATTTAAATAAATTTACTCTAGATGGTATTATAACTCATATTTTATTGCAATTAAAGGGAAGTCCCTAAAATTTTATTAAATATTTCTTATAAAGAAGTTTCTGTAAAAACAAGACTTATTTCCAGTGTGGCAAGCTGCTCCAACCTGTCTTACCTTAGCAAGAATTGTGTCGTAATCGCAGTCAATATCAAGAGAACTTACATACTGAAGGTGACCTGATGTTAGACCCTTAGTCCAGAGCTCATCACGGCTTCTTGAATAGTAAGTCATAAGGCCAGTCTCTAAAGTCTTATTAAAGGCCTCCTCGTTCATATAGGCAAGCATTAAGACCTCGTTATTGACGTAATCCTGCACTACTACTGGAATTAAGCCCTTATCATCAAGCTTACAATCTGACCAGTTTAAGTTACTAATTACTTCCTTTTTGCTTTCCTTTGAAAATGCATCAAAAGACTCATACTTTGCCACAGCCTTGGCAAGGTCAATTCTTTTTTCATAGATAGCTTTTCCAATGATTGCTCCATGGATGCCGGCATTAGATACATTTTCTAAATCCTCCATACAAGACATACCGCCGGAAGCGATAATGTTAATACCAGTCTTGTCAGATAAAAGCTTAGTCTGCTCTACATTAGGACCTACAAGCATGCCA
Organism: Lachnospira multipara ATCC 19207; assembly: GCF_000424105.1. Lineage (GTDB taxonomy): Bacteria > Bacillota > Clostridia > Lachnospirales > Lachnospiraceae > Lachnospira > Lachnospira multipara. The sequence goes on along the minus strand of NZ_AUJG01000002.1, from coordinate 306,347 downwards.
TCCTTTGAAATGTCAGTGTAGACGATATTCTCAACACCCATCTCCTTCATTGAAAGGCATAGGCTAAGGGCTGTCTGATCAGATAACTTCTCCCAGCCTTCAATAGCAACAAGACCGTCCTTTGCATCTACTCCAACTACGATTCTATTAGGGCCAAATTCTTTGATGGCCTCTCTAATAAATTCAGGATTTTCTACAGCCTTAGTACCAATGATAACTCTGTAAACTCCTAAATCAAGCACTTCCTTGATGTTTTCAAGGCTTCTAACGCCACCACCAAGCTCTACAGGAATACTAACGCTATCAACGATTTCCTTAATAGCCTTGGCATTGACTCTATAGCCCTTTAAGGCACCATCAAGGTCAACAACATGTATAAATTTTGCACCAGCCTTCTCAAATTCCTTAGCAATTGTGTAAGGCTTATCAGAATAAACTGTGACCTCATTAAAAAGGCCCTTCTTTAGGCGGACACATTTGCCATCCTTAATATCTATTGCTGGGTATAATCTCATTTTAAAATCCTCGCTATATTTTATTTATTTAGTAATACTAAGTAGTTCGTAACGCTAAAGTAATAACTTTATAAATTAACTTATAATTACAAGCTTCCCTTAGTAGATAATACATTAGTTATACGGCTATCCTTTGAAACCGCCTCATCAAGGGCTTTTGCAAAGGCCTTAAACATAGCCTCAATAATGTGGTGGTCGTTCTCTCCCCACATCTTCTTTAGGTGGAGGTTCATACTAGCTGAGTAAGAAATTGCATAGAAGAACTCCTTAACCATCTGTGTATCAAAATAACCAACTGAATCGCTCTTAAACTCTGATTCAAAGACTAAATATGGGCGATTTGATAAATCGATGGCGCAAAGAATTAAAGTCTCATCCATTGGAAGGAAGAAATTACCGTATCTTTTAATGCCTACCTTGTCTCCAAGGGCCTTCTTTATAGCTTCTCCTAAGACAATTCCCACATCCTCAATGGTGTGATGGCAATCAACGATTAAGTCTCCCTGAACTCTTACTTTTAAGTCAAAGAGGCCGTGCTTTGCAAAGCTTTTAAGCATGTGATCAAAAAATCCAATGCCAGTATCCACGTCTGCATTTCCTTTGCCATCTAAATTAAGATAGAGGCTGATGTCTGTTTCGCTAGTCTTTCTATTAATTGTTGCAGTTCTAGCAGATTGATTATTTGCCATATTTCCCTCCTATATTTAAAATCACGTATTTTAAATCCTATCGAATCTTATTTAAATCCTATTCAAATCTTACCTTTATAGAATTTGCATGAGCTGTTAAGTGTTCTGCTGTTGCGAATTTCTCAATGTCTAGGTGTACATTTTCAAGGGCTTCCTTAGAGTAAGAAATAATGCTTGATTTCTTAATAAAGTCATCCACTGATAAAGCTGAGAAGAACTTAGCTGTTCCATTAGTTGGAAGTACGTGGTTTGGACCTGCAAAATAGTCTCCAAGAGGTTCTGATGAGTACTCTCCAAGGAAGATTGCACCTGCGTTTCTAATCTTAGTCATAGTATCAAATGGATTCTTTGTTACGATTTCTAAGTGCTCTGAGGCGATTTCATTAGCTACAGCTATAGCTTCATCTAAAGTATTTGCAAGTAAGATATATCCGTAGTTATCAAGAGATTTCTGAATGATTTCCTTACGGTTAAGCTCAGCTACAAAGCCATCTACTTCTTTTGAAACTTTTTGGGCTACTTCTTTTGAAGTTGTAATTAATATAGCTGAAGCCATTTCATCATGTTCTGCCTGTGATAAGAGGTCTGCTGCCACGAAACGAGGATTAGCGCTTTCATCAGCAATAACTAAGATCTCTGATGGGCCTGCAACGGAGTCGATACTTACATAGCCAAAGACAGCCTTTTTTGCAAGAGCTACGAAAATGTTACCAGGTCCCACAATCTTATCAACCTTTGGAATTGACTGTGTTCCGTAAGCCATAGCTGCAATAGCCTGAGCTCCACCAACCTTAAAAATCTTATCAACCCCTGCTTCATTAGCGGCAACTAAAGTTGTAGGATAAACCTTACCTTCGCTATCGCAAGGAGTACACATAATGATTTCATCAACTCCAGCAACCTTAGCTGGCATTACATTCATTAAAACTGAAGATGGATAAGCTGCCTTACCACCTGGTACATAAACACCAACACGCTCTAATGCAGTAACCTTCTGACCTAGAATTGTGCCATCTGGCTTTGAATCAAACCAGCTGTACTGCTTCTGCTTTTCGTGATAGTCCTTAATATTAACTAAGGCTTTTCTAATAACTGCTACTAATTCCTCATCTACTTCCTTATAGGCAGCAGCGATTTCTTCCTTAGTAACTAATACATTGTCTGCATTAATATTTGCCTTATCGAATTGCTTAGTATAACTAAATACTGCTTCATCCTTTTTAACCTTTACATTAAGTAAAATCTCAGCTACGGCATCCTCAAACTTACCGTAGTTACTTGGACTTCTCTTTAAAAGATTATTTAATATATCATTTTTTGTATTCTCATTTAATTCTACGATTCTCATAACTTCCTCCTATTACTATAATCCAAAATTAAATCATAATCCTAAATTACAATTTTATATTAAATCATAATCCTAAGACTATAATATGCTTTAATTCTGGCTTTCTGCAAGATAATTCTTAATATCATTTATGAATTTATTAATACGCTCGTTCTCCATCTTCATGCTAACCTGATTTACTACGATTCTAGCTGATAAAGGAGCGATTTCTTCTAATACTTCAAGACCGTTTTCACGAAGAGTTGCACCTGTCTCAACAATATCTACAATAACTTCTGATAAACCAACAATAGGTGCAAGCTCAACAGAACCATTAAGCTTAATAATCTCTACTGTCTGGTGCTTCTTATTGTAGAAGTAATCCTTTGCAATATTAGGATACTTTGAGGCTACTCTAATAAGTTCGTGATGCTGTAGCTTTTCACGAGCGGATGCAGGACCGCAGACGCACATTTTACATTTTCCAATGTTTAAATCATAAACCTCATAAAGGTTTCTTTGCTCTTCAAGGATTGTATCCTTACCTACAATACCGATGTCTGCTGCACCGTATTCTACATAGGTTGGCACATCTGATGGCTTTGCAAGGAAGAACTTAAAGGCAATATCTTCGTTAGTAAAGATAAGCTTTCTAGTTTTCTCGTCCTTCATTTCCTCACAGGTAACGCCAACATTTTCAAAAATCTCTAAGGCTTTCTTAGCTAATCTACCCTTAGCAAGGGCTACTGTTATATATCTCATAAATAATTCCTTTCTGATTTAATCTATTTACAAAGGTTTTCGCATCCATTTTCATCAATCATAATAACATCTAGCAAATATGAATTCTTTGCGTAAGACTTATAAGTTTCAAGATCTTTACCGCAATCCTTAATAAGGCATACTCTTTGACCGTCTGCTCTTAGAGCATTGGCCTTTTCAAGGGCTTTTTTAAGGGCTGCTTCCTTGTAGCAAATAAGTGTACCAGAGTAATTTCCAGTAAACTCAAGGCCCTGTCTGTCAATAGCAGCCATGAGTCTATCAATTACAAGGGAGAAACCAATTGATGCCTTATCTGAACCAAACTGGCCCATTAACTTGTCGTATCTACCACCTGTTGCTACTGCTTGGCCTGTGCCAAAAGTATAGGCTGAGAAAATAATGCCAGTGTAGTAAGAATGGATTGAAAGTGAGCCTAAATCAAAGCTAATGTAGTTATCATAGCCTGAAATCTTTAATAATTCGTAGAGATCTTCTAATCTCTTAATTGCCTCAAGACAGTCCTTATTAGTTGTAAGGCTCTTTGCTCTATCAAGAATTTCCACAGAACCAAAAAGCTGTGGAAGTTCAAGTAAAATCTTCTTTATATCCTCTTTAATGTTTAGGGAATTTAGCAATTCCTCCTCACCAAAGTAGTTCTTCTCTCTAATTAAAGTTGTAAGCTCTTCTGCTACTTCCCCAGAAATTCCTGCTTCGTTAAGTAATCCGTTGTAAAATGCAACATTTCCCACTTCTACCTGGAACTCCTTAAGGCCTGAGGCTTTCATACATTCAACAAGCATGCTTAAAACTTCTAAATCCGCCTCAATTGAAGAATCATCAATAAGCTCAGCGCCAATAACTGTGTTCTCCTTTAATCTACCCTGATAGTACTTGTTATCGTTAATAAAAGTATTACCCTGATAGCAAAGCTTAATTGGAAGGCTGTGCTCCTCAAAGTACTTAGCTGCAAGTCTAGAAATAGATGGAGTAAAATCCGGTCTAAGAACTAAAGTGTTACCATATTTATCAAAGAGCTTAAACATCTCATTAGATGGAATTGAGCCCCTTTCCTTATTAAAAACATCAAAGAACTCCATACTTGGTGTTTCAATATCGTTATATCCATAAGAGAGGCAAACCTGATGAAGACTAGTTTCAAGTATCTTCTTTTGATTGCATTCGCCATTATAAATATCTCTAAAACCTTCCGGTGTATGTAATAAATCTTTCTTCATAGTATCCTCAACTTTCTTTATTATTATTAATATCTTATTAAAATTCTAATGATTTAATACAGTAAAGTTTTACTGTGCTAATTTGCTACTAAGATAAAATGATTATATATAATAATCCTTTTCTTGTCAATTAAAATGCTAGCAATCTAAGTAAAAAAGCCACCTCCTAAGTCACATGGTAGTGCTTTGGAAGTGGCTTTGTAGTTTATTTTATTGAGCTTTCAAGAATATCTTGTATATCTGTAAGACAATCCTTGCCGGATATATCACCAGTAAAGGAATCGACCAAATTTCCTTTCACATCAAAATAAGTGATATACCATGAATTGCCGTATTCTTCAGTTACTTCACAATCTTCAAATTCATCCATTTCTGTAAGAAGTGTGTAGAGTGTCTTTAAATTCTCATCAGTTAAATCATACATATCATCTGCTAAGAGACCTGAGACATTGTAATTAGCAGTATATTCTACTACTCCATCATAATAAACTGTCCAAGAAGAGTATTCCCAGTAATCATCATCTGGATCATAGTTACCAATATTACTATTAGTAGCTGTCATCATGACGATATGATCATTAGTTGGCAGTTTGCTAGTATCTTTCTTGCAGCTAGTAAGGTTTAGGATTGTAGTTGAAACAAGAACTAAAACCATTAGCTTTAAGAAAATGTTTTTAAAACCCTTCATTAATAAAACTCCTTTATTTAGTATTGCTACATTTTCTTGTAGTTATTTGCGTAGCAAATCACTACTCGTGTGCGAGCCGCGGCAAAGCCGCATCTAATGCGAGCACTTCTTTTAAGATTGTAACTAATTTCTAGAGGTTAAGTCAATATTAATAGCCTCTAAAAAATGCACAATTACGCCATTTGCCTGTCCAATCTTATAAGTTTTATCAACTTCGTCATAGGTGAAGCTTTTTCTGCCTCCCTTTTCCATTCTTTCCCAGAAGTAAAGGATATCTCTAAAGGGAAGGTAATAGAATTCATTTTTATGACTAAAATAAAGAATTATAAAGGAAATGCCATCCTGCTTTTCAAAATCTCTCATAAAGTCAATCTGATGCTGATGGATGTTAGCTAGGGGAAAAGTATCTGTTTGACATTCTTTAGCATCAAAACAAATAGGAATACCTTGAACTATACCGATATAATCTACTGTACTTTTTTGATCAAAATAGGCTAGAGTTATCTGTCTTGTATTTTGATCCATTTTCACAGGCTTAATTGGTGTAGGTATTTTTTGAATCAAAGCAAGGCCTTTTTCCTTATATTTATCAATGGATATATTAATGAATTCTTCTAGTGCTTCTCCTCTAAGTCCTCTTGAATTCCAGGTTCCCATAATCCCTCTCCTTTAAGTATAGATAAAAAGAGTTTTGGTATTTCACTCTTTATAGTATAGTCATTATTATTTAAGTTGCATTTAAGTTCATAGGCTGTAAGTAACTGACTAGATAACTGATATTTTTTCTTAAAATAATCATTTAACTTATTATCCCCATACTTATAATCTCCAATAAGTGGGTGATTAATTGAAGCTAAATGAGCTCGAATCTGGTGCGTTTTACCAGTAATTAGCTTAACCTTTAAAAGAGTTAGTTCTCCATTATTGTCAATTGGAGTATACTTTGTCTTTATATATTCTGTGTTTGCATCGTAATTGTCAGTAGCTTTACTGTTTATATTATTTACAGTTACTTTATTTAACTTATTATCCTTAGTTAATTTAGCAGATATAGTTTCAGACTTGGTTAATACGCCAGAAACCACAGTAATATAGTATTTATCAAAAGTTCTATCTTTAAAGCCCTTTGATAATTCCTGTAAACCCTTAATAGTTTTACCGCAGGCTACAATTCCTGAAGTGTTTCTATCAAGTCTATTACAAACACTAGGTTTAAAGGTATCTAAATCCTCTATTTTAAGATTACCATTCTTAATTAAATAAGCAATAAGAAGCTCATTTAAAGAAACATCATCATTCTTAGCTTTTTGAGTAAGAAGGCCTACTGGTTTGTCTATGAAAATGTAATCTTCATCCTCATATATCACCTTTAAGTCCTTATAAATCTTATTATAGTAGCTAGAAATTTTGTTATCTTTACCGCTATCTTCACCCTTTGTAAATTTTTCTAGAGTTTCCTCTGAGAAAAAGATTTTAATGACATCGTCTTTTTTTAGGAGATCTTTGCCATCACTTTTTTTACCATTAAGAGTAATATTCTTTTTTCTAAGCATTTTATAAATAAAGCTAAGAGGCGCATTGGATAAATACTTGCATAAGTATTTATCTAGCCTTTGGTTAGCGTTCTTATTACTTATAATTATTTCTTTCATAGTTCTTCCTTGTAAATTTATTAATAAAAATGTTACGCATTACACGCACATATTTAAAATTTGCTTCTCTAAATACTTAGTTCTAGCGATTTCCTTTTCATCTCTATTCTTAAGATTTAAGCTCTTAAGTTCTTTTATGAATTTTTCTTCACTAGATATAAAGTTTACATTTGCATCAATCTTAACATTAGACAAGAAGTCCTTTATGTTAGTTCTTAGGAAATTCTCATCAATTTTCTCTCTTGTATAAAGATAAAGAGTGTTATTATCAAGGGCTAGAGCCTCGATGGATACAGGGTTTTGCTTATTAGATAGTATTAAATCAAAATCCGTATGTGGGTAATTTGTAGCTCTTATTTTTTCATAAAAATCCTTATCTATAGCCTTAGCTCTAAAGCATATTATTAGGTTAACTAAGAATTTTGCAAAGGGTAAAACTAAGATTACAGCCACTAAAGTACAGTAGTTATTTCTTGTTTTAAACACTAATAAACCAATAACATATAGTAAAATTATTACAAAAACAAAGCCAATACAAATCCCTAAATTTAGCTTCTTCTTATGATCAATATATCCTTTTTGTCCCTTTTCCATTATTACATCCCCTTAGTTCTAAATTTTAGTTAAAGCCCGCTTTATATCAAGTTAAAGAAAGCCTAGGTTAAAGCCTAAACTTGCGCTTAAACTAAGGCCTAAACCAATGCCTTTAAATCCTCTAATTCTTTTTCTGTTAATTCCCTATATTCGCCTTCTGCTAAGCTAGGGTCTAACTCTAAATTTCCCATGGAAACTCTTTGTAAATAAAGGACTTCAGACTCCACTGCTCTAAACATTTTCTTAATCTGATGGTACTTGCCCTCTTTAATTGTTATCCTACAAGCGGTAAGCTTGCCCTCGTAGTGGCGTTCTTCTCTACTATCTTCGTCCACATAATCAAGGGCTTCGCTTGTTGTTTCTAGGATTTCAAGCCTAGCTGGAAGGGTTTTAAAGCTGCCCTCTTCTTTTGAAGAGTCCTTTAAAACTATTCCTTTTAAAAATGTATCTACGACTTCAGTTTTTATCTCGCCTCTCGCCTTTAAAAAGTAAGTTTTTTCTACATGCTTTTTTGGAGATAACATCTTGTGGGCTAGCTCTCCATCATTTGAGATAATTACAAGACCGTGAGTGTCCTTATCTAGTCTTCCAATAGGGAAAAGATCTGCTCTTGTTTTATTTACAATTAAGTCCACTACTGTTTTTGCATTTTTATCTCTACTTGCTGAAATTACTCCTGCCGGCTTATTAAGCATGAAATACTCAAATCTTTTTAGAATTATTTCTTGCCCATCAAAGAAAATCTTATCCTTCTCGTTATCAATTTTTAATTCAGCTTTTAGCTTATTGTTGCCATTAACAGAAATTCTGCCCTTCTTAATAAGCTCTTTTACCTGACTTCTTGTTCCCACAGAAGCTTCCACCAAGTGTTTATCTAGTCTTACTAACATATAATCTCCTACATCCATCTCCAACCTGCAAGGTATTTATTCTTAACCTGGCCGTTGTTAAACTTACCCCAACCAAGAGGGTAACCAGAAACGCCAATTAATACCCAGCCGTTTTTAACATCTGTAAAGTCGTCGCAGTCAAGAGTTTCACCCTTTAAGTACTTAACGACTCTTTCATCATTTACATCCAAATCAATTACATTTGGATAATCCTTTAATTTAAGGGCCATAGCAAGAGCCTGGCTAGGTTCAAATCTATTCTTCTTAATTTCACCAAGAAGTAAGCCATTTCTAATAATACGAAGGCCCTTCTCCTCCTGCATATACTTTGAAACGAGATAACAGTATGTACCGCGGATATTGATATATTTGCTATCGTAGTCAAAGTTAAAGGAATCAAGGAAATCAGTAACTTCCTTTGGAACCTTATTATTAAAGCCTGGATTTACAAAATGTATATTATTATCAGGGTCAAGTTCGCCCTTCTTCTTAAGTAAAGCCACGAAATGACCTTCCCCTTCCATCTTGTGAGGGAAAATTCTTACAGTCTTAGAAATGTTCATTTCCTTGTCAGAATCACTTTCCTCAAAGCCGTGTGAAAAGCCTTCGTATGGCTTAATATCTACAAGTTCAAAGTCATCTCTATTAGTTAAGAGATACTTAATTGTCTCTTCATCTTCAAGCTTACTAAAAGTACATGTTGAATAAAGCATCATTCCGCCTGGCTTTAGCATTTCTGCACCTGACATAATAACGCTTCTTTGAATTTCAGCATAAACTTCAGGACCTGTCTTTTCCCAAGCTTTAATTAGCTTGTTGTCCTTTCTAAACATACCTTCACCAGAACATGGGGCATCAATTAAAATCTTATCGAAGAACTCAGAGAATCTATCCTTAATTTGCTTAGGATCTTCATTTAAGACGCAGATTTTATTGTCTCCGTTAACTTCTACATTTTTTAAAAGAGCCTTAGTTCTTGAATTACTAATGTCGTTAGTAATAAGTAAGCCAGTATTATCAAGCTTTGCAGCAAGTTCAGTGGACTTACCACCAGGGGCTGCACACATATCAAAAACCACGTCGCCCTTGTTTATAGGTAAGACGTTAGCTGGAGTCATAGCACTTGGCTCCTGTATATAGTAAAGACCTGCAAAGTAATATGGATGCTTTGCTGGTTTGTCATCTTCTTCATAATAAAAGCCATTTTCAATCCAAGGAATTGGCTTTAGTTTAAATGGGGAAATCTTTAAGAAATCCTCTGTGGAAATTTTTAAATTATTAACTCTTAAACCATAAAGTCTTGTGTCATCAAAACTGTTAAGATAGCTTTCAAAATCATCGCCTAGCATTTCCTTCATGGAAGCTAGATATTTCTCTGGTAAATTCATAAGCTACTCCTTTAAATTACTGCTAAAAAATAGAAATACATTTTCTTCAAAAAAATACATATACCAAAGCTCATAGCTTAGCAATCGCTTTAGTATATGTATTATAATGTCTTATAAAATATTATAAATCTTCTTCAGATTCATCATCTAATTTCTGTGCCTTTGTCTCAGCTGTCTCTGCTGCTACTTCAGCAGTATCATCTGTGGCACCCTTTAATTCGTTTCTATTGTTATTAACAACAGATAAAACGTCTTCTAAGCCATTAAGTAATGACTCATACTTCTGCTTATTATCTCTAATTGAGTGTTCAATAATAAACTGTAACTTAGCTAACATATCGTCTGTATACTGCATTGCGCCGTATCTAATGTCGTTAGCTTCTCCTGTTGCGCTATCAAGTATTTGTTGAGCTTGAGCTGTAGCAGTCTCAATAAGTTCATTAGCCTGAGCGTAAGCTCTCTGCATAATCTCGTGTTCATTAACAAGTTCCTCTGTCTGAACCTGTGCTGTTCTTAAAATAGCCTCTGCCTGTTCCTTTGCATCTGCAATAATGGCATCCTTGTTATTAAGAATCTTTTGGTACTTCTTAACTTCTTCTGGAGTCTTTAATCGAAGCTCTTTTAACATCTCTTCCATTTCACTTCTATCAACAATAATCTTGTTCTTTGATAAACCATAGAACTTACAGCTGTCGATATAACTTTCAATGTCGCTAATCATCTGTTCAATTCTGCTCATACTCTCTCTCCCTCAACTAATTATTTGATGCATTATATTTTTCATTTACTTTATCAATAACATATTCTGGAACAAATTTTGAGATGTCCCCATTATACATTGCCATCTCTTTTACAATGCTTGAACTTAAGTAAGCATATTCAAGACTTGTATTAAGGAATACAGTGTCAATGCTTGGCGCAGCCACTTTGTTTGTCTGTGACATTGCAAGTTCGTATTCAAAATCTGTTACAGCACGAAGGCCTCTAATAATAGCATTAACCTCGTGTTCTTTAGCAAATTCCACTAAAAGTCCACTAAATGATAATACTTCTACATTTGGAATGTGCTTTGTTACTTCTTTTAACATATTAACACGTTCATCTACTGAAAACAATGGTGTTTTAGCCTTGTTATTTAGTACTCCTACAATAAGGTGGTCTACTAATTTTGCTGAACGCTCGATAATATCTAAGTGACCTAATGTTACCGGATCAAAGCTGCCCGGATAAATTGCTTTTTTCACTTTATTTGTCTCCCTTTAGTTTAAAGAATAAATGCTTATTTGTCTTATAAGTCTTAGCTCTAACTAATTCAAAGCCAAGCTCTTCTGCATAGTCTAAGTCAACATCAAGGGCCTCTTCAACAATAATAATTGAATATTCATCAACTATTCCTGCCTGCTTAATTGCCTTTAATGTCTCAAACTCATAGTCCTTTCCGTATGGAGGATCCATGAATACTATGTCAAATATTTCACCGCCCTTAAGACGATTTATTGCTGATAAACAATCGCATTCCATTAAGTTAGCCTTATCTGCTAATTTTGTAAATGCTAAATTGTCCTTAATAACCCCACAAGCATTTTTTGCATTTTCAACTAATGTAGCACTTTTAGCACCTCTGCTTAAAGCCTCGATTCCAATAGCCCCACTACCAGAATAGAGGTCTAGAAAATTTGATCCTACGATATCTGATTGTAGAATATTAAATAAGGTTTCCTTTATTCTATCAGTTGTAGGTCTTGTTCCTGGTCCCTCAATGGTTTTAAGAGGGAGGTGTCTAGCACTTCCTGCAATAACTCTCATATGTGTCCTTTCTTGTTCTCGCTAGAAAGCTATCTGGCCTCGACATTATTCAAAGAAATTCTTTAAATCGCCTCTTGAATTAATGCCCAACTTGTTAAATATAACTTTCATATTAGATTTAACAGTACTTTCTGCAATAAATAACTGCTCTGCAATTTCTTTGTTTGTAAGACGCTGTGCGGCAAGCTTTGCAACATCAGCTTCTCTTACTGTTAGGCCGTAATCTGCTAACATTCTTCCGGCCTTCTTAACTGTCTTAACACCCTTTTCATAGTTCTTAGCATGCTTATTAATGCTCTTTACAAAAGGTGATAAAGTCTTGCTAATTGTGATTTCATCAAGCATATCGCCAATGTATGAATAGTTCTGAACGAATGGCATAATGATTCTATCATGAACAGCTAATTCCATAGCCTCAAGTAAGAATCTCTTAGCTTTTTCAGAATCATTAGTTTCGTTATTAGCGATTGCAAGGAAAATGTATGTGTAAATTCTTGGCACTATGTAAGAGAATAACTTACTTAAGCCGATTAACTGTCCACTAATTCCAAGGAAGTGATGATACTCCTCTGTAAGAATTAAGTATTTACACAATGCAACATTTACATAACTAAGGGAAATGAAGTTAGCATGATCTTCAATACTCTTCTCATCTTTTAGCCAGTTGCTTATCTTATCAACCTCATCTAAGTCAGTATAGATAAATGCCTTGCACACATCCACCATCTTAGATAAGTTGTTAGCTGCATCTTCATTAGATGTAAGTCTAAATTCAATATTGTTCATGTATTCCTTGTAGGCATCATTAGCTCCATGATAAATGGAAATACGTGCCATAAGGAAGTTAGCTGCAATATAGATATCATGCTGGTTCCTACTATCTGCCATATAAATAACCTTATGACAAAGAATTTCAGCACCATCTATCTCACCTCTATTGTAAAGACTTTCTGCCTTCATTAAAGCTTCAAAGCCCTTACCGTGTCCATTAGTAATTCTATAATAATTAGGTGCGCAATCCTCAAGTGAGAACATCTCCACATCTAATCCGCCGATTCTTCTATGGTAAAGAGCCATAATAGAAGGGCTTTCAAAACTGAATGGATACTGTGATGAAATAAGATTTAGAGGTGACTTTGTAAGATATGTAACCTTTTTAAAGTCCTCATTCATCTTGTTAAAATCATTATAAGTAAAGAAAGCATTGATATACTGAATTTCAGCAAGGTATGAGTTCTTTTGAATCTCATCTACTAAAACATCGTTCTTGATATCATTTTCAATATCCTTAATTAAGGCCTCCATTGTGTTCTTCTCGTTATATAAGAACATAGCAAAGCACATAATAATTGAAAATTCATACTTTCCCTTCTTGTCTACCTTCCAATACTGGTTGGCAACATTAAAGAACATATCCTTATTCTCACGAATAATATAGCTATAAAGGCTACTAAGGGTTGCATCGCAAGTATAAATCTTTCCATACTCATTAGACTCATTATAAAGCTTAATTGCATAGAAAAAATCGCTATTAGAGAGGTATGTATCCGCTGCTCTCATAGTAATTTCCTTAATTGTATCCTTTGGCTTTTCCTTAAAGACCTTCTGCATGAAGTTCTTAAATACAGGATTAAAGCTATAAGTTCTAGATAATTTATCATAGTCTATAAGTGAGACTTTTCTTAAATATTCTAGACATGTTCTTTCATCTAGCTTAGTCTGTGCAACGCACTGGCTAATTGTAAATTTATGAAATACTGAGAGATTAATTAAGAAATCTCTTAGTGAATCGTCTAAGTTATACCATATGTTAGTTTCAATAAAATTATCAAGGTTCTCTCTTGATGAAGTCTTTGCCTTATCTCCATCATGATCCATATAAAGTTCTACAATATATGGCCAACCAATTGTTTTATTGTAAATGTCTTTAGCAATTTCAATATCAACTATAATTTCATTTAATCTAAAATAATCATAAATGTCCTCAGGCACGAAGCTTAAGTCACTCTTATCAATACATCCGATTTCATTCTTAGTAATTAAATTGATAATATCTTGATAGTGTAATTCATGTATAAGAAATACATACTTTAGACCTGGTGTAGTCGCAGCGTAGTTTATCTTAAAGAATGTTGCAAGATTATCGTCAAAGACTTTATCAAAGTTATCAATAACAACAACTGTCTGTGCTCTTTCGTTAGTTAAGTTAGACATTAATGAGCAAAGCTCGTTAACTTCCTCTTCTGTTGTAGGAAATCCTAAATTAGAAAATTGTGCTGCATGTGTTGGGCTAACAAGCTTAATAGCATTGCATAGATTGTTCCAGAAAATCTCCTTTGATGTGTCTGCATCAATCCAAAGGATTGTGTAGCCTGGGTAATTCTTAAAAAATGTACGGCAAACAATAGATTTACCATACCCTGTTGGCGCACAGATAAAATTGTATCTGTACTGCTCAAATGAGCTTAACTTATCCTTTAAACGATTAGAAATATAAGCTCTGTTTAGTAATTGTTTAATATGCGCCATGTATAACTATCCTCTCTTCATAACATTTCTTCCAATATATAAAAGTATAAACCAAATTTTAGTATAAAAAAATGGGTAATCTATACCATTATACCTAATGAAATAGGACTAATGACACATTAGTCCTATTTCACAACCTACTTTTTTATTCCCATGAAATACTATCTGCTTCGATCTTTTTATCTCTAAGCATAAGCTCAGAAACTGCAAGAGAAGCATTCATATCTTCAAAGAGCACCTTGTTAATCTGCTCTACAATTGGCATTGAAACGTTATATTTTTTAGCAAGTAAAAGGGCTGCCTTAGCGGAATAAACGCCTTCTACCACCATCTTTACTTCTTCCATAGCCTGGTCTTTTGTGTAACCTTTACCGATTAAGATACCTGCACGTCTGTTACGAGAATGCATACTCTCGCAAGTAACGATTAAGTCTCCAATACCTGATAAACCAGCAAATGTCTCAACCTTAGCTCCCATAGCAAGACCTAAACGGCTGATTTCAGCAATACCTCTAGTAATAAGGGCTGCCTTAGTATTATCACCATAGCCAAGGCCATCAGCGATACCTGCTGCAAGGGCGATAACATTTTTAAGTGAGCCTCCAAGGCAAATTCCTAGCACATCTGGACTAATATATACTCTAAATACATCACTCATGAAGATGTTCTGTAAGAAAATTGCATCCTCCTTCTTTGCAGTACCAATAACGCAAGTTGTAGGAATACCTCTACCAACCTCCTCTGCGTGGCTTGGTCCTGAAAGTACAGCTACTGTAGCCTGTGGAATTTCATCCTTTATTACATCGCATAAAGTCATAAGAGTGCTTTCTTCAATACCCTTACCAACATTTACAATATACTGTCCATCTTTAACATATGGAGCAAGTAATTTGGCTGTTGATCTTGTATAAGGAGATGCAACTGCAAGCACTAAGATATCAGCAGATTCTACTGCTTCCTTAGTGTTACCGTTAAATTTAATATTCTCTGGAATCTTAACTCCAGGAAGGCACTTTGTATTCTCGTGGTTCTTTCTTAATACATCAAGTTCCTCTTCAAATACAGACCAAACTGTTACTTCGTGTCCATTGTTGTTTAGTAAAATAGATAATCCTAAGCCCCAGCTTCCGGCGCCCATAATACTGATTTTAGCCATTCTTTTTCTCTCCCATCTTTCTTTCAGTTCCATTAATAAGTCGTTTTATGTTAGCCGCATGTCTAATAAAGCCAAGTGCAGCAAATAAGAATACTATAATGCAGCTTTCTACATGTTCAGTTCCGTTTAGTGGTAGGAAACCAACTAAATCCCAAATTACAAATTCAATAAAGAAACCAGCAATTCCAATTAGGGATGCAAGGCTTACATACTTTGTTGTAAATAACACTAATGGGAATGTAATAAGTCCAAAAAGTGTAAATGCAAAGCAATAATGAGGGAAAGGTATAAGTGCAATTACAAGTCCTGAAGTTGCTGCAATACCCTTACCACCCTTGAAGCCTAAATAGAATGGGAAGTTGTGTCCAAGTACTGTACCAAAGCCGGCATATAAGAATAATAATAATTCTGATACGTTAAAATGTGGCGCTATGCAGAAGTTAACAATGATTCCTGCAAGTATTACTTTGAAAATGTCTAAAAAGTAAGTTAAGAAGCCATATTTCTTACCTAAGGTACGCATAACATTTGTTGTACCAGCGTTTCCGCTACCATATTTTCTAATATCAATGTGATTAAATCTTCCAAGCCAATATCCGCCCTGGATTATAGAACCTAAAAGATATCCTAAAACTAAACATAATATTCGTGCTAACATTACAAGTCTTTCTCCTTACGCTCTCTGTTGATAAATCTTACTGGAGTTCCTCTAAAACCGAAGGATTCTCTAATTTTATTCTCAATATATCTTGTATATGAGAAATGAGTTAATTCTTTGTCATTAACAAACATAACAAAGGTTGGTGGTTTAACAGAAACCTGAGTCATGTAATAAATCTTAAGTCTCTTACCCTTATCTGAAGGTGGCTGCTTCATAGCAACAGCCTCTGTTAAGATTTCGTTAAGTACACCAGTTGGTATACGCATTGTCTGATGGTCAATGATCTCATCTACTAACTCATAAATCTTAGCTAGACGTTGTCCTGTCAGTGCTGAAATAAACATAATTTCCGCATATGGCATAAATGACAATGTATCTTTAATCTTATTAGTAAATTCATAAATTGTCTTATCGTTCTTCTCAATGGCATCCCACTTGTTAACGGCAATAATAACACCCTTACCTCTTTCATGGGCAATACCAGCAATCTTAGCATCCTGTTCTGTAACACCTTCAGTTGCATCAATAACTAAAATAGCCACATCACATCGCTCCACTGCTGCCACTGTTCTAATGATTGAGAAACGTTCAAGATCTTCTTTAATCTTACTCTTTCTTCTAAGACCAGCAGTATCAATAAATACATAGTCTTTCTTATTGTATTTAATTACTGTATCAATAGCATCTCTTGTAGTACCAGCTATATTACTTACAATAACTCTGTTCTTTCCCATAAGCTTATTAATAAGGGAAGACTTACCAACATTTGGCTTACCAATAACGGCAATCTTTGGTCTATCATCTTCTTCCTCAGTATTAGAATCCTCTGGGAAATGCTTAATAACCTCATCAAGTAGGTCACCAAGACCTAACTTACTAATAGCAGAAATTGGCATTGGATCGCCAATTCCAAGGTTATAAAATTCGTAGACATCAGGCATAAGCTTATCAAAGTTATCTACCTTGTTAACACAAAGTACAACTGGCTTATGTGAACGTCTAAGCATATCTGCCACCTTAGCATCTGAATCAACTAAGCCCTGCTTAACATCTGTCATAAATACAATGACATCTGCAGTATCAATGGCAATCTGTGCCTGTTCTCTCATCTGGGATAAAATAATATCCTTTGAATCTGGTTCGATACCACCTGTGTCAATAAGTGTAAATGATTTATCAAGCCAAGTAACCTCGGCATAAATTCTATCTCTTGTAACACCAGGAGTATCCTTAACAATAGAAATCTGTTGCCCACAAAGACAATTAAACAATGTTGATTTACCAACATTAGGTCTTCCGACAACAGCTACAATAGGTTTACTCATAATTATTCATCCTAATCTTATTAATAAATTTTTAATGTAAATATACTGATTTATAATATCAGTTTAATTGCTTTTTGTAAAGGTCTATGATATTATACCGATTATTGAAACTAGTTGATTTCTGGGAGGTTTTTGATGAAGTTTAACAAAATAAAAAGAAGAGTTTTATCATGTTTAATGGTTGGAATTTTCACGGTGTCCTTCTTAAATTTTAACAAAGTTACAAGCTTTGCGGATACAGACACGAAGAGCTTACAATTTTCCGCCATCAATTTAAAGATAGAAGTTCCAAGTGAGCTGATTTGCTTTACACAGTCTACTACTAATAACAATTCCTATCTAGAATTAATTGGTGCCTCAGACGCCTCAGAAGTCCAGACTTCTATGATAGCCAACAATTGTTACTTAGAAGCTGTAGATGCAGATATGACCTATGAACTTGCAATTACTGGTGTTAAGGCAAATGAGTCTCTATCCGATTTTAACACTTTATCCGAAAGTGATTTAAATAGTCTATTTGATTCCTACATCGAATCAGAATCCAATTTAGAGACAGAATATAAGGAAGAAGAGATTTTAGATAGCGGCATAGAATACTTTAATGATCAGCCCTATTTTATGACATATAACATTTCAACTACTACTGAAGGTGTGGTTGTTTACGCAACAAAGTATTATACAGTAGCTAATGGCTACATTTACAATTTTGCAATCCAGACAAATACAGATTCTGTAACAGATGAGATGCTTGCTAATATGGCAGTTGTTTTAAACTCCGCTAAGTATACAGAAGTTAAATCTTCGATTTTAGAAAATGGAGTCGTTTCCGAAACTCTATCAGTAATCATTACTGCTGCCATTCCCGTAGCAATTTTGGCATTGCTTGTTTACTTTATAAGAGTTGGAAATAAGAAGAAACAGAATAAGTTGATAAAGGAAGAACTAGAGATTAAGAAGCGTAGGGGGGTGTAGAGTTGGAAGTGCAGTTAAGTCGCGAGGTTTGCGACGGACGTACATTGCAGCAAAGACACTAACTTCTCAAAGACACGCTTGCGCTAAGCTAATTACCTAGCGGATACTAAAAAAAGCCCGGGATTTTACAATCCTGGGCTTTTTAAGTACCGAGGTAATTAGAATTGTCTTTTCGAAGTTGTGTCTTTGCTTCCATTTACTTTGTCGCAAAGCTCGCGCGAGTTTCACCGTGCTTGGAGATAAGTTTATTGTTTTATGTATATGAAGTTGCATAGCAACCCACGTTTTCCCTGACTTCCTCTATGGGAGAAGAGTAAATCTTTATTACAGCAGGTGCATATATTAGTTACGTTTATGCTTTCTGGCTTTATACCGGCGTTTAGCATGTTGTAGTAATTGGCCATGTGTAGGTTTAGTTGGTAGTGACCATTTTTCTTATCTAATAGGATGTGTTTTTGTTCTTCTTTTGAGTAGGCCTTTTTAAACTCTTCTGCTACATCTTCACTGATTTCATAACAATCCATGCAAATTGATGGGCCAATAAAGCTTACAAGATCTTCTGGTTTTGTGCCAAACTTTTGTCCCATTTGTTCAACTACATTTCTTGTAATATTTCCTACTGTACCCCTCCAACCAGAGTGGGCAGAGCCTATTACATGTCTTTTTTTATCAACGAAGATTACAGGAACACAATCTGCAAAGGAAGTTACAAGACATAGATTTTTCTTATCAGTAATAAGTCCATCGATATTGTCATAGTTACGTTCTTTTGTAACTCCCATGCCTGCATTTGACTCATCTACATATAAAACATTAGTTGTGTGAGTTTGTTTTGAATAGACTAGTCTGTCTGGGCTTATCTTAATGGCCTTAGAAAAAATTCTAAAATTTTCTAAAACATTTTCTCTACTATCTCCTCTATCATAGCAAAAGCTCATGCTCTCAGAGTAGCCAGTACTTACCCCACCAAGTCTAGTAGAAAAGGCGCACTCAATAAAGTCTAAATCCTTAAAGGGCTTAAATCTAATAATGCCAACCTTGTGACTTGCCAAAGACTCCTTAGAAGCTTCGTTCTCTTTGGCAGCAGGCTGTCTATTAAAATCCTTATTTGCATCAACCTCAATTTTTTCAAAATATGTGGAATCAATACAAGAGCCCACCTTTAGTCCGTCAAAAAAATCCTTGTTATTAATTAATTTAAATTCCATATTTTTTAAAAGCCATTCTCTATGTGTGTTATTTTGTCCTTATCAATTCCAATTACATCAAAACTTATGGGGATTTCCAAACTGTGATAGTTTGTTAAAAGATAGTAGCGAGCTACCTGCCTTATGACTTGTTGCTTGCGCTTATTTACCGCCTCAATAGAATTTCCGTAGCGGCTATTAGATCTATATTTAACCTCGATAAAAATTATTCTATTATTTTTTTTAGCAATTAAATCTATTTCCCCTAATTTACATCTGTAATTCCTCTTAATAATTTTATACCCCTTGTCCGTTAGGTATTTGAGGGCTAAATACTCATTCTCCTGCCCTAGTTGTCTTTTGTTCATGGCTTAACCTTTCTATTTATTTTTTAATTTTCCTCTTATTCTATCACAGTCATCCACAAATACAAGTATTTCTGCAACAACTGTATATAATTCAGGAGGTATCATATCCCCTATATCTAGCTTAGATAGGGTATTTGCAAGGCCTGTGTCCTCATAGGTTGGCACATTTACCTCCTTGGCCTTTTCAATAATGGTTTCTGCAAGATGTCCCTTACCACTGGCAATGATTTTTGGCGCATCTTCCCCAGGGACGTATTCAAGAGCAACTGCAATTTTTTGCTTATTGTCCCCGTCCTTATTTTTACTGCTGTCTTTATTTACATTTTCCTTATTAAAATGAAACTTATTCTCCGCCATAATTTTACCCCCGTAAAACTAAATAGTCACAAAACTTTCTAGCTAGGCCTTGGTATCAAAAATGTAGGTCTCAATAGGGCTTGACTTATTTAGGTCTCGCTCAATAAAATCTCTTACAAAGTCGAAACTCTTTGCCGCCTCGTCATTGGTCTTCATTTCAAAATGTGTATCGTAACCAAGCTCTGAGAGCCTCTTTTCAAGCTTATCAATATTTTCATAGATAAAATCTAGCATCTCATCGGACTCTAGAACAAAGTTGGTGCTTAGATTAGTCTTATTAGTTAGCTTTACGTAAATGTCTAGAGGTCCTAAGTTTTCCATGTCTAGATGCAGCATAGCGCTAATATTATCTGGGTCGTATTTTAGATTTTTCTTATTACTAAAAACATAGAGTTCTCCGTTTCCCTCGCTATCACTAAACTTAATTGGCATCTGCATAAACATAAGATTTCTATTAAGCTCGTTCATAAAGTTAATGTTATTCTTTAGATTGTCTACGTTTTTCTCGGTCTGTGGGCTAATATTTAGGTTCTTTAAATCCTTAGATAGCTCGTCCACATTTTTCTTTAATTTATTGTAAAATTCATTAATAGCGTCCTCAGACTCCCCTACTTCCTTAGGGCTAAGCTTCATAGTCTCATTAATTAATTCGTGGAAAAGACTCTTAAAGTCTTTGTCGCCAATAAGCTTTGCAAGATTTTCGTTTGATAATGCATTTTCAGAATTAAAAAGCTTAGTAACTAGGTCTCTTGTAGTAATTGAGCCATCTTTAATCTGGCTTGCTAACTCCTTATCGCTTACAAGGCTAGCTAGATTATTTAAACTTTCTTTTGATAAAAATGTATCTAGTGTATTATCCTTTGAATCTGCTACACCATTGTATAGATTGTTTATAGTGGATTTGAGAATATCACGGGCGTTAGCTAGATTATCCTTTTGTAAATTTTGGACATTCTCTCCTAAGGCTGAGGCATTAGCCTCATTAGGATTTCCCACTAGATTGCTAGGATTATTTCCTTGCGCATCGCCCTTAGTGGCAAGATTTCCTGCCTGATTCTTATTATTTATAAGCCCTTCTAAGTCTTTGAAAAAATCCGACTCTAGTGTATTTAGGCTTTGTTCTATCTTTGCGTCGAATTGCTTATAGGCTTCAAATTGTCCGATATTTTCTTTATTAATTGGAATATTTAGTCTTGTTAGATTAGCTAGGCTGTTTAAATTAGCCTCTGGGAATTTTGCCATTTGACGAGCCAAGTTAGTTATGGTCTCTTTATTAATTGGCATATTTAGGGATAAAAGCTCTTTTACAATGTTTATGTTCTTCTCGTTTATAGGAAGATTTGCTGCCTCAAGAGCTCTGTTAATTACAGTGTTTGCCTGACCGTTAGAATCAAGCGGTCTTATATGAACCTTGCCATTTTGATTGTCCTCAACCATAAAGGTTAGGTTCTCTCCTTTAGAGATATTAACCCCTTTTGAGAGACTAGCGTTAATCTTTACATTTTGATTAAGGAGAATTTCAACGCTACCTTCAGATACATTGGTTACAAGCCCCGAAAATGTATCTCCAGCTAGCATATTTTTAAGCACAGTTATAGCGTTCTCAGAATTATTGCTATTAACAACATTCTTTAAAAGGTTGGCAGACTCCCTAAGAGAAGTGCTTGAAACCTCTCCTTCGGGATTCTGATTAGTATTTATATTTTGGTTATTAAATAGCTTTGAAAGATTAATCTCCATAATTCCCCCACTATACTAATTATTAGTTTCTAGTAACGGTAAATCTTTTGCCAACTTTATAGCTTGCTTAACTAACTTAAAAATATAATTTCAAATCAATTATTTCAAATACATTTTTTCAAATCAATTTAATCCACAAAATTCTTTATGAAAGTTCTTCTGTGAATTTCACATGGGCCAAGCTTCCTTAGGGCATCTGTGTGCTCCTTTGTGCCATAACCCATATTTTTCCCAAAGCCGTAGCCTGGATATTTCTTGTCGTATTCTTCCATCATTCTATCTCTTGTAACCTTAGCAATGATACTTGCACAGGCAATGGTAAAGCTTTTAGCGTCACCCTTAATGATTGGAACCTGAGGAATGTCTATCTCAGGAATATTAACTGCATCGTTTAATAATATATCGGGTTTTACTTCTAAATTGTTAATAGCTTTACGCATAGCTTCATAAGTTGCTTGTAAAATGTTAATCTCATCAATTCTCTTCTCGTTATTGACGCCAATGGAAACGGCAATTGCCTTCTCCATAATTATATCATACAACATTTCACGTCTTTTTTTAGAAACCTTTTTAGAATCATTTACATAAGGGATTCTTACATCCTTTGGCATAATGATGCAGCAAGTAACCACAGGACCTGCAAGAGGGCCACGGCCTACTTCATCGATACCTGCGATATACTCACAATCAGGATGCTGCTTTTCATATTCAAACATGGCCTCAACTCTGGCCATTTCTTCTTCCATTTTTTTCTTCTTTTTTAATTCGCGTTCTTCTTTTAATGTCATATAATGCTCCATTTTCCTAAACTTTAGTTAAGCTTAGATAAATTAAGGTCTTTCAAGAGAAACGAGACCAAGTCTAGCACTTCTAAAGTCATCTAAGATAATATTAGATACCTTTTCAAAATCAGCTTGTGCCCCCTTCTTTATACAACCTCTCTTTAAGGCAATAACTTCCATAATTGCAAGGCTAGTTGCAGTTTCTTCATTAATTGCCATTTCATAATTTGCCTTAGCCTCTTCAATCTCGCTATCTTCAAACTCGTAGCGCTTCTTTAGGTTATTGGCATAATACTTATTTAAGTACTTAATAACCTCAAGGGCTAAGTCATCCTTATTTAAAATGTTGTCGTTAATTGAACCTATCATGGCAAGTCTAAGTCCTGTTGTCTGGTCTTCAAACTTAGGCCAGAGGATACCAGGAGTATCAAGAAGCTCGATGTTACCTTTGATCTTGATCCACTGCTTACCCTTTGTTACACCAGGCTTGTTACCAGTTTTAGCTGACGCCTTACCGGAGTAGGCATTGATAAATGTAGACTTACCCACATTAGGAATACCAACGATCATGGCTCTAATAGGTCTACCAACAATACCCTTTGCCTTGTCCTTTTCAATCTTCTCACTACAAGATTCAAGGATAATCTCGTTTAATTCCTTAAAGCCGTTATTCTTTCTTGAATCCATCTTTATGCAGTAAAAGCCTTTTTCCTTAAAATAGCTAATCCAAGCATTAGTTAGCTTATCATCAGCTAAATCAGCCTTATTTAGAATAACGATTCTTGCTTTATTATTAGCTAATTCATCAATATCAGGATTTCTTGAACTGTTTGGTACTCTTGCATCAACGATTTCAATTACAAGGTCGATAAGCTTAATATCTTCCTGCATCTGACGCTTCGCCTTAGTCATATGACCTGGATACCAGTTAAAAGTTGCAAGCTTGTTATTATCTCCTGCTGCTTCCTTAGCTTCCATTTTCTTCTTCTTTTCAAGTTTACGTTCTTGAATTTTTCTATCGTGTTCCTTTTTATCAAAAGTCTTGCTAGGCTTAGCTGCGCCAAACTTAGAGCCAGACTTGCCAGAACCTGACTTGTTAGCACTGGATTTTCCAGCAGCTCTTCCCTTAGAAGCTGACTTTCCAAAATTTTTCTTAATTTCTTTACTCATATAGAATCACCTTTCAATGATAGTTATGATTGATTATGATACAAATTTAATACGTTTAACAGGGCTTAAAATGAACCAAACCTTGCCAACTATATTGTCTTCCTTTACTGTTCCTATAGATGAGAAACGACTGTCTTCACTATTGTTTCTATTATCACCTAGAACAAAATATTCATCCTTATCTAGGGTAATGCTTGTGCTTGCAAGACCTGCAGTTAAAATCTCTGTATCCACCACATCGTCTTCTAACTCTTCACCATTAATAAAGACTTTGCCGTCTTTAATAAGCACTGTCTCTCCTGGAAGACCAATTACTCTTTTAATATAAATCTTAGATGAATTAACACCATCTACGCTAAAAGCAATAACGTCGTATCTTTTAGGGCTAGCTAAAGAATAGGCATAACGGTTAACTAAAACTGTATCTCCATCCTTTAAAATAGAGTTCATGGAGTTACCCACATTAGTATCTCTATAGGCTATAAAGCTCACTAAAACGTAAGCTGCCACAATCACCATTATTATATCAACAATATATTTACACACGAATAGCAATTGCTTGTTCTCGTGGTATCTTCTTCTAAATGCTACCATATCACCATATTCTCTCCCAACTTTATTAATTTACAAACAAACTAGATTATATCAAAAAAATGTAGAAAAAAAAAGCCCACAACATAAGTTGCGGGCTTTATAGATCCACTAACGTAAATTAATTATCTAACTAATTCCTTAACCTTAGCAGCCTTACCTGTTCTCTGTCTTAAGTAATAAAGCTTAGCACGTCTAGCCTTACCACGTCTAGTAACTTCTACCTTCTCTACGATAGGTGAATGAAGTGGCCATGTCTTCTCAACGCCAACTCCGTTAGAAATCTTTCTTACAGTGAAAGTAGCACGTACGCCTGTACCCTGCTTCTTAATTACTGTACCTTCGAAAACCTGAATTCTTTCACGGTTTCCTTCTTTAATCTTAGCTGATACCTTAACTGTATCACCTGTTCTGAACTCAGGTGCCTGAGCCTTAAGCTGTGCATCTTCGATGCTCTTAATAATACTATTAGCCATGTGTGACCTCCTATTAATCTGGATGTTCTTAATACAGGAATTGTAACAGAGGACCATCTCGTTATCTCACAACTTTATTAATTTATCATAAATCCTCGCTTTATGCAAGCTTTATTTTTTATTTAAATCCAATAAGCCATCAAGTAGGTGAACAGTGATTGTGCCAGCCTCTAGGTCATGGCCTAAAATGCACTGATCAATAACAGGAATAAGGATTTCATCCCCATCCTCATCTTCTACAATATAGACATTGTTGGCAGCAGTCTCAAGGACATCCTTTAACTTACCAATCTTTTGGCCTTCATCTGTAATAACCTCAAGGCCTACTAAATCGCAGATAAAATATTCTCCTTCTTCGAGCTTAACTGCATTTTCTCTAGTAACCATTAAATCGCACTTAGTATAGATTTCAATATCGTTGATATTAGAGAATTCCTTGAATTTAACTATTACATACTGCTTAAAAAACTTCACAGATTCCACTGTAACGTTAATATTCTCTCTTTTTGCAGCAATGATGCATTCCTTTAAATCTTTAAATCTTTGTGGATCATCTGTTGTAGGAAAAACCTTAACTTCACCACGAATTCCATGAGTAGATGTAATAACACCGACTCTTAATAAATCATTCTTCATAGTCTACTCCAATCTAAAATCGTATTCGTATTATAAACTAGGTCCTACTTATTGAGCAAGTAAAATAAATAATTTGATAATCCTTTGAGATGATATTTAGCGTATTAAGGCAAGGAGCTAGTGTGTTATCATCCACATTTACAAAAGGGTCATCCAGGATAATAAAAGGTTTTTCCTTAGTAAAGGCACTCTCAATAAAGGCAAGGCGAAGGGCAAGGCCAATTACGTCTCTAAAGGCCTTACTTAGCATTCTCACGTCCCTTAACTCTCCGGCATCCTTAATTCTTAGTTCATTATTTATATTTAAAATGTAGTCATCCGTCTCATCAAGCATATAGCCAAGGAACTTATCAAAGCTCTTTTTTACTGGCTTATTGTAGCGCTTAGCAAAATTTTCCTTAGCCAAGCTTAGATAATCTCTAGCTTTTAGAGTATATTCATACTTTTCCTTAAGCTCGATTATCTCTTCCTTGATTTCTGTTAGTCTTGTAATATTTTCTTCCTGCTTTAAAATCTCCTTTGTAAGCTCCTCAATCTCGCGGTTTAGGCGGTAGAGCTCACCTGTGTGCTCATCGATTTTCTTATCATTAAGCTTCATCTTCTCAATTAAAGCCTGATACTTACTAGAAGAGCTGTTAAACTCGGCATCCTCAGCGGATTTAAAAGGTTCGTAGCCCTTAGTTTCTTCCTTTTTTTCCTCTTTTAGATGAGGATCTTCCTCCTCATCATCATCTTCCGTATCATCGGCCCTTTTAAAGAAGGTCCTAGACACATAGAAAATCACAATGATAATTCCAATAAAGGTCAGTGGATAAGCGTATACGTGGTATCTGTTATTATTTTGTAAAAATACACCTAGTACCGTTAGGAAAAATCCAAAGAAAAGTATAAAAAGTCCGATAACATCAGTCTTTTCATTGATGGCAAGCTTATTAAAGTTAAAAATGTCCTTCTTTAACTTTTCTGCCCTCTCATCTTTTGGCGCCTCTTCCTTTTTCTCCTCTTTCACTTCTTTCTTTTCCTCGCCCTTATTTGATAGTTCCTCAAATATTAGCCCCTGTAGCTCTGACTTAGCCCTTCTTTCCTTATTTAGAAAATGTTCCAAAGACTTAGCTCTTTCAACTAACTTAGAAACTCGTGTTTTATTAGCGTCAAAAGATAGATTTTCAAATTCAAGATTATCAAGCTGTCTAGATAGCTTGTAGAGTCTGCCAGTCTTTCTATCAGGGCTTAAACTATTAATAAGGCCGTTAATGGTGCCAAGGGCGTCGTCGTAGTTATTAATATCAAGTTCCTCTAAGCTTACATTGCCAAGCAAGCTCTCAATATCCCTTGTAGACTTGGTTTCTAGCTCGTCCTGTCCAACAAAGATGGTATTTTTAAAGGACTCGTGATTAATCTTAAAGATTTCCTCCCCAATGTTTTTACTAAAGTCTGTAGTCTCAAGTAAAGTGTGGGCGTCTCTTATGGAAAATGTATCTTCCTTTTCTCTATCAAAAAAGACACGGTTAATTATATATTCCTTGTTATTAACGCTAAAGCTTAGGCTGCCGCCATAAACTCCGCCTTTCCAAGGTTTAAATCTCTTTCTTTCATTTTCATAATCATCCTTTTTTAGAGGGTTTGCAAAACCGTAAAACATGACACGAATAAAGGCTGCAAGAGTCGTCTTTCCCCAGCCGTTGTCCTCTAGGATGATATTTTTAGTTTCGTTAAAATTGTAATCAAAATTTGACAGCTTACCAAAATTCTCAATATGACAGCTAATTAATCTCATAGTCCTGCTTTCCTAAATCGTTAGTTAACGCTTTAATTCCAATATTAATTATTTGCATCTTGTCCTTATTTGAAAGTTCCTTATCTGTAGCAATTAACCTTACAAATTCACCTTTCAAGGACTCTTCATGGGCGTAGTCGCTAATATTTAGCTTAAATCGGCTGTCGTTTACGATTTTAATGTAGAAGAAGTCGTTTTCAAAATGGCGCTTGATTACATTTTCATTAATATCCGCCTCCACAAGGACTTCTCCCACAAGGACTAGCTTAATAAGAGAGGTTTTAGGGATATTAGCTTCATTAATAGCCTCTGTTGCAAGCTCAATAACATCAAGGCTTGTATATGCATCTGTAATGTCCACCCATACTTCTTCAAGGGTTCTTTTAGCAAAGGGAATAAACTCGTGAGTAAAGCTGTGATTTTCCTCATCAATATTTAGTAAAATAAATCCCTTCTCCCCAAGCTCATCAAAGCCGCGGCCCTCTAGCGCTCCAGAATAGGCATAAATGCCCCTAGAATCGATTTCTCCGACGCTTTCTTTATGAATATGGCCAAGGGCTAAATAGTCGATATTCTTCCCTACAAGGCCATTTAAAGGAATGTTTATGTCATCCTTTTTAGATTCGTAGCCTGTTAGCTGACCATGTAGGCAGACTATGTTAAAGTCAGAAGCTTCAAGCTCAAGGCCCTCTAAGTCTAGATTAGAATCCCTACTAGTTAGCTCTTTTCCTGAAATTGTTATATCATAATAATCCGAAGAAAATGCTGTATAGGTCTGCCATTCATTATTAAATAAATGCAAATTCTCCGGTAAGTTTCTTAGTTGATCAAGGGAATTAAACTCGTCGTGATTTCCCTTTAAGTAGTAAAAATCTATATCTTTTAATCTAGTAATTCCATCAAGAACAATATTCTTTGTAGTCTTACTAACGATTGGCTTATCAAATAAATCCCCAGCGATAATAACAGCATCTACAAGATTCTCATCGGCATAGCGAAGTAATCTTTCGAAGCTATTTATCAGTTCTAGTTTTCTTTCCTTAGTCTGTCCTGCATTAAAATTAGCTGTTAAGGACGAATCTAGGTGCAAATCTGCACAATGTATAATTTTCAATGTATTCCTCCCAATGTCTTTTAGTTTCTTAAAAAACATAAATATTGTAATAAACTTTGAAGCACATGTAAAGTGAGCCAAGTAAACTAAGATACAAAAAAAGAGAGAAACTAAGCTAAACTTAATCTCTCTCAAATAGTTCTCCATTAACTAGTTGTCAATTTCGACTATAACCTTTTTGTCGGTTTTCTGTGCAGCAGCTGAAACAACTGCTCTAATAGACTTTGCAATTCTACCTGATTTACCGATTACTTTACCCATATCAGAAGAAGCAACTTTTAAATCAATTACAATTGCCTTGTCTTTTTCAGTTTCAGTTACTACAACTTCATCGGGATTATCAACTAGCGCTTTAGCGATAATTTCTACTAATTCTTTCATAGACCACACCTCCACTACTAGTCAATTACTTTTCGATACCAGCAGCCTTGAAAAGCTTGCTAACTACCTCAGTTGGCTGAGCACCGTTAGCTAACCACTTCTTAGCAGCTTCTGCATCGATGTTAATCTTAGCTGGTTCATAATTAGGATCATAAGTACCAATCTGATCAATGAATCTACCATTTCTTGGAGATCTTGAATCTGCTACGATTACTCTATAGAAAGGAGACTTCTTCTCACCTAATCTCTTTAATCTAATCTTTACCATGTTAAATTTCACCTCCTAAATAATTTGCTGATATATGTTAAAAAGGTAATCTGAATCGACCCTTTTTACCACCTTTCATCATTCCAGGCATCTGCTTCATCATCTTCTTCATCTGCTCAAATTGCTTAACAAGACGATTAACTTCTGCAATATCTACGCCTGCACCTCTTGCAATTCTATTCTTTCTTGACGGATTAAGAATATCTGGATGAGATCTTTCTTTCTTTGTCATAGATTGAATAATTGCTCTTGTTTTCTTTAAATTGGCTTCTGCTTCATTCTCATCGATTGAAACATCCTTCATCTTAGAGCCAAGTCCCATACCCGGTAACATACCAAGTATTGAACCGATACCACCCATGTTACTAATCTGATCCATGGAATCGAGGAAATCGTTAAAGTCAAACTCTGCTTTCTTTAACTTGTTCTCCATCTCTTTGGCCTTAGTGGCATCTATCTGAGCTTCTGCCTTCTCAATAAGAGTAAGTACATCGCCCATACCAAGGATTCGGCTTGCCATTCTATCTGGATAAAACTGTTCAAGGTCAGATAACTTCTCACCCATACCAACATAGAGAATTGGCTTACCAGTTACTGCTTTAATTGAAAGTGCAGCACCACCTCTTGTATCGCCGTCAAGCTTTGTTAAGATAACTCCGTCAATTCCAATCTTCTCATCAAAGGAAGCAGAAACATTAACTGCATCCTGACCAGTCATAGAATCTACAACTAAGATTGTCTGATCAACTTCTACGTTCTTCTTAATTTCAATAAGCTCGTTCATCATATCTTCATCAACATGAAGTCTACCGGCTGTATCTAAAATAACAACATTAAAGTTATTATCCTTAGCATGATTAATAGCAGCTTTGGCAATATCAATTGGGCTGTTATTAGTTCCCATTGAGAAAACTTCTACCTCTTGCTTCTTACCATTTATCTGTAACTGCTCAACAGCTGCAGGTCTATAAACATCACAGGCAACTAGTAAAGGTTTCTTACCCTTAGCTTTAAACTTTCCAGCTAACTTAGCTGTTGTAGTTGTTTTACCAGCACCCTGAAGACCGGCCATCATAATTACGGTAATTTCATTACCGGACTTTAGCTTTATCTCGGTAGTTTCAGATCCCATTAAGTTAACCATCTCTTCGTTAACTATCTTAATGACCATCTGTCCAGGAGTTAAACTTGTTAAAACATCCTGACCTACTGCTCTTTCCTCCACTGACTTAACAAAGTTTTTTACAACTTTAAAGTTTACATCAGCTTCAAGTAAAGCCATCTTAACTTCTTTAAGGGCTGCCTTAACATCACTTTCTGTTAATCGTCCCTTACTTCGAAGGTTCTTAAATACATTCTGTAGTTTATCTGAAAGACTATCAAATGCCATGTAACACCTCTAAAATTCATCTAGTATTTCTTTAGATATCTTCTTGATATCTAGTATTAAATTCTCATCATTATTCTCTAGATAAGAATCAGCTAAAGAATCTATTCTTGCAACCTTTGTCTTAGTTTCTTGAAACTTCTCAATAAGGTGAAGTTTAGATTCATAATTGGCCAATGTCTTATTGACACGCTTAATTAAATCAAAAACTCCTTGTCTAGAGATTCCATATTCATCAGCAATTTCACTAAATGATAAATCGTTAAATATTGCATCTTCATAGACTTTTCTTTGATGTTCATTTAGTAACTCTCCATAAAAGTCATATAGAAGAGCCTGCTCAACAATCTTCTCCATAATTCCTTACCTTTATGTAAATTTAGCTTGTTTCAATTAAACCTTGAATAGAATATCATATAGCATTTTTAATGTCAAGTAAAAAAACTTGACAGAGGAAGAAAATTTAAAAAATTATTCTTCTTCATCCTCTTCTATTTCAGAGTCAATTTCTATATTTTCTTCTTTTTGTTTGTTTTCCTTTTTGAGCCTTTTGCTTTCCTTTAGCTCTTCTTTTATTCTTTTTTGTTCTTCCCTTTGCTTTAC
Organism: Lachnospira multipara ATCC 19207; assembly: GCF_000424105.1. Lineage (GTDB taxonomy): Bacteria > Bacillota > Clostridia > Lachnospirales > Lachnospiraceae > Lachnospira > Lachnospira multipara. Next base: position 275,321 of record NZ_AUJG01000002.1, on the reverse strand, counting down.
TATTTCTTCTTTTTGTTTTAATTGATCTTCCTTAATTCTTTCATATGCGGTCTTCATCTTCTCACTAAACTTTTCATTTTCCTTCGTTGGATATTCATTTTCATAATCCACCGCCATTTTAAACTGTCCTTTTTTTAATAGTCCTTTGAAAATAGCCTTCTTGATGAAGTGATAAATTATGGCAAATATTGGAACACCAATTAACATTCCAAAGAAGCCCCAAATGTGTCCGAATAAAAGGATGGCAAATAATACCCAAAAGCCAGAGATACCTGTACTGTTTCCTAAAATTTTTGGTCCTATAATATTTCCATCGATTTGCTGAAGAATAAAGTTAAACACGAGGAAATATATGGCTTGTCCTGGATTTACAATTAAGCAAAGTATAATGCCAATAGCCCAAGCTATGTACCATCCAAAGAAAGGAATGACATTAAATATGCCTACAATTACTGCAATCATGACTTCGTTCATAGTTTCAACGCCAGGATTTAGCAATTTATAAAATATAAGCATAAAGTAACATATGATGGCAATTACAATGGCGTCTACAATTTTACCAATAAGGAAGCCTGAAAATACCTTATCAACAAATTCAAATTCATCCATAATGGATTCTGCTTCTTTTTCTTTGAAAATGCTATAAATTATCATCTTACCTTGTTTAGCAAGTTTTTTGCGCATAAAAAGAAGATAGATTGCAACAATAAAACCAATAAGTAAGTTAAAAAATAGATTTAATACTCCCATTACACCGATTGTAAGATTAGATAGGATAACATCTGAGTTTTTAACTAGATTGTTATTAATATAATCTTTTGCAAAGTCATAACTTGTATTAATAATATTTTGAGAATGCTCCCTAATAAATTCATTTGACTGCAAAAAATTAATTGCAAAATCATAGAATTTATCAATGGCCGAAGGTGCTAATTGCACAATTCTTATAATACTGTTAACAAGGTTTGGAATAATCATAACAATAACGAAAATTATAATAAGCGCTGCAATTATAATACCTGTGTAGATACTAAAAGAATTAGCAAGGGCTAATCTTCTTTCTTCTTTTAGTTTTTTAAAAAGCTTTTGGTATAATAAATTTAGACCATTTACCATAGGACAGATAATATAGGCCAAGCAGGCACCTATTAAAAAAGGCATTAAGGTTTTTATTATGCCATTTAGAAATTTACTTATATAGCTAGCTCTATCAATCATAAAATATACTAACATTGCTAGTATAAAAGAAATAGAAAATGCAAGTGTAAGTCCTAAATATTTCCTAATATCTATCGGTTCCTTATTTTTCATATTATCCCCCTAATATTTAAATTTATAGCCCTAATCTAGGCTTTAATGTACGAAAAAAGGGACGACTAAAAAGTCATCCCTTTAATTATAGCCTATTTTCTTATATTTTAAAAGATATTTAAATTTTATTTAGATTTTATTTAAAGGCATTTCTTCCAGTGCCAGACTGTGAGTTACCACCCATGTTTCCCATACTGCCCATACCTGAGCTTGAAGAACCATTTGAGTAAACAGAACTTGTTGGTGTTACTGTTGTTGAAGAAGAACCAATTGTGTATGTGTATGAGCTGCCTGTTGTGATGTCAGCGGAGTAACAAATACAAACCTGATATGACTTTGATGGTGTATATGAAAGAATTGTATTTCCACTTGAATCAGTTAATGTAAAGGTCTGATTAGCAGAACCTGAACCATATAATAATAAGCATACACCGTTTGTAGCAGAACTTGGTGTTTCAACCATTCCGCTTGAACCAAAGGCCATTAATGTACCACCATTAATAGTTAAATTAGAATCAAAGTCAACAGCTGCATTTGATGAATCTGTAGGTCCTTCAACTACTGTATTACCACCATTAATTGTTAGTGTACCATTTGAATCAAGTCCATCACCGGTAGATTTAACATAAACAGTACCACCGTTGATTTCTAATTTAACACTTGAATTTGTACCACCTGTTGTATTACCCATGCCAGTTGTTTGTGTTGAACCATCTGAGGCATTCATACCATCATCGTCAGCTACTACACTAACATTACCATTGTTAATAACAATCTGAGTACTTTCTAAACCTTCATATGAATCTGTAATATTAACAGTTCCACCATCAATCTGAATTAATGTATCTGCATGGATACCATCATCACCGGAAGCAAGTTCTAAATCACCGCCCTTTATAATAACGGCACCATCTGTATGAACAGCATCATCTTCAGAATCTATATTAACATTTCCTCCAAATACGATTAATACGTTTGTGGCTTTAATACCCTTCATACTATCTGTACTTGTAGAAGAAGTTGAAGAAGTTGAAGAACCTGCTCTAAAGCCAAAGTCTGTTGAACTATGTGTAACAGAGGAATTAGCTGCACCATCACCAGTTGTTATATCAATTGTACCACCATTAATTACTACGTAGTTTTCTGCCTGGATACCATCATTTTCTGACTGAATTGTAATCTCACCGTCTTCAATAATGATATAACCCTTAGTTGCATCAGAATCGTTTGAAGCCTTAATACCATCTCCAGTTGCTGTAATATCAATTGTTCCACCAGCAATACCTACTAAGTCTTTACCAATTAAACCTTCATCAGTTGCTGTTATGGAAATGTTTCCGCTAACGATAATTAAATCATCTTTACTTGTAATAGCATCGTTATAGCCTGCATTTACAACTAAACTACCATTACCATTAATGCTTAAGTCATCCTTAGAATAAATTGCTGCGCTATATTCTTCAGTATCTGTAGTTCTTGAGGAATCTGTCACTGTATTAGTTGTACCATCTGCAAGAGTAATTGTTACCTTGTCTGCACTAAGAATTAAAACTGGTGCTGTGCTTGAATTAGAAATATCCACTCCATTTAAAATTAAATGCACCTCATCAGTGTCATCTGCAAGGTCAACTACAATCTGTCCATCGCTTAAGCTACCGGAAATAACATAAGTTCCTTTTTTGGTGATAGTTACAGTAGAACCAGATGCACTTGCGCCATCACCATTTACTGAAATTGAAGAACCATTAAGTGTAATTGTTGTGTCGTCGTTGTCATAAGATGTATCTGTATCATTTTCATCTAGTTCAAGAGACACTCCATTTTCAAGACTTGAGATCAACTCGTCTAAATCTACGTCAACTGTTGCAGTTGTGGAGCTTGATGAGCTAGTAGAACTAGATGAACTTGTTGTTGTCGTTGTAGCCTCGTTAGTTGTGCAGCCATATAGACTCATGGTAATTAATACACTAGTTAATCCTATGGTACCTACCTTTCTTAAATTAATCATAAGTAATCCTCCTTTAATTAAACCTATCACTGGGGAATCGTAAATCTTTCCGCCCTCTGATATCTTATTTTTATAATTAATATAAAGATTTAAAATGTTGTAAATGTGTTCTTTGTGTGGTGTTTTTGTGAACTGAAATAAAGAAATTAAAAAGAGATAAAAAAGAAATTTTAAAAAGAAATTAAAAAAGCTGCTATGAGAAATGAAACAAGGGCGTAAAGCTTAGTTTCACTTACTCATAACAGCTGTAGTTTTGTATCTAATTTATTAGATTATCTAGCTTCTTTATAGTCTGACTAAATATTAACCTTAACTATTCTAGGTCTAAGGCCTGCTTCTTCAAGCTTTTCTACAATCTCATCCTTATGCTCATGTCCATAAGCTTCAATTGTGATTCTAAGCTCAACTGTTGTCTGTCTGTTAATTGATACAAACTGGTTGTGCTCAAGCTTAATTACATTACCATTAGCTTCTGCAATAATAGTTGCAACTCTTACAAGTTCACCTGGCTTATCTGGTAAAAGAACAGATACTGTAAAGATTCTGCTTCTCTGAACAAGACCCTGCTGAACTACTGAAGACATTGTAATTACATCCATGTTACCACCTGAAAGGATAGAAACCACCTTCTTATCCTTTACATTAAGCTGCTTAAGGGCAGCTACTGTAAGTAAACCAGAATTCTCAACTACCATCTTGTGGTTCTCAACCATATCAAGGAAGGATACGATTAAGTCTTCATCTGGTACTGTAATAATGTCGTCTAAGTTCTTCTGTAAATATGGGAATAACTTACTACCTGGAGTCTTAACTGCTGTACCATCTGCAATTGTGTTAACAGTTGGTAGTGTTGTTACAGCCCCAGCCTTTAGGGATGCCTGTAAACAGTTAGCTCCTGCAGGTTCAACACCAATTACCTTGATGTTAGGATTAAGTAGCTTTGCAAGTGTAGATACACCAGTTGCAAGTCCGCCACCACCTACTGGTACTAAAATATAATCAACTGTAGGTAATTCCTTAATGATTTCCATAGCTATTGAGCCCTGACCTGTAGCCACTTCAAGGTCATCAAATGGATGAACGAAAGTTAATCCCTGCTCCTTAGCTAACTTAATTGCGTATTCACATGCCTCATCGTAAACATTTCCATAAAGGATAACTTCGGCGCCATAGCCTTTAGTTCTGTTAACCTTAATTAAAGGTGTTGTAGTAGGCATAACTACTGTTGCTTTTACGTTATATTTCTTTGCTGCAAATGCAACGCCCTGGGCATGGTTACCAGCTGAAGCTGTAATTAATCCTCTTTTTCTAGCTTCTTCTGACATTGTGCTAATCTTATAATAAGCACCTCTAACCTTGTATGCGCCTGTATACTGCATATTCTCAGGCTTTAAGTAAACCTTGTTGCCTGACTGTGCACTAAAGAACTCGCTATATACTAAATTTGTTGGAAGAGTAGCTTCTTTAACTTTTTCAGCTGCTTCTTCGAATTTCTTCAATGTTAATTCTTCCATTTTCCTAGCTTCTCCTTGAATCCCATAAGTATTCTTGTCCAACAAGCCATAATTGTTGTATGACAAGTTGTTCATAATTATAGACCTGTAAAGCTTTTATTGCAAGTCAAAGAGGGCATTTACAAAATCCTCTGAGTTAAATTTCTGTAAATCCTCAATCTGCTCGCCAACTCCCACATATTTAACTGGAATGCCAAATTCAGACTGAATAGCCACTGCTATTCCACCTTTAGCTGTACCATCCATCTTAGTTAAAATAATACCTGTAATGTCAGTTACATCCTTAAATTCTCTAAGCTGAGAAAGAGCATTCTGTCCTGTTGTAGCATCAAGTACGATTAAATTCTCTCTATAAGCTTCTGGATATTCTCTTGTAATAACCTTATCGATTTTACGAAGCTCTTCCATTAAGTTTTTCTTATTCTGAAGACGTCCTGCTGTATCGCAAAGTAAAACATCAGCTTTTCTTGCCTTTGCAGCCTGAATTGAATCAAAAATAACTGCAGCTGGGTCTGAACCTTCGCTTTGAGCAATAATCTCACAGCCATTTCTATGAGACCATTCTGTAAGCTGTTCAATGGCAGCAGCTCTAAAGGTATCGGCAGCAGCCATAATAACCTTCTTATTCTGATTCTTTAGTAAGCCAGCAAGCTTACCCACTGAAGTTGTTTTACCAACGCCATTAACACCGATTAATAAGACAATTGATTTCTGATTTTCAAAATCGTAGGCATTAGGGCCTAGATCCATTTGCTCCTTAATTAACTGAATAAGTAATTCCTTACATTCAGCTGGCTGCTTAATAGCATTTTCCTTAACCTTTTCCTTAAGATTTTCAATGATTTCATCAGTTGTTCTAACGCCTATGTCGCCCATAATAAGAGTTTCTTCAAGCTCTTCATAGAATTCGTCGTCAATATTTGTAAAGCCATTGAAAACGTAATCAATGCTTGAAACAATATTGTCTCTTGTCTTATTAAGACCTGCTTTTAATTTTTCAAAAAATCCCATATTAAATCCTTCCTTATAAAAAAATTAAGCCCACATTCTTACAAGTAAACTAATCAAATGTAGCGACTTCATAGAAGCCGCCTCTAATGCATGTACTTCCATACTAGTAAAAATATAGGCTTAACTAAAATTTCTAGGCAGTTTTTACCTGCTTATCTTTATCTAGTTCTTTATCAATTAAGTCAACAGAAACAAGAGTTGATACACCCTTTTCCTGCATTGTAATACCAAAGAGTCTATCTGCAGCTGCCATAGTACCACGTCTATGTGTAATGACAATAAACTGAGTATGCTTTGTTAACTTATGTAGGTAGTTTGCGTATCTTCCTACATTTGAGTCATCAAGAGCGGCCTCAATTTCATCAAGTAGACAGAATGGAGATGGCTTTAGGTTCTGAATCGCAAATAAAAGCGCAATGGCTGTAAGAGCCTTTTCACCACCAGATAACTGCATCATATTCTGTAATTTCTTTCCAGGTGGCTGAGAAATAATTGTAATGCCTGCTTCAAGGATATCCTCACCTTCTACAAGTTCGATTGTACCCTTTCCACCGCCAAATAATTCCTTAAATACCTGGTCGAATTCCTTCTTAATTTCTTCAAACTTAGCTGTAAACTGAGTTCTCATGCCGCTATCAAGTTCATCAATAACCTGCATAAGTGCATTTTCAGCTTCAATCATATCATCATGCTGGCCCTTTAAGAATTCGTAACGTTCTGAAACGCCTTTGTATTCTTCAATGGCATTAACATTTACATCACCGAGCTTTTTAATTGCGGATTTTAAAATGTTAATCTGCTTTCTAATATTAGATAGATCAGTAAGTTCTTCGTTTCTTAGTTCAAGAGCATAACTATAAGTTAACTCATATTCATTCCACATGTAATCTACTAATGTATCATTAGATTCATCGAGCTTTTCATGCTGGTTATGAAGACGCATGCTTTCCTTTTCAAGTAAGACGATTCGATTATTAATCTCATCTCTCTTATCAAAGGATGACTTGTGAGTCTTTGAAATCTCGTCACGCTCAAGTCTTAACTTCTCAATCTTTTCGTTAGATTCCTTAATTCTAAAGTCAGCAAGATTCATAGACTTCTTAACATCTGAAATGTCCTTATTCTTATTAATAATTTCAGTTTCAGTCTGTTTAATCTTATTCTTGATTTCTGCCTCTTCCACAATAAGCTTTTTAACTTCTTCGTTAAGACGAAGGATAGTCTCTTCGATGTAGCTTATCTTCTGGCTGTAGCTGCTATGCTGTAGCTTTACATTTTCTAGCTTAACAGAAATCTTAACTTCTTCTTCCTTTAACTCGTCAAGGAACTTATTTAAGCTCTCAATCTCTTCCTTAGACTTCTCATTCTGATTATCAAGTTCATCTAAGTTGTTAGAAACAAGGGACTTGCTTTCATTAATCTTCTGGATTTCTTCATCCGCCATCTTAATTTCCATGCTATCCTTTGCAACTAACTCAAGGATTGACTTTAACTTAGCCTTCTCCTGATTTAAGTTAACCTGAATTGTGTTCTTTCTTAAAGTAACATCTCTTAAATCCTTTGTTAAGCTTTCGTTATCAGTTCTAATTTCAGCAATCTTAGCTCTGTTATCGCTAACCTGATTCTTAAGCTCAACGCCAGCTTTAGAAGTCTCATTAACACTTTGCTTTAACTCTTCGATTTCTCTTCTACGTCCAAGCAAGTTGCTTGAATTCTTGAAAGCACCACCAGTCATTGAACCACCTGGATTTAGCTGTTCACCTTCAAGAGTTACGATTCTAAGGGAATATCTATACTTTCTTGCAATGGCAAGAGCATTGTTAATATTATCTACAACTAAGATTCTACCAAGTAAATACTTAGCAAGATTCTCATATTCAAAGGAAACTCTAACTAAGTTAGAAGCTACGCCAATAACGCCCTCTTCCTTAATGCAATTATCCTTTTCAAGGGTATCTCTTGCCTTAATAGCGTTTAATGGTAAAAATGTAGCTCTACCCAAACGGTTTTCTTTTAAGTGAGCAATCAAGTCTTTAGCAGTTTCTTCCTTGTCTGTAACGATATTCTGAATAGTTCCGCCAAGGGCTGTTTCAATTGCTACTTCATAAGAACGCTCAACCTTAATAATATCTGCAATAACACCAAGAATACCTGGCTTCTTATCCTTAAGCTTCATGATTTCACGAATTGAGTTACCGTAACCATCATAACGCTCAGTAATATTAATTAAGGATTCCAGTCTTGATTTCTCTCTATGATATTTACTAGTTAATTTTTCAATTTGAAGATTTAAATCTGTGTTAGCATTTTTAATATTAGTAATTTCTTCATTATTCTTAACTAATTTATCGTTTAATTCATTATATTCTTCATCAACTGATAAAAGCTCGTTAGAATAAGAATCAATAAGCTTTTTCTGGCTAGCTTCATCAGACTTATCTTTAATTACCTTACTTGAAAGCTCTGCCTTTTTAATGCTTAAGTTCTCAAGCATAGTAACGTACTTCTGATTCTCAGCATTAATAGAAGACTTCTCATTTAAGGCATCCATAATAGACTGGTTCTTCTCATCAATCTTAGTCTCTACAGAAGAAATCTTTTCCTTAATTTCCTCGCTTTGCTTGTTGATCTCTTCTAGTCTATCATCGTGGCCTGTCATATCATTTTTAATAGCCTGATAATCAGCTTCAGCTTTAGCTATTGCTTCGTTTTTTGATGCAATCTCCTCAGTGATCTTTGTAAGTCTTTCTGAGTGAAGTTCGTTATTGTTATTGAAAGTCTTAATCTGCTCGCTATAGACATTAATTGTGCCCTCAAGCTTTTGCTTTTCAAGTTCTGTCTCAGACTTTGTATTATTAGTTTCTTCAATCTGAGCATTAATTGCCTCTAACTGACTTTCAGCCTGCTCATATTCTGACTTAATTGTTTCGTATTCGCCATTGGCCTTTGAAAGGTCACCATCAGCAATAGAAATCTTCTCATCTAAGGCAGCTAAATCATTACGGATTCTGTCTGTCTCTAAGAGGAAGGCATTGACATCGTAATTCTTTAAATCAGTCTTTAAATTAAGGTATTCCTTAGCCTTATTAGACTGCACCTTTAAAGGTCCTACCTGCTTTTCAAGCTCAGATAAAATATCATTAACTCTGACTAAATTAGCTCTCTCACTTTCTAGCTTCTTAATTGCGGCAGCTTTTCTTCTCTTAAACTTTACAATACCTGCTGCTTCATCAAATAGTTCTCTTCTCTCCTCAGGCTTACCAGAAAGGATCTTATCAATCTGACCCTGTCCGATAATTGAGTAGCCTTCTTTACCAATACCTGTATCATAAAAAAGTTCAGTAACATCCTTTAATCTACACGCATTACCATTAATTAGATATTCGCTCTCGCCAGATCTATAAACTCGTCTGCTTACAGTTACTTCATCATAATCAACTGCTAGTGCATGATCTGAATTATCAAGCGTAATTGATACATACGCAAAGCCCACAGGCTTTCTGTTTTGTGTTCCAGCAAAGATAACATCCTCCATCTTAGAACCACGAAGTTGCTTAGCTGACTGTTCACCTAAAACCCATCTTACAGCATCAGCAACATTACTTTTACCAGAACCATTAGGTCCTACAATACCAGTAATACCGTTATCAAAATCAAAAACGATTTTATTGGCAAAGGACTTAAATCCTTGTACCTCAATACTCTTTAAATACATAAAATCTCCCTTTAGTTACTTTAATACATCTTTAATTTCTATCCCTTTGTTTTTAAGCTCTACTAAAGCTTTATAGGCGGCGTTAGCCTGAGCATTCTTCTTATTGTGTCCGCTTCCTTCAATCTCAATTAAGCCCTCTACTTTAACTTCCACAACAAAAGTCTTATTATGCTCTGGTCCTTCTTCTCTAATTAGAGAATAGCTAACCTCTTTACCCATTCCTTGAACAACTTCCTGTAGAATGGTCTTGCTATCAAAAAAGAGTTGTTTATTGTCTAAGTCATTTAAAATAAATTCAAGGACAAACTCTTTTGCATTAGCAAAATCACTATCAAGATAAATAGCACCAATTAAAGCCTCAAGTGCATCTGAAACAATAGAGTCTCTTCTTCTACCGCCTGTAAGTTCTTCACCCTTACCAAGCTTAATAAATTCCTCAAAACCAAATTCTCTAGCGCAAAGTGCAAGAGTTGGCTCACAAACAATACTTGCACGAAGTCTAGTCATCTTACCTTCATTCATTGTGAATTTTTTGAAAATGTAGTCACTGCTTGATAGTTCCAAAACAGCATCGCCTAAAAATTCAAGTCTTTCATTATCCTTAATCTTAAGCTGTTTCTTTTCATTGGCATATGAACTATGAGTAAGTGCATTCTCTAGTAATGAGATATCCTTGAACTTATAGCCAATAATATCCATTAATTCATTCAGATTAGTATTCATAAATTCATCTTCCTTTTTATATTTTTACAAATAAATAAGACTACTTACTTAAACAAATAAGTAGTCCTATATTAAATCATATAAAGTTATTATTTAGTTGCGTTCTTAATTGCTTCTACTGCATCTGCAACAGTTGAAATCTGTTCTGCTGCGTCTTCAGGTATTTCAATATCAAATTCTTCTTCAATTCCCATAATGATCTGAAAAACATCTAATGAATCAGCGCCTAAATCATCGATAAATGTTGTATCAAGATTAATCTTGTCAACGTCTACATTAAGTACATCAGCAATAATTTTCTGTAATTTCTCGAATTCCATAGTATTAACATCCTTTCAAAATAAAAATCCCTCTATTAGCATCGTACATGCTATAAAGCTTTGCCAAAATGCTTAGTCATTAGCTGTTGGCATATTCTCTAATGACTTTACAATCTTATCATTAATATTCATTTTTGTAAACTTAACACACTGAAGAATTGAGTTCCTAATTTCAGTAGATTTAGCGTTTCCGTGAGTCTTAACAACTAGACCATTTAAGCCTACTAAAGGTGCTCCTCCGTACTGGCTAGCATCCATAGTTTTTAACTCTTCCTTAAGCTTATTCTTAATTAAGAGAGCACCAATCTTAGTCTTAAGACTAGACATTAAAACGCCCTTAATCTTCTTAAGTAAGCCACCGCCAAGACCTTCATATAGCTTTAAGATTACATTACCTACAAAGGCATCACAGACTACTACATCTGCTCCACCATTAGGAATTTCTCTAGCTTCAATACTTCCAATAAAGTTAATGTCATCGCAAGCCTTAAGAAGTGGAAATGTCTCCTTAACTAACTGGTTACCCTTCTCTTCCTCTAAACCTACGTTAACAATAGCTACTCTAGGATTCTTAACACCTACTACATTCTCCATGTAAATAGAGCCCATCTTAGCCCACTGAACAAGGAAATCCGGTCTAGAATCTACGTTAGCACCTGCATCTGCAAGTAAGAAAACACCATTCATAGTTGGTACAAGTGGTGACATAGGAGGTCTTTGAACGCCCTTTAATCTACCAACAATAGTCTGTCCACCAACAAGAATAGCACCTGAACTACCAGCTGAAACAAAAGCGTCAGCCTTCTTTTCCTTAACCATATATAAAGCCTTAACTAAAGAAGAATCCTTCTTTCTTCTTACGGCCATAACAGGTGGTTCACCTGTTTCAATAACTTCACTAGCAGCTACTACTTCAAGCTGATCCTTGTTATATTTATAATTTGCAAGTTCCTTATTAATAACATCCTCTAGTCCAACTAGATATACAAATGTGTCACTATCGGCATTAATTGCTTCTATAGCTCCCTTTACTGTTTCCTTTGGAGCATTATCTCCACCCATAGCATCTAAAGCGACTTTAATCATATTCTCCTCCGAATTTATTTTTAAACTTTATTAAAAGTACCACGAAAACGCGCATTTTTCAAGTCTTTTAGAGTTTTTTAACAAATAAAAAAAGAGCCCTATAAAAGGACTCTTTATAAAAATTAAGCTCTAGAATTAAGCTTCAACTTCGATAATCTGCTTCTTGTTGTAAGAACCACAAGCCTTGCAAACTCTATGAGGGAGCATTAAAGCACCACACTTTGAACACTTAACAAGATTAGGAGCGCTCATCTTCCAATTAGCTCTTCTCTTATCTCTTCTAGCCTTAGATGATTTATTCTTTGGACAAATTGACATACTATTACACCTCCTTAAACTCATTTAAAATATCTTTGAAAACAGACATTCTTGGATCCAGAACTTCGCGGTCACACCCGCATTCCTTAATATTAAGATTAGTACCACATTTTAAGCATAAGCCCTTGCAGTCTTCCTTACATAAAGTCTTGCCTGGCATGGAAACAAGCAATTCGCTAAATAATAATTTATCCGCGTCGAGGTTGTATCCATCAATGTAGTCTTTTTCTATCTGAGTCTCTTCTTCCGAAGCGTCATCAGCAAAATCAACTATCTCATCAATAACTAAATCCACCTTAGTATCAACAGCTGTTAAACATCTGTCACAAGGAATTGATAAAGTTACATCTGTTACTGCCTTAATAGAAATCTTGTTAGTTCCTATCTTGTTAATAGCAACATCAAATGGTGCCTTCTTAACTATTGGATAGTCAAATAGACCATTATTAAATGTATCCGCTTCAAGGGAAACATTCTTAGTTAAATCTTGAGATGAACCGGATAAAAGTTCTCTTAAATCAATTAGCATACATAATCTCCTATCGAAACCTTTAATACTTAGTTACGACCCGATCCTATATACTAGGCGTGAAGGGAAATAACTTGCCTTTTCACACTTTGTCAATTATACGCACATGTTTTGTTTTTGTCAACAACATTTTCTAAAATGTAAAGTAAAATTACTTTACAGCATAAAATTTAATAGTTATAAGACAATTACTTAACTAATGCTAATGTATCTCTAGCGATTGCTAATTCTTCGTTAGTAGGTAATACTACTACCTTAACCTTAGAATCTGCTGTAGAAATCATCTTTGTTTCGCCAACTGCTGCTTCGTTAGCTGCATCATCAACTTCAATACCTAAGTAGTTGAAATAGCTTAAGATCATCTTACGGATTCTAGCGTTGTTTTCACCAACACCAGCTGTAAATGCGATAGCATCTACACCGTTCATAGCTGCTACATAAGAACCGATGTACTTAGCAACTCTGTATGCATAAGCATCTAATGTATCCTTAGCAATCTGGTTACCCTTATCAACTTCTGCGATTAAGTCACGGAAATCTGAAGAGATACCTGACATACCTAAGATACCAGACTTCTTATTAAGAACGTTTAACATCTCAGAGATTGTCATATTCTCATGGTTGCAAAGGTATTCAAGGATAGCTGGATCAAGATCACCAGAACGTGTACCCATGATTAAACCTTCAAGTGGAGTAAGACCCATTGAAGTATCAACACACTTACCACCGATTGATGCAGAGATTGAAGCACCGTTACCTAAGTGGCAAACGATAACCTTAGCGTTGTCCTTATTGAGGCCTGCAAACTTAATTGTTTCACCAGAAACGAACATATGAGATGTTCCATGGAAACCGTATCTTCTTACATGATACTTCTCATAGTATTCTCTTGGAATAGCGTAAAGGTAAGCCTTTGGCTCCATTGTTCCACCAAATGCTGTATCCCAAACTGCGATATTCTTCTTACCAGGCATAGCAGCTTCAACAGCTTCGATACCGATTAAGTTAGCTGGGTTATGAAGAGGTCCTAAATCGAAGCACTCCTTAATAACTCTCTTAACATCTTCAGTTACAAGGCAAGACTCCTTGTAAGCTTCACCAGCGTGAAGTACTCTATGACCTACAGCGCCGATTTCGTCTGTTGACTTAATTACACCGTGTTCTGGATCTACTAAAGCGTCAAGAACTAACTTAACAGCGATGTTATGATCCTTCATAGGTGTTTCTACTACATACTTATCCTTACCTGTTGGCTTATGTGTAAGGATTGAACCTTCGATACCAATTCTTTCAACAAGACCCTTAGCGATAACGCTTTCGTCGTCCATGTTGATTAACTGATACTTAAGTGATGAACTACCACAGTTTAAAACTAAAATATTCATTGATAATCTCCTTGTTTAAAAAATTATTTATAACTTAACTAATCACCGGAGGCAATGTAAAACTCCCGGTGATCAGTTTTTATTAAGTAATATCTTAAAAATCTAGTTAATTAAAATAAGACTAAATCTAGATTAGTTGGCAGCGTTCTGAGCCTGAACAGCTGTTAAAGCTACTGTACCAACGATATCTTCTGCATAACAACCTCTTGAAAGATCGTTAACTGGAAGTGAAAGACCCTGTAAGATAGGACCGTAAGCACCAGCCTTAGCAAGTCTCTGAACTAACTTATAACCGATGTTACCAGCTTCAAGTGAAGGGAATACTAATGTGTTAGCATGACCAGCAACCTTAGAACCTGGAGCCTTTAATTCACCAACTTCTGGAACTAATGCAGCATCTAACTGTAATTCACCATCAAGTGTAAGTTCTGGATACTTCTCATGAGCGATTGCAACAGCGTTAGCAACCTTATCTACATTGTCATGCTTAGCAGATCCCTTTGTAGAGAATGAAAGCATAGCAACCTTAGCTTCCTTACCAACAAATGTTTCAAATGATTCAGCAGATAACTTAGCAATTTCAGCTAACTTCTCAGAATCAACATCTGGGTTAACAGCACAGTCAGCGAATACGAATAAACCGTTTTCACCAAGTTCGCAGTTAGGAACTTCCATAAGGAAGAAACCAGAAACTGATGAGATACCTGGCTTAGTCTTTAATAACTGAAGAGCTGGTCTGATTGTGTTACCTGTTGAGTGGCAAGCACCTGAAACAGCACCATCAGCATCGCCACACTTACACATAAGGCATGCATAGTACATGTAATCCTTTTCCATCATTTCTTTAGCCTGCTCTGGAGTAACACCCTTCTTAGCTCTTAATTCAACAAACTTGTCGATGTACTTCTGCTTGTTAGGATCGTTGAAAGGATCAACGATAGTTGCACCTGTAATATCATATCCTTCACTGTTAGCTTCGATTTCTTCCTTAGTACCGATAATGATTAAGTTAGCTATACCTTCCTTTAAAATCTGCTCTGCAGCAGCGAATGTTCTCTTATCCATAGATTCAGGTAAAACGATAGTCTTCTTATCAGCTTTAGCCTTTGCTTTAATTTCGTCAATAAATGCCATGATTACTGACTCCTCCTTAGATTATTTTGTTTTTTTAATATTAGTTCGATGATTTCCAGTTTCAAAAACACTTCGAACACTAGTAAAAATTATACGACTTTTCCTTTTTGAATACAAGAAAATATTTTAACATTATCTCTTTAAAAGCACGATTTTGACATGTTTTAGAAAAAATAATATTATTAACTTGTAATTTTATATAAATTTAACAAGAGGTTTAATTATGACTATAGGAATAGTTGCAGAATTTAATCCCTTCCACAACGGACACAAGTATTTGCTTGACTCAATCAAGGCTAAATACCCAGAGGCAAGCCTCATTGTTTCCATGAGTGGCGATTTTGTCCAAAGAGGCGAGGGAGCAATTATAGATAAATATAAAAGAACGAATATGGCTTTATCTGAAAATGTAAATCTCATCCTTCAGATAGCAACTAAATTTTCCTTATCAAGCGCAAGCTACTTTGCCTTTGCTTCCATCAACAGTCTAATAAAGCTGGGAGCTGATAAGATAATCTTTGGCATGGAGTCTGATAATATTGAAAATCTAGTAAAGATCGCTAACCTACTAAACGACGAAAGTCCAGAATTTAGTGAAAGCATCAAGTCTTTTATTAATGAAGGCTACTCCTACCCTAAGGCTAGAATGCTAGCCCTCTCTTCTATTTATGGGGAGAATTTGGCAAAGGAAACAACTAAGTCCAACAATGTGCTTGCTATTGAATATATTAGACAGATTTTAAAATATAACAAAAAACACAAGGCCAACATAAGCTTTGAAGGCATAAAACGCCTTGGCCAAGACTTTAATGATGAAGAAATAAAAGAAAATCTTACAAGCGCCACAGCCATTAGAAATTCTTTGTATAAAAAAGACATAGAAATAATCAAAGGTCACACAAATGAATTTACTTATAATATCTTAGAGGATAGCTTTAATAAGAACGAACTAATCTTTATTGATGACTTTAGTGACCTTCTTTATTTTAAGCTCTTAGACCTTTGCAAATATAACAAAGACGAGGCTATAAAAGCTTTAGTAGAATTCAACGACCTATCAGATTTTTTAGCAGCCTCTATCTATACGAAGTTTATAAACTGGAATAGAGCCTTTAAAATTAGTGATTTTATAGATGCTCTAAAATCAAAAACCTACACTTACTCTCGCATCTCCCGCTGTCTTTTTTGCATAATTTTAGGAATAAAAAAGACAGATATAAAGGAAGAATTAACTTTTATTAAAGTGTTAGGCTTTGATAAAAAAGGACAAGCCCTACTATCTAGCGTAAAGAAGGACTTAGATATAGAACTAATAACTAAGAACTCTAAGGGAAAAGAAAATAAAGAATTTTTGGAAGAAATGTATATGTCTGATTTGTACAATAATGTGCTAGGAAGGAAGACAGGAAAGATTCCAGAAAGAGAGATTAAGAAGGCAATTGTGAAGGAAAACTAAATAGGGAGTTTTACTAATGGGATGAGTTATCTCAGCCACTAAGGGGAGAAGAACGGACATTGCAGTGAAGCTACAAAGTTCTCAAAGACCCGCTCCCGCTAAGCTAGCTGCCTAGCTGTACTAAGAAAGTCCAGCCCCCTAAAGGGGACGTCCTTTCAAGTACAGAGGCAGCTAGAATTGTCTTTTCGAACTTGTATCTCCACTTACATTGTGCATCACCCCTGCGGATGAGAATGCCCCCCATTAGTAAACTCCGATATTTGACTTTTATCACAAACGCCGGAACTGACTCCTGCGGAGTGGTTCCTCGGGCTTGTTGTGTGGTGGGGTCATATCTTGCTAATCGTGGTCGCAAAAAATTTAGTTATACTAAATGTTAATGTTCATGTAATACATATTCCTAAAGGTGTGGTAGTTAGTAGTATTCTATCGGCAATTAAAGCAGTTTTATATCTATAAAGTTTCATCTTATTGTCTGGTTTGTTGTAAGGTAAATGGAAGCGCAGACATAAATTCGAAAAGACAATTCTAATTGCTTCGGCACTTTAAAAGGGATGGGTAATAACCCATCCCTTTTATTAGTACCGCTAAGCAATTAGCTTAGTGAAAACGTGTCTTTGAGAATTTGATGGCTGTGCTGCAATGTACGTTAGTCACACAAACATAACAGAAAGCATCAAACTATATTATTTAATAACTGATTTAAGCCAGCTAGTTCTTAAAACTATGAATAGGCGCTGGAATTCTACCTTTTCTATTCACAAACGCAGAACAATCAAACTGATTTACTGGCATAATTGGTGCGTATCCAAGTAATCCACCAAATTCAACTGTCTCTCCAAGTCCCTTTCCTTCAACAGGAATAACTCTTACAGCAGTTGTCTTCTGGTTGATCATACCAATAGCTGCCTCATCTGCGATGATACCTGAGATTGTTGTAGCCTTTGTATCACCAGGAATGGCAATCATATCAAGACCTACTGAACAAACACAAGTCATAGCCTCAAGCTTTTCAATTGTAAGGCAACCAGCCTCAACAGAATCAATCATACCCTGATCTTCTGAAACAGGAATAAAGGCACCTGATAAACCACCAACGTAAGAAGAAGCCATAACGCCACCCTTCTTAACCTGGTCATTTAAGAGGGCAAGAGCTGCTGTTGTACCAGGAGCACCTGCTCTTTCAAGTCCGATTTCTTCTAAAATATCTGCAACTGAATCGCCGATTGCTGGAGTTGGAGCAAGTGAAAGATCGATGATACCAAAAGGTACACCAAGACGCTTAGAAGCTTCTTGAGCTACTAACTGACCTACTCTAGTAATCTTAAAGGCAGTCTTCTTTATAGTTTCGCAAAGAACCTCGAAGCTCTCACCACGTACTGATTCGAGAGCATATTTTACAACACCTGGACCAGAAACACCTACGTTAATGATTGCATCGTCTTCTGTTACACCGTGGAAAGCTCCAGCCATAAATGGATTATCATCAGGTGCGTTACATAAAACAACTAACTTAGCACAACCAATAGAGTCGTTGTCCTTTGTCAAATGTGCTGTTTCCTTTACAATTTCGCCCATAAGCTTAACTGCATCCATATTGATACCAGTCTTTGTTGAGCCAACATTTACAGAAGCACAAATAAGTTCTGTTTCCTTTAAAGCCTTTGGGATTGAACGAATGAGTAACTCATCAGAACGAGTCATACCCTTTGAAACTACTGCTGAATAACCACCAATAAAGTTAACACCAACTGTGTGTGCAGCCCTATCAAGAGTCTTTGCGATTTCAACATAGTCATCACTTGTCTTACAACAAGCACCACCAACTAAAGAAATTGGTGTGATAGAAATTCTTTTATTAACAATAGGGACACCGAATTCCCTAGCAATGTCTTCACCAGTCTTTACTAAGTTCTTAGCAAGAGTTGTAATTTTATTGTAAATATTATCACATGTAGACTTAAGGTCTGGACTTGCACATTCAAGCAAGTTAATACCCATTGTAATAGTTCTTACATCAAGGTTTTCCTTCTCAACCATCTTATTAGTCTCAGTGACTTCCATAATATTAATCATAGTTTTCTCCTATATTATCAGAGTTTTTATGTGTTTTGAAAAATCGAATTAGATTCTATGCATCATGTCGAAGATTTCTTCCTTCTGGCACTTAATAGAAACGCCGATTCCTTCGCCAAGCTTGTCTAAATTCTCTAAAATTTCATCATAGCTCTTAGTTGTATTAGCAATATCAACGATCATCATCATGTTAAAATAACCTGAAACGATAGTCTGTGAAATATCTAAGATATTGATCTTAGACTCAGCTAAATAAGTACATACCTTTGCTATAATTCCAACTGTATCTTTTCCTACAACTGTAATTACACACTTCTTCATATAATCATTCTCCTTAAAATTAAACACTTGCAAATTGCAAGCTTTATCCCTCTAAAGATACTCTATTTCTGAATGTATGTCAATTTTAAGATAAGCAAAAAGCTTCCAAAACCCCGCATAATTGCAAGATTTCGGAAGCTTTAATTTTTATTCTTTTTGAAAATGTTACTTTAAAGTACATTTAACATGTAAAATTAAATCAAATGCAACATTTAATTACATATAACCTTAAATCACATTTAACATTGAAGTTTCAAATCTCTTTGCCACCTCAATTTCAAAATCACTGGCCTTATAGTCGTTTTCTGACTGGTCAATTTCTAATTTTACAGTTTCATAGGCTAGCTTTTCGTAGTTGTTATCCTTACTTAAGTGGCCAAGAATTACCTTCTTTAAATTAGGATGTAAAACCTTACTAATTAGCTGTCCTGAAGACTCATTACATAAATGTCCCTTATTTCCTAAGATTCTTTGCTTAAGATAATATGGGTAACTACCTACCTGAAGTAGATTTATGTCATGATTAGCCTCTACATATAAAATGTTCGATTCTTTCAAATTCTCAACTGTATAGTCATCATAACAACCAAGGTCTGTACAAACAGCAACCTTCTTATTTGCATTAGTAATGCTGTAAGCACAAGGCTCGTTAGCATCGTGTGAAATTGCAAAAGGTCTAATAACTAAATCGTTAAGGTAAAAGGGAATGTCAACGCCGATTCTATTAAGTATGCCCTCAGGCATATCTCCTAAACCAGCCTCTAATATTCCATCAATTGTACCTTGGGTTGCATAAATTGGAATAGCCTCTTTTCGACTTATAACTCCAATACCCTTAATGTGGTCACTGTGCTCATGTGTTACGAATATTGCAGATAAATCTTTAACTGAAAGGTCGATTTTATTCAAACCCTCTTCAATTTTTTTACGACTAACTCCTGCATCAATTAAAATATGCGTATTATCAGAGCCAACGTAGACGCAGTTTCCACTGCTGCCACTTGCGATTGGCATCATTCTCATTGTGTTATATCCTCCCAATAAAGGTCAATCTTATCTCCTTCCTTTAGAGGAGCTGTGTATTCACCCTTATTTCCATTTTGTTTTAGAACTACGACTCCCTTTGGCTTAGACAAATCAAATTCGTAGAACTGAAATAAGTCTACCAAAATATAGTCGCTTTTTCCAGATAATTTTACAGGTTCATTATTTACAAAAATTGTGATACCCTTAGTTATTTTATTTGGAATCTCTGACTTTTTCTCAACCATAACCATGTCTGCTGCCACCTGCGCCAATTCTTCCTGATTTCCAGGCTTGGCAATATTTTCTGAAAATGTATTGCTTTTTATAATTTCATTCATGAACTTGTCATTTGAAATCTTATTCTTTTTAGTAAAGGAAGCACTCATCTTACCAATACTTGATTCATCGATATTTTTAAGGTCAATGCTTTTTTTAGCTTCTTCCTTTAACTTCTTTTCTTCTTCAAGCATAGCCTTCTTTCTGCCACGCTCCTTAGCCTTTTCTAGTTCCTCAATATCCTCTTCATAGTTTTCCACCTCTAAGCCATTTGTTAGGGTTAGATACTTATTGTCAGGATTTGATGCATTTTCATTACTCTTAATGTAACTTGAGACTGTAATAGAATCACCGGAATAAATCTTAGTAATAGGATTAGCTTCCTCGCCGTTTACAAAGATTTCGTTATCAAGGGCTTTCATGCCAAGACAGTCACAAAGCTGCTTAACAGTATAATAGTTTTCAACTCTTAAATGATCTCCCTCTAAAATGTCGTAATCTTCAGGCTTTGTCTCGCCATTTACATAGACAATCTTTGGAAGTTCAAGTAGCTCACCGTTAAGAGTTAACTTAACTGGGCTTGAGAGCTCCTCTAGCTTATTAAGTGTAAGGTTTGCATCTTCACCGGCAGTTGAATTCTTAATTTCAATCTTTGCATTTTGACCAATCTTAGAATTTAGGTTAGCAGGCTTGCCATTTAGCTTAATTATAGCGCCTTCACCAGATTTACCCTTAACCTGTCTTTGAACGCCATTAATTGAGAAACTAAGGGCCTTACCACGTTTAGGGAATACATCGCTATTAGAATAACCAATCTGAACAAGGGCATCGCTAATTGTTAGGTGGTTGTTGTCATAGAGCTTAACCCTTGACTCGTTTACGCTAACAAAGACAAAGTTGTTCTTCTGGTTATAGAAATTAGTGCAAATTCCGATTGGTGTTACATAAAGGGAATCTTTCTGGAAAGAAACCGCGCTAAAATCCACGCTTTCAAGTACATCTGCCCCACGAACTGCAACTCTCTCCTTTGGAAGACCAAGCTCCTTAGCAAGAGTTTGTGTGTAGCCAGACATTTTGCCACCGCCACCAACTACAAAGACGGCGTTACAGCTCTTGCCTCCATTAAGCTCTTTAATGCGACTTGCTGTTTCCTTAGCCATCTCACCAATTGGCTCTGAGGCAACTTTATTAATATCTGAAACATTGATTTTTTGCTCAATGCCCATGACATCTTTAAATTTCACCTGTCCCTTTGGCTTAGAGCTTGCAATCATCTTAATCTGCTCTGCAGTTTTAAAGTCTACAAGATAGTGTCTTGCAATGGCTTCAGTGATTTCATCTCCTGCCACAGGAATCATGCCAAAGGCAATAATGCTGCCATCCTTAGTTAGGCAAATATCGGAAGTTCCAGCGCCTACATCCACCAAACCTAGATTAAGCAGTCTAAAGTTTTCTGGCACCGCTATATTAATAGCAGCAATAGGTTCTAGAGTAAGGCTAGCCACCTTTAGGTCAGCGTGCTCCACAGCCATATACAAGCTATCTACAACTTCTTCTGGTAAAAATGTAGCAATTAAATCTACCTCTATCTTCTTTGCCTTATGGCCTTCAAGATTGCTAATTTCAAAGCCATTAAGAAGATATCTTACAGCGGAATGACCTACGCAAAAGAATTTCGCTTCGGCATCCTCTTCGTTTACCTTTTTATGTGCATTTTCAATGGCCTGTAATTCCATAGAGAAAACGTGATCCTTAGTGATTCTTGTTTCCTCATCAAATTCCATTATGCCCTTTGTATTAATAGTCTTTAATACTCGACCAGCTGCAGCAATACACACATCCTTAAGTTTAGTGTCAAGTTGAGCCTCTAAGTCGTTTTTGACCTCAAGGATTTTCTCTCCAACCTTGTAGATGTCATGAATCTGACCATCAAGCATAGATCTGCTCTCATGCTCCCTCTCAGACATAGCTACAACCTTAAAGATGTCATTTTCTACACAACCAACCACACCTACAACATTTCTTGTTCCGATGTCCAACCCGAAAACAAGGCTGTCTAGACCAATTCGTGTTTCCATCCCAAATACCCCCTAAATATAAAGTAAGGTCAACTAGTATATTAAATTCACGTTTAAATTATTTTTAATATATCATAAATTTAGCAAACTAGCAAGTTTTCCTTTAATATTCTCTATACTTGTATCATTGTCTATTGTATGGTCTGTTCTATTTTTAAAGTCTTCTTCTGAGAGCTGGGCCTCAAAGATTTTGTCGATTTTCTCATCTGAGTAGCCACGACTCTCTCTTAATCTCTGCCTTCTTGTTTCTTTACTTGCGAAAATGTACCAAGTCTCGTCACAAAATACATCATAGTGATCTTCTAGCAAAAGGGCAGCCTCAACAAAGCAAAAATCCACGTCATCCTTAATCTTATGCTCAGTGATTTTCTTTATAATCTCCTGCTTAGTTAAGGGATGAACTATGCTATTTACAAGGATTCGCTTGTTGGGATTATTATAAATAATCTTTGAGAGCTTACTTGTATCAATGGCATCTTTTGTCTCATTTAGAATTTCTTCCCCAAAGAATTCTATTAAGTCTTCAAAGGCCTTATTTCCCTTAAAATACATGGACTTTGCCACATCATCTGCCATTAAAATTTCGCAGTTTGTCATTTCCTTTAAAAGAGAAAGGACGAGGGACTTTCCAGCCCCCACGCCTCCTGTAATACCTATTGTTTTCATATTATTCCTTTTAATTAATGGCATTCAAGCCAGTTTTTACCAACATTTAAATCAATTTCAAGGGATACCTTTAATTTAGCAGCTTCCTTCATGCCCTTTTCAATGATTTCTCTTACCTTCTCGATTTCATCATTAGCAACCTCTACTAATAATTCATCGTGAACCTGTAAAACAAGGTGTGACTTTAAATTTGCCTTCTTTAATTCATCATAAACTCTAATCATGGCAATCTTAATAATATCTGCTGCAGTTCCCTGAATTGGAGCGTTCATGGCGATTCTTTCACCGAATTTTTTTTGCATAAAGTTAGATGCCTTTAATTCAGGAATAGGTCTACGTCTGTTAAACATAGTGATTGAGTATCCATTTTCCTTAGCATTCTCTACTAAGCCATCAATAAAGTCTTTAATAGATGGGTAGCTTTCAAAGTACTGATCGATATACTGCTTAGCTTCTTTTGGTGAAATACTTAAGTCTTTACTTAAACCAAAGGAGCTGATTCCATAGATAATACCAAAGTTTACGGCCTTGGCATTTCTTCTTTGAAGGTCAGTTACCTCTTCAAGCGGTGTGTTAAATACGTGAGATGCAGTAGCTCTATGAATATCTACGTCTGAATTGTAGCTTTCAATAAGCTTTTCATCACCTGACATATGAGCAAGGATTCTAAGCTCAATCTGTGAGTAATCCGCATCAATAAAGCTAAAGCCTTCTCTTGGAATAAATACCTTTCTAAACAACTTACCCATTTCCATTCTAATTGGAATGTTTTGTAGGTTTGGATTAGTAGAGCTGATTCTTCCAGTAGCTGTAATTGTCTGGTTGAAGTTTGAATGAATTCTACCATCCTCTCCTATATATTCTGTTAAACCGTCAGCATAAGTTGACTTTAACTTAGCTAACTGTCTGTATTCTAGGATATCATTAACAATTGGATAATCCACTGCTAACTCTTCTAAGACATCAGAGGCAGTTGAATAACCACTCTTTGTCTTCTTCTTTACTGGCATGCCAAGCTTTTCAAAAAGAATAACTCCTAACTGCTTTGGAGAATTAATATTAAATTCCTCTCCTGCAGTCTTATAGATGCTTGCCTCAAGGTCTTCTATTCTTTCTGCAAGAACTGCTGAGTAGTCAATTAATTCCTGTTTATCTACTCTTACGCCCTGCTTTTCCATCTCGTATAAAACAAAGATTAGTGGCATTTCCATATTAATAAATAAGTCATACATGTCCATTTTTTTCAAATTATCAAGAATATTATTGGCAACCTTTAAGTAAATGTATGACTGTAGGCAAGCGTACTTAACTAGATTCTCATTATTAGTCTGGCTAGCCTTTTCTAAG
This sequence comes from Lachnospira multipara ATCC 19207, assembly GCF_000424105.1. Lineage (GTDB taxonomy): Bacteria > Bacillota > Clostridia > Lachnospirales > Lachnospiraceae > Lachnospira > Lachnospira multipara. Next base: position 251,021 of record NZ_AUJG01000002.1, on the reverse strand, counting down.
CTGTCCTTACCAATTAACTCAGCTCTTGCTGGCAGGTTAATGTCCATATAAGTTCTTGCAAGGGCTACATAGTCGTAGCTTTCATTGTTTGGTGCAAGTAAATATTCTCCAACAGATAAGTCAAGGAATGCATTTTCAGGGACATCTGAGTATTCATAAAGACTTGTTGTGTCCAAAAATTTCAAAACAGATTTCAAGCCTGAAGTAACAATTAATCTGCCATCTGCTAGCTTGATTGCTTCACGTAGTCTTGCTACAAGGTAGTTTTCATTCACAAAACCAGTGCATGGAATATAGTAAATCTCCTCATCAGAGAGACTAAGGGCAATGCCTGATAAACTTTCTTCTGCAAGTACTGCCAAGCCGATTTGCTTGCCGCTCTCTACCATTTCCTTTACTTTATTAAAAATGTCTTCCACCTCGTTAAATTCAGTAATTTCCTTGAAATTATCGTAAACTTCAAGTTCTTTTTGAGGCATATTCTTATCAAATTTAGATAACATATTCTTAAAGTTATAGCGCTTAAATAACTCATAAGAATCTGCATTAAACATATCATCAAGGCCTGCTGACTCTAATTTAAAGCCAAGGTCTACATCCGTTTTAATTGTAACTAAGATTTTGCTTTGTCTTAAAACTTCAATGTTATTTCCAATACTTTCTCTTTGTTTAGGTGTTAATTTATCTAAATTTTTAAACACATTTTCCATAGTTTTATAATCAGCTATAATTTTGCAAGCAGTTTTTATGCCAATACCAGGAGCACCAGGAATATTATCAGATGTATCTCCCATTAAGGCCTTAACATCAATAAATTCAAGAGGTGTAACGCCGTAGGTCTCGAAAACATTTTCAGGTAAATAATCTTCAACCTCAGTGCCGCCCTTCTTAGTCTTTGGGATTCTAATCTTAATATGCTCTTCGCAAAGCTGGAGTAAATCTCTATCACCAGAGACGATTACTACATCAAGTCCGTCTCTTGCGCTTGTCTTTGCAATAGTTCCAATAATGTCATCTGCTTCAAAGCCTTCGCAAGTTACAACATTAATATTCATGCTTCTAAGTAGGTCCTGCATAAGGGGCACCTGCTGCTTAAACTCTGGTGCTGCGGCCTTTCTTGTGCCCTTATATTCCTTATACATTACATGTCTAAAGGTAGGGACAGGCAAGTCAAAAGCTACAGTTAAGTAGTCAGGCTTTTCCTCATCAAGGAACTTAAACATGATATTAAGAAATCCATACATGGCATTAGTGTGGATTCCTTCGCTGTTTGTTAGGTCAGGTATGCCATAAAAGGCTCTATTTAAGATACTGTGACCATCTATTAATACAATTTTTTTTCTCATTTTTCCTCCAATTAATTACAAATAGTTTATGATAAACCAGATTATACAAGTTAAAAGCATAAGCATATTAACTGTCATTAGGAAATATCGATTAAGCTTTCTGCGTTTTTTTATTCTTTCTTGTTTTTGCTCTTCAAGCTTTAATTTCAAGTCTACTATGCCTGCAAAATCAAGAGAATCGAAGAGCTTTTGAAAAGCGTGCCTGTTGGCAAACTCTTCCTTTGATCTCATTTGATTATCTATTATATCATCATCGGATAATCCATATTTAACAATGTAATATATCTCAAGCTCTTCCCTACAATCGGGACAAGTTTTTAGATGATTAATAAAATCCTCATTCATTTTAAATGATAATCTTGATTTATCAAAGTCTTCGAATTGATTTTGAAAATATTTACATTTCATATAAGACTCCTTTTTATCCCTGCTTAGGATTTCTCCGACTAAACTAAAAAAACCACCTAAGCCAACTGACTTAAGTGGTTAAGTTAATGCGGATGGCGGGACTTGAACCCGCACGATGTCACCACCGGCAGATTTTGAGTCTGCTGCGTCTGCCATTCCGCCACATCCGCGCGCTTAATTAGAATATCATAACTTTGCACTAAAATCAAGGCTAATTCAGAACAATTCTAACTTTCAACTATCTATTTTTTGAAGATAAAAGACGTCTAATATTTTCAAAAAACATTTTATTCATCTAGCCAAGTTAATTTGACTAGATGAATAAAACAAAAATAAATTCTAAAATTAATTGTAATAGGAATTACAAAAGCAATTAGTATAAAGATCTATATAACTCTTCATACTTCTTAGCAGATGTCTTCCAAGAGAAGTCTGCCTTCATGCCTCTATCTACAATCTTATTCCACTCTCTCTTGTGGTTGTAGTAAACGTCCTTTGCGTAGTTTACAATGCCAAGCATTTCATGAGCGTTATAGTTTGCAAAGGAGAAACCTGTTCCCTTGCTTTCATATTCATTATAAGCCTCAACTGTATCCTTTAGACCACCTGTTTCACGAACAATAGGTACTGTTCCGTATCTTAGGGCCATTAACTGGCTTAAGCCACATGGCTCAAAGAGTGATGGCATAAGAAATGCATCACAAGCTGCATAAATCTTATGTGACATTGCTTCTGAATAGTAAATATTAGCTGAAACTCTGTCATTATATTTCCAATCGAAATGTCTAAACATGTTCTCGTAACGTTCTTCACCGGTACCAAGTACTACTAACTGAACGTCTTCACTACATAGCTCATCCATAACATAGGCAATTAAATCAAGACCCTTTTGATCTGTAAGTCTTGATACAATACCAATCATAAACTTTGACTTATCTTCCTTTAAGCCAAGTTCCCTCTGAAGTGCTACCTTATTCTTCCACTTTTCCTTACGGAAAGTAATCTGATTATAATTAGCAACTAAGTTAGTATCAGTTTCTGGATTGTATGTTTCGTAGTCGATACCATTTACAATACCACTTAGGCAATTAGATCTAGCATTCATAAGTCCGTCTAGATTCTCACCATAGAATGGTGTCTTAATTTCCTGGGCATATGTTTCAGAAACTGTTGTAACTCTATCGGCATAAACAATACCACCCTTTAAATAATTAGCATCCTCATAAGCCTCTAACTTATCTGGAGCAAAATATTCATCAGGAAGTCCTGTTATATCCTTTACCTTCTTTAAATCCCAGATACCCTGGAACTTAAGGTTATGAATTGTCATAATTGATTTAACACCTGAATAGAACTCACCCTGTGAGAAACGTTCTTTTAAATAAACAGGAATTAAACCTGTTTGCCAATCATGACAGTGAATAATATCTGGATTAAATCCGATTACTGGAATTGCAGAAAGAGCTGCCTTACTAAAGAAGGCAAATTTCTCAATATCTTCATGGATCCAACTATAAGGCTTTGGACCACCGAAATAGAATTCATTATCAATGAAATAAAAAGTTACTCCGTCCCATTCTAGTTCAAACACACCTACATACTGAGTTCTCCAAGCGAGATCAATATAGAAATGTGTCTTATAAACCATCTTTTCTCTGTACTCCCAAGGTATACACATAAACTTTGGAAGCATTACTCTTACATCGTATTCCTCTTTGTTAAAATACTTTGGAAGAGAACCTACAACATCAGCTAATCCGCCAGTTTTAATAAAAGGTACCGCCTCTGATGCTATAAATAATACGTTTTTCATTCCTTCCCTCCTAGAACATATAAAATATGCTTTAAATTAGCCTCTCCCTAAGGCTAAAAAATTAGCTTTATTACTTCTCCATTAAAGCTAATAATCTATGGCAAAAATAGCAAAAAAATAAGTGTGGCCACAGACCACACTTATTATAACATATTTAACTTCCAAACACTAGTTAAATAACGAGATATTCTAAATTTACCAATATCTTCTAATCGATGTTATAGACATTCCTAATCCATATACATTAATTGTACATACCTTCTTACCAGGTACTGGTGCATGAATCATCATGTTATTACCAATGTAGATACCTACATGTCCTGGATAACAAATGATATCGCCAGGTTGAGCTTCACTAATACTTGAAATCTTAGTACCGCCTGATGCCTGTCCAGAGGATGTTCTTGAAACGGAAATTCCTAACTGATTGAAAATGTAATAAATCAATCCAGAACAGTCAAAACCTGTAGATGGTGAAGCACCACCACTTACATAATTATAACCAACACATGAGTAAGCCATGCTTACAATCTGGTTTGCTACTGAACTGTTATTATTAGCTGTAACAGTTGTAGTAGTTGTTGTTGTAGTAGTAGTTGTTGACTTCTTTGCTGATGCTGCTGCCCTAGCTGCTGCTGCAGCTGCTGCCTTCTCAGTTGCATCTGCGATTAATTCATCGTAGTTTTCAATAGAGGCTTCCTGCTCTTCAATAGTAGTATATAGACTTGCTTGCTTGTCAGTTAATTCCTGACTTGTCTGTGCTAAAGCTTCTTCTTTTTCTTCAACTTCAGCTTTAAGATCTGCAACAGCCTGTGCTGTAGCTGCCATCTCATCTAACTGTTCACGATCATAAGTGTATACTGACTGTAAGTAGTTAGTCTTATTAAGTAATTCACTCATGTCTGCAGAAGATAAGAAAACATCTGAGATTGTTGCTGACTGATCCTCGTACATGTACTTGATACGTAACTTCATATCATCGTACTGCTGTGCAAGTTTCTCTTCAGCCTCTGCTAACTGTTGATTAACCTCTTCTTTCTCTTCAGTTAAATCAGCTGCTTGTTGTTCTAATTCATCAATCTGTACAAGCACGTAAGCTAACTGATTCTTTAAATCATCAAGTGTGCTTTCTGCCTGACTCTTTTGATTCTTTAGAGTTGTTACATCATCATCAGCAAAAACTGCTGAAGCTGCAAGTGATGTAATCAACAAAGTTGCTGCAAATGTCTTAAATACTCTCTTGCGCATACTCTTCCTCTCCATTATTTTATTACAGAATTATTAAAATCCTGTTAAAACACTTTTAAAGTATACTCCACCTTTAGGAAAAGTTCAAGTTTTTAGAACGGCTTTTTAATTCCTTGGCATTAGTAAGAGTTGCTTTTGTCATCTCTCCATCACCAAGAAGTCTAGCAAGTTCCTTAATAGACTCTTCTTCAGATAAAGCTTTTATATTACTAATAGTTCTATTATTAGATAAGGCCTTTTCAATAATAAAATGCTTAGATGCCATAGCTGCAATTTGTGGTAAGTGAGTAATACAAATTATCTGATTTGAATTTGATAGACTAAGAAGTTTAGCTGCAACCATAGAGGCTGTCTTACCACTAATACCTGCATCAATTTCATCGAAAATGTAACTAGTCTGATCATTTTTACTTGCCATAATACTTTTAAGCGCTAGCATAATTCTTGAAAGCTCACCACCAGAGGCAACCTTTGATAAAGGCTTAATCTCCTCACCTGGGTTTGTGCTAATCATAAAGGTAATCTTATCAACACCCTTTGCACTAAGTGGACTTTCACTAAAGTCAATTTCAAACTTAACATCAAGGAAATTAAGTTCCTTTAGAGCCTTAACAAAAGCAGCTTCTAATTTTTTAGCTCCAGCTTTTCTAAGGTCACTAAGCTTAGCTGCAAGTTTTTTACACTCTTCTTCTTTAGCTGTAACTTCCTTTTTCTTTTTACTATATACATTGTCAAAATCTAAGTATTCTTCAAGTAAAGCCTGCTTTTTATCAAGATTTTCTAATATATCCTCAATAGTCTTACCATATTTCATCTTAAGATTATTGATTAAATCAAGTCTTTCCTCAAGTTCATTAAATCTCTCTTCATCAAATTCTAAATCATCCATGTAATTTGAAACCTGATGTGCCACATCTGAAATTAAATCCTCAATAGATGATAAAGTGTTTGATAAATCCTCTAGGTCTTCATCATATTCAAGGGCCTTATTGGTATGTCTTAAAATGTCTGAAATCATATCAGATACATTAGTTTCACCATCATATAGATTTTCCGATACAAGAGCTAATTCAGAAACGATTTTTTGATAATTTCTCATCTTTGTGTATTCATTTTCCAAATCAGAATCCTCATTAGGACTTAAATTAGCGGCACTAATTTCATTAATCTCAAATTCAAGGAAAGAAGTTTGTCTATTTCTTTCTTCCTCGTTAATATTAAGTGCATCAAGGGCCTGCTTAGCCTCTTTAAATTCTTTATAGGCAGACTTTAAGTCAGATAAAACTACAGCTGCTTCGTTTTTAATATATTCATCAACGGTCTCAAGCTGTTTATTCTCATCTATTAAAATCTGATTATCTCTTTGTCCATGGATATTAATTAAGAGATTGGCTAATTGCCTTGTTTGACTTGATGTAAAAGATTGTCCGTTTACTTTAATAGTTGAACGGCTTGGAGAAATTTTTCTAGAAATCACTAATTCCCCCTCATCAATATCTAAGATACCAAGCTCTTTAAGCTCTTGTCTTGTTTTTTCATCTTCTACATAAAATGTTACTTCGGCTAGGCCGTAATCGCAGCCAGTTCTAATAAAATCAGGGCTAGTTTTAGCACCAAGAGCTGCGTTAATTGAACCTAGGATTATAGACTTACCAGCGCCAGTTTCGCCAGTTAAAATATTTAGACCTTCTTCAAAGTCGATGTTCTCTTCCTCAATAAGAGCAAGATTTTTTACATGTAAATTAACTAACACCCCACTACCTCTCTTTACTCAAAGTCCTCATTTCCATCTTTGTGACTTGGTTCCTCAGCTACAAACTTTCTAATTCTACTCATAACCTCAAGAGCTTCCTTCTCAGTTCTAATAGCACAAAGAATTGTGTCATCACCTGCAACAGCACCTACAATTTCAGGCCACTTTAGGGCATCAAAGGCCGCACAAACAGCCATTGCCATACCTGAAACTGTCTTTACTACTAAAATGTTTTGAGCCACGTCACATGATAAGAAGCCCTGTCTTAAAACACCTTCGAATCTTCCGTTAAGGGCTACATTTTCATTAGTAGGAAGGGCATACTTCTGGCTTTTTGAACCAGAGGCTACTTTAGTTAAGTTAAGCTCTCTAATATCTCTTGATATAGTTGCCTGAGTAGCGTTATAACCTGCATCAAGTAAGGCCTTAGCTAATTCATCCTGTGTTGCTATATCGTAAGAAGTAATAAGCTCAACAATTTTTTGTTGTCTTGCATTCTTCATTTTAAAATTTTCTCCTTTTTTACATTTCTTTATTACATTTTATCCCTTATTCTTTCTAGGAAAGAAGCCTTGTTGGTCTTAATAAACTTGGCTATCTTCTTTGATCTACATACCTTAATTTTATCCCCTGGTAAGCAATCAATAAATTTTTCTCCGTCAAAGGTTGCAACTCTTCTATCCGCCGCCTTTTTATTGTCTTTAATAACTATAGTTACGCAATCCTCTGCTCCAAAAATAATACTTCTTGAATTAAGAGAATGTGGGCAAATTGCAGTCATTAAAATAAGATTGGCATTTGGCTGAATAATTGGACCACCTGCAGATAGGCTGTAGGCTGTTGAGCCTGTGGCAGTGGATAAAATCACGCCATCCGCCATGTAAGTAGTCAAATACTCATCATTTACATAGACGTCATACTCCATAATTGAGAGATTACCTGACCTATTTAATACTACATCATTAAGGGCGGTCTCTTCAAAGATAAGTTTGTCGTCACGATAGATTTGTCCATTAAGCATCATTCGCTCATCAATTAGGTATTGATCTTTAAAGAGCAAATCGATGGTGTCATAGACATTTGCCATATCTGTATCTGTTAAATAACCAAGAGTTCCAATATTAACCCCTAGAAACGGAAGATTTAAGCCATTTAGATCATCCGAGGCCTGAATTAGAGTACCGTCTCCACCAAGCACAATTATACACTCCACACCTTCAGGAATATTTTTGCAGTCCGTATAATTACAAGCATTCTCAATTAGCTCATAACTATAAATGCTACAAGTTCCGCCCATATTCTTTATATATTGGCATATTCTGTTGGAATAGAGTCCCTCCCTATCCTTTAAAGGATTGGCTACAATAAAAAAATTTTTCATTTGAGCCTCCAAAACACATTTATCTACTAATTTAAATTATTTATCTAATGAATCGTGTGCAGCATTTACCACATCACTAATATTAAATGGCATTTCTTCGTAACTGCCTTCTGTATGCTTCTGAAGATGAATTAAGTATTCAATATTACCTTCAGGTCCCTTAACTGGTGAGAAATCAAGGGCTAAGCACTCAAAGCCTATTGAGATTGCAAAATCAGCAACCATCTTAATTACGCTTTCATGTACTGACTTATCTCTAACTACGCCATGTTTTCCAACCTGCTCTCTTCCAGCCTCAAACTGTGGCTTAATAAGACAAACCATCTGGCCATCATCTGCTAATAATTCCTTTGCAGGGCCTAAAACCTTAGTAAGAGAAATAAAGGAAACATCACAGCTTGCAAGCTGAATCTTATCATCAATATCCTCTGGTGTAACATAGCGGATATTGGTTTTTTCCATGCAAACTACTCTCTCATCGTTTCTTAATTTCCAAGCAAGCTGACCATGTCCTACATCTACTGCATAAACCTTAACAGCACCATTTTGTAGCATGCAATCAGTAAAGCCACCTGTTGATGACCCGATATCCATACAAACCTTGCCATTTGGTGTAACATCGAAGTTTTCCATAGCCTTTTCAAGCTTAAGACCACCACGGCTAACATACTTTAAAGTATTGCCTCTAACCTCAATATTAACTGTTTCTGCAAATGTAGTACCAGCCTTATCTTCCTTCTGGCCATCTACATAGACAATGCCAGCCATAATAATGCTTTTAGCCTTCTCTCTTGAAGGAGCTAAATTTCTTTTTACTAATAAAACATCTAATCTTTCTTTTGCCATTATATCTCCTTATGAACTGAAAGGATTCTTTCTTCAATGGAATCCACATCAATTCCAGCTTCTTTCATTAAAATATCAACACTACCATGTTCAATATAATCATCTGGTAGAGAAATTTCTAAACATCTAGGTTTTAATTTTGTATCATTAATCATCTGACAGACTGCTCTACCATAGCCGCCAGATGCTACATTTTCTTCTAAAGTAACAATTAAACTATGATTCATGCTTAACTCTAATATAAGCTTTTCATCAATAGGCTTAACAAATCTAGCATTAACTAAGGTTACATTAAGGCCTCTAGCTTTAAGTCTTTTTCTAACTTCGTCCCCTAGTTTAACCATGCTACCAACTGCAAGAATTGCTATATCTTTCTCTTTATATAAAATCTCCGACTTAGCAAGCACAATCTCTTCCTTAAATTCGTGGAAGTCAGTGCAAGCCTCACCTCTTGGATAACGAAGGGCTATTGGACCGTTATGTTCTTCAAGGGCAAACTTAAGTCCTTCCTTTAATTCCCAGTCATTCTTTGGAGCAAAGATAGTCATGTTAGGAATTGAAGATAGGAAAGAAAGGTCAAATATACCTTGATGAGTCTCTCCATCTGCACCTACAAGTCCCGCTCTATCTATGGCAAATACCACATGAAGCTGTTGAATACAAACGTCATGTAGGATCTGATCGTAAGCTCTTTGAAGGAAGGAAGAATATACTGCAAATACGGGTTTCATGCCCCCTGCTGCCATACCAGCTGCAAAGGTTGTGGCATGTTCTTCTGCAATTCCCACATCAAAGAATCTGTCCGGGAACCATTTTGAAAATTTAGTAAGGCCCGTTCCATCTGGCATAGCCGCTGTAATTGCACAAATCTTCTTATCCTTCTTTGCCAAATGACAAATTGCATCTGAAAACACACTAGAATAAGTTGGATTCTTTGGCTTGTTTAAAACATTTCCAGTTTTTACATCAAATGGAGCAATACCGTGGAACTTACTAGGATTTCTCTCCGCCTGCTTATAGCCTCGACCTTTTTGAGTAACCACATGAACTATAACCGCGCCATTAATTCTTTTGGCTACCTTTAAGGTCTTAATAAGTTTTTCTGTATCATGACCGTTAACTGGTCCTAGATAAGCAATTCCCATACTTTCAAACAATTGATTTGGAAGGATAATCTGCTTTAGATTATTCTTAGTCTTCTTTAGGGCGCTAACCATGCGGCTGCCCCCTGGAATCTTATATAAAGAATTAGCTAAATTTTCCTTAAAATCAATATATGAATCCGATGAACGAATATCACTTAACATATATGAAACACCGCCTATATTCTTAGATATAGACATGGCATTATCATTAAGAACAATAATGAAATTTGTCTTTAGTGAAGAGGCGTTATTTAGCGCCTCATAGGCCATACCCCCTGTAAGGGCACCATCACCTATTACTGAAACTACGCTGTAGTTTTGACCCTGACAGTCTCTAGAACAGACGTAACCTAGACCTGCCGAGATAGATGTAGATGAATGACCTGTATCAAAGGCATCATAATTACTTTCATTTCTCTTAGGGAATCCACTCATTCCACCAAACTTACGAAGCCCATCAAACTGGTCCTTTCGACCGGTTAAAATCTTATGAGTGTAAGACTGATGTCCCACATCCCAAATAATCTTATCCTTTGGTAAATCAAAAGCCAAGTGTAATGCAATTGTAAGTTCAACAACGCCTAAATTAGACGCAAGATGTCCACCTGTCTTACTAATATGATTAATAAGAAAGTCTCTTATTTCTTCTGCCAACTGATTATATTCAATTGGCGATAATTTTTTCACATCACCAGGTTTATTAATTTTCTCAAGGATCATAATTTCATCTCAACCACTTTCATTTTATTTAAACGAAAACTAATTTTAGCATTTAGCTGTATTTTTGGCAAATTTTAAACCTTTGTAAGGCTTATTATAACTAATTTTTTCTGCCAATTAACATAACTGCTAATTCAATTAAAAATTCGTTATTGCCAATTTCTTCTAGAATTTCAATACCCTTTCTAGAGTAGGAATTAACGTCTTCATTTGCCTTATCCATGCCATATAAAGTCACATAAGTTGTCTTATTGTTCTTATCATCAGAACCTACTGGCTTTCCAAGCTCATCTGTAGTACTTGTAACATCTAAGATGTCGTCCTGAATCTGGAAGGCAAGGCCAATAAATCTACCTGCAAGCTCTAATTTAGCAATTGTCTCTTCATTAGCACCTGCTAAATAACCGCCTGCCATAAAGGCACATTCTATTAAGGCAGCAGTTTTATTTTTGAAAATGTAATCTAACTCCTCTGCCTTAACCGGCTTATTAGTTAAATACACATCTAAACACTGTCCACCTACCATGCCGTAAATACCTGCCTTTGAAAGTATTACATTGGCGGCATTTGTAGCATTTGTAATTATTTTAGTCTCTGCCTTAATCTTGTCCTTAACTATTGTCATATTAGCTTCATTAAGGTCAGAATCTAGAAGTTTATTAATCTTTTCCTTAGCATCCTTTGAGATTTCGTTAACTCTATTAAGAATTAGCTCAGCGGCATAATTTAAAAGGCCATCTCCTGCAAGAATAGCCATATCCTCGCCAAAGGCCTTATGTGTAGTTAACTTACCTCTTCTGTATTCATCATTATCCATGGCTGGTAAATCGTCATGAACAAGTGAATATGTATGAATGCACTCAAGAGCTGCCATAAAGTCGTAAAGCACATTGCAGTCATTACCACCGCAAAGTCTGTAGCTTTCAAGCATAATTAAAGGTCTAATTCTTTTACCACCAGCATCTACGCTGTAGTTCATAGCCTTAATTACCTCAAGGGCGTAACCCTCTTCCTTTGGCAATCTCTCATCAATTATATCATTAATAAAATCAACCTGACTAGTTAGTTGCTCTTTAAAATTCTCCATCTGTCTCTTCAATCTCTCCATCTTCATTAATAATAATAATTTCTTTTTCTACTTTATCTAATTTACTATTACAGTCCTTAACAAGGCCTACACCCTCTTTATATAACTTAAAAGAATCATCTAGGCTAATCTTTCCTTCTTCAAGGGCGCCAATAATTTCTTCAAGTCTAGTAAAAGACACTTCTAGACTAAATTCTTTATTATCTTCTAAATTAAGCTCATTATCAGCCTTTGCTTTACACACTTCTTCTTTAATCTTCTTTGCCACTTTTACCTCCTACTATAGCCTCTAATTTACCATCCTTTAGGTAGATATTTAAGCTATCCCCTGTGTTAACGTCCTTAATTGAGGATACATTTTTTCCATTATGCTCCACATAAGAATAGCCAGAACTTAGCTTCTTTAGAGGACTTGCCCCCTCAAGCCTTGTAATTAAAAGCTCTAGTTTGTTCTTTTTATTTTGTAAAATGTTACTAAAGGCGTCTTCTAATTGCTCTTCAAGTCTAATTAAATCCTCGCGATTCTTATTAGCTACATTGATTGGATCTAGGAATTTAAGTCTTAATTCATACTTAGAGATTAAATCCCTGTAGCTTGTAATTTTTCTTGACATAGCCAGGTCTAAGCGCCTTTTAAGATTATCTATTGTATTCTCTATAACAGTTATATCGCTAACTGCAAGTTCTGCTGCCGCCGATGGTGTTGGGGCCCTTAAATCCGCTGCAAAGTCAGAAAGTGTAAAGTCAATTTCATGACCTACGGCAGAAATTATTGGTGTCTTAGAATAAAAAATCGTCTCAAAAACCATAGGCTCATTAAAAGCCCATAAATCCTCAATGGAACCACCACCACGACCAACAATAATAAGATCTAGGTTTAGTTTATTAAGGGTTTCAATGCCTTTTACAATTGAGTATTTGGCATTCTCTCCCTGAACTAATGCGGGATATAGAACAATCTCAATATAAGGATTTCGTCTCTTTGAAACATTAATAATATCCCTTATGGCAGCACCTGTTCTTGCAGTTACAACGCCAATTCTTTTAGCAAAGACAGGAATAGGTCTTTTATATTCCGGGGAAAATAAACCCATTTCCTCATATTGTTGCTTTAATTCTAAATATCGTTTATTTAAATCTCCAATTCCATCTTCTTCTATGCTTGTGACATAGAGTTGATATTTACCATCGCGTTCATAGACATCGACTCTTCCATGTACATTTACAGCCAAACCATCCTTAAGGGTGAATTTAAGGCTTTTCGCATTGGAAGCAAACATAATACAAGCAATGGCTCCGGTTTCATCTTTTAAAGTAAAATAAATATGACCGGAGCTATGATACTTGCAATTCGATATCTCTCCCTTTACTTGAACGCTTTTAAGAACGAAATCTTGCTGAAACATGTTCTTTATATAGGAATTGATCTGAGTTACAGTATATACTCCGGCCATTTATTATCTCTCCAAATTAATTATTAAGCTTTGCAAGTACACCATTAATAAATGATGGTGCATTATCAGAACCATACTTCTTAGCAAGTTCAATCGCTTCATTAATTGCTACATTCGTTGGAATGTCATCATCATACATTACTTCATAGGTTGCAAGTCTCATAATTGATAATTCTGCCTTACCAAGACGAGTTGTTGGCCAACCTTCTGAAATCTCGTTTATCTTAGCATCAATATCAGCTAGATTATTCTTGATAGCTATTGCTTTATCATGAATGTAGTTATAATCTGCTTCATTAATATCAATGCCTCTCTCTTCCTTAGTTCCTTCTCTTAAATTCTCAAAATACAAAGAAATTTGTTGTTCAAATTCGACAGTGTCATGGAATTCCACTCTGAATAAAAGCTTGAAAATATGCTCTCTCATCACTGTTCTGTTCATTCTAGACATATTATATAACTCCTAACATCTACGTAATTATCTATGCATTAAGCATCGATATTAACGCCTGAAATTTTGATATTAACTTCTGATACATCTAAACCAGTCATAGTTTCAACAGCTGACTTAACCTTTTCCTGAATTACAGTAGAAACAGCAGGGATTGATGTACCATACTTAATATTTACCACTAAGCTAACAGACACAGTCTGTTCGTTAACATAAACCTTAACTCCTTTAGCAAGGTTCTTAATACCAAGTTTAGCTACCATATCGTTAGTGATATTACCTGCTAAACTTACAACACCCTCTACTTCTGTTGCTGCAAGACCTGCAACAATAGCTACTACCTCATCAGAAATCTTAACTTCACCAATGTTATTGTTTTCTGAAACTGTATAATTAGCTCCTCTATCCTCAAACTCTTTAGTCATGTCTTAACCTCCATCGCTTTATTTTAAGCAGTTGTAATTTTAAAACATTATAACATATCACAAATTAGCTTGCAATTGCCAATAAACTACTCAACTGACTTAAGTGATTCTACCATTTTTATCTTAGATAATCTAGGGTACATTACCAAATCTACAATTAATGAGAAAATGAATGTAATTAGGTAGGTCAACACAAAGGATTTAGCGCTTATATAACTACCAAACATAACATCTTCAAGTTCAACTGTAGTCATAATATACATATGTAATAGACGGCCAAGGATTAATCCAAATACACCGCCAATTAAAGTAAGAAGAATAATCTCTCTATAGACATACATTCCTACTTCAAAATTATAAAAACCAAGTACCTTTGTTGTGGCAATTTCTCTGATTCTCTCGGAGATGTTTACATTTATAAGGTTATAAACTACCACAAAGGCAAGTAGCCCAGCAGATATTATAAGTACATAGGTTACAATGTCAAGGGACTTGATCATATTTTCATAATGCTCCACATTAGTATTTAAAAATGTCAAAGCTTTAATCTGCGCTCTATCCATAAGGTCGCTACTTACAAGATTAATTGTTTCGTCCTCTGAATCTGGAAGCTTTACAAGCATTCTATTAACTCCAAGGTCTTCCCCTGTAATAGAGGTGTAATAATTTGCAGTCATGTAAATGCTATGGCCTACATACATTTCACATATGCCAGAAATCTTAATAGTTATAGGAGCGCCATTAGCATCATTAATTGTAAAGCTATCTCCCACTTTAACTCCTAAGTCTCTAGCTAACTTTTCTGAAAGGATTGCTCCCTCATCTGTTAAATTTACCTTCTTATGAGACTTTCTATCTCTAAAGCTTAGGTAATTTTTATAGGCATCAATATCAGAAACAATTGAAATGCCTGCATCGATTTCCTTGTCATTATTGCTAGCTGTTTCAGTGTAGCCATAATCAAGTAAATAATCAGTATAAAGTAAATTACTATCCATATCTGAAGTAAGAGAATTTAAGCTCTCCTCTTCTAAATTGCTATTTAGACTCACAACTAAATCATAATGGAAAATCTCACTAAACTGCTTTGTTACTAAGCTTCTAATACTATCCTTTATACCAAAGCCTGCTAAAATTAGTGCTCCACAACCTGCAATTCCAATAATTGTCATTATAAATCTCTTCTTATAAAGGAATAGATTTCTCATAGTTACCTTAGTTGTAAAGTTTAGTCTTTTCCAGATAAAGCCCACCTTTTCAAGTAATATCTTCTTACCACTAATTGGAGCCTTAGGTCTCATAAGTTCTGATGGAACTTCTGCTGTTGTCTCTCCACAAGCAATTATTGTAACAATCATTGTTGTAAGAGTTAGGCTTAAAACTGCAATTATTGATAAAATTGTGTGGTTAGCTGGCACAATATCAGGAATTTGATAAATAATATTCCAAGCATTAATAATGATATAAGGGAAAATCTTTAGTCCCACAATGCAACCAAGGATTCCACCTATCATTGAAGCAATTAAGGCATACAAGACATATTTAAGTGAAATAATAAATCTTGAGTAACCAAGGGCTTTATAAGTACCAATTAAGCCTCTTTGCTCATCAATTAATCTAGCCATTGTTGTAAGACAAACAAGTCCTGCTACTACAATGAAAAAGATTGGGAATACTGTGGCAATGGCTCCCATTCTATTAGCACTCTGCTTGTAATCTACAAAAGAGTAGGATTCATTTCTTGTAAGGCTAAGCCATGTATAGTTAGAAATTCTATCCTCCACTTCAGTTAGTGCCTGATCAAAAGGCTCATTTACCAAACTATAGTCAAACTCTGCAAGAGCCTTTTGATAGTTTGGCTCAATATAAGGAGCAATCATATCTGAAACATCTCTATCTGGATAATAAGACTGATAAATAGAAGTTAGATTAGCCACAACCTGGGCATAAATCTCATCATTAAGAGTTGCTAGTCTAGCCTCTCTTTTTTCTTCAATCTCGCTTACTAAACTATTATAGCGCTCTTCAAATCTTGAATCTCCCACTGCAAGAATTGCATCCTCGTAAGACTCTAAATATTCAAAATAGTCATTATCATAAGTTGAGAAATCCTTTGCTCCAGAAATATTTAAATAAACTTCTGAATAATATTGACTCTTAAAGTTTTCATCATTTACAAAAACAAGATATGACAAAGTGCCATTTCCCACTGTTGTTGAATCGATATAGTAAGATACATAAACCGGTGTATATACGTAACCAACTACTGTGTAGCTTGTATTGGCAATTTCATCTTCTAGATTTTCGCCACCCTCAAGTAAGGCGTCAACTTCAGATTCTTCCCCCTTTGAAAATGTTATCTCATCTCCAATTTCAGGCAAATCTATTGTGCTTTCATATCTTATTACACATTCATTATCAGCTTCAGGTAATCTACCTTTAACTAGCTTTAGGCTGTTAACCCCGTCTGAATCTGGAAGACTAGTTACTCTTACAGCCTTTTCTACTTCGTCTACTGTAGTTAGTAGGTCTAGGTAGTGGCTTGCGAAAACATTTTCAACACCCTCCACCTGACTAATTTGATTCACATCCTCACTGTCAAAGCCAATTGATGATAAAATTCGTAAATCGTAAAGATTATAGTCATCATAGTAGGCATCAGATGAGGACTTCATATCGCTTGAAGAGGCGGTTACACCTGCAAAAAATGCTACGCCAATAAAGCAGATAGCAAATATAGCAAAGAATCGCCCAAAGCTTTGTTTTATTTCTCTTAGTAAATCTTTTATTAAAGCTAAACCCATATTCTCCTCCTACCACTCAATGTCATCTATAGATACAGGATTTTCATTAAGGGTGATGGACTCAACGGCACCATTCTTTACCTTAATAACTTTGTCTCCCATAGCTGAAATTGCTAGGTTATGGGTTATAACAACTACAGTTACCTTCTTCTCTTTACAGGTATCATAAAGAAGCTTTAAAATCTGCTTACCTGTATTATAATCAAGAGCGCCTGTCGGCTCATCACAAAGTAAAATCTTAGGGTTTTTTGCTAAAGCTCTAGCGATTGCTACTCTTTGCTGTTCACCACCAGAAATCTGTGATGGGAAGTTAGAAATTCTATCTTCTAGGCCAACGGCTTTAATAGTTTCATCGATATCTAAAGGATCCTTTACAATCTGTGTGGCAAGCTCAACATTTTCACGAACTGTTAAGTTTTGTACTAGATTGTAGAACTGAAATACAAAGCCAATATCATTCCTTCTATAAGTTGTTAATTTCTTGTTGTTATATTCGCTAATTTCTTTACCATCTACAATAATCTTACCTGTAGTCTGGCTATCCATACCTCCAAGAAGGTTTAAAATAGTACTCTTTCCTGCACCTGAAGCGCCAGCAATTACAACGAACTCTCCTTCATCAATTGTAAAGTTAGTTCCAGTTAGGGCTTTGATTTTGACATTGCCCATTCTGTAAATCTTCCAAACGTTCCTAAATTCAATAAAACTCATGTTCTCTCTCCTTCTTTAGAAAAGCTTTATAGTAGCTCCTCCTGGTATTTCGATACATTTATCATTATTCGCCATAACAAAGACGCTCATAGCGTTTGGATTGTAAACGTAAGAATTTCTTGCAAAGAACTGTAGGTTATTAAAGGCCTCGTCGTATTCAACGATTTCTAAATTAGTGGCATACCAAATGTCTTCTCTATTAGAAATAACCTTACAGAATTCCTCCATAAGCTCCCAATTGTCGTTTCTATCAAACTCAAAGCTATGTCCCCAAACATACATCATGTATAGATACTGCTTCTTTGTTAAATTTATAAAATCCTTAGCTAAATCTACTAAATGGTGATTGTGATGGCATGTTGGAAGCCAGTGCATATAATCTTCTGGAATTCCAAAGCCTGTCTCATCTCCAAGTAGAATTGGGCCTTCGGCTTCCTTTGCAAAATGTTTCGCTGCGCAAATGTTGGCATACTTATCACCTGCAACTCTTGCATACTTAAAGCCTAGTGACTTTGCTAAATTAATTATCTCATCATTATAAGAACCGTTAGGGAAAGCAAGTCCTCTAACGGGTCTTTGCATAATCTCTTCTAGATTATTCTTATCCTCTAGTAATTCCTCACAAATCTGGTATGGAGTGCATCTTGCCATTGTTGGATGTGTCATTGTATGCACTGCAACCTCGTGATTCTTATAAAGTTCGCGCCATTCATCTTGACTAATATGAATGGCATCTTTTACTGCTGAGTTAAGATTAAAAGTAGCCTTAATATGGTACTTGTCTAGTAACTCTAACAAGCGGTAATCCTGAACTTTTCCATCATCATAACTAAGTGTAAGGACTTTGTGTTTACCCCCTGGATAAGCCTTATATATTCTGTTCATCTTTTCCTCCCAAAACAATTAAAACCTTTGGATTTAATCATCTTTTTTAAATATAACTTACCATACAATTATACTACAATCCCTCAATTTATAAAAGGAAAAAGCCCTAAACCAACTAAGGTTTAGGGCCAAAAGGAGTATAATATTATTTTAATCTTTTCTTAATGATTTCAATCATTTCAGGATACTGATCTAGGATATTTGTTAATTCCTCGAAAATGAAACTCTTTTGTGTGATTTTAAGCTTCATAGAATCAATATTTTCTGAAACGGATTCGTAATATCTTTCAGAACTAAGAATAGTATCTGTAATTTCATCAATGTGCTCTGAACAAGAATTAATAACACTTTCAATACCCTTGTTGCCATCTTCGATTTCATCGGCAACAACCTTGATGTTATCTACAACTTCTTCAGTTTCATTGATATGGTTCATAGAATCATTCATAGCAGAACGTGTATCATCAATAGAATCCATAAGTCTTGAATTGTTTTGATTTAATCTGTCCATGCTATCGCCAATAGAACCTACTAATGTCTTAATATCAGAAGATAGTTTATTAACCTGGTCAGCTACAACTGCAAAGCCTCGTCCTGATTCACCAGCTCTTGCAGCCTCAATTGAAGCATTTAGAGCAAGTAAGTTAGTCTGATTTGCAATACCATTAATGGCATTTACCTTTTCTAAGATTTCATCAAAGCTCTTTTGGAATTCCTCAAATACTTCCTGAACAGCCTTGATTGTCTCATTTACAGACTGAGAAGAAACTCTTACATTATTCATGCTTTGATGAGTCTCATTAACAGTTCCAAGCATCTTATCAATGATTTCCTCGAAATGATTTAATACCTTTCTAACATCATCAAATTCATCTCTAAAATGTACAACGGAGTCATTGATTTCTCTTGACTGACGCTTAACTTCTACAAATGAACTTGTTACAGCCTGAAGGCTTTCAGATGTAATTAATTCCTCAGCAACTAATTTGTTTTTCTGTGCCATTATATGATTAGATGATTGCACAATTGGCATAAATACCTTATTTAAGTCTATCTTCTTTTCAGTTGTTGCTGTCTTTGCTGTATTATCCACTTTTCTACCAAACATTGCAAACCTCCTTAATTAATCAAAAACTGCACAAACCATTGTCTGATTTACATGCTGATTCAAATACTGTTCTCCACCAGCTATATATCCGAAATTAGGTGCTACTGTTGCCATGTTTTTTAGATATTCATTTGTGTAATTCTCGCTATTAAAGAAAAGATATCTAAAGCAGCAGTTAAAAGAAATCATACAAGATGGATTACTAACTTTACTTCTAATATTTCTCTTTGTCTCTTCAGCAACTTCTCTATAATCAAGAACACTTAAGATACTAATAGCATCATTTTCATAAATCTTCTTATAATTAATAAGACCACCATTAGTTCCTGGCTCCTTCATAGAAGCAATGTAAACTTCATCACCTACAACTCGACCAAATGGATTAACAAATACATTGTCGCAAACCTGATTTACAGGCACTCCAGTTTCCTCTGAATAAACTTGAGCTGCTGGCCTACCATCAAGACAACATAGCTCTCTCTTATTTAAGTCTACCTTTGTGGCAATATGTACAGGATTATCAGTAGGTGCGTAGATATTTTCCTTAAACATATGAACCTTGCCTTCTGTATTCTTAATCATCATATATCCTAGAGTATCTTTATAAACTTGTCCGTTTACAAATACTAAAGGATCTTTGCCCTCTGGAACATCAAAAATCGATCCACCAATAAGGCTAATTTTGTGCTTTTCTAATACAACGTTAAGTGTTGATGTAGCAACTTCTTCGTTGTATGGGCAAAACTCTAGGCAGATTGTATTATCAGCACCAGCGCCTACTTCCTGTACACTCTTTTCAAGTGTATAGATTTCTGATAAAGGAGCTCTTCTAATGTGTTTAATAATACCTGCAGCCATCTTTGCTCCACCTGTTACAGCCATAATCTGAAGATGCTTATCATCAATCGTATCATTAAAATAGCTAATTCCACCTGTACCAAGTACTGGCACTCCCGGGAATCTGCTAGTTAGTTCATTTCCCACTGATTCAATCATTTCATATGGGCAAATATAAACTAATCCGATTGGATTTGATACGCCTCCTAAAGCCTCCGTTACAGCCTTAGCAAAATCAACATTCTTACTAATTCCAAACTTAGATTTCATAAAGCCTCCTAATTTGTATTAATTTGTTACGCACTTAAACTAAATGTATTTTAACACAAAATATTTTATTTAGCTAGTAAATAGGGAGATAAAACTTAAATTTTTTGTGAAGATAGATATATGTATGAATCTAATTCTCTGGAATTGTATAAAATTATATATTTATAAGAAGTTAGAAGATATAATTGGATATGTATAAAAAGTATGTAAATAAAAAAGAGGTGTAGCTACTGCTACACCTCTAAAATCTAAATCTATATACTAATGAAAGTTATAATTTAGTTTATTCTTTACTTAATTACTGTGGCTGCTTTCCGATATAAGCAAGGATACCACCATCAACGTAAAGAATATGACCATTAACAGCATTAGATGCTTCTGAAGCTAAGAATACTGCAGGACCTGCAAGTTCTTCTGGCTGTAACCATCTTTCAGCTGGAGTCTTAGCAACGATGAATGCATCGAATGGATGTCTTGAACCATCAGCCTGTCTCTCACGAAGAGGAGCTGTCTGAGGAGTTTCAATATAACCAGGTCCAATACCATTACACTGGATATTGTACTTACCATATTCAGAACAAATATTTCTTGTAAGCATCTTTAAACCACCCTTAGCTGCAGCGTAAGCTGAAACTGTTTCACGGCCTAATTCTGACATCATTGAGCAGATGTTGATGATCTTACCATGACCTCTTTCGATCATTGATGGAATAACTGCCTTAGATACGATGAATGGAGCATTTAAGTCTACATCGATTACCTGTCTGAATTCAGCAGCTGTCATTTCGCACATAGGAATTCTCTTAATGATACCAGCGTTGTTAACTAAGATATCGATAGGACCAACTTCCTTTGTGATCTTTTCTACTGTAGCGTTAACAGCATCTTCATCTGTAACGTCACAAACATAACCTGTAGCATCGATACCAGCTTCCTTATAAGCTGCAATACCCTTATCTACTAATTCCTGCTTAATATCGTTGAAAACGATCTTAGCACCAGCCTTTGCCATGCCAGAAGCGATAGCAAAACCAATACCATAAGATGCACCAGTTACGAATGCAATCTTGCCTTCAAGTGAAAAATTAACTGACATTTTATTAATCTCCTTCTTTTTTTAATTTATAAATGAAATTTGGAAAACCAAATAACATTATCTTATATAGCTTAAGATTTATACGTCTTTAAGAAAATGCCTTAGAAATCCTCTTATTTTCTAAGAAATTATCTTAAATCTTTCATGTCTACATCATCCATATCATCGAAGTCCTGGTTCTCGCCAACCATACCCCAAATGAATGTATATGCATGTGTAGCCGAAGCTGAGTGAATTGACCAGCTTGGAGAAATAACAGCTTCTTCATTTCTCATAACGATGTGACGTGTCTCTGTTGGCTCGCCCATGTAGTGGAATACTACAGCATCTTCTGGTACTTCAAAGTAAAGATAAACTTCCATTCTTCTATCATGTGTATGGCATGGCATTGTGTTCCAAACTGAACCTGGCTCAAGGCAAGTCATACCCATCTCTAACTGACAGCTTTCAACCTGACCTGGAAGGATGTACTTGTTGATTGTTCTGTGGTTAGCAGATTCAAGGCAACCAAGTTCCTTCTTGTTTTCTGGTAAAATATCCTTAGCAGGATCGATAAATACTGTAGGATATGTCTTATGAGCTGGAGCTGAATTTAAGTAGAACTTAGCTGGGTTTGTAGGATCAGCACTCTTAAATGTAATATCCTTAGCGCCCATACCAATATACATACCATCTTTATACTTGAAATTATATTCTGTTCCATCAACAGTAACTGTACCATTACCACCGATGTTAATAATACCTAATTCTCTTCTCTCTAAGAAATACTTAGCTCTAAGCTCATCACCTGCTTCAAGCTTTAATTCTTTATTAACTGGAGTTGCAGCACCAACGATAATTCTATCGATCTGGCTGTAAGTTAACTTAATTTCATCTGGAACAAATACGTTCTCAATTAAAAAATCATGTCTTAATCTTGCTGTGTCGTAAGTCTTTACGTCCACAGGATTTGCACCTGGTCTAACTTCCATCTTAATATCTCCTTAAAATTACAAAAAAATTTTAGTCCTTTTAACTTTCACTAAAATAGTAAAAGTTAAAAAATCTAAATCGCAATGTCTATATTACCATAAACTTTGCCCTCAGACAAGTAATAAAGCACGTTACTTCTTTAACAAACTTAAAAATTTTGTGTTGAATTTTTAAGAAAATCTATCTCTATAGTGGATTTATTTATACATATATATAGATAAAATCCCATAAAAAATATTATTTATTCTACGATTTCTTTAATTAAAACAGGCTCTTTAATCTCTTCTTTTTCAATTCTAAAGGCCTCATAAATATCATCTATGGCATTAGCTAGATTTGTCTCGTCGTTTACATAGATTTTAGCTAGCAATTCATTTTCAAGGATCTTATCAGAAACCTTCTTATTTAGCTCAATGCCAACGCCGTAGTCAATTGTATCCTCTTTTCTTTGTCTGCCGCCGCCTAAAATCATAGAAGCATGGCCAATTAAATCAGACTGGATGTGGGCTACATAACCCTCTTCTTTTGATAAAACCTCAATTACTCTTGGGGCAATCTTAAGTAAAGAATAGTCATTTACTACATTTTCATCGCCGCCTTGAGCATTAACAAAAGCCTTAAACTTTTCAAGAGCTGTGCCCTCTGTTATAGAGGCTTCAAGCATCTTTCTAGCATCTGCTAGGCTAACTTCTGGCTTTGCAGACTTAATCATATAAGAACCAAGGCAGTAAACAAGCTCCATTAAATCCTTAGGGCCTCTGCCCTTTAAGCTTTCAATTACTTCCCTAACTTCAAGGGAATTACCTACAGCAAGCCCTAGAGGCTCATCCATCTCACTAATTATGGCAATAGTTGACTTACCAGCACCTTTGCCGATTTCTACCATGGCGCTAGCAAGCTTTTTAGCATCCTCAATGGTCTTCATAAAGGCGCCAGATCCCACCTTAACATCTAGGCAAATGCTATCAGCCCCAGAAGCTAGCTTCTTACTCATTATGGAACTTGCAATAAGAGAAATATTTTCCACTGTGGCAGTAACGTCACGAAGAGCATAAATCTTCTTATCCGCAGGGGCTAAATTTCCTGTCTGCCCTGTAATTGCAATACCAAGCTCGTTTACCTGTTTTACAAAGGCCTCCATAGAAAGACTTGTCTTAAAGCCTGGAATGCTTTCCATCTTATCAATGGTGCCTCCCGTGTGACCTAGTCCTCTTCCACTCATCTTAGCAAGCTTAAGACCGCAAGCAGCAAGCATAGGTCCAAGTACTAAAGTAGTCTTATCTCCCACACCACCTGTGCTGTGTTTATCCACCTTTATGCCCTTAATTTCAGATAAATCAAGAGTATCTCCACTATCTCTCATAGCAAGGGTTAAATTAAGGGTTTCTTCCTTGTCCATCTTGTTAAAATATATCGCCATAAGTAGGGCTGACATCTGATAGTCAGGAATCTCCCCGGCTGTATAAGACTTTATAATAAAGTCAATCTCCTCTTTTGATAGTTTCTCCTTATTTCTCTTTTTTTCAATTAAATCCACCATTCTCATAAGCTCTATCCCCTTTGCTTATTTACTTTAAAATCTCCCCAAGTCTGCTATTACCAATCAATGTAGGTCTAGTATTAAAGATATCAGCGATTGTTTGAGCTATATCTGCGTAGCTAGTACCTGTATGCAGATTAACATTTTCCTTTAAAGCCTTACCATACATAAGCACTGGCACGTACTCTCTTGTGTGGTCTGTGCCAGAATATGTTGGGTCGCAACCATGATCTGCTGTAATAACAAGCATGTCATCTTCACGCATTGCCGAAAAAATCTCTGGAAGGCGGCTATCAAAGTCCTCTAAGCCCTTACCGTAGGCCTTGGCATCTCTTCTATGTCCCCAAGCTGAGTCAAACTCAACTAAATTAGTGTAGATTAAGCCCTGATTGTCCTCTCTCATGTAATCAAGAGTCTTATCAACCCCGTCCATATTATCCTTAGTGTGAACTGCTCTTGAGATTCCTTCTTTTGCAAATATATCTTCGATCTTACCAACAGCTAAAACATCTAGACCTAAATCATCTCTAAGTCTATTTAAAATGTTATCCTTTGTTGGTACAAGGGAGAAGTCATGTCTATTAGAAGTTCTAATGTAATTGCCGCTAGTTCCAACAAAAGGTCTAGCAATAACTCTAGCCACTGCCACATCTCCTTGTAAAACTTCTCGTGCAATCTCACAAATCTCGTATAATCTCTTAACACTAATTACATCCTCGTGGGCTGCAATCTGATAAACTGAATCAGCTGATGTATAGATAATTGGCTTACCAGTTTTTACATGCTCATCTCCTAGTCTATTAATAACTTCAGTACCTGAAGCTGGCTCATTACAAAGAATGCCAGGAAGCTTGGCTCTCTTAATGATCTCGTTATTTATCTCATCGTTAAAGCCATTAGGAAATGTTGGAAAAGGATTAGGGGAATAAATACCAGCCATTTCCCAGTGACCAATAGTTGTATCCTTACCTGCTGACTTTTCCTGTAATTTTCCATAAGCGCCAATGATGTCTTTATCTTCTAATCTCTTTAAATTAGCCCCGTCAATATTTCCAAGGCCAAGCTTTAAAAGATTAGGAATCTTTAGTCCGTTATTAGCTTCCCAAGTATGTCCTAGTGTATCAACTCCCACATCACCAAAGTCCTTAGAATCTGGTGTTTCGCCGATACCTACACTATCAAGTACAATCCAAATAACTCTATTTATTCCACTTTTATTACGAATTTTTCCCATTAAAACTGCCTCCGTTATTTCTTTTTTCTCACAAACCCTTGTTCACATTTTAACACATTTAGCTATAAATTCCTAGAAATGACATATGAATTGTTGTATGATATACATCAGAAGTTATTCTAAAAAATTATGTAGTACATGTAGGAGATGTAAAATGAGTTTTGAATTTGTAAAGCAGCTTCCAACTCCAAAGGAGATTAAGGAAGCCTATCCTTTAAGTAAGGAATGTATTGAACTTAAGAAGAAAAGAGATCAGGAAATCGCAGACGTTTTCACAGGAAAGTCTGACAAGTTTATTGCTATTATTGGCCCTTGCTCAGCAGACAATGAAGATGCGGTCCTTGACTATACAACTAGACTTGCAAAGGTGCAGGAAAAGGTAGCAGATAAGATTTTAATTATCCCAAGAGTTTACACCAACAAGCCTCGTACAACAGGCATTGGCTATAAAGGCATGCTTCATCAGCCTGACCCAGAAAAGAAGTCAGACCTTTATGCAGGACTTGTGGCAATTAGAAAAATGCACATAGACATTATTAAGGAGACTGGACTTACACCAGCCGATGAGATGCTCTACCCAGATAACTTCTGGTATTTAGAGGATGTTTTATCATACGTAGCTGTTGGTGCTCGTTCCGTTGAGAATCAGGAACACCGCCTTGTTTCAAGTGGTATTGACGTTCCAGTTGGTATGAAGAATCCTACTTCTGGTGATTTTAGCGTTATGTTAAATTCTGTTGTGGCAGCTCAGTCTAAGCAGACATTTATTTATAGAAGACATGAGGTTAATACTCAAGGAAATCCTCTTACTCACTGCATCCTAAGAGGTGCCGTTAATAAGCACGGACAGAACAATCCAAACTACCACTACGAGGATGTTATTCGCCTCTTTAACATGTATAAGGCAAGAGACCTTGAAAATCCTGCCCTTATCATTGATACAAACCATTCTAACTCTGGTAAGCAGTACATGGAGCAGATTAGAATCGTTAAGGAAATCCTCCACAACTGCCGCTACAACAAGGATATTAGAACTCTTTGCAAGGGCGTTATGGTTGAGAGCTACATCGAACCAGGAAATCAGAAGGTAGGCGAAGGCGTTTATGGTAAGTCAATTACTGATGCTTGCCTTGGCTGGAAGGATTCAGAAAATCTTATTTACGAAATCGCAGATAGATTATAGAATCATTTTTAATCAATAAAGAATTTAAGAAAATATAAGACCTAACGGAAGTTGTTTCCCGTTAGGTCTTATTTAATCTTATTAGTTTTTAGTAAATCTTAGTAAAATGCTGCATAAGCTAAAATAGCAGCCACTGTCTTAGCATCGATAATCTTGCCTTCGAGAATCATTTTCTTAGCCTCATCAAGACTATAGCACTCAACATTAATATCCTCGTCTTCATCAAGACATCTATGTCCCTTTTCAAGGTCTCTTGCAATGTAAATGTCAATTAACTCGTTACAGTAAGCAACGGCAGTTACAATAGTAAAGAGCTTCTCAATATTATTTGCCTTAAAGCCAGTCTCCTCTTCTAATTCTCTTGCGGCAGCCACGCTTGTCTCTTCATCCTTAAAATCAAGGCAGCCCGCAGGAATCTCTAAAGTAAGACCATCCACTGAGTTTCTATATTGTCTAACCATTAAAATCTTTCCGTCATTAGTTATAGGAATTACAGCTGCTGCATTTCCTCTATGATCAAGGTAATCCCAGTCTGATGTATGACCATCGGCAAACTCCATAGTATCCTTGTACATATCAAGGATTGAACCCTTATAAACTAATTCTCTTCCAACACGTTTTACACTATCCATCTTCTTCTCCCTTTCTTTTTGAAAATGTGCAATTATAGGCACATTTTTTAAAATATATGATATAATCAATATATTAAACGTCCTGATTGAAATAATCAAGAAATAGATATATTTGGAGGAGAAAAATGCACGTATTTCAACCATTACCATTAGACTTAATCGAGATTAATCCATTCCAAAAGTTATCAAAAGAATGGGCTATTGTAACAGCTGGTACTAAGGTGGAAGCTAACCCTATGACAGTAAGCTGGGGAGGCTTTGGAACTTTCTGGGGTAAAAGCGTTTTAACAATTTATGTAAGAGAATCTAGATTTACAAAGGAATTAATTGATAAGTCAGACTTTTTCTCAGTTAGTTTTTTACCTGATGATAAGAGAAATGCCTTAAGCGTTTGTGGTTCACTATCAGGCAAGGACAATAATAAGTGGGAGCAATCTGGTTTAACTCTTAATTCTAGACTTGGTATTCCATTTCCAGATGAAGCAAGCCTTGTTTATTTATGTAAGAAGATGGCAGCAGTTCCTATTACTGCTGAAACTTTTATGGATAAAGAAATTGACAAGAAATTCTATGCTGAAGGCGATTATCACACAATGTATATAGGTGAAATTATTGATGCCATGGCTAGATAATTAAATAATTGTATGAAAATAAAAAAGCAAGTTTGTGGCTTGAACTTTTAAAAGAAATCCTTAAGCCTAAACTTGCTTTTATATTTATTAGTTTTATCATTACTTAATCTTAGTGCACTTTTCATAGCATGCATCTGTTGCCTTAATTACTGCATTTCTAAAGCCTTCTGCTTCAAGTGTTGCAACGCCCTGAATTGTTGTTCCACCAGGTGAGCAAACCTTATCCTTTAATAGACCTGGATGTTCGCCTGTCTCTAAAACCATCTTAGCTGAGCCAAGAACAGTTTGAGCAACAAGCTTATAGGCATCTTCTCTTTTAATTCCGTACTTAACAACTGAATCAGCAAGAGCTTCAATAAACATGTAGACGTAAGCTGGTGAGCTACCTGATGCGCAAACTACACCATCCATCTGATTCTCAGCTACATAAACTGCTTTACCAAAGGCATTAAAGAAGCTATCAATTAAATCTCTTTCCTCAAAAGAGAAATCTTCCTTACAATAGCTAACTCCTGTCATGCCCTCTCCCACTAAAGCTGGTGTGTTTGGCATAGCACGTACAATTCTAATGTCAGCTCCAAGCTGCTTCTTTAAAGACTCGATTGTGATACCAGGTGCGATGGAAATAATAACACTGTCCCCTGTGATTACATTTTTAATATTCTTTAAAACCTCTGGATATACCTGTGGCTTAACGGCTAAAACAACAAACTTCGCATTAGCAGCAAGTTCTGCATTAGTTTCAGCATAACGTACCCCTGTATCCTTAGCTATATTTTCACATTTTTCCTTATTAGGGCTAGTAATTATAATGTCGCTTGCTTCAAAGCTCTTTAAAACGCCTTTAAGCATTGCGTATCCCATATTTCCCATTCCGATAAATCCAATTTTACTCATATCTTCCTCCCAAGTTGATATATTGTTACTAATAAAAAATCTGTAGGTAACAGTTAGATTATACCAAATGATTACCTACAGATAAATTATTTTTTGAATTAAATGTTGTTTTTAGAAATTAGTTTAGAATTTAGAGTTTGTAGTTAAATAAATAAGTAATTACTTGCTTTCAAGTAACTTTTCAACGGATACTAACTTTACGCATAATACGAAAAGTTTTGCAGCCTGAGCCATCTCTTCTGGAGTTGGGAAAGATGGTGCAATACGAATATTGCTATCCTTAGGATCTGAACCATAAGGGAATGTAGCACCTGCGTTAGTAAGCTTTACACCAGCTTCCTTACACTTAGCAACGATATCCTTAGCACAACCTTCTAAACTTTCAAAGCTGATGAAGTAACCACCGTGTGGTTTTGTCCAGCTACCAATACCTGTATCACCAAGTTCTTCTTCAAGTACTGCTAATGTAGCTTCAAACTTAGGTCTCATCATATCGGCATGCTTTCTCATGTGAGCCTTTAAACCATCGAGGTTCTTGAAGTATCTTACATGTCTTAACTGATTTAACTTATCATGACCGATTGTCTGAATTGTAAGCTGCTTCTTAACATCTTCGATGTTAGCGTGTGATGAAGCAAATACAGCAACACCAGAACCTGGGAATGAAACCTTTGATGTTGATGCAAATTCAAATACCATATCAGGATTTCCAGCCTTCTCACATTCTGAAAGGATCTCAAGAATCTCATCCTGATTGTCATCATATAAATGATGGATAACATAAGCATTATCCCAGAAAATTCTAAAGTCAGGAGCTGCTGGTTTTAAGTTAGCAAATCTCTTAACTGTTTCGTCTGAGTATGAGTAGCCCTGTGGGTTAGAATACTTTGGTACACACCAAATACCCTTAACTGTTGGGTCATTATTAACGTAGTGTTCAACAAGGTCCATATCTGGTCCCTTATCTGACATAGGAATTGTAATCATTTCAATTCCGAATCTTTCTGTAATAGCAAAATGTCTGTCATAACCAGGAGCTGGACATAAGAACTTAATCTTATCTAACTTACACCAAGGTGTGTTACCTAAAATACCATGTGTATAAGCTCTTGATACCTGATCATACATAATGCTAAGTGATGCATTACCGTATACAATAACATGATCTGGAGTTGTTCCAATCATATCAGCCATAAGTTTCTTAGCTTCTGGAATACCATCTAAAACACCATAGTTTCTACAGTCTGTACCATTCTCAGACTTAAGTAGTGACTTAGAGTTAATAGCGTCTAAAATATCAAGTGAAACATCAAGCTGTGTTGCAGATGGCTTACCTCTAGACATATCAAGGTTTAAGCCCTTTGCCTTAGCTTCACTATACTCCTTGTTTAATTCCTCTCTTAACTTAAGTAATTCCTCTTTACTTAAACTTGTATAATTCATAACTTCCTCCTAAATCATATTAGATTTACTACGACTTAAATTTATTAATGCATTGATAGGTTTATACTTAATAAAATAAAGTTATTTCTCAAAAAACTTTCTTAAGTCCCTAGTATCATACACAATAATAGGAGTTAATGCAAGGAAAAACATAGAAATTCTATATTTTATCTAATTTTATAAATAGAATTTGAGAATTTACTTTCATAAATTAAGTTTGTAAGAAAAACTCAATTTATGAAAATCAAAGAAAATTAGAAATAAAGCTTAAAAAGGGCATCAAAAAAGGTGATTAAAGATTTCTCTTTAATCACCTTAGTTTAATTCTTTCTCGGCTTGAAATCTGATTACTTAGCGTAATCTACAGCTCGTGATTCTCTAATAATACTTACTTTAATCTGACCTGGATATTCCATCTGATCTTCAATCTGCTTAGAAATATCTCTTGCCATAAGTACCATGTCTGTATCACTCACGACTTCAGGAACTACCATTACTCGAACCTCTCTACCTGCTTGAATGGCAAAGGACTTTTCAACTCCCTTAAATGAGTTTGTAATGTCTTCTAATTGTTTTAGTCTGTTTGTATAAGTTTCTAACGTCTCTCTTCTTGCACCAGGTCTTGCAGCTGAAATTGTATCAGCAGCCTGTACAAGGCAAGCTATTAAGCTTTCTGGTTCAACGTCTCCATGATGTGCTTCAACCGCATTAATAATAGTTGGTGATTCCTTATATCTTCTACATAAATCCACACCTAACTGAACGTGAGATCCTTCCATCTCATGATCAACTGCTTTACCAATATCATGTAGTAAACCAGCTCTCTTAGCAGTCTTAATATCAAGTCCCATCTCTGCAGCAAGCAAACCTGCTAACTGGGCAACCTCGATAGAATGCCTTAAAACGTTCTGTCCGTAACTAGTTCTATATCTTAACTTACCAAGTAAACGAACCAACTCAGGATGAATTCCATGAACACCAACCTCAAGGGTTGCAGCCTCACCTTCCTCTTTAATTAATGCCTCTACTTCTTTTTGTGCTTTTTCAACCATTTCTTCGATTCTAGCTGGATGAATACGACCATCAAGAATTAACTTCTCAAGGGCAATTCTAGCTACTTCTCTACGAACTGGATCAAAGCCTGATAAAACTACTGCCTCTGGTGTATCATCAATAATAAGTTCTACACCTGTCATAGTCTCAAGAGTTCTAATGTTACGACCCTCACGACCGATGATACGGCCTTTCATTTCATCGTTAGGAAGCTGAACTACTGAAATTGTTGTTTCAGCAACGTGATCTGCAGCGCATCTCTGAATTGCATTAACAACATACTCCCTAGCTTTCTTATCTGCTTCCTCTTTTGCTCTGCTTTCTAATGTCTTAATCATTACAGCAGTATCATGTTTTACTTCATCTTCAACAGTCTTTAATAGAAATTCTTTTGCCTGTTCGGAGGTTAAGCCTGAGATTCTTTCAAGTTCCTGTTGTCTCTGTTTCTCAAGTTCTTCTACCTTTATTCTAGCCTTGCTAAGTTCTTCCTCGCGCTTAGTTATACTAGAGTCACGCTTTTCTACTGCCTCAATCTTCTTATCAAGGGATTCTTCCTTAGAAGTTATTCTTCTTTCATACTTTGAAAGTTCGTTTCTTCTTTCTCTAGTCTCTTTCTCAAGTTCATTACGAGCCTTAATTGACTCTTCCTTTATCTCTAAAAGAGCTTCTTTCTTTGCAGCTTCTTTTTCTCTAATTGCTGCCTCCCTATCAGCGATTGCGGCATCCTTAGCAGTTTTGGCTGCTTGCCTTTCCTTAATAGCTTCATCAACAATCTCACGTGCCTTCTTATTAGCATTGCTAATCTTTGAACGATTACCAAGAATATAGGCAACGATTGCTACTATGACTACTAAGACAGCAAACACAACTATCAAAATAGGATCCACAGGAGCGCCTCCTTATTAAGTTTTATTGTACTCTACATACAACAATACCATATTACCTTGATTTGCGCATATTGTCAAGAAATTTGCACTATTTAAGATACATAACTAGTTTTCTAATAGTCCTTAATCAGTCTATCTAATGCTTTATTAATTATATCCATCGAATATCCCCTTCTAAACAAAAATGCCATTAATTTGTTCTTCTCTTTAAAGTCTAGATTCTCAATATACTCATCTTCTGCTAGTTTTAGTTTCTTTCTAATAAGCTTAATTGATTGATTTAGCTCACAATCTTGATTGTCTTCATAAAATCCGTCAGAAATTTCCTTGATAATATTAGAATTAATCCCCTTTTGCATAAGTTTCATCTCAATAATTCTTTTGGACTTATTAGCAGCCTTAAAGTTGAAATAATTATAGGCATATCTGTAGTCATCAATATAGCCATAGCTCTCTACGTAAGCCACGGCTTTCTTTATTGATTCCTTAGGATATCTACTCTTAGCTAATTTATCTATTAATTCTTGTCTTGCATAGTCTTTACTTGTAAGTAAAGACATGGCCCTAAGAGTTGCTCTCTTAGTTAGAGTGGCTATAATCTCCTCATATACAGACTCAGGAAGCACTACGCCTTCTTTTATATGTAAGCGTCTTACTTCGCCTTTATAAAGGGCAAATGCCTCTTCATAGTTAATTGATATTAATAGCTTCTTTTTATTTAATTCTTTAATTGAGGTTATTGTAAGTTCGCTCATAAATTTACCAAACTGCCATGAAAAGAAATAACTATTGGACAATTAGCATAAAACTAGCTATCCAATAGTTATCTATATTAATCTAATATTAGTTACTAGATTATTCTTCAGTTGCTGCAGCTTTCTTTCTTGATTTTGTAGTCTTTGTTTCCTTAGCCTGGCTTTCATCAGATGCTACTTCTTCTGCCTGAGCCTCTGTTTCATCACCTGGTTCAATACCGTAGAATACTCTTACCTTATGATCAATCTCTTCATAAAGAGCTGGATTGTTAAGTAAGAACTGCTTAGCATTCTCTCTACCCTGGCCAATCTTCTCGTCATTGTATGAGAACCAAGCACCAGCTTTGTTAATAATGTTAGCGTTAGCAGCTAAATCTACTAAGTCACCAACCGCTGAGATACCCTTACCAAACATAATATCAAATTCAGCTTCTCTAAATGGAGGAGCAATCTTATTCTTTACAACCTTAACTCTAGTTCTGTTACCAATAACTTCACCGTTCTGCTTTAATGTTTCAATACGACGAACATCAAGTCTTACTGATGAATAGAACTTAAGGGCTCTACCACCTGTTGTAGTTTCTGGGTTACCAAACATAATACCAACCTTTTCACGTAACTGGTTAATGAAGATAACTACACAGTTATTCTTACTTACAACTGGGGTAAGCTTTCTTAAAGCCTGAGACATAAGTCTAGCTTGTAAACCTACATGAGAATCACCCATGTCACCATCAATTTCAGCCTTTGGTACAAGGGCAGCTACTGAATCCACGATTACAATATCAATAGCACCAGAACGTACCATAGTTTCACAAATCTCTAATGCCTGTTCACCACTATCAGGCTGAGAAATATATAAATTATCAATATCTACGCCAATATTCTTAGCATAAACTGGATCAAGAGCATGCTCAGCATCAATAAAGCCTGCAATACCGCCACGCTTCTGTACTTCAGCTACCATGTGAAGTGCAACTGTTGTCTTACCACTTGATTCAGGACCATAAATTTCAACAACTCTTCCCTTCGGAACCCCTCCTGCTCCTAAGGCAATATCCAAGCTTAATGAACCTGTTGGAACACATTCAACATTAAGAGAAGCAGCCTGCTCTCCGAGCTTCATAACCGAACCTTTACCAAATTGCTTTTCAATGTTAGATATAGCTGCGTCTAATGCTTTAAGCTTTTCATCGTTATTTACCATAATCGTAATCTCCTTATAATCAAAACGTATTTTCGAAACATTCGTTCGTTTGTATTAATAATAATACCATTTAATTTCTTTGTCAATAGTTTTTCGAACATGTATTCGGAAAGTTTTAGACGAGAGTCTAAATAGAAAAAATGCAGATAAATACTGCTTTTAGATAAGATTTTTATCTTAATAATATACTGGAACAAGAAAAATTTTAACATAGCCACTATTTTTTGTAAACCTCAAAGTCTAAATTTGATTATTTGAGTTTGGACTTTGAGCTTTGAGATATATTTTTATAAAAAAAGGTGGTACATATTAAATGTACCACCCAAATTTCAGATATATCTACTTTACCGTATCAATTACAAGCTTAAGGGCATTGAAAGCAGCCTGCTCTCTAACACTCTTTCTATCGCCAGTGAAGTTAAACTCCTTAACAATAGTCTCGTCCTTGTAATGACAAGCAATATAAACTAAACCTACAGGCTTTCCATCTTCCATTGAAGGACCTGCAACACCTGTAATAGAAACTGCTACGTCAGCTTTGGCCTTTTTACAAGCGCCCTTGGCCATTTCACTAGCAACTTCTGCACTTACAGCCTTGTATTTAAGCATTGTTTCATGGCTTACACCTAGTAATTCTTCTTTTGCCTCGTCACAATAAGTAACAAAGCCTTCTTTAAATACATTGGATGCGCCGCTAATATTGACGATTAAAGAAGAAACCATACCGCCTGTACAACTCTCTGCAGTTGTTAAGACTAGACCCTTGTCCTTTAAAATTCGTACAGCTGCTGCATCTAAACCCTTAATAAAACTCTCGTTTGGCATTAGTGTGCGCCCTCAAGGAAAATCTTATAATTTTTCATAATATAATCAAGAAGTGAAATTACTGTTAATACAAGGGAAATGTAAATCAATACCTGATTTAAAATAGCAGAACCTGGGAATGGTAACTCAAGTACTACTAAAATAATTGTCACCATAGTTACGGCAGTCTTTACCTTGCCCCACCAGCTAGCAGCAATAACTACGCCATTGTCTGATGCAACAAGTCTAAAACCACTGATAATAAACTCTCTTGCAATAATAACGATTACAATCCAACCATAGATTTTTCCAAGGTCAGAAAGTGCGATAAGTCCTGAGCAAACAAGTAATTTATCTGCTAAAGGATCCATAAACTTTCCAAAATTAGTTACAAGATTATACTTTCTTGCAATCTTTCCATCAAGCATATCAGTTAAGCTAGCAATTATGAAAATTGCTGCTGCCCAGTAGTTATGTGCTGGAATCTTATCGATGTATAATAACACAAGAAAAACTGGCACTAATATAACTCTGAAAATAGTTAATTTATTAGGTAAATTCATCTTAAGCCTCCTATTAATTTCTTTTACCACATATTAGCTTATATCAAATGTAAATAATTTTCCACATAAATTTATAAATTAGTCCATAATCTCTGCAAGTAAGTCATATTCTGTGGCGTCTGTGATTTTAACCTTTACAATTGAACCGCTAATTAATTCATAATCACATGATACAAATACGAGTCCATCTACATTTGGCGCATCCTTATAGGAACGTCCAACATAAGTGTCATCATCAGGGATATAGCCCTCAATTAAGACTTCTAATTCCTTGCCTACCATAGCCTGTGACTTCTCAATAGAGATTTCCTGCTGTAATTCCATAATTTCATCACGACGACTAGCTTTAATCTCTTCTGGCACCTGGTCTTCAAATTCAGCTGCTGGTGTGCCTTCTTCCATAGAATAAGTAAATACACCAAGTCTATCAAATTCAAGCTCATCAACGAAATTATAAGTTGTTTCAAAGTCTTTTTCAGTCTCTCCTGGGAAACCTGTAATAAGTGTTGTTCTTAAGGCAATATCAGGAATTTCTGTTCTAAGTTTATTTACAATATCAATAATATCCTGTCTTGATGTTCTTCTACCCATTCTCTTTAAGATATTATCAGAGCCTGATTGAATAGGTAAATCAAGATAATGACAGACCTTAGGCTCATTTTTAATAGCCTGAATTAATTCATCATCAATTTCCTCAGGATAACAGTAAAGAATTCTAATCCACTTTAAACCTTCAATCTTAGAAAGTTCGTGAAGAAGCATAGGAAGTGACTTCTTGCCATATAAGTCAACACCGTAAAGTGTTGTTTCCTGTGCGACTAATATAAGTTCGCTAGCACCATTTTCCACTAAATGCTTAGCCTGCTCAACTAAATATTCAACCGGATAACTTCTAAAGCTTCCTCTAACATAAGGAATAATGCAGTATGTGCATCTCTTATCGCAGCCTTCTGCTATCTTTAAGTACTCAAAATATCCAGGAGTTGAAATAACTCTCTTATCCTTAACCTGAGGTAATCTGTTATCATCATCAATAAAATTAATATTTTTCTTAGCACATACGCTCTCAATTGCCTCCGCAATCTTATCAAAACTTGTTGTACCGATAAATGCGTCAACTTCAGGAATCTCCTTAATTAATTCGTCCTTATATCTGTGAGCAAGACAACCTGCGGCAATTAAAATCTTGCAATTAGCGTCTTTTTTTCTTTGACCCATCTCAATAAGGGTATTAATGCTTTCTTCCTTAGCATCCCCAATAAAACAGCATGTATTAACAACGATAATATCTGCACTGTACTCATCATCTGTAAACTCATAGCCCTTGTTCTTTAAAATACCTAGCATGTTCTCTGTATCAACTAGGTTCTTATCACATCCAAGGGAAACAAACATAATCTTCATATGATTTCTCCTAAATTCTAATTGTTCTTATAATAAAAAGCCCATTATATCACTTAATGGGCTAAAATTGTCAAGACTCAGTCGGAGCTTGTACCCCGACTGAGTTAAAATATACTGTGCTATTCTAACATATTTATGTTAAATGCGCTATTTTATTTTAAGTGTTCTTAAAAATATCTTCTGATTTGCAGAAATTCTATTGCTCTCAATGGCTTTTTGAATAGTTTTATTGTGAACCCATTTATCAAGACATTTATTTGTAAGAAAAGGAAGAACTTCATCGTATTGTTTAGCAAGTGCTGTGGCAAAATACCAAGCAATCATCATATTTACATAATATTCATCTGATTTGACCCCAGAAACCATTCTTACATAATTAAGGTCAAAGTCTTCATCAAGATAATGCTTCATTAACATTTCTATGGCAAATCTAACAGTATAACATCTATTTGACTTTATCCATGTATTGATATATTTAAGAAGTTCTTTTTTATGTCTTTTAAAAACACATGGAGACATCTGATCTGTAGTAGCCCAATTATCTATAAAAGGCAAAAACTCATTAACTTTTTGTATACATAAATTAAAATCCCTAATATCAGAAATAATAAAAGCATGTAGCTGATTTTCTTCAAAAAATCTGTGGGGCAAACTATTAAGAAAAATTTCAATATCTTTATTTGACTTAAGAGATTTTGATAGTTTTCTTAAATCAGGGGTTCTAACCCCTATAACACAAGATTTTTCCACGTTAGGAATAAGCTTTGATTGAAAGTCCTTATAATTTTTATCTTCTAATTCAAAAAGTGTATGTTGAATGTCATTTACTATCATTTATACCTCTTAAAATGCCTTAGTCCATGGGAACAGCGTATCGCCACGGTCAAGTTCCCTTATTTTCGTGATATCTTCCTCCGTCAATGAGAAATCAAACAATTCCATATTCTCTCGTAAGCGGTTTTCATGCCTTGATTTCGGAATGATAGGAATCCCTCTTTGTACCAGGAAGCGAAGTGCTATCTGCGCTGCGCTTTTTTGATATTTTTCACCAATTTCAGCCAGTACTTTATTACTTGCTACATTCCCGATTCCTTGCGCAAGTGGAGCCCATGCCTGCATAGTCACCCCGTGTTTTTTCATTTCCTCCTGAAAGTCCCACTTCTGGAAGTAAACATGAGTTTCCAACTGATTGACCGCCGGAATGACATCACACTGCTTTAAGAAAGAGCGATACCAGTTCTCATCATAGTTGGAGATTCCTATTGCTCTAGCCTTGCCCTCATGAAAAGCCTCTTCAAGCGCACGGTACATCTCCGGACCCTGAGGGTAAGGCTCATGTAAAAGCAGCAAATCTACATAAGAAAGCTGAAGGTTTTCGAGGGATTCTTCTATCGCTCTTTTCGCTTTCTCGTAACTATTACTTCTGCTATAGATTTTTGTAGTCACAAAAATCTGATCTCTGGCAACCCCGCTTTTTTTGATGCCTTCTCCGACTTCACGCTCATTTCCATACATCTGGGCTGTATCAATCAAACGATATCCAAGAGCAATGGCTGTACTAACCATCTGGGTGCACTCCTCTCCGCGCAAGTCCCATGTGCCAAGCCCTACAAGCGGCATTTCCACGCCATTATTCAATCTAATAGTTTCTGAATTCATTCTGCATGATGAAGCTCACTTAAGAGCTTCCCTCCTTTAAATATAATTTACATTTAGAGTTTTCATCTACTCAAGAGGCACACAGTCTCTGTATGCGCTGTATGTGGGAACATATCAAAAGGTGTCACAGGACTTACCTTATAGCCGCCCTTAATCAAAGTCTTTATATCCCTCACCTGAGTTTCAGGATTACATGAAATATAAACCACTCTATCCGGCTTAATCTTAAGTATAGATTTAAGAAATTCTGGACTTGAACCAGATCTTGGTGGGTCCATTACAACAACGTTAGCCTTACGGCCGCTTGCTGCGTAGTCTACTAAAAACTCCCCTGCGTCTGCTGCCTGAAAGTAAATGTTTTTGATATTGTTAAGTTTAACGTTAACTTTTGCGTCCTCGATTGCATTTTCATTAAGCTCAACACCAATAACTTGGCCAGCAGCCTTGCTCATAGCCATTCCAATAGTGCCGATGCCGCAATAAGCATCAATTACAGTGTCTTGCTTAGTAAGGTTTGCAAGCTTAATAGCTTTCTTGTAGAGCTTTTCTGTCTGGTCGTGGTTAATTTGATAAAATGAGCTAATGCCGAGTCTAAACTTAAGTCCGCAAAGAATGTCCTCAATATAACCCTTACCAAAAAGAGTTACTGTTCTTTTGCCAAGAATCATACTAGTTTTTGAATTATTTACATTTTGCAAAATTGTAGTAATTTCAGGATGGCGCTTTCTGATTTCCTTAAGGAAATTGTTCTTTGATGGAAATGCAATGTCGCCGGTTACAAGGCACAACATAACTTCCTTTGTTACAACGCCACGTCTTATAAGAATGTGGCGCAAAAAGCCCTGTCTTGTATCTTCATTGTAGGCCTTATATTTAAAGGACTTCATAAGCTCCTTGATGGTATTAATGATACTACGACATACTTCATCTTCAATCATGCAGTCTTTGATGTCTACTACATCATGGCTATTTTCCTTATAAGTGCCCATGCGGATATTGCCCTTTTTATCAGCGGCAACCACGGCATGAACCTTGTTTCTATAATAAATCGGTCTATACATAGAGACAATTGGCTCCACCTTAGTAAAATCCTTAAAGAGCTTTTCCATGTCTCTAGTCTTAATTGCAAGTTCGTTGTCATATTTCATTCCTGCATAGGCGCAAGCCCCGCAATCCTCAAAATAAGGACAATTTATTGCCTTAGTTTCTTCGTTATAACTACTCATATTTACCTCAAATAAATTAAACTTAACTTTATAAACGTTTATACTAAATTAAGCAGTCACCTAAAATCTAGATGACTGCCTATTATTGTAATCATTATATATTAGTTTTATTAGAACTGCTCGTCGCTGTTACCAACGATCTTAACCTTACCCTGGTATAATTCACTTACAGCGATAGATAAAGGCTTATCATTATCTGTTGAATGAATAAGAGGAGTACCAATAATTAACTTTCTTTCGTCTTCAGCAGAAATCTTCTTCTCTTCTACTTCCTTCTTGTCCTTATCCTTTTCCTTTTCCTTAACCGTAGCATCAGCCTTAGCCTTGTTAATCTTCTCCTGGATTGATCTTGCATCAATAATTTCCTTAGCACGTGTAGCTGTTGCCTTAACGATAGAATATCTTGATTGTACTAAAGGCTGCTCGCCCTCTTCAACCTCGCTGTTAATAACTGCCATTAATTCAGTATAAGATGGATGTATCATTATTGTTCTCCTTTCGAATAAGCTTTAAGCTCTTCCTTTACTTTGTTAATTAATTCTTCATTGTTAGCTGTCTTCATCTTCTCAGATGCAACAACTCCCACTATTCTTTCTACACACTTCTCAACTTCATCATTAAGAATTATGTAGTCATATTCTTCTAAGCCCTCAGACTCGTCATAAGCTCTTGAAAGTCTTGCAAGAATTGTAGCCTCATCCTCTGTGTTACGACCACGGAGTCTGTTCTCTAATTCCTTAGCAGATGGAGGTGTGATGAAAATAAGCACCGCATCCGGATAAATCTTCTTAATATCAAGTGCTCCCTGCATCTCAATTTCAAGAATAACATTCTTACCAGCTTCAAGCTGACTCTCGACATAAGCCTTAGGTGTGCCGTAGTAATTGCTTACATACTTTGCATACTCTATTAATTCATTCTTGTCTATCATAGCCTCGAATTCTTCTACTGTCTTAAAGAAGTATTCTCTGCCATTCTCTTCACCTGGTCTAGGATTACGAGTTGTTGCTGAAATACTTAAACAGTATTCATCCTTATGACTAGCAAGTAAGCTCTTAACAACTGTTCCTTTACCTGCTCCTGAAAAGCCAGATAAAACAATTAATAAACCTTTATTGTTCATAACATAACCTCAAATCTTAAATTATGTTGCACCAATAAAGAATAAATCTTTACATAATGCGCAAAGACTATTATACCTAAGGGAGAAAAAACAATCAAGTAAAATTTATTCGATATTCTGAATTTGCTCTCTTACTTTCTCGATTTCTGTCTTTAAATCAATTGCTGCATTAGAAATATCAATATCATTTGCCTTTGAAAGAATTGTATTAGACTCTCTGTTCATTTCCTGAGCGATAAAGTCCATCTTTCTACCAACACCACCGTCTTCAGAAAGACATTTTCTAGCATGATTAATGTGACTTCTAAGTCTAACTGTCTCTTCGTCTACGCAAATCTTATCGGCATATATTACAAGCTCAGTAGCAATTCTTTGCTCGTCAATATTAGTATCTCCTAAGACTTCCTTAATCTTATTTTCAAGCTTACCTCTGTATTCCTTCATGATTTCAGGACTTCTCTTCTCAATAAAGTCCACAAGCTCTTCCATGTGATCAAGCTTTAAAAGTAAGTCCTTCTTTAGGTTCTCACCCTCTAAGATTCTAGTTTCAACAAACTGGCTAAAGCACTCCTTTAGAGCCTCCTCAATAAATGCCCATAACTCGTCTTCATCCACTTGAACCTCTTCCATT
Organism: Lachnospira multipara ATCC 19207; assembly: GCF_000424105.1. Taxonomy (GTDB): domain Bacteria; phylum Bacillota; class Clostridia; order Lachnospirales; family Lachnospiraceae; genus Lachnospira; species Lachnospira multipara. The sequence goes on along the minus strand of NZ_AUJG01000002.1, from coordinate 209,388 downwards.
GTAATAACCTCAGGGTATCTTGAAAGCGCTGCGCAATTGACATCATTTTCAATATTAAACTCTTCGCTCATCTTCTTGAAAATGTCCATATATTCCTTAGCAATTGCATCATTATATTTAATATTAACCTGATTCTCGTTATTGTCCTCATAGTTAATAAAAATATCCACCTTACCTCTATTAGCGTACTTCTTTAAAGTCTCACGAATTCTAGACTCGAAAGAATTGAGCTTCTTTGGCATTTTAATTCCTGCTTCTAAATATCTATGGTTAACGGATTTAACCTCAACTAAAATCTTTCTATTATTTCTTAAAATCTCGCTTCTTCCAAAGCCTGTCATACTTTTAATCACGTATTTTCACCTCGTAAATGTATTTATTTGAATAACCCCACAAACTTCTATAATTATAACAATATATTGCAAAAATCACAAGAAGAACTAGGAATTTATACAAGAATTTGCTAAACTCTTTATACGAGACAAAAGGAGGCAAAATAATGGCATTCGACGGAATTGTAATTTCAAATATTGTTGATCAATTAAACAAAACCATTAAAAATGGTCGATTATATAAAATCGCTCAGCCGGAAAACGACGAGCTTTTTCTTACAGTAAAAACTTCTGAGGGTCAGTACAGACTACTTTTATCAGCAAATCCTACTCTTCCTCTTTGCTATCTTGCAAAGGATAATAAGACAAGCCCTATAAAAGCGCCTAATTTCTGTATGTTACTTAGAAAGCATCTAAACAATGGTCGTATTATTTCAATCACTCAGCCAAAATTTGAAAGAATTATTGATATTGAAATCGAGCACCTTGACGAGCTTGGTGACCTTTGCAGAAAGCACTTAATTACTGAGTTTATGGGTAAGCATAGTAACATTATCCTAGTTAATGAGGACAATATGATTCTTGATAGTATCCGCCACGTATCCGCTCAGATGAGCTCCGTGCGTGAGGTTCTACCGGGTCGCCCATATTTTATAACTAACACTAACAACAAGTTAAACCCTGTTGCTACCACTAAGGATGAGTTTTTTGAAAATGTATTCTCAAAGGCACAACCTATCTCTAAAGCAATTTATCAAACCTACACCGGTTTTTCTAGCCTTGCAGGCGAAGAACTTTGCATAAGAGCTAAGATTGATAGCCAGCTTCCAGCGAATTGTTTGGAAAATGCAGACAAAGAGGCGATTTTTGACACATTTTCAAAATTACTTGCTGATATTAAGGCAGGCAACTACAAGCCTAACATAGTCTTTTCAAACAACATTCCTAAGGAATTCTGGGCTTTTGAGCTTGAGATGTTTTCAGGTTCTAATAAGACAAGTGATATTGCCATTTCAAATTATGAGTCAATTAGTGATTTGATTCGTGATTTTTATAAGAAGAAGGAAATCTATACTAGAATTCATCAAAAATCTGCGGATTTAAGACGAATTGTTACTACTATTTTGGAGCGTGACATTAAGAAGTTAGATATTCAGGAGCGACAGTTAAAGGACACTGAGAAGAAGGAAAAATATAAGATTTATGGCGAGCTACTATCTGCCTACAGCTATGATGTAACTAGTGGAGATGAGAGCTACACTTGTAACAATTACTACGATAACAGCGAAATCACTATCCCACTTGATAAGGATTTATCTGCTATTGAAAATGCTAACAAGTATTTTGCAAAGTATAACAAGTTAAAGAGAACTTACGAGGCCACAACTATACTTATTAAGGAAGTTAGCGCAGACATTAACTATCTTGAGTCTGTTCTTAATTCTCTTGAAATTGCAGTTAGCGAGGACGATTTAAATCAGATTAAGGAAGAGCTTCACGAAACAGGCTATATAAAGTCTTCTAAGAAGAAAAATTCTAAAAAGATTTCAAGTAAGCCACTTCACTACATTTCTTCTGATGGTTTTGACATCTATGTTGGTAAGAATAACAGTCAGAATGACGAGCTTACTTTTAAGTTTGCCAATGCCAACGACTGGTGGTTTCATGCTAAGCAAATGCCAGGTTCCCATGTAGTTTTAAGAACTAACGGCAAGGAAATTCCTGATAGAGCTTTCGAGGAGGCAGCAGCTCTTGCAGCCTACTACTCTAAGGGCAGAGAACTTGAAAAGGTAGAAATAGACTACGTTGTAAAGAAGGAAGTTAAAAAGCCAGCTCAGGCAAAACCTGGATTTGTTGTCTATTATACAAATTACTCTCTTATTGCAAAATCAGACATTTCTATGTTAAAGGAAGTTGAGGACTAAGTCCTATTTTTACAAAGGAAGGTTAAGTTTTGGGATTCCCAGCAACTTGACCTTCCTAATTTTTATTATTTCTTATGGACGTAGGTTTTTACTTACCCAAATGGCACATTTTCAAAAATCCTTTAATCTTTGCTTTCTCTAGCTTCTCGTCTTTTTCTCTTTCGATACTTATGAATATTAATCATAAGAACTAGGACGATTACGGTGCTTATAATATCTGCCACGCTCCACATAATAAAGTGAATTGCAATACCACTAAAATTTTTAGCAATTATTTGACCAATTAGATTTAAAATGATGTTAATGGTAATTAAAATTAACATCTGAGTTTTGTTGCCCCTAACGCTTATAATGTAGACTAGCATTAGGTTTATATATAGACAGGTAATAAGGAAATTTGCTAAAAAGGCAAAGTAGGCAAAATCAACCATGTCGCAAATATTCAAATCCGTAGTTACATTTCCAAGAATCACAGGCTTATTAATTATGTTAATTACAATGATTACAATTGAGATTAAAGTCGGTATTAAAACCGAGATAATTCCTGCAATTTTCTTTTTTAGAAACTTATCTGTTATGATTCCAAGGCCAATAATCAGTATTAAAATATAAGAAATTGGCAAACCTAGAATCTTATTATTATCTATATAAAAGGTCCTTAAGTAATTTAAGGAATTCATGCAAGCTAGATCCTTTTTATTCATAATCATATAACTTAAATTGTTTCTAAGCACGTCAATTCCCACATATCCATACATGGCAACCATGTAAATACTAGTTCCACTTAGGGCGTTGGCTTTGTTATAAAGTCGTATTTTTTCAATTTTACTAGACTTAACCATTGCCAAACATAGCAGTGACAAAATTATAATAATTATTGGCACAACAAGTAATTTAGGCAATGCCTGCATGGTGACAAAATCGTCTCCATTGATACCTAAAAACAAATTTGTAATCTTTCTATGTACGCTTTTATTCCCCTCTAAGAGTCTAGCAACAATTACAACTACTGCTGTGGCAATGCTTGATAGATTTGCAATAATAGCGATTCTTCCTGCTTTACTAAGCCTAAACAATACTGCGATAAATGCAATAAATACCGCAAGGATTGCAAAGGAAAATACAAATCTATAAATTATATTAAAAGCCAAGTAATATTGCATATTGTAGAGATTTTTCTCAGCTTCTGTTAATTTGTCAGAATTTAGGCTTATTAGATTTAAAATGTCCTGAAACAAGCCACCACCCAAAAAGCAAAGCAGACAAATAAAATCTAAGCATAACAAAACCATTATAGAGACTAAGCGAATGTAAGTCTTTTGCGCCTTATCCATATAAATCCTCTTTTATTTTTTTATTCACGTCTATTGGTTACAACTATAAATTTAACTATATTATACACTATGCACCTTGCTAAAACAAGAATAACCCCGGAAGAAATGCTTGGCACTCCCACCGGGGTTAGTAAGTTTAAAGTCTAGATATACTAGACTCTTTATTACATTTTCATAATTATAAGCTAACTCTTACGAAGTTCTTCTTACCCTTCTGAACTACGATTCCTTCGCCTTCAAACTTTTCCTTAGCAAATGTTTCGTTGATATCAGTTACCTTGTTACCATCAACGCTTACACCTCCTTGTTGAATAGCTCTTCTAGCTTCTGAATTAGACTTTACAAGGCCTGTTGCAGCAACTAAAGCGATTGCATTGATTGAACCATCAACAAATACATCTTCTGAAATCTTAGCTTCTGGCATGTTAGCTGCAGCACCTGCACCACTAAAGATAGACTTCGCAGTCTCTTCTGCCTTCTTAGCTTCTTCTTCACCGTGAACTAACTTTGTAAGCTCAAATGCAAGGATTTCCTTAGCTTTGTTAAGCTGAGCACCTTCCCACTTATCCATCTCATCGATTTCTTCAAGTGGTAAGAATGTAAGCATTCTGATGCACTTAAGAACATCGTTATCGCCTACATTTCTCCAATACTGGTAGAAGTCGTATGGAGATGTCTTTTCAGGATCAAGCCAAACAGCACCTGAAGCAGTCTTACCCATCTTCTTACCTTCCGAGTTAAGTAAAAGTGTGATTGTCATAGCTGAAGCATCTTCGCCTAACTTTCTTCTAATAAGCTCAGTACCAGCAAGCATGTTAGACCACTGATCGTCGCCACCAAACTCTAAGTTACAGCCGTACTTCTGGTATAACATATAGAAGTCATAAGCCTGCATAATCATGTAGTTAAATTCAAGGAATGATAAGCCCTTTTCCATTCTCTGCTTGTAGCATTCTGCACGAAGCATGTTATTTACTGAGAAATGAGCACCTACTTCTCTTAAAACTTCGATGTAGTTTAAGTTCATTAACCAATCAGCATTATTTACCATTAAAGCCTTGCCATCAGAGAAATCAATGAACTTCTCCATCTGCTTCTTAAAGCAATCGCAATTGTGCTGAATAGTTTCTGGAGTTAACATCTTTCTCATATCAGTTCTACCAGAAGGATCACCAATCATACCTGTACCGCCACCTACTAAAGCGATAGGCTTATTGCCAGCCATCTGAAGTCTCTTCATAAGACAAAGAGCCATGAAGTGACCTACATGAAGACTATCAGCAGTTGGGTCAAAACCAATATAGAAAGTAGCCTTACCATTGTTTACTAAATCTCTAATTCTTTCTTCATCTGTTACCTGAGCGATTAAGCCTCTAGCAACTAATTCTTCATAAATACCCATATTTATGAACCTCCTAATTATAATATGATTGTGCCTCAATTATTATAAAAATGAGACTGAAAGGACGAGATTGTATCGCTTCTAAATCGCAATAAAAAAACTCCCATCCTTAATTAAAAGGACGAGAGTGAAATCCCGTGTTACCACCTTTATTCACAAGAAACTCGCGCTTCTTGCCTCATCAAGTCTTAGAATCCTTAGATTCCTTAACTCTTAGTACTATAACGTGTACCAATACGTCGCTCCTAGTCTTATAACTTTTATGAAAATGTATCTCATCCTCAAAACAAAAATTATAATTTCAGTTAAACACTCCGGAAGGTATTCAAAACTTGCTTTCCCTAACGCCTCTCATCAACCGGCAATTCTCTGTAGCTTCCACAAATTCCTACTTGTTTCCATCATCGCTTTAATATTAAATTTACTTTAAAAGCTTATCACAAAAGAATATATTCTTCAAGCATAAATTTAAAGATCTAGCTCACTAAATATATTCTTTTCTTTCTTTACTTCTAGATGATGATGAATCAAACTTACTATTCCAAGAAAAATTAATGAGCCAAATGTATCAATACATACATCTAAAAATCGTCCTGCTCTACCTGCAATAAACAATTGATGGATTTCATCTGAACTAGCCCAAATAATAGTTAATAAAAGACTAAGTATTCTAGACCATCTAAAAGCAACTCCATTAAACATAAAAGCTATAAATATACACATGGTTAAAACAGCATATTCCCCCATGTGAGCACATTTTCTAATAGGAACCTGTAAATCCTCTATCATGTTAGCTTTAGTATTAGTATCTGTAAACTTTACAAGTCCTAAATTGTCACCCGCTGTCAAAATAACCTCAGCAGCCTTGTTACTTAGACCCTGTGACTCATCACCATTCTGGTTTGAAAAACTAAAAATAGTGATGGCTATAAAAATAGCAGGGAGCCATATAAGCACCCTGCCGCAAATTTTAAATTTATCCATTAAAGAGTAACAACTCTCATTGTGTTAGTTAAACCGCGCTTAGCAGTTGGAGCTGAAGTTGTAGCAATACCTGCTGAAATGATTACTGTATCGCCTTCTTCAATGTATCCAGCCTGTTCAGCAACTTCTACAGCATGCTCAATGATCTTATCTGTATTAGTTTCTGGAGCAGACTTAACTGGTCTAACACCTCTATAAAGCTGCATCTTTCTAAGAACGTTATCATATGGAGAGCATCCAATGATCTCAGCTTCTGGCTTAAGCTTAGATGTTAATCTAGCTGTAAATCCTGAAATTGTTGGGCAAAGGATAGCCTTTGCATTTAAGTTAGCAGCTGTCTGAACTGCTGCGTTACAAACTGCAGAAGATACGTTTCTCTTAGCATGAACGTTAGTTAATTCAGCTTCTCTACCTGCTAAATCAGCTTCTGTTCTTTCTGCAATCTTAGCCATCATTGTAAGAGCTTCTAATGGGTACTTACCATTAGCAGTCTCACCTGATAACATAACAACGTCTGTACCGTCGTAAATAGCGTTGGCAACATCATTAACCTCAGCTCTTGTAGGACGTGGGTTTCTAATCATAGAATCAAGCATCTGTGTAGCTGTAATAACTGGCTTATAAGCTGCATTACACTTAGCAATGATTTCCTTCTGGATGTGTGGAACATCTTCAGCTGGAATTTCAACACCCATATCACCACGAGCTACCATGATACCATCAGCAACCTTAATGATTTCATCTAAGTTGTCGATACCTTCAGCATTCTCGATCTTAGCGATAACTGGAATGTCTGAATCATGAGCCCAAAGTAACTGCTTGATTTCCTGGATACAAGCTGCATTACGAACGAATGAAGCTGCAATAAAATCAAATCCCTGTTCAACACCAAAGATAATATCTTCCTTATCCTTGTCTGTGATACCTGGAAGTCTAATTGAAACGTTAGGTACGTTAACACCCTTCTTAGATCCTAACTCACCACCGTTAACTACTGTACAAATAATATCTGTTCCATCAACAACGTCATCAACTCTAAGTTCAATTAAACCGTCATCGATAAGGATTGTGTTACCTGCTACTACATCATGTGGAAGTCCTTCGTATGTGATGCAGTTAATTTCATTAGTTGCTTCAACTTCTTTTGTTGTAAGTGTATACTTCTGTCCAGCTACAAGAGTAACCTTCTTATCACCTGCTACTGCACCTGTTCTGATTTCTGGACCCTTAGTATCAAGAAGTGTTGCGATTGGCTTTCCAATTTCCTCTCTAACGCTCTTAACTAATGCCATACGGCCTGCCTGTTCTTCGTGATCACCATGGGAAAAATTAAATCTAGCTACATCCATTCCTGCTAATGCTAACTTCTTAATAAGTTCTCTGTCGTTAGTATTAGGTCCCATTGTACAAATAATCTTAGTCTTCTTCATACTTTCCTCCGAAATTCTCTAATCTCTAATTCTACTTAAATTTAACCAAAAACATCTGTCATTATAATATAGCATGCGCTATAAATCAAGCATTAATTCCATTTAGACAATTATTTCACGTGCACATGAGTATATAAATGATCCTGACAATACTCATAATTACCATTGCACTTTGAACAATATCTAAAAATTAAGTCTCCATCCTTTTCAGTTCTTCCGCAAATTGCGCATCTGTGACGTGCTCCACCTGGATTAATTGGTCTGTAACTGTTTGCATCCTCCCAGTTAGTCTTCTCACTATTAGCATTGTAAAAACGCTCATTAAAAGAAGTCCTATTAGAATTCTTTGTTGCCTTGCGGAAATTCTTTTGTGTCTTACTCTTAGCTGGTCCCTTCTTATAAAGAATCATAAAAATAAAGAAGTTCAACATAGCAATCAAAGCTGCTGTTGCGCTAAACCATTCAAAGCCAAAGTTAAGATACAAACGCATAAATAATACCGAATTGTCTGTATTATATGCTATTAATGCAGCATATCCACCTATTATCTGAGCTACTAAAAAGATTGCATCTAAAATACCAAGCCATTTAACCTTGATTGGAATAATATAGAAAAGTAATACTTCCATATCAGGGAATTCAACAGCAAAAGCCATAAATAGTGCCAAATTAATAAAATAAGTATTTAGATCCATACTTACGCCCCAAATCAAGTAAATGATAAGAGCTGCGATTATATTAAGAATAACGCCGCTAAAGAAATAGACATTAAACTTAAAAGAACCCCAGAGTCTTTCTAAACTTGTTCCTATCATGTAATAGAAATATAGGGCAAAAAATATAAAAATAATACTAGTTGAAGGTGGCTGGATGATATAAGTAACAAGTCTCCAAACCTGTCCTCTCATAATCATCCTGAAATTAAGCGAAAGAAAGGTAGAATAAAGATCTACTCCCGTAACTTGTTTTGAAATATACAAAACATAACCTATGATATATAAAACAATAATGTAATTCATAAGGTTAGGAATTGCGTATTTACCGTACTTTCTTTCTAATTTTCTCATAAAATTCATTAGTTTTCACCTCTAGTAATTTTTTATGTCAAATTGTACAGACATTACTATAAATAGTATAAAAAAGACACACCATCTTTGTCAATTAATCATATAATTAATTCACATTTATTTAGGTTAATTTCATAATTTCCAAGATTGTATACAGTTGAAATTTATAGTTCTTTCCACTATAATAAATCAGATTGCATATTTTAGAAGTTTTTGCTTTTATATACATTTTCTTTCTTATTTAAAATGTATAACAGAATTGTTTACAAATTGTTAAAGGCAATTAAATTATACTTATGCTTTTAAAACTTTTAGGAGGAGGTGCGGAAAATTCCGCAATGAATATGAATAGATATAGACTCGGTATTGATATTGGTTCAACAACAGTTAAGCTCGCAATATTAGCTGATAATAACGACATTTTATTTTCTGACTACGAGAGACATTTTGCCAATATCCAAGAAACTCTACAATCTTTGCTTGAAAAAGCTAAAGAAAAGCTAGGTGACTTTGAAGTATATCCAGTAATCACAGGTTCTGGTGGACTTACACTTGCTAAACATTTAGGCGTACCATTCACTCAGGAAGTAGTTGCAGTATCTACTGCCCTTCAAGACTATGCTCCACAATGTGATGTAGCTATTGAACTTGGTGGTGAAGATGCCAAGATTATATATTTTACAAACGGTATTGATCAGAGAATGAACGGTATCTGTGCTGGTGGTACAGGTTCTTTCATCGACCAGATGGCCTCTCTTTTACAGACTGATGCTATGGGTCTTAACGAATATGCTAAGAATTATAAATCTATCTACCCTATCGCTGCTAGATGTGGTGTATTTGCAAAGACTGATATCCAGCCACTTATTAACGAAGGTGCCACAAAGGAAGATTTATCTGTTTCAATTTTCCAGGCCGTTGTAAACCAGACTATTTCAGGTCTTGCACAGGGTAAGCCAATTAGAGGTAACGTTGCATTCCTTGGTGGCCCACTTCATTTCTTATCAGAACTTAGACAGTGTTTTATTAGAACTCTTAGCTTAGGTCCTGAGAATATCATTGCACCAGACCACTCACATTTATTTGCAGCAGTAGGTTCTGCTATGAATTATGATGAAAATGTTTTCGTGGCCGTAGATGATATTATTACACGTTTAAAGAACAAGGTTCAGTTAGAATTTGAGGTTGCTCGTATGGAACCTCTATTTAAGAACCAGTTAGAATATGATGGATTTACTTTAAGACACAGCGCTCACAAGGTAAAGACTGCCCCACTTGAAAGCTATGAGGGTAATTGTTACTTAGGTGTTGATGCTGGTTCTACAACAACTAAGGTTGCTTTGGTTGATGATGAAGGAAATCTTTTATATTCATTTTACTCAAGCAACAATGGTTCTCCACTTGCTACAACAATTAAGGCTATTAAGGAGATTTACTCTAAGCTTAGTCCAAAGGCTAAGATTGTTAGCTCATGCTCAACAGGTTATGGTGAAGCCCTAATTAAGGCTGCTCTTATGCTTGATGAGGGTGAAGTCGAGACTGTATCTCACTACTATGCCGCTGCTTTCTTTGATCCACAGGTTGACTGTATTATTGATATCGGTGGACAGGATATGAAGTGTATCAAGATTAAGAACCAGACAGTTGATTCCGTTCAGTTAAATGAAGCCTGTTCTTCAGGCTGTGGTTCATTTATTGAAACATTTGCAAAATCACTTAATTACTCAGTTCAGGACTTCGCAAAGGCTGCTCTTTTTGCTAAGTACCCTATTGACCTTGGTACTCGTTGTACAGTTTTCATGAACTCTAAGGTTAAGCAGGCTCAGAAGGAAGGCGCTGAAGTTGCTGATATTTCTGCAGGTTTAGCATACTCTGTAATTAAGAACGCTCTTTATAAGGTTATTAAGATTTCTGATCCAGGTGATTTAGGTAAGCACATCGTTGTTCAGGGTGGTACATTCTACAACAACGCTGTACTTCGTTCTTTCGAGAAGATCACAGGTGTTCAGGCTATTAGACCTGATATCGCTGGTATTATGGGTGCTTTCGGTGCTGCCCTTATTGCTAGAGAAAGATATGATGGTATTTCAGATTCATCAATGCTTTCAATTGATCAGATCAACAACTTGACTTATGAAACAACTCTTACAAGATGTAAGGGATGTACAAACCAGTGTCATTTAACAATTAATAAGTTCTCTGGTAACAGAAGATTTATCACTGGTAATAGATGTGAAAAGGGACTTGGTAAGGAAAAGAATAAGAATAAGCTTCCTAACCTATTTGATTATAAGTTCCATAGATTATTTGACTACGAGCCACTTAGCGAAGCTGAGGCAACTCGTGGTACAGTTGGTATTCCAAGAGTTCTTAACATGTATGAGAACTACCCATTCTGGTTTACTTTATTTAATGACTTAAAGTATAGAGTTGTTTTATCACCAAGCTCAAACCGTAAGATTTACGAACTTGGTATTGAATCAATTCCTTCAGAATCAGAGTGTTATCCTGCTAAGTTAGCACATGGACATATTTCATGGTTAATCAAGAACAACGTTAAGTTCATTTGGTATCCATGTATTCCTTACGAGCACAAGGAAATTGAGAATACTAATAATCATTACAACTGCCCTATCGTTACTTCTTATGCTGAAAATATTAAGAATAACGTAGAGGAAATCAAAACTGAAAATATCGACTTTAGAAATCCTTTCATGACATTTGAAAACAAGGAAATTCTTACAAAGCGCTTAGTTGAGGAATTATCTGATATTCCAGCTAAAGAGGTTAAGAAGGCTGTAAGTCATGCTTGGGATGAATTAATGCAATCTAAGGAAGATGTTAGAAAGAAAGGTGAAGAGGTAATTAATTACCTTCACGAAACAGGTAAGCATGGTATCGTACTTGCAGGTAGACCTTACCACGTTGATCCTGAAATCAACCATGGTATTCCTGAATTAATTAACTCTTATGGAATTGCCGTATTAACTGAGGATTCAATATCACATTTAGGTAAGGTTGACAGACCACTTGTTGTTATGGATCAGTGGATGTATCATTCAAGACTTTACGCAGCAGCAAGCTATGTAAGAACTGATGATAGCCTTGATTTAATTCAGCTTAACTCATTTGGTTGTGGTCTTGATGCTGTTACAACAGATGCTGTTAATGATATTTTATCTAAGGCAGGTAAGATTTATACTGTCTTAAAGATTGATGAGGTTAATAACCTTGGTGCTGCAAGAATTAGAGTCCGTTCTTTAATTGCTGCCCTTAAGGTTAGAGAACTTCATAACTACAAGAGAAAGGTTGAAAGCGCTGCATTTAACAAGATTGAATTCACTGAAGAGATGCGCAAGAATTACACAATTCTTTGCCCTCAGATGTCACCAATTCACTTTGATTTACTTGCACCAACCCTTAATGCTTGTGGTTACAACTTCGTTGTCCTTGATAATGATAACAAATCAGCTGTAGATGTAGGTTTAAAGTACGTTAATAACGATGCTTGCTACCCATCTCTTATGGTTGTTGGTCAGATTATGGATGCTGTCCTTTCTGGTAAATATGATATGAAGAAAACTGCTATTATTATCTCTCAGACAGGTGGTGGTTGTAGAGCTTCTAACTATATTGGATTTATTAGAAGAGCCCTTGCTAAGGCTGGCTTAGAATATGTACCTGTTATTTCACTTTCTGCTCAAGGAATTGAAAAGAACTCAGGCTTTACATACACTATCCCAATGCTTAAAAAGGCTATGATGGCTATTGAATATGGCGATGTATTTATGAATGTTGTTTATAGAACAAGACCTTACGAGGCCGTTCCTGGTTCTGTAAATGCACTTCATGATAAGTGGAAGAAGGTTGTTATTGAGCAGTTAACTAAGAAGCGTGTAAATATGAGAGAATTCAACAAGAATCTCCACGCTATTGTAAAGGATTTCGATGAAATTCCATTACTTGATATTAAGAAACCAAGAGTTGGTATTGTTGGTGAAATCTTAGTTAAGTTCATGCCAGCTGCTAATAACTATTTAGTTGAGTTACTTGAATCTGAGGGTGCTGAGGCCGTAGTTCCAGACTTAATGGGCTTCCTACTCTACAGTGCGGAGAATACAAACTTTAAGCATCAATACCTTGGCGCTCCAAAAAAGACTGCCCTTATTGGTAACACACTTATTAGCTTCCTTGAATGGTTCAGAAAAGAAGGTAACAAGGCTTTAGCTGCAAGTAAGCGTTTTGATGCTCCATCATCAATTAAAGAAACTGCTAACCTTGCTAAGGACTTAGTTTCTCTTGGTAACCAGACAGGTGAAGGTTGGTTACTTACTGGTGAAATGATCGAATTAATTCACAACGGTGCCGGAAATATCGTTTGCTGTCAGCCATTTGGTTGCTTACCTAACCACATCGTTGGTAAGGGTGTAATTAAGGAATTAAGAGCTGCATTCCCTGAATCTAATATCATCGCAGTTGATTACGATCCAGGTGCTTCTGAAGTTAACCAGCTTAACAGAATTAAGCTTATGCTTTCAACAGCTAATAAAAACCTTAAGAAAGAACAAAAAATTTCATAATAGACTTTAGGAAATTATGACTTTGACTTCTGTTTAACAACTAACCTAATAAGACATTGAAAATCTTTGCAACAAGATATATAATATAACTAATCTATGAATGGAGGTCGTGACAAAATGTTTTTATTATTTTTAGGACCAATTATTGGTGTTTCAATTGCTATAATTGCAAGTGTTGTTTTAGTTTCAGTAATCTCAGGTGTGATTGCTGCTGAAGAAGACGACAATGAATAAAAATGTTAATGAAGACTCTAGTGAAAGCTAGAGTCTTTTTTTATGGGCTTCTGGAACTAAACAGAGAAGCTTATTATTCTCTTCCGATTGGGCCTTAAACTTGTTCGAATACGATTCACAGGCACAAATACGCCGAATTTAGAGGCTCTAAAAGGGCCCGTCACCTAAATAGAAAAGCAAGCAACTCAAATCTATTAATTATAGGACCCCCCACTCCAAAGCAATAAAAAAACAAGCTCGCTATGACCGGAACACAGCGAACTTGCTTCTTTTAAGTACTTATAAAATTGTAGGTCAAAGACCTATTTGATTTAAATCAATAGATTCTAAAACTCTCATGTCCTTCTAACATGTCGACTTATTAAAACTTCAATCAAGCTTTAAAATCCTTTTATTTTGTGCCTTACTTTCATTTTCTAAATGTGATGGATCAGATCACATCTAGAAAAATGATAGCTTGGCTAGAATTTAATTTAAATTATAAATTATAAATGTGTGTTCTAATAATCTTAGAACTTACCAGCCTTAGCAGCTTCTTCGATAGAAACGGCAGTTGAAACTGTCATACCTACCATTGGGTTGTTACCAGCACCGATAAGACCCATCATTTCTACGTGGGCAGGAACTGATGAAGAACCAGCGAACTGTGCATCTGAATGCATACGTCCCATAGTATCTGTCATACCATATGAAGCTGGACCTGCAGCCATGTTATCTGGGTGAAGTGTACGTCCTGTACCACCACCTGAAGCTACTGAGAAGTACTTCTTACCAGCTTCAAGTCTTTCCTTCTTATATGTACCAGCTACTGGATGCTGGAATCTTGTTGGGTTTGTAGAGTTACCTGTGATAGAAACATCAACGTTTTCCTTCCACATGATAGCTACACCTTCCTGAACATCGTTAGCGCCGTAGCAGTTAACCTTTGCTCTTGGAGAGTTAGCATCCTTTGAGTAACACTTTCTAAATGCTTCCTTAAGTTCGCCTGTCTTGTAGTCATACTCTGTTTCAACGTATGTGAAACCGTTGATACGAGAAATAATCTGAGCAGCATCCTTACCTAAACCGTTAAGGATAACTCTTAAAGGAGTCTTACGAACCTTATTAGCCTTCTCAGCGATACCGATAGCACCTTCAGCAGCAGCGAATGATTCGTGACCTGCTAAGAATGCGAAACATTCTGTATCTTCTTCAAGAAGCATCTTTCCTAAGTTACCATGTCCTAAACCAACCTTACGACGGTCAGCTACTGAACCTGGGATACAGAAAGCCTGTAAACCTTCACCGATAGCTGCAGCAGCTTCTGAAGCCTTACGGCAATCCTTCTTAATAGCAATAGCAGCACCTACTGTGTAAGCCCACTTTGCATTCTCAAAACAAATTGGCTGGATACCTTCGATTAAGTGATATACATCGATACCAGCTGCGTCTGTAATTTCCTTACATTCTTCAATTGATGAGATACCATATTCCTTTAAAACAGCGAGGATCTGTGGCTCTCTTCTTTCATATGATTCAAATAATGCCATTTCAATTATCCTCCTATTACTGTCTTCTTGGGTCGATGCACTTAACAGCGTCATCAACTCTACCATATTGTCCAGATGCCTTCTTTAAAGCTGTTTCTGCGTCGTCGCCAGCCTTTAAGAAATCCATCATCTTACCAAAGTTAACAAACTTATAACCAATGATTTCATCATCTTCGTCTAATGCAACTTCTGTGATGTAACCATCTGTAAGTTCAAGGTAACGTGGTCCCTTAGCTAAAGTACCATAAGTAGTACCAACCATTGAACGAGTACCCTTACCTAAATCTTCAAGACCAGCACCGATCTGAAGTCCATCCTCTGAAAATGCAGACTGAGTTCTACCATATACAATCTGTAAGAATAATTCTCTCATAGCTGTATTGATAGCATCACATACAAGGTCTGTATTAAGAGCTTCAAGAAGAGTAAGTCCTGGAAGAATTTCAGAAGCCATAGCTGCTGAATGAGTCATTCCTGAACATCCGATTGTCTCTACAAGAGCTTCCTGAATAATTCCGTCTTTTACGTTAAGGGAAAGCTTACAAGCTCCCTGCTGAGGTGCACACCAGCCAATACCGTGTGTATAGCCAGATATATCCTCGATTTTCTTTGCCTGTACCCATTTTGCTTCTTCTGGAATAGGAGCTGCGCCATGGTGTACTCCCTGTGTTACAGGGCACATGTTTTTAATTTCTGTTGAATATAACATATGTTCCTCCATTAATAATAATTTATAGAAACCTTACCTTAATATAATAGTTTATTGATAATTTTTTCTCAATACAAAATTGCAAATTTCTGAAAAAAACACAAAAAATACAGTAAAATCAAGGCTTTATTCATATTTACCCTTTATTATCAATGGAATTAAAATATGATAAAGTTTATCAATAATAACATTTTTGCTTAAATAATATTAGCCCCTTAGTTGGCCTTTAAAGCATCT
This sequence comes from Lachnospira multipara ATCC 19207, assembly GCF_000424105.1. Lineage (GTDB taxonomy): Bacteria > Bacillota > Clostridia > Lachnospirales > Lachnospiraceae > Lachnospira > Lachnospira multipara. The sequence goes on along the minus strand of NZ_AUJG01000002.1, from coordinate 193,625 downwards.
AAATTAATAAGCTTGCAGTTAGCAATACTCTCTTTCCAGAAATCGTCTTCGTCACGATTAAGATAATTGCAAATGATACTAGAATTTGCAGCGCCATGCCCAACGATTAAGACATTCTTACCCTCTTTAAGAAGAGGATAGACCTTATCTTCAAGAAAATCCTTAGTTCGCGCAAGTAAATCCTTAGTAGATTCCCCATTTTTAGAACCCTTATAGTTCTTTGGATAAGTAAAAAAAACATTTACAGGGCAACTACTATCCTCAAAATAGTTAGTAATTCCCTCGTATTCACCAAAGCCCATCTCTTTGATTCGCTCATCTATAATAATAGGAGTGTCCCTGCCTTCAAGGAAAAGCTCGGCAGTCTGTCTAGCTCTAGTTAAAGGCGAACAAAAGCATATATCAAAATCTATCTCTTTATTCTCCTTTGCCGCCTCACGAGCCATACTAATACCCTGCTCATTTAGTGGAATGTCCGTCCAGCCCTGTAGCTTCTTTGCCACATTCCAATCAGTTTTTCCATGTCGAATAATATATAGCATAATTACACTTCCCTATTTCTTTTATTTAACAGGGCACATTATAGCACAGATACTGCCTTTCTTTAAAGGGCGCCTTTAGGAAAATGTATCTAACCCCACTAGATTCTAAATAATCCTCCACCCACAACAACAAAAAACCGGTAGATTTAAGTTAAACTCCATATAAGTAACTCAAAAACCTACCGGTTAATCTTTTATTCATTTTATCTTTATATCAGTCAAGACCCGAATCCGTGCGCATCCTCGCGGAGCGTTTAACTCAGTCGGAGCTTGTACTCCGACTGAGTTAAATCTTACATTCTTACTTTGTATCTGTTGGGTCGCGATAGCCTGAACTTATTGTTTCAAACTCCTCTAGAGTCACGCCCTCGTCCAAATCGAAATTATCAAGGATATAGACTGGTGTGTTGATGCCACAATTTTCATAAATCCACTTAGCATTGCTAACGGTCATGTGAATTGAGCCGTCTAGAGACGCATTTCCAATATTATTATAAGAATTCTTATTTAAAGAATTATCTGTTTCATTGTAGTAATATGCTGCTGAATATAAAACCTCTGAATTGTCCAATTTAGAAGCATAACGGCAATATGAAGTATCAGAAACTTTCCACCATAAAGCCTTACGGGAAATGAAAGTCTCACCTACACTTGCGTCTTCACTTACTGAAACCTTAAATGCCTTAACAACTATAGTGTATTCTTGATTTTCATCCATTTGGTAAATAACTGCAAAATTCTGAGATTTATTAATCTTAATGCAATAAGACATATTAGTTGCAACATAGTTAGACTCGCTCTCTGTAGCTTCTTCTGTGATGTCGTTATTTACATCCTCGCTTGTTGCTTCACCATTCTCATTATCAATATTATCCTGATGCATCTTAATAACTGTCTTTAGGGCAAAAAGCAAAAAGACAAATACTACTATCATTAAGATCAGATAAATCTTTGAATTTCCTCCAGTGATCCATTTTCCAAAATCATATTTCTTCTTTCCTTTAAATCCATTATCCAACATAAATACTACAAATTCTTTTCCTTTAATTCTACATAATTTAATATGAGCTCGATAGCGCCCTCTATTCCTACATCTCCAGTATCAATGCAAAGGTTGTAGCTCTTAGCCTCGCCCCATCTCTTACTAGAATAGTAGTTATAATAGCTAGCTCTCTTCTTATCTGTCTTCTGAATGAAGTCAGCTGCCTTGTTATCGTTTAGCTCATAGATTCTCTTGATTCTCTCCACTCTCTTTTCAAGAGGTGCCTTAATAAAGACATTTACTGCAAATGGATTGTCCTCGAGGGCGTAATCTGCACAACGACCAACGATTACGCAAGACTCTCTTGCAGCGATTTTCTTAATGGCATCGAACTGAGCAAGGAAAACCTTGTGATTAATAGGCATGTCCATATATGCATTAGTATATCCAAGAGAATAAGTATCCATGACTAATGAATATAAGAAACTACTTGTTGGCTTCTCATCCTGAGCTGAAAAAAGCTCTTCTGCTATGCCACTTGCCTTAGCTGCCTCAGATAATAATTCCTTGTCATAGCACTTAATGCCTAGTTTAGCAGCAAGCTTCATACCTACTTCATGACCGCCACTACCAAATTCTCTGCCAATTGTTATAACAGTTCTCTCATTCATAATTCATACCCCCTTGAACAATTTTTAAAATCATCGCTATATGAATGAACAAAAATTTATATAATTATTATAACATTTATCTTATTCATTAGGCAACAATTCCGATAGGAAATTTCCTATCTTTGCCCCAAACTTATTAACTGTAATTTCCTTTGTACTTGGCGTAATTACTGCAATCCTAATATTTGAAAAACCTCTAGCTCCAAATAGATAATTCTTCTTAAAATTACTCTTCTTAATAAGCTGCGAAACCTCATAAGTAATAGGATTCTTGGTAATTATAATAAAGGAAATGTAGCTACACATGTGATTCTTTTGTGGCCATCTTTTATCTCCACGGACGAAATGTGGCTCAATATTATCAATAGTCCACTGATAAAGCTCCTTAAACTTCTCTGGGTCTAAATCATCGCAATTTATAAAGAAAAGATGTTCATAGCTTTTCGAGTCCCATAATTTCGCATCCTTAGCTGTCTCAAATTTATTCTTGCGATCGTAATTATATGCATAGACCACGAATTTCCTGTCCTTAAACCAATAGTTATGGTAAATGTCAAAACTATCGGAAATGCCATTTAAAATCAAATCAATATATTCTCTACGTCTCATGATGACCTCCAAAGTTAGATATATTTTAAAAGCAATATAAGCAATCCCCTAAAAACGCTTTTTCTTAGTTAACTTGACTTTCTTAATTTCTCTAATAGTTCCTTAAAATAATCTGGCAATTCCGCGCTAAACTCCACATATTCTTTTGTACGAGGATGTATAAAGCCAAGAACTCCAGCATGCAAAGTCTGGCCCTGCAATTTGAAATTGGACTTAGCCCTTGAATATACATCATCTCCTAAAAGAGGATGCCCGATACTTGCCATATGCACTCTAATCTGGTGAGTTCTGCCGGTTTCAAGCTGACACTCGATAAAGGCATATTTTCCAAAGTTTTCTAAAACTTTGTAGTGAGTAACAGCTCTCTTGCCATTCTTTCTATCAATAGCCATCTTCTTTCTATCGTTAGGATTTCTGCCAATAGGCGCATCTACTGTACCCTCTTTCTCTTTAAAGGAATTTAGGCAAATGGCATAATACTTTCTAGTTATAGAATGAACCGCCAACTGACTAGCTATAAAATTGTGGGAAAAATCATTTTTACAAGCAACAATAATTCCCGTTGTGTTCATGTCAATTCTATGAACAATACCAGGTCTTAAAACCCCGTTGATGCCGGATAAATTATCCTTGCAGTGATACATAAGGGCATTGACCATAGTGTTGTCGTAATGACCTGCCGCAGGATGCACAACCATACCCTTTGGCTTATTAATAAGGATTAAATCATCATCCTCATAAACTATATCAAGTGGAATGTCTTGCGCCACAATTTCTGGCACCACAAGCTTAGGGATCCTTACTAAAATGTTTTCCCCGCCCTTAAGCTTATAGTTAGCCTTAATGCTTGCTCCATCCACTAAGATATTATCCTCTTCAATAGATTTTTGAATTCTAGAACGGGAAAAGTCAGTTAGCTTTGAGGAAATGTATTTATCAATACGAGTCCCCTTATCCTGACTCTCAGTTTTAAGGCAAATCTCCTTCTCAAAAGAGTCCTCATCCTCTAAATCTAGCTCATCCATCACAGCATCATTCATGTTCTCTGTCATAGAAGCCATTATTTCATCGTTTTTATTTGCGTCTAAATTATCTAACATTTGCACCTCAAAAAATTATTAGTTAGATTCCCTTTTTCTTGATAAAAATGCAAAATCCTCATCCTTGTAAACAAAGAAAATAAGGATAATCAAGGCAATAACCGATAAAGTAACATAAATATCAGCTACGTTAAATACAGGGAAATCAATTAATTCAAAATAAATAAAATCTCTAACGTAAGACAATCTAATTCTATCAATAAAGTTTCCGATTGCTCCGCTTGTTAAAAAGATTATTGTAAAAAAGAGATAATTATATTTCTTATCTGCTGGCATCTTAATTACTATATAAACAAGTACTAATACAATAAGGCAAGTAAGTACAATAAAGAAATTAAGCTTGCCATTTAAGATTCCCCAAGCCGCTCCCTGATTTTCTAGGTAAAATAATTTCAAAACTCCAGGAATTATAGAAAAACCCTCTGACTTACCCTCAAGATTAGCTCTTGCAATAATCTTTGTAATCTGATCAAGCTCAACTAGTAATGCGCTTGCAAGTAAAAATATAATTAATCTAACACTTTTTTTCATAAAAAACTTCAAATTTCCCTTCCCATTTTTTAAAAGAGTCTGATAAATTTTATTCTAAAACTCTTTTTAAAGCCTGTCTCATTTCATCATCTGAAACAGTCTTATCAATTATGGCATCTCCAATAGAATCAAGTAAAATGAACTTAATCTTACCAGCGTCTGCCTTTTTATCATTTTTAGAAGCCTTAATTACATCCTCAGCTAAAACTCCCTTACAAGTTACAGGGAATTCATAGAGCTTAAACATCTCAATAGCTTCATTATACTCTTCCTCTGTAATTTTAGCTCTTCTAAGAGAAATGTCTAGTGCTGCAACCATACCTAACACTACACATTCGCCATGATACATACTAAAGTTAAGTAGTTTCTCAATGGCATGACCAAGTGTATGACCAAAGTTAAGTAGGGCTCTATCTCCCTGTTCCTTTGGATCTTTTTCAACCACTTCTCTTTTAATATTACAGCTCACATAAATCATATGTTCAAGAGCATCAAAATCAAGGCTAGTAATTGCCTTATATTCATCCTTTAACCAGTGATAGTATTCCTTATCCTTAATAAGACCATGCTTAATAATCTCGCCAAAGCCAGAATTAAAGAGTCTCTTAGATAAAGACTTAAGACAACCCATATTCATATATACAAGTTTAGGCATATGAAAAGCCCCAACCATGTTCTTATAACCTCTAAAATCTACGCCAGTTTTTCCACCGATACTAGAATCTACTTGTGCTAATAGAGAAGTTGGAATTTGAATAAAATTTACCCCTCTAAGGTAAGTTGCTGCAGTATAACCTGTTAAATCTCCAACAACACCGCCACCTAGAGCCGCAAGCATATCCTTTCTATCGAATTTGTTCTGTATTAAAAATTCATAAACATCCTGAACTGTAGAAAGAGTCTTATTGTCCTCTCCTGCTTCAAATGTATAGACAAAAACCTTATTGCCTGTCTTTTCAAGCTCGGCCTTCACTTCATTTGCATAAATAGGACCAACATTAGAATCTGTTACGATACAGATCTTTCTATCCTTAACACCAAGCTTATTAAAGCTTTCTGCTAGCTTAGAAAAATCCTTCTCAATTACAATATCATAACAAGGCTTTTCCTCATATTTTACATTAATACACTTACTCATAATTCCTCCACAAAACACACTTACTACTAAAAAAGCCACCTAAGCTAGCGCTTAGATGGCAAAATCTTTAATTATAACTGACTAATATCAGACTTAGACTTAACACCTGCTAAATCAATTCCGCCACCAACTAATTCAGGAATGTCACCTGAAATATCTACATTAGGAGGTGTTACAAGGAAGATAAAGTTAGTAATCTTCTGTAAGTTACCTCTGATTGCGTATGTTGAACCAGCAGAATAATCAATAATTCTCTGAGCTATCTCAACGTGAATACCTTCTAAATTAAGAACAACAGCTTTACCGTAAAGTAAAGTATCTGTAATTTCCTTAGCATCTTCCATAGACTGAGGTCTAATAACAACAACCTCTAATTCCTTTGGAGTCTGTGTCTTAATAGGTACAATCTTAGTACGAGACTGACTTGACTTTGGTCTTTCTGGAACTGAAACTGAATCAGTATCGTTCTTCTTACCACCGAAGATGTTTCTTCTGTCATTAGTTGTTTCTTCATCTTCTTCGTAGTCTTCTTCTAAATCATCATATCCTTCTTCTTCGATATCCTCGTAGTCGTCTTCTTCGTTAAATTTGAAAAAATCTGTAATCTTATCTATTGCTCCCATTTTTCTTCTCCTTATTCCCAATCGATTTTCCACAGCAATATAAAATTCTGTCCATAAAATACATAAACTATTTATTATAGTTTCTCTCACCAAAAATTGCTGTGCCAACTCTTACATGAGTCGCACCTTCTTCAATGGCTACCAAATAATCGTTAGTCATCCCCATTGAAAGAACGCTCATACTAACATTATCTATGTTTTTATCATTGATGTCAACTAATAATTTATTTAGTCTTTTAAAATATTGTCGATTTTCTTCTGCGTTGCTAACGTATGGAGCACTTGTCATTAAGCCTTTTACGCAGATATTAGGCAATTTTGCAATTTCTTTAAGTGCCTCTTCAACCTCTTCTACTTTAAAACCAAATTTATTTTCCTCAAGAGCCACATTAACTTCAAGTAAAATGTCCATATTTACGCCTCTTTTAACGGCTTCATCACTGATTGCCTTAGCAAGTCTAAGGGAATCTACTGAATGGATCATTTTAACATTTTCAATGATGTATTTAATCTTATTTCTTTGCAAATGTCCAATCATATGCCATTGGATATCTTTAGGTAGAGTTTCCATTTTTGTTGCAAGTTCCTGGACATAATTTTCGCCAAATTCTCTAACGCCTTCGTTATATAATTCTTCTATCATTTCATTTGGCTTTGTTTTGCTGACCGCTAAAACAGTAATGTCTTTAGGGTCTCTGCCGGCCTTAAGGGCGGCCTTTTTAACGTTTTCTAAAACTTCCTTGTAATTTTCAACTACCATAATTACTCCTTTTTACATTTACCATTGAACATCGCGCATGAGACGCGCTTCGCGCGGCGCGACGCTAGGTCGTAATCAGCAAAGCTGATTGCGACAGGGGGGAACATCGCGCATGAGATGCGCTTCGCGCAGCGCGACGCTAGGTCGTAATCAGCAAAGCTGATTGCGACAATTAATATATCAGCTCACCTTCGCTGTATTTCTTTGCGTCAAGTAAAATTCTATCGTAGAGTTCAACGCCTTTTGTAGCATTGTTTTCTAGGATACAATACTCGTCGTTCTTCTTCAAAATATTTCCTACCTTAAATTCTGTAAAGCCAGAATTTACGCAGTAAACACCATTAAGTGATGCTGTCTTTATATCAGAATAGGTTTCTTTACTATCCTCTTTTATTAAGACAAAGGAATCTGACGGGAACAGATTTGGATCTACGTAAATGTAGTCATCACTAGTATCCGTTGTGTCGTTGTCCTCTGTATAATATCTAGCTACTTTAATAAAGGTCTTTTTAGTCTCCCCATTTTCTTCATAGCTAATTAGATATCCATTTTCATTACCACTTGAAGTTAAATAGCTAGTTGGAAGTACATAGAAATCCTTTGTTGTCATTGCTGAGCTTGGAACCTTAATTCCTGTTGCCTCATCCACAACAAGTTCAATATCTAAGTATCTTTCTGTAGCATATCGAATCATATATTTTGAAAGTGCCATTTTTCCAAAATATTGTCCATTAACTTCAACTAATTCAAAGCCACAACTTGTGGATATACCGTCGGACTTGAAATTTACTGTAACTGTAGATGCATTTGTCAAATCAAGCTGTTCAACTTGAGACTTAGAAAGGGAAATATATAGATTCCAATTCTCGCTATTTACAATTTTGTAAGCGGCATCGCCAGCTACAATGGTATCTTCACCACTGGTATTTTTTAATACATTTTTTTCATAATTATTTTTATTAAAGCAAGAAGTAGATAACTGATCCTCGCTAAAATTTTCATAGCCATCTGTGCTATAAACCACCACTCCTGCTGCCTCAGAACCCACGGCATTAAAGAAGTTAGCATTTCCTGTTGAATCGATTAAAGAATCAAGATTTTCCATAATATCTGCGCTTATAGATGCAAGAATTGTAGAATTCAAATCTGTCTTTAAATTATAAATTTCACTGAATTCATTAGGATCATAATTTAGCTTATACTTATCAAGTGTCTCCTTTAGTAAAGACAAATCATCGGAAGAAAGGGCATTTGAAGTATCGGTGCTATAGCTTGCCAAAAGATCAGCAACTTTGCCGGTTTCATCCACTGAATAAACCGTCTCTCCATTAGCCACCTTGCTGCCCTCAACCTGATAATAGTTAACGAAACCCGAATAATTTGAATAATAAACTGTCTCGTCACGAATAGCTAAGGCCGTGAAACTCTCGCTGTCATAAAGACTACCAAGCGCAGTTTCATAGGTCTTAACCGAACTTTTTGTAGCGTATAAAAAGACAAAACAAACTACATAAACTGCAATTAATACAAAAGTTACAACTGCAATTACTTTGTCATAATTACGCCTATATTTAATTACCTTTTTATTTTTAGCCATTAATCAATTTGCCCCTTATATAAATTTTCTACCCTATCTACCCTATTATTTTGAAAATGTATTTCTACTTTCTTAAAGTCATAATCTCATCAAGTAACTTAGACGCCACTTCTTCCTTAGACATAATCGGAAGTTCCTTAATATCTGACTTTGTAATAAATGTAACTACGTTAGTATCTGTACCAAAACCAGCGCCAGCTACTTTTAAATTGTTGCAAACTATCATATCGAGATTCTTCTTATCAAGCTTCTTTCTTGAGTTCTCAATTAAATTTTCTGTCTCCATTGAAAAACCGCAAAGGAAGAGCTTATCTGACTTGTTTGCTCCAAGACTAGCAAGTATGTCATCAGTTCTCTCTAGACTAATTGACATATCTCCGTCTTTTTTCTTAATCTTCTCATCTGCCACTGTATCTGGTCTGTAATCAGCCACTGCAGCAGCCTTAATAACAATATCAGCATCCTTAGCTTCTTCAACTACCGCCTCATACATATCTCTTGCTGAAACTACATCAATAGCATCTACAAAGCGAGGTTTATCTAGGCTTGTAGGACCTGAAATAAGTGTTACATTTGCACCACGCATCATAGCAACCTTAGCAATAGCATAACCCATCTTACCTGTGGAATTATTGGAAAGATATCTAACTGGATCGATTTTCTCTCTAGTTGGACCTGCAGTTACTACCACCTTAAGGCCTTCAAGGTCATGTGGCATTGCAATTTCGCGTAGGATATTATCCATTAAAACATCTTCTGATGCTAACTTGCCAATTCCCACATCATCACAAGCAAGTCTACCTGTGGCTGGTGTAATAAAATGTACACCATATCCCTTTAACTTAGCTATATTATCCTGAACAATTCTGTTAGTATACATATTAGTATTCATAGCTGGTGCCACATAAATTGGGCATTTAGCTGCAAGTAGAGTTGTAGTTAACATATCATCTGCAATTCCTGCTGCCATCTTGCCAATAACATTAGCGGAAGCAGGAGCCACAAGGAAAATGTCTGCCTTTTTAGCCAAAGATACATGCTCTACATTAAATTGGAAATTTCTATCAAATGTATCAACAATGCATTTATTACTTGTTAAAGTCTCAAATGCAATTGGATTAATAAAATTTGTAGCATTTTCTGTCATAATAACGTCAACATTGGCATGCTGTTTAACTAACATGCTTGCTAGGTTGGCTATCTTATAGGCCGCAATACTTCCTGTCACTCCAATTACTACATTCTTATTAGTTAACATAAAACTCTCCTAATCTACATTTTTATCATAAATAATTTTAAGTCCTTTAATTAAAAGCTCAGGATCTTCAATAATCTTCTCTTCACAATTAGGAATTACAACACTTGCAAGACCACCTGTAGCAACTACCTTAGCTTCTGGCTTTCCGTTCTTGCCAAAGCCAGCTTCACGAGTTAAACGGCGAATCATGCCATCAATACATGCAGCATTTCCATAAACAAGGCCAGACTTCATGCAATCTACAGTGTTCTTTGCGATTGACTTTTCCGGTGCCTCAAGGGAAATCTTAGGTAACTGTGCTGTTCTTGAAACTAGGGAATCATGAGATACTCTAATTCCTGGTAAAATCGCACCACCAATGTAATTAGCCTTCTCATCCACCACACTAATTGTTGTCGCTGTTCCAAGGTCAATAATAATAACCGGTGCGCCGTACTCATGAATTGCACCAACAGCATCAACGATTAAATCAGAACCTACTTGACGAGGCTGATCCATAAGGATGTTAAGGCCTGTCTTAATGCCAGGGCCAACGATCATAGGGACCACGCCAACTGTCTTAATTACTGCCTCTTTAATAATATTAACTAAAGATGGCACAACTGAGGAAATAATTGAACCCTTAATGTCCTCAGGCTTTATATTATATAATTCAAGAACCGTCTTAAAACCTATTGCATACTCAAGCTCCGTCTTTGATGGGTCTGTAGATAATCTCTCCTCAAAAATTACACGGTCATTATCCACGCATCCAACTACAATGTTAGTGTTACCCATGTCTATGGCAAGAATCATTCCTGCCTCATTCTTTCTAGTCTTCATATTTACTCTCCGATAATTGAGCAAAGAACTGTCTCGTTATCGCTCATTAAACTTTCTGCTTTAATTTTTACAATAGTATTAACTATTTTATCTTCACTTACTATAGAATAACCTTTAAATGCCTCTTTTTCAATAGCTACACGAATATAATTCTTAGTATAACCTGTATAATATTCCTTATCATCAATTGTAACTAGCTCCTCAATTAAGACATCAGCAAACTTAGTATTCTCAAGGAAATCCTTTCTATAAGCCAAAGAATTAACCTTTGTCATAAGTAAAAGTGAATTACTTCTCTTATTTTTATCCTTACCGTTTACCTGAGCCGGCATCTTATCAGCAACCGTACCCTTTCTTCTTGAGTATTTGAAAATGTGCATCTCATAAAAGTTTACCTTCTTTAGGTACTCATAAGTCTCATTAAAGTCCTCATCTGTCTCACCTGGGAAACCAACAATAATATCTGTTGTAAGGGCTGGTTTATCAAGGTATTTACGAAGTCTATTAACCCCCTCCATAAATTCCTTAGTATCGTATTTTCTATTCATAGCCTTTAGAGTCTTATCATTTCCACTTTGAAGGGATAGATGAAAATGTGGACAAAGCTTAGGCATTTTCGCAATTTCCTTAGCAAATTCCTCTGTAATTACTCTTGGCTCAAGTGAGGAAAGTCTGATTCTTTCAATTCCATCAATCTCATTGATAGCCTTAATTACATCAAGAAGGCCTATATGGGCTGTTGCATTTTCATTAGCAAGATAATCGTCGCTAGCTAGACCCTTGTCGCTTTCTTTCACAAAGTCGAGGCCGTAACTTGTAATGTGAATACCAGTTAAAACCACTTCCTTAAAGCCTTTAGCCGCCAAGCCCTTAACTTCCTCAACGATATCAGAAATCTGTCTACTTCTGATTCTTCCACGAACGTATGGAATAATACAGTAAGAACAGAACTGATTACAACCATCCTGAATCTTTATATAGGCTCTAGTATGCTCAGATACTGTCTCGATTGTAAGATTCTCATAATTTGAATCCTTATTTATATCATTCATGAAAACGTTGCAAGTGCTGTCCTTATAGTATTCCTCTAAGGCCTCAACAACGCTAAATTTTCTATTATTACCAATTACAATATCAACGCACTCGTCAGCAATAACTCCTGCGCTATCTGATTCAACGTAACAACCGCAGGCGATAACCACCGACTCTGGGTTCATTTTCTTAGCCTTATGAAGCATCTGACGAGACTTTCTATCGGCTATATTAGTAACGGAACAAGTATTGATTACATAGACATCAGCTAAAACATCCTCCTTAAAAGGGACAATCTCATAGCCCGCCTTTCTAAACAACTCTTCCATTGATTCTGTTTCATATGAATTAACCTTGCAACCAAGGCTATGTAATGCTACTTTTTTCACTAAATTCCTCTTTTCAAAAATGTATTCTCTATGTTATTGTTTTAACAACCCACAACTAAGTTAGAATCTATCTAGTCTCTAAAATAAATTTTACTAGTTGACAGTAAGATTTTTAGTAGCTAGAATGATTATATAAAATAATGTAGGAGGTAGACAAAATGAAGACTGTTCAGATTTCATTAAACTCTATTGATAAAGTTAAGTCTTTCGTTAATGATATCACTAAGTTCGATGTTGACTTTGATTTAGTTTCTGGTAGATACGTAATTGACGCTAAGTCAATCATGGGTATTTTCTCTCTTGACCTTTCAAAGCCAATCGACCTTAATATCCACGCAGAGAACGACATTGATACAATTCTTTCTGTATTAAAGCCATATATCGTTGAATAATATTATTAACTAAGCCCCGGCCCGTAAAGGCTGGGGCTTTTTTTACTTTATTCGCATACAATTTTTTCGACTGTGCTCATTGCTCTTTCATACATTTCGTCTATAACTTCATCTAAATTGTGTTCGTGTCTCTTAATTACACTTAAGTTTGGCTTTGTTACTGGATGTTTAGCAACAAAGATTGTACAGCAATCTTCGTAAGGTAAGATTGATGTCTCGTATGTTCCAATCTTTTCTGAGATATCAATGATATCCTGCTTATCAAAAGCGATAACTGGTCTAAATACTGGAAGTGTACAAACTTCGTTAGTACATGTAAGGCTGGCCATTGTCTGAGATGCAACCTGTCCGATTGACTCACCTGTTACTAAGCCGTTACAACCGCTCTGCTTTGCTAAGTCTTCTGAAATTTTCATCATTAAACGTCTCATAATGATTGTTAATTCGTCATGTGGACATTTTTCATAAATAGCTAATTGAATCTCAGTGAAATCTACTACGTTAAGTGTGATAGGACCTGCATACTTAGAAACGATCTTAGCAAGGTCAACAACCTTCTGCTTTGCACGTTCTGAAGTATATGGAGGTGCATGGAAATATGTTGCTTCGATTTCAACACCACGCTTTGCAACCATGTAAGCTGCAACTGGGCTATCAATACCGCCTGATAAAAGAACCATTGCCTTACCTGCAGTTCCGATTGGCATTCCGCCAGGACCAGGGATTTCAATTGAGTAAATGTTAATGATTTCTCTAATTTCAACCTGAACTAAAACTTCTGGATTATGTACATCAACCTTTGTTTCAGGGAAGGCTGTAAGAATAGCCTCACCTAAATCCATGTTGATTTCCATTGAAGTTTTTGGATAGTTCTTTCTTGCACGACGTGACTCTACCTTAAAAGTAAAGTTCTTATCTTCATAAGCCTTGCCAATATAGTCAACTACGTGAGCTGCTAAATCTTCAAAGCCATTATCTTCAATCTGAACTACAGGGCAGATTCCATGAATACCAAATACTCTTGAAAGTGCCTCAATAGTCTCATCATAATCATAAGAATCAGATAAAACCTTAGCATAGATTCTACCTTGTCTCTTAATAACATCAAATTCACCCTCTACATTTTTAAGAGCGTGCTTGATCTGTCTAACTAAAGCGTCTTCGAAAAGGTAACGGTTCTTACCCTTAACGCCAATTTCACCATACTTAATTAAAAAAGCCTTGTACATATTGTTTCCTTTCTTCTTAGTACTAAACTGCTAAAGCAGTTGCAACAATTATTTTCTAACAAATCTACGTAACTGAGGCACCAATGTATTTAAAACCTCAAGTGCATAATCAATTTCTTCAATGCTTGTTTCATAGTTAAAGCTAAATCTTATTGTTGAATCTAATAGGTTATTAGCAAGGCCAATAGCCACTAAAGTGTTGCTAAGACCTGGCTTGTTTGAAGAACAAGCTGAACCTGAAGATACGAAGATATTCTTTTCTTCAAGGGCATGAAGTAAAACTTCTGCTCTAACATCCTTAAAACTAGCTGAAACTATCTGAGGAGCTGACTCTCCGTCTCTCTTACTGTTAATCTGCACATCTTCCATTTTTTCAAGACCATCAATTAAATGATCCTTAACTTCGTAGAGATGTTCTATTTTCTTATCAAAATCACTATTATAGATAAGTTCAACAGCCTTTCCAAGACCTGCGATTGCTGGAACATTTTCAGTACCAGAACGCATACCCTTTTGCTGTCCGCCTCCGTAAATAATAGGCTTGATGCGAGTCTTGTCCTTTATATACAAAAATCCTGAACCCTTAGGGCCATGAATCTTGTGACCACTTACTGATAAAAGGTCGATGCCAAGCTTCTTTGGGTATATTCTAAACTTACCGTAAGACTGAATAGCATCCACATGATAAATAATATCTGGATTATATTCCTTAACGATACGTCCGATTTCTTCAATTGGCTCAATGGCACCAATTTCATTGTTAACGTGCATACAGCTAACTAAAATTGTTTCCTCATCAAGAGCTTCCTTTAAAGCCTCTAAATCCACAATACCCTCTGAGTTTACAGGGAGGTAAGTTACTCTAAAGCCCTCTCTTTCAAGAAAATTGAAAGGCTCCTTAACCGAGGCATGCTCAACTGAGCTTACAATTAAGTGATTGCCCTTACGCTTATTAGCCATGGCAGTTCCTATAATTGCTGTATTGTTAGATTCTGTTCCACCTGATGTGAAAAGAATCTCTTTATCTAATACTTTAAGGCTCTTAGCAATGATGCTTGCTGCTTCCTTAACGTAGCTTTCAGCCTCCACACCCTTTATATGCTTAGCTGATGGGTTACCGTAGTTAACCTGCATGGCCTCAATCATAATCTGCACAACAGGATCTGCTGTACGTGTAGTTGCTGAATTATCTAAATACGCTTCCATTTTTCACACTCCAAATCTCGTAACTATCTAATATCGCGATTAAATATTTCTTAAAAAATGTCTTTATTCTTCAAAATTATACATAAGCACGCTCATAAGCATAAGGCCTGCAGTTTCAGTTCTAAGAATTCTCTTACCAAGAGTAACAATCTCACAACCTGCCTCAATAGCCCTATCAAGCTCATCTCTATCAAAGCCGCCTTCAGGACCTATAAAAATGCCCACCTTATCACCAGGCTTTATAGAATTAACCACATCCTTAGTATGTGCCATTCCATCAGCACATTCGTAAGGAAGTATTAACTTATCAAGCTTTCCAGCTTCTTTTAGTGCCTCTGTAAAAGACATTGGTGATTCCACCTTAGGAATAATGCTTCTTTTACTCTGCTTAGCAGCACTTAAAGAAATCTCATTCCATCGTTTTATTTTATTGTCTGCCTTCTTTTTGTCAAGCTTAACGATGCATCTTTTCATAGATACAGGGTAAAAGCCAGTCATACCGAGTTCGACACATTTTTGAATAATAAGTTCCATCTTATCTTGCTTAGGTAAACCCTGAAAGAGATAAACCTCAATTGGAAGTTCATTAGTCTTCTCACGTTTCTCCTTAATTGTTACCCTTACAAGCTCATCTGATAGGCTATCAATAAGGCAAGAATAATCAAGATTATCTCCTGTACTAACTAAAACCTCGTCGCCCGTCTTTAGTCGCAGTACATTTTTAATATGATTAACATCTCCGCCAACTATATCAATATAGCCTTCCTCTTCAAATGTGTTCTCATGTTCTGCAAAAAAATGATACATAGTCTACACCAACCTTTAGTTTGCTCTTCTTGCTGTAACATTTACCCATTCACCATCATGGTTAACTTCAACGATTTCAAGGTGAGGATTCTTCTTAAATGCAGTAACAACCTCTTCTTCCTTGCTATCGATGATACCTGATGTAATGAAGTAAGCGCCAACTTTCATATGCTCGTGAATGCATGTTGAGAGAGGTTCAAGTACATCTGCTAAAATGTTAGCGCAGACGATATCGTACTTCTCGTAACCGCAAGCATCCTTAATTGCCTTGTCATCAATAATATTACCTTCAATGACCTCTAACTGGCTGTGAGAAATGTCATTCTGGTCTGCATTTTCATGACTTGCAATAATAGCATTAGGATCAAGATCTGTTCCAAAGGCATGACCTGCGCCATACTTAAGAGCAACTACTGATAAGATACCGCTACCACAGCCTACATCTAAAACTTCGTCCCCTGACTTAACATACTTTTGAAGCTGTCTAATTACAAGACGAGTTGTTTCGTGGGAACCTGTACCAAAGGCAGTTCCTGGATCTATTGAAAGAATAGGATGTCCCTTCATCTCTTCAGTTACCTCTTCCCAAGTTGGCTTAATGTAGAGGTCGCCGATGTTAAAGGTATGCCAGTACTGCTTCCAGTTGTTAATCCAATCCTTATCCTCTGTCTCTGATTCAGTGATTGTACCTTCACCTACATTACAAAAGATACGTAGGCTCTCGATTTCATCCTTAACTTTATCTAAGATTGTATGGTCATCATCCTCTGAGTCAAGATAGAAGTTAACAACTGCGCTTCCATCGTCTTCTGGCAAATCTGGAATAAAATCAACAAACATAGATTTAGCCTCTTCCTTAGTTAACTGAACATTGTCACAGATTTCAATTCCTTCAATTCCAAGTTCTGATAAAGAAGCACTGATTAAATCCACCGCTTCAGTTGTAGTTTTTATTGAATATTTATTCCACTTCATCCTTATTTCTCCATTTCTTTTTATTACATAAAAACTACAAGCCCCAATAAAATCTATTTAAAGTAAATAGTATCAGGGCTTGTATTATTTTAAGCTATCTAATTTTAACCTAAAGATAAGTATATATCAAGTGATTTTAAGCATCCTTTAAGAAGGCTTCATAACACTTAAGAGCTTCCCAAAGGTCAGCCTTTGAAATAATCTCGTGTGGAGCATGCATATTAAGAACTGCAATACCACTATCGATTACGTTCATATCGAGGTTAGCTAAGATGTAAGCGATTGTTCCGCCGCCACCTGCATCTACCTTACCAAGTTCAGCTGTCTGGAAGTTAACCTTGTTATCATCGCAAATCTTTCTAATCTTAGCAACGTACTCTGCTGAAGCATCGTTAGAACCTGACTTACCACGAGCGCCTGTGTACTTATTAAATACAACACCACGTCCAAAGAAAGCTGAGTTCTTCTTCTCAAATACAGAAGCATAGTTTGGATCAAAGGCAGCTGAAACATCAGAGCTTAACATAAATGAGTTAGCAAGTGCTCTTCTAAGTTTAAGATCTGAATAATCTCCGCATCTATCCATAAGTTCAGCAACCATATTTTCAAAGAACTTAGACTGCATACCTGTAGCACCTACAGATCCGATTTCTTCCTTATCAACAAGGATACAAACACCAGTCTTCTTTAAGTTCTGTGAGTTAAATAAAGCGATGAGTGATGGGTAAGAACAAGACTTATCATCATGACCGTAACCCATAATCATTGATCTATCTAAACCGTAATCTCTAGCAGGACCTGCTGGAACCATTGTAAGTTCAGCTGATAAGAAGTCCTCTTCTTCAATGTTGTACTTTTCCTTAAGGATATTTAAGATATTCTTCTTAACTAATTCCTTCTCGTCTTCTTCGCCTTCAGCTGGCATGCTACCAACTAAAACATCAAGCTGTTCACCTTCAACGACCTTACTACCCTTCTTTTCCATCTGCTCAGCAGCTAAATGGATAAGTAAGTCAGATACACCAAGAACTGGGTCAGATGGATCTTCACCAACAGTAACATCAATTACTGAACCGTCCTTTAATGCAACTACACCGTGAAGTGCAAGAGGTGTTGCAACCCACTGATACTTCTTAACACCGCCATAGTAGTGAGTATCAAGTAAAACAAGTTCTGTATCTTCATATAATGGGTTCTGCTTAATATCAAGTCTTGGTGAATCAATATGAGCACCTAAAATGTTCATACCATTCTCAATTGGCTCTTCACCGATGTTAAATAACACGATAGCCTTCTTCATATTAACTGCATAAACCTTATCGCCAGCCTTTAAAGTCTTGCCAGCCTTAATAACTTCATTTAAATCTTCATAACCAGCTGCCTTAGCGAGCTTAACAGATTCTGTTACGCACTCTCTTTCTACCTTAGCCTTGCTAATGAACTGTCTGTAATCTTCTGCAAAATCAAAAACAGCTTTCTTAGTAGCAGCATCGTATGTCTTCCAAGCATTAGCTCTTTCCATAATCAATTTCCTCCTAGTTCCAATCCCAAAAAGGATCTAAATGTGTTTTGAAAAAAATTCAATCAAGCATTCTTGCTTAAATTGAAAGTTATAATCACTAAAAATCATAACGTATACAAGTTTACTATTGAATTTTTAACTTGTAAAGTCAGCTTTAGTATATATTAATTAGTATCTACTAACTAATGTAAGACAAAACACATCTATTGTCCAATTAAGATTTTCTAAACTAATAAGAAAATTTACAAAACAAGATCTACATGACTTATTGTACCCACAGCCCCAGTACTTTCCTTTAAATAGACACCAGTCTTCTTAATTTCTGCATTTAGATTGTTACTTGCATCCTTTAAGCTAAACTGACTATTTGCGCTATCAAGATAAATTGCCCCCACATCTGCCTTCTTTAAATCAATAAGCAAATCTCTTCCTTCACTATCCTTTGTCCAGACCTTAAGCTTGTTAAATACGGAATCATTTTCATCAATCCAGCCATTGCCATCTTCATCGTATACGTCTAAATCCTTAAAGCCATCCCCTGACTTTGTGCCAAAAAGCTCGGAACCATCGTTAATTACGCCATCGTTATTTTTATCCAAGGCTAAAAATCCCGAACCTTCCCCTGCAAAGGAAATGCTCTCTTCATCCCCATCTGCATCCAAATCAAAGAAAAACTTCTGGTCAGAAACGCTAGTAATATTGCTATCTAAGTTGATCACAAGAGGATCCATCTTAATGTAATCCTTAACCTCTAGCATGTTAGTCTCTGCCATAAAAGCCCTAGACATGCTAAGTTCTAAGTTAAAGTCAATGGATCTACCGTCTGCCGTCACCACTTTTCCTGTGCTTGAAAATGTAGTGCTTTCCTGTTCTGAAACAAAACCTGTACTTGCTGTGATTTTCTGTCTGGCTGTACCATTGCTAACCCCTCTATTTTCAGAAGAGCTAATAACTAGTCCTGTCACTGAAGTTGAGGATGAAAATGCATTGCTAGAACTAGTGGCAAGTCCTGCCGCCACGTTTTTCTTAGAATTTCCTGAAGGCATTGCATTTTCATAATTACGCAAAAAATCCTTACTTACCTTCTTTCCTGCAAGGGTCGCTAAAATCTCCTTAATCATCTTAATCTTCATATCTAGCTCATCGCTAATCTGATATTGATTAGAGTTTTTGTTAGCCTTTAGGAGTTTAGCAAGAGAATTAAGATTTCTTGCTTCATTTTCCTCTCTATGCTTCTTTTCGTTTTCTTTCTCCTGTTTTTGGTAACTTAGCATGGCTTCCTTCATGGTCATGCCCTTAGATTCTTTTGATAAATCAAGAATGGCAATAACTGCCCCTTTAGATGCCGCAACATCCATACTTACAGACTCTTTATAACTGTAATAGCTCTCTTCATGTGTTGTGGCAAAAGAAATTACACTGCTTTCAACCTTCATAACGGACTCCTTTCCGTAAACGAGGGTAAATCCATTTACCCAATAAAAAAGTTTCTAGAAAAGCCTAGTAAGACTAATCTAGAAACTATATCGACAGGCTTTAGTAAAAACTTTAGCCCTAAATTATATTTTTTTGAAAATTATTAATTTTCAGACTTATATGAACTTACACCATCTATGCTAATATAGTAAAAATCAAGGTCTACAGAATTTGAATTCTCAAAAACCTGGTTATATATTTTTTCTTATTCGGACTTAGAAATTGGATTTTCGTAGTCGATACTGTTGCCGTTTAAGCCAACAAAATATACAGTGCCTGCATTTTCAACATCCACATTATCAGGATAATCAGTAGGCTCTATATCCTTGTCCAAGAATCGGCTGTTAAGACAAGTTTGTAACTATCTGTGTTCTCATCATACTTATAGGCATCGTATGGATTCATATCTCCATAACCCTGATTGTGATACCAAGGCAAGTAAGCTACGCCGTTATCGTTAAATGTAAACATAAAGCTATTCAAGCCTTCATCTATAAACTCTTCCTTATCTAAATCATATTCATAAACGCCACCCCATGCAGATACATATGCTGAATCATCCCAAGAAACAAGTCTAGGTTTCAGTTACAATTTCGATCTGACCTTGGCTAGTTGCCTCCCCTTCCTTTGTTTTATTCTCATTAGTTGAACACGCACTCATAAGTATGAGACAAGCAAGCGTAAATAGTAAAATATTTTACCAAACTAGTATAAGAGTTTTGGAAAATGAATGCAAGGTAAGGGAAGCCACGCAAAGCATTTATCTTTACATTAAACACTTCCTTCATCTGAAGCAACTTCTCCAATTTCATCTTCTTTACTCATACCACATGGTTGGGTATTATTTTTATCCTCCATTTTATGGTTTTTTAAATAGTAAATTTTATATTCTTCATTATTTTCTAAAATATCTTTTATATTAATTCGAATTATATTACTCGCATCTCTAATATGTTTTTCCTTACCACATAATAAATAACCATTATTTAGTTTTTTATATATGCATAATTCATCACCTTTATATTTAATTCTAATGTCAGAGTTTTCTATTGATTTTAAAACAAATAAACCATAATATAAGATAAAATCAACATAACTTATAAATATAACTATAATTATATAATCAAAAAACATTTGATTAAATTCAACATTATTAAAATCAATTTGATTAAATGTAATTTTAGGAATAATTGTTGAAAAAATACCAAATGTGCATAAAAAAATAGTAATAATAAATTCATCTGATGATCTTATTCTATACCATGTTTCAGAATTTATTATGTTGATAATTATGTTAATTATAACAGCAATAACCATTATAACAATACAAGAAATAATAATATCTTTATTATAATCTTTTTTAAATAATAATGAAATTAAAACATTAAGAAATAAAAGTGTAAAATATCTTAACGTATTATATGATTCTAGACTTTCACCTTCGTCTAATATATTTTTTAAATATGACTTTAAAAAACAGCTAAAAAATTTCGTAATATATATATTAAAAAGGCTTAACAAAAGCAAAACAACTTTCCAAAATACATCATTAGATAAAATTTTATTAATCATCATAATTTCTCCCTCTATTTTTTATACTTTTTTGTAATAACCAAACTATAAATTACCATAATTGCAATAGTCTCAAACATTACTCCCACCATTGAAAGAATAATATAGGGGTTATTATGTCCCATTAAAATTGGTAAACCCAGTAAATTAAATACCAAGCCATAGGCAATAAATAATAATCCTGTGGCTCTATTATAGCCTTTTACATCCTTAACCTCAAAAGGCTTTGAATTAGCCCAGAAACCTGCCGGTTTTTTTGAAAATATATCTATTATTCCTAACAACATAATTCCAAAACCAACAATAATCCATATGGTAAATCCAAGAACTTCCCCACTCATAATAACATCTCCTTTTTTCATAAATTTATTGTTCTTTTATATTGTTACACATAAAGATAATAAACTCAAACAAAATTAAGTTTTTTGTAAAAAAAATTACCGGTAGGATAATTTCCTACCGGTAATAAATAATTAATTAAATCTAACTAGACTAAAGTATTACAATCCTAAATAAGCATCAATTCCATTTGCAATACCATCTACAATCTTGTTCTGGTAAGCATCTGTGGACATCAAATAGTCCTCATTAGAATTTGTCATATAACCCATTTCAACAATAGTTACAGGGACTTGACACCAATTGATTCCACTCATTGTATCAGTCTCCCAAACGTATTCTTTTCTACATCCAGTAGCAGCAACTATTTTCTCTAACACATTTGTTGAAAGTGACTTGCTCTTAGAATAAAGGCTTGCGTTGTATGGATTTGAAGAGGTTTGGCAAATAGTCATAGCCCCATTAGCACTAGAATTAGTCGAACCGTTAGCATGGATTCTAATAAATGCGTCTGCATTTGCATCATTAGCAACCTTTGCTCGCTCGCTATTACTAATATTTACATCATTAGTAGTTCTAACCATAATGACCTCATAGCCACGACTCTCTAACTCAACTTGAAGCTTTAAAGAAACTGCTAAATTTAGTTCATATTCATAAAGTCCTGTAGAAACTCCACGAGTTCCACTAGAAACCTTGGCTTTCATTTCTGATGCACCAGGTCCTACAGGTTCTAAACTAGAATCGCCTTTAGCTTGGTGACCAGCATCAATAACTACCACGTAGCCATTCGTTGTGCTTTCCTCTTCAGTTGTAGTTTCTTCGACTACATTTTCAGTAACTGATTCTGTCTCTGCCTCAGTAGTTTCAGTAGTCTCATTTGCAGTATTCTTAGTAGAATTCCCGCAACCTAGTAAAATTGATGCAAAAATCACTGGTAAAAATACTAATTTTAAGTTCTTTATCATCTGTAGTTCATTTCCTCCTCGTAAGACACGATTGTATCTTTGTTCTTTAACTCAGTTTCAGTTAACATGTCGTCAGTGAAATCGTTTGGCTCAATTGTGCCTTTATACCATGATTTAGAGTCAAAATAGCTCTGAAGTGCTTCGTCATTGAATTTTCTTCCATGTCTTGCGTAAAGCTCGTTTCTTGCAATTCGAAGCTCTTCCTGAGTAAGTCCCACAAGATCTTCCTTTGTAAGTAAACGTGTGTCACTATCTGCAATAACATATTCTGAATTATCAGTAGATTCTGTCTCAGCTTCTGTGCTGCTTTCAGTCTCTTTATCCTTGTTCTTATTGCTCTTTGAACTTGTATTATTATCATCGCTAACTGTAGTTACCTGACTATTAGCACTATCTGACTTATCTTTATTAAAGAAATCCTTTGAGAAAAGTAAAGCAATAACCACTATGAGACATACAATTACAAGTCCCATAACTGTGATTATAATCTTATTATTAGAGTTCTTCTCACCAGTTGGCTTTGGAGTCTTAGCTGGCTTAGGAGCCTTTGCAGCTTTAGCTTTCTTAACTGGAGCTACTGCCATATTTTGCATTGGATTAGCCTGATACGGCATCTGCTGGCCTTGATATGGCATCTGCTGGTATGGCATCTGCTGATTTTGCATCTGCTGACCCTGGTATGACATCTGCTGATTTTGCATCTGCTGGCCCTGCATATTTGGCATCTGATTTACTGGTGCATCCATCATCGGTGCCTGATTTTTAGTTTCTACAGCCTCACCCTCACCTGTAGAATTCATGTTAGTGTCTGTCATTTCCATAATCTTATCAGCTAAACCGCCAATATCTTCTGTGTTCATATTATCAACAGGAGTTTCGTTAACTGAAGCCTGCTGAATAATTTCAGGAGTTTCGTTAACTGAAGCTGACTGATTCATATCAGGAGTTTCGTTAACTCCTTGTGAAACATTTATCATTCCAAGCAGCTGTTCATCTACTCTTTTTACCGGAGTGCCACATTTAGGACAAAATTTGGCAGTATCTGGCAATTGGTTTCCACATTTTCTGCAAAACATACTTTGCACCTCCAAAATATTCATTGTTGTTTAACTCAAACTTACTTGATTATACTTTCATTTTAAAAATTTCTCAAGTCCAATCAATGATGCCACCAAACTCAATTATATTAGTGTAACCAATTCTAGCTAGCTTACTTGAAGCCTGCTTACTACGATTCGTTAACAAGCTTACCAGTTATATGCTCAGGCACTAGCTCTAAGCACTGTACCCTTGAGAATGCAGCCTTCATTTCCTTTTCAAGATATTCATTGTCATCTGTAAATTTCTTTACAATCTCAGTACAAACCTTTCTAGCAGTTTCCTCATCTTCCACAAGTCTGATTTTTCCAAAAACAATAACGCTCTTTATATTAAGGGCCCAATCGCCTTCTTTTCTATAGCCCTCATCATAGACGCAAAAACTAGCCTTCTCATAGGCCTTAATAGAATCAATCTTATGGCCTTCCTTAGCTCCATGAAAATATATCTTTCCATCCTCACTAGAATAGAAATGATTAATAGGCATTCCATAAGGATAACCGTCATCCCCAAGTAAAGATAAAACACCTCTTTTGGTATTCTTTAAAATCTCGATACACTCTTCATTTTCTAACTGCTGTTTAAATCTTCTCATTTTTCTAAACATAACAAAACTCCTTACCTAAAAATTACTTTCTCACCTTCTAAGACCTAACGGTAAAGAAATGATGTTATTCCCGCAACCCGGTGGCTGTGGGCACCAATATATAACTAACCTAAGTTTAATCAAAGCATATGATTATAGCAAGTAATTTTTTATAAATCCTTCACATCCATATACTTTATCTTGTGTTCTTTTAGAAGCTGCACAAAGACACCATCTCCAGGAATTAATCTTTTTGAAAATGTACCATCATATATAGTATCTGGTCCACATGAAGGACTTCTAGACTGTAAAATTACAAGCTCTGCTCTAGAACTTAAAACCTTTTCAAGGGCTATATGCGATCCTTCTCTAAATTCCTTATCTACTGAGATTCCATCCTTGTGACGAACTACACCATTAACAATTTCTGATGGATCTCTAGGTGTCGGAAGTCCACCAAAAACTTCAGGACAGACAGGAATTACCTCATGTCCCTTTATATATTCTAAAACTTTTTCGTTTCTATTATTTCCACCATTGTATTTACAATTCTTTCCTAATAGACAAGCACTAACCGCAATAACCATAAAATACTCCCTTCTTTTTCTAGTCCTTATTATACAAAAATAATTGCAATAAAAAAAGGCCAGCAAAAGCTGACCAAAATATTATAAAAAAATTAGAGACGAAACCCAAAGGGTAAGTCTCTAATCCTTTACGATGTGATATGTTATTGTTCTTCATTATTATATTTAAGAAAATCTATTGCTCTCAATAAACAGTTTATTTCATTATATCAAGAATTCTTTTATACAAATCACATATTGATTGTTATCTAATTATTATCTAATCAATATCCAATTACTATCTTAAGAAACCAGCAACAATCTGCTCTTCTGCCTCTTCTTCAGTAAGACCAAGAGTCATAAGCTTTGTTAACTGATCACCAGCAATCTTACCAATGGCAGCTTCATGAATAAGTGCAGCATCAACATTTTTCGCATCAAGCTTTGGAATAGCAACAACGTGAGCATTACCCATAATAATTGCATCACAAGCTGCATGACCGTTACATGCTGTATTACCTTCAATTGAAACTTCGAAAATCTGCTCAGAATCGTCCTTTGCAACAGAACGAGAAACTACATCAGCAGATGAACCTTCACCATTTAAAACAACCTTATAATCTGATGTTGCCTTCTGCTCACCATGAGTCATTAAAGCCTCATGAATAAGGAGTGTAGCACCAGCCTTAAGTTCAGCATAGTTAGTACGAACAGTAGAGTCAACACCCTTAACCTGTACCATCTCCATCTCAACGTAGCTGCCCTCTTCCTGATAAACATTCGTAACAGGATTAAGGACACGTGAGCCCTTGCCATCGCCTTCACCGTAGTGCTTTTCAACATACTTAACTCTAGCATTCTTTTCAACGTGTAAAGAATGGATACCATCGTGCTCAGAATCCTGATCACCACAGTTTGAAATACCGCAACCTGCAACAATAGTTACATCTGCGCCTTCACCAATGTAGAAATCATTGTAAACCATTTCCTTAAGGCCACTCTCAGTTAAAACAACTGGGATATGTACGCTTTCGCCCTTAGTACCTGGCTTAATAATAATATCAATACCTGGCTTATCTTTCTTTGTTACAATATCAATATTAGCAGTTGTATTTCTAGCAGCGCTCTCACCGTTAGCTCTAATATTATAAGCCCCCTGTGGAATGCTGTCTAAATTAGCAACTTCATGTAAAATGTTCTTCTGAATAGCATTAATCTCCATTACTTATCACCTCCTAATTTCTCACATGCAATACTAGCTGCAGCAGGTGTACCAAGTAATTCAGGTAAAATCTCGTCCTTTGAACCCTTCTTCTTAACCTTACCATTTTCAATAACAACGATTTCATCGGCAATGTTTAAGATACGTTCCTGATGGGAAATAACAATAATTGTACCCTTGATTTCCTGTCTCATATTTTCAAAAACTTTTATAAGGTTCTGGAAACTCCAAAGATCAATACCAGCTTCTGGCTCATCAAAGATTGAAAGCTTTGTTCCTCTTGCAAGAACTGTAGCAATTTCAATACGCTTTAATTCACCACCGGATAGAGATGCATTTACCTCACGATTAACATAGTCCTTAGCACATAAGCCTACCTTTGAAAGGTACTCACATGCCTCAATTGTAGTAATCTTCTCGCCTGCAGCAAGTCTAAGTAAGTCTACAACTCTGATTCCTTTAAAATGTACTGGTGCCTGGAAGGCAAAACTAATACCCTTCTTTGCTCTCTCAGTGATATTAAGATTTGAAATATCTTCACCATCTAAAATAATCTTACCTGATGTAAGAGTGTTCACACCCATAATAAGCTTGGCAAGAGTTGACTTACCGCCGCCGTTAGGTCCTGTAATTACGATAAATTTACCATCCTCAACTGTTAGGTCTAAGTGGTCAATAATTTCTTTAGTCTTTTCCTTCTCATCTTCAACCTGATAAGAAAGATCTTTAATCTCTAACATAACATTTACTCCTAAAAATTTCTAACGCTTAAATTGTATTCAATTAAATATTAAGTGTCAATTGTTCCTCGCCAGAATTAAGATTATTATCAAAATCTTCCTTGGCAATTTCAAGTTCTGCCTCTTCCTTATATTGCTCAACCATGTCTTCAGAAATTGTAGGAAGTTCATCAATAGAAGAAACTCCAAAGCTTCTTAAGAAATCCTCTGTTGTACCAAAAAGCATTGGACGACCTGGAGCGTCAAGACGGCCAACCTCCTTGATTAAATTAAGTTCCACAAGCTTACTAACGCTATGGTCTGAGTTTACGCCTCTGATCTTCTCAATCTCAATCTTAGTGATTGGCTGCTTGTAAGCAACGATTGATAAAGTCTCAAGAGCTGCATCTGTAAGTGAATATTTACGAGGCTGTGAGCAAACTCTAATCAAATTATCGTAGTACTCATGCTTTGTGCAAAGCTGGAATTTGCCATCAAGCTCAATAATGCGAATTCCTCTATCCTCGGCTTCGTACTTGTCCATCATGTTGTGAATAAGCTTAATTGTTGTATCCACATCATGTTCAATAGCAACACTTATATGTTCTGCAGAAACTGAATCACCCATTGTGAATAAAACTGCCTCAATAACAGCTTCTGTCTGTTCTATGGTCATTTATTAATCCTCCTCTATGTCCTCGATTAAATCAGGATCATTAATTACTGTAATAAATATGTCATCTGCGGTGTTGTCCTGTCTAACGGTTACAAAACCTGTCTTTATAAGTTCTAGTATTACTAAAAATGTAACAATAACCGCAACCTTACTTGAATTAGCATCTAGTAATTCTCTAAAGCTAAAGGCCTTATAATTCTTCATAAAAGCCTTGATATCTACTAACTTCTCGCTCATAGATACCTCTTCTTTTTCAATCTTACCAAACTTACTTCTAACAGGATCAATCTTCTCCTCTTTACGACGAAGTACATCATGGAAAATTGCATTCAACTTAGTCAAATCAATGCCTGACACCACCTCATTTAAATCGATTGGTGGAGTGTAGTTACTTACCTCAGGAGGAATACTCTCCTTTCTATAATAAGACTTTGTAGCATCCATCTGCTTATCCTTAAGCTCCATAGCCATTGCCTTAAAAAGCTTATATTCAAGCAGCTTTTCAACTAATTCAGCTCTTGGATCTTCCTCTTCGCCTTCTTCGTTAACCTCGCGAGGAAGAAGCATTTTCGCCTTAATATCAAGAAGTGTGGCAGCCATAACAAGGAACTCCGAAACAACGTTTAAATCCTCGTCCTTTAGCGCATCCACATATTCCATATACTGCTCTGTAATCATGGAAATTGGTATATCATAGATATTGACCTTATTTTTATCAATCAAATGAAGCAGAAGATCAAGTGGCCCCTCAAACACCTGTAATTTTACGCTTATACTCATATTTTATCTTCCCTTTAAAATTTCGTTAGCATTATAGATAAAAGCAATATCTAAATTGCCCTACATAACCCTATTATTTTACCTAAAATAAACTATTATTGCAAGATTAAGAAAATTAGGTATAATTAATATATAAGTAATTTTTATTATTTAGAGAAATGACTTTAAATCTAATGAACGGGGATAAGTTAGGTAACTTTTATGAAAAAGAAAATCGACAATGCCAAGAAAAATTTAGAGTCCAAAAAATTCTATCATATTTTTATAGACAGTGCCAACAAATTAACCAAGGACAGGGTATCCGAATACGCAGCAAGTGCCTGCTACTTCATTGTTTTAAGTATCCTACCCTTCTTAATGGCGCTCTTAAGTTTAATGCGTTACTTACCAGTCACAAGCCAAGACTTAATAGAATACATCGTTCCAATAATTCCTGCATCCCTACAGCCCATAGCCGCTAGCTTTATAACTAGTGCCTATCAATCATCCGCATCCATTACTGTTGTTACAGCAATTGCGCTTATCTGGGCCGCCGGAAAAGGATTTTTTGCAATGATTAAGGGACTCCACCAAATTTATGAAATCGAAAACTATCCAAACTGGCTCTTTATGCGAATCATTTCAAGCATTTCAGCAATCATTTTTATATTCATCATTGCTGCAAGCCTTTGTATCCTTGTCTTTGGTAATTACATTTTTATGTTCATAATAAAATATTTAAATCACATTCCTTTTATTTCGGACATTTTTGGTACCATTCTTTTTAGTAAGAATCTGCTTTTACCAATATTTTTAAGTATTTTATTTACCTCCGTATTTACCATTATCTCAAGGAAAAATACAAACTTTTTACGAGAGCTTCCAGGAGGAATTTTTGCCGCTGCAGGTTGGTTACTTTTCTCCTACCTCTACTCTTTATGGGTAGAAAATTCACCAAATTTTTCTTTAATGTATGGTGGTCTTTCAACCCTTGTAATCGCACTAGTTTGGGCATACTTTTGTCTCTGCATTATCTTTATTGGGGCCGAGATTAATATGTTTCTTCGACGTCACATTTATTCAAAAAAAGCGTAGCCAAAAGTTAGAAAAGAATTTTTCTTCCTAGCTTTCGACTACGCTTATATTTTTCTTTTTATGAAAATGTGTCACATTTTCAAAATACTATAAAGTAAGTCTCTTAGCAGCTTCCATGGCAAGTGGGCTTCGAACAGATTCGTTTCTGTCAAAGACTAACTGTGCACATAGGTTACTGCCTCGCATCTTCTCAGCAGCAAATACAAGACCGTTATTAATCTTATCAAGCTTTGGATTATCAATCTGGTCAGGATCGCCGGCAACAATTACCTTTGTTCCCATACCAGCTCTTGAAATAATCTCCAAAATCTGGCCAACTGTGGCATTCTGAGCCTCATCAATAATTAAATAAGAACCAGTAATTGAACGACCTCTCATGTAAGCCATTGAGCAAATTTCCAAAATTCCATCCTCAAGCAAATCATCAATCTGAGTATGAATCATATCCATAGATTCATTTTTCTCATTACCCTTAAGTAAAACCTCAAGGTTATCGATAAATGGTGCGACAAGAGGTCCCATTTTCTCCTCAAGAGTTCCTGGTAAATAACCGATGTCTGCATCTGAAAGGACGTTGTTTCTTGTAATCATAACCTTTTGATATCTAACATCTCCTCTTCCACCTTGACTGTAGCTTTCATCAAGTCCCGCAGCAAGGGAAAGAAAAGTCTTTGCACAACCTGCAGGTCCACGAAGGATTACTAATGGAATCTCTTCTGGTGGCGCCATTAGGGCATAAAGTGCAAATTTTTGCGCTACATTTTTACCAGTTATACCAAAAGGATGCATGTTGTCTTTGATTCTATAAAGCACGTCACCTCTGCAAATCGCAAGGGCTGTATCTGTGGGTTTATCTGCGTTTCTTACTAAACAAAACTCGTTTTCCTCAACTTTTACTTCTCTGTCATCGTCTTCATAAAATTTAAATCCATCAAGGACTCCTACACTTCCACCAGTTATTAACTCATTAAAGGATTTTCCATCAATATAGGCCTCGCATCTGCCTGTGTAAATGTCATCCTCGTTATCAATTTCTTCGTTGTGATAACCCTGCGTCTCAACTCCACAACAAATTGCATTAATACGCATCGAAACGTCATTAGTAATTAAAATAACCGGAGCGTCTGTCATCTTTGCTCTAGTAATTACGGAACTAATAATACGATTATCGGGCTTTTCAATGCTAAAACCTTGAGGTAGATTTTCCTTGTTAATTCCATCTGGATCAATAATAAATCTACCGCCATGAGGAAGTGGAATTCCCTCTAGATAGTCACCATCATGCTTTAGTGCATCAATAAGTCTAATCGCCTCTCTTGCATGATAACCAACTTCGCCAGGGGCTGTCTTCTTGCTATCAAGCTCCTGCAATGTGGTAGATGTAATAACAACATCATTGTCATCAAAGCCATAAATGGAATTTGGCTGTTGAATTAAGATATTGGTGTCTAGTACGTAGGTCTTTGTTACACACTTTTTCTTAGCCATATTCAGTTCTCCTCTTCACGATTTATAGTTTGATTCTTCACCCTCCAAGAAGATATCTAACTTTATTTCTAGTTAAATTATATCATATCTTAACTTTATTATAAATAAAAGGATATAAGGATTATGGAAAATAATGACAAGAAATTTTTTGAGTCTCTAGGGATTTAGCTTCTCGGTTATGCCGGGACTTCCGCCTGCGACCCGCTCATTTACTGCCTTTCAGCTATCTTAAGCTTCTCGGTTATACCGGGACTTCCGGCTGCAATGACCGTTAGTCACCACCTCACCCCTACGATATCCTCTTAATAGACTGTTCCTGCAAATTAAGGAAATCTCTTCTATAATCCACTCCAAAGTACTCAGCAAGCTTCACCATATCCTCATCCTTTATAGTGTTAATTCTCTCCTTGCCTGTAGCCTCTGTTAACATATAAATCTGAGCTGCCTTTTCAACTGTCTCAATAAGTCCAAAGGTTTCATCAAGACTTTTGCCAGCACCATAAATTCCATGAAGTGCCCAAACTACAAGTCTAAACTCCTTCATTTTCTTAGCTGTTGCTTCGCCAATTTCATTAGTTCCACAAAGCATCCAAGGAAGAACTCCAACGCCATCTGGGAAAACCACGATACACTCAGTGCACATTTCCCATAAAGTATGAGTAAATTTCTTCTCATCTAACTCATGAATATAGTTCATAGCCAAAGTATTTGTTGGATGAGAATGAATGATTACACGGTTTTCTGGGTCTACTGAAAGCCTAGCCATATGACTCATTAAATGAGCAGGTAACTCGCTTGTAAACTTCGAGCCATCCTCAAAACCCCAAAGAAGTTCTGCTGTGTGGCCATCCTTTCCAATCCTAATAATTCCAAGATTATTTTCAGGTTCCTTCTCAACATTTTTAAAATATTTACCTGTACCTGTAACAATAAAAATCTTTCCAATTAAAGGATCTGCCTTAAAGCCCATATCAATATTTCTAGAAATTTTTGATAAATCTAGATATTTTGCAACCTCTTCCTCATCAAGAAGATAGCTGATATTTCCTCCATTTCTTTCATCCCAGCCAAGTCTATACATATTGGCTGTTGTGTCGCACATTTCCTTTACAAATTTAGCATCTAAAATATCCATTTTCTCCTCCCAAATAACAATCTTTTCTTAATTTATTCTATCTATTTATTCTATCTCCAATGGAGATACAAAGCTCTCATCTGCTGCCACCATGCCACTCTTATTTTCATTTGATTTTGGCGATACATTTTCAAAGGAATCAACTCGTTTAGAGAGCACTTCCTTCTCGTAGCGAACCACTTCACTATGGTAGTCATCCACCACGCCTTCACGTCTTAAATATTCCTGCCATACATCACCAAATGGCATTTCCTTTAGCTTCTCATGCATAACCATAAGCTTTGTAAAGTCAAAATTATTCTGTAATTCTTTTAAGGACTTTGGTTCAAGTAAGGCATAAAGTAGGGCTTTTTCAAGATTTCTAAGACCTGTAGTCCAAGCAGAAATACGATTAATAGAAGCATCGAAATAATCTGTTGCTATAAAAACTCTATCAAGTGCATTAGCTCTTACGATCTCCTTGCAAATTTCCTTAGTTTCATCATCAAACAAAACCACATGGTCACTGTCCCAACGAACAGGTCTAGTAATATGGAGGGCTAAACGCTCATTAAAGAGAAGCATTGAGCTAATCTTGTCAGACACAAGCTCCGTTGGGTGATAGTGACCGTTATCCATAAGAGGGGTGATGCCTTTATTAGCTACATAGTTCATGCAAAATTCTGCAGAACCCACTGTGTAAGACTCAACACCAATTCCAAAAACCTTAGATTCAAGGCAAATAAAAACCTTGGATTTATCATAAGAAATAGATAAAATTTCATCTAAGGACTTTTTAAATCTAGCTCTAGGACCTAGTCTATCTGCAGGAATATCCTTATATCCATCAGGAATCCAGATATTCATAAGACAAGGCTTGCCAGTTTCTTTTGCAAAATATTCTGAAATTTCAATACATCTTTTACCATGCTCTACCCAAAACTTTCTTACCTCTTCATCCGGTGAAGATAAAGTAAGTCCATCCTTAACCATTGGATGTGAGAAAAATGTAGGATTAAAATCAAGTCCTAAATTATGCTCCTTAGCGAAATCTACCCATGGTTTAAAGTGCTTTGGTAAAATGCTATCTCTATCCACTTTCTTACCATTAATCATTTCTCCCTCATCAATAATTGCATAACTTGCATGAAGATTTAGCTTTTTAGCCCCAGGAACTAAAGAAATAACCTTAGTAATATCCTCCATTAATTCCTTTGGGTTTCTTGCGCGACCCATGTAATTTCCTGTTGTTTGAATGCCACCAGATAAGGCTTCCTTAGAATCAAAGCCTACAACGTCATCTCCCTGCCAGCAGTGAATTGAAATAGCCACATTCTTTAATTTATCAAGTGCGGCCTCTGTATCTATATCAAGGCTTTTGTAAATTTTTCTGGCCTCTTCATATCTTTTTACTACGTCCATAATCCCTCCGAAATGTTTTTAATACACTTTTTAGCTAACTTACCGTCCTAATTTTCATAACAGGAACATTTATTAAATTGATATTTTTCATACAGTCTTTCTTCATATCATATCTCTTTATTTCAAAAGATTTTCGAACTAATTCTCTTGCCTCTAGTAAACTAAGAACCTCTCCTGTAGCTATCATACTTGCTAAAATGTTACCAATAGCTGTAGCTTCCACAGGTCCTGCAAAGGTAACTAGTCCGGTTTCTTTAGCTGTCAATTCATTTAGTAAATCAGCATTAGAACCACCGCCAATAATAAAAAGTTCCTTATAATCTTTTCCTAGTAATTCTTCTATTTCAAGTTTTGCCCTAGCATAGCTTTTTGCTAGAGATTTATATACCACTGCTGCAAATTCGCCAAGACTTTCTGGAACTTGTTGCTTCGTATTTTTACAAAAATCTTTTATAGCTTCTGACATAGATTCTGGTGCTAGAAACTCATTAGAGTTAACATCAACTACTGATGGGAACTTAATATTTTCTCTAGCTAATTCGCATATCTTTGAAAATGTATACTCTTCCCCAAACTCTCTTCTTAACTCCTGAATCATCCAAAGTCCCATAATGTTTTTTAAGAATCTGAAGCGATAGTTAAAGCCACCCTCGTTTGTGAAGTTACATTTTCTTGCTGCATCTGTTAAATAAGGACTTAGATTCTCGCAGCCAAATAAAGACCATGTACCAGAGCTAATATAGAGTACGTCAGACTTTAAACTTGGAAGTGCTAGAATTGCAGAGGCTGTGTCGTGGCTTGCACACATACAAACCTTTGCTCTAAAACCAATCTCTTCTGCCATTTCCTTAGTAAAATCAGAAAGAATTACTCCCGACTTTCTTAAATGTAAGAAAATTTCTTCAGGTAATCCAAGAGCCTTTATAAGTCCGTAATCCCAGTTCTTTGTGTCAGGATCTACAAGGCCTGTAGAGCTTGCGTTTGTGTACTCATTTGCCTTAACGCCAGTTAATTTAAACTGGAAGTAGTCTGGTAACATTAAAAATGTTTTTGCTTTTTTTAGACTTTCTTCTTCCTGTAACTTTAAAGCCATAAGCTGATAAATGGTGTTAAAAGGCTGCTTTTGAATGCCTGTCCTTCTATATAAGCTTTCACTATCTATTATTTTTTCAACCTCAAGATCAATATCCTTAGTTCTATTATCTCTGTATGCGTAAACATCTCCGATTAATTCATCCTTTTCATCAAGCAAGCAATAATCCACCGCCCAAGTATCAATGGAGATGTATTCTGGTATCTTGCCTAAGACATTACACATCTTAAGACCGATTTTTATCTGTTCAAAAAGATAATCTATATCCCAGATTTTATGTCCGTTTTTATTAGTCATTGCATTTTTAAATCGGTAAATTTCTTCTAAAATTAATTTACCATTATCTATGTGACCTAAAATATGTCGGCCACTTGAAGCGCCAATATCAATGGCTAGATATAATCCCTTCATTATCGCCCCTCCCTTTGCATCTTTATTCTTTATTTTTAATAAGCAACTTAAGCAAGAAGCTTAAGCAAATCAAAAACTAGCTTAGATAAAATACATTTCTTAAATCGTCCTGAACCGGGCTATTATCTGCATTTACTCTCATTAGAGGTGCCATATAATCCCACCATTTTTTATTAATTGGAGTCTTTGCAATCTCCTGCCACTTTTCCTCGCTTTCCACCTCCACATAGCCATAAAGAACGTTAGTGTCCTCATCAAGGAAAATTGAATAATTATGACCTCCATGACTTCTAATTACTTCCTTCATTTCTGGCCAAAGTTTTTGATGTCTCTCTTCGTATGTTTTTGCGCACCTAGGATTTAGGTACATTTTAAATGCTTTTCTAATCATGTAATAACGCCTCCGCTAAAGCCAAAATTGTTAGTGACTGTCCATATGCCATTGGAGCAATTAGGATATTTTTATAGTGGTTTGCATCATAGCCCATGCCTGTACCACCTGAAACGTTAAGAACTGTTCCGTCCTCATCTATATTTTTCAAGATAGCTTTTATAGCCTTATCAGCTACGCAAAGATAAGAATCATCTAAGATTCCAAGTCTAATACCCTTTAAGATACCAGCTGTAATAGCTGCAGAACCTGAAACTTCCTCGTAACTTGACTTATCATCAAGAACTGTATGCCAAAGTCCTGATTTAGCCTGTAATTTCTTTAATGCATTTGCTTGAGCCTTATAAGTATCAAGGATAAATTCCTTAACTCCGGCATTCATTGTGCCCTTGAAACATTCGATGTAATCAAGGATTCCTAGAGTAAACCAGCTATTTCCCCTACACCAGAAGATTCCGCCGAAATTATTCATCTCATTAAAAGTCCAACCGTGATAGAATAAGCCGCTTTTTTTATCATAAAGATATTTAATATGCATAAGCACCTGATGAATGGACTCATCTATCCAATCCTGACGATTGTATTTTTGTCCCATCTTATTAAGGAATAGGACTGTCATGAAAATGGTGTCGATCCACATTTCGTTTTCATTAAGACGAACCCCTTGTCTATCCCCGTTAGCACTTGTTACATGCTGAAAGCCTCTCTCTTTAGTTCTTGGTAGACAATTCATAAGCCAATCTGCCCAACTAAGACAAAGCTCTTCAAATTCAGGATCCTTGTAACACTCGTTTAACTCCACAAGTGTAAGAAGAGGTGTTGTAGTGTTTATGTTTCTTGATGGAAGGCCATTTTTTATATTCTCCTTAAACCAGTTATATAAAAACTCCTTGTAGTTATCATTGTTTTGGTATTTCATTATCTTAAGAAGTCCAAGTAAGCCTACACCCTGTGGCCAATCCCACTCTTTAATTCCAAAATCTCTCTTAAAAAATCCTACTGCTTCGCCTTTTTTTGCAAGTTCTTCATCATCCTTTGTCTCGCAACCTAAGTTCATTAACTTATTAATTACAAGCTCTAACTTTTCTTCTATTTCATTTCTGTCGTTATTTTTAATACCCATAAAATTTCCTTCTCGTCCTAATAAATTTTTATAAAATGTAATTTTTTAACAAATTTTTGATATAGAAAAAGGGCCTTGTAAATTTCACGATGATTCTACATTTTCACAAAGCCCTTAAAATTCTTACACTGCTATAAACTAACCCAGTAAGCCTAAGATTCCAGGTAGCCACATACTAAAGGCTGGAATAAATGTGATAAGTAAAAGTGCTGCCACAATTACGCCAAAGTATGGTAATAACTTCTTTATAACGTCTTCAACTGAAAGCTTTGAAACACTACAACCTACGAATAATACGCTACCAACAGGTGGTGTGATTGTTCCGATTGAAAGGTTCATAACCATCATTACACCAAACTGAATTGGATCCATACCAAGTGTCTTAATGATTGGTAAGAAGATTGGTGTGAAAATAAGTAATGCTGGTGCCATATCCATAAATGTACCAACGATAAGTAAAATAAGGTTGATGATAAGTAAAAGTACAATCTTATTTGATGAAAGACTAAGTAATGCTGCTGAAATAGCCTGTGGAAGGCCTGTAAATGAAAGCACGAATGAAAGTACTGATGAAGCACCAATAATTAACATTACGATAGCTGTCATAACTGCTGTTTCTCTTAAAATCTTAGGAAGATCTCTAAACTTAATGCTCTTATAAACAAAGCAAGCTAAGATAAATGCGTACACAACCGCAACACCACTAGCTTCAGTTGGTGTAAAGTAACCTGAAAGGATACCACCAATGATGATTACAATAAGGAATAAGCTTGGAATTGCATCCCAGATTGTTTTTAAAACGATTTCCTTAGTTAACTTATCTCTCTTAATTACGTAGCCGTGCTTTTTGCTATATACAAATGCAACTAACATACAGAAGAGTGCCCAAAGTAAACCAGGAATCCAACCAGCCATAAGAAGTGCTGCTACTGAAACACCACCACTTGCTGCTGAGTAAACGATAAAGGAAGCTGTTGGAGGAATAAGCTGTCCAACTGGAGCTGATGCAATATTTACTGCTGCTGAGAAGGCCTTGTTATAACCCTGCTCTTCTTCAAGTGGCTGCATAACACCACCAATAGCTGTTGCTGCTGCGATACCTGATCCTGAGATTGAACCAAACATTGCGTTACCCGCAATATTTGTCATAGCAAGGGAACCAGGAACCTTACCTAAAACAAGCATGGCCAGATTTATCAGTCGTTTTGCAATACCGCCATTACTCATAAGTAAGCCTGCAAGTAAGAAGAAAGGAACTGCAAGTAATGTGAAACTATCGATACCTGTTACCATTTTCTGTGCTGATATAAATACTCCAAATTTAGGAGTTAAAAACATTGTCAATGTAAGTAATGCCGATGAAATAATGCTAAATGAAACTGGAACCGACAAAGCCAGTAACAAAAAGAATGTAATTACTAAAACAATTGCTGCTTGTATTTCCATATTTATCCTCCCTATTTAGACTGCCTTCTTAAAACTTGGAGCCTCTTCCTGCTTTGATGCATTTTCATTATGAAGCTCAGCTCTAAAGTCTTTAATATGCTTAACAATCTTATCGATACCGTAAATTACCATTAAACAACCACTAATTGGAACGCAAACATAGTAAACTTCCATTGGAAGCTGCATAGCTGCTGATAACTGGCCTGCGGCATTGCCTGTTACCATGATGCCACCAACAATCATTACAAGTACGCAAAGTGCAACTACAAAGACATCCACAAATAACTTAACTAATGCATCGTTTTTCTTAGTATTTTTATTCATGAAAATGTTAATAGCTAGGTGTCTGTCCTGACCATAAGCATATGGAACGCCCATGAAGGTTACCCAAATCAACATATATCTAAGTAATTCTTCTGTATATTTACTTGGGTCGTGGAGGATAAATCTTGTAACTACCTGCCATACGCAACCAAGAACCATGCCACAAACAAGAACGCTTAGTATAAATTCAACTGTTTTGTTCAAATATTTCATAACTCTCTCCCATCTCTACTTAATTAGCGTAGCTTTGAATATCATCATAAAGTGCCTTGTATTCTTCGCCTCTTGCACAGAACTCCTCATGAATTGGCTGAACTGCTTCAATAAATGCTGTCTTATCAATATCTCTATAAACATGAACTCCCTTTGACTCAGCTTCCTCAATAGCCTCTGCCATCATGTCGTTGTAGACACTTACGAAGTTGTCATTAGTCTCTTCTAAGGCTGTGATTAAGCACTGTCTCTGTTCTTCAGTCATCTTATCCCATGTCTTAGTACTGATTATGAAAATGTCTGGAGAAAATTGATGTTCTGTATATGTATAAGACTTTACTAAGTCCTCATGTCCATCAACTGTTAATGCAAGTTCTGTATTTTCAGCCCCATCAACAACTCCCTGCTGAAGTGATGCATATGTTTCTGAACTTGCCATTGGTACTGGTGTACCACCCATCTTCTCGATTGTATCCATTGATGTTGTACTTGCCATTGAACGAATCTTTAAACCTGAAAGTACACTTGGATCTGTAACAGCCTTATCTTCTTTTAAGTAGAAGTTTCTAGATCCATTTGCATAATAACCAATTGCAATGAAGCCATATTCTCTAGTATCTGTAAATAAATTCTTGATTTCACTACTTTCTCTCATTGCTGTGTAGTAATGCTCCTGGCTCTGGAAAAGATATGGAACAGAAAAGATTGCGTATCTGTCATCAAACTGTCCTAATGTATTAGAACTTACCTTTGCCATATCAAGGATTCCTGCTTGTACCATTTCAACTTCAGAACTTTCTGTTCCAAGTACGCCACTAGCAAAAATCTTTACGTTAATTGTGTCATCTGACTCTTCTTTTGTGAATTCAGAGAATTTAGCTATTGTTTCTGCAATCTCTGAACCTGCTGCCTGATTGTGTGCTAACTGAATAACTAATTTGTCCGAATTTTCAATTCCTTTTACGCTAATGAATGTTCGACCCACAATTATCAAACATAAGATTATGCATAAAAACCCCAAATATTTCTTTTTGAATTTCAT
This sequence comes from Lachnospira multipara ATCC 19207, assembly GCF_000424105.1. Taxonomy (GTDB): domain Bacteria; phylum Bacillota; class Clostridia; order Lachnospirales; family Lachnospiraceae; genus Lachnospira; species Lachnospira multipara. The sequence continues at coordinate 154,297 of NZ_AUJG01000002.1, read as the reverse complement.
GAAAAACCTCCCTTATATATTCTTTGCTTAACCCTTTTAATATTTAACATATAGCTATCTGTTGGTCACATTATATCATTAATGTTTTTAACTTTTCTTAAACTATATTGCGGGATGGTGGGGAAAATCGAACTATATTGCACTAAATAGGGAAATGGAAAGTGTAGAATGGATGGTAGTTAGGAGGGACTACGAAAAACACGCTCCCGCTTGGCGCAGCTCGGAGCAGATGCTAAGCCCTCTTTACGGGCTTCGCCCTAAAGATGGCAAGCACTGCCGGCTGCACACAGATTTTTCTTTAGTCCCTCCTAACTTCCTACTTCACTTCATCTCCCCCGCGGGAAGGGGCGCCCTAGCTGGGACTTTAACTAACCGGGAATGTAATGTGGACGGGTGGGTGGGGATACGGCAGATGTTGGGTTTATGTACGCCAAATGCGCTTCGCTGTTTGGCTACCGGGAGGGTGGCTTTGTTCTTTGGTTTAATAAAAAATATCCCATCTTTGCTTTATACAAAGATGGGATTAATTTTTTATTCTTCTATTGTTTCAAATTTTATTTCGTATTGTTTGTCTGTAAGTTCACCTATTTGATTTATATAATTTTCTATTAATCTTTTCGCATTATCTGATGCTTGTATAAATAACGAATCATCTTCTTGAACACTTTCTAGAATAGCTTCTTCAGCTGCTTCTACTGATTTTGATACGTCGTTACTTTTTATTTTGTTTTTATTTATAAATGAATTATCTTTAGATGCAATTACTTCGCTCATATTTTCTAAGTCTGGATCTATGCTTATAATTTCGGCTTTTGGCATGCGTACCGTTATAATTGCGACAACCACAACTACTATTATTGCTATCACAACAATAGGAAATATCCTTAACCTATTTTTGTTTTTAGTATTCATTTTTTGCTCCCTCATTTTTTATAATTTTGTATTTAATTTATCTAAAAAATACATTACTATATTAATTTTCCCTTGAATTTATGTCAATTACAAACTAAGCTTATGACTTAATTTTTAGAATAATACTTATTAATTCAAAGCAAAAATGTCTATTAATTTCAAATATAATCCGAATCATCTATAGTATTTAATTCTTTCTCACCATAGGTCACGCTATGATGACTTTTCTTATATTTTAATGGTGTGATATTTAAAAACTTCTTAAAAACTCTTTCAAAATATGTCATACTTTCAAAGCCTAGTAAATCTGAGATTTCTAGGATGCTTTTATCTGTTGTTTCTAGTAAATCTGTTGCTTTTTTTATTCTGAAAATGTTTACGTATTCTGTGATTGTAAATCCTGTGTATTCTTTGAAAATTCTACAAAGGTAATATTTGCTTAGATAGAGTTTATCTGAGATTTCTTCTAGGGAAATCTGTTGGGTGTAATTTTTTTCAAGGTAACTTGAAATTCTAAATACTGTTTGGGCTCTTGCATCGTCTCGCGGACTTGCTACATTTTCATTCTTAGAATAGCTTTGTGAAAAACGCGATAACCATGCTAGTAGATAGACTGAGATTCTATCTTTATAGCCTGATTGTTTCTTAGTAAATTCGTGGCGCAAATCTCTATATAGATTTAGAAAGTTTGCCCTTTGCTCGTCATTAAAATGATATATGCCATAATTTTTATGAAAAAAATCTACCAAGTTTAGGCCTGGATACATTTTATCAAAGGCGCACATCTGCTCATAATCGATGTAAAGAATTACTCGATTGTAGCCGCTATCGTCCTCATCCACAGTTCGTGTGGTGTGAACTAGATTTGTATCAATAATTGCAAGGTCCCCAGCGTATGCATTATACGATTTGTTATCGAAGAAAAACTGACGTTTACCTTCAATTATATAGAAGAACTCATATTGGCTATGAAAATGTTTCACCTTCATATCAAACTTTTGATACCTGATAAGCTGCTCCACCGAAACGCCATCTACTTTTCCGAAAAATGTTATTTTGTTCTCAACTTTATTCAATCCCATACTCAAGCCTCCAAAACTAGAAAATAATAATTAAATAGGATGTCTTATTTTATCATTAAATTGTTTAAGAATTAAACCTACTTTTTTAGGGTTTTTAAAGAATAGCTATGACTAGAATACTAGAAATGTCCTGATTTTTCATACTTTAAGCCTAGCTATAGTCCTTATTAAAAACCTTAAGGGGAAATTAATCAAGGATTTTCTAGGTCAAAAAAGTCTAAATTCTAATTTGTAGTCGCGCACAAAAAAAGTTCCATACTTTCGTATGGAACTTTAATGATCTTTTATAATATCTCCCAGAACGCCGTCCGCCTACGGTTTCGACTCCTAGCAAAGCCAGGTGGGTCACCGCAACTATACATCTGCCATCCACTCTAAGGAGGCTCGACATCAGCATAGCGATATAGGAATCCCGTCGAATAAATGTAGGATCAAAATAAGTAGGTTTGCGAACGCCCCAGGAATTGATATTCCCGTATTCATTTCTCTAAAGAGATTGCTCTCTTAACTTATGTTTATTATGGCACTATTACTGAAAAAAGTCAATATCCTAATAGTACAAAAGGACTAGTAATAGTTAAAAAGTATTAGTTTCTATTTCTTTTTTATAGTCTTTGGATAGTCGATGTTTTCAATATTTTCTGCTGAAAGGCTAATTGCTTCATTTATCTCATCTTCTGAGACTTTCATCTCTGCTGCAACTTCCTTTACAGTAGGCTTACGACCTAAGTCTTCCATCATGCCCTTTGCGAAATCATTTACCTTATTAACCTTATTTAAAATCTTACCAGTTACAAGGTTTGCGTTGCCTTCTTCATCAAGAAGCATATCAAGAGCATCTTCAATCTCTGACTTAACAGCCTTGTTGATTTCTCCTAAAACATAAAGTAAATCTTCTGTTGAGCCTTCCTTAACCTTATCTTTCCACTCGTAGTTATTAAGCCACTTCTTCTCGCCAATATATGACATCATGGCTAAATTTGCTTCCTGAACAAGGTCTGAGGCTAAAACCCCCTTATTTCTATAAGGTGTGATCCACTCAATAACCTTCTCTAAATATGATTCACTAAGGATTGCAAGGGATTCCTTGTCGTTATCTTCAACGATGTTCATAAGCAAAAAAGCCTTTGAAGTATCTGATAAAGGCTGGATTCTTGCAAGGTCATCTAAGTATAACTTAAGGTACTTCTCATCTTCTTCATAATTAAGATTGTTGGCGATTTCCTTTGCCACGTTGGCATCTTTTTCGTCTACGTCTTCCTTTGATGAAAATAGATCAATGCCCTGAATTGTTACATTTTCATCATCATCCTTAGATTCTTCCGACTTTGTCTCATCCTTAAACATCTCTTTAAACTGGTTGTCTTCTTCACCAGAAACTGTGATGTTGTGGGCAAGTAAATATCCAGTAATCATTCCCATCTTTGTCTCATCAAGAGACAAATCCTTGAAATAACTGTTGATATCGTCTTGATTTATTATATTGCCATTGACTTTGGCGTATTCTTTTAAGCTGTTAAGGGCTTCCATAAAGGCTGCCTGATTGTTATCTGCCATATTACCTCCGATAATTCGTCTTCACATTGCAACTCTAAAAGAGTTGCAACAGTTTTCTAGAACCGTCCAGCATGAGATTTTGCTTCGCAAAACTGCTGGCGGCTACATTGCAACTCTTTCAGAGTTGCAACAGTATTAGAACCTCATGCATTAGATGCCTTCGGCGGCATGAGGCTACATTGCAACTCTAAAAGAGTTGCAACAGTAATTATAACAGTATTTTGCTTTTCTGCAAAGTACATTAGCCTTCTTAGTTGCCATATTTATGATTATTTTATAAAAATTAATTTGCACTTTCTCCCATTAAATTGCAAGTTCGTATATTATATGAATTAGGCGAGATTTTTGCGAGAAAAGAATGGGAACAATCATTGACAAAAAGCATATTTTTGCTTAATATTAAAATGTTTGTAAATTCTACTTTGTAGCCAAAAAATGCTACAAATAAATATGCCTATGAAAACTAGATATATGCTAGCTTTTAGGTGTATTACAATTTAATCGTTTGTAACAAAATTTTAGAAGGTGAGGAGAAAAATATGAGAATCGCTCTTATTAATGAAAACAGCCAGGCTGCTAAGAATAGCGTAATTTATGATGCTTTAAACAAGGTAGCTAGTGCTAAGGGACATACAGTAGATAACTACGGTATGTATTCAGCAGAGGATAACGCTCAGTTAACATACGTTCAGAACGGTATCTTAGCTGCAATCTTACTTAACTCAGGAGCTTGTGACTTTGTTGTTACAGGTTGCGGTACAGGTGAAGGTGCTATGCTTGCACTTAACTCATTCCCAGGTGTAATTTGTGGTCACGTTGTAGACCCTTCAGATGCATATATGTTCATGCAGATTAATGATGGTAACGCTATCGCTCTTCCATTTGCAAAGGGCTTTGGTTGGGGCGCTGAACTTAACCTTACATACATTTTCGAAAAGTTATTCGAAGGTGAACCAGGTGGCGGATACCCTAAGGAAAGAGTTGTTCCAGAGCAGAGAAATAAGAAGATCTTAGACGGCGTTAGAGCTGTTACACTTAACCAGGATTTAGTTGAAAGCTTAAAGAAGCTTGATAGCGACTTAGTTAAGGGCGCTGTTGCTGGTGAGAAGTTTGCTGATCTCTTCTTTGCTAACGCTAAGGATGAGAAGATCATCGAATACGTTAAGACTTTAAGAGCTTAACTAATAAATTTCATTATCGAAACCTCATGCATTTATGCATTTGGCTATATAATGCTTTTATCATAAGCATTATATTTATAAAACGTAAAGTAGCATCTTTTTCATAGGTCCCCCCTTATTAAAAAATTTACTACTTTACGTTTTTTTTATTATAAAAAAGAGCTCATTAAAAATGAGCTCTTAAGAAGGTATATTTTGCAAGGTTTAAACCTTTGCAAGCTTTAATTTGTTTGGCTTTTAGCCAATAGTTTTTGTAGAAAATTTCTACTCTACTATCTTATCTCAATTCTCTTGGGCCACCGCCTACGTCTAATGCATAGAAGGAAGCCTCGATTCCTGTTTTCTTAGTATATTCTTTAGATACATTTTCAATAAAGGCATCTACATTCTCATCCTTGACTAAAGATACGAGGCAGCCGCCAAATCCAGCTCCTGTCATTCTTGTACCAATAACACCCTCCTGCTTGCTCTGAGCATCAAAGAGAGTGTCTAGCTCAAGGCCTGTAACCTCGTAATCATCACGAAGTGATAGGTGAGACTGAATCATTAATTGTCCGAATTTTTCAATTTCGTTATTATTAAGCGCCTCCACAGCCTGAATTGTTCTGATATTTTCAGTGACTGCGTGTCTAGCTCTACGATAGTTTACCTCTTCCTTTATGAAGTCCTTGTTTCTCTCAAAAGTCTCAAAATCAAGGTCACCTAAAGTTTTAATGTCCTTGCACTCTTCACTTTCCTTAAGCATCTCTAGTGCTGCTTCACACTCTGCTCTACGCTCGTTATATTTTGAAGAGCCAAGACCTCTTTTCTTATTTGAGCAAGTAATTACAAGCTTTACACCATCAAGTTTAATTGGCACATACTCGTATTCAAGGCTTGCTGTATCAAGATAAATTGCATGATGCTTCTTACCCATAGCAATGGCAAACTGGTCCATAATGCCACAGTTGACGCCGCAAAATTCATTTTCAGCCTTCTGACATAACTTGGCAGTTTTAATCTTGCCCATCTTAATGCCGTAGAGCTTAATCATGGAAAAGCAAGTTAAAACCTCAATGGAAGCTGATGATGAAAGTCCTGAAGAACTTGGTAAATCTCCCCATACAAGCATTTCAAAACCTGAGGAAAATGCAACTCCACTCTTTTTAATCTGGTCAATAACTCCCTTTGGATAATTTGTCCATTTGTCATTTTTATTATATTTAAGATTATTAATTCTACTTTCAATTATGCCATTTTGTTCATAGTTTAATGAAAAAAATCTTATCTTAGAATCTTCTCTTTTTCTAATGGCCGCATAAGTTCCAAGAGGAATTGCACATGGGAAAACGTGACCGCCGTTATAGTCTGTGTGCTCTCCAATTAAATTAACTCTTCCTGGAGCAAAGAAAACTCTTACGCCTTCACTATCGCCATAAACTTTAGCGAATTCTTCAAGCATTTTCTTCTTTGTCATAATCATCCTTCTCCTTTAACTCTTCAATAAAGAATATTCTTGAGGCATAATCCTGATAAAAACGTACATCCCCATCAAAACCTGTAGCTGCGTAGTTATTGTGTAGCTTAATTGGAGCGTTATTAATAAAGCTTCCACTAAGTACAAAATCTTCCACTTCTCCATCCATTTTCTTGAATTTAGAAATTATCTTATGGATGTTAGAACCCGGTCTAATATGAATTGGAGATACTGCATTTATCAAATCCCCGAAATGTTTTATGTCATACTTTGCTGGCATATTATAAATGTGATAAAGCTTATTATCATCAAGGCCCGTAAGTCTAAGCGAAGCATTTGGCTGATTAGCAACTGCCTTGTCCTGCATTGTAAAGGCAAGGGCTCTTTCCTTATCCTTTGAAACACATATCCACTCAAAGACATGATTATTAAAATCTGTCTCTTCGCCGTTTTTAATTCTTATATAATCACCAGTAAATATCAAATCTCTAACTGATTTATAGACTTCTATTTCTGTCTTTAAAATCTCAAGCTCCTCATCCTTTAAATCAGATAAGTTAAGCTCTAAGCCTAGCATTGCAAAGCTTGCCACATTAAATCTAGTTTCTAGTAAGGTCTGTCTTAGCGTCTGATGATTTGGACTAGCAGAAATGTGTGCTGCAATTACTGACATAGGGTAGCCATAGCTATAGCCTGTCTGAATATTAGCTCTACACCAAGGATCAGTATTATCTGATGCCCAAATTTGTGACATGTAAGATAAAATTCCTAGGTCAAATCTATTGCCCCCTGATGCGCAACCTTCAAATAATACATCTGGGAATTCTTCTACAATTCTTCCTAAAATGTCATATAAACCAAGCACATATCTATGAGCAAATTCCCCTTGATTAGATAGGTTAAAGCCATAATAATCTGTGAAAATGCGGTTCATATCCCACTTTACATACTTAATATTGGCAGATGATAATAAATCAAAAATTCTAGCAACTAGATAATCTCTTACCTCTTCTATTGTTAGATTTAATATTCTTTGATTTCTACCCTCAGAGTGCTCAATTCCAGGAATATCTACTGCCCAGTTTGGATGACTTCTGTAAAGTGCCGAGTCTACATTTATCATCTCAGGTTCAAGCCAGATACCAAAGTCTAGACCTAGGTCATTAATTTTCTTACAAAGACCTGAAACTCCGTTTGGTAGCTTAGTTAAATTTACATCCCAGTCACCAAGTGAGGACTTATCATCGTTTCGATTGCCAAACCAACCATCATCCATAACAAAGAGTTCCACGCCAATTTTTTTAGCTTCCTTAGCCATATTAACTAACTTAGTTTCATTAAAGTTAAAATAGCAAGCCTCCCAGCTGTTTAATAAAACCGGACGAACCTTCTTGGCCCAAGTTCTTCTAAGAACATGTTCTCTAATAAATTCATGGAAGTTATGAGATAGGCTATTAAGTCCATTTTTTGCAAATGTCATAACTGCCTCAGGGCTCTCAAATACTTGCTCCGGTTCAATTCTGAAATTAAAATTATTTGGATTTATACCCATTACAAATCTTGCCATACCATAAGCATTTTTCTCAGCGCAAGAATAATGGTTTCCACTATAAATTAGGTTAAAGCCGTAGCTCTCTCCTGCAAATTCTGTTGTGTCTCTTTTTTTCAAAATTACAAGAGGATTATTTCTGTTACTAGAGGTGCCTGTAAAGGAAGAATTAACAAGCTTATTCTGACTTAACTTAGTAAAATTCCTATTCATTTCTCTAATCCAAGCCCCGGTAAAATTAAGCATTTCAAGATTTTCACCCTCAAGGTCAAGATTTAGTGAAAGGGCTCTATTAACCTCAATAAAAGACTCCTCTTTATTTATAATTTTAATTCTTCTAGTTATACAATCTGTCTCGTAAAACAAGTTATAAATCATCTCAATATAGATATTTCTTTGCTTATCCTTTAAAGTAACAACTAGCTGACTATCACTTGAATGTGCCTCTGGCATCTCTTTTAAGTGTCTATAGCCATTACTTGCATAGCCTACAATTAACTCATGACTATCATAGATAAAGTCATTAGAATTTGAACCATCAATATTAGTTAAAATGACCTGACTTTCTCTAATATCACCCTTACCCATTGTAGATAATTCAAGGGCTGTATCTTCAAGAGCTAAATAACTATATTCATTTGAATAGCTAATAGTATTGCCTGCTAGATACTTACTAAAGCCTAGTCTTGCCTTAATAGCATTCTCATCAAATTCTAGCCTAGCACCATAATAAAGATGAAGTAAATGTCCGCTTTCATTTACTGCAAAGACGTAACTTGTATTGCGACTTTCAATAACAAAAGCTCTATTTACTCTTTGATCTTTAACATCAAAAATCTTTATCATCGTAATCCCTCCAATTTCGTTTTAATTAGAAAATGCATCCTAAAGCCGCGGCTTCGGACACATTTTCTAGTAAGATTAGTCCCTCTAAATTAGAATCTAGAAAAACTAAGCGTTTAATTTCTTAACCTGCTCATTGATTTCTTCAATCTTTTTATCTGTTAAAATGTACTTCTTCTTAAACCAGATAAGAGCGATAAATAAACCAATTATAGGAATGATTGTCATTGTTGTTCTAAGGCCAAGTCTTGAGGCAGCTGATACATTTTCACTAAAATCAATAACTGCTTCGGCATCAGTAACTTCTGTTCCGCTCTGTAAGTTGTTAAGTGAAAGGCAGATAGATGCAACGAAAGCTGCAACACCTGATGCTAACTTAACTACAAAAGTCTGCATTGAGAAAATAACTGACTCATCTCTTCTACCTGTCTTTAACTGGCCGTAATCTACTGTGTTAGCTAGGAATACTGTTGTAAGTACCTGTAGGATTCCGTTGGCTGCAAAGATGAAGAAGCCAGGAATGAAAAGGATAAATACATTTGTCATGCTTGTAAAAGCAATGCAAAGAAGTGATGCATAACCGATAATTGCAAATCCTAAGCAAATATAGAAAATCTTAATGTTACTAAAGAATTTTCTAAGTAATGTGTAAAGGAACATCATTGATAAAATCTGAACAGCTCCACCAAACATGTTAAAGAGTGTATAGCTGCTAAACCATTTTGTTCCGCCAAAATCATACTTAAAGAAATAGATAACAAGGTTTGATGTAATATAAACCGCACAGTTAATGAGTACAATTGCAACTACAACTGTCATAGCCTGGTCGTTATTAACAAGAGCCTTAAACATTGTGCCAACAGATGGTGTTTCCATGTCTACACTTGATTTTTCCTTGATTGTAAATACTGTAATTCCAATAAATACTACAAAGAGGATTGCAATAATTAATGCAAGGTACTTAAAGCCTACTCTTTCGTTGTTGCCACCAAGGGCATGAACAAGCATCATTGTAAAGATTGTAATGATTGCTGAACCAACGCCTGCGCATGATCTTGCAAGAGTTGTAAGGCCTTCTCTTTCCTTACCACCATTAGTGAAGGCTGGAATCATTGACCAATATGGAATATCCATCATTGTATAAGTTACACCCCAAATTATGTAAAATACTGCAGCATAAGCTGTAAGTCCTGCTCCATCAAGGCTTGGTGGACAAGCAAACATAAAATATAAAATGATTGCGTTAGTAACTGTACCAATTAAAAGCCATAATCTAAAACGACCAAATTTTGACTTTGTCTTTGCAACGATAACTCCCATAACAGGATCATTAAAGGCATCAAAGATTCTTGCTGCCAATAAAATAATGCCCATTGCAACTGCGCTAACCCCTAATACATCCTGATAGTAATACAAAATATAACTAGCAGATAACATGTAAACCATGTCCTTACCTACGGCTCCTAGACCGTAAGCTAACTTTTCTTTTAAACTAAGCATAATTTTTACCTCCCAGATAAACTATATTTCTCGATGTCTATTTTTTGTTGTATGCTTTAAATTTCCCTAATTTGTCTCTAACTCTTTACTGTTTATCTCTTAATTCAAAAGCTTTTTTTACTACTTTAATTGCCCCGTCGTATATCTCAGCCTTTTTGTTGGCCTTAATGTTCTCACACATTTCAATTATTGTCTCTCTGTTGTTGATGAACATCTTTATCATCTGTAATGTATGTGGAATGTCCTCACACTCGTAAGTACCATCCCCAATTTCAGCAGAATGAATTGCGCCCCACTTCTCATGACCGCCAACTCTTTTAATAAAGAGCTTTGGTACTGGGTAAAATGATAACTCGCTAGGCTTTGTAACTAAAATATCGCAAGATCTCATTAGGATATTGGTACAATAAACGGCCTCGAAAATATTTTCATGATAAAAACCATGAATTCCAGTTATCTCTTCATTCTCGTCTAATGCCTTATTAGCAAATGTTGTTGTATCTTCCCAGTTATTAAAATGTTCTGTTGCATATTCCTTCATCTCTGGAATCTCTGCAATTAACTCATCCCAAACATTCTTATAATCACCAACATTTACATAAAGGCAAGCCTTACCTGCCTTAATTGCCTTAAGTAAATACTTAATTATGCTAGCAAAAATCTCTCTTTGAGCTCCAGCACCACCAATTGTTAGTAAAAATCTAACGGGTTTCTTATTTCTTGCTCGATTAATTCTTTGCTCACAATCCTTCTCAATATTATCTACAAGCTCGTAGTCGATGTAGTGGCCTGTATAGCATATATCCTTGCTTGTCATAGTGTTAAGTATCTTCTTGCCATTCATGCCATTAAGGTTTCTATAACCTAGTAGGCTTGAATGAGTCTGCACTGTATGTAGACTGCCTTCAGCTAGGTGAAGGGCCATTGGCCAGTTATCTGGAATGGCATTAACTACATACTTCATACCAGCATGAACTGCTGCCTGTGCTGGCCAAACATGAGTACCTACAAGAGGAATGTCCTTTGGTACATTTTTAAAGACGCTAGTCATAAGCTCAGCATTCTTTTGATCTGAACTGTTATAGCTTATCTTTCTAAAACCTTCATAGTTCATTGGCTCCCACACCACTCTGTTAAAAAGCTTTGACTTCTGTGAGATTCTTGAACCTAGTGAATATAGCTCATTTTGTGCATTAATAACCTTACCGCCTGTAGTTTGTGTATAGGAATTTAAGTCCATCCAGTATGGTGTGTAGCCAAGCGCGTTAGCTGCTGAAGCTATTGCCATGGAAATTCTATAATGTCCAAAGCCCATACGAATATTGCCCACTATTATTCCTTTTTCCTTATCAAAACCAGAATCTAATCCTGCATTAATTGGATTAAGCCCGTTAGTGCTAGGAGTATTATCTTCTCGTCTAATAATAATGTTCTTTACTCCAAGGCTATCGCCGATATACTTGTTATCCTCAATAGCTAGATTATAATCTACGTTAGAGTCATCACCAAATTTCTTAACGTACTTCCTCTTTGAGCTGTTAGCAGACTTTATAGTCTTCTTGCTCATCTTATTGCCAAATATAATTTCTGATTTACCCATATTTAATCCCTCTTACTTTATTTCGATTCCTACCATTACTATGCTAATCATCTCTTCAAGTGATTCCTGATAGCTAAGCTCTGTATTGCCTTCGTTTCTAATTTTTAAAACTCCTTCAAAACCAGCTTCAACCATGATTTTAAATAATTCCTTATTAATAGGTCTAAGCTTACCTTGCTTAACACCTTCATCAATTAGCTTAAAAGTAGGTTCCCAATCATTGTCAATTCTTAATTTGAACTGCTCATAAATCTTTGGATAGGCTGCAACTGCTTCTGAAACCTTCATCCAATCTAAATTAGTAAATCTGTCTGGAATACAAATAACTGTTCTCTTGAGCTTTTCAACAATATCAAGGTCAGGATCGTTAATGATTCTTGCCTCTTCCTTCTTTACTAAGTCAAAACAATAGTTAATTGCATCAATAACTAATTCATTCTTATCATCCACGATCTTATAAATAGTCTTCTTACTCATATGAAGTCTCTTAGCAAGCTCGTCCATAGTAAACTTCATACCCTTATTGTTAAATTCCTCAATAGTGGCATCGATAATAGCAATCTTTGTTTTCTTCATTTCGTTAATGTCCATTTTTTCTCTTCCTTTCCTTTATCAATTTTGCGTTTCTATCCCAGTGCCCTTATTTTATTTATATTCTATTAGGAAACCTCTCTTAGTTTTTTAGTTTCCCAGTAAATAAAGAATATCATACATGTTTTATTAATGCAACACATCCTATTATATTTTATCGAAAAATCGTAATAATCATTGTTAAATTTTATGCAAACTGCACAAAAAATCGAGGGCATTTTACTGCCCTCGATTAAAAATCTTCTATATTTGTATAAGTTAATGAGAAACTTTAATCATTTCTTAGATACTGAATCATACCAGGACCTAGTTTCTCAGTTGGTCTTGCTATAAAGCCGTGTCTTTCGTAAAATTTTTCTCTTCCTTTAGCGCACATTAGACATAGCATCATCTGGCTACCCTCAAGCTTAATTGAATCCACGTACTCAATCATGGTATTAAGGAGGTAACTGCCTAAATGCTGGCCTTGATACTCTGGCACAATAATCAAGTCCTGAATATAGCTAATTACTGCCATATCAGAAACTATTCTTCCCATGCCTATTGCCCTATCACCGTCAAATACTGTAAATACCTTTTGACAATTATTAATAGCAAGTTTAGCTTGCTCTCTAGTTAACTGCACCCAACCTACCTGCTCTCTTAAAGCAAGGTATGTGTCTACATCCCTAAAATCTTCAACTATTCTTATCATTTACATTTACTCCATATCAAAAAATCCTACCGCTAAAGTATACTTCTTTTAAGCACTAATGTCTAGACAAATATAGACTATGAGCGTATTCTAGACATAAAGGTTAAGCCTAAAAATTAAAAAAAGAGGAAAAAATATGATTACAGTTGATATTAACAACAATGGTGATTTTACTTCCATTCAGGAAGCCATTAACTCCCTTAAGGACACTTCAAAGGGCGTTACAATTTTTATTAAAAATGGAGTCTACAAGGAAAGAGTAGAAATTTTAAAGGACAATGTTAGCTTAATTGGTGAGTCAAGAGACGGCGTTATCATTACTGAGAGCTACTATGCTAACGAGATTTTAGAGGATGGTATTAAGCGCGGCACTTTTAGATCTTACACTTTCATGGTAAATGCTAACAATTTCCACGCTACTAATATTACATTTAAAAACGAGGCTGGCTTTGGAAAAATGGTTGGCCAGGCCGTAGCAGTTTACGCTGAAGGGGATAAGATTACATTTAAGAACTGTGCCATGTATGGTCATCAGGATACTTTATTTACAGGTCCACTTCCAAAGGCAGAAAGAGAAGTAGGCGGCTTTACAGGCCCTACAATGGATGCCGAGAGAAGAATTGTTCATCAGTTATATGAGGATTGCTATATTGAAGGTGAAGTTGACTTTATCTTTGGTAGTGCTGTTTGCTATTTTAACCGCTGTACTCTCTACGCTCTTGATAGAAATGAGAAGATTAATAGCTACTACACAGCCCCTTCAACTTACGAAGAATCTAAGTATGGCTATGTCTTTAACAAATGTATCTTAACAGGTAACTGTCCTAAGCATACTGTTTCTTTATCAAGACCTTGGAGAATTTATGCTAAAGCTGTATTTATTGATTGTGAATATTCAGATCAAGTTATTGAGGAAGGTTTCTGTGACTGGAATAAGCCAGAATCTCATGAAACTGTAAATTACTTTGAATATAATGGACATGGTCCTGGATTTACACCATCAAAAAGAGCTGCCTTTTCAAAGCAGCTCAATAATCTTGAAGTTCAAGCCTACACTAAAGAAAAAGTTCTTGGCCCAGACTTTAATTAAATTTTATATAGGTTTTATTTAAGTGTTATGGAACCTAAGCTTTCTCCATCCTTTGTTGCTGTAAGGGTTGAGGAAGCTACGCTTCCTTCTAATTCACTTGGAATCTGGAATAATACAACTGCTGTATAGCTCTCTCCTGCATTAATTGTCACATTTGACAAGGTTAGGAGAGAGTTTTTTAATAGTGTGGCATAGTTTGTATAGCTTGTGCCTGACACCTTTAATTTCATTAATACGCCAGCATTTGTTGTATTAGCTGTAATTGCAGCTGAAGAATTATTTACAATAGTAAACTCCACACCTACAACTACTCTATCTGACTCAGCAGGAACATAGATTGAATCCTGATTTAGAGGATAACTAGATCCTACCGAATATTTACTATAAGTTATGCTACATGAAGTTAGACCAAGGGCAGTTGGCAAAGTATCTGAAAGACTTGCTGCTGCCGTAGTTGTAGTAGTTGTGCCTGATGAACCTGAACTAGAGCCTGAACTTAGAGTTGTTGACTCTATTTCAGTCGTAGTTTTAGAACTAGATGTCTCAGTCTCTGATTCTGTTGACTTATGATAGCCGTAAAGGGCATCGTATAACTTAGTGTATTTCCACTCATTTTCATAGGAATATCTAAGCATAACTCCAGCCGCATACTGGCTTATAATATCTTCTTGTTCATCTGTTATTGTTACATCTCCACTACAGCCTTGAATCTGTAAAAAGGCTAATACAGTTATTAGACTTACTAGAATCTTTTTCTTCATGTGGCCCCTCCTTAAGGACTGCTACTTTGCGTCACAATCCAAATCAAACCAGAACTCTACTCCATTAGAAACATTCCTAGCTCCATATCCTTTGCCCATAGATGTCATAATAGCCTTTACAATTGAAAGGCCAATTCCGTTACCGCCATACTCTCTAGTTCTTGCCTTATCTACCTTATAGAATTTTTCCCAAATTCTATCAATATCTTCGGCAGGTATTGGATTTCCTGTGTTAAATACGGATACTCTCACATTTTTATCATCAGGTCTTTCAAGTTTGACCCTAATTTCTTTTTCGTTAGCACAGTGATTAATCGCATTAGTAATATAGTTTGTCACTACCTCTTCGATTTTGTACTCATCACCCCATACGTCTATATTTATATCGGATGATTCGTAAATAATCTTTATATCATTTTGCTTTGCTCTTAAAGAATTTGCATTAACTACTGACTGTAAAAGATCATTTATATTAAATCTTTCCATCACTAACTCATCATCGCCAAATTCTAGCTGATTAAGGGTTAATAATCTCTTAACCATAACGCTCATCTTATTGGCCTCATCAGTAATTACATCAAGATAAAAATCTCTACTTTCCTTATCGTCTGCAATTCCATCCTTTAAGCCTTCTGCATAACCTTGAATTAAAGCAATTGGTGTTTTTAACTCATGAGATACATTTGATAAGAAATCTGTTCGCATTTTTTCAATCTGCTCCTTCTTATCAATATCTCTTTTAAGTTCTAGGTTAGCTGACTTAAGCCTTGAGATGTTATCCTCTAATTTAGCAGACATGTTATTCATACTATGTCCTAAAAGTCCAACCTCGCCCTTATCTTTTCCTGTATATCGCACATCAAAATCAAGCTCTGCCATACGCTCAGAAATATGTGCTAACTGCTTAATTGGCTTTGAAATATAAGCTGAGAAAATAAACACAGCAATTACACCTATAACTAAAACAGTTAATCCTACGTAGCGAATTAATGTATTGGAAATTTCAATATTATCTTTAATACTCTGGATTGGCAATCTAACAATTATAGAGTCTCCGTTATCAAGAGTTCCCCATAATTCAAGATAGTAATCAGCCATGACAGAATCGTAAATCTTCTGTATTGTATAGTTACTGTTTTCCTGCAAAACCTCGCTTGTCTCGCTATCAAACTTATCATAGTTTAGCTTATAGCCGCCCTCACCTGAAGATTGAACATCCTTTGCAGGAGGCTCATTTTTATTGCTTGAACCAGATTTATTCTCTGTATTGTCTTCTGACTGGCTCTCAGCCTCCGTTGCATTCTCACTAGAAGAATCTGTTGCATTTTCTAAACCACCAGTAAGAATACTTAACATAAGTCTTTGAAGGAGTCTGTCATCTCCTGAAGAATTACTTACATAAACTGTAGACCAGCTGCTATCAACCACAAGAGCTGTCATGGCATTTCCTGAAACATATCCATCAAGCTCTGCCATCATAGTTGACTTAGATATATCTCCATCATCGTACTGAAGCATTATCTCATTTATCTTGTCATAAGTCTCACTCATGGTCTCCTGCTTGCCACTTATATAAAATTTTTCTGCAAATGCAACATTTATTACAAGCAACAAAACAATCAAGCTTGCAACAATCGCAACTAATAACAGGGTTATTTTAAATCTAATTGAATGTATACCCATTTCTTCTCCTGCCTCTATTTAATATACCGTACTCCGACTGAGTTAAAAATCGAATTTGTAGCCCATGCCCCAAATTGTCTTAATATAATCTCCTTTTTCACCCATCTTCTTACGGAGCTTTTTAACATGGGTATCAATTGTTCTTGCATCACCAAAATAGTCGTAATTCCAAACATTATTAAGAATCTTCTCTCTTGATAATGCAATTCCTTTATTCTCAACAAAGTAACTTAAAAGCTCAAACTCCTTAAAGCTTAAGTCAATTTCCTCACCATCTATCTTTACAATATGTGCTGCCTTATCAATGACAATGCCGCCAATCTCAACACTTTCGCTATTATCCACGCCATAAGTTCTTCTAATTATGGCATCTACTCTAGCTGTAAGGATCTTTGGTGAAAATGGCTTGCTGATATATTCGTCAGCGCCTACCTTAAAGCCCTGTAACTCATCTTTTTCTTCGCCCTTTGCTGTAAGCATAATAATTGGCACCTTAGAATCTTTTCTAATTGTTTTGCAAACTTCCCAACCATCCATCTTTGGCATCATAACATCAAGAATAATAAGGGAAATGTCTTTATTTTCATAAAAAACATCAATGGCCTCTTCTCCATCTGCTGCCTCTAAGACTTCGTAGCCTGCCTTAGTTAGGAAATCGCTAACTAACTTTCTCATTCTGCTCTCATCATCTACCATTAAGATTCTAACCTTATCCATTAATAAGTCCTCCTAAGTTTATCAATTGTAATCTTCTTAATTAATTATTCTCTACTCTGGTTTTGTAGTTTCGGGCTTGCTTTCATTTTCATTACTAATATCTAATTCTCCATTAGAGCTTTCGCTCTCGCCCTTAACCTCGTCTTCATCAGAATAAACGCCTGCCTTAATGGATGCACTTTCTAACTCGTATTGAAGCTTATTTAGGTCAGATTCCTTCTGCTTTAAATAAGCTTCCTTAGATTCTAATTCCTGCGCCCAGCTTGCATATTTATCCTGAATACTAATTTCGTAATTCACAATATTAGTATTGGTTCCAGTATTTACAATGACAAACATAGCTATTATAACTGCAGCAAAAAAGCCTATAACAATTAGGCTTTTTATATATTTATTGCGGTACTTTGCAACTAAAATGGTAAGCTCATGAATTTCTGACTTGTGCATTACCTTCTCTCTTCGCCTGTCTATCTCAGCCTGAGTATCACTCTTAATAGGAATTGGCCTAATTCTGTCGTTAGGAACACTTGGACTTTGATACAGGAACTGCTGCAAATTCTTTAGGTAGCTAATACCTAAAGAGGTTGTAAATAGCTGTCTGTCAATTATTTTATTGTAAAGAATAAACACCTGCTTTGGATCTTTTGAGTCCGTCTTTGATGACAAATACTTTATAGCTGCCATCTCGTCTTTAGCTGCCTCAGCCTCCTGACTTGTCCTAAAATTATAACCGCCAACTACAAAGGCTTTCTCCTTCTTTTCCTTGGCTTTATTATAATTGTCACTGGCTTTTTTTCTGGCTTTTCTTAACTCTTCATCCTCAGCGCTAATCTCTTTTCCTTCAGCCATATTCTGCCCCTCATACTATAAAATTAAATATTTTCACGTTAAAATCTAATTTTATTTTATCATTATGAGTCTGAAATGGCAATTAATTTAACAAGACTAACAATTGTATTCTAGTATAAACTTGTGTATTTCATGTGTCATTTCAAAAATTTTTTTACACACTAGTCAAATAACTGTAAACGCAATAATATACATTTCCATTATAAATAACCTGTGCCCAACCATAACTTGTTGTAGCCACTACCACCACATTAGTTCCATTAGCTATAGTTGTAGCCACATTATCTGTATCCTGTTCAGGGCTAGTTCTAAGATTTAACTCTACCTTAGGTGTATATGTGGCTGCTTCGCATAAAGAAAATGTAAACAAAGTACCCGAGCTTGTTGTATAAGAAACCGGCAAACTATATTCTACCGAATCTACTGTAACAGTTACTAATCCAGAAGAAGAACCAGCTGTAGTTGAGCTTGCTTGCTGAGTTGTCTCACTAGTAGAACTAGAATCACTAGATTGTGTAGTAGTTGAAGCTTTAGTCGTTTCAGTGCTTGAAGAAATTGTTGAGCCTGATCTTGATAAATAATAACAAACGTCTAAATCTACATTTCCTGATATACCACTTACACTACCTGAATTAGTATATTGCCAGAAGCTATATGCACCAGAGTAGGAAGGGTTTGTAGTATCAGGATATACCGAAGGTAAATACTGAGCCACCCAAATCTTATAGCTTGCTGAAATAGTAGATTTATTTAAATAATTATTTAAGCTATAAGTATTACTATAAAAAATCGCTGTATAACCTGAACTAGAAATCTTATTTAAAAAAGCCATGGCATTAGCTGTTCTTTGGCTTGTAGAAAGTCCATAAATTCGATTAGAACTATTTGCAAATCCTTCATAGTCAAAAGATATACCTAGATTAATTGAAACGCCATATTCACTTAATTTAGCAAGTACCCAATTAGCCTCTTCTATAGCTTCTGCCTCAGTAGTAGCTGTTGAATAAAAATACACGCCTACCTTAAGTCCATTAGCTAGAGCCTGCTTAATATTATATTCTGCATAAGGATCCTCACAAACTACACCAGAAACTAAAGTTCTATAACCGATTCTTATAAAAGCAAAATCAATGCCAGAACTTGCCACACTTGACCAGTCAATATTGCCCTGATATTTCGATACATCAATACCTAATGCATATTCTGAAGAAGAAGCTGTAGTTTGACTAACTGTTGTTGCAGTTGCAGTACCTGTATCTGAGTCTGACTGATACACAGGATCTTCGCTAGTATCATTAGCAATTTCCTCTAACTCTTCACTAGTATATTTAGCATTATTAGAAACAATAGTTGAACTATCTACTGTAGTAGTCTCTGTTGACTCTTCAGTAGCTTCTTCGCTGCTTTCTTCGTTTGATTCTAGATTCTCTGTTGAATCCGCATTTTCACTAGTCTCTTCCTGCACCTTACTTGTATTATTTGTAAAATTATTTATTGCTATAACAGTTCCTGTAGTAATTCCAGCTATAGCTACTACAGAAGAAACTGCACCAATAACAACATTTCTTAAACCAAATCTTAATATGAGTTTAGCAATTTGTCCTTTAATAAAATCCATAATATCTCTATCTCCTTTTTTTGCATAAAAAAATAAGTGCTAATTTACTAGCACTTATCTTTACCATAACTCTTATGGAACTGAGGGGAGTCGAACCCCTGTCCGAAAACCCATTCACTGTTCTTCTACTATCATAGTTAACTATAGTTTAATTCCCTCACAGTAAGGCAAGTTAACGCGCCCTAATGCTTGGTAGCTTCATAATACGCCCACTAGCCTCAAAGCTTTGGCTAGGTCGTTTCCTACTAATTCGAAGCCTGGGTCCTTGCGCGTAGGTTCGCTAGGTCAGACTGCTGCCATTAGGCAGCGATTGCTAAATTTTCTTCAGCGTTTATATTTAATTTGGAATTTAACGCATCACCCTGCGGATAGCTTCACCAGCTTCAAAATCCCCGTCGAAACCTTTACAGCCCCAGATTTTACACTAGTAAATTATTAAAAATCTTATCCCATTCCTAATAATGGCAAAAGCCAAAACTAGCATAAAAAATATTAACATTCCTAGACAGTTCTGTCAAGGAATTCACTATTGTTTCATAGCATTAAAGTATATTTTCTTAATACATTTTCCTAAAACCAAGTAATAAATCTAATACTAAAATCTTAAATTTCTAGACTTTAATTCCTTCTGAGCCTGTCTCTCCTGATCTCGCTTTGCAATAGACTCACGTTTATCATAGTTTTTCTTACCCCTTGCAAGACCAATTTCAATCTTTACCTTACCCTGTTTAAAGTAAACCTGTAAAGGTACTAAAGTATAACCCTTTGTAGCAATCTGACCTGAAAGCTTGCTAATTTCATTCTTATGAAGTAAGAGCTTCTTAGGTCTTAAAGGGTCTTTATTAAAAATGTTACCTTTCTCGTAAGGTGTAATATTCATATTAATGGCAAATACCTCGCCATTCTGAATCTGGATATAGGACTCCTTAATGGAACACTTGCCCTGTCTTAATGACTTAACCTCTGTTCCATGAAGTACTAAACCTGCCTCTATCTTCTCTTCAATAAAGTAGTCATAGTAAGCTTTTTTATTATTAGCTACAAGTCTATTACTGCTTTCACTAGACTTTCCCATATAATACTCCTATCTTTTTATTTCATCCTCGTAGCAATCCTCAAGGAATTTAAAATCGATATTCTTTAATAATTTATCAGTAGCAATTACAACTACTGAAACTTTCTGGCCTAACTTATAGGTCTTATTAGTAGTTTGTTCTACCATTTCATAATGATTTTCATCATAAATGTAATAACCATTCATGTTATTTAAAGAAACCATACCCTCGATAGTATTAGGTAATTCCACGTAAATACCCCAAGATGTAACACCAGATATGACACCTTCATATACTTCTCCAATATGGTCTTGCATATATTCGCACATCTTAATCTTATCAGTATCACGCTCAGCCTCATCTGCTCTTCTTTCCGTATTAGAAGTCTGAACAGCCACTTCTCCTAAAATTCTATCGTAATGGTCTATTCTTTTCTTGTCCAAACCACCATGTAGATTCTCCTTAATAATTCTATGAATCTGTAAATCCGGATATCTTCTAATAGGTGATGTAAAGTGACAATAATACTTAGCTGCTAAGCCAAAATGTCCAATACACTCAGTTGTGTATCTAGCCTTCTTCATAGAACGTAGAGTAAGTCTACTAATTAGAATTTCCTCCTCACTACCTTCTATCTTAGCTAGTAACTTCTGAATTTCCTTAGGATGCATCTCTTCTGAAACTCTTAGAGAATGTCCAAAGTTATTAATAAAAGTAGATAACTTCATAATACGCTCAGGATCTGGATTCTCATGAGTTCTATAAAGGAATGGTAACTCCTGCCAGAAGAAGTCCTCTGCTACAGTTTCATTAGCAATAAGCATGAAATCCTCAATTATCTTATTAGCTGTAGTTCTCTCATAAGGACTAATCTTTGTTGGATGTCCCTTAGCATCTAATTCAATCTTTGACTCTGGAAAGTCAAAATCAATTGAACCCCTGCTAAATCTCTTCTTACGAAGTAAACTAGCACACTCCTCCATAAGGAAGAACATATCCACGAAATCCGCATACTTTTTAGTTTCTTCCTCATCCTTATCTAAAATAATCTTCTTGACAGAAGTATAACTCATTCTTCTATCAACATTAATCAATGTTTCGCAAATGCGATGTCCCACCACATTACCTTTACTATCAATATCCATAAGACAAGAAAGAGCAAGTCTATCTTCTCCCTGATTTAAAGAACAAATACCATTAGATAATTTATGTGGAATCATAGGAATAACTCTATCTACTAGATAAACGGAAGTTCCTCTTTTAAGAGCTTCCTTATCAAGAGCAGAGCCTTCTGTTACATAATGACTTACATCTGCAATATGAACGCCAAGTTTATAAATATCCCCTTCCTTAGATAAAGTAATAGCATCATCTAAGTCCTTAGCGTCCTCACCATCTATAGTTACAGTAGTTAGATTTCTTAAATCTACTCTACCAGCCTTGTCTTTCTCATCTACAAAATCAGGAATATTCTTTAATTCCTTCTTAACCTCCTCAGGGAATTCCATTGGAAGGTCGTATCCACGAATAACTGACATAATATCTGTTCCTGGATCATTAATATGACCAATAACTTCAACTATGCGTCCCTCAGGACTTTTACCTGGCTTACCATAATTAAGAATCTTAGCAACAACCTTGCTACCTTCTACGGCGCCATTACTATATTCCTTTGATATAAAAAGGTCTACTGAAATCTTATTATTATCAGGTACTACAAAGCCGAAATTCTTGCTCTTCTGATATGTACCTACAATCTGTGTGATTCCATGCTCAACAATACCTACAATCTTACCTTCAGCATGTCTGTCGCCCTTCTTCTCACTTGTAATAACAAGCTTAACCTTGTCCATATGGAAGGCATTTAGTGTATCTGAAGATTTTATGAAAATGTCGTCCTCTCTGCCCTCTATAGTTACAAAGCCGAAGCCTCTATTGGTCATTGTAAATGTACCTATCAACGCTACATTCTCCACCTTAATATACTTGCCCTTCTTAGTAACTCCAATTCTGCCCTGGCTTACTAAGGAATCTAGTACCTCCTGTAAAAGATATCTCTCTTCCTTAGGAACATTAAGTAAAATAGCTATTTCTTTAGTTTTCATTGGAACATAGAATTCATTACGAACAATTAAGTCCTCAAGCATGTCTTCACGTTCTTTAAAAATTTCGTCTTTCATATATACCTCTAAATTCGATTAGTAGATAAAAAGCACTCTTAAGATTAACTTAAGAGTGCTAAATAATCTAAAAATTAATGTTTAATACTACTGCAATAAGAATAAATACAATAACAAGGATTCTTGTGATTAAAACAAGCTTGCCTTCCATTGAACGAGCCTTATTCTTACCCCAATATGTATCGGCCACACCGCTGATTGTACCTGACAAACCGCTGTGCTTGCTTTCCTGCATAAGTACTAAAATTGTAAGTGCAATTCCTACTAAAATAAAGATACCCATCAAGAAAATTCTAATTGTATCAGCCCATGACATACCAAACATCTATAACACCTCCTAGCTGATTAAGTCAGCAACGAGTTTATTCTATCATAATAAAAGTTGCTGCGCAATATAAATTCTAATAAAAACTTAATAATATTATAGTTAGTCTCTAATCAAAAGAGGTCATGCTTTGTCTATGCATAATACATTTTTGACTCGAGGATATTCTTATGTTTTGCCTTAAGAAAATCTTAGCTTATAAATCTAGTACAATTACTTTCTTACAAGAAGAGAATGTCCTGTCATCTCAGCTGGCTGTTCCATACCCATAATCTCAATAAGAGTTGGGATAATATCTGAAAGCTTACCATCTTCAGCTAAAGTATAATTCTCATCATAGTTAACTAAGATAAATGGTACTGGATTAGTTGTATGTGCTGTAAATACATCACCCTTCTCATCAATAAGCTTTTCAGCGTTACCGTGATCAGCACAGATAAATGCAACACCATCGACTTCCTTAATAGCATCAATAACCTGACCTACACAGTTATCTACTGTCTCAATAGCCTTAACTACAGCGTCCATAACACCTGTATGACCAACCATATCAGGGTTAGCAAAGTTAGCAATGATTACATCATACTTATCTGACTTAATAGCACCAACTAACTTCTCGCAAACTTCTGGAGCGCTCATTTCTGGCTGTAAATCATATGTAGCAACCTTAGGTGACTTAACAAGGATTCTGTCTTCACCTTCGTTCGGCTCTTCAATACCACCATTAAAGAAGAATGTTACATGTGCATACTTCTCTGTTTCAGCGATTCTAGCCTGTGTCTTACCATTCTTAGCTAAGAATTCACCAAATGTATTAACATATGATTCCTTCTTAAATGCAACTTCCTTGTTAGGAATTGTAACATCATAATCTGTGAAGCAAACGTACTTAACGTTCTTTCTTGCTCCTCTTTCAAAACCCGTGAAATCATCATCACAGAAGCATCTTGTAATTTCTCTAGCTCTATCTGGTCTAAAGTTAAAGCAGATTACTGAATCGCCATCCTTAATTGTTGCAACTGGCTTACCGTCTTCTCCTACGATTACTGTAGGCTCAACGAATTCATCTGTCTTGCCATCTGCATAAGACTTAGCAATAGCTTCGTTAACATCAGTAGCCTTAACACCTTCACCGTTAACTAAAGCTTTATATGAGCTTTCAACTCGATCCCATCTGTTATCTCTATCCATTACATAATAACGACCATTTAATGTAGCGAACTTACCAACACCAAGTTCTGCCATCTTATCACAAACAGCCTTAATATAGCCCTTACCACCATCTGTTGGTGTATCACGTCCATCCATGAAGCCATGAACGTATACATTAGTTAAACCATTCTTCTTTGCAAGTTCAAGTAATGCAAAAAGATGTGTAATGTGGCTATGAACACCACCATCAGATAAAAGACCGTATAAGTGAAGATCTGAATTATTCTCCTTGCAGTTCTTAACTGCATCAAGGAGGGCTTCATTAGTAAAGAAATCTCCATCTTCAATAGACTTAGTAATTCTTGTTAATTCCTGGTAAACGACTCTACCAGCACCCATATTAAGATGACCAACTTCTGAGTTACCCATCTGTCCATCAGGAAGACCTACTGCAAGACCTGAAGCATAACCCTTAACGAATGGATAATTCTTCATTAAACCATCCATAACAGGAGTATTTGCTGCTGCAATACCATTTCCTTCTTTAATATCACTTAAACCATAGCCATCTAAAATCATTAATAAAACTGGCTTCTTACTCATATCATTTGCCTCCAAATTTCTTAAATTCGTATACTTTAGGATAATACCACATTTGTCTATAAATTTAAATAGAAATTGTGGTTTTTGATAAATAATTAACTATTTATTTATCATATTCTCCGTACTCGCAACCTACATTATATGCATCAATATCATCTATGAGTTTTAACTTGCCACCAAGCTTCTTATAGAGCTTAATTCTACCAATTCCAGTTCCACCATTTAATAACTTGTTATGTCGTTTCATGCCATCAGGTGACTCATAATTAATATAAATCATGTCCTTTTTAAGGCACTTAACCTTTGTAATCATAACAGAATCAAGGTTTTCCTGGGCAACATACCAATAGGCAGCATCTTCTGTCTCATAGAATCTAAATCTTGTATGAACCTTATCCCAAAACTTTGAGAAATTATATTCATACTCTTCTCCTCTGTAATAAAAGGCTCCAAGGAGCTTTCTCTTAAGTGAAACCATATATATCTTAGGGCAGCCTCCCCCAATGTCAAAGGCACTACCCTTTAATTTCTTTCCTGTTAATCTACTCTTTAAATTGTTAGAGGACAACCAAAGCCAAGGGCTTGTAAAATCGCGTCCCCAGTTCTTATCTGCGTAACCGTAACATTTGTTAGGAATAACCTTATAAGTCACTCCATTAAGCACTACCTCTCCGTCAAATAAAGTTCTCATGCCTTCTACATGCCAATACATCTCAAAGGCCTCTAGGTCTCTAAAGAGCTTACTAGCTCCGTAACCCACATTAAATGGCAAATTCTTAGACACCTTAAGATTCCAATACATAGAACCGGCATCTGTCATATATTCTGGATGATCCTTAGCTGTCTGCTCATCGATGCTTATCATACCTGTGATGCTATTTTCCGAAGCAAAACAATCCTTACAGTTAATTGAATATGGCACAGATCTTGAAACTGCAATCTCACCCCAGCCATAAAATTTATTAAGTTCAAGGCTGTCCTCGCCCCAGCATCCAGCCTTAACCATAAGGTATGAAGGCTTAATTCCCTTGTTCTTGTTAGCCTCTAATTGGCCAAGTACTGCTTCCTTGCGGCCATGTCCTGGATTACAAAGATAATATTCTATAAAAAATGTCTTCTTCTCTCCAGTCTTCTCATTGATTCCGGTGAAATTATGCCACCACCAATCATATCCATTGAAAGCAAAACCACTAAACAACATACACTTATTTCTTGAAACATCTGATTTTGCAAACATATCTATCTTCCTCCCTATACTAATCTGCCTTAATATTATACTAAATATAAGAAAAAAAGTGTAGTCGATATTACACATTAAGCTAATACCAACTACACTTAGATTTTAGTAATTTACAATATTGGCAAATTCTGGCTTAAGACTTGCGCCACCAACTAAACCGCCATCAATGTTCTCCTGAGCAAATAATTCTGCTGCATTAGAACCATTAACACTACCACCATAAAGGATTCTAATCTTTGAAGCTGTATCAGCATCATAAATTTCTTCTAAATCCTTTCTGATAGAAGCACAAACTTCTTCAGCCTGCTCTGTTGTAGCAACCTTACCTGTTCCAATAGCCCAGATTGGTTCGTAAGCTACGATTGTGTTAAGTGCATCTGCTGCAGATACTCCTTCATAAGCTGCCTTAATCTGACCCTTAACGAATGTAAGTGTAACTCCTTCTTCTCTCTGCTCAAGTGTTTCACCACAGCAAATGATAGGAATTAACTTATGTTCAATTGCCTTCTTAACCTTCTTATTAAGGAATTCATCGTCTTCCTTGAAGTACTGTCTTCTTTCTGAATGTCCAATAATTACATGTGATACACCTGCATCAACTAACATGTTTGGACTAATTTCTCCAGTATATGCACCCTTTTCTTCAATGTACATATTCTCAGCACCTACACAAATGTTAGTACCCTTAGCTGCTTCTACAACAGGTACAATATCGATTGCTGGTACACAAAATACAACATCCACTGCTGTATTAGCTACATTAGCCTTTAAATCATTAACTAACTTTACTGCCTCAGATGGTGTCATATTCATCTTCCAGTTTCCCGCAATAACCTTACGTCTCATATTAAGCCTCCATTTTCCGCCAATGCTAAACGTTTACCCCTATATATTTAATTCTCACCGCACTGACAATACATTACAAAAATTATATCACATTGGTTTGGTATTTTCCATACTTTTAATGAAAAAATCTAATCTTTTACGCAAAGCTTTCACATATATCTAGGTTAATAATCTATCTTCTTAAAAATGTATCAAAGATACCCCTTGCTAAAGAAGAGCCAATGTCCCCACCAAGCTTTTTACCAAAACTACCTCCAATACTATCACCAATTGACTTGCCTACTTGTCTACCAATCTTACTAGCACTTGATTGTAAGGTTCTATTATAATTGGATGAAGTTCTCCGTTTTGTTGTGCTAGTAGGCTTGTATTCTTTTGGCCTTGGATTAGTAGTTCTAGTGCTTGTAGATCTAGACCTCCTAATCGTTGGTGTGTTATTCACGTTTCTCTTTTCGTTTTGATTGTTATCTATAGTGGTTCCACTCGGATTCAGACTTTCTCTAGCCTTTAATCTTGCCATAAATTCATAAGCAGATTCATTATCAACATAAGTGGCATATTTATTATTTAACTCATCAGAAACTATGACTTCATTTCTAGCCTCATCATTTATAGCTCCCATCATGCTTCTTGGTGGTAAAATCTTTGTTTTTTCAACTATAGTAGGAATACCATCCCTATCTAAAACCGATACTAGTGCTTCACCAATTCCTAAATTAGAAATAGTTTCGCTAATATCAAATTCCGAATTTGCTCTAAAAGACTCTGCCACAGCCCTTACCGCCTTTTGTTCCTTTGGAGTATATGCTCTAATTGCATGAATTACCTTATTAGACAATTGAGCTAATACCTCATCAGGTATATCGTTAGGGGATTGTGTAATAAAATAAATACCCACACCCTTGGAACGAATTAATTTAACCATTTGACTAACCTTATCGATTAACACCTTTGGGGCATCATCAAAAAGCATATGCGCCTCATCAAAGAAGAAAACCATCTTAGGCTTGTCTAAATCTCCTGCCTCAGGCAGACTTTCATATATTTCGCTAATCAACCATAAAAGAAAAGTCGCATAAAGCTTTGGATTTAGCATTAACTTCTGACAGTCTAATACTTGAATCCAACCTTTTCCATTTTCATCCTGGGAAAACCAATCATTAATATCAATTGCAGGCTCAGAAAAAAATGTCTCACCGCCGCTAGCCTCTAAAGAAACAATAGCTCTTATTATAGCTGCAATACTCTGCTTAGACATATTACCATAGCTAAGGGAGTATTTGTCCGCATTATCAACTATATGTAAAAGCATAGCCTTTAGATCTTTACAATCTATAAGCAAAAGTTTCTCGTCATCTGCAATCTTAAAGACTATATTTAAAATGTCTGACTGCAGGTTGTTTAACTCTAATATTCTTGAAAGTAGCATAGGACCCATTTCCGAAACCGTAGTTCTTAGTGGTATGCCCTTCTCTTGATAGACATCCCAAAAAGTAACTGGAAAAGAATCTAAGCAAAAACCATATTTCTCAAGTCCCAATTTATCTACTCTATTCTTGATATTATCTGACATTTCACCAAGATATGATAACCCTGCCAAATCCCCTTTGGCATCCGCTAAAAACACCGGAACACCAAGTTCACTGAAAGATTCGGCAAGCACCTTTAGGGTTACTGTCTTTCCTGTTCCTGTAGCTCCTGCTATTAGACCATGTCTATTAGCCATTTCAGGAAAAATGTAAACCTCTTTATCATTGGCTTTACCTATCAAAATTTTATCTTCATATAACACTTCAAATTCCCCCTTGTTAATTTAAACTAACTTAATTATCTCAAATTATTATCTTAATAACAAGGTTTTATTTCACGTACTATACTTCTATCTATTTCTATTCGCATCTTAATGTTATAATTTTATCAGTCTTTGTGATTATTTTAACGATACTGTTTAAATAAAAACCATAGTGGTCACATATGTAGCCACTATGGCCTTATATTTATAATTTATGCAGTAAATCTTATATCTTACTTATCGTTAGCTGCAACTACACCTGGTAATTCCTTACCTTCAAGGAATTCAAGAGAAGCTCCACCACCTGTTGAGATGTGAGTCATCTTGTCACCAAATCCTAAATTATTAACAGCAGCAGCTGAATCACCACCACCGATGATTGTTGTTGCATCCTTTAAGTTTGCAAGAGCTTCAGCAACAGCTACAGTACCCTTTGCAAAGTTATCGAATTCGAATACACCCATAGGTCCATTCCAAACAACTGTCTTAGCATCCTTAAGAGCATCCTTGTATAATTCACAAGTCTTTGGTCCGATATCCATACCCATATCGTCTGCTTCCTGATGGCCAGCTTCAACGATTTTGCTTGGAGTATCGTTCTTAAATTCCTTAGTTGTTACTGTATCGATAGGAATTAATAACTTAACGCCCTTAGCTTCAGCCTTAGCCATCATTTCCTTAGCATAATCAAGATAATCATCTTCTACTAATGACTTACCAACTGAGCCACCCTTAGCCTTCTGGAAAGTATATGACATACCACCACCGATGATAAGAGTATCAACCTTATCAAGAAGATTGTTGATTACAGGAATCTTTGAAGAAACCTTTGAACCACCTAAAATAGCTACGAAAGGTCTAACTGGATTATTTACAGCATTACCAAGGAAGTCAATTTCCTTCTGCATAAGGTAACCAACAACAGCTGTATCAACATACTGTGTAACACCAACATTTGAGCAATGAGCTCTATGTGCTGTACCGAAAGCATCATTAACAAATACATCAGCAATTGAAGCTAAGTCCTTAGAGAAAGCTTCACCATTCTTTGTTTCTTCTGCTCTAAATCTTGTATTTTCAAGTAAAATGATATCGCCATCGTTCATTGCTTCTACAGCAGCCTTAGCATTGTCGCCAACTACAGTATCATCAGCTGCAAACTTTACTTCTTGACCAAGTAATTCTGTTAATCTCTTAGCAACTGGTGCTAAAGAAAATGCAGCATCTGGTCCCTTTGGCTTACCTAAGTGTGAGCAAAGGATAACCTTACCACCATCTGAAACTAACTTCTTGATTGTTGGAAGAGCAGCTACAAGACGTGTCTCATCAGTAATCTTATCCCCATCTAATGGTACATTAAAATCACATCTTACTAAAACTCTCTTACCCTTAACGTTGATATCATCAACAGACTTCTTATTTAGCATATTATTTTCCTCCATTATAGAAAATGATTCTGTAATTGAGCTACAGACCAATTAACACCCAAACCTTGATGTTTGATGGTCTATATCCCAATTACATCTTTTTAAAAAAACCGGAGAACGCTATTAATAGAATTCTCCGGTTTTAATCTTTACAACTATAAATCAATAAAATTATTGATTACTTATTCTAATTAACCTAATTCTAAATTAACCTAATTCAGCGAAGTACTTGATTGTTCTAACCATCTGGCTTGTGTATGAATTTTCATTATCATACCAAGAAACAACCTGTACCTGGTATGTTGTGTCATCAATCTTAGATACCATTGTCTGTGTAGCATCGAATAATGAACCAAATCTCATACCAACGATATCGCTAGATACGATTAATTCTGTATTGTAACCGAATGATTCTGTTGCAGCAGCCTTCATAGCAGCATTGATAGAATCAACTGTTACTTCCTTATCAGACTTAACTACAGCGATAAGGATTGTTGTAGAACCTGTAGGTGTAGGAACTCTCTGAGCAGCTCCGATTAACTTACCGTTAAGTTCTGGAATAACTAAACCGATTGCCTTAGCAGCACCTGTTGAGTTAGGAACGATATTAGCAGCACCTGCTCTAGATCTTCTTAAGTCACCCTTTCTCTGAGGACCATCAAGGATCATCTGATCACCTGTGTAAGCATGAATTGTTGTCATGATACCAGACTGAATTGGAGCAAACTTGTTAAGAGCATCAGCCATAGGAGCTAAGCAGTTTGTTGTACAAGAAGCTGCTGAAATAATCTTATCATCCTTTGTTAATGTTTCATGGTTTACATTGTAAACGATTGTAGGAAGGTCATTACCAGCTGGAGCTGAAATTACAACCTTCTTAGCACCAGCGTTGATATGAGCCTGTGCCTTAGCCTTTGATGTATAGAAACCTGAACACTCAAGAACTACATCTACACCAATTTCTCCCCATGGGCAGTTGTTAGCATCTGGTTCCTTGTAGATCTTAATTGTCTTACCCTTTACTGTAATTGTACCAGCCTCATCATCAGCTGTTACGTCATCTTCATGACCAAGCTCTACATATCTACCCTGTGAAGTATCATACTTTAAAAGGTGAGCAAGCATTGAAGGTGTTGTTAAATCGTTGATTGCTACTACTTCGTATCCTTCTGCACCGAACATCTGTCTGAATGCAAGTCTACCGATACGGCCAAATCCGTTAATAGCTACTTTTACTGACATAAATTGAATCCTCCTAAAAGTGATTTTACATTGAATTTTAGTTTGTTAAAAAATCAACTATTAGTTATTTTACATAAATTTTGTTTAAATATCAAGTAGTTGTCGTTTTAATTTTCACAATTCTAAAAATTTAGCAACAAACAACTAATATTTAATTTAAACCTTGTTTAAATTGCTAAAAAACCCTTGTATACAGTATGCTTTATACATATTTTAGAGTACTAAAATAAGGTTTTTAGTTTCTTTTTGTTAAAAACATATAGGAAATTTTGCCCAATGCCAATTTTTTAACCTTCTAAAAACTCAAACTACAACAAAAATAATCATCTTACTAAATTTCATAAAATTCCGCTTTTCTATCCTTAAAAACGGAATAATATTTAAATCCTAATTCTTTTAGCATATTATAAACTCGGTCAAATTCATATCCTAAATAATCAACACTATGAGAATCAGAACCTACGGTAATTATCTCACCTCCTAGTTCTTTATACAATTTCACTATATTAATATCAGGATTAGGATTTTTAAGACCATATTTAAGGCCAGCTGTATTAACCTCAATTCCCTTACCCTGATAAATTAATGACTTTAAAATCTCATAAAAATAGTCATAATAATCTTTCCAGTTATAATTTATATCCTTTTCTGGGGCATATCGAATTATATAGTCTAAATGACCGTAAATATCGAAGTTGTGGCAAGTTTTTATATTTTCCATAATACTCTCATAATACTTTATAATAGTATCCTTTACTGCCCTGCCTTCCCAGTAACTTGGATAGTAAGGATCTTCTCCTTCCACCAAATGAGATGAGCCAATAATAAAATCTAGCTTATTCTCAGGATCATATGAATCTACACGGCTAGCCACTGATTTCATAAGTCCCTGCTCAACTCCAACTCTTATATCAAAGGAGCCTCTAAACTCCTCCTTAAGCTTTAGCATATAGTCTAAATATGCCTTAAAATCCAAATCAAAAACCACTTTTCCATCCTCAAGTGGAAAGTCATAGTCATTGTGATCTGTAAAGCAAATGCCCTTCATGCCCTTTTCTTTTGCCAACTTAATATAGGCTCTTGGGTCTGCCTCTGAATCTGAGCTAAATCTAGTATGTAGGTGGCTATCAAAACTTATCATATTAATTTTTCCTTCTCTTTATATTTATACTTTTATAATAGCCTTTATGACATCATATGGCAATTATAAGTTTGATATTTTAATGCCAAAAAAGCACAACCGGGAGGAGGTTGTGCTTTTTCCACTGTAATTAATAGTGCCGCAATCACTATTAAAAACTGTATATTAAGTTGTTCACTACTTAATGTAACTTTATTATAGCAAATATATACATACTTGCAATAGTACTTTTGCCCTATTTTTATAATTTTCTTTAATTTTAGTAGGTATGACATTTAGAATAGTTACTAAACAAGCGGTAAAAAGCCCTTTCTAGGAATTTCACTTTCCAGAAAGGGCTTTAAAAATTTTTATTTGTTATTATAACTTTAGTGTAAAGAATTAAGCTCTTGTTGTATCAATTCTTTCTCTTAAGTCATTCTCTTTTTTGTTAACATCATACTTTCTTGTGTATTCATCAAAGATAAGCATGTATTCGTCATCCTTTAATTCCTTGACGCTCTTTAAATAGCTATGAGATGCGATTTCTGAATCTTCGATCTCAATCATAGCAACTGCTATATTAGAACAGTGAGCACCAATTCTTTCCATGTTAGTTAATAAATCGTTAAAGGCAAATCCCTGGTTATAAGTACAAATACCCTTACTTAGTCTAACAATGTGTCGAGTCTTTAACTCATTACATAGAATTGTAATGTGTTCTCTTAAAGGCTCTACTCTTCTCGCAAGTAATACATCGTCATTTGTAAAGGCTGTCTCTGTAATTTCAACGATTTCAAGAACCGCTGCACGTAATACACTAACTTCATACTCAGCATAGTCAGAAAAGCTTGTCTTCTTCTCGTGAAGTTCTAAGGCTACCTTTGAAAGGTTAACAGCATGATCACCTAATCTTTCAAAATCACCGATAGTATGTAAGAACTTAGTTACCTGCTTTGTCTGTGCAGGAGAAAGAGATGTACCTGTTAACTTCATAAGGTAGTTACCTAACTTATCTTCGTATTTATCAATTACATTTTCCTTTTCCTGAATGACCTTATATCTTTCATCAGAGTAGTTGTTCATAAGCTCAACTGCTCTTAAAATATTCTTTCTTGACTTTCTTGCCATACCATTTATAGCTTCATGTGACTGATTAATAGCTAAATCAGGGTATGCTAAGAATCTTTCTTCAAGTAATTCAAAGTCAGCTGAATCATCTGCATCTTCTGGATTATCCTTAATAAGACGATGAACTAACTTATCAATGTACTTAATGAATGGGAATAACATAACAACTGTTGCTACTCTAAATATTGTATTAAGCATAGCAATTGTCACTGGTCTCATAGCCATATCCATAAATGGGAATCCACCAATTACAAAATTAATTGAGTAAACAACAATCGACCAGAAAATCATACCAAATAAGTCGTTAATTAAGTAAACAATGGCTACTCTCTTACCATTCTTGCTACTTCCAATACTTGAAAGTAAAACTGGAGCTGCGGCACCAACACCAATACCCATTGTAATTGGGAATGCTGCTGCAAATGAAATGCCACCTGTTACTGAAAGCGCCTGTAAGATACCTACTGAAGCCGAAGCACTCTGTAAAATAGCAGTAAATACAATACCAACTAAAATACCAAGAGCTGGGTTTTTAAACATTGTAAGTAAGCTTACAAAAGCTGGGCTTGATTTAAGTGGAGATACGGCAGAACTCATTGTCTGCATACCAACCATAAGGATTGCGAAACCAAGCATGATATCGCCAACATTTTTATAAGTATTCTTCTTAACAAATGTCTTAAAGATAATACCTATAATAGCCACGATAGCTGAAATAGTTGCTGTTGAAAGAAGTGAAGCAATACCGCTTACTCCATCGATATATGACAAACAAAGTATCCAACCTGTAATACTTGTTCCTATATTAGCACCCATGATAATACCAATACCCTGGGCTACCTTCATCATTCCTGAATTTACAAAACCAACAACCATAACTGATGTTGCTGATGATGACTGAATTACCGCTGTTACAACAGCACCTAATAAAACCCCCTTAATTGGAGTATTTGTTAACTTATAAAGGGTAGTTTCTAACTTATTACCCGCCACACGCTTTAAGCCATCGCCCATGACTGACATTCCATATAAAAATAATGCAACGCCAAGAAGCAACGAAAGCACAATAGAAATAACTTCCATATCTTATTCCTTCACAATAAATCCTTTCTTTTCTTAGTCCTAAACAATAATAACTTAAAAACACTAGTAACATCAAGCATTTTATTCAAATAAGATTATATTTAATCAGAATAAATCAAACTTTAACTAATGTTTATAAGGCTCTGCTTCTAGTATAGAAGGAGCATTATCCCACTCTTCTAACCTTGTATCGTACTGATCTTTCAACCAATCTATAAGCTCTAGACGACCCTCTTCGCTATAGTCAAACTCCTTAGAACTTATCTTTTCTTTAGGAACACTACACGAGGCATAAGGTCCCTGCCAAACATTACCTCTTAAGATAAAATCTGGCTTTTCGCCATCTCTTTCAATGAGATAACGCATGCCTCCATGCTGCCCACTATATTTTCCACCATAGGCAAAAAAATTAAAGGGCATAATTTCATTTTCATCTAGCATATCTTTGTTTCTCCAAAATATAGTTTTAGCACATATTTATTATATCAAACTACTTACTATACTAAAAGATTTCTTGTGATGAAAATTTTGTGTTTAGTTTAGCCTATATTAACTAATTAATCTTTTGAAAATGTTTCTAAATAGGCAAAAGGCGACGCACAGACTAAGTTTATCTCCATTATTAACACTTATATCCATGCATCGCCTTTTTATAAAAAAGACTCAAGTTATCGAATATTAAATTCGTCAATCAGAGCATTTAAGCCCTGTGACTGAGCTGATAGGTCACCAGAAACCTGGCTAGCCTGTACAGCTGTGGCAGAATTTACATTTACAACATTAGAAATCTGCTCGATACCAATGTTGATTTCCTTCATGCTTGATGCCTGCGCATTAGCTCTATCCTTAGAAGCCTTCATCATTTCAGCAACTGCAGATACAGACTCCTGTACCTTCTTTAAGGCAAGAGTAGTCTCCTCAACCGCTGCATTACCTGTCTTAATTTCATTCATTGTATCATCAATAAGCTTGTGAGTATTCTTTGCTGCTGTAGAACTTTCATTGGCAAGTTCACTAATTTCTTGAGCTACAACTGCAAAGCCACGTCCAGCCTCACCTGCACGAGCTGCCTCAATACTAGCATTTAATGATAAAAGGGCTGTCTGAGAAGCAATACTTTCAATAGTACTTGTGATCTTCTCAATTTCACTAGAAGCAATTGTAATTCGCTCCATAGCCTTTGTAACGCCACTCATCTTTTCTGTACCAGTCTCTACATCCTTTACAACAACGCTTGCTGACTTCATAGATTCAACTGCATCCTTTGCAAGAAGTTCCGTCTGTTCTGTAACAAGTTCAACAGAGGCTGTAAGCTCTTCTACAGCTGCTGCCTGGCTTGAAGTACCTTCCGATAAGTTAACAGATACATCCTGAAGATTTGCTGCACCGTCTGATACGCTAGCACTGGCCTCTTTTACATTTTTCAAAGTACTAGAAAGCTTATTAGAAATATCTATAAAGGCTGCGTTAATAGCCTTGTAATCTGCAATATAAAGCTCTGGATTTGAGCTACCACTTCTAAAGTCGCCCCCTGCCATCTTATCGGCAGTTCTAATAATGTCCTCAGTAATCGACTTAATAACATCTGTAGCCTTCTCTAAGTCTCTTGCCATGGCTCCAAGCTCATCCTCGGAATCACATTGAATATCAATGTTAATATATCCATCTGCCATATCCTTAGCCGCCTTTGAAATCTCCATAGACGGAGACAAAATGCTATCATTAAGGACCTTACTTGACATATTAACAAATATAACTGCTATCACAATAAATAAAACAGAAACTACAAGTAAGACAATTGTTGCAATCAAAGATGTTCTAAAAGCCTTCCAAGCTGTGTCAAAACTATCAGAAGAAATAGCCTTTAAATCTGATGCCATAGTCTTTACTGCAGAATTTACATCTTCATTTATAAACTTGTAAATATCTGCCTCATTAGACATTCCCGTTGTTGTAAGCTCTCCTGCAGCAAAAAGTGCAGTAAGTTCACTAGTTAAAGTGCCTAAGGTCTTAATGTCCGTTCTTACAGCTTCAATATTATCATCATTATCATAAACATCTTCTAGGTCAGATAAAAATGTGTCTAACTCTGATATTTTCTCCTCACAGCCATCTAAATGACTATTTAGGTCTTCTTCGGCTCGATCAGAAAGTGCCCACCAGGCATTCTTTAAATAAGCCTGAATGTCAATTCTTAACTCTCCCTGAAGATTGTCTTGCTTATAATACTTATTATACATAGTATAGGTACTAGCTAAAGAATAAGTCGTTGTAATAAGAAGTATTATAATCGGTAAACCAAGATAGATGTAAAGATTTTTGAAAATGTATTTAAACTTATCAGCCACCTTCATCCTCTTAAGTTTTCCAGCCATTGAATCTTTAAAGTTCATATGCAAAAAACCTCCAATTCCTAATATTCAGTTATACACGATATTGTTAAAGTAATAATAACACATTATGCATATATTCGCAATGCTATAACAGTAAATTTAACAACTAAAATAACTTATAAAAGAATTGGAGGTTGTCCAAAAAATCCATATTTGACTTATGCATCAGATCTAGCAAAAGAATTCTTCATACCGCAACTTGCTGTATAAAGCACCTTATCAAGGGCATCATCTGTCTCTTTTTTAAGCATCTCTGCAATAGCGTCATTGCAGTTAGCAAGCTTTCTTGATACATTTGCAAAATCCTTCGATAATAATTCCTTATCGAAGGCATTAATCATCTCGTGGCCCTTAGAGTGTACCTTATTCTGGTAGCGCTCAATGTGAATAGCTGTTGTATTGTAGTGAGCATCAGCCATTGCGCCAATAAGTCTAGATGACCAATAGTAATTATCTGTTGAAACTCTAGCAGTTGTGTTAGCTAGGTAATCTGGTGTTCTATTAACATTTGCATAGAAAGGTGCTGAAACATTAAAAGCATTAGAACCCACTGAAATCCACTCTAGTGCCATAAATTCCTTTGGCATATATGGACGAAGCTGAGTAATAGCAAGGAAATTGTTTCTGCTAATACCGATTGGTCTATACTTACCCTTATTAGTAAGGTCACCAGTCTTGCCATATGGATTATATGGTGTTCCCTGATAATATGAAGATAAGACGTACTTTACATCCTCAATTGTAATCTTCTTTTCAGGAACAAAGCTCCATGGAATATCATCAGACTCAGGTGTGTAATCTGCACCCTCACCATCCCATGTGTAAGTTGTAGGATTAAGGTAACGAGCCATAAACCAAGCTCTAGGTGTGTTATAAGTGCGGTCTGAATCATCATGAGAACCAAGAGCTGCTCTAATATCAAAAGCCTTGTCCTCTTCAATCTTATAACCTTCATCATGCATGCCAAGGTCTAGATGATTATCCTTAATGAAATCAAGCATATCCTTAGAGCACATGTGATTTTCCTTCTTTGAAAATGCATCTACAAAGTCAAAGAAATCAATACCCTGCTGGTTTGGCATAACCACGTAAGCATCATCTGGAACTCTCTTTGCAATCCAGTGATGACCGCCAATAGTCTCAAGCCACCAAACTTCGTCTTTATCCTGAAAACCCACACCATTCATCTCATAAGTACCATATTCCTCAAGAAGGGATGCGAAACGAAGCACGCCCTCTCTTGCTGACTTAATGTATGGAAGCACGATTGTAAGCATATCCTCTTCGCCAAAACCGTCCTTTACAAGTGGATCAGCACCAAGAACTCTTGGATTACTAGTGATTGTCTCTGTTTCTGACATAGCCACATTTAATTCGTTAATACCTGCCTCGCCCCAGATACCTTCATTGTCAATTGCATTAGGCATTGCTGTGTATCTAAGAGGGTTTGCTGGTAATTTGATCTTAAACTTTGAAAGCACTGATCTATAAGATCTAGGCTGCTTTCCCTTATTTACTGATATAAATTTCTTGGCTGTAAATTCACCAGATGGTGAGTCTTCATTACGAGCCATTAAAGTAGAACCATCATAAGATGCATTCTTACCTACTAAAATTGTTGTACAAGCCATTTTATTCTCCTTCCAAGCCTAGTAATGTGTTTCGCTTAAATTATATGCTTTACTTTAGCTCTCGTCTAGCTTGCTAATGATATATTTTATGCAATCTTTATTATTAGAGAATTTTTTAGAAAATGTTAATTCTTTTCTACATTTTAGTTCTTTCTTGAAATATCATAAGCTATTTCAGTTAATTCTTCCTTTGTAATTGTAAAAGGTGCCACTGAAAGCTTGGCCTTATTATTAAATAAGTCATTAACTGTATTATCTAGCTCTTTATTTAGCTTAGCCTCTTCCACTTCTACTTTTTCACATACTAATGCATATAGTTTTTCAAACTCTTCAACAGAGGCAATTCCTGCAGTGTTTAGGATTAAATTAACCTCAGCTTCGCCTACTGTGCTAAATTGATTGTTCAAATTTGTTTTGAAATAATCAGATAACTCCTGTGAAAGACATGTCCATTTTTTACAAGCCATCTTTAAATAGCCCGCAAGAAAATATCCACAAGCTCTACCATGCTCCACGCCTAAATTATAAGTAAATGCATAGCTAAGACCGTGTGGAATTGCAGTACCAGTTTGAGCGATTGCCATACCTGCGTATGTAGAAGTACGAAGTAAGTTAAAATAATCGCTAAGTTCAGGCTTTTTCTCACCCTTAACTACTGGCAATACATTTTTAAAAGAACTAAGACCATCAAGACATACAATTCTAGAATAGATAGTTGCATTGTTGTTTACATAGCTCTCCACTAAATGACAAAAGGCATCCATTGCAGTGTTTTTAAGCACCTTTGTGCTAAGACTTTCTAAATATTTTCCATCAAGTAAAGCGATGTCGCCAAAGATCTTAAAGCTAATTGACTGCTTTGTCTTAATATCATTTCTTGTAAGCACTGAAACTCCAGTAACCTCTGAGCCTGTTCCACAAGTTGTAGGAATTAGGCATAAAGGTAGGTGACTATCGTCGCCGCCTGCTCTAAATAAATATGAGGAATCCTCCTCTGGATGCTTTAACATAAGTGCAATTGCCTTTGCTGCATCAAGAGGTGAGCCGCCGCCAATAGCCACCACAAAGTCTACATTTTCATTCTTTGCAAAATCCACTGCCTCCATAACGGTCTCAACTAGTGGATTTTCTTCTATCTTATTAAAATGTATATAAGAAATATTATATTCATCAAGTGCCGCTATTACATCATCTAAGCTACCATTAGCCTTAGCTGAATGCTTACCTGTAACAATTAATGCTTTGCTACCAAGTTTAGCTATTTCTCCCGCTTTTTTTCTAACTACATCTGTCTCTTCAAAAACCTTTACAGGCATATAATAAGTTGCCATAATGTCTCCCTAATCAATCTTTATATTGACCTTTCGAAATGTAATTCTCTCCTGATATTGCGGAATTGTAAGAACCAACACTCCTCCAGCCTTTTGCTCTAGCCTACAGCCATCTGGAAGTAAATCGTTACTAGTTTGAACTAAAGCATCTGACACAGATAAATTAGTCTTATCAATTATTACCTCACTAGCTAAAATCTCACTTGGGGAATAATTGTAAAACTCTGTTATCTCCTTTAGTTCAACTTCCTTTGAACCTCCATATAACTCTGTAATTGCCGGCTGAATATTATAATAATAGCCCTCTTGATTTTTATCAAGTTTAATAGCCGCTAGCGCAAGTAAATTTACAATTCTTTCGCATTCCGCATCAACAATAAAAGATTCATCGATTAAGTTTAGCTTTGTATAACCTGAATTTGTTAAGATTTCAAAGTCGTTGTAGCCAGCAATATAGATACCATCAATGCTGTCTATATCTAGGGCATCTATACTAGTCTCATTATCTGGACTATAAATAGTTCCCTCATCTGCTGCCACCTGTATCTTTGATTCTGTCTCCTCTTCAGAAATTCCAACACATGTGGTTTTAAAGTAAGCCATAGCAAATGTTGCAAAAAGCACCACTGCAGCAATTAGTAAAAGCATGAAAGTCTTATTGCTCTTAGAAATTGGTTTAGAATCTCTAATCTCCATAATAACTCCTCCAAACGTATATCGATATTAAATTTTATCACCCTATGTGTATATTTTAACAAATTTAAGGGTGTGAGGCAAGAGGGGTGAGGCAAGGGGGTGAGACCCGGGAGTACGCTTTGCGCTTATCCGATTTTTTTAAGGACACGCTCCCGCTAAGCTAGCAGCGTAGTGGTAGATAAGACTTTCCATTGCCCTACGGGCTCGGAAAGCCTAACTACCAACGCTGCTAGAATTGTCTTAAAAAAATCGATAAGCTTTAAGCTTACAACCCTAGCCTACTCCCCCTCGCCCCACTACGGCTGGGATGCATTAGCGGTTGGCTACTGTGGGCAGTGAGAGCGTTTAGATGCCGGGAGGTGTAAGAATTATATGAAGATTATCGAAAGACGGATTGAATTAAGACTTATAGGAAGTTTATTGAAAGTACGGGAGGTTTGGGAATTATAGGTAGGGTATCACATAACGGGAGGGTGTTGATGTATGCAATGTTTGAATAATAAGGATGGAAAAACGGTGTGGCGATGCCCCACTGGTTTTTCCCTCTTTTTGAGAAGGTACCGCCGGATGGCTTATGACTTACGGCATGGATGTATTTTTTAAGTTACAATGCCGAAGGACTTATGATTTACGATGGAAATTTAGTACATTTTGTCAAGAAAAATAAGGTAAAAAAATGGTGGAGCTTTGCTCCACCTATTTTTTCATATAATGCCTCACGGCTTATTTTAGTATGCACAATTTGGGCATGCCTGGAAATTTGCGATTTCCTTTACTGATGTTTCCCAAATTTTATTGCAATTTGTACACTGAGCTTTGAAAAGGCCATTGTTTAACACTTTCTTTACCTTAACCTTGCCCTTTGTGTTTCTTATAACATTAAAATAAAGGTTCTTATCCCATTCGTCTGTCATTTCTGACTTTTTCTTTAAAGAACCGCAATTTGTACAGACACGTCCCTTGTTAATAATTACATTAACTTCGTCATCGTAGATTTCACCACATCTTTTACATTTAACCTGAATGTACTTGTTACCATTCTCGTACTTCACAAGGTCAAATCCCAAATATTCTAGTCTAGAACCTAATCTTTTTCTAACTGGTGATTCACTCATAACCGTCTCTCCTTCTATTTCTATATCATTTCATACTTATAAGCGATTTTGTCGCACAAGAAGTTATTTTAACAGAAAATAGTTGGACTGTTAATAATATTATTAGTATAGAAAAGTCGAAGCTAGATTTCATGGGACTTCCCAAATTTATTTTTTTAGAAAATGTCTTTTTATGACAATTTATCTAGCTCATATGGTGTCTGCTGGTATACATAATAATTTAACCAATTTGTGTAAAGGTTATTTGCGTGACTCCTCCAAGATAGGATTGGCTTTCTATTGCAGTCATCATCAGGATAGTAATTTACTGGAAGGGCAGGATCTATGCCTTTTTCCAAATCTCTTTTATATTCCTGATCTAGAGTGTATCTATCATATTCTGGATGTCCCATAATAAAGATCTGCTTACCATCTTCTGTCATAACGATATAGATTCCAGCTTCTTCTGAGTCTGCAAGTACCATCAATTCTTTATTTTTAAGGATATCTTGTCTTGAGGCTTCTGTATATCTTGAATGTGGTGCCATGAAAATATCATCAAAGCCGCGCACCAAAGGCTCTTTACGGTTCATTACCTTGTGCTTATAAATACCTGATAACTTATTTTCAAATTCCACCTTACCTACTCCAAAATGGTAGTAAAGTCCGGCCTGTGCGCCCCAACAAATATGAAGAGTTGAAGTTACATGCTTTTTTGACCATTCCATAATTTCAGTAAGCTCTTCCCAGTAGTTAACCTCTTCAAATTCAAGCTTTTCCACCGGTGCCCCTGTAATAATCATTCCATCAAAGTTGCGGTTTTTGATTTCAGAAAATGTCTGATAGAATTTACGTAAATGCGAAGCCGATGTATTCTTTGACACATGACTTTCTAATTGTAAAAATGTGACATCTAACTGAAGTGGTGTATTAGACATGGAACGAAGTAGCTGTAATTCTGTATCTTGCTTAATTGGCATAAGATTAAGAATCAAAATTTCAAGAGCTCTGAAATCCTGAGATAGGGCTCTATCCTCGTCCATGACGAATATATTTTCTTCCTCTAATTCTAACCTTGCAGGCAGGTCGTTAGCGATTTTTACTGGCATAATATTTTCCTCCTAAACTAACTTCTAGTAACTAAGCTGCACATTGTAAAGCGGACATTCGGAATCCGCTTCGCTACTTCCTCATGAACGCAGCGGCACTTTGTGCCACCTGTCAGAAGGGGATTTAACCCCTTCTGACACTAGTAAGCTTTATACCCCCGCTTAAAGCTTACGCTTTCGAAGCGGGGGATTGCTTACACTGCGTTCAAAATCTTATGAAAGAAGGTCCTCTCTTCCAATAAGCTTAATGAATTCCTCCTCAGTAATAACTGGAATTCCTAGCTTAGCTGCTGTTTTATTTTTAGCTGACTGAGACTTAGAATCGTTATTAATTAAATAATTTGTCTTTGAAGTAACAGAGCCTGTAACCTTGCCACCTAGAGACTCTACAAGATCCTTGACTGCATTTCTATTAGGGAAAATGTTAACAGTACCAGTTACTACTAGCACCTTGCCCTCTAGAATATTTGAAGTCTGAGTTTCCTGCATCTCTTCTAATTCTAACTCAGCTAATAAGCGATTAAATAGGTCTAAATTCTTCTCCTCCTTAAAGAAGTCCACTAAAGAGGCTGCAATGATTTCCCCAACACCGTCAATGTCAGTTAATCTCTTAACTGTTGCATTTAAAATGTTTTCAATAGTCTCCTTGTTATTCTCACCCTTTAAGGATTTAACCATCATCTTAGCATTTGATAAACCAATGTTATCAATACCAAGTCCATAGATTACTCTAACTAAATTTGTCTTTCTTGAATTGTTCACGGCTTCTATTAGATTATTATATGACTTTTGACCAAAACCTTCCATAGAAATAATCTCATCTGCATGTCTTTCAAGATGGTATAAGTCTACAAAATCATGAATAAAGCCTTTTCCAATAAACTTCTCAAGAGTAGCCTCAGATAAGCCATCAATATTCATGGCATCACGGCTTACAAAATGTGTAAATCTACCTACATGCTTTGCCTGACAATCAGGATTTATGCAGTATAAAGACTTTACTTCATTTACAGATCTAATCTCAGTTTCACCACCACAAACAGGACAGTTAGC
Organism: Lachnospira multipara ATCC 19207; assembly: GCF_000424105.1. Taxonomy (GTDB): domain Bacteria; phylum Bacillota; class Clostridia; order Lachnospirales; family Lachnospiraceae; genus Lachnospira; species Lachnospira multipara. Next base: position 110,111 of record NZ_AUJG01000002.1, on the reverse strand, counting down.
TGGAATTTCTAACTTAGAACTTCTAGTAAGATTTTTAGCAATCTGAGGGATAATCATGTTGGCCTTAAAAACCTCGATTTCATCACCGATTCCAAGCTCTAAGCCCTCCATAACACTAATGTTATGAACGCTTGCACGAGATACATTTGTACCCTCAAGCTCTACTGTATCAAAGATTGCAACAGGGTTTAGTAGACCTGTTCTTGAAGCACTCCACTCAATCTCACGTAAATTTGTCTTTGCAGTCTCATCAGACCACTTAAAAGCCATGGAATTTCTAGGGAACTTCGCTGTTCTACCAAGAGAATTTCCATAGGCAATATCATCATAAAGAATAACAAGACCATCCGATGGGAAATCATTTGTCTTAATAGTATCTGCAAACCACTGGATGCTATCAAGTATAGTTTCCTTAGTAACCATCTTGTATTCCACCACGTCAAAGCCAAGACTCTTTAACCATTCAAACTGGCATTTTCTAGAATTTTGAAAATCTACATCATTGGCAGAAACTAAGTTAAAGGCTCTAAACTGCACGTTTCTTTCCTTTGTAATCTTGTTATTTAGCTGTCTTACTGAACCTGAACATAGATTTCTTGGGTTCTTATATTTAGCATCTGCCTCAGGAATCTGCTCGTTGATTCTTTCAAAATCTGAGTAAGAAATAATTGCCTCACCACGAAGCACCAGCTTTCCCTTGTAAGGAATATTTAGAGGTATATTTTTAAAAACCTTAGCATTATTAGTAATGATTTCGCCAATCTCACCGTTTCCACGAGTTACTGCCTTGCTAAGCTCACCATTCTCGTAAGTTAAAACGATAGTAAGGCCATCAAGTTTCCAAGAAAGGACACCTAGATTATCACCAAGCCAGTCTCTAAGAGCTTCTCTTGACTTAGTCTTATCCAAACTAAGCATTGGAGACTCGTGACGCTCTTTTGGAAGTTCTGAAAGTGTCTCGAAACCTACATTAATTGTTGGGCTATTTGAAAGCACATGACCAGTTTCCTTTTCAAGGGCCACCAACTCATCATAAAGGGCGTCGTATTCAAAATTTGACATTATCTCTGTACCCTTTGAATAGTAGGCTTCCCCCGCCTTATTTAATATCTCAACTAATTCTTTAATTCTATCTAATTTATCCATTTTATTTTCTCCCTTATGTCGCATTTTTACAAAGCAATATGTCGCTTTTATTCAAATTTAAAGTCTAAACTACAAATCAAAAGTCAACTAATCATCTAAAATCTTATAAAGAGTTTCCTTTTCTTTACCTGTAATCTCCCTATACTCTCCAGTCTTTAAATCTCCTAGATTAATATTAAGGATTCTAAGTCTTTTAAGGCTTGTAACCTTTCTATTGCAGGCCTTGCACATTCTTCGAATCTGTCTATTTAGGCCCTGAGTAAGAATTATTGTGAAAGTGTGCTCATCCACCTTCTCCACCTTACATTTATTTGTAGTTCTATCTAGTTCTTCTAAGTAGATACCGGAGCGCATTTTCTTTAAAAATGCATCATCCACCTTACCATCAACACTGACAATATACTCTTTCTCATGATGATTAGAAGAACGAAGTAGCTTATCCATCATCTCACCATTATTAGTTAGTAAAATAAGACCGCATGACTCCTTATCTAGTCGACCCACAGGATAAATTCGTGTCTTATAATTTATAAAATCTACTATATTATCTCCCTGGTCCCTTGCTGTGGTGCAAAGTAGGCCAACAGGTTTATTAAAGGCAATTAATACATCTTCTGTATTTTTACTTGCCACAAGTTTTCCATCTATTTTAATCTCATCTTCATCGCTAACTTTAGTTCCAAGGCTAGCAAGTTCGCCGTTTACTAAAATCCTTCCAGCCTCAACTAATCTGTCTGCTTCACGTCTTGAACATACTCCAATGGCACTTAAATATTTATTAATTCGTTCCATCTTGATTCCTTTCTATTTGCATATGCAAAAATACACATGACGGGATTCGAACCCGCGACCTTTCGCTCCGGAGGCAAACGCTCTATCCAGCTGAGCTACATGTGTCGACATACTAATTAATATTACTATATTCTTGCGCTTCTATCAAATTTTTTCATTTATTTTCTACTTGCCAATATGAAAACTTTAGTATATACTACATAAGAATTTTCAAAAATTCATTTCTATAATCATTGGTAAAGTTCTTACCACATTTCATTTTTACAAAAAGATAAGAAAAAGGAGAAACTCTATGAAATTATTAAACTACGAAGATTTCACCCAGTCTATTAAGGAGAATCTACAGACACAGTTTGATGAAGATGTGAAGATTAACATCAATCAGGTAACTAAAAACAACAATCTAAAGCTTGACGGCCTTGTAATTATTAGTCCCGGCCAGGTTGTATCCCCAACCATCTATCTAAATCCCCTATACGAAGAATATAAAAGCGGTTTAAGCCTTGATGCTATTACTAAGAAAATTAATGAAACTTACGCTAATGCCAAGGTTCCAGAATTTGCCAAGGAAGCCGATAGATATACGGATTACGATTTTGTTAAGGAACACCTTGCCATTAAGCTTATTAATTACGAAAGAAATAAGGAGACTTTAGAAAATATCCCTCATATCAGAAGATTAGACCTTGCCCTTGTATTTCTTTGCGTCATTGACAAGGATGATAAGCAGAGCGCTTCTGTACTAATTAAGAATTCCCATCTTAAGTTTTGGAATATTGATAAAGACACGCTTTTTGCAGATGCCCTTATTAATGCGCCAACATTTTTAAAGCCAAACTGCTACTCCCTATTTAAGACCGTTTATGAAAAGAAGCACATGGAGCTTATGGAGCTAGACGAGGTAAGGCTTGATGATGACGACTTACTAATTCTTACTAATGAAAATAAAGTAAATGGTGCCTCATGTATCTTCTATCCTGGGGTTCTTGAAAAAATCGCTACAAAACTTGATAGTGATCTCTACATTATTCCATCCTCAATTCACGAGGTTTTAATCCTAAGAAAAACTGATAATATCAAAAAAGATGATCTTAATTTCCTAATTAATACAGTTAATCAATCTGAACTTGCTCAAACTGAGATACTCTCAGACAATGTCTATATTTACGACTTCGACGATAAAATACTTACTAAATAAATCTTTTTCCCATTTTATATTGACATTCCTCTCAATCTACTTTAATATATATGAGTATGTTTACATTAGATCGTCCGTGTCCGGCTTTAATGCGAAACAGTATAAATTCTAAATTATAATTTTTATTAAATGGAGGTGTACGGATTGGCTAACATTAAATCTGCTAAGAAGAGAGTAATTACAAGTCAGGTTAGAGCTGAGAGAAATAAGGCTATTAAGTCTAAGGTTAAGACTTATATTAAGAAGGTAGAAGCTGCTGTTGCTGCTGGTGACAAGGCTGCTGCTGAAGCTGCTCTTACTGTTGCTATTAGCGAGATTTCTAAGGCTACTTCAAAGGGAATTTTCCACAAGAATACAGCTGCTAGAAAAGTATCTCGTATTACAAAGGCTGTTAACACATTAGCTTAATAGACTTGATTAATAATATGATTAATGAAAACCTCGTTGGAGCCCACTCACAACGAGGTTTTTTTAAGTCTATTTAAGTCTAATAATCTAAAAAGCCAACAATTAAATCTAAAAGAGCCAAATTATTAATGCACTGCCCTAATAATTTGGCTTTTTTTATTTAATCTAATCCTTTAGATTTAATTCTACTTTGATGAATACTTTACAATTGCAAGCTCAACACCCATTCTATCTGAGATTCTACCCTGCTTTGCACTCTCGTCAATTTCGGCAAAGAATTCAAGGGCATCCTTGATTTCCTCTAGACTAAAATTTTTAGCCTGGCTTTGATACTTTCCAATAACGAAAGGCGGAAGCTTTAGGGCTGATGCTATCTCTTTATTTGAAAGATGTCTATTAGTTAATTCCTTAGTCTGTAATATTCCATTAAACTGACGAACAATTAAAAATAAAATCTTTAATGGCGCTTCCTTTAGCATTAACAATTCATAGTAAAGACTAAGGGCTCTTTTTTGATTGTGATTAGCAAGGGCCTCAATCATTTCAAAGATATGACTCTCTGTCTGGCTTGAAACAATTTCTCTAACCTCATTAATTGTAACCTCTTTACTATCCGCCACATAACCTTCTAGCTTATCAAGCTCCATCTTAATTAATTCCATGTTAGAACCAGTTCTAAAGATAATCTCATCACAAGCCTCAGAAGTAATCTTAATCTGATTTGCCCCAAGTACGGTAACGATCCATTTTTTCAAAACCGCACTTGTCTGAAAGCTCATCTCTGAAACGTAGCCAATGGACTGCACAGCCTTATATAGCTTATTTCTCTTATCTATTTCTTTTTCAACAAATATCAAAACAAGATAGTCTGGCAATTCTTTAATATAATTTGCAAGTTTATCATTAGACTTCTTAAAAAAGCCGCTATTCTCAACGATAATCGTCTTTCTATCACTAAAGAATGGCATTGTATCGCAACTAGAAATTAAATCGTCCACATCAATGGATTCGCCCTCATAATAGACGTAATTCATTGTGTCGTCTCCTACTAAAGCCTGCTTTAACTTTTCCTTATATCGCTTTATTAAATAGGTCTCCTCGCCATATATTAAATATGCCTTCTTAAATTCCCCAGATTTTATATCCTTAGCAATTTCTTTCATTTAGTCACTCCTAATTATCCATTAATCCCTTCAACTATACCATGTATTAGGGCAAGAATCAAAACTAATCTAAGTATCCCCTTATAGTTAATTTCCCGGAATTCTTAGTATTTATCATAATTTCGCCAATCTTACTTGTAATATAAATTTTAGAATTTATAGCATTTAATTTATCTAAGGTCTCCTCATTTGGATGATGATATCTATTCTTAATGCCACAAGAAATTATACTAAAACTTGGCTTTGTAAAATCAATAAATTCCTTACTTGAGCTTGTCTTTGAGCCGTGATGCCCCACCTTTAAAAGGTTGATATTACTAATATCTACTCCAAAAGCCATAGCATTATCCATTATAGCTTTTTCAGCTAAAGCAGTTGCATCACCAATAGTTAAAGCCTTAAAGTCCCCGTAATTTATTAAAAAGGATGTGGAGTAATCATTAGCATCCTCATAATTAAAATTTTTAAGGGGATGCAGGCATGTGATTTTAAAGCCCTTATTCTTTTGAAAATATAAGACATCCCCAGCCTTAATATATTCTAGCTTAATACCTCGCTCCTTTGCTAGCTTTATCATTTTTAGATAATTTTCGTTCTCCTCTAGCTTTTCTACATCCGGAATTACGATTTTCTTTATTTCAAGTCTATCTGCCTTTTCAAGAAGTTCAATTAAACCATTTACGTGATCTGAATCAAAGTGGCTCACCGTTATGGCCTCAAGACTTTTAATTCCTCTATATTTAAGGCTAGGATAAATGCGATACTCTCCAACATTTTTAACATCAGTACTACCACCATCAAGTAGGAAATTTTTTCCCTCTAAGCTAACTAGCTGGCAATCCCCCTGCCCCACATCAAGACTAACAATATTAAGGCCTGACAGCTCCTTGTAGTGAAGATTAAGCCCAATTATTATTAGTAAAATGTATGCGCCAAATAGAGTTTTTTGAAAGAAAGAGACATATTTAAATAGAATCTCATCTCTTAGTAGTTTAGCCAAAATTATAATTACCAAAAGGATTAGATAATACGCAATTACAAATTCTCTTCTTGGAGCCCCCGTTAGAATTATGGAACCCTTAAAGCTTGTGCTAATCTTCATAAGTAGGCTATAAAAATCTAATATGTAATTTGAACTTCCTGCAAAAAGCAAGGATAAAAATATATTAAAAAGTCCTATGATTCCAGAAAGAAAAGCACTTACCATAAGAAGGCTAAATAGGGGAATTACAATTAAATTAAGTAGTACAGAAAGTAAAGCAACTTCATAATTCATTAGAATAATTACAGGAAGTGTAGCGATTTGAATAGATAGACTAAGGCAAAAAGCTTCACTAAGCTTTCTTTTTATCTTTTGTTTCATGTCCTTTTTATTCAATTCTTCTCTTTTAAAAAGCATAAGGATTTTCTCATCATTTATAACTATTGGATAAATAAAGGCGATAGCTGCCATGGATAAAAAGGATAGTAAAAAACCCGTATTAGTTATAACGTAAGGATCATCTACTATTAAAATTATCAAGCTTAAAGAAATAGTTGTAATTAAATCATTAGACCTAGCTAGATTATCCGCAATACAATAAGCAATTAACATAATTACCGCTCTTCTACAGCTAATACCATTATTAGTAATTATTAGATAAGATAGCATAATAAATACAGCTATAATGGCCGCAACTAAATAATCCAGTTTTCTCTTTAGTAGTTTATAAATTGTAAGGCCAAGTAAGGATACATGAAGGGCTGAAATTGAAAGTAGGTGAGCTATTCCACTATCCTTAAAATCTAGCTTTTGTTGTTCTGTTAAATCTGTTCTTACTCCAAGGGTCATGGCCTTTACAATAGCTGCTTTGTCTTTTGTAAAAATTTTATCGTAAACTCTAATTAAATTCCCCTTTAGTCTAAAAAGTTCTGGGTAGATCCCCGTTTTAGATTTGTCTATTTTTTTCAAATCTGAAATCGTAAAAGATGCCCTTATTCCAAGGGATTTATAATATTCTTCTTGATTATAATTTCCTTCATTTCTACTAGTATTTAGCCTCTTTAATTTACCACTAGCCTCAATATAATCTCCCTCTAAAAGGTCTGTATTAGCCTCTGCATAAACTAGAATTGAAAACTTCTCAGAAGCAGTCTTTTCGCTACCATAATCACTAGCATGATCATCAGCATGGTAAACATCTTTATCCACCTCAACCCTTACATTCATAAGCCTAAAGCTTATTCCGTTTTCCGTCTTGGTGATACAAGTTACGTAACCTGATACATTTGTATTAAGCTCCTCCTTAACTTCTAGATTAGAAATTAACTTAGCTTGGTTTTTGTAAAAATACGACCTAATACTTACAATGGGAATTATTAATAGAATTATTAAATATAGATAAGAGACTTTCTTATACTCCCTTAAAGCTAGAAGTATAAGAAGTCCTGTAATTAGGACAAAAATAGTCAATTCCTGCCCTAGAAATATAGATGTAAATGCAGTTATTAATGCAAAAATAGCTGCAATAAAAATTGGTCTTTCCATAATCTTTCCTATATACTCTCAAACTATAATCTATTTTTTTTAATCTAAGATTACAAAATAGCTTTCTCATTAGTTATTATTCATTAATCAATGATTCGTTAAATTCAAACTCTGTATCTAGGCTAATGGACTCTCTAAAGGAAATTGAGGAGTCACCATTAACTAGAATTCTTACTGCGTCGATGCCCTCTAAACTACAAAGAGAATTTGTAATTGAGTAAATTGGAATTTCACTTGTAACATTTACCATTTCATCAACAAATTCGCTTGAAAGGTTAAGATAGCAAATTCCATCGATTACAGATACGCTAAGGACTCTCACATCACTTGGAAGGGTTCTATAAAAACCTGCCTGGGTTGGACCCTTTATTAAAGTCTCAATCACTAGCTTTTCAGCCGAAACATTGCTGCTATGAGAAAGAGTTCTATTGTATCTAATTAACTTGTCCCCGGATTTTGTTGCAAAATAAAGGGTAACATTAGTCCACTCAACGGAATCATCGCCGTTATTGGCATCATCTACAAAGTCAGAGGCTGTCATTACCCCAACTTCTTTATTATTCTTTACAAGATCCTCGCCATCTACATTAAATTCCACGTATTCAATGTCCTTTAGCTGAGTGATTTCCTTAACCATTGCAGCTCTATATAAAACTTCCGTATAGGAATCCATTTGATAATAACTACTATCAAAATCAAGTAAGCAATAGTCGTTTGAAATTGAAACTGTAGGATCTGTTACATAATCTGGCTTAATAACACATTCCTTCTTGTCACTGCTTTTAGTGCCCATGCAATCAATTAAAGCCTTGATTATTTCTTCATTCGAGTCAGTCTTTAACTTTGTTTCCTTCTTTATAAGTTCTACGCAACTTGTATTAGTGTAATAATAAAAATAGCTGCTGCCACTAGTCTGACAAGCCACTAAATTTATTAACATAGTTGCGATTAAAATCATACCAGTTATCTTTTTCATATTGTCCCCTATCATTTAACTTCTTTTACATAGTTAATTGGAACTCTAATGGTAAATACTGTTCCCACGTCTTCTTCACTATGTAACTTAATTGTTCCATGATGCATAAGAATAATATTTTTGACAATTGATAGACCAAGTCCTGTACCACCTGTCTGTCTTGATCTAGCCTTATCGACTCTATAAAATCTATCAAATACCTTGTCTTGGCTCTCCTTTGGAATTCCCATGCCTGAATCCTCCACCTTTATATAGAAGTATTGGTGATCGGCGTTAAGGGAAACATGAACCCAGCCATTACTCTCATTATATTTAATAGCATTCTCTACTAAATTCGTAATAACTCTAGTCATCTTCACTTCATCAATGTTGGCAATTACTGGTCTAAAGCTTTCAAATAAGACGTCAATATTCTTCTTTTTAGCAATAGGCTGAAGTCTTCTTAAAACCAGCTCTAACATTTCATTCATGTTAACTGCTGTAATATTAAGTGCTGAAGCTGACTTATCCATTCTAACTAGTGCTAATAAATCATCAATAATCTTACTTTCTCTATCAATCTCAGTAACAATATCCGCCATAAATTCCTTATAGACTTCAATTGGGAAATCCTCTCCTGTATTAAGAGAATCCGCTAAAACCTTGATTGAAGTAATAGGTGTCTTTAATTCATGAGATACATTTGACACAAACTCACTCCTTGAATCATCCACCTTACTAGCCGCATCCAAAATCTTATTAAAATCACTAGCAAATCTTTTATATTCTGTTAATTTGCCCTCAGGCAAACGTCTATCTGTATGACCTTGAGCAATATCTGCCACAAGATCTAACTTTTTATTTAGCTTTTTATAAATCAAATGGATGTTAATAAATAAAATCACAAGCAAAACAGTCACAAGAATAATATGAAGGGCAAAATCAATGTCATCCACATATTCAAATACATCTGCAACCTCTGATTCATCTAGGTCACCTATTAAAACCGCGATTAATTCATCACTAGAATTATAAACAGGAGTGGCTGTTTCTACCTTGCCGTTCTCCTTGTCAAATTCCGATATTGTCTTTTCATTTTGAAAAATCTGAAGAATCTTAGAATTAATCAAAGTCTTAGAAGTATCCGTTCCATAGGTATCCCAAGTAACTTCTAAGTTAGAATTTACAAGTCTAAGTCTAACATTACCAATGGCTGAAGCTACATTAAGCCTATTATTCATACCACTTTCAACTGCATCTTCTAAACTAGCATAATTAGAGTATTCCGCCGCTGCAATTACTGTAGTATTCTGCAGGTTGGAAATATATTTATCTACCAAAGCATCATAATATGCCTTATCAATTACAAAAGTCGCCAAGAATAGGGTTCCGCAAGAAATAAGGCTTATGAAAATGTATTCGATAACCGACAATCGTTTAAAAAAGGCAACTAACCTTTTCCTTATTTTTGTAATACTTATTTTCTTTCTTTTTCTTCTTACCTTCACCATATATATACCACTTACTATTAGACATTAAAATAATAACCCACGCCCCACTTTGTATGTACATACTGTGGATCTGATGGATTCTTTTCAATCTTTTCTCTTAGTCTTCTAACATGGACATCTACAGTTCTTGCATCTCCTGGGTAATCACTTCCCCAAACCTTCTTTAAGAGGCTATCACGGGAGTAAACCTTAGTTGGGTTTGAAGCAAGAATTTCAAGTAAATCAAACTCCTTAGCAGTAAGATAGATTTCCTTATTCTCAATAAAGAGATTACGTCCATCAATATCAATCTTCATATCTCCTGCAGTAATAAGGTTTGACTTTTTCTCTTCCTGGCTCTTAGACTTATTTCTTCTAAGAATAGCCTTCATTCTAGCCTTAACCTCTAATATATTAAAAGGCTTTGTTATATAATCATCAGCCCCGTATTCAAGACCTAAAATCTTATCCATGTCATTGCCCTTAGCAGTTAACATAATAATTGGTACATCTGAAAATTCACGTATCTGCTGACAAACTTCAAGTCCATCCATCTTCGGAAGCATAATATCAAGTAAAATAATATCGTAATTATTCTCTTTGGCTAAATTAAGCGCTTCTTCCCCGTCATAAGCCACATCAACAGTCTTATAATCCTGAAGAAGACTAAACTTTAATCCCTTTACAATCAACTTTTCATCATCTACTACTAAAACCTTGTCAGCCATACCAAATCTCCTACTATTTTATTTTAAACACAAATAAAATCTTTGATTTTATCAAACGCTTGCTCTTTAATCCCAGATATATTCTTAATATCCTCAATAGATTTAAAGGCGCCTTTTTCCTTTCTATAGGAAATAATCGCCTCAGCCTTTGATTCTCCAATGCCTTTAAGAGTCATAAGTTCTTCTTTAGTTGCGCTATTAATGTTCACCTTCTTAGTTTTTTCATTAGAAAAACCATTAGATGATCCACCCGTCTCACTAAAAGAATACTCTGACCCTTCTTCATTAATATTAGGAATATATATCTTTAATCCATCAGATAGCTTATCTGCTAGATTTAAATTCGTTAAATTTGAGCCTTCAAGAGCACCGCCTGCTAAATTAATAGCGTCAATCACTCTATCACCGTTATTACATTCATAAACCCCAGGATTTTGCACCTCCCCACAGACGTATACGTAAATCTTACTAGTCTCCTCTGTCTGTGTTTGAGAAAATGTTACAAATTCTGTGCTTTCCTCTACATCGTTTTGAATGTCATTATTATTTATGTTTAATTTATCAAAATCCCTGCTAAAAATATAAATTATTCCAAGGACAACTATCGCAATGCCCATAATTACATATCTTAGCCAATATCTATATTTATTATATATTTTTAAAAGTTTCATTTATACGCTCCTTTAATTTACATAAAGGTCCCTCTGCGTACAAATAATATTTTACAAAAATGTTACAAAATTTACAAGACAATATTACAGAATAATTTGTATATAATCCTTATATTTATTTACACTAATTGCTCTTTTTGTTAAAATAGTAAGAGTATTACAGTCGTTTAGGGGATTTTGACTTTAATACGTCTTTTTTTGATACATTTTTATAATCCCCAAATAAATTAAAACGGGGGAAGTTTAAAGTGTTAGATATAAGTCATCTTAACTTAGGAAAAACAGAGAAAAACACTTTGAATCAAGAACATGATTCATCAAGAGAAACTAAATCTAATATAAAAACAAGAAAGAAAAAGCGATTTAGACTACTTGAAGAAAGCACAGGTCTTGTGCCTTCAGGAAATATAACTTACATTGTAGCTTTTGTATTGCCACTGATAATGTATATTGCTCTTTACTATATTAAAGAGATTTATCCCTTTGGCAATAATGTATACTTAAGATCAGATTGTTATCATCAATATGCCCCATTCTTCTCAGAACTATGGGAAAAGATTAAATCTGGTGACTCTTTGTGGTATTCCTGGGATATTGGTATGGGAACTAACTTCATATCCTTATTTGCTTACTATTTAGCAAGCCCAGTGAATTTTATTATTGCATTTTTCCCACAAAAATTCATACCAGTTGTAATGGACTACATTATTGCAACAAAGCTTTCAATAGCCAGCCTTGCAATTGTTTTCTACATTTCCAAGCACTTTAACACTAAGAAATTAAGCATTGTACCTTTCGGTATTTTCTATGCTTTTAGTGGATTTTTAGCAGCTTATAGCTGGAATATTATGTGGCTTGATTGCATCATTTTATTCCCACTAATCATTCTTGGTCTTGAAAGATTAGTAAATCAAAATAAGGGCATTTTCTACTGCATTATGCTTGGCCTTTGCATTTACACAAACTACTACATTTCCATTATGGTTTGTATTAGCGTGGTTTTATACTTTATCGTGCTCATTATTTGTTACGAGGGCGAGAAGTCTTTTTATGCATATTTTAAGAAAATGTATAGCTTTGCCTTCTATTCTCTCCTAGCCGGAGGACTAGCAGCAATTCTACTCCTTCCTGAGATTTATACATTTTCCTTATCCGCTTCAAGTAATTCGACCTTCCCATCAACTTGGTCAAACTACTTTAGCATAATCAAGGAATTTACAAGACATTTAATTAATATTCCAGTGCACACAGCCCTAGAACATCATCCTAATATTTACTGCGGAGTGGCAATCCTTATTTTACTTCCACTCTACGTTATTTCAAAACAGGTTAAGCCTAAGGAAAAGATCACAAAGATGGCCCTAGTACTCATCTTTTTAATTTCCTTTAACCTAAATATTCCAAACTACATTTGGCATGGTTTCCACTATCCAAACAGTTTGCCAGCACGTCAGTCCTTTATTTACATTTTCTTTGTATTAATTATTTGCTTTGAGGCCTTTAATAATATAAAGAACTTCAATAATAAAGAACTTGCCCTTGCTTTCTGGATAAGTATGGGCTTCCTAGTAATTGTTGAGCAGCTCTTTGTATCCGATGAAACCTATGATTTTAAGACAGTTTATATAAGTGGCGCCTTTATTTTACTCTACGCCCTTTTAATCTATCTAAAGCGAAATAAGAAATTTAAGAGCCCGATTTTACTAATTGCCTGCTATTCCCTTTGTATCATTGAGGCAACTATAAACATGGATAATACAGGCCTTGGCACAACATCCCTTTCATCTTATCAGATTGATTTTGATGCTGTTGAAAATGTTACAGAAGAAGTTGCAAGTCAAGATGATACATTTTACAGAATGGACAAGGTGGTTGGTGCTAGAACTAAAAACGATGGTGCTTGGCATAATTACCATTCCATCTCAAACTTCTCTTCCACAAGTAATGCTGGAATGTCAAAGCTCTTTGGCTTCCTTGGAATTGAAAGTTCCACAAACGCTTATGGTTACAACGGTTCAACACTAGTTACTAACTCACTTTTCTCAGTTAAGTACCTAATTAGCAATAAGATTCTAAACGAAGGACCATTAATTAGCTATGTAACTGGCAACAACGGTGAGTTCATTTATAAGAATGAAAATGTACTTCCTGTAGGATACTTAATTCCATCCGACGCAGAGGATAACTGGAATCCTACTAAGTCAAGCGATGGCATTGTTAATACTAATAGCTTAGTTGAGAGCTTAACTGGAATTTCAAACGTATTTACACTTACATATGAATACGGCAATGATAATTGGGTTTATTTTAATCCTGTAAAGGACGGACACCTTTACCTAATTACTAAGAATTCTGCTTGCTCATCAATACATGTAACTATTAATGATTCAACAACAAGAGATTTTACCAATATTAAGACAGGTACAATCCTTGATTTAGGCTACTACACAACTGAGGATGACATTGAGATTGAATCTGATAGTTCTATGGGCCTTGTGGTTTATACTCTTGAAGAGAGCCGCTATGTATCAGCTATGGAGCAGCTAAATGAGTCAGGACTAAATGTCACAGACTATTCAAGCACAAGCATTGAAGGCACTATTGATGCTAGCGAAGATGGAAATATCCTCTTCTCAATTCCATACGATGATGGCTGGACAGTTTACATTGATGGCAAGAAGGTAGAAACAAGCGCCTTTAAGGATGCTCTACTTATGGTAAGCGTATCTGAGGGCTCACATACAGTAAGCCTTAAGTACACACCAGTTAATTCAATCCTAGGAATTGTGGTAAGCATTATAAGTATTATCATTTTGATTGTTCTCTATATTATTTCAAAAAAGATTAGAAAAAAAGAGAGCAAATTAGATAAGCTACCAGTATTCTTACAGTCAATCATCCTAGGTGAAGATGTTAAGAAAAAGCTTATTAAGGAAAAGCTTCGTGAAGAAATCATTATTGATAATGAGGACAACGACAGCATCATAATCGATGACATTCCAGAGGAAGAATTCTTTGAAGAGTACTTCGAAGATGATCCGGATTCTGTAAAAGAGTTAGAGATATTAGATGGTGTTGAAAATGAAAACAAAGCCGTTTCTTCAAACAAAGATAAAGGAAACAAAGTCGAAGACTATGAAGAAGATAAGGTTGAAAATAAGGTTGATAAAATTGTAAGTCCAGATGATTTAGATTCACTTGATGATTTTGATAATATTTAACTCAGTCAGGGCACAAGCTCTGACTGAGTTAAACGCTCCGCGAGGATGCGCACGGATTCGGACAGGAATTTGTCTGCTGAAGCAGACCCGAATCCGGCGCGCAAGACTCGCGAGCGAGTCTTGACTCTAGCAATTTAAATCGGTAAATTAAATACAAAATTAAAGGGATGCTCTAGGGCATCCCTTTAGTTTTAGTAAAGCGGACATTCGGAATCCGCTTCGCTACTTCCTCATGAACGCAGTGGCACTTTGTGCCACCTGTCAGAAGGGGCTTTAACCCCTTCTGACACTAGTAAGCTTTATACCCCCGCTTAAAGCTTACGCTTTTGAAGCGGGGGATTGCTTACACTGCGTTCATATTATTCTAGTGGATAAACTGTATTCTACTTATAATTTCTAGAAATTATCTTCTAACTTCTCCTGCTCCTCTGCCCTAAAGTTTTCTAGGAAATCTAGTAAATCTCCCTTCTTTATAGGCCTTGAGAAAAAGAAGCCCTGAATCTCATCACAACCATAGCCAATAAAAGACTCTAGCTGATCTTTATTCTCCACGCCCTCAACTAAAATTCTTAAATCTAGTTCCTTAAACATAGAGATTACATTTTTAATTATGGTTTGCATAACCTCATTCTTATACTCATCTACAAAGAGCTTATCAAGCTTAACAATAGTTATTGGCAGGGTTCCAAGTCTTCTAAGATTAGAATAACCCGTTCCAAAGTCATCTAGAGAAAACTTAATGCCATAATCGTTTAGCTTAATAAGATTGTTCATAACCACAGCCTGAGAATAACCAGCAATACTTTCTGTAATTTCAAAGTTTACTTTATCTGGAGATATCTCCATACACTTCATTTTATTTATGATATCATCCGCCAAATTCACCTGAAGACATTGCTGGATTGAAAGATTAATTTCCACAAATTCAAGTCCACTTTTTTCAAAATCTTCACTAGCAATAAATTTAAAGGTCTCATCTAAAACATAGTCGCCAATTCTTAGAATCGCCCCACTCTTCTCCGCTGCCTTTATAAATACCTTTGGAGATACAAAGCCATATTCCTTGTCATATAGTCTTAACAAAGCCTCGGCACTTTTAAATTTCTTTTCCTTAACAGAATAAATTGGCTGATAATAAACCATGAAATTATCCGTTAAATAAGCCTTTTCAATGATCTTATCAATGTTTGTATTTATACTTACTTCCTTATCATTAATAATGTCCTTAGCCTCGTAAATATTTCCCATAAGCTTGCTATTATTGTAAAAGCTATTGGAAAATGTAATCAAATCCTCCACGCTAGCAATATCCTCTGGGAATACAAGACTGCAAAGGTAAGCGTTTATATTTACATTAATATGATTAAAACTAATAGGCTTTGAAAGCTCATGATCAATTAGTTCAGCTAAGGCCTTAACCCTGTTTCCATCAATATGATTAACAATAATTGCAAACTTGCCATCGTTTAAATAATAAAGAATATATCTACCCTTAATTAAGTTAGTCGAATTCTGAATCATACCTGCAGTTCTTCTAATTAAGGAATTGTAGTGCTCATAAGATAAAAGCCCCCTAAGCATTGAAGAATTCTTTAATTTAACTAGAAGTATCATTCGATTAGACTTAGTCTTTTCGTATCTTTTCGTATCAGATATAAAGGAGTTCATATTGTGAAAACCTGTAACTCCATCAATTAAAACCTCCGGCCTTTGAACCGTCTGGCTTACCAAAAGATTAACTAAAGATAGGGCAAAGGGCTCCACAACTAAATACGGGAAGAACCATTGAATTCCAATTGCAAGTACACTAATAGGATACATCAAAACAATACTATTAAAGTGTGACTGTGCATACCAATCTCTGTGTTGAATTACAAAGAAAAAGGAATAAAAGAAATTCAGACTACCAATAAAATACATTAGAAGTATATAATTTCCTCTAATATAATGTCCCATTTCATCAATTCTAAAAATCATGCCATTATAATGATTTACAATCAATAAAATAATGATAGCTAGAATTGAAAGAATATGAAAAATCAAGAAGCCATGCCTCTTAAACATAATTTGCCACAAGTCTATAATGCTAATATTATACAAAGTATATATGAAAATATTAGACAAATGAAATAGAAAATAAAGGGAATTAGGTATAAAGGCAGTCCTAATTTCAAACAAACTATTATGCATGCTCGTATCAATAGTTATAGCCCATATATCAAAAATGCAAGTTATAATTTCCCATATAGCATTAAATATAAAAAACTTATTCGATGCTCCCCTAGTCATCTTTCTATAAAAGAAAGAAAACACAATGATGGCATTTACTAAAAGCGCTGCAACATCAAAATATATAATTCTTATCATATAAGAAATCTCCTTATAGATTTACCTTAAAAACTATTTTCATTATATCATTTAACATATATTTCTACAATTAATATAAAGCCTTATTCTTAGGGAAAATGCATCAAGGCAATAAAAAACCAGAAACTAGCCTAGGCTAATTTCTGGTTTAAATCTTATATCTTAATCTAAAGTTTTATATAATCTTAACTTAGTTATTAGCTAAATATTCCTCATTTAACTTAATAACCTTATTCATTACCTCAGGTCCTGGTGCGCCAAGAGTAAGTCTCTTATTAACACAAGTCTCTAAGCTAATTGCCTCATAGATATCCTCATCAAATACTGGGCTAATCTTCTTATATTCTTCAAGAGAAAGGTCATCAAGTGCGATTCCCTTATCAAGGCAAAGAAGAACTAACTGGCCAACAATACCATGAGCTTCTCTAAATGGTACGCCCTTCTTAACTAAATAATCAGCGGCATCTGTAGCATTTGTAAAGCCATGCTTAGCAGAATCAGCCATTCTCTTATCATTAAACTTCATTGTATCAATCATACCCTTAAAGAGGCTGACACAGCCCTTTACAGTATCGATGGCATCAAAAGTCAATTCCTTATCTTCCTGCATATCCTTATTGTAAGCAAGAGGAATTCCCTTCATTGTTGTAAAAAGTCCCATAAGTGCTGCATAAACTCTACCTGTCTTACCTCTTACAAGCTCTGCAATATCTGGATTCTTCTTCTGTGGCATAATTGAGCTTCCTGTTGAAAATGCATCATCTAG
The DNA here is from genome assembly GCF_000424105.1 of Lachnospira multipara ATCC 19207. Classification (GTDB taxonomy): domain Bacteria; phylum Bacillota; class Clostridia; order Lachnospirales; family Lachnospiraceae; genus Lachnospira; species Lachnospira multipara. The sequence continues at coordinate 92,679 of NZ_AUJG01000002.1, read as the reverse complement.
CTCAATAAACTTATACTCGTTAGAATTCCAAATAATAATTTCTTCAGAGAATCTGCTTAAATGCATCATAATAGTTGAAAGTGCTGATAAGAATTCAATTAAATAATCTCTATCAGAAACTGAATCCATACTATTAAGTGTAGGTCCATTAAATTCTAGTAACTTAGCAGTTAACTCTCTATCTAGAGGATAAGTTGTACCAGCTAGAGCCCCTGCGCCAAGTGGACAGTAATTCATTCTCTCATAGATATCTGAAAGTCTAGATCTATCTCTTTTAAACATCTCAAAGTATGCGCCAAAGTGATGTGCTACAGTTACAGGCTGAGCTTTTTGTAAATGAGTGAAGCCTGGCATAAATGTTGTAACATTTTCCTTCATAATACGAAGAATAACCTGCATTAATTCCTTAACTTCTTCATTTACAGCTAAAATCTCATCTCTTGTATAAAGTCTCATATCAAGTGCAACCTGATCATTTCTGCTTCTACCAGTGTGAAGCTTCTTACCAGCATCACCAATTCTTTCAATAAGGTTTGCTTCCATAAATGTATGAATGTCCTCATATTCATCATCTATAACAAGCTTTCCTGCATCGATGTCAGCTAAAATTGCCTTTAATCCATTAACAATTATCTCGCCTTCTTCTTCGCTAATAATCCCTGATTTAGCAAGCATAGTGGCATGTGCAATACTACCTCTAACATCTTGTTTATAAAATTTTTGGTCAAAGGAGATTGATGCATTGAAGTTATTAACTAACTCATTAGTCTCCTTTGTAAAACGACCGCCCCAAAGTTTCATTTTCATTTCCTCCTAATGTTTTAACGATTTAACTCATTAAAATGTAATCACTACTAATTTAGCAAATGTTTACTAGGATGTAAACCTCCTTTTAGGATTTAAGCTATTTAATTTTACTTCCCTTAGAATCTCTATGAGCTAACTTTAAGTTAGTAAGGTTAAGTTCCTTCTTCTTATACTCAACCGTTACCTCATCTCCATCAGTAACTAAGAAGACCTCATCAATATGATCATCCTTAGCTAACTTCATAGCACGAACGCCAAGAGCATTCTTCTTCTTTTGAGGAATGTCAGTTAGAGGGAATTTTAAAATGTTACCATTAGCACTAGCAAGGCAAACGTTCTGGTTACTTTCCACTACCTCTTCCTCTACAATGCCACCCTCAAGGGTAAACTTAGAATAAATAGCAATCTTAGCATCTGTTGTATAAACGCCTACTAAACTATCATCCTCACCAAGTTTTGTAGCCGAAACTGTCTTTTTATTAACTTCAAACTCAGAAGCATCCACAAGCTTTGCCATACCATTCTTTGTAACAAAGAGGAGCTTCTTATTCTTGATTGTTGCCTCAGAACCGAGGAAGCAAATATTTTCTCCACTACTATCGTAATTACCAACATTATCAATAGGAGTACCCTTGTCTCTAAATCTAGTATATGGTAAGTCCTTTACCTTAACCTGATGCATATTACCTGTGTCTGTGAAAATGAGAATCTTACCGGTATTCATACATGTAAAGACATACTTATTCTCTGCATGTACTGCTTCCTTATTTCTCTCATAGGCAGAAATATCAATAGTCTTAGCATAGCCAAATCTATCCATAATAAAGACTACTTCCTTCTCTTCCATCTTCTTTTCTTCATAAACAGCTTCCTTAGCATCAAGAATCTGAGTTCTTCTAGCTCTAGCATATTCCTTCTTAATTCTTAAAAGTTCAGCCTTAATTACCTTTGCCATTTCTTTTCTAGATGAAAGGATCTTCTCATATTTTTCAATCTTCTTTAAGCATTCTTCGAATTCCTTCTGAAGCTGTAAAATTTCAAGACCAATTAATCTATAGAGACGCATCTGTAAAATCTCTGTAGCCTGGCGCTCTGTAAAATCAAGCTTAGCTGCACTTGCCTTAGATTTTTCAGACTTAAAATTAATACCTTCAACATTACCGTTAACTAAGCAATCCTTAGCCTGAGCTAAATTCTTACTTCCTCTAAGGATTTCAATAATTAAATCAATAATGTCGCAGGCACGAATAAGACCCTCTTTAATCTCCTTATTGTCTCTTTCCTTTTTAAGGAGAGTTGTATATTTTCTTGTGGCAAGATCAAACTGGAAGTCTACATGATGCTTAATAACCTGCTTAAGACCAAGTGTTTCTGGTCTTCCATTAACAATAGCAAGCATGTTAACACCAAAAGTATCTTCAAGCTTTGTCTTCTTATAAAGCATGTTCTCTAAGTTCTTGTAATCAGCGTTCTTCTTAAGTTCAAGAACGATTCTAATACCTTCCTTAGAAGATTCATTTGAAACATCCACAATATCACTTGTCTTCTTAGTTTCAATTAAATCAAGAACATCTGAGATAAACTTAGAAATATTAGCTCCAATCATTGTGTATGGAATCTCTGTAATAACTAACTTATCTCTTTCACTTCTTTTTGTAGCTGGCTCGTAAACCACCTTACCACGAAGCTTTACCTTACCCTGACCTGTTTCATAGATGTCCTCTAAGTCAGACTTATTAATTACAATACCGCCTGTAGGGAAATCTGGTCCTGGCATAATTTCAAGTAATTCCTTAGTTGTAATTTCAGTGTTATCCATATAGGCACAAACTGCATCACAAACCTCAGCTAGATTGTGAGGTGGAATATTAGTTGTCATACCAACGGCAATACCATCAGCACCATTAATAAGTAAATTAGGTACTCTAACTGGTAAAACCTCTGGTTCTTTTTCTGTTTCATCGAAGTTTGGTAGGAAATCTACTACATTTTTATCAAGATCTGTTAAGTAAACGTCCTCTGTAAACTTCTGGAGTCTAGCCTCAGTGTATCGCATAGCAGCGGCTCCATCACCTTCAATAGAACCAAAGTTACCATGACCATCTACTAAAGCCATTCCCTTCTTAAAATCCTGTGATAAAACTACTAATGTCTCATAAATTGAGCTATCACCATGTGGATGATATTTACCCATGGTATCACCAACAATTCTTGCTGACTTTCTATGGGGCTTATCATGTCCTAAATTTAATTGGTCCATAGCGTATAAAACTCTTCTTTGAACAGGCTTTAAACCATCTCTTGCATCTGGTAAAGCTCTTGCTGTAATTACACTCATGGAATAATCTATATAAGACTTCTGCATTATTTCAGAATACTCAGTCTTTACTATCTGTTCAGCCATACTTCCTCCAAAAAATTATTATTAGTAAATCATATATTCGTAAATTTAAGCATCAATCTCAGCTTCATTGGCATGAGCATAGATAAATGCACGTCTAGGTGGAACCTCACTACCCATAAGCATTGAAGTTACTTCTGTTGCCATTCTTGCATCTTCAATTTCCACCTGCTTTAAAATTCTAGTTTCAGGATTAAGAGTTGTCTCCCAAAGCTGCTCAGGATCCATCTCACCAAGTCCCTTATATCTTTGAAGAGTAAAGCTACCTTCTTCATGATTCTTTCTATAATTTTCAAGAGCCTTGTCATCATAAAGATACATACCTTCATCCCCAGACTTCTTCTTAGTCTTCTTTGGCACTACCTTATAAAGAGGTGGTGTTGCAATATAGACATGACCCTGATTAATAAGCTCAGGCATGAATCTATAGAAGAATGTAAGTAAAAGTGTATCAATATGAGCACCATCCACATCGGCATCAGTCATAATAATAATCTTGTCATAACGAAGCTTTGAAATATCAAAGTCATTACCGTAACCCTCTAAGAAGCCACAATTAAAGGAATTAATCATAGTCTTAATTTCTGCATTAGCTAAAACCTTATCGATTGTTGCCTTCTCAACATTTAAGATTTTACCTCTAATTGGAAGGATTGCCTGAGTTCTTCTGTTTCTAGCAGACTTTGCAGAACCGCCGGCAGAATCACCCTCTACAATAAATACTTCGCACTCTTCAGGATTTCTACTTTCACAGTTAGCAAGCTTACCGTTGCTATCAATTGAGAATTTCTGCTTTGTAAGAAGATTTGTCTTAGCCTTTTCCTCAGCCTTACGAATCTTAGCTGACTTTTCAGCACAAGCAATAACAGCCTTTAGAGCCTCTAAATTCTTATCAAAATATAACTGAACCTCGTCGTTAGTTATAGCTGATACAACTGTTGAAGCATCAGGATTATCAAGCTTAGTCTTTGTCTGACCTTCAAATCTTGGTGCTGGATGCTTAATAGCTACAATAGCTGTCATACCATTTCTTACATCAAGACCAGTAAAGTTATTATCCTTATCCTTAAGAATTCCTAACTCTCTAGCATACTGATTTATAATCATTGTAAACTTAGTCTTAAAACCTGTAATATGGGTACCACCCTCTTGAGTGTAAATGTTATTACAAAAACCAAGTATATTTTCCTCGAATTCATTTACATACTGGAAAGCAACTTCCACTTCAATGTCATCCTGCTTATTCTTAAAATAAACAATATCACAAACAGTTTCCTTACCTACATTTAAGTCCTTAACATAAGCTAAAATACCATCTTCTTCATGGAAAGTTTCCTCTTCAGGTTCTTCCCCTCTAAGGTCCTTAAAATTAATTGTAAGTCCTGGATTTAAATATGCGATTTCATGTAATCTTGACTTGATTGAATCCGCCTTAAATCTAGTCTTTTCAAAGATTTCACCATCAGGCAGGAAAGTAACTGTTGTACCTGTATCATGCTTTCTGCAAGTACCAATCTCCTTAAGAGGAGCTACTGCCTTACCTCTTTCATATCTTTGCTTATAAACTTTTCCATCAAGTCTGATTTCAACCTCTAACCAAACTGATAAAGCATTAACAACAGATGCACCTACACCATGTAAACCACCAGAAATTTTGTAACCGCCATCGCCAAACTTACCGCCAGCATGAAGCACAGTAAATACAACCTCAACTGCTGGAATACCAGCCTTAGGATGAATTCCTATTGGAATACCTCTACCATTATCCTTAATAGTAGCTGTACCATCTGCATTAAGGCTTACGTCTATTTCACTACAAAAGCCCGCTAAATGCTCATCTACAGAATTATCTACGATTTCATATATAAGATGATTAAGACCCTTAGTGCCTACTGAACCAATATACATACCAGGTCTTTTTCTAACCGCTTCTAGTCCTTCCAAAATGGAAATACTATTAGCATCATATTTCTTAGTTGCCATAAAATTTTCTCCCTTTTATTTAAATGAAAGCTTCGCTTTCAATAATAAATTCATATAAATCTTAATTAGATAAATAAGAATTAAAAATACTTTCAAAATTTGATGAATAAATTGAATTAGAACGAACGCTAAGTTTTGCCCAAACTCCTGTATTAAAATCTACATAATACTTTGATTCGTACTCATTCATATACTCATTAAACTGCTCTAATTGCTTGCTTTCTAAGATTGTTGTCTTATTGACTTCAGTCTTAGTTTTATCATTATCAGAAGTACAACGAATTAGATAATAAAGTCCATTTACTTCAAAAACCTCACTCATATCACCAGTAGATAGGTTAAAGGCAATGTCTTCAAATGTCTGATCCATTTCACCCTTCTTTAATTCCATTTCATAATTGCCATCGTCATTGATTTCCTTTGCAAGGGCAAAGAAAGAGCTACCTGACTGAATGCTATTATAGGCATTCTCCACCTCTTCCTTAGAATCGCTTACAATATACTGAATATCAATAACTCTAGCATCATCATAACTTACCTCAATGTCATATTCAGAAATAATATCCTCATATAACTTATTAGCAATGGCAAATTTAGTATACATCTCTTCTAGATCCTCTAAACTTACATCTAACTGCTTCTTATCATCATCGGATAAGTTATTGTAATACTCAGCAGCTGCTGCCTCTACGTTGTTCTCTTCATCTCTACTTAAAACAACGCCTCTTTCCTTTGCTAGCTTATTTAGCATAGCAACTCTTATTAACTTAACTTTAATTTGATCATTAACATAAGAATAAAAAGATTCTCCATCAATTGTCTCATTCCAGATATCCTCACCTAAAAGCTCTTCATACTGGCTTCTAGCATCAGACATTAAAATCTTAGCTTCGGTCTTAGTCATTGTAATACCGTCTAGCTTAAGAATAGTATTAGAATTTAGCCCTGTTGATATATAAACAAAGTGGCCATTGAAAAAAATCATAAAAATTAAACATGCTGCAACTAAAACCGCTGCAGACACTAAAGCAATTAATCTCTTCTTGTTAGTCTTCAAAATCCCTACTCCTTTAGTCCATAATTTCTGTAATATGTTCGCTATAGATGTGGAAGTACTCGCATTAGATGCGGCAGGGCCGCTGCTCGCACACGTGTAGCTCTTTCCCCACCACAAGGGGGGAAGTGCTCGCATTAGATGCGGCAAAGCCGCAGCTCGCACACGTGTAGCTCTTCCTTTGGAAGAGCTACTTATGATATGGCTCGTTCTTCATAATTCTATAGCTTCTATAAATCTGTTCAAGTAAAATCACACGCATTAACTGGTGTGGGAAGGTCATCTTAGAAAAGCTAAGCTTATAGTCTGCTCTAGCTAAGACCTCACTTGATAAGCCAAGGGAACCACCAATCACAAAGCTAATATCGCTCTTTCCAGAAATTCCTAACTCATCAATCTTTTTTGATAACTCAACAGAATCTAACATCTTGCCTTCAATGGCAAGGGCTATAACATAGGAGTCGTCTTTTATATTAGATAAAATTCTCTCCCCTTCTTTTCTTTTGATTAAGTCATTAACAGTATCACTTGCATTATCCGGTGTCTTCTCATCAGGAAGCTCTATAATCTTTAAATTACAGTATCTTGAAAGTCTCTTAGAATACTCATCAATAGCACCTGTAAAGAACTTCTCTTTCACCTTGCCAACGCATACAATGTTAATCTTCAAGCATATTCACCTCTAACCTTCAACTACAAAATATTCGCCACTAGGAAGCTTAAAAACTTCTAGCTGCTCTTCTAATTCTTCATCAGACATAGAACTAACATCCATACCTTCTTCTGCTAGGGCATCTCTTAATTCCTTAATGTCCTTACAAACAAAAGCAAAAGACTCTTCAAGAAAATCCTTAGCCTCATCAAGATCAAAGACTACATCCTCCATAAAAAGTTTAGCTTGCTCTTTTAAGAAAACCTCTGCACAGGCTGTTAAATGCTTCTCGTCCATAATAATCTGCCACTCAAAATGTGATTAAGTATACTCACATCGAGATGTTGTAAGTTCTCACGAACATTACTTACTGTTTCAACGTGTATGCTTTTGTGGTTACAAGTAACACACTACTCACAAGTTCTTGTACACTCCACAGTCGTTAATTCCCGAAAATAGCCTTCGGTACATACTTGCGTTTGCTTGATTATGCAACTTCGTAAGTTAAAGCATCTTTTAGATTTAGACTGGCATTGAAATCCCTATCCTCAACATAGCCACAACTGCATTTGTATATTCTATCTGAAAGCTTTAAGTCTTTCTTGATAGAGCCGCAGCAGTGACATAGTTTTGATGATGGATAAAATCTATCTACAACTCTTAATTCAATGCCATTGTCATCACATTTTGCTTTAAGTTTAGTTCTAAATTCATAGAACTTCTGTGATACAACGGCTTTTGAAAGATGCTTGTTCTTCATCATTCCTGATACATTTAAATCTTCAATAGTTATATAAGACGGCTTGGATTTCACTATCTCCGCTATCGTTTTGTTAATGTAATCTGTTCGAATATTGTCTATCCTATGATGAATTTTCTGTACCTTGAGCTTTTGTTTTTGTATATTTTTTTGAGTGGACTCTCCTTTCTTTAAATTCTCATACTTACGTGAGAGACTCCTTTGCTCTCTACGTAATTGTTTTTCAAGTTTCTTAAGTTTTACTGACTTGTTAATATTCTTGTAAGTGTGACCATTAGAAATGATTGCAAAATCCTTTAATCCTAAATCTATACCAATTCCCTCATTAGAATTATTGGCAATCTTGTTGTCAGGGACTTCTACAAGAACCGAAACATAGTATCTATCCGCTTTTTTAGAAACTGTACCGCTTTTAATTTTCCATTCATCTTTAGTTGTAGGTATATAACCTTTTTCTTTTAGTTTTACCCAACCAAGAGTAGGAATGTTAATCCTATGTCTTTCGCAGGCACAGTCTTTTGGATTATTCTTTACAAAATACATCTTTACATCGGACTTATACTTTTTCTTGAAATTAGGATATCCGCTTTGATGTTTGAAGAATTTTCTAAAAGCAGTACACCCATCTTCAATAGATTTCTTTACTGATTTAGAACTTACTTCCTTAATCCATAATTTATCAGGATTATTAGGAAGATATTCATTGTTTAGCCAAACACTAAAACTCTTGCCACTCATAAACTTCTCACCTTTGTCGTAAAGTTCTTTATTATGAGCGAGATAGAAATTGTAAATATATCTACAAGTTCCGATAGTTTTATTGATTTTGGCTATTTGCTGCTTTGACGGATTTATTTCCGTCTTGAAGCTCTTTAGCAATTTCCTCATCCCTTTCTATTTGTTTTTTATACTTACGAAGTCCGTACAGCCTACAAGAAAACTCATGAAGGATTGAAACAATATCCTGTACAAGTTCTTCCTGTGGTGATAGTTCTTCGTTGTTTACTACCACTATGGTTGTATTAAACTTCATACAGAATTTTTCAAACCAATCATAGCCAAATCTGATAAATCTGTCTTTATGTGTTACTATGATAGTTTTGATTTTTTGTTCCATTACTTCATCTAATAGTTCATTCCATTTCTTACGGTTGTAATTTAAACCGCTACCATAATCCTTAATACATTGATTTACAATAATACCCTTAGCATTGCAATACTGCCGTAAAAAATATACCTGATTTTGTAAAATATCTTTTTGGTTTCTTGTAGATACTCTGGCGTAAATAACAGTCTGACGATTATCATTTTCTGTATTTATGCCCTTGAACTGAAGATATTGGTCATAAGTATAATAACGCCTATCAGTTGGAGTTCGGTTTGCTTTTAATATTCCTTCCCTATCCCAGCGTTGTAATGTCTTAACAGATACACCTAATAGTTCAGCAAAATCTTTTGGTTTATAATTTGTGATATTTGATGTGTTCATAGTAGTTTACTCCTTTGAGTATATTTAAACACATTTATCAATAATTCTGATTACTTAACTCAATCTCCTTATGATAAAATTTGTGGGAAACGCTCCCTTAATGTATCAACTACTCTCTTGGCCTCGTAGTTACCATGTTTCTTAACATCTGCTACAGCCTTCTCCATGACATAAGAATACTTAACATTATCAAGCATAGTAATATCATTATAATTATCACCAAATGCCATACACTCATTAGACTGTAATTTAAAATATTCCTTAATCTGATTAATAGCCTTACCCTTAGAAACGCTAGTCTCCATAAAATCTAGGTAAAGATCACCAGATACTGCAATACTTGCCTTACCCTGCCATCTATCAAAGAAATAGTCTCTAGAATTAGAGATACCTGAAAGGTCACAAACAGCCACCTTTAAAATATCTTCCTTAATCTCACTAAAATCCTCTACTAGAGTTGTATGATAGTTAACTACCTCCGTCATTCTGTGATGATATTCCTTAGTCTTAGGCTTAATATAGGCAGTCTTTTGTCCTGAAACTAAGACCTCACAATTAGCTCTATTATAAACATCATCAATTATTTCAAGGGCTAAGTCTCTCTCCATAGCTGTCTTAGCTATTACCTTGTCCTTATAAGCTACTAATGCACCGTTCTCAGCAATATATACCAAATCCTTTGAAACAGGCTCAAATAGTCTCTTTAGAGAGGTAATCTGTCTACCTGATGCAGCAGCAAAATGTATTCCCGACTTTAAAAGCTTAGCTATTGCTCTTAAAGTTTCTTCATCTACACTCTGTGCCCCATTAAGAAGTAGTGTACCATCTAAGTCACTTGCTATAAATCGTATCATATTAACACCTTTCGCAATCTATTCTATATCCTAATTTATAAAGTTCAAGACATATTCTTGCTACTGGCAAACCAACTACATTATTATAGTCGCCCTCAATAGCCTTAATGTAGGCGGCAAAAAGCCCCTGAATTCCATATGCCCCTGCCTTATCATAAGGCTCTTTAGTTGATATGTAGGCTTCCACACTCTCATCTGTTAAAGGATAGACTAAAACTTCTGTCTTCTCACTAAAGCTAATCTCTTTAGCCTCCACTTTATCGCCCACGCCACTTGTCTTAATAAGACAAACTCCTGTGTAAACCTGATGAGCATTATCAGAAAGTCCCTTAATCATTCTTCTAGCATCTTCCTTATCCTTAGGCTTAGTTAGAATCTCGCCCTTGTGATAAACCACTGTATCTGCGCCAATAATCACACAATCAGAGAGGTCTTCCCCTCTTTCCTTTAGCATATCAAATACAGCTCTTGCCTTCCTTCTTGAAAGTTCCTTCACATAATCGTAAGGAGGCATTAGTTCAATGTCCTCACTTGCCTTACTAGTTATAATCTCAAATTTAATACCGACCTGCTCTAAAAGTTCCTTTCTTCTAGGAGAAGCAGAAGCTAAAATAATTCTCATAATTAAATTCCTTTCTCGACCTACCATGTCCTATATTAACATTCTTTTATGAAAAATAAAAGTCCAAAAAGAAATTTTGTTCGTTTCTAATCTAAAGAAAAGGGATAGAAACATTTTCCTATCCCTTAGCTAATTCCTTATTAAAAACAAACTACATTATTGTTAAATCCTACTTATCAAGACTTCTATTCATAGCTGACTCAACCGCATCAATAGAAGCTCTAATAATATCGTGATCAATACCAATACCAAAGTAGCCCTTGCCATCATCGCCCTCAATACCTACATAAGCAATAGCCGAAGCACCTGAACCACTCTTTAAGGCATGCTCTTCATAAACTGTAATATTACATGGCTTATTAAAATGTTTAGCAAGTGCGTTACTTACTGCATCAAGACGACCCTTACCAGCTGCATTAACTGTAAGAGACTGTCCATTTTCTTCAATAGTAACTGCTGTCTGAATTCCATCTTCCTGCTTAAAATGTACCTCTGTAATCTTAAAGTTTGGAGTGTATTTCTTATATCTCTTCTCAAAGATTTCAAGTACCTCGTCTGGAGCTAATTCCTTATGAGCATTATCAGAAACATCCTTTACAGCATAGCCTAAATCCTCTCTCATAGCCTTTGGAATAAGCATACCGAAGTTTCTCTCTAATACGTAGGCAACGCCACCCTTACCAGACTGGCTGTTAATTCTAATAACATCAGAATCATAAGTTCTACCAACATCCTCTGGATTAATTGGAAGATATGGCACAGTCCAAAGATCTGGATTGTGGTCGATTCTATAGTGCATTCCCTTTGAAATAGCATCCTGATGGGAACCTGAAAAGGCTGCAAATACTAACTTACCACAATATGGATGTCTATCAGAAATTGTCATCTGAGTAAGCTTTTCATAAGTCTGTGCAAGCTCAGGCATATCAGATAAATCAAGCTTTGGATCAACACCATGTGAGTACATATTCATAGCAAGTGTAATAACATCTACATTACCAGTTCTCTCACCATTACCAAAAAGTGTACCCTCAATTCTATCAGCACCAGCAAGTAAGCCAAGCTCAGAATCGGCAACGCCTGTACCTCTGTCATTGTGTGGATGAAGGGATACGATAACATTTTCCCTACTATGCATGTTCTTACACATGTACTCTACCTGACTAGCATAAACATGAGGAAGAGACATCTCAACAGTTACCGGTAAGTTAATGATGCACTTCTTGTCTGCTGTTGGCTGCCACTGGTCAATAACTGCGTTACAAACCTCAAGGGCATATTCTGGCTCTGTGCCTGTAAACGACTCAGGGCTGTATTCAAACAAATAGTTTCCGCCATCTGCCTCAGCTAATTCCTTTAAAAGCTTAGCACCTTCAATAGCGATCTTCTTAATTTCTTCCTTAGACTTAGCAAATACCTGCTCTCTTTGTGCAAGAGATGTAGAATTGTAAACATGGATGATTGCTCTTGGAGCGCCCTTAACTGCCTCAAAAGTCTTCTTAATAATATGAGGTCTAGCTTGAGTAAGCACCTGAATTGTAACATCCTCAGGAATCATATTATTATCAATTAAAGTACGGCAAAACTCATACTCTGTCTCTGATGCTGCTGGAAAACCAATCTCGATTTCCTTAAAGCCCACCTTAATTAACATCTTGTAAAACTCTAACTTCTCAGCCAAGCTCATTGGTTCTATTAAAGCCTGATTGCCATCTCTTAAATCAACAGAACACCAAATTGGTGCCTTATCCACGTATTCCTTCTTAACCCAGTCATTGCACTCAACTGGTGGCATAAAGTAGCCTCTCTTGTACTGCTTGTAATTAAACATAAACCTTTCCTCCTAATTCTAGTGCTCTTACTTATGAAAATGTGTCAAAAGCCTAAAGACAAATAAAGCCACTAATTTATCTTTATCCTAACGCTAAAAAGTCTCCCTTCCCAAAGAGGCTATAAAAAAACGTCTCTTAAAGGTTTCCCTTTAAGAGACGAATAAAATCCGCGTTACCACTCTTATTCATAGTAAAACTATGCACTCACCAAATACTTTCATATTCTGACCATTATAACGGTTGGCATTCCGTCTAGCCCTACAGTTATTAAAAAATAATTTCAGGTAGCTGCTCCAAGGCGAGTTCATTACTTCTCTTTATCTATCTTTCACCAACCGATAGCTCTCTGTATTCCGATTCATAACTACTATTCCTCTTCATCGCATTTTAAATATTGAATTATATTAAAACTATAAACTAACAATATTTGTTTGTCAATAAGTTTTATAACTTCTTTAAATAACTAATTTCCTCTTTAGTTACCTCTTCTCTTGAGTATCTAGCCTTTTCATAAGCCTCAGTTATCTTAGCCGCCTTTTCTTCATCCTCAATAATAAGCTTAGAAGAAATATCGCCAGGCATTAATTTATCCGGCTTTAGACCATTTTTCTTATATTTAGTATAACGCTTCTTTGACTTGGCGTATTTTTTGAAAATCTTTCTATAGCTGTCATTATTAGATAAACCCTTAGATGACTCCTTCTTTAAAGTCTCGTAAGCCTTATCCTTTGAAATCTTTTCTTCCTTTAAAAACTCCACTTCATCAAATTCATCAAGCTTAGTCCTTTTAAAGCTCTTAGCATACTTAAATACTAGGTAAATTACTGAAACTGCCAAGGCTATCACAAGCACAAGGGCAAAGGCCTCAAAAATAGCATTAAAGATAGCTGCATTATCATTTGGTGTGGAATCTGCAAAGCTAATATCATAACCTGAACTTGCCTCATCACTAGAAGAAGCTGAATCTGTTGAATCCCCACCAGATCCCCAAAGTATAAGAATAAACTTAATAATTAGCTTTACAATGGCAAATAAAAATCCGCCGATTATACTAAATAAATTTCCGTACTTACCGTAATAGAAAAGGTACATGAAAACCGCCATAACTAAGGCAATTACAAAGGTTACGGTTACATTTGCATTAATAATTCTATTAAGGGGAAACTCTGACTTTCCGGAGTTAACCTTAATAACCTTATTAAGTTCCTTTACCTGATTATAAATTAGGCTAGATAGGACAAATACTACAAATAAAAGCACCATAAGTCCCACAAGGCCATCATTATTATTGCTGCCACCAAGCACGTATCCCACAAACATTACAAGGGCGTAGGCTGGATGCATTCTTTCTTTAATTACAGAACTTGAGTAAACATCCTCGTCTGCAGCAGATTTTAAATTAGATACAAAATCCTTAGAAACAGGGGAATTATTAGCAAGCTCTGTAAGCTTATTCATGGCATTCTTAATTCTAATTGAACGAAGTGATATTACAAGTGTAGCAAGGAAAAAAGTCACAATCTCAAGGTCATTTCTTGCAAAGGCAAGGCTTACTAGCGGGAATATCAAATTAATTATCATAAAGGCTGTAAAATTATTAACCTTACGTCTAACAATATAAAGAGCTACTGTTGGAATAATACACAGTAAACATAGGACTATATCAGTATTTGGCCTATTGGCAATACCAATAATAGCCATAACTTCAATGGCAAAAAATACCACAAACTGTGTGAAAATTTCTAGGAAGGTTTCTAATACGTTAAGCCTTTTGTTAGTTTTACTAATCTTTGTTGGCTGTCCCATTAAAGCTTACCTCCTATATTCTGATCAATCTCAAACTCCAAGCTCTTTAGCTCTGTAAACTGCGATATATTTTCTCCCCTAAAATGTGGCACAACCCAGAGAGAATCCTTATCGTTTTTAAATTTCTCGTTAATTAAGTCTACTAATTCCTTCTGTCTATTAGCAGAAATAATTACATAGATTGAATCTCTTTTAATTTGAAGTTCGTTGATGATTTCCTTAAAGTCACGCTTCTCCTTGCTTGCATCAACTCTAGCAAGTAGCGCGTTAATAGTCTTTAAATGAGCAACACCAGAACCTGCAGAAAGCTTAATCTCAGCTCCTTCAAGATAATCTCTAGCATTTGAGTAAAGGGATAAATTAACCCCTTCCTTTAAAAACTTAGTGGCAAAGCCTGAACAAAGCTCAATACTATTCTCAATAATCTCAAGGGATTCAAGCTGTCTGTCCTTTTCTAAGTTAAGTAAAATGCATACATTTCTACTCATAGTCTCATCACATTCATTAACCATAAGCTGACCGGTTTTAGCAGAAGCCTTCCAGTTAACGGACTTTAAATTATCATTATAGTTGTATTCTCTAATTGAGCGGAAAGCGAACTTATCCTCGAATAGGTACTTCTTCTTAGTTAAGTCCCCTTCAAGACTATTATTAATAATTCCAAGCTTATTAACGTCAATGGCCTGTGGGTAAACTGTAATAAAGGCAGTAGCGTCCTGCTTGCATACATTTACCTCATCCATAAATACACCGTTAAAGACAATCTCTAAATTATCTAGTGTAAAGACACCTCTTTTAAGACACTTAATAGGAATACGTCTTGTGATCTTCTGATTAGGACCTAGGGAAAACACGTCATTTCTATAGGTTCTATCTGTAGTTGTAGAGTTAGTATCAATATCTGTAAAATACAAACTCTTATCTAATTGAAATTTAGTATTAATCATAGCTAAGGGCAATTTCTTAGCGTTGCTAACAGTTAAGACTAAATTGGTTGAATCCCCACGAATCACATTTCTGCTTTCGAAATTTAGATTCATTTTCAAATTCTTAGACCAATTCTTTCTATAAAGAGTAACAACAAAGGAGTAAACAAGTGCCACAGCTACTATCATCAAAATAATATTCATTACTTATCCCATTCCTCTGTAGGCACATTAATTTCGCTAACGATTCTATCAATAATCTGCTCTTTGTTGTCACGAGCAAAGGCACCGGATGATAGTGAAAGTCTATGAGCAAAGCAAACTCTAGCTAAAGACTTAATATCTTCTGGTACAACATAAGTTCTTCCTGATACATATGCAAATGCTCTCGCAGCATTCACCATAGCAATTGACGCTCTAGGACTAATACCAATGGAAATGTCCACGCTATTTCTAGTCTTAGTAGCAATATTGACAATATATTCAATTAAAGATGGATGGATAAAGACTTCCTTTACCTCTTCTCTCATCTCTAAGATATCTTTTGTAGTAACTACGCTTCTAATGGATTCAATAGGGCTAGCCTTTAAAAATCTAGTAAGAATCTCCTTCTCACCTTCCTCGCTTGGATAACCCATATTAATCTTCATTAAAAATCTATCTAACTGAGCCTCTGGTAACTCGTAAGTACCAGCAGTCTCAATAGGGTTCTCAGTGGCAATAACGATAAATGGTGCATCTAGCTTAAAACTAGTTTCATCAACTGTTACCTGTGTTTCTTCCATACATTCAAGAAGTGCTGACTGAGTTCTTGGTGTCGCTCTGTTAATCTCATCAGCCAATAAAATATTAGTAAAAATTGGACCTCTTCTAAACTTAAACTCTTCTTCCTTCTGGTTATAGATATGAATACCTGTAATGTCTGATGGAAGTAAATCTGGTGTAAATTGGATTCTCTTAAAGTTACCCTCTATGCTTTTAGCAAATGTTTTAGCAAGCATTGTCTTGCCTGTTCCTGGAACATCCTCTAGTAGTACATGGCCAGATGCTAAAACACTTGTTAAAATCAACTTTGTAACATCCTCCTTATCTACGATAACCTTATTGACGTTATCTAAAACTAGTTTACATTTATCCTGATTATTAAACATGAAAAACCTCCGATTGTCTTTGTTTCATACGCTTTTTAGTATAGCAAGCAGAGATTATTCATTCAATAAAAAGAAAATAAAATTATTCTTCCATTGGCATATCTTGGTTAACGTCAATTCCTCTTGGTGGAACTGGTGTTGAGAAAACGATCTGAGTTGATGTACGACCAAATTTCTGAAGCTGTCCAATAAATGTATCAAGTTCTAAAGTACTTGGGAAGATAACCTTAAGTAACATTGAATAATTACCTGTTACACAATTACATTCTACAACATTAGCGCATGACTTAATAAATGGATAAAATTCTGGCTTCTGTGCAGGTGCTACTTCAAGATTAATAAAAGCTGTAATATGATATCCAAGCTTTAACTGATTAATCTTAACCTCATAGCCTTCAATGATTTCTTCTTTTTCAAGTCTTTCAATTCTTGCTGATACAGCAGGTGATGATAAAAATACGTTCTCTGCTAAAGCCTTAAGTGGCATTCTTGCGTTCTGCTGTAATAATGTGATTATCTTCTTATCAATCTTATCCATAATTCCTCCTTAAAACAAAAAGAGACAATTCTAGCTATCGCGGCTAAAATTGTCTCCTTTGACATTCATTAATACTTTTCTATAATAAACCTAATTTAATTAATTATCAAGTGCTTTTTGTTAATTTAAATAAGTTTTCTTATGATATAGTTTATTTATTACTTATTCTCTTCTTCAATATCTTCAGCTTCGTAGAGTTCTTCATATTCCATAGCATCAAGCTCTTCATCAAAAGCATCTGAAACTATCTCATATTCCTCATCAGAGCCGATATTCTCTAGTACTGGCTCACCGTTTGGATCCTCTTCGTATCTGTAAAGATAAACCTCATCGTTATCTGCTGCCTCACCCTCAAGTGGTAAAAGAGCTATATATGTATTCTCACCAGCTGGGAAAATTCTAACGATTGCACATTCGCATGTCTCACCGCCATCAAGCGCAAGTGTAACTGTGCTATATTCTGAATTATTTGCCATAATTATCTCCTTTTCATGCTTACTGCATAAGCTTTTCTTTATGTAACCTTTTAAAAGGGTATCACAATAATTGATTTTCCTCAAGACCTATTTCCTCGATAAATCTTGAAGGAAGATAATCTTTGTTATATCTATGCTTAGGAGAAAGTATATACAAATGTTTCTTAGCCCTTGTAATACCTACATAGAAAAGCCTTCGCTCCTCCTCTATTTCCTCTTCAAGTGTCGCCTTATTAAGAGGAATAATTTCCTCGCAAACATCCATAATAAAAACCACTTTAAACTCTAGGCCCTTACTTCTATGAAGAGTGTAGAAGTTAATCCCATCAAAATTAGAGTAGTCCTTATCTTTCGTCCCTGCACCAACTCCAGTTCCATCAGCTGCTGCCTCCCCATTTTCCTTTTGCTTTTCCCTTACAAAGGCTACAAAATCACTTATCTTAGTAAATTCCTTTGAAAGCTCTGTTATCTTTTCAAGGTCTTCAAGTATCAGCTCCTTATTGGCTTTATTTTTTCTAGCATATTCCTCAATATAATCCTCAAGGCCAATGCCCTTTCTAATGTAATTAATCGCCGCAAAGCTAGTCATTTTCTTAAGCATATTAATATCAAAGATAAGGCTATCAATATTTTTTATAACAGTATAATTAGGCTTTTCCGCCTTCTCATAAATCTCCTTTAAAGAAATCAAAGACACGGGACTTGTAAGATAAGACCTTGTAATATACCTCATGGGCTTATTTATTATTTTTAAAAACTTCTCTCTAGTCCTATCTCCAAGGGCAATTTCAAGGTAAGCAAGGACTTCCTCCACCACATTACTATTGTAAAAAGAAGACATCTTAAAATCATTTTTGCATTTAATTCCCATAGCCATAAGTTCTCTTACAAAGACCTTATTTAATTCATTGGTCCTTGAAAATATAGCAATATCCCTATAATTTATCCCCTGCTCCTTTAGTTTTACAATCTCACTAACTAAAAACTCCCTCTCTTCCTTTTGATCCTTTGGTCTAAGGTAAGTAATTATTCCTTTACTCCGTTCCGGCGTATGTAAATTTTTTTCAAATCTTACTTTATTATGAGCTATAAGTTTATTGGCAAGTTCCACGATATTTGACTCACTCCTGTAATTTATATTTAATTCAAACTTACTGGCCTTTGAAAATATATCTAGGAAGGATAGCATAATCTCTGGCTTAGAGCCCCTAAAGCCGTAAATACTTTGATCATCATCTCCCACCACAAAAAGATTACATTCTTCCCCTAGTAACTGCATTATTACTTCAAACTGCACCTTATTAATATCTTGAAATTCATCTATTAAAATGTATTTAAAGCGCTTTATTAGACTCTGACGTAGCTCTTCATTTTCCTTTAAAAGATAAACTAGCTTAAGAGCGAAATCATCAAAGTCTAATAGACCATGTCGCTTTTTTTCAAATTCGTAAACTCTAAATATATTCTTAAAGGTCTGTTCTGGGATTGTTTTGGACTTGTAATTATTGATATTAAGATTGTCATTTTTTATCTTAGATATTTCTGCAAGAACTAAATCAATTAGTTCGTCTTCGTTATCGTATTCTAGCTCGTATTTTAGAATCTCTTTTCTTATAATGCTTCTTTGTAGATTAAGAGTTATAACTGCATCATTTGTTAGGTTGTTGGCATGCTTAAGTATGGTAAAAAAGAGGGAATGAAAGGTGGCAAAAAATACGCCAATGCCTTGATTATTGTTCTCTTTATAGAAACGCTCTTTAATTTGAATTGCTGCGGATTTATTAAAAGTGATTACTAGAATGTTTTGTGGACTCACATCATGATTATTAATTAGATTCTTTATTCGATTAGTCAGGGTAAAAGTCTTACCACTACCAGGGCCTGCAATAACAAGACAAGGACCCTTGTTAAATTCTATTGCTCTTTTTTGAGCCTCGTTAAAAGACATGTGTGTTCTTCCTTTCAATTGTTTTCTTTCGTAAAATCTATTGCTATTTAAAAATAAATGGGCTTAAAAAATTAAGCCCATTAAATATACTATCTAGTGCAATTGTTGTCAATAACGTTGTATCTTATCGTCTGCATCATCTGTTTTATCGATGCGCTTTACTACTACGTAATACTCAAGATTATCATTAACATGAATAAGCACTCTATCGCCTACTTTGTGACCAAGTAGGGCTTTTCCTAGTGGGGATTCGATGCTTATAAGTCCAAGTAAAGAATCTTCTCTTACTGTTGTAACAAGCTTAATCTCCTCGCTTTCATCGTCATCTTCATAGTAAACTTCAACTGTATTATTAACACCAATCTCATCCTCTGCGGCAGTTTCTTTAATAACTGTAGCAGACTTAATCATTCTTTGAAGATATCTGATACGACTTTCATTCTGGTTCTTAAACTTCTTAGCAGCATGATATTCAAAATTCTCGCTTAAATCTCCTTGAGCTCGTGCTGTCTTTACATCCTCAAGAGCCTCTTTTCTAACAACGCTAATACGATAGTCGATTTCCTCTTCCATCTTCTTAATGTCATTTTCTGTTAACTCATTTCGCATATAAATCACCCTCTTAAATCCTTATCCTAATTCTTAGAAACAACTTCTCCAGCCTTCTTATAAATTGACTTAGCCTCAACAACACCACGTACACTTGAAAGTGGGTAGATGTTAGATTCTCTACCAACAATTGTACCTGGATTAAGTACGCTACCGCAGCCAACTTCTACATTATCACCAAGGAAGGCACCAATCTTTTTAATGCCAGTCTCTATTCTTTCGTCACCATTTTTAATGACAATAAGCTTCTTATCAGACTTAACATTACTTGTAATTGAGCCAGCTCCCATATGAGCCTTAAAACCAAGGATTGAGTCACCAACATAGTTATAATGAGGAACCTGAACCTTATTAAAGAGAATTACATTCTTTAATTCAGTTGAGTTACCAACTACTGCGCCTTCACCCACAATGGCCTTACCACGAATAAATGCACAGTGTCTAACTTCTGCGTCCTTGCCAATAATAGCTGGACCTGCGATGTAGGCTGAAGGGAAAACATTAGCAGTTTTGTGTACCCATACATTTTCACCTCTAAGCTCGTATTCATCGGCTGGAAGTGTCTTTCCAAGTTCTATAATAAAGTCACCAATCTTAGCTAGGACCTCCCAAGGGTATGTGCAACCCTTAAAGATATCCTTAGCGATTGTTTCGTTTAAATCAAATAAATTATCAATTGTTAAATTCATATTGTCCTCCAAAGCTTTTATTCTACTGTAACAGACTTAGCAAGGTTTCTTGGCTTATCAACGTCATTACCCTTAAGTACTGATGTGTAATAAGCAATAAGCTGTAATGGAACAGCTGCAACCATAGGCATAAGTAGCTGATTAGCTTCTGGAAGGCAAATTGTTACGTCGCTAACGCCATCTTCAACGTCAACGCCAGGAGCAGCTATAAGTACGACAAATGCGCCTCTAGCCTTAACTTCCTTAATATTACTAATTGTCTTTTCTACTAAGTCCTTCTGTGTAGCAATGGCAATTACTGGCATTCCGTCATCAATAAGTGAGATTGTACCATGCTTTAATTCACCTGCTGCATAAGACTCAGAATGAATATATGAAATTTCCTTAAGTTTTAATGAACCTTCCATACTTAAGGCATAATCAAGGCCTCTACCAATGTATAATAAGCTATCTGCATTAAGAAGCTTTGAAGCTGCAAACTGGCAAGCTGGCTTAAGATTAATAGCTTCCTCAATCTGCTCTGGAATGTTCTCTAATAACTTAGTGTATTCAACTAACTGTTCCTTAGTAATCTTACCCTTTGCATAAGCTAACTGGAAGGCAAGTAAGTACATCACTGAAACCTGAACCATGTAAGCCTTTGTTGAGGCAACTGAAATTTCTGGACCTGCATGTGTATATAAAACATAATCTGCAGCTCTAGCAATTGAAGAGCCCTTAACGTTAACAATAGCAAGAGTTTCAGCCCCTCTCTCCTTAGCAAGTTCAAGAGCAGCCTTTGTATCAGCTGTTTCACCTGACTGAGAAATAAGAATAACTAAATCTCCCTCGTTAATTAAAGGATCTCTATATCTAAATTCTGAGGCAATGTCTACAGTAACGGATACTCTAGCCATTTTCTCAATAACATATTTACCCACCATACCTGCGTGCATTGCAGTACCACAAGCAACTATGAAAATGTTGTTGTAGCTTGAAAGCTTATCAAGTGATATACCTTCATTCTCAAATGTAGGAATATGATTAGAAATTCTTGGTGTAATTGTAGTCTTAACAACTTCTGGCTGTTCATGGATCTCCTTAAGCATGAAATGCTCGTATCCACCCTTTTGAGCTGCATCAATATCCCAATCAGCAACGTTCATTTCCTTAGAAACTTCTTCACCGTGGATATCAACTACCTTAACACCTGACTTTTCTACGATTGCGATTTCGTTTTGCTCAAGTAAAATGTAATTTCTTGTATACTCTAAGATTGCAGTCATATCTGATGCAATAAAGTTCTCACCCTTACCAATACCAACGATTAATGGGCTTTCCTTTCTTACAGCATAAACTACATCTGGAAAATCTCTAAACATAATACCAAGGGCATATGAACCCTTAATTTCTGCTAAAACCTTAGTAATTGTAGCAATTGGATCACCATCATAGTAGTAATCAAGTAACTTAGCTACTGTTTCTGTATCTGTCTCTGATACAAAGTTATAACCTTCCTTTAAAAGGAAGTCCTTAATCTGCTTATAGTTTTCAATGATACCATTGTGTACGATTGAAACTCTCTTATTACCATGTGGATGAGAGTTAATATCTGATGGTTCACCATGTGTAGCCCAACGTGTGTGACCAATACCCACGTGACCTACTGGCTTACCCTCTCTATCCATCTTGTCTACTAAATTCTTTAAACGGCCCTGGCACTTCTTTACCTTAATAGAACCATTTTCAGAAACAGCAATACCAGCTGAATCATAGCCTCTATACTCTAACTTAGATAAAGCGCCAATTAAAACG
Organism: Lachnospira multipara ATCC 19207; assembly: GCF_000424105.1. Lineage (GTDB taxonomy): Bacteria > Bacillota > Clostridia > Lachnospirales > Lachnospiraceae > Lachnospira > Lachnospira multipara. Next base: position 70,288 of record NZ_AUJG01000002.1, on the reverse strand, counting down.
TCAGCACTATCTCTACTACCTACATAACCTGCAATACCACACATAAAAAATATCCTCCTTGATAATAGCCACTATTTCTTGTAATTCTTCGCGCTTTCATTAAACAAGCCATAAAGCATGCCTTGATTATTAAGCATCTTAACGCCATTAGTTCTGCGAACAACAAATGCATTCATCTTTTCCATGTATTCATCTGCTGTAATGTCGCCATTGGCAACCATTGTCAAGCCCTTCTCCCAACTTGCGGTAAGTTCCGGGTTTAACAAGGCCTTAATCGAATTAGCCACTACATCATAAATTATCTCTCCAAAAAGGCTTGGAGTAATGATCTGAGTCTTCTTAGCTATAGAAATATATTTCTTTGTCTCTAGCTTTTTTAAAATTTCTGCTCTTGTGGCAGAAGTACCAATACCGCTACCTTTTATTTGAGCTCTGAGTTCTTCATCTTCAATTAACTGTCCTGCATTTTCCATGGCAAGAATCATTGAACCAGAAGAATATCTCTTTGGAGGGCTTGTTTCGCCTTCCTTTATATTAAACTCAGTAAAGTCTATATTAGCCCCTTTTCTAATCTTTTTCAATAGTTCAAAGAAAGCTGTATCATTAATATCCTCATCAGCTTCATCTTCTTCTGATTTACTAGCCTTAGAAGCCTTTGAAAATGAGTTCTTCGCTACCTTTAAATAGCCCTCGTCCGCTAATGTCTTAAAGGATGCATATAAATTTTCATCCTTAACATTTAAGTTCATTGCTACTCTTTGATAAATAGCTGCTGGATAGAAAATGCTTAAAAACCTTCTGCATATTACTTCATAGGTCTTTAGTGCTGTCTGCGAGAGACTGCCTAAATTATTAAAGCCCTGACCTGTTGGTATAATAGCATAATGGTCTGTAATAGCCTTGTCATTACAATATCTTGTCTTTTCAATGCCCTTAAAGCTTTCCTTTTCTAGTATTTCGCTTGCAAATTCCTTCACAGGGGCGAAATTACGAAGACCAGCAATATTTTTATTAATCTCCTTAGAAATGGCGGTTGAGAGCACTCTCGCGTCAGTTCTAGGATATGTTACAAGCTTTTTCTCGTATAATTCCTGAATGATATTAAGTGTCTGATCAGGACTGATTTTAAAAAGCTTACTACACTCGTTCTGAATTTCAGCTAGGTTGTATAAAAGTGGAGGATTTTTCGTCTCCTTCTTTCTTTCAATGGACTCAACCACCGCTGTTTGTGGCAAAGGATCTGATAGAAAATTTAAAAGCTCAGTAGCCTTTTCCTTATCTTTAAAGCCCTTGTCATTATAAAGATAAGGAGTGTTATAGTACTTACTCTTCTCACTTACCTTCCATTCTGCATCAAACTTGTGTCCTTCAAGGTTGGCACTACCTATAACACGATAAAAGGGTGTCTTTACGAAAGCTCTAATTTCACGTTCTCTTTTAACCACCATACCAAGTACGCAGGTCATAACTCGACCAACTGCAATACTTGCTCTATCCTCGTGTAGGTAATTTGCCACATTTCTTCCATATTTAAGAGTTAAGACTCTTGAAAAATTAATACCCATTAGGTAGTCTTCCTTAGCCCTTAAATAAGCGGCATCGGAAAGATTATTATATTCAGAAATGTCCTTGGCATTCTTTATACCCTTTTGGATTTCCTCCTCTGTCTGAGAATCAATCCAAACTCTCTTTTCTTTCTTACCAGTAACCTTAGCTTCCTGTCTGACTAATCGATAGATGTATTCTCCTTCACGTCCCGAATCGGTACAGACATAAATTGTTTCTACATCTTCTCTGTTAAGCAAAGAGCTAACTATATCAAACTGCTTTTTAACAGCAGGTAAAACCTCATACTTGTATTCCTGTGGAATAAAAGGAATCGTATCTAAACTCCATCTTTTTAGATTAGGATCATAGGCCTCTGGATAGCTCATTGTAACTAAATGTCCAACACACCAAGTTACAATCACATCTCCACCCTCAAGGTATCCGTCCCTTCTAGACAAGCTAACATGTAGCGCCTTGGCAAATTCCTGGGCTACACTCGGTTTCTCCGCTATAAATACGGATTTTCCCATTATTTCCTCCAATTAATTTAATTATTTTCTTAGACTGCGCCATAAGATTATAAAACGAATTTAAAAAAATGTAAAACCATCCTTTAAACTAAAGCAAATCCTTTTAGAAATCATTAAGGCTAATTAGCTTAATATTAGGGTTTTGACGGGATAACTGATTAATCTCCTCTGAAAAGCCTTCCTTAGCAAAAAGATAGATATAATCTGCATTAATCTCGGCTTGAGATACATTTTCCAAAAGATTATTATACTCCTCCATACTAAAGGCCTCATCAGACCAATTGCACTTACCAACTAAGAACTTACCGGCAGCATCGCTAACAATAATGTCAATATTGCCATCTTTACCCCACCATCTAGAACGGCTGTTAATCTTAATTTCAAGCTTGCCCATAGAATCAAGAAGTTCGATAAACTCAGTACCTACAGTAACAAAGGCCTCTCCTGCAAACTCATAAATTGTTGGAGCGATGTATTTGTCATAAAATTCCTTAGCACCTAGCTTTGAAAGTCTTGATTCATTGGCATAAATGTACTTAAACCAAAACTTTGTGTAGCCTGACTTTATGTTATATAAGCCCTTTCTTGTGTGCTCTTTACCAGCAATATCATAAGAAAAGACCTTCTCCACCACTTCACGCTCAATTAAATTCTTTAGATAAACGCTAATCTTATCTCTACCAAAGCCTGTGTGCATATGTAGCTCGTTTAACTTATTCTCGCCGTTTGCCACACAGTATAAGATTGTATTATAAAGAGAAGTCTCACGAAGCTCCTCTTTAATGTAGTTTGCTCCCTCGTTATAAAGTAACTTTCCAGGCTTTAATACATTTTCAATAATATTCTCCTCAAGGCTTAGCTTGTCGCTTAACTCACTTAAATAACCTGGCACGCCTCCTGTAATGGCATAAATTGCCAAATCATCAAGGACAGAGTGCTTTGGAAACATTCTAACTATATCTACAAAATCAAGTTCCTTTAGCTTAAGGAAGGCACTTATTGCGTTAGCATTCTCACCGATTGCCTTAACCATACTATTTTCCACCCAGCTAATAGAAGAACTTGTAAGGATTATGCAAACCTTATCATCAAAGAGCTTACCTGAAACCATGGCATTAATTACTGCCATAAAGTCCTTGTTAGACTTGACGATATTTTGGAATTCCTCAATGATTACAAGCTTAGTGTCCCCTGAAAGCTTTGTAATATTATTTAGCAAATGTGCATATTCACTATACATATCCTTCTTTGGAAGCTTTAATTTTTCCTTTTCTTTATCAAAATCTATCTCCATATCCTCACTCTTACTAATGAGGTTAGATTCTATCATTTCTTTTCTTAAAAGCCTTATCTGCTCTTCCTCTGATGCCTGACAAGCAAGGTAATAAAAAGCATCCTTGTCCTTTATAAACTCTCTCATAAGGCTTGTTTTACCTATATTTGTTCTACCATAGCAAATAGTAAGTGTACTTTCATTACATGTATAACCATCGTTTAATTTGCTTAATTCTGTGCTTCTTCCTAGTAGCATAATTCTTTCTCCCTCTAGCTAAATATTCTAGTTATTATCCTCTTCCTCATTCTTAGACTCATCAAGTGTGAGACTATAAGCTGGAATATATTCTTCAAGAAAATAATTCGCTTCCTTTAAGTCAAGCTTTAAAATAGCTTGATAAGTAGACTCCTTAGCTTTTGAAAAATCTAGGTTTCCAGTGTTAATTTCTTCGATACATTTTATATAGGCTGAAATCTTATCTGCAGCCTTAACATAAGCCCAGAGCTCCTCTTCCTTACTAGTCTCAAGTAAAAGTGGCTCATAAACCTTTCGTAAATTAAGGGGCAAGCCTGTTAAAATCTCGTCCTTTGCCACATGCTCTACTTCCTTATAGGCATTTCTAATTACTGGAGAATAGTACTTTACTGGAGTTGGCATATCTCCTGTTATAATTTCTGTAACATCGTGGTACATAGCAAGAATAGCTAATCTTTCGGCATTAATTGTCCCGCCAAAAATTTCGTTATTAATGACGCCCAGTGCGTGTGCAATGAAGGCAACCTCTAAACTATGCTCACTAAGGTTTTCTTCCCTAGTGTTGCGCATTAGACCCCAACGGTTGATGTACTTCATTCTAGACAACATGGCATAGAAATGATTACTTTTCATAAAATCCCTCCCTAATTATTTATGAAAAAATGAATTATTAAATTAAAGCGGACATTCGGAATCCGCTTCGCTACTTCCTCATGAACGCAGTGACACTTTGTGCCACCTGTCAGAAGGGGCTTTAACCCCTTCTGACACCTAGTAAGCTTTATACCCCCGCTTAAAGCTTACGCTTTTGAAGCGGGGGATTGCTTACACTGCGTTCAACTAAATCTAAATTTAAGTTTAAACTAAAGCGAGGCTTTTATCAAGACATTTTAAGAATAAAAAAGGGCAAGAATAAGACTTTTAATTAGTGTAAAGTCCTATCTTTGCCCTTTGTAAAATTTATTATTCAAAAGTCTTAAATCTACAATTACTTAGCTGTAATATAGCCCTTTGCCTTAAGTAACTCAGCGATTAATACGGCACCACCTGCTGCACCTCTAAGTGTGTTGTGTGATAAACCAACAAACTTATAGTCAAATACAGCATCTTCTCTTAATCTACCAAGAGAAACGCCCATACCGTTCTCATAGTTAACATCTAACTTAACCTGTGGACGGTCATCTTCTTCTAAGTACTGGATAAAGTGCTTTGGAGCGCTTGGAAGCTCTAATTCCTGTGGAACTCCCTTGAAGTTTCTCCACTTTTCAATGATCTGTTCCTTTGTTGGCTTCTTCTCGAAGTTAACAAATACTGCAGCTGTATGTCCATCAAGAACTGGAACTCTGATACACTGGCAAGTAATCTGTGGTGTTGTAGCTGGAACTACCTTACCATCCTTTACTTCACCCCATAATCTAAGAGGTTCCTTCTCAGACTTTTCTTCTTCACCACCAATGTATGGGATGATGTTCTCAACCATCTCTGGCCACTGAGCAAATGTCTTACCAGCACCTGAAATAGCCTGATATGTTGTAGCAACTACAAGCTTAGGACCAAATTCCTTTAAAGCATTTAAAGCTGGTGTATAGCTCTGAATTGAACAGTTAGGCTTAACACAGATAAAGCCTCTCTTAGTACCAAGTCTCTTTCTCTGAGCCTCAATAACCTCTAAGTGCTCTGGGTTAATTTCAGGTACTACCATAGGAACATCCTCTGTCCAACGGTTAGCACTGTTATTAGAAACTACAGGAACTTCTGCCTTAGCATATCTTTCCTCTAAAGCCTTGATTTCATTCTTTGGCATATTAACTGCACAGAATACAAAATCAACTGACTCAACGATCTTATCAAAATCCTTATCCATATCATAAACTGGCATCTTCTTAACAAATTCAGGCATTGGAGTAGTCATCTTCCAACGTCCATCAACAGCCTCCTCATAAGACTTTCCTGCTGAACGTCCTGAAGCTGCAAGTAATACTACTTCAAACCAAGGATGATTCTCAAGTAATGTAATGAATCTCTGTCCTACCATACCTGTACCACCAAGAATACCAACTCTTAATTTCTCACTCATCGTCTACCTCTTTCCTCTGCCACTTAACTTAGACATTTACTACATAATTCCTAAAAAATACAATAAAAGAGTTCAAAAACACTCTTTATCCTTTTGTCTTTCTGTGGCGGACATTTGTATTTTCACTAAAGAATATTATCATAATAAAAGCTATTTGGCAAGCCATTTTCCATATAATTTTATCATAAAAATTTACTTAGGCAATACGAAAATAACACAACTTTAAACATTGATTTAAAGCCTGCTCTTTACATGAATTAATTTCATTTTTAACAACCATAAAAACAGAAAACGGGGTCTTAAACCCCGTTTTCAAAAATATTAGGAGAAGTAAAATCTTGCAAGCAATTTTAATGGTCTAGCTGTAGTTTTTTACTACACATTATTGACCCACAATATTTTCTTCTTGTTATCTTTAATTAGTAATTAGTTATGCTTCTTCTTAATACTTACTACCACACCTACTGCAATTGCAACCCCTGCAATTACAAGGAGGATGATGTAAGGAATTACATTAGCTGTATCTCCTGTTTGTGAAGTTGATGTAGCTGTTGTATCTGCTGAATTGTTAGTTGTTGTGTTTGCTGAATTATTAGTTGTTGTTACTGTTGTGTCTGCTAAAACTATTTCATCATTAGCAGTAACTACATCTGTATCAGCTGCAACTTCACCTGCAGCATTAGCAGTGATTGTTACATTTGTGCTAGCGCTACCATCCTTTGAAAGGATTATAAATTCATGAACACCAGCTGATAAGCTAGCCATGTAATCTGCGCTAATTTCAACTATTGTAGAACCTGAGTAAGCAACATAGTTTGAAGGATCAATAAGCACGCCATCTACCTTAACACCAAGGAATAAATCAAAAGATGCGCTAGATCTTAATACAAGCTTTTCAGTTCCTGTAACTGTAACGCCATCGCCTTCAAGCATCTCATAAGCAGTATCCGTGTCAGCAGCTACTTCTGTTGAAGTCTCTTCCTGAGCCTGTGTTGGAGCCTCTGTTGATTCCTCTGTTGAAGCTTCTGTTGCCTCTGTTGGTGCCTCTGTTGATTCCTCTGTTGAAGCTTCTGTTGCCTCTGTTGGTGCCTCTGTTGGTGCCTCTGTAGATTCCTCTGTTGAAGCCTCTGTTGGTGCTTCTGTTGATTCCTCTGTTGGAGCCTCTGTTGATTCCTCTGTTGAAGCCTCTGTGCTCTCTTCTGTTGCAGGCTCTGTGCTGCTTGAAGAAAGGAGTGTAATCTTCTGACTTGCTACATTGTAGTGTGCACCAAGTGAGCTAATATCACTAGTTGCTTCAGTTTCATATAAACCATTTACATTGATTGTGCCATCAGCATTTCTAAATAAACTATCAATATCCTGATTTACTGAAATGTTGTTATTAGCATTCTTAAATGAAGAAGCTGATAATGTGTAAGCTGCTGAAGCTAAGCTACTTAGCTTGCTGCTATTGTTAACTGAAACACCAAGAGATGTTTTAAAAATGTAATTTTTCTTATTATAAGATACAACTGATGAAGAAATTACACCAGTAAACTTATCACTGCCAGAATTGTTATAAGAAACAAGGTTCTTATAAAGAGCTCCTGATGCTGATCTGTAACACATAAAGTTAGCCTTACTTGAATCACCACCGCCATTAGAAGCTGCTGTACAGTTCATAATTGTAAGATTTGAAGGATTGTTATTATCTGTAAATCCTGTAGCACCATTATTAAAAGCTAAACAGTTAAATACGTAATGAGCAGTTCCAACGCCAGAACCACCAAGCTTAAATCCATTCATATCGCCACTACCAAAAGATGTTCCTGAACTAGTCTTACCATTTGCAAAGGCTACACAGTTTCTAATTGTAACTACACCAATAGGTCCTGTAGTTTTCTTAGCAAATAAATCCCAACCATCATCTGAATTAGCATATGAAATACAACCATCAAATACATTGCCTTCACCACATGTTAACTTAGCAGCGAAACCATCTGCATTTTCCTGTGTCTTTAAATCACAGTTATCAAATGAAGTACAGTTTAAAATTAAGTTGTTTGAAGGCCACTGTGATATATCAGCATAAGCTGTATTATATCTTGAAAGCTGTAAACCAGTATCATGGTTTGCTTCAAAAATACAACCTTCGATAATGTTGTTACTACCTGAAAGTAACATACCGTTATCACCAGCACCATAGAATGTAATGCCGTTTACATACCAGTAATCACCATCAAGTATAACGCCTCTATTAGAAGATTCCTCTTCCATTGCAGAGAAGTCAAGCACTACAGTTGCATTATCTGCAGCACGTAAAATCTTATAATTTCCTTCACTGCCGCTATTAGCTTCTGAAATAAGAATTGTACTGCTAAACTTATATTTACCGTCAGCCACAATAATTGCCTGACCAGCAACTACATTTTCTAAAGCATTAACTAATTCTTCAGATGTTGATACATAAATTGCATTAGCAAAATCTGAATCAGAAGCCTGGCTTAAATCTGTATATGAACCAGAATATGTTGTATTTGTCTTATCATAGTTAGCAAGACTTACTGTTGAAGCTGTTGAAGCTGCATCATCCTTAGACTCTGTAGTTGTCTCAGCCTCTGTTGTTGTTTCGGCCTCTGTTGTTGTTTCGGCCTCTGTTGTTGTTTCAGTCTCAGCATCACCATATGAATAAACCATATAGAAGAGGTTGATTGAATCACCCTTTGTTACTGTAACAGTACCAGCAGCTACATCTACTGTAAGCACATTAGAAGAACCAACTTTATAGCTTGTACCATTTATCTTGACCTTCTTACCATTAGCATCTGTCGAACCACCAAATACTAAAGTTAACTTACCATCCTTTGCTGCTTTAAATGTAATAGATGTTTTAGATTCCATCTTTAAACAGCTAGTAAGGCTTAAACCATTATATGTAACTTTTCCCTTATCTGTTGAGAGATTACCAGAAATTGTATAAAAATCACTAGTTGTTCCATCAGCAGTGAAGTTATGAACATATGAAACAGATGTATCAGCAGCAACCTCAGCTGTTGTTGTCTCTTCAGTTGTTGTTTCCTTAGTTGTTTCTGTTTCAGCCTCTGTACTTGTCTCCTCGCTTGAAGCACCTGACTTAACGCCTAATACTGAAACTAATTCTGTATTTTTGTAATTTCTTACAAGTGCAAGTAATTCTTTATCTACTGCGTAGCTACTGTCATCTTCCTCGCTAAATGTGTAATCAATTACGCCGCCACCCTGGCTACCTGCGTTTGCAGTAACGATTGTCTTAACATCTTCAGCCGCGTCAATGTTAGACTCGTCAACGCCAAGGTCTTTAGTTGTATCAAAGTTATCATAGCTTGTTGAACCTACTAAAGTCTTGTAGCTGTCTGAAACGACTTCGTCTCTTGAGCTTGCAAGGTAAGCATCATAGCTAGTTGAATTTCCGTCTTCTGTATTAGCGTAAATTACTGAGCCTGAATTTTCCATGAAATTATTAAAGGCCTTAATTACGCCGCCGTTTTCACCTGAAAATGTACCATCACCTAAAGCATCTGTACCCTGAAGTGAGCTAAGCATTGGATTAGCACATCCTCTAAAATAGTTGTTTTCAACGAAAGCTGACGAACCAGTTGTTACACCAACACCATACTTTGAATTTCCATCATAGTAGTTGTTGTATAAATGTACTGACATAGTTCTAATTCTTGCCATTCTTGAATCTGAATGGTCAAACCAGTTGTGATGGTATGTAATGTAATTTGGACCAGATTCTGACTTCATACCACAAAGTGAACATTTTCCTGAATCATAAAAATGTACATATGAAACTGTTACATACTGTGAATTACCCTTGATATCAACTGAGCCATCACCCTTTGCCTGATCTGAATCAGAACCAGCATTACCATAATAAAGATCCATGTTATGAACCCAGATATTACAGTTGTCTGTATCAATTGAAATACCATCATCCATGAAATAAAGGATTGAGAAGTTTCTAATTTCTACATTGCCTGCATTTCTAAGTAAGAAACCAAAACCATGAACTGAAGCATCCTCACCTACACCCTCGATTGTCATGTTAAGCTGTGAATAAGCATTCTTACCCTTAATCTGAATACCCTCAGAGCTACTACCAAAAGAATCAACAGAATCAGCATCAATATTACCAATAATTCTTACATCAAGAGGTCTTGTTTCATAACCCTTCTGATATGCTGCAATAATTGCCTGTAAACCAGTAGTTTCTGTATATTTATTCTTACCAGTCTGGATTGTTGCAGTTACAGTCTTAGCTGTATCGCCATAGATATATAAGACAATAGCATCTGACTTTAATGTTCCGTCTTCGTTATAAGCACCAGATCCTGTCTTATAAGTAGAATCGCTTGAAAATGCGAAACCTGATCTATCATAAGCAGTTACTGTAAGTGTATCTGTAACACTAGCCTTATCACTGACTTCCTGGCCGTTTACATAAGGTACAACCTTAATTACATATTCACCTGCTGATAAACCAAGTGCATCAACTCTCCAATAATTTGTATACTCCCTAATAAGCTCGTTGTCTAACTTAATATACGAATTATCACTTTTTGTTGCCTCCTTCACATAAGCAACGTAACCGTCAGCCCCCTCTACGCTTGTCCATTCAGCGTATGCTGACTCTAAATAACCTGCGGCATCTGTAAATACTACAGACGCTACACTTGCCTTTGCTGTCGCAATCGATGCTGTAATGATAATAGACAAAGTCATTACAACAGCTAAAAGCGATGCAAGGCGCTTTCTTGTCGTTCTCTTAAAAGCACCAATCATTTTGTTTTCCTCCCAATAAATTATTCATTATCCGTAGCTTTCATTGTGCAACTTTTACATATGAAACTGCATCAATGCATTTATATTATCAATATTTACCATATCTTCAAATAGGACTATGCTAGTTCTTTGGTACCTATTTTATTGACAAGGTACTAGTTTTAAATAAGAATCATACTTTTGGTAGGGTTGCACTGTGCATATTTTTTGATATATTTTTATAATTTATTTGTGCAATTTTACTAGTAATTTTGTATTATATAAAAGCAACATCCTTAATTTTATAAAAGTTAATATAGACTTATCGTAAAGCGGACATTCGGAATCCGCTTCGCTACTTCCTCATGAACGCAGTGGCACTTTGTGCCACCTGTCAGAAGGGGCTTTAACCCCTTCTGACACTAGTAAGCTTTATACCCCCGCTTAAAGCTTACGCTTTTGAAGCGGGGGATTGCTTACACTGCGTTCAAAAAAAGGAGCGAAAGGTTACCCTTTCGCTCCCATTTATTAGGAGAAGTAAAATCTTGTAAGCAAATTAATATGCATAACCACTAGATAGTTCTACGTAATAAATATTAATAGCACCTGTTGTTGAAGCTAAATAATAAACTCCATCAGATGGAACTGTTAAAGTCATAGAAACTAACTTCTCGTAAGATACATTCTTTGTTGCCACTGTATTTCCATTGGCATCAAGAAGTGCAAGTGTCTGCTTCTTTGAACCATCAGAAATAGCATAAATCTTTACCTTAGTCTCTCCTGCAGCGTTAAATGCAATGCTTCTATAAGCATTATTTCCAACGCCTGATAATTTAATTTTTCTTGTAAAATCAATATCCTTAAAGTTTTGTGTATCACTTTCTACTACTACACTATTAGAGCTATTAGCTAAAAGCTTGAAGCCATCAACTGTTGTAGCATTTTTATAAGTACCAGTTGCTAAATCGTTAGCAGAAAGAACTAGCTTGCTTGCTGTAGAGCTAGGAGCAGTTGTTTCTGGCTGGCTTGTTGTAGCCTCTGTCTGTGTTTCTGTAGTAGTTTCGGTTGTTGTTTGTGTTGTATTCTCAGTTGCATTTGTTGTCTCTTCGCTAGTTTCCTCATAACTAACGCCTGATGCGTTACCCCCCACTGAAACTAGTGATGTCTTATATGATGATAGTGCTGCCTTTAATTGTTCATTTACAACATAAGCCTCATCATCTGCAGATGTAAATGTCCACTTAAAATCACCACCATTAATTCTACCTGCATAAGCAACTACAGAATTTTTTGCTGCTTCTGCTGATTGAACTGTATAAGAATACATAAGTGAAGAGTTTGTATCAAAATTATTGTATGTTGTAGAGCCCTGCTTTGTTTTAACTGATGATGAAATCTGCTCGTTTCTAGAAGCTGCTTCATATACGTCAAAGCTCTGGCTATTTTGCTGATATGTAATGACGCCCTTACCGCCTACAATTGTGTTGCCGTAAGACTTAATAATACCGCCGTTTTCACCTGAGAATGTGGCATTAGCTGTACCATTAGCAATATCAGATCCCTGCATTGAGCTTAGCATTGGATACTTACAATTTCTAAAGTAGTTGTTCTCTACAAATACTGAGCAACCCATTGTAGCACCTACACCATACTTTGCATTACCATCATAGTAATTGTTGTAGATGTGAACTGTACAAGTACGAATTCTTGGATGTCTACTATCTGAATGGTCATACCAGTTGTGGTGGTATGTGATGTAATTTTCAGTAGATTCTGACTTCATACCCTGAAGATTACATTTTCCATTGTCATAGAAATGGTTGTAAGAATGTGTAATATAGCTTGATGTCTTAGTATCAAGAGCGCCATCGCCCTTTACCTGATCTGCATCAGAGCCTGCATCTCCGTAGAAGAAATCACAGTTGTGAACCCAAACATGGTCATCATTTTGCTGTAATCCAACATCATCGCCTTCACCTGAATTACAATTCATGAAACCTAAGTTTCTAACTTCCACATTTGATGCATTTGCAATACGAAGACCCCAACCATCGCAAGTTGCATCCTCGCCTACACCTTCAAATGTAACACCACAAGCTAGTCTCTTTGAAGAGCTGCTGCCCTTGATTAAAATGTCACCGTCCATCATCACATCAAAATCAGTGATTTGGCCAATTAAACGAATATCAAGCGGACGTGAGTCGTAACCCTTCTTGTAAGCATCTAAGATGTTTTGAAGACCTGTAGCTTTTGTAGTTGCACCCTTTGAACTTGTAACTACGTCAAGTGATACAGTATTCTTAGTCTCTTCTGTAATATAAAGAACTACTGCATCAGATTTTAAAGTACCATTAGAGTTATAAGCACCACTTGCATCTCCATCAACGAAGGCGAAACCTGAACGGTCATGTGCCATTACGCTGATAGTTCCTGTAGTAACGCTCTTAGTTGTCTTACCAACAACTGCATCGATCTTTAAAACATAATCACCTGCTTCAAGACCAAGAGCATCCACTCTAATGTAATTGCTATAATGTCTAATTAATTCGTCATCAAGCTGAACATAGGCACTGTCTGCCTGGCTTGCCTTCTTAACATAGGCCTTATAGCTACTAGCGCCATTAACTGGAGAAAATGTAGCATATGCCACTTCAAAATCTCCCTGGCTAGAAAGTAAACTTATGCTACCTGTAGCTGCCTTTGCAGTAAGTAGCGAAGTTGGAATAAGTACACTAACAAGCATAGCTAGTGTAAGTAATAAAACTTGGCACTTTGTGCCAATTGAATTCTTAGCTAAATTCATTTTTTGCCTCCCATGCGTTTTTTGAAATAACTTTTAATATAAAGCGTTCAAAAAATGCACTTCGAATTCAATATAAACAACAACATGGTCATTGTAACAATTAAGATTTTTAAAATAAATCGTACCTTACTAGTTTTTTAGTACTAGATACTTTAATTTGGTACTATTTTATAAAATATATCTAATTCTAAAGTCTTATTTATGCAATTTACACTAGATATAATATCTATCTTCATAGAAAATGTATTTCCTTAGAAAAGATGTCAGTAAATACGCAAGTTTATGTGAGAAAAAATAAAATAAAAAAGGCAATAAAAAAACTTGGTGGGTTTTTCCTGCCCACCAAGTTCTCAGGTTTCATTAGGATTCTTTCCTGTCCCCGTTAAAACCTTTATGAATATCTTGTGCAAAATCTTAGCATTGCCATGGTTTTTCCTGCCATATCCCCCAATACATTATCTCACCCAAGTATATCCTAAATTATTCATTCTTAGATAAGATCCCCTATTCCTATCTAAAAACATTCCCAAAACATTGTTTTGGTAATTTCCAACAAAATCATTATACAATACAATTATCTTTTATGCAAGATGTATATTTTTTAACAATCTTTAGAACTTTTAGACTTCTTTAGCTCATCCGCTGCTGCCTCTTTACTGGCTGCTGTATCTTTACTAGCTTCTACATTTTCTAAAGAATCCTTATCTGGATATTCAAAAATATATCTCTCATAGCCATTAATCACAGTGGTATCCTGATTAAGCTGCATCTCTGGCTTAAAATTTAGCATATAGTTTTTGTGCACATGGCCGTGAACAAAGAACTTAGGCTTGTATTTGGCAATAATGTCATTAAAGACCTCAAAGCCCACATGGACATGGTCTGGCCCATCATTAATGCCTTTAGCTGGCGAATGAGTAAGTAAGATATCAATGCCCTTGTTTTTCTTAATAGAGAGCCAAACCTTATTAACCCTGCTCTTCATCTGCATCTGAGTGTATTGATTATCGCCCTTTTTGTATCTAATAGAGCCACCAAGGCCAAGAATTCTAATGCCCTTATAGACATAGACCTTATTCTCTATGCAAATACAGCCATCTGGCGGCGTATCCTTATAGCAATCATCATGATTACCCCTAACATAAAGGATTGGCACCTTAGCAAAGGTTGCAAGAAAAGATAGATACTTTGGATCAAGGTCTCCTGCAGATAGTATTAAGTCAATACCCTCTAATTTTTCTTTTTTAAAATAATCCCATAAATATTCTGACTCTACATCAGCAAGTACAAGTATCTTCATTTACTCTCCTTTTTTCTTTAAAAACTTCTCTTTAAGCTTAGCGGATAATTTAGCCTCTGTAGTCTTATCAAGCTTAAAGATACCCTGACTTGCCACCATACGCTTAGCGCTATCATTAAGGGAATCTAAATCCGGAAAACTAGCAACAACATTATCAAGTAAATAATCCATTGTAATAATCTGCTCAGGATTTAAAACCTGACCCTCCTTATTACGCATATTCCCCTCCTGATCAATTAATTCACCTTCGAAAATGTTAAATTTACCCTCTATTATTTCCTGCATAATTAAGTTTACAAGTCTCTTAGTTGTAGCAGGAATTGAGTTAGACTCAATAATTTCTATAACTCCAGCAGAAAGACCCCAAAGATAGTTAAGCGCCTTAACACTACCATCCTCTTCCGCCTCTCTATCCCAAGAGCCACTTAAAATGCTTTGAATCAATTTTTCATAAAACACACCCCAATGCCATACAGTCATGGCAAAGTGAGTATTATAGCCTTCTGTATCACCATTGCAGTAAAGACCGAAGTTTCTCTTACCCTTCATAGGGGTAATCATATCCTGGTCAGAAATGCAGTGAACTCCGTTAGCGGCAAAATTTGCCTCTACATCATTGTCCTTAATTCCGCTCCATTCCACATAAACCTTAACTCTTGGATTAACCATCTTAGCGCCAAGAGCGAAGGCATTGATATTAGCTGTCACACCAAAAATTGGGCAATTAGCCACATAGCCAATTCGACCACTAGCTGCCATAGAACCAGCAATAATACCACTTAAGAACTTAGCCTCATACATTCTTGCATAATAAGTTCTAATGTATTTGTGTGGTATCTTTAAGGAACAGTTAAGGATCTTAACCTTAGGGTTTGCAATAGCCACCTTTAGGGAAGCCATAGTCATGGATGGTGATGTAACAAAGATGATATTGACGCCATTTTTAATAAGCTTTTTCATCTCCTTCTCATCATCGATTTCCGGAATGACGTTTTTGGCAACCACTGTCTCTATCTGGTCTCCAAAGACCTCTTCAATATACTGTCTACCAAGCTCATGAGAGTAAACCCAGTCTGACTTTTCAGGGCTATTCTCATAAATAAAGCCAATCTTTAACTTCTTAGTCTGCTGACTTGGAAATGGTAGTAAATAGCTTAAAATGTTCTTTTTATGTGTATCTGTTGGGTCAAGCTTAAAATCCACTTCGCTGTTATCATCAAGAAGTTCAAACTCTGCCCAAGTCTTTGCCACATTTCGCGACATTTCCATAGGTAGCATATTCACTACGTTCTTATAGCCGTGAATATGTACGAATCGTAAAAATGAATCTCCAATAGGAAAGTCAAACTTCTCCCCGCCTCTTTCTAAATAGGCATTCTTAAAATTAAGATAGGCAGAGCACATATCACGCTTGTCCTCATCATTTGCAAAGTCGCCCTTCTTAATTCCTGCAAGGCTCATAAGGGAAGTAAAACTTCCTTCCTTACTAAAGTAAATATCATTAATCTTAGTGGCCTTATAAAAATCCATAAATTCGTAGTAAATACGCACATTTACATTGTTAGGGTCATACTTTGGAATCTTTCTTGTAACCTTAGCGTTAATAGTTACTGCTCCAAAATACTTTAAAACCGAAACTCTTTTATTGCCCTCTAAGACATAAAATTTATTCATGTATTCGTAAACTTTAATAGGCTCTCTAATGCCCTCATTTACCTGGCTGTCTGAAAGAGATGCCCACTTAGCTGCAAATTCTGTTCCCCAATCAAGTAAAGGCATGAAATTGTCAGCAAAAGCATTGGTTCTACCCTTAGTACATGTACCAACTACGAGACTTAGAGGGATTTGATCCTCCCCTAAATTAACTTCTCTCTCAATAGTACTTTCATCTAAGAAGTCTTCAAGAACTGGTAAATAAGGTGATTTACCTCTGTTCATACATGCATTATAGGCTCTTTTTCCTGATTTAAGTGCTGTCTGATAATCCTGAACTGACATAATATTCGCCTCCTTAATGTAAAGCGGACATTCGGAATCCGCTTCGCTACTTCCTCATGAACGCAGTGGCACTTTGTGCCACCTGTCAGAAGGGGCTTTAACCCCTTCTGACACTAGTAAGCTTTATACCCCCGCTTAAAGCTTACGCTTTTGAAGCGGTGGATTGCTTACACTGCGTTCAATCTAACTAGTAGAAATTTTCAGTATCAGTATATCATAGCTAAACCTTCGTAGTCACTACATTTTCATGCAAAAAAGCCCCACCCAAAGGACTAAATCCAATGGATGGGACTCTTTTAGTTACAAGCTAAAATCTGTATTACTTAGGACAAAAGTTTTGAGTTTGCAATCTGAACTATATGTTGTAGATGAAGAAAGATTAATTGACTCGGGTGTGTCCTCTTCCTTCACATCCTTCCTTTGATGTTTCTTAGCAACATATTCTTTCTTGCGCTCCTCTTCGCTTTTATCCTTCATCTTTGGTGTAATCTGAATTGTTGTAACTGCTTCAACCGCTAATAAATCGATAACTCCGTTTATCATAAATATCCCTCCTTGGAAAAAGAAAAAGCGGTAAACTAACTATCTTCTATTTTCTATATCGGAATATTTACTTATAACTTTATACTTTTATCTTATTATTTAAAAATAAATTTCAAAGGGAGCACTAAACATTAAACTAAAACTAATTCTTCTTAATTCTTCCGTGGAGAAGTGGTGAGATTGGTTTATAAATAAGCACAGTAATTACCACTGAAATCATGCCCTTAACAAAGGTAAATGGCACGTTAAATATAAGCAAGCACTCAAATAAATTATCCACTGAAGGAATGATTGCCTTATAAGCTGCAATAATTGCATCCATAGGCATAAAGTTTGTGTAGAATGGGTACACAATAAAATAATTTGTTACAAGGCTAAATACTGCCATTGCACAAGCGCCAACTGTAGCACCAATAATTGCTGCTGACTTTGATTTCTTAAGCTTATATACGCATCCTGCTACACCTACAAAACAAGCACCAAGTAAGAAGTTAGATAATTCTCCAACAAAACCTGATGAGGAATCAAGAAGGTGTAAAAGGTTCTTAATAAGTTCAATTAAAATACCAGCAATCGGGCCATAGGCAAATGCACCAATAAGGGCTGGTAAATCTGATAAATCAAGCTTAATAAAGCTTGGGATTAAAACTGGTATTGGGAATTCAAAAAACATAAGAATAAATGCAATACCTGAAAGCATACCAATACCTGCTAGCTTTACAACATCTACTCTCTTTTTAGACTGACTATCCATCTATATAACTTCCTTTCTCCTTAAAAAAATCTTAAAAAGCATTATAATTACTATCTTTCATATCATTTTAATATGACACAATCTAATTGTGCAACTATTATTTTATATTTTTTCGATAAATTTTATCATTATAGTTGTAAAACAGCTGTTTATCTACAGCCTGCAAGATAAGCACAGCCATACATGCCTGCATCATTAAGGAGCTTTGCCTGCATAATATTAGTGTACTTTGATGGATGAAAAACGTACTTCTTGTAGCTTTCTCTTATCTTATCAATGAAGTAATCGCCGGCTTTTGAAACACCACCACCGATTACAAATACCTCAGGATCAATCATGCCAGCGGCAATTGCAAGACCCCTTCCAAGATAATCTGTAACATAATCAACTATCATTATACTTAAAAGGTCGCCCTTTTTAGCCTCATCAAATACATCCTTAGCTGTTAAATTCTCAATTCTTTTAAGGGTAGAGTTATTTCCCTTTTCTGCTAACATTTTCTTAGCAACCCTTACAATTCCTGTAGCAGAAGCCACAATTTCAAGGCAGTCCTTCTTACCACAATTACACTCCCCCATGTCTTCTGTAACTATTGGCAAATGTCCAATCTCACAGGCAGCACCATTAAAGCCGTTAACAGGCTTGCCATCTATAATTATGCCGCCGCCAACGCCAGTACCAACTGTTATAAAGACCATACTTGAAAATTCCTTAGCGCTACCAAGCCAGTATTCACCTAGGGCCGCCATGTTGGCATCATTTCCAACACGGGTTTTAATGTGAAGTAAATTTTCAAATTCATTTACAACATTAAAGACACCCCAACCTAAGTTGATACACTTATTAACCACGCCGTTATCAAGGACAGAACCAGGAACGCCAAGGCCAATAGCCTCAATCTCCTCATCCTTAATTCCAAGGTTTTTGTTGTTCTTTCTAATATATTTTGCAATATCCTCTAAGATATATTTGCCATTCTCTTCTTTGCGAGTCTTAATTTCATCTTTAGTTATAATTTGTCCGCCAGACTTAATAAGCCCACATTTAATAGTTGTTCCACCAATGTCAATTCCGTAATAGTACATATTATCCCCTTTATTCCTTTCCTATGTCTAAAATTTTTAAAGCCATATGTAGCACGCAGGCTTCCTTAAAGCTTCTAGGATTGTAGCCTGTTTGACTAGCTATTCTATTAAGCTTATATTGCAAGGTATTCTTATGCATAAAAAGCTTGTCACAAGTAGATTTAAGAGACATATTTTCATCAAAATAAGCCTTTAAAATCTCGATATCTTCCTTTGATAAATTACACATTGTCTTTTGTAAAAATGTCTTCTTAGCATCATCTGTAGCACTTGATAGCAAAATTTCTACATCCAAATCTGAGAAAAGTGCCACCTTACCCTCTTCTACAACGCAGGTAAGAGCTAGGTTTGCAAGTCTATAAGAATCACACTGACGAGTAAGAATTCTTGCATCCCCCACGCCAATCTTTAAGATCTTACTGTTTCGCTTAGCCAAGTTACTAATGAGAAAAGACTTCTTATCAAGCTCCTTCTCACTAATAATGAGCACATACTCATTAGGATAGTTGAAGGTGTAGATGCTGTTATTTAGATGTCCAATTGTTTCAAAAATGTCTGACTCAATCATAGATAAATTTACAGGATTATATCTATTGCTTACCTTAATAACCACAGTGACGTAATTATCCTCGAAATTATTAATGCCCGCAAGGGATAGGACCTGCTTCATAAAGTTTCTATTGATATTGTCTTCATTAATAAGAGAATAAACCACATAGTTAATCTGGGCCTTCTTATCATGATTACTTAGTTCTAGCTCATGCTCTCTTACTAAAAGCAAGGTGATTCTTTGGGCAAAATATGCATACTTAGTTACCTCATCAGGTTCCCCGGTAATACCAATAACCGCAATGGTTTCCCCGTTGTGAATAATGGGCATATTAATACCTTTCTTAATTCCCTGCAACTTATTATCTTCATGTACAATCATAGTTTCACCGCTTATAGCCGCATTTTTACCTGCCTCATGGTAAGAACCTATTCTTGAAGGATCGGTACTTGCACTAATTGTGCCATCCACCTTAATAAAATTAATATCATGTTCGCAAATAGATTTAATAGCGTCTACAATCTGGCTTGCTAACTGCTCTCTAATATCTATTTTCATATAATACCTCTCACGAGTTTTGTTACATATAACAATAATAACATAAGAGCTGTAAAAATTAAATGTCATATCTAACATATAAAAAGAATATTTCAAATGATATTATTGTTATAAGCTTGTCAATCAACAAAGCTTTTCACTATATATCAAAAAGCAAAAGCTCTTCTTGCTTTTGCTTTTTTAAAAAGAAAGGAACTTTTTATGAAACTACTTTTTGCTTCTGATTCATTTAAAGGTACTTTATCAAGTGCTCAAACAATCAAGCTACTTGGTCAGGCTGCTAATGAAGTATTTGAGAACGTGGAATACTCTGGTGTTGCTGTAGCAGATGGTGGAGAAGGTACAACTGACTCTGTCATTGAAGCAATGAACGGAGAAAAGATTTACCTTGATGTTCATGATCCCTTAATGAACACGGTAAAAGCGTACTATGGTAAGTTTTCAGAAACACAGGCTGTTATTGAAATGGCTGCTGCATCTGGTTTGCCATTAGTTCCAACAAATTTAAGAAATCCCCTTAACACCACTACTTACGGTACTGGTGAAATGATCAAGGATGCTCTTGATCGTGGCTTTACAGACATTTCTATCGCAATCGGTGGTAGCGCAACGAACGACGGTGGTATTGGATGTGCAAAAGCCCTCGGCGTAAAATTCTTAGATAAAGATGGTAACGAACTTGAAGGTTTTGGTCGTGATTTAGATAAGATCGTTACAATTGATGCCTCTCAGATTGATCCAAGAATTAAGGACGCTAAGATCACAGTTATGTGTGATGTAACAAATCCTCTTTGTGGAGAGAATGGAGCCACATACACATTTGGTCCACAGAAAGGTGCAACAAAAGAAATACTCCCTATCCTAGAAGAGGGTATGAAAAACTATCGAGATATCATTAAGAGAAATTATAATGTCGATCCTGACGCCATAGCCGGCGCTGGTGCAGCCGGAGGACTCGGTATTGCTCTTAAGGTATTTGTAAACGGAGAGATGAAGTCAGGAATCGAAACAGTTCTTGATTTGATTAAATTTGATGACCGTCTTGATGGCGTAGATCTTGTTATTACAGGTGAAGGTCGTACAGACTGGCAAAGCTGCTTTGGTAAGGTAATGCAGGGTGTAGGCAAACGTGCTAAAGCAAAGAATATCCCAGCCATCGGTCTTAGCGGTAGCTTAGGTAAAGATGCCGATAAGATTTTTGACTACGGAATTGAGTCAATTATGACTACGGTTGACGCTCCTATGGAACTTGAAGAAGCTCTCACTCGTGCAGAAGAGCTTTATTATAAGGGCGCAATCAGAATGTTTAGATTCATCAAAGCAGGTATGAGTATTTCTAAGTAATTAAAAGGTTCTTAACTTTTTTGCTAGTTTAATACCCCATCCTACATTTACATTTATAATTGTTTAGGAGGTTTTAATATGACTTACGATTTTAACACAATTGGCGCACTTATCGGTCTCGTCATCGCAATCATATTAATTATTAAGAAAGTTCATCCAGCATACAGCCTAATTTTAGGTGCTTTAGTTGGTGGTTTACTCGGTGGTGGTGGTTTAACTACTACTGTTAGTACAATGGTAAATGGTGCATCAAGTATGATGTCATCAGTGCTTAGAATTATGACATCAGGTATTTTAGCTGGTGCATTAATTAAGACAGGCTCAGCACAAAAAATTGCAGAAACAATCGTAGATAAGTTAGGTCAGAAACGTGCTATTGCAGCCGTTAGTATTGCTACTATGATTATTTGTGCAGTTGGTGTATTTATTGATATATCAGTTATAACAGTTGCTCCTATCGCATTAGCAATTGGTAAGAAGGCAAACATCTCAAAAGAATCCCTTCTTCTTGCCATGATAGGTGGTGGTAAGGCAGGTAATATAATATCTCCAAACCCTAATACAATCGCAGCAAGCGAAGCATTCAATGTTGACTTAACATCATTAATGCTAAAAAATTTAATTCCTGCCCTATGCGCACTTGTTGTAACAATTATTCTTGCAACTCTTCTTTCAAAGAAGAAGAATGGTCTTATGGTTGAAGCAAGTGATATTGAGGTAAATGACACAAAGTTACCAAACTTCTTTACAGCAATTATTGGACCTTTAGTAGTTATTATATTACTTGCTTTAAGACCAATTGCTAATATTACAATTGATCCATTAATAGCACTTCCTATTGGTGGTTTAGTTTGTATTTTAGTTACTAGAAACATTAAGGACACTATTTCAATTACAGAATTCGGTTTGTCTAAGGTTGTAGGCGTATCAATTCTTTTAATTGGTACAGGTACAATTGCTGGTATCATTAAGGCATCAGCACTTCAGTATGATGTAATCAATGCTCTTGAAGCATTAAGCATGCCTGCATTTATCCTTGCTCCATTATCTGGTGTTCTTATGGCTGCTGCTACTGCTTCAACAACAGCAGGTGCTACAATTGCCGCTCAGACATTTGCACCTACATTAATTGCTCAAGGTGTCCCTGCTCTTGCAGCTGCAGCAATGATACATGCAGGAGCAACAGTTGTTGATTCATTACCACACGGTTCATTCTTCCATGCAACTGGTGGTTCAGTATCAATGTCAATTAAGGCTAGAATGAGATTAATTCCTTATGAGGCTTTAGTTGGTTTAACAAGTACAATAGTCGCAGTGATTATGTACTTAATCTAATTTTTTCAGTTAATATTAACTGACACATTTTGTTTTCTCTTTAATATAGCTTAATAAAGCATAAATAAACTCCCCATAAAGGTACCAAAAACCAAACTACTTAACCTTTATGGGGAGTATTTATATATCTTAATAAACAAATTAGAACTTTACCTTAAAGTCCTTTTCCCCTACCACTAAATCCAATCTTTCCTTAGACATGGAGTAAATTCGAATAACTCTATCGGTTCTTAACTCCTCCACAAACTGATCAATTGTCTCTTCTGGACCTTGAACCTCTAGGCTAACAGAGCCGTCATATTCATTTTTTACAAAGCCAGTTAATTTATAGGCCTGGGCTAAAAAGCTGGCCTTATATCTAAATCCTACACTTTGTACTCTTCCTGTAAAAAAATAATAATATCTGACCATCTCGTCCATAAAAACTCCCCCTAGTAAATTTTTTTCAAATCTATAAGCAGTCCAAAAATATACATTTTCTATGCATGTATAGGAAATTTATTTAATTCGCATACCTATATTTATACTAGCATTTCCATTGATATTTGTATATATTAATTTAATTATTTTTTGTAAAAATGTATCACCAGGGGGGGAGGAAAAAAGCTGGCGCCAGTTAGTGTTTATCCATATATAAATCTGGCGCCAAGGCTTATAAGTTATTATAAATTTATCTTAAGCGGACTTTACCTTGCTAGATTTCTGTCCATCTTCTGCTATCTGTCCTTCTGTCTCTCTTAACAACTTTGCTGCTGCTACTAAGTTTCTTAAACTCTCAACTGTCTCCTTCTCGCCTCGAGTCTTAAGGCCACAATCAGGATTAACCCAAAGTTTCTTACCATCAAGCTTAGATAACATTTTCTTTAAGGCATTAAAGATCTCATCGGTAAATGGCACACGAGGGCTGTGAATGTCGTAAACTCCAGGACCTACAGCTGTTTTAAAATTATTTTTACGAAGAGCATCTAAAATCACAAGATCAGAACGTGAAGCCTCAAAGCTGATAACATCTGCATCCATAGCATCAATAGCAGGGATAATGTCATTAAATTCGCTATAGCACATATGGGTATGAATCTGAGTTTCAGGCTTAACTCCACTTGTTACAAGTCTAAAGCTCTTAACTGCCCAATCAAGATACTCGCTATACCAATCAGACTTACGAAGAGGGAGCTTCTCACGGAGAGCAGCCTCATCAATTTGAATAATTTTAAGACCAGCAGCTTCAAGGTCTAAAACTTCGTCTCGAATTGCAAGGGCAATCTGATTTGTCATCTCTTCTTTGCTAATATCTTCACGCGGGAAAGACCAATTAAGAATAGTCACAGGGCCTGTAAGCATGCCCTTTACCTCTCTATTAGTGAGGGAATTTGAGTATCTTGACCAATCCACAGTGATAGCCTCTTTTCTGCTTACGTCACCCCAGATAATAGGTGGCTTCACGCAGCGGCTACCATAGGACTGAACCCATGCATTTTTTGTGAAAATGTATCCATCTAGGTGCTCACCAAAATACTCCACCATGTCGTTTCTTTCAAACTCACCATGGACAAGTACGTCTAGATCTAATTCTTCCTGAAGTTTTATGCAATCCTTAATCTTTTCCTTGATGAAATTCTTGTATGTCTCTTCGTTTATAAGACCCTGTCTGTAAAGCTTTCTATTCTCTCTAACCTCCTTAGTCTGTGGGAAAGAACCAATAGTTGTAGTTGGAAAATCCGGTAAGTTAAGGACTTCTCTTTGAATCTTAGCACGGTCATTAAACTCAGGGAGTCTAGTAAAATCCTCTTCCTTAATATTTGCTAGACGTTCCTTTACCTTAGGATTTACGCTGTTTACGCGGCCATTAAAGAGACTTTGGTTGTAGCTGTAGATGTCTTTTTTATTCAAAGCGGAGTTTAGATCTGTAAATGCTAAATCTAAAACAGTATTCTCTTTAAGCACTAATTCTAAAAGATTCTTTAGCTCGGCTAACTCCTTTAACTTTTCATAAGCAAATGAAAAATGTCTCTTATATTCAAAAGATAAATCATCTTCTGCCTCAAGAGTCAAAGGTACATGAAGCATTGAACAGCTTGTGTTAATTACAATTTCGGCCTCTGTGATTTTTAGTAAATTAGTGATTAGTTCTAGGCTTGTTTTGTAATTATTCTTCCAGATATTCTTGCCATTTACAATACCAGCAAAGAGTGTCTTATTCTTTGGAAAACCATAGTTTTTAACATAGTTAAAAGTCTTAACTCCCTCCACAAAATCAAGGCCGTAGGCATCAAAATCATACTTTAACAAATCCACATAGATATCCCTCACATCCCCAAAATATGTTTGGAGAAGTACTTTTAAATTATCCTTGTTAGCTAAAATCCTAGTGTAAATATTTTCAAAAAAATCTTTATCTTCTGATGTTAGGTCAGCTACAAGGGCTGGTTCTTCAAGGGAAAGATAGCTAATGTCCTGGCCCTTTAGCTCCTCAATTAAATCAAGATATGCCTTAAGCACTGGCTCGTAAAAGCTCTCAAGTCCCTTCTCTCCTGTAAATCTAACTAGCTTAAAAAATGTATAAGGACCAATAATATTTAGTTTTGGAGTAATTCCAAGACTATTTGCAAAACGAATTTCTTCAAGATACTTTTCACTATCAAGACTAATGCAGGTATCATCCTCGATTTCAGCCACGATATAGTGGTAATTTGTGTTAAACCACTTCTTCATGGCAAGTGCCTTAACACTTCTAGTCTCATCTTCAAAGCCTCTTGCCATAGCAAAATATGTGTCTATTTTATTCAAAGACAATTCCTTAAATCTTTTTGGAATTACATTAAAGCTGAAAGCTAAATCAAGGAAATTATCATAAAAAGAAAAATCATTTACGGAAATATAATCAATTCCTGTCGCTTTTTGACAAAGAAGATTTTCTTTTCTAATTTCCTTTGCGATGTCAAATAAGGCTTCTTTTGTAATTTCCTTTCTAAAATATTTTTCTGTTGCAAATTTTAACTCTCTATTCTTTCCAATTCTTGGGAAACCTATAACTGAACTCTTCATAAATTATCTCCTTTTAAATGTTTCTTTAAAGCTTTGCAAATCTTTATTATAAGAGGAGTATAATATCTAAAAAGCTTTAGGTAAAATACAAAAAAGAAGGGGTTTGTCATAAATTAAATTTATGACAAACCTCTTCTTTAGGTGTTATATCTATTTCTTATCATGAGATATAATTTTTATTTATTATTGTAAATTACAGATAATTAGCACATTTTCAAAGAAAATCTTAGGCATCCTTTGAATGTCTTTCACCAATTTGGAAATCATCGCAATGTTCAAACATATACTGAACTGTCATTGCATCAGAACCTGTAAGTTTCTTAAAATCATCTGTGAATGTATCCATCTTACCCTCACGAATAGCCTGAGCAAATGTAACCATACCCTCAGATGAGAATGGAGCCTCAGAACCCTTCTTAAACACTCCATCTGTAGTTCTTGGAACACCCATAGCATCGAAAACCTGGTAATTTTCTTCATCTGTAAGTTCCTTGTATGTAACTGAATTTCCTGTTACCTTGTTACCAATTTCAATAAATTCAGTAATAGTCATAAGTTCTGGACCATTAATATCAAGTGTTGCGCGAGTATACTCATCACCTCTAAATAAAGCATAAGCCACTGCCTTAGCGCAATCCTTTCTTGAAATGTAAGCCATCTTACCATCGCCCTGGCTGTTCTTTAAAACACCATCCCCATGAACATATGTAAAGTAGTTAGTAATCATTGCCTCAGCATATTGTGAATTTCTTAAGAAAATGTAATCAAGACCTACTTCCTTAACATAATTTTCAGTATAGATATGATCCTTCTTTTCTACTGATGGATTTGTTTCATCACCAGCATTTACAAGAGATGTGTAAACAATCTGCTTAACGCCAGCTGCCTTTGCTGCATCTACTACATTCTTGTGAGCATTCTGTCTCTTTACGCCAACGAATGGCATTGAGATAAGTGCAAGTCTATCTGCTCCCTTAAAAGCTTCCTCTAAACCTTCATAATTGTTAAAGTTAGCCTGACGAGTTTCAACACCCTGCTCTGCAAAAACCTTTAAAGCCTCCTCACTATAACCTACAAAGATTAAATCCTCTTTCTTAGCAAGACGAAGTAATACTCTTGCTGCCTCAGAACCTAAATTTCCATCTACACCTGTTAATAATAACTTTGCCATAATAAACCTCCTAAAATACAACTTAAATTAACTTTTTGTTTCGTTAATCTTATTTGTTAATTCTTTAACATTATGATAGTTATTTTTTTATCAAATGTCCAATTAGAAAAGTTTATAGGTCATAACAAAAACTTATGGGAGTCATCGCTCTTTTGCTACTGTAATTATTAAAGCACCACATATTATAAATCTGTATTTTTTAAACATTCTTTCCCCTCTTACATTATAAGTTTACTTTGCCACAGTAGTAATAATATTTTTACTATACGCTTTTTAAGAATTCCTTAACATCTTCGCAAAATTCTCTTGGCTGGGCATAATGAACATCATGACCACAATCCTTTATAATATACATTTTTTTCAATGGTGAATTAACTGCTTCATAATATTTAGAAACACTATCTAGCGGACAAACAAAGTCCTGCTCTCCAGAAATAAAACACACAGGCATTGAATAATCCAGTCTATCATAGGCATTAAAAGCCAAGGTATATTCAAAAAGTTCATGATTTAACATGACATATTTTTGTGTATCAGTCATCTGCTTCATAAACCATTTTAAATCTAATATTCCTGCAGACGGTGAAAAAAGTGCTCGTCCAAACTGGTCTGCTTTTTTAGTTACAGGATGATATTTATCACTTTCCTGTCTTAAGGCAATTAATGACATAATTCCCGGTTTATTACAATAATTTTCATAAGCTTTTTCAAGGTCTTTTGTATCCATATTAGATTCTTTAGCCTTTTTTAATGCATCTTCATAACTGTAAAGGTCTCCATCTTCTATAGAAATAAACTGGCCAACGCCAATGTATGCCTTTACTAAATCCTCATGGCTACTAGCATAAACACTGCCAAGAACTGTGCCATAAGAATGTCCCATAATTATTACACTATCCCGATTTAATTTATCACATACATATTTTACTAATGCATCTAAATCCTCTAAGGACTGACTAAAAGTTACAGTCTTATTTAATGGGTCAACCTTGGCATTTTTATAATAAGTTCTGCCACAACCTCTCTGATCCCAAGATACAACAGTATATTCATCAGTTAGATAATCTGAAAAGCAGTAATTCATGTAGCTATCAGCACCTCCTGGACCACCATGAAGATAGATAATTACTGGATTATTTCTATTTTCTCCCTTAATTGTTACAAATTGCTTTTGTCCATTTAATTCAATATAAGATGATTCGTTTACCCCATGCTTATACATGATTTTGTGATGCAAATAGTTGCAAGCCCTCATCACCATAACAAATAAAATTCCAAGTATTATAAATGCAGCAATAAAAATTGCAACTATTTTTAGTATTTTTTTAACTGTCTTCATCTATTTTATTTCCTTAGTTTAATATTCTTTAGAACTTGCCCTTGTAATTTCTCATTACTTTAATTATCAATCTAATTATATAAGTTCAAGAAATGCCTTTAAGGTCTGGTTTGTGTTCTCCTTTAGATAACAAGCTGCAATACAGTATTTATGGCTACTACCCTCAATCGGAATCATCCTTATAGAATCTCCAAAGTCAGATAGACTCTGGCTTTCCGGTGCAAATCCAATAAAACCATCTGTGATAATTGAAAACATCTCTGACTCAATGTCATCCACAGTTTTCTCAATCATAGGTTTAAATCCATCTTCTTTTACTCTCTCAAGCATCTTGTCATAGAGATTACCAATGACGTTTTTGCTTAGCATAATTAGTGGGTACTTGTAGAGTTCTTCGGTTGTGATTACATTTTTATCAAACAAATCATGGCCCTTTCCCACCACAGCCATGTAGCGGCCTTCTTTTAGAACCTTGAATTTCGTGTGCTTGTTCTCAATAAATTCCGTTGAAAATGAAACCACCAAATCGCAAAGTTCCTTTGTAATGTACTCATCCGCTTCCTTTAGGGTGATGCGATTTAGCTTTAGTTCCGCATCTGGATAGCTTTCCTTGAATCGAGAAACAATAGGTAGCAGAGCCTGAATGTCCACCGGCGAAGAGTAGGCAATGCGAAGGGCTGGCATACTTTCTGTCTTGATTCGATCCATTCGATCAAGCATGTACTCGTACTGTTTATATAAAATCTTGCTCTCCTCATAGAGGCTTGTACCTGCCGCTGTGGGCTTTATAGGAGTTTGGCTTCTATCAAAAAGTGAAAGACCAAACTGCTTTTCAAGGGAGCTGATAAACTGGCTTAGGGCCGCTTGGGATATGAAATTTTTCTTAGCTGTTTCTGTAAAATTTTTACACTCGTACAAATCGATGTAATACTTTAACTTATCTATATGCATAAAATCACCTTCCATCGTATTTCCATTGTACTCGTCCACTCTTTTGTTAGTCAATGGAGAATTTTCCTGGGGTAACTAATTCTCGGGGATTGCTATTTCACAACTTTTCGAAGAAAAATGTATGAACTTTTTTACGAATTCCCAATAAGGAATCAAAAATCTCTGAAAAACAGCCAATTTCCGGAAATATTCAGAGAATTCTTCCTTCGTAAAAAAATAAGGAACGCGAAATCTCTGAAAAACGAAGGTTTTTGCGGAATATTCAGAGAAATTCTTCATCTCAAAAAAATAAGGAATTCGAAATCTCTGAAAAATGAAAGATTTCTTGAAATATTCAGAGAATTCATCTCAAACAAAAGGGAATCGCTACTGAAAATCTCTGAAAAAATAAAGAAAGGAACGATTTTTCAGAGAATCTTCGTTCCTTAATAATTTCTTTATTCAATTTTCTCTGAAAAAATAAGAATATACCCGATTTTTCAGAGATTTGCTGATCCTTATATTTTGAAAGTCACTAAAATCTCTGAAAAATTGCCTAAAATATCGTATATTCAGAGCCATGTACTTCCTTATGTACAATTTCACCTACTTCATAGCTAGAACGAGAAATAAAATCTCTCTCACATCCTCATGAGGGTTGACTTTTGCAAGTCCAATTTTCACTATTCTTTACATTCCAAAGAAATACTGTGAAAAACTATTTGTCATAAAAATAGAAATGAAAATCAAAGCTAATAAAATCAAGAGAACAATTCTTTTAGTCTTATCTTTTATAGGACTATTTACATAAATCTTATTTCTATTAATTATATTATATATAACATTGATAACGATAACACAAAAAGCAGCTATCATAATGCTAAAGAAAATGCTTTCATAAAGGGCAAATGCTTTATAAGCCCCAATTGGAATGTAATCATCTATAAATGCATATAGATATAATAATCCTGACAAGGCATAAATTAAAATTGCAATCCTAGCAATTGGATAAGGCGACTTATAGCGACGCAACTCCGCCTCAGAAATCTCGCAAGAATCAGATGAAAGCCAATTTTTTAACGTATATAAAATCTCCGGCTGATAATTAGCACTCATAAGCTCAAGGGCCTGTCTTGTAATCTCCCTATTTTTAAGCAAGGCACCATTAATAGCAAGGGCCATCAAAACATTATTTTTGACCAAACCTGGCTTTTTTACATTTTTATATAAACTATAATAATTGAGGTTAAACTTCTCTTCTTCCGGCAATTTTTCTAGTTCTTTTTGTAATTTTGTTTCGTAAATAAATAAACATGAGCTTGCTAAAATAAAAGCCGCAAAAGCGATTATAACTAGCATTAAATTAACAGTCTTCACAAGTAAATATGAAAGAATTATAAAAACTATAAAAAAAATCATTAATATCGACTTATATTTTTTTAGCTTTGTTATTCTTTTAGCCATAATGACTCCAGGGCTGTCAGGCCTGTATTCATCAATATTTACGTTGCTGTCATTAAAAATATTCTCCATATTTTTTCCTCTTTCCTTTGTGCATGTCTATGTTTATAAGCACGCCTTTATTATACTCTCAACAATTAGAATAATCACGCTAAAAATTAATAAATTCAAACTAAATCTACTCTTCGAATAACAAAGCCTAAAGCTAAAGCCCCTTTTCTTCGGGTACATAAGCATTACTGGCCTGTAATTTAGTAAGTCTAGCCCTATGTGGGAAAGATATCCAACCAGGAAGAAGCCTGCTGCCATCGGATTTATTAGTGCTATTGAAAATGTAAACAAAGCCGTCCCCATAAGCGAATGACTGAAAGTTCTGTGATCCGTTTTATTTGAAAATGCGCAAAGACCGATAAACAGTGCAAAACCCATAATGGCTCTAATTAGAAAGGCTATGTAGCTCCAACTTATTGTACTCTTGGCTACTGTGCTAGATGTCAGACTCATAAGAGATGTTCGTTTTAAACAAACAAAAATTTCCGGCATACAAACAAGCCCGGCAAGCACTGGCACTATGGCCAGTGTAGCCGAGATTCCCATAATGATGTATTTTGTTTCCTTCTTACCTGTTCCATCAATATCTATATCCGGAATTATAGCGCCTATGCTAGTAGCGCAAAGCCCAAGTACTGTGATTTCCGTCGGTGCCGCCAAAGTTAATGTAAGCCCTAGGCAAGCGCCAACTGCAAGGTGAGTATTGGTTTGCATATGGATACTCCTAACATTAATTTACAAATTATTTATTGTAAGCTTCATTAACTTTTCTATAATCTTCTTCTGAAACTGCCTCTAACCACTCATTGCTTGTGTCCTCGCCTTCAACTTCAATTGCTAAATGTGAGAACCAAGAATTATCTACTGCACCATGCCAATGTTTCACTTCAGCAGGAATATTTACCACAGTTCCAGGTGTCATTAACACTGGCTCTTTGCCCCATTCCTGATAAAAGCCCTTACCACCTACACAAACTAACATCTGACCACCTGCGCTTTTGGCATGATGAATGTGCCAATGATTTCTACATCCTGGTTCAAAAGTTACATTAAACATAGGAACCTGCTTATCTGAAACTTGAGCTAAGAAGCTTTGTCCATCAAAAAATTTTCCATAAGGATTAGGCTCTCCAACTGGGAAGAAGATTGATTTTTCATAAGACTCTTTAGTTTGCACCAAATTCTCTTCTGTCTCGCCCTTAACTTCCTTAGCCAAGCTTTCTACATCCTCGCCATAAACTTCCTTAACCAAATTAAAAACTGCCCAAGCCTTTGGCCAGCCGGCATAAAAAGCTACGTGAGTTACTATAGCTACCATTTCCTTTCGTGTAACGCCATGATTCTTTGCATTTTCAAGATGGTACTTTAAGCTGCTATCTGTGATTCCTTGAGCCATTAGGGCAACCACTGTAATTACTGTCCTAGTCTTTAAATCGATGTCATGATTGTTCCAGTTCTCACCAAATAATACATCATCGTTAAAATGTGCAAATTCCGGAGCAATCTCTCCTAGTTGTTGTCTACCTGCTGTCTGAACTATTTTCTCTTCCATATTTTACCTACTTTCTTATAAATGCTTTATCTTTTTCTGAAATTTCTTCATCTGAAACAAAACGCTCCACGCTCATATGAAGGTCGTATTTTTCACGGAGGGCGGCGATAGTTGCCATCATTGGTGAGGCATGATGAATATCAATAGCCTCCTGGCTCTCCCAACTATCTATTAAAAGCACGGTCTCTGGATCATCAAAAGATGTGTAATATTCATATCTTAAGTTGCCAGCCTCGTTTCTAATAGCCTCAACTGTACCAGAACTGATCATTTCCTTTGCAAATGCAGTGGCTGCGCCATTTTCTCCCTTGTACCTTAAATTTACTGTAATGCTCATATTCTACCTCCTTACACCAATCCTACTTATTCATCTTTGCGCAATCTCCAACCTTGTCACCAGTTACAAAATATTCATAAGTTGGGAATTCAAAAAGTACTGGCTTAAATACATGATAATCAATTTTTCCTGCTTCATTAAGAATTGACTCATCTGCATAAGTTGCAAGGATTTTTCCAATGAAGTTATCAAAGCCCTCAAGCTCGTAATTGTAATCCATTTCACATTCAATAGAAATCTTAGCTGCATTTATTAATGGAGCTCCATTTTCACCAATTGTATAATCGAAAACCTCAGACTTATCTTCCTTGTTTCCACTAACAACGCCCATTCTATCAGCTTCTTTTAACCACGACTCATCTACTACATTTACAGAAAACTTCTTATTATCACGAATACCTTTGTTAGTATAATGAGCACTAACCATGGAAACCATTAAATGGCTGTGTGCCACTGTGCCAGCGTGGGCAACTAATGTCCAATTTGGCTTTCCCTCTACCATTGAACCTACTACAATAACTGGTGCTGGATATAATGCTAACTGTGCTCCTATATTTTTCTTCATAATTTTACTCCTTATTCTAATAATAACTTTAAAAATGTATAAATCAACTCATAAATTGTCACTTTCACATAGTCTAATTCCACCTTATCCATAGCTAAAAGTTGCTTCTTTGTTGGATAAGCATATGGGTAAACCCCGTACATGTATGGGAAAAAGGCATATCTAATCTCATTTCTTTTATCTTCCTTTATTTTAGGAAAATGTTTCTTTAAACAATCGTTAAATAAAGCAACACTATCTTTAAATACTCTTTTATATTCAACAAGCAGCTCATCACGACTCTTTTCCTCGATTTCATAGAGATTCATTGCAGAAATCTTTAAAAGCGTCTTTCTCTCATCTAAAGATTTTGCTATTTTTTCTATAAATTGCTCCTTAGTTAGTACATTTTCATATGCACTAATAACTTTCAAACTAGAATTCCACTTGAGGTATTCTCTAGTTAAAATTCCAAGAAAAATCTCCTCTTTAGTCTGAAAATAATTATAAATCGAGGGACGTGAAAAGGAAGTTTCTATACTTATATCCTTAATTGTAATCTCATGAAAGCCTTTAGTTTCATAAAGTCTTTCGCATGCATCCATAATCTCTTCTCGTCTTTTATCGATTGTCTCTTTTAATTCAACTGCCATAATTAATCTCCCATCTTTTACTTATTCTAAGAATAATAAATTGTTGACAGCGTGTCAATCTATGAGTAAAAAAATATGTTACTTAATTATTCCATCTTCTTTTCCCACATTCTTACAAGGTCAAAATTTAAGCTATCTGCTAGATCCTCTAAATCCTTAATATCATCCTCTGATAGGGAAATGTTCATAGCCTTTAAGACATCATCTACATGTTCAACTTTAGTTACACCAATAATAGGTAATGTACCCTTTGCAATTGCCCAAGCAACTGGAATCTGTGCAGGAGATACCTTATCAAGACCTTTTAAAAAATGTCCCAAGGTCTTCTCAGAAGTTCCCATTCCATATACATATGCTGTATCCCAAAGATTAAGTCCGTTCTCCATAGCTCTTTCAAAAACCGGCTTAAGGCTATTAATACTTAATTCATCTCCAAAAGTACCATCATTACCCCAAGCCCATGCACCAAGTGCGATCTTAGCTAATTTTGTTTCTTTCATATTAATTCCTTTCTTAAATGTATGGCAAAAGTTTTTGTTGACACTGTGTCAACCACAATTTAAATATACAACTTAATTGACACCGTGTCAACTGTTTTTCAAAAAAATTTTTGAACCTGCGCGCATTAGAATGCCTTCGGCATCTGCGCGAGGCTACATGGCAATTTCTAGAAGAAATTGCCACACCTACAAAGTTAAATCACCTTCGGTATTACCACTTCACCTTCGCCACCACAGTATTTTGTAGTAATATCTATAATTTTATTAGCCACTTCTATAAGATAATTATCATCTGTTGCTTCATTACCCTGCACGATATAGAATACATTTTTAGTATTCTCATTAACTGCGGTTTTTGAAACCTGACGGATTTCGCATCGGCAAAGCACCTCATTGGAATCGTCGCAATAACTATACTCATGAGGTGCACTAAGACCAGCTTCAGATTGACCAAGTGGTTGATATTTTTCTGTGCCATCAGTAAAACGCAATGTTACATTTCCATCAACATGATCTATATCATGAGCACCTAAGGCAAGTTTTGATTCAAGAGAAATAATATTATAAATATCTACAAGCTTATTAATGTAAAATAAATCCTTGTTCTTTTTAAGCAACTTTATAAGATTTTCACTAGCTGGAATATTCTTTCTTCTCTTAACACCAACCTTGTCATGAATAATATTAAAGCCTTCAAGAATCGGATCTTGATGCACATCTAAATTCTCATATTTTTTTAGAAGCTCCTCAATCTTTTCCTGTCTGAGTTTTTGCCACTCTTTTGAATCCTTGCTGTTATCCACCCCTTTAATTACTGGGAAAACTATTTTAACGCCGCTATCTAGTACGGCTTTCTCAACGTAAAATTTCATATATTTTCTCTCCTTCCCTTTATCTTTAAGAAAATTATATCTTTATGAAAATTATATCACTAGGCGCGAGGGCAAGGTTCTAGTAAATTTTTATGGCTAGCTATAGGTTGGCAAGACTACTCATCAGATATAATACATATCTTTTTGTAAAATGCGTGCTAAAAACTTCTTTGTTCTTTCTTCTTTAGGTTTATAGAAAACCTCGTCTGGCGCTCCCTCTTCCACTACGACGCCTCCATCCATAAAGATGACTCTATCTGCCACTTCCTGGGCAAAAGACATTTCATGAGTTACGATTATCATAGTGATGCCCTTCTTTGCCACCTTTTTTATAACAGACAAAGTCTCCCCAACAAGTTCAGGATCAAGGGCTGAAGTTGGTTCATCAAATAATATAAACTTAGGATTTAGTGCCACCGCTCTTGCAATTCCCACTCTTTGTTGCTGACCACCTGATAATTGTGAAGGATAGTAATCCGCCTTATCCTTTAGGCCAACCCACTCAAGACTATCAAGTGCAATCTTTCTTGCCTCCTCTTTAGAGCGCTTTTGCACTACTACTAAACCTTCCATTATATTTTGAAGTGCGGTCTTATTATTAAACAATCCATAATTTTGAAAGACAAATGCGCTGTTTCTTCTAATATCTAGTATCTGCTTTTTCTTTGCCCTCTTTAAATCTATCTCCTCTTCATCAAATTTTAAAATACCAGCATCTGCTCTCTCTAAAAAATTTATACATCTAAGAAATGTTGTCTTTCCAGAGCCACTAGGCCCAAGTAAAACCACCACCTCTCCATCATTTACACTTAAAGAAACATCGTGTAAAACCTCGTTGTTTCCAAATTTCTTTTTTACATTTTTTAATTCAATCATAATTCCAAACCTCTTTATTATTCTTTGAAGAAAATTTAATTACAAAATGTCCAATATTTTCAATTACAATTCCTATAATCCAGTAAAGCGCTGCTGCTGCAAGATATCCTTCTAAATAGCTATAGGTCTCCTGACATGGGTACAGAGCTGCTACCATTACTTCTGTAATTCCTATAGTTGATACCAGATTGGTTCCCTTTAAAATACCAATCAAGTTATTAAGTAAGCCAGGAATCATGTTTGGAATCATTTGAGGGAAAATAATATTTCTAAAGGTCTGAAGTTTAGTTAATCCTATAGAATATCCTGCTTCAAATTGAGTCTTGTCTATACTTCTTAAATTACCTCTTACAGTTTCGCTTAAATTGCATGAATAACCCGCAATTAAAGCAATATAAGCTACAAATATAGGGTTAATATCACTTATTTGCTTATTTATATGAAAGAAATTAGCAAAGTCGTTATAACATGTAAGAAAGATTAAATTATAAAGAACTAATGCAACTGTAACTGGCAATCCCAAATATATAGTTACAAATATGGAAAAGAATTTTGAAAAAAAAGGAATTTTATAAAATCTTACAGCACCAATTATTGTTCCTATAATAAAACTCACTACAAATGTAACAAGCATAATCTTAATCGTAACTGGGACATACAAAAGAGCCTGTTTAAATGAAGTCACAAAATAACTAAAATTAAACCCCATCTAATCACCTTCTTCCATATTGAAATTTCTTCTCTAATAGATAAAATAAAGCTTTTAAAATCAAGCTTATAATGATATAAATTATGGCTACAACAACAAAGCCCTCAAGTGTATGTCCTGTAGAAACTCCCAATGTCCTTGCTCTAGACATCATATCAAGCACTCCTAACGTAAAAGCTAGTGCTGTATTATGAAAAACGCCAATAAGGTCAACGCCATATTGCGGAATAGCTACATTAATAGCCTGTGGTAATACGATTCGAAATAAAATTTGCAATCTTGTCATACCAATTGACAATCCAGCTTCTGTTTGAACTGTTGGAACTGAAAGAATAGCTCCCCTAAAAATCTCTCCAAGAAAGGCAGCTTCATTTAGAATAAAAGCAATAATTACAAAGACTATAGCGTCTAATCTATTAAGATTTATTCCAAAGGCATTATAAATAAGATTTCCAAAAACAATTGGAATACCATAGTAAGCTACACACATTTGCACAAGTAATGGTGTACCTCTCATATAAGAAATAAAGACAATTAAAATCTGCTCAATAACAGGTATCTTTTTTAATCGAAGTATGGCAACTGCTATGGCACAAATTGTGCCAATTAGCATTGCCCAAAAAACCATTTTGAAATTTACTAATACATAGGGAGTTATCTGACCTATTCTTACTAAGAATCTATCAAAACTAAAATAATCTCCCATATTTACTCACTTTCTGTTACATCATAACCAACCCACTTAATTGCAAGTTCAGATAATGTACCATTTTCCTTTAAAGTTTTTAACGCTCCGTCAATAGCTTCTTTTAATTCATCATTTCCCTGCTTATATAAATAATATGTCTGAGAATTATTAACAGGTTCGCCAACAGCCTTTATCCAATCATTACCATCATCACTATAGTTTGAATTTAACTTAGCTATATCACTCTTCTTTGAAACAGTTGCTCTATCGGCGCCATTTTTAAGTGCTGCAACAACTTCCTCATCTGTACTGCTATCAGAATTAACAATTATGATTTCCTTGCCTGGATGATCCGCATTCCACTTCTTTAAAATCTGAGTAGTGGCAGAAGTTGCACCACCAGCTCGAACTCTTTGTCCTGCCAAATCTTCTAATCCATTAATTTCATTATCATCAGATAAAAC
This sequence comes from Lachnospira multipara ATCC 19207, assembly GCF_000424105.1. Taxonomy (GTDB): domain Bacteria; phylum Bacillota; class Clostridia; order Lachnospirales; family Lachnospiraceae; genus Lachnospira; species Lachnospira multipara. Next base: position 32,358 of record NZ_AUJG01000002.1, on the reverse strand, counting down.
CGAAATGTATGTAATATATGATGTATATGATTCATCTGAGAATAGATACTTTGAAGCTCTTTCATCTGTATATTCATATTGATGCGCAGCTACATCTATCTTTCCAGAATCTAGAGATAATAAAATCTGATCAAATGCCATGCTCTTATATTCAAATTCATATTGTGGAAGCAATTCATCAATTGCTGCTAACACATCATATTCATACCCTACTGCATTACCGTTCTCATCAATATAGCAATATGGGTTATAAGAATTACCTGAACCTATAACAATCTTTTTCACATCACTTGCTTCTGACTTTGTAGAGCATCCTGTAAGTACTCCTGGTAAAAGTGTAAGTGTTAGTCCTAATGCTGTCACCTTTCTTAATAATGATTTTTTCTTAAAATTTTCTCTTTTAAACATTTTCCTCTTCTCCTTTCGACTAAAAAAATAGAGGTAAGCTAAAATTAACTTACCTCTGGTTTTCCAGTCAGCACTGTAGTTAGCTATCTTCTATTGATGAAAATGTTAACATACTTATGTGGTTGGAACAATTATATAAAATTTATTGTTTATTATAGTTTTTGCTTATCGCTAACTATCTTAAGCTATCTATAATCTGACTAGTTGTCATCTCTAATTCTTTTAGAAGTTCCTCTGGATTATAACGATCATAGAATTCCTTTTTTAATCCGTAATTCTTAACCTTCATATCACTAGTTCCGTAGTATGATGCTATCTTTTGGCCAAAGCCGCCTTCTATGATACCATCTTCTAATGTAATAACAAGCAAATGTTCCTTTTTAAGTTCTTCTAACATTTCCTCATCAAGTCCAGAAGCAAAGCGAGGATTTATAAGTGTTGGTGCGTAACCAAACTTTGCATTAATTTCCTTTGCCAATTCTTCACCACGTTGATAGAAATCTCCAAGGGCAATAATAGCAGTCTTTTCACCCTTTTGTTCCATCTTAAACTTATTAATATCTGAAAAATCTACATCTGCACTACGATGACTAACTTCATTACCTGGAATAAGAATCATTACAGGATGTTGTCTCTGGTTTGTTGACCATTCTAGCATATTTACATATTCCTCTGCCGATGTTGGTGCAAGTACCACAAGATTTGGAATGTTAGTAAATACAGAAAGTCCAAAAATTCCTAAATGAGTCACATCTGTTAATCCATCAAATGAAGAATAATTCATTACCATTGTTACAGGGTTATTATTAATACATAAATCCTGTGAAATCTGATCATATGATCTTTGAATGAATGTCATATTTGTAACTAATAATGGCTTTGCTCCATTTTTTGCAGCGCCAGATGCAATTGCAACAGCTGCTTCTTCAGCAATTCCAACATCTAGGTATTGATCTTTAAGTTCTAATCTTTGCTCTATAGATAAACCAATTGCTCCAGGCATGGCAGGTGTTATAACAAAGAACTCCTTATCTTTCTTAGCTTTATCCATAATGAAATCAACTGTCATTTCTGTATAAGACTTAACATTTCCAAAGTCAAATGTAGGCTTTCCCGTCTCTCTATCAAATGGCAAAGTCCAATGCCAATTTTCCTTATTTTTTTCAGCAAGTTCATATCCCTTACCTTTTTGAGTATGAATATGTACTACAATAGGATGCTTGCAATCCTTAACCTTTTTAAAGACTTCAATCATCTTTGAGATGTCATTTCCATCTTCTTCATAAATGTAATCAAGTCCATAAGCTTTAAAAATGTTATTGCTAGACTTTCCATTTGAAATACGGAGTTCTTTAAGATTTTCATACATTCCACCATGATTTTCTGCAATAGCCATCTCATTATCATTAACAACAATAATAAAATTAGAATCCATATCTCCAGCAACATTAAGAGCTTCCATAGCTTCTCCGCCTGAAAGAGAACCATCACCAATAACTGCGATTACATTTTCATTATCATGCTTTAAATCACGAGCTTTTGCTAAACCTAGGGCAAGAGCTATTGAAGTTGATGTATGACCTACATTAAAGAAGTCATGTTCACTTTCATTTGGATTAGTATAGCCTGAATCTTCAAGAAAATGTTCATCATCAATATATCCATTTCTACGTCCTGTTAGCATCTTATGAGGATAACTCTGATGGGAAACATCAAATACAAACTTATCCTTTGGGGAATTAAAAACATAATGCATTGCAATTGTTGCTTCTACCATACCAAAGTTTGGGCCAAAGTGACCTCCTATCTTAGTAAGTCTATTAAAAAGTGCTTCACGCATTTCATTTGCTAATAATTTTAATTCATCCTGTGAAAGTTTCTTAACATCATCAGGACCATCTATTTTCTTTAATAATTCGTACATTTGATTCCTTTCTTAAAGCAAATATATATCTACTTTATCCAATTTTTTAGTTATTTGTAAAATCTAACTCATCATCCAACTTAGGAATTCTATCCGGTTCCATTGAAGCATAATGTATATTACTTTTAACAACCTCTTCAGAACCGTATTTTATTGCAGTTTGATAATACCAATCCTTATAATCTAATTCCTGCATATAATAATTTAATTGATCAATTTGCTTTTGCACATTTTCTCTTTGCTCTTTAATCAATTCGTAGCGTTCTTCTAAAGTCTCATCACCTAATTGAGCTAGTTGAACATATTTCTTGATTTTATTAATTGGCATACCTGTATTCTTAAGGCAACTAAGCACCCTAAGCCATCCAAAATCTTTGTCTTCAAAAATACGTATACCATTAACTCGCTTAACATCTGGCAATAAGTCTTCTTTGTCATAATATCTAAGGGCTGAAGGCTTAATTCCCATCATCTTGGCTACTTCTGAGATTGTATAAGACATATTCGCTCCTCCTTATATTTATCAGCTGATAAAAGTATAATAACACTTAAAGTTAACTTTAAGTCAAATATAATTTATATTTTTTCTAAAAAAAAAATTGCACCGACTAAGTTAAAAAAGACGACACAAAGTAAATTTTTTGTGTCGTCTTTTCTTTAATATTCATCCAAAAAATTATGGCGAATACCATTTTGTTTATATTCAATTACTGTATCAATATTAACATTTTCAACGCTTCTAAAGATATTAGCTTCTACAAATGGATTTGTTTCCTTTAATTTTGCAATAAGCTTCTTGGTTTCTAAACGCTTTGATGATGTTGTACCATCCACATGACATGTTGTACATGTATCTGTAAAATGACAGGCACATTGTAAGAAATGTAAGTCATTATAATCTCTCCAGGAACAAATATCCTTTTCTCTAATTAGATAAAGTGGTCTAATTAGCTCCATTCCCTCAAAATTAGTACTATGAAGCTTTGGCATCATAGTTTGAATCTGACCACCATGAAGCATACCCATAAGAATTGTCTCAATTACATCATCATAGTGATGACCAAGGGCAATCTTATTGCAGCCCAATTCCTTAGCCTTACTATATAAATGGCCACGTCTCATTCTAGCGCAAAGATAACATGGGCTTTTATCAATATTATCAACTGTATCAAAGATATCACTTTCAAAAATAGTAATAGGAATTCCAAGGGCTTTTGCATTGCTTTCGATTAATGCACGATTTTCCTCATTATAGCCTGGATCCATAACTAAGAAAGTAAGTTTGAAACTTTTTTGTTTATGTCTTTGTATTTCCTGGAATAACTTTGCCATAAGCATTGAGTCTTTACCGCCAGAAATACATACTGCAATATGATCTCCATCTTCAATAAGCTGATAGTTTTTACAAGCTTTAGCAAAAGGTGAGAATAACTGTTTATGATACTTTTTTCTAATGCTTTCCTCTGCCTTCTTTGTTTTAGCTTTTATATCACTATCGCTTTTAACTTTGCTTCGAACATAACCTACATAACCTTCTGCTAGGCTATAACATTCTCTATCAGCTAAACATCCAATTGAATCATCAATATCACGTGACATTCTTCCAATTTCACAATAGAATACAAGCTTCTTTGATTTATCAATCTTGTCGATTTTATCAGTATCTAATAAATCACCGATTTCAATATGTAATGCTCCATCTATCATTCCATAAGCAATTAAACCATCATCTCTAATATCGATTAATTCATAAGAATCCCTATCTAATTTATTCAATTCTTCTCTTGTTATTTCTTCCATAAATAATCCTTTTCATTCTAATCAATTTAAGGTTTATCCGGAAAAATCATTTGTAATGCTTATATCGTCAAGACTCGCTCGCGAGTCTTGCGCGCCGGATTATCGCCTTGTAAAAGATTATATGACAAGCCAATTACTTATGCAAATGTAATCAACTGTGATAAGGAAAAGCTATAGCTGACCGTTTTTATTCTTCTGTAATTTCTTTAGCAAGTTCCAAGATTTCATATGCATACATTGACTTACCTTTTTGAAGAAGCTTTAAATAAAGCGGATAGTTAATGATGCAAATTGCAATTCCAACAATTCCAAGAATAATACCAAAAATCATTGCTACAATGCCTGTTGCAAGTACTCCCATGGCATAACACATTCCTGTTCCAAAAATCAAAGTTCCTATTATACCTACCGATAAAGCTGTAATAAATGCTGGCTTTTTTGCTTTATCATCAAGCTTCTTAAGCTGACGCACCTTGCTTGTTTCCTTTGGCATATAATCCTTTGCTACACTTTCTGCATATACTTTGTCTAAATTATTCATCTTATTTTTCCTCCATTTTACATAGATTTCCGTATATAATTTCTTATTAGCTCCCTGTCTTGAGCTTGAGATAATTATAGGTTAACCTAAATATAAAAAGAACAACACTTTTCTTAAAATGTGTCGATTTTGAGACTTAAAGTCCCAACACAATTTATGAAAAGTGTTGTATTTTGATTTAGATATAAAAAAACTGAGTATAGTTTGTCATAACCCCCACCTACGCTAACGCTTAGAGGTGGGGGATTTCTCCGACTGAGTTAATCATCTTTTCTAGTACTTGGAATGCATTTTTGAATTATACTAATAATTGTTTCCTTTGACTCTTTACAATCTCTAGCAAGCCATTCATTAATTATGCCAATAATACCTTTCAAATAAAAAATCATAATAAACGGCTGATCTTCTTGTGATACGCCAAACCTGGTTAGTATTGGTCCAAAAATTTCTTTAAACCATTTCTCATAAGTTTTCTCAGCACCCATCATCTCATTCTTTTCATACATTATAAAAAAGAGCTTACGATTGTCCTCCACGAATTCTAAATAAGGCATCAAATAATTAGGTGTAACTAAAATTAATTCTTCATCTGACTTTTCTTTCAAATTGATTTCCTTATTTCCATCAGCAGAAAACCTACTAAAGAAATCTTTGTAAACTGCCTCTATAGTCTCCTTTAAAAGGTCATATGAATTATCATAATGAAGATAAAATGTTGATCTGTTTACTCCTGCTAGTTCACAAATCTCCTTAACAGTAATCAATTCAAAATCTTTCTTATTTAGTAAAGTAATAAGGGCATTATGCATCTTTTCAGCTGATTTAAAATACTTGCTATCGTTTTTATTCATAGTTCACGTCTCCTATATTTATTATAGTATAGGGATTTAGTTCTTCTAAATCATATCTTAAATAATATATGGATTCTTCAATAAATCCAAATCTCTATTTTTTAATTTTACCATAACTTCCTCTGGTGATAATAAATTTTCAAGATAATCTTTAGCAACTTCATCTGTAAAATCAGTACTTCTACTATAACGATATTCCTTTGTTTTATCCTGCTTTATAGGTTCATATTTATAAATGTCCTTATTTGCAATTCTTTCAACTAATGAATCCTGTGCAACCTTTACAGATTTCATACCTAATACAAATGGATCTAGTGCTTCTGCTTTCGGAAGAGCATGATAAAGCATACATCCAGAATCTAAACCTTTGCTAAGTAAATGAATTGTTGCTCCAACAAGTTCAGGATGTCCATCGTATGCTGCCCAAAAATTACAAGAACTGCCCCTATAATATGGGCTTATACCCATATGAATATTAATTGCCTTATGAGCAACCAAAAAATCTATAAGCCATCCTTTTATGTAACTTGCTCCAAAAACAACATAAATATCAGAATCTAATGCTGGTTTTAGTACATCTTCTGATAAACTATTTAAATCCCCAGATTTTATAGCAAGATGTGAAACATTCCCCGAGATAAAACTTACCTTACCAAACACTTCGGTTTCTGCATCCCTAACTCGCTTAAAGTAAGTATTCATTACATCCGAATTATCAAAAAAATCCTTTACTTTTCCAGGAAACACAGTATTACATTCTTGAATTGCATATACCCTATCAGCAATCTTAGATAAAGAATTAATAAGACCTATATGTCTTGGTTGATTACTTGTAAATACTGATATTTTCATTTGCCGCCTCCACTTTAATATATAAAAAATTATATCATATATTTACTCATATTAATATGTTGATGCTCTGGAACTTACAAACTTCCAGTTTCCATTTTCTTTTCTAAGAGTAAAGTCGCCCTGCAATCTCCAGCTTCCTTATATAATTCTGCAATTTTTTCTTCCTGAAGCAATCAAGGAATTTGAAAAACAATCACCTGGCACTCAAATCACTCCAAGATTCCAATACACTAATAGCATGGATAGCTTTCTCAAAAATGAATCCGATGTTGTATTTGCCCTTGAAGAACAGACAAAACAGCTTGCAGGAACCAACGTCCACAAGCTGTTTGAAAGTCATATTTATTTAATTTGTGATAAAAATGATCCTCTTTCATCTAAAAATCTTATTACTGATGAAGACATTTATGGTCGTACACTTATGGTAGGTGGCGGCTCACCCTCCCTTCTTCGATCAGTTCAGCAAAAGCTTATTTCATCAGGAAAAATTAACTATTTTAACAGTCCAGATCATGACACAACGCTAACTAACATCGCCTCAGGTAAAGGTATATGCCTTGCTCCCGGCTTTCTTAACGACCACAGTGGACAGTTTTCATGGATTCCTTATGACTGTAAGGAAACTTTTTCATGTGTACTCTGCACACATAAGGCGGACAAGCGTGACAGCCTAAGTTCTTTTATTAGAATTTTACAGAAACTCTACAATGATGCCATTGCTTTTCCTCTGTAAAAAACACCCTTCCAAACTATTCTAGATATAGTTCAAGGACGTCCACCACAATTCGGATTAATTAAATACAATCTATTTTTTTGTAATTTACAAATATATATATATCATTTTGCTTTCGTCAGATAATTTATATCATCTATCTGACGAAAACAAAATTACACACCTTTTTCCATCACGCAAACACCAGATTCCTTCTCGCCCCAAGTCAATCTATCATGTCGTGTTTTTACAAATCCCATTTTCTCCCAAAAAGGCAGGACATTTCCTTCATAATCATCCACAACATCTATTCTAATAGTTTTGCCACCGGCTTTAGCTACTAGATTTTCAAAAAAAGCGTAAATTCTTCGCCCCAATCCAATAGACTGTTTGCTTGCCTCAAGCATCAACATTGATAGATAAACGAAGCCATCTTTTCTTTGCATATAATCAATAATCGCAACCGGTTCCTCGTCTAGCATCACAAAATTACTAGTAAAACCATGCTCCGTCATTTCTTTTAATTCATTTCTAAGAAAATCCTCTGTAACCATACTCGTTCCAAGATGATTCTTTAGAAAATGTGCATTAGAATTATAAATTTCTAATGCCTTTTTTATGTCTATTTCCCTAATTTGCTGTAATTCCACTCTAATTTTTAGTTCACCAACTTTCTAAAAAACTTAATGCCTGACTTTTTATATCAGAATTTCTTTTATTTTCGTAGATACCCAATCATCTAAATTATCTACTTCTTTTAAAATCTGCCATTTGATAACATCTGATTTTTCGAAATCAAATGTATTGCTAATTCTATTCTGAACTTTCTCGTCTATATTATCTTCTCCAATAAATTTAAGAGCCTCATACAAACTTATAGTTTCAAAACTTTTGCCTTCAAAAACCTTATTAGATCGATGTTTAAATTGCAGCACATAATGTGCAACTTCGTATTTACGATTGGGGCCATCACTTATAAATGTCCAATGGTTTGTATATTTTACACCAACGCCAACATACCTTGCTGCCTTCGAATCGGAAAGGCCAATTCTCCAACTAAATTTCCTAGCTAAGGCTTTAGCCACTTCAACCGGATCAGGTGGTGCAATGTCGTCAATGTCCACGTATGGATCAGCTTTTTCATAAACACCTTTAATGACTCTTCTAATTGTTCCAAGTTCATTTAATCTAGATAATGCCTTATTCGCAGCATCAACACTTGCAAAATCCAAAAAATCAGCAGCTGTAAACGCATGACCATAATTAAATTTACGAATTTTATCTTCAATTATAGGCTGACAAAAATCTCTCATAATAGCCTCCTTTCGTCAGATAAATTATATCATCTATCTGACGAAACTGAAACTAAATAGTTTTTTATAGAACTTTCTAATCTAGTACAATTTTTGCAGCAGAAAAATTCAAGTCTGAGACTTTATTAAGTCGAATTTGGAATTAATAATAAATTGCAATAAATTTATAACTAATCCAAATCACAAAAAGCCCCGAAAGGGCAAGAATTTTCTTGTCATTTCGGGGTTTTATAAAAGTAAAAGAGACATAAATTTAATAATATTTACTTCCAAGCGTAACTTGCAATATATTCTGTGTTAGCCCCTATTTCAAGTCCCGGATCAGATATCCTAATCTCTGCTTTCTTTCCTAATTCCTCTAAGCCCCTAGAAAAATTATAAAGAGCAATTCCTAAATCCACTTTCTGAAGATCATATTTACCATTATCATAGCCCTTATCCTTTTTCTCATAGAAATGCGCTACATTTCCTGACACAACAATTCTCCAAGGCTGCTTATTTACTGCCGATGGAGCAAGGCGAACTGCCTCAAGGGCCTCATAAATTCCAAGTTCTTTAGCCCTGTCCTCATCTAAGGCCTTATTAAAGTCCTCTTCAAAAAAGAGCTTAGTAAATGGAAAACGTGTATCAGCCTTAATGCCCTTACGCATCAAAACTTCCTTCACTCCCATCTTCTTCGAAACCACGCCAATAGGACTAATGCATGGCATAAGCTCACCATCAGTAATTCCTGCTGCCTTCTCAAACTTCTCCCTTGGCATAGTTCCGCCAATCATAACTGTACCAAGTCCCTTGCTTTGAGCATACATAAGTAAATTTTGAAAGCTGTAACCAAAGGCTAAATCTGCATTTTTCACCGCCTTAATCTTAGTTAAAATGTATTCCTTCTCACCAGTAATCACAGGAGAAGAAAGACCATACTCCTTGGCATTAAGAAAAAGAAATTCCACAGGAATATCGAAAGGATTTGTAATTGTTTTAGAATAGTTCTCTAAATCCTTAAGTAACTCTTCTTTAACACCCTCACCATTGAAACTTCTTACACTACGTCTATTTTTTACATCATCAAAAAACATAATAAACACCTCCTAATTAATTTTACACTATCTAGTTGTGCAAAATCAATCCTGAATTATGTTCTAAATCAATTCCCCGCTAAAATGCTGAATTTCATGCTGGATAATCTGAGCTGTAAAGCCTGTGTATTTCCCGTGTTTAGGTTTAAAATTCTGATCAAAATAATCCACTTCAATCTCCCTATATCTAGTGCATGGTCTCTCCCCGTCCAAAGACAAGCAACTCTCCATAGTCTCATATCTTCCGCTCTTAGCTGTAATTACAGGATTGACCATTGGAAAAATAAAAGGACCAGCAGCAACAACTATAATTTGCTTTTTGACTCCAATCATATTGGCAGCCATGCCAACGCATCTATCTAAATTAGCTTTTAATGTATCCATCAAATCTACGATAACCTCTGTATCAGCCTCAGTAGCCAGCTCTGACTTCTGTTGTAAAAACAATGGATCTCTAACTATCTTCTTAACCATTCTCATACTCCTTTTTTATAATAATCTATAACAAGTGTTTGCAATAGTATATATATTTTTTATACGAGCAAATTCACACTTCTAACATCTTCATGAGGATTGACCTTTTCAAGTCCAATTTTTACAATTTTTCCATTTAGACTTCTAAAATCCTGCATAACCTCAACGCCCCTTAACATTTGCTCACTAATTAAAGTTTTTCCAATAGTAATATGCGGCAACCAAGAATAAGGCTTATAATAGCTACTTATCTTAACTCCTGGCAAATCCTTAAAAGCCTCATAAACACGTGCCTGCAAGTCAAATAAATACTCATTAATATAAGGTGCAAGATAAAGTACACGAGGCATAAGCTGCCCCACCGTAACTATTGAAATCTCACCAGACTTAAGTTTAGTGTTATCTTGCAAAGTAAGTTCCTCAAAATTTGGAATCAACTCTTCCACCGTCCTTGCCTCAAGGGCTAAAAGAGTTAGATGTGCTGGCACTTTGTTAGCTATGTAAAAATCATTACCCGAAGCTAACGCCACTTTTTTTATATAATCCTCTAAGATTTTATTACTTGTTTCATCAAAATATGCAGAAACTAAATACATTATAATAACCTCTCATTATAATTCTTTATTAATTATCTTCTCCCCAGCCTTTGCATATATCTACCCAGCCTTCCGCGCCAGATGCCTTTTCTAACTCAGCCGGCGTTAGCTTTACGGATGTAAATTCATTACCACCTGCCGGATGAACATATTCGAATCGCTTCATAGAAACATCCAACCAAATTGGAATATCTTCCGGTACCGCAAATGGGCAAACGCCACCAGGCTGGAAGCCTGTAATTTCCTTAACTTTATCGCGTGGAATCATATGTGGCTTTGTATGAAAATATGATTTAAACTTAGAACTATTAACCTTTCCATCTCCAGCCATGACAACAACTACTGGCTTTTCATCCACCACAAAAGACAATGTCTTTGCAATCTCTGGCTCACTACATCCAATCTGTTGTGCCGCATGCTCCACAGTATCAATAGTTTCTGTATGTTCTGTAAGTCTGTCACCTAGAGCCTTCTCATCAAGAAATGCCTTCACCTTCTCATTAATCATCATCCTGCCTCCATTTTCAACTAAATTTCACTTTGCAAAAAATTTATTTCCCTTAGTGAACAAAATCTAACTACAATATTATTTAAACTTCTCAGCATCCAATGTCTTGATCACTCTTGCCGGACTTCCTACTACAACCTCATAGTCTCCTACATCATGTGTTACTACAGATGCAGCTCCTACAATTGCGAACTTACCAATTGTTACTCCTGATAATATGGTTGCCCCTGCGCCAATCCATGCCCCATCCTTAATTACGATAGGCTTGCAGGTAAGAATCTGTCTGTCATAGGAATCATGATTGTTGGATAAAAGCTGCACATTTCCAGCAATCTGCACATTATCTCCGATAGTAATGCCTCCTCTTGACATAGCAAGAAGATTACTGTTGATAAAACAATGCTTACCTATGACAAGCTTCTCCATGGCAGCTCCCCCAAGAGGTGCTGCAACATATGAGCCTTCACCAATTCTGTCTTCGAATAACTCTTTAAGCACACCCATATATTCCTCTGTACGTGGCATGGTATGATTCAGCTTGAACATCAACTGTGCCTGCCTGTCATATATTGCCTGTTCCTCAGGTGTGCGTTCTCTCATATCTACTCTTAATTCTTCCATAATTTCACCTTCAACTCCTCTTTCTATACTAATTTCTCAAATGCGATCCTTTTTATTCTGCAAAGCCTCGCTCCACGATGTCATTCCAGGCTTCATCATCTATCATCTCATCTTTAAAAAGCTTTTTCCTGTCGTCCTCAGTAATCGTTCTCTTTACCCTGCATGGATTACCTACCGCAATACTCCAGGCCGGAATATCTCTTGTAACAACACTGCCTGCCCCTATTACAACATTATCTCCGATATTAACTCCCGGGCAGATTACTGTGTTGCCACCAATCCATACATTATCACCTATGGATATTGCTTTTCCGTATTCATAAGCAGAATTGCGAGTGCTTGGATATATGGGATGACCTGCCGTATATATAGCTACATTAGGTGCCATCTGGCAGTTATCTCCGATAGTAACATTTGCAACATCTATAATTGTGCAATTATAGTTGGCAAAAAAATTCTTTCCCACTTTAATATTATTTCCATAATCACAATAAAATGGCGGATTTATAAAAGCGCCTTCGGATTCCGGCAAAAGTTCTGCTACAACCTCACGGATTCCATCAAAATCACTTCTATCCATGAAGTTGAGTTTTTGCAATATCTTTCTACATTTTTTCTGTTCTGCCATTAAAACATCATCGCAAATATAAGCAATTTCTTTGTCTCTTCGTTCTATATTTTTCATTTAAAAAACCTCTTCAAAATACCTTTCTACCTGGTTCTAACTCAAACCAGCGCCTAAAATAATTCTAGAACAATTTAATGGAATTTACAATTTTTTATAAAACATATCAATCATATTCTTTTAATTTCGAAATATGCTCCTGTCCGGAAATCTCGCTATATTTGTCAATCAAAAATAACTTCTGGTCCATTGGACCAGAAGTTAAATCATCTTTGTTATTATTTCCTAAATCTCTTTCCGTTTGTACTGCCTCCATCAACAAGCACATCTACACCAGCAAGATATCCGTTCCTTTCATCTGCTACAGTAGCAATTGCAAATCCAAGCTCATCCGGAGTACCCATCCTTTTTTCGGCTGCATATTCAAGCATGCTGGCACCTTCCTTTTCTTCAAGTTTGCCCATGTCAGTCGCAATAAGTCCTGGACTTAAAGAGCACACACGGATTCCTTTCTGCCCATACTCAAAAGCACACTTCTGTGCATACCAGACAACGAAGCTCTTGGAAAGAGCATAAGCAAAGCCTGACTTCTGATAATCCGTTTTGGCAAGGTTACTTGTTTTGATACATTTTGCTAAAAATTTAGCTTCATCTGTTTCAGCAAGGGCAAAGGTCTTTTTATTTAGGAGAATCTTCGGTAATGCATATGCAGAATTTGAGGATATATCCACTATAACACTGCCCCTTGGCATCACTTTTGAAAATTCCTGATTGATATAAACTGTACCAAGCGCATTAACTCTAAGAAGCAGTTCAGGCTTTGCCATGTTCGGCGACATTCCCGCTGCATTGATAACATTTCTGATAGTTCCTTTTGAAGCTGCAAACTCCACCAGCTTTTTTACGCTTTCCCGGTCTGACGTATCACATGTGCAGGCATATGCTTCATGCCCACCTTCCTTTAACTGTTCCACAGCCTTTTCAAGCTTGGAGATAGTCCTTCCTGATACAATTATTATCTTATCCTTTGGCATCTGAAGAGCTGCTGAAAGCCCCATACCACTGCCACCACCTGTTACTACACATACATCGCTCATTTATCTATCCTCCTTATTTTTTATTGAAAATTTACGAAATCAACAATGAGGAAGCATTTTCCACTAGTTTCTGCATCTCTTCTTTAGTATTCTTGGTTGGATCAAAGCTCTTCATTGTGCCTGATGCAACATCATAATATAGCGCAGTAATCTGAGGGCTCATATTTCTGGCCGCTTCTGCACGTTCCTTTGCAGCCTGCGATGAGGCCTTTGCAGCAGCAACAAACTTATCAAACCAGTCTCTTACCAGTTCCCCAGTGTCTGCCGGTGATGTTATGATTTCTGAGAGTTCATCAAATGGTGTTTCAAATATGATTTCATCAGATACTACTAAATCTATTCCTGCATTTTCAAACTGCTTCTTAAGTGCATTTACATATTTATCAGTCGAAAAATCCTGTGTCAGATCAATGATAAATTTTCCACTCTGACATGTCATATTGAGCACAAGACCGCTTGAACAGTTTGAATACAAATGTACCTCATCCACAAGTTCACTCGGCATATCAAACTGACCTATGTAACTTATAAGATAAGTGTCCAGCGCAAGATTTTCCATGAATCCAAGTAGTTTCTGTCTTCCTGCAAATGAATGAAAATGTCCTATGACACTCAAAAGCATATTAATATTGTTAAATTCCTTTGCACAGTAATCATGCTCTTTCTGGGCATTGAGAAGCTTTTTATATTTCGCAGCTAATTCACTGTCTGAAAGGTTCTCCTCTTCTTTTCCGTAAGGCAGAGTCATACTCTTAACACAGTTTTTGAAGGTATCATCACAAGCTAATATATGTCTTGCGTCCATAGGGAAATTGCTTACTATAGTCTTATCACAGTCTAAAGAAATCTCTTTTATCCCTCTACTCATCAATATGCTCAGATATGTGATCGGAGATGCGCCAATGCTCTTGCAGGCATCCATAAACTGCTTCTGTGAAAAACTGATCTCATAACGTCTATGATCATCTTTATTCTTTGTTTCAGGAAGCTTATATCCCTTGCCAGACAGGCCTTCAATCTTCATGCTTTTTCCATTTAGCTCGTACTTCTTTTCACATGGATCAGTAAGTTCGGCTACCGATAGTTCAGATGAGATGATAATTGTTACTATGTCCACCCAGTGGGATAAATCCATCTTTGTGATGTGCTTCAAGCTTCATTTCATTCCTTACCGCATAGAAATCTCCATCTTTTTCTATGAATTTGACACCAAAGTAAGGATATCTGATGAGAGTGTCTGCTATTGCCAGTTCCAGAAGTTCACCATTTATGTCTTCCCTCATCCTAACATCATAAACCTCACTTGGAAGGCCCTTGGATCTATATAAATAAGGCATTCCAGACAAAGCCTTGTCACCATTCTTAAGTATTGTTTCTACATTCTTATTTTCCATAATTATAATTCTCCTATTATCGCTTTAGCAAGTTTCAAAGTTTCAAAGTTTCGAAATTTCAAAAGCATATTAAAAATTATGCTATTTTTCCAGTTTCTTTGAGCCATCTGATCTCGTCACGTATGGTCTCTCTGTAAGATCTTGTAGTATAACCAAGTTCCTTTTTTGCTTTACTTGAATCAAAGCGATTATTTCTTGCAAGGTTGTAAACGGAGAAGGTTGTCATAAGCGGCTTATCTCCTGTCTTTTTGGCTTTTTTCTCAAGTATCTTTGCAATGAAGTTTGCTGCTGATATCGGTAAAAAGAACTTCATCTGTTTACATCCGCTCTCCTCTGAAACAAGCTTTGTAAAATCCTTAAAGCTGACAGGCTCATTTCCAAGAATGTAGCACTCTCCGCTTTTTCCTTTATCCGCTGCTCCAATGAGTCCGTCAGCCAAATCCCTTACATCACAAAGGTTAAAGCTTCCGTCAATTCCGGCAGGCATCTCACCATTGATGATATCAACTAAAGTCTTTGTGGTCTCACCCATTGCAAAGTCCTCAGGTCCAAGGATTCCTGAAGGGTGAACTACACATGCATTAAGCCCTTCCTTTGCAGCCTTGAGCACCACATTTGTTGCCATAGCCTTTGACAATGAATAGCAGCCTTTGATTCTCTCAGGGTCAAGTGGAATCGACCCTTCACACTCTCTTATGCTTCCTTTTTCTTCCTCAGGTATTGCGCCTGTTGATGAACAGTAGACAAGTTTTGATACATTGTGCTTTCTGCACATCTCTATGATATTTTCTGTTCCTCCGACGTTCACATCCATAACCTTCTGGCTGTAATCAGGGTTAACTGTTACGATACTTGCTATGTGGAGCACAATTGCCTCTGTACTTTCAGGCGTCTCAAAGAATCTCTCCAAGTCATCTTTATTACAAAGATCTCCGTATACGATTTCTACTTCTTTAGGAAGATATGCGGCTGACTTATCACCTTCAAGGACAAATGCCCTTACTTTTTCATTTCTATCAACAAGCTTTCTGCAGACTGTGCTTCCAAGAAATCCTGCTGCTCCTGTTACTAAATACATCTTATTTGTTTGACTCATATATCTTTTCCTTTCTTATTTTCAATCTGTTTTCTTGCTCTCTGTTTTGAGCTTGAAGTCATTATAAAAAAATGAGCCTACAAAAAGAACAACACTTTTTGCAAAATGTGTTGATTTAGGGAGTACAGGCCCCGACACGTTTTGTAAAAAGTGTTGATTTATAAGTTCGATATACTGTTTTTACTGCTCTATAATAACTATTTATATGTGTAATAACTTTTTATATGCTTCAAAAGAGCACTCTCTTCAGATGAAAGCTTTCTTTTCTTGTAAGCTATTATTTTTTTAAAATCTATTGGAAGATCCTTTATATGCACCAAATGTATGTCTTTTTCATATCCTCTGATTAAAGATTTACTTACAAGAGCCACGCCTTTATTCCAAGCCACATTCATCATTTGGCTTTGAACATTTGAAACTGGAATAAGCTTATTGTTTTTGGCCGCAATTGGAAATAACATGGAAGCGTAATCCTTAGAGGAAGCAGAATTATCTTCTGACAAAACATAAAAGGTCTCTTCAGCTATGTCTGTCATGGAAACACTTCGCTTTCCACTAAGCATATGTTCCTTGCTTATAGCAAGGTATAATTCAACGTCCTCAAGATTTGTAATGTTATAATCTTTAATGTAATCCAATTCTAAGTTATTAGTAAAAATAAAATCTAAATCGTTCAACTTTCTATTTAATTCGCTAAGATTATATATTTCAAAATTAACCATAATGTTTGGATGCTTTTCAGAGAATGATTTCATTATCGATGCTAAGTCGAAATCATAACCATATCCATGTAAAGCACCAATGCTAATTGTAATTTGCTCATTTCCATATAATCGCATGGCAGTCTTCGTAGTATCATGATATTCTTCAACCATTTTCGAAAATCTAGAATAAAAAAATTCTCCCGCTTCGGTCAAACAAACTGATTTACTATTACGTTCAAATAAGGATAGACCTAACTCTTTCTCTAAATGTTGAATCCACTTAGTAACAGTTGGCTGCGATATAAACAATTCCTCTGAAACTCTAGAAAAGTTCTTGCATTGAGCAACTTTTAAAAACATTTCTATCTCTTCTATTGTAACCTTGCTCATAAAACACCTCCAATTACTTAACTCATTCTCTTTTTTTATTATACCATTAACTATTCTAAGGAGTATATTCCACAAATGGTAATAAAGAGCAAGATGCATTAAGAATTATTATTGGATTTCTAATAGGTGACTTGTGGGCTTGTATTGCTCTACTTACAATGAAATTCTTATGTTTTCAGGAAGATATAGAAATGTTCATTACATTATTTATATTAGGTGGTTTAGCTATATTAATTGCAGATAGATTTGAAAAATTTATCTTCTCACCATCATTGCTAACTGGATGGGCTATAGGATTGGTTTTAATGTCATCAGCAGATATTTGTAAAATGTGCTCTTTAGCAGTACAGATTGGCATCGCCATGATAGTAGGTGTTTTGTATGTTGGTTTATTTGCAGAAAGAATTCATCAGTACTTAAAAAAGAAATTTTTAAATAACTAATTGAGATAAGAATAGGAAAGAGTAATAACATTATGAAAGTAGCAGTATCAAAGGAAGAAAGAAAGCTATCATACTTTAAATACTATGAAAAGGATTTGGCAGAAATTCCACAAGAGAAATTAGATATTTTAAATGGTAGACCTTCAATAAAATCAATTGTTCCACTAAGTGAAAAAAACTCATATTTAAGCGGTAATGACCGCGAGTATTGTCAAATTGGCTATGGAACAATGTCAGATGGAGTGGGATTCATTTGTAATGAGACATATATGCCTGGAGTTACACCTGAAATGCTTGATTGGTGGTTTCCTTGGCATAGTGTAGGTTCTGATTTAAGATATAAAATATGGGATCCAGAAGATCACTATTTTGCAAGGGCTGATAAA
The DNA here is from genome assembly GCF_000424105.1 of Lachnospira multipara ATCC 19207. Taxonomy (GTDB): domain Bacteria; phylum Bacillota; class Clostridia; order Lachnospirales; family Lachnospiraceae; genus Lachnospira; species Lachnospira multipara. The sequence goes on along the minus strand of NZ_AUJG01000002.1, from coordinate 14,547 downwards.
GCTGAGTATGTTTTGGATCCAAACGTTCCAGTAAATCAAAAGACATGGGATGTAAGTCATTACATTATTGAGGATACGGGATCAGGTCCAGATTATCTTAAACTTAATTTCAAAAGGCCTAGAGATTTTGGATATGATGAATCTCTTATTGGCAGCGAAAAGTGTGCTTCTATGGTCTGTGCAATTGGAGAAGGAAATTGTGCAGCTGCAATGACTCACAAATGGTATCCATACAAAGATGGTGTAATGTTATGTTCACGATTTTGGATTGGCGTAAAAATGACTGAAGATGGCGAGCTTATAAAAGCTTTACCTGAAGGTGTGAGCGTTCCAGAATCTGTTTCAAAGAATCTATATGCTCATAATATTAAGGAATTTACTAACTTAGCATCTTTCCTTCCACAATTGTATAGCGAAAATAAAGATAACTTTTAAATGAAGACAAAAAAGCCCCAAAAAGGCAACAAATTCTTGCCTTTTCGGGGTTTTAGAAAAACTAAAATTGCCTAAATATGTAAAATAAGTTTGTGCGATTATGACTCAACAAAAGAATTGATTTCCTTCTCCAAAAGACGAAATACATTAGCAACCAAATATCCATCTGCAATTGCGTGATTAAGTCGAACAGTTACAGGCATAACTAGTCTACCGTTTTCCTCTCTGTATTTTCCCCAATTGATAATAGGAGAAAAGAATAAATGTCCATCAGGCAATTCAATATTAAGCGAGTCATATGAAAGCCATGATATATAAGATGCATCAAACCAGTTTGGATGATTTGCCATATCTAAACCATATTCACGAGTCTTCTTCGCTTCCTCAACATCATTTAAAGCACAAGTGTAAAACTTTTTATATTCCTCATAATACTCTGTATATACCGGCGTACAGGTTTCCGTATCTTCATGAAAAACATACTGCGTAGGATTTATCACGTCATAACAAATCAATTCATCCCTCTGCCAAAGATATCCCATTCTGTAATCTTCACGTGAATTCAAAACCTTTGAAAGAATATACAAAAAGTTGATGTAAAACTTTGTGCCATTTTTCTTAGAACATGCAACAAGTTTAGTAACGTCTATTCTTGCAGTCATTGAAGTCGAACATTTACAGTCTTCCGAGAAGTGGCGAAACACTCCTTTTCTATAGTATTTTTCTTTATCAATTATCTTATAGTTCATTTTTATTACCTCTACAAATCTGAAGTTATCGGTATTCCTTTCCCGTATTTGAATCTATAAATACTTTTCTTTGTGAGTCAAACTCCATATCTGTTCCAACAGGCATATCATATATAGCCAACACTGCTGGCTCTATTTCAATGAGCCTATCAAAATCGACAACCAGATTATTCTCCGGTACATTTATATACTCTTCGGTGTCTGTATCACCCAAAGCTCGCCAGCCATTATCGACTGGATTAACTGACTCTTCTCTGAAAATCCACTTTAATTTAGAAGTACCATCATCTAAAGATTTAGTAATGACACATCCACCCAAGTTGTGAGTTTTCAAAGTCTTCTTTTCTTCAGTTTTCTTAAACTTATCAAATAATCCCATAATACAACCTTTTATTTAATCCTTTCCTTATTTGCTCTTAACAATGTGGACTTTGAAATCCAAATAATCCTTATCAATAATGCAATTCCATACTTCAATCACACACTCATCTTTTTCAGATTCCTGATAAAGTGTCAAACTACATTCTTCATCATCTAAAAGATTATACAACTTTTGAGATACATCCGTTTTATCATTCAGCCATTTCCGGGTTAAATCCATAGCTTTTTCGACATAGCAAACTGCATCTGGTAAAAATCCTCCAGTTCCAGATTATGCTTTCCCGCTTGATAAAATGCGTCCCTGCCATATTTATTTAGGCAAAACTGCTTCACTCGCTCCAAACCATGCTCATCCAGCCACTGACGAGATAGTTCATATTCCTCTCCTGCCTCGCTATACTCGTCCATCTTTAGAACCTTACCATCTTTCAACTACTGCTGACGACTCTTCTCATACGACTCCCGTAACCCCTTGATATACGCGTGATAGGTTTCCGAGATAGGGAAAGAATCTGTCTTAGAGACGTAGTCAAAACCTTGTATATCCGGATTCGAAAACTTCTGAAGATAGGTGAACTTAACTTGTCCGTCTTCGAAGTGCATCTTGGCATCCGAATATAACTTTTGCATAAAATCGAAGTCTCTTTGCCCTAATCTATATAGAATGTTCGCCAAGGTTTCATCCACGAGATAGCCTATCTCCGTGTCCTTTTTATAGCGTTGTCCAAAAAAGGCTTCATACTCTACTTCTTCGATAGGGCAACTATGTCTGCCCCAAGCAGTATCCATATAATAAAATCGATTGTTAAACCCTTGGAACCCTAAATCCTTATAGGGATTTACATTCGGGATTGATATACTTTTTATATACAACATATTTCTTTTCTGAACCCCCTAACCCCGTCCCCATGGGACCATTTTGCAACCTACAAACTTGAATTTTGTAATTGACTTCCAATATAAACGACTAACACTTTCCTGCAAGTTTTAAGAATTTCTTATCGTTCATTTGCTCGTTTGTAACATACTCCCCATCATGGAATAACGCATAATTCGTGATTGGTGTCGGTGCATTCTGTGCTTCTTCTTTGCTTTCAAGATGTATTGCCTTGAATGCAATACCATTTTCTTTTGCCGTCTGCTCCAAAACCGGGACATATTTTGCATTGAATGGGCACTGATTCGTATAGTACAGAACATATCCCTGCTCTTCTATATGCGGATGTTTTGCACATTCCTTAAACACCGGAGCTTTTGCATGTTTATCGAACGGCATATACCAAAGCTGAATACCATTATCAGCTTCATCGCTCACGACAAATCCTTTGTACTTCAGAAACTTCGGATCAGCCAGAAACGGTTTTTTCTTTGAAGCGCAAAGAATACAAAGCCCTTTTTTCCCCTTTTCCTTACTATCCTCAATGCAGGCATTAAGTAGATTAGTAGAATATCCATGTCCTTTGAAAGCCCCGGACACCCAGAGACAGTCAATATACATATATCCATCTGCCTCTATCGGAATCCATGCGTTTTCCGCCGGGATATATTCGATAAAGCACTTTCCACGCTCTACGCTCTTTAGGAAAACAAGTCCTTCATCAAACCTCTCCGAAAGCCATGCCTTCTTAGAAGAAACCTGAACATCCTTATTATTTGATATCGCGCAGCAAATATGTTCCTCTTCGAGGTTATCTTTTGTTACATAAACATATTCCATAACCGCTCCTTTTTTATATAAAAATTTAGCTAGTACAACTAATTTTCACTAGAAGTACCAGCTTTATAAAAGTCAAAATATTGCCTGAACTAATCTAATAACTTCACTTATCAAATAAAAATAAACGTATGTCACAGCAAATCCACAAAATATACCTGTCACAACACGTCGAAAATTATTTGACATAAGTAACCTAATATACTGAATGAACCAATCAATTCCCATAATAGCAATAAATATCAGAATTGTAATCCAAGATATACGAAATCCACCTATAATACATGCTATTCCAAGTAACTCACCTATTAAAACTCCAGTGCATCGAGCACATAAAGGAAATTGATATCCAGCAATTGAAAAACTCCTGCATTCCATTTGATGGCAACCTAGCACATGACCTATATGCATTAACTTAATCCATACTTCATCCTTCTTATTCATTATCTTCGCCACTTATAACCACATGAATTACATACCCAATAATTTACATTATGGGTCTGCTTTCCTTCTCCACAAGCTCCACAAAGAATTCCTATAGGTCCAAATAATAATGCACCAAGACATCCCTTACTTGCACTGAAATCACTTCCAGAAGTATATGTTTCATTAATAACATTGCAATTTTCACTACCACATTTTGGACATATCATTTTGGCTCCTCCTATACTAAGTCAATATTTTATTATATTATAAGGTATTTTTAAAACTATAACAACTATTACCAATTTGCCAAGATGTTTTTTTGCTTGCTTCATTTTCCGGAAAACAACTTACGTTAACTTCTTCAAATCCGAAACTTGAAAGGAAATCTAATGCCTTAGCCAGCATCTTTTTTGCATATCCCTTTCTTCTTTCTGATGGGCGTACTGAATAGCCTACATGTCCTGTATATTTCTTCATTCTATCAGTTAAAACATTATGGACCTGCATGCATCCAACCATTTTCATATCTGACTTTCTGATGACAAGAAGCACATTTCCCGATTCGCCATGCTCACCCGCTTCTCGTCTTGGATTTGCCCAGCCTATGCAATAATCAACATATTCTTGTATATCTGGCATCCTCTTCATGGAAAAACAGCCATCAAAAGAAGACTCTGAATCCAACATTTCCTGCCTGTAAGCCGCTATTTCATTTGCCAATGCCATAGTAGGCTCAACAAAAAGCAGTTCATCTTCCGGAATATCTTTTCCCGGAATGTATTCTACGCTGAACTTCTCACATACTACACGTGATTCCTGTGTAAATGGCTTATCCGTTTCATTAAGGCAATCCTTGAAAAAACTTGTGTGAACATCACGCCAATATTTTAGTGATCTGTCGCCTTCACCTTCTGCATAAGCATGAAATGGTGGTACGTCCCCAAATGCCCTCACATATACATCATAGTCTCTAATTACACAAATAGCCTCATCTTTACTGTTCAAAATCACGCTATAATCCCCTGGCTTGGGAATCTCATCCAGAGCATTCTCCATTACATATTCGTCATAGGAGCTCGCGGTTCCAAATTTCTTTCCCTTCAAAACAAGTTCCGCAAGCCTATCCGTATCAGCCTCTGTGGCACCTCCAAAGGCCCATGCTTCATAAGGTGTATTTATATCAATATTATTTTTTGAACAGAATTCTGCCCATAACTCTTTATCTGTCATTATGTCTTCCTCATGTTGTAATTATTATTAGTCAGTTATGCTGAAATATTATTTGCCAACATCTTCAATAAATTCATTTACTCAGTGACTGATGATTATATTGATCCAAGAGAACAAGCGCGTCTGTATAAAGGTTTGCTGCTCGAAGAACTTCTGCTTCTTCGATATCTAATGAATTTGTAATAATCTTTGATTGAATCTCAACAGTTTTGTTCAAAGCAGCTAAACGTTTCCCTTATTCACTGGAACAGAAAGCTTTATCTCCTTATCCTTTGTTTCAAATAATACTATTTCATTTCTCGTCTTGTCTTAATCTTTCCTAAAAGTCCAGAAAGATACACTGCAAGGACTATTAATATACCACAATCTAACCCAAGACCTGCACCTGCTACTCTTTCATAGACAGTTCCAGGTGTATCTAATCCTGTAAATTCAATAATCACGAACGCAATCATTCCTATTATTGCAATAACCGTAAGTACAAATAACCTTCCTTTAATTTTCTGATTAATTGTCTCTGTATAATCAGATAATTTCAATACTGTTTCTTTTACTTCTTCATTCATATTCTCGCTTTTCCTTTCTCCATCAATGATTTCAGGTATACTAACATCATAAAAATCAGCCAATTCAGCCAACAAACTAATATCAGGCATATTAGAACCTGTTTCCCATCTAGAAACCGTTCGTCCTGAAACTTTTATCTTTTCGGCAAGCTGTTCCTGTGTAATATCCTTTTCTTTCCTAAGTTCTTTTAAAAAACGTCCAATCTTTTTCTGATCCATACTGTTTCCTCCTTTCATTGACAGAGTAATATTATTCTACTAAACATAACACGACACAAAGCGAGAAAATGTCGTATTTACGCTATTGGACAAATCTGTCTAGTATTATTTATATTGGCTTTAGCCCCAAAAACTTGAATTGTCGTCATTTACAATTATCTTCACTCATACAGATCCGTTCTTCGAAGAGATGTGTATGGCCGTTGGTGACGTTTTAGGGTTGCTCCGGAAAGATTCACCTCTGCCAGCATTAACTCTTCCTGATCTCCCGCCATTTCAATCGTCTCGCCATCAAAACCTGCAACTAGCGACTCGCCGGAGAACTCCATGCTTCCTTCCACTCCAACTCTGTTGCACATTGCTACATTGACACTGTTTTGGAATGCTTGAACCTTTATCTCCCATTGAAACACATCAGAAGGCTCTGACTTAGTATTTGCTGTAGGGACAATAATCAGCTCCGCACCGCGTAGAACTTCCGTACGAATGCTCTCAGGATAATGGCGATCAAAGCACACAACAATCCCGATTTTACCTAACTTCGTATCAAAAACCATAAACCCTTCTTCAGACGGAGTGTAATAGCTCTGCTCATAGAACATTTCACATTGAGCGACATGAACCATCTTCTGTCTGCCGATGATTTCTCCCTGATCATCAATCAAAAGGCTCATATCGTATCTATGCCCTTTTTCCTCAATATAAAAGTTGGGGGAAGCAAATATGTGGTTTTCCCGGCATGCATCTCTTATTCCCTTCACATATTGACTATCTTCCGTAAGAACATATTGCTCCACATCGCGGTCAGGATTTTGAGGAAAAAAGGGACATAACTGAATCTCAGGAAAGCAAATTAGTTCCGCTTTATTCTCCGCAGCCTGCCTGATAAATTGCAGCGACTTTTCATAGTTGCTCCGAATAACAGATGACATCTTCATCTGAGCTAATGCAATTCTCATTCTCTTCTCCTTCACAAATTCCGATTTATAAATTTCATTATCCCAAAAATACGTACTTATTGAGCCTTAAGCTTCGAAAACACTTATCAAGCGACTCACCACCTGATCATTTGTAACTCTATACGTCTTTAAACTATTCTGGTCAAATTCATCTTCTCGAAGATTATTAATGAAATGGCGAATATCCTCCATAACAGATTCTGGCAAATCCGATACAGGATTCAAAACCATCTCAACCGCCAATCTCAAAACATCTTTCTTATGCTTTTTAATATCCGCAGAGTCCACCTTTTCTCCTTTTGCTTTTCGTGAACTCAAGTCCAAATACGCCTTAGCCTTAAATAAAATCAAATACTCTGGTCTTAAAACAGAAAATCCATTCTCTATCACTCGTCCATTCAAAAGGACCTTATAATAATCATCATCCAAAAGAATGGCCGATAGGCTTGAAATATCATCACTCACATGAAGTGGTGTTATACCAATGTGACTTTTAAGCTCAAAATCTGTTCGAGAAAATAACTCTATCATTTTTGGAAAGCCTTCTACCTGCGGTTTATCAAAACGATAGAACTGTGGCTTTCCCGTACTTCCACTTATATGCCTATAATCACCATCTTTAATAAAATTCCAAAAGATTCCGGCAAACTCTGGTGTAAGTGTCTCTACAATGAGCACCATATCCAAATCTCTTGTTGCTCGAAAAGCTGCCTCATTCTCTGTAAATAAAATATCACATGCGGCACCACCAATTAATACATAACTATCTGAGTAGTCTTTAAAATACTCTTTAAATTTTAGCAACCCTGCTACCATACATATTCCTCCAACATTTCTCTTATAGAAATCTCAATTCTTTCATCCGCTTTTTCATTATCTGACAATGATAATAACAGTGACAGTGGATCAATAGCATCACCTTTACCGAAAGAAACCACGTAACCCACTTCCTGTATAATACAGCCAGGTTCGTCTTTTTTTATATCAACTAACCTATCCTTCAGTGCCAAATCTTTTATATCTTTCTTTGCCACGACATAAGTCGGATATTTATTATCAGATATCATCGAATATTCAGCAAGCGCTGACATTCCACCAAAGACAGGAAGATTCAGATTATCATTAATATAAAAGATATTAATCACAGGATTTCTCATATAAACTTCAATACTATTCCACAGTTCCTTTATATCATCCGATACATTGATGACACGTGACTTGCCCTTGGTTCCAAGAATTGGTATATCAAAAAAATCTATCTCGTCAAAACACCTAGAGGCAGACATTTTTGTGATGTCTAGCTGTTCTGCTGCTTTTGTAACAGTAATTCCATTCCATTTTTCATAGATTGCTGTAAGAATCATTTTTTGAGTTAAAAATGATATTCTTTGAACTGGCTTTATAGTTCTTTCACGAGCAGAATTAAGAAGGATACCTAAAAATGGAAGATATATTTCCTTATCTTCTACAATAAAAGGAATTCCATCTGCTATCATTGCATTCTTAGAGTAAGTGCTGGTATTCTTTATATACAAAGCACAACGCATATCCAAAAGCTTTTCAATTTGCCTATGGTTCTTTCGTAATTGAGCCAAATTGATTTTTTCTTTTGGAATTGCTATTAGCCACTCTATATTATGCATACTCGCAATCTTGAAATCATATAATGAAGAATAGATCATTGGAAGTCTTTTATTATAGTCTATGTCTTTAATATCTACTTCCATCCCAATGCTCTTCTCTATAAATTCTTTCATATGTAAACCTCTTTTTAAATTGTAACGTATTTTATGTTACAATTTAAAAATAGCACCTTTAGTGCCTAAAATCAAGACAAATCATATTTTAATTTCATCTGCGAATTTCGCAAATCAACAATATGTCAAGACTCGCTCGCGAGTCTTGCGCGCCGGATTCGGGTCTGCTTCAGCAGACAAATTCCTGTCCGAATCCGTGCGCATCCTCGCGGAGCGTTTAACTCAGTCGGAGCTTGTACCCCGACTGAGTTAAATTTTTGCGAAATAAAGAAGAGCAGCTATCTTCTGATAACTGCTCTATGTAACATTTATTATTAAAGTTTGAAAGAAATCGACAAACTGGAATTTGTCTCATTTAATCTAAAGTTAATTAATTGACATTTTCTTTAATGTAATCCAGTCGTCCTCTATCATCCTCTCCCCAGTAAAATCAAATCCATTCTTCTTATAAAACTTAATGCCTCGCTCATTTTGTTCTAGAACCCAAAGCCATTTTGCTCCTTTGTCTGAGGTTGCAAAACTTAATAATTTACTTCCTATCTTTTCTCCTTGAAAATGCGGTTCAACATAAAGTTTTACAATTTCATCTTGATTTAATCGAATAACCTTTTTTAATTTGTAACGTATTTTATGTTACAATTTAAAAAAGAGCACCAAAAGAGTCATTATTCCACGGAATAGAGTGTGTTCTTCTCAAACAATCCAATTGCAAATCCCATTCGCATGAATAATGGCATATGTTCATACGCCCGGAAGCTGGTGCGCTCCAATAATTCTTCCAGCGTCAGCTCTTCGTAATAGCCATAGGGATTTGCAACCGTAATCGTATCATTTGGAATGTCAGCGCCTACAATCAGGGAATAATGCAGCGTCCATTCATCCCCATACATCGCCGCCCATTCAAATGGAACCGGCTTGCCGGATTCTAAAGTTTCATACATGATATCGATAAACTCGGTATTCTTCACGTACTTATGCATGGTCGTGGTATATTCCGGGAACTGCTTGTTCATCTCCTTGCAAAAATTTTTGCCGGAGGAAGTCACAACTGTTCCATATTCATCGAAGAGACTATCCTCTGTCACATTTCCCCCATTCCATGCAGAGAACATCTCAATGACAGCATACCCACAAGAAATGTGTTGCTGAATCACTTCCACGTCAGCTACTTTTACCGGATTCTGATACTTCGGATCCGTATACACCGCCGAATAGTCATCCTGCGTTAGTGCAGTGCGAATGCTAACAATTAGGAGCAATACAAGGGGGATTGCTACCAACACGGCTAAGATTATTCCTATGATTTTTGCTGCTTTTTTCATCTTTCTTCCTTTTCTTTCCTTTATTTTGGATCATTACCAAATATACGGTATTACTTTGTATTTCACTTTTGTTTTGTACTCTTTGTATCCCTCAAGGCCCTCCTCAAGAACTGCTTCCTCATTCTTCATTCGCTTTGCAATAATCGGAATATAGAACAGTAGAATTCCAAAAGAAAACAGCGAACCAAGGATAATTCCCATTGAGAGGAACAGAACAAGCGTTGCTGAATACATTGGGTGACGAACAATGCCGTATAATCCGGTATCAATTACTTTTTGATTTTCCTGTACTTCGACCGTTCGGGAAAGGTATGTATTCTCCCTTAGGACCTCCGCATACATGGCATATGCCAATAAAAAAAGCACCGTCCCGACAATAACAGCTACGTTCGGGAGCAAAAGCCACTGAAACCGGAAGTTAAGCCCAGCAACAATAAACGCCGCCAAAAACATCACACCACTACAAACCACAACAGACTTCTGCTCTTTTTCCTTTTCTTTGGCATTCAGACGCTTTTTCAAAAGACTCGGATTCTTGAATATCAAGATGATTCCCGCAATGAGCATTGGAATAAACAAAACAGCCATCAGCAGCCATCCGTTTGGATAGAATACCGTCCCTGCCGGGACAAAAAGAAGCACTCCAAACAGCAGTAATCCCAACACATATTTTCCAATTGCCTGTAATAATAGTTTGCTTGTCATACTGTCCTCCCCCTGAGTCATCATATAAGCGTATAACCTCTGAACCCGCGCACAGAATAGTACGATTCCGCTCCGTTATGAAATGTGAAAACCGTTCCGTAACGTCGTTCACAGAACAATGCACCGCCCTTGTCGCGAATATCATCCGGCGTAGCAATCCAACTTGACGTTTTCAAATCAAATTCCCCGAGACTTTGCAGTCGGCGATAGAGTTCCTCCGTCATAATCAAAACGCCGATTTCTTTTGCTTTCCATTCGGCGCTGCCTGACGGCGGGTTTTTAGTACGCCCCTGTAATGCCTTTTCGTCATAGCACAGGCTTCTGCGACCAGAAGGGGACTCCTTTGCGCAGTCGCAGAAAATTAGCTTTCCCGTCTTTTCATCATAGCCGATGGTATCCGGTTCTCCACCGCTCTCCTCCATCCTTCTCAAAACGTCCATGGATTCCGGATGCTCAAGCAAACGTTTCTCCACGTCAAGCCAACTCAGTTCCATATGAAGATTCTTATTATCCTGAAACCTCGCTTTTAATATTTCTAACATGATTTACCCCTCCAATCCTCGCTTTGACATGCTTCAAGTAAACGACAATTCCAAACAAATCATGATAAAACTGTTTGGACTTCTCTATATCTTTAACTACAATCAATACATTTTTCAGTTTCATCATTTACCTTTCTTTCAACTGAATATTAAGTCCTATAATACTATTCTCATAGATACCGTTCCGTTTTCACAGCCTAATTCCTCAAACTCCATACGCTTATATAATTCATAGGCTGTTTTCATTACTTCAGGTTTAGTAGTAAATGTCAGTTGGTCATACCCAAGCATTCGCGATTTTTCTATCATGGAATTAAGTAGAACTCTTGCATACCCTTTCCCACGATACTCTGGTTTAATAAACAGTCGTTTTCCTTCGCAGGTCGTGGCATCTACTTTTTTTATCGCTATACAGCCTGCAGGTTTACCATTTTCATAACCAACAAGAATTGCTCCACCCTTGTAAAAATTGTTTAAATCAGCTAATTCTTTGTCAAAAGAAACAAAGCACCCCTCGGCACCTTTTATCTGAGAATACTCAATGAATAATGCTTTTGCCACTTCAGTATCATTACATTCTTTTACCTCAAAAGTTCCCAATTCTTACTATCTCCTTTTTATTATTTTCCTGCAAGTTTTAAGAATTTCTTCTCGTTCATTTGCTCGTTTGTAACATACTCCCCATCATGGAATAACGCATAATTCGTGATTGGTGTCGGTGCATTCTGTGCTTCTTCTTTGCTTTCAAGATGTATTGCCTTGAATGCAATACCATTTTCTTTTGCCGTCTGCTCCAAAACCGGAACATATTTTGCATTGAACGGGCACTGATTCGTATAGTACAGAACATATCCCTTCTCTTCTATATGCGGATGTTTTGCACATTCCTTAAACACCGGAGCTTTTGCATTTTTATCAAATGGCATATACCAAAGCTGAATACCATTATCAGCTTCATCGCTCACGACAAATCCTTTGTACTTCAGAAACTTCGGATCAGCCAGAAACGGTTTCTTCTTTGAAGCGCAAAGAATACAAAGCCCTTTTTTTCCCTTCCCCTTACTATCCTCGATGCAGGCAGTAAGTAAATCAGTAGAATATCCATGTCCTTTGAAAGCCCCGGACACCCAGAGACAGTCAATGTACATATATCCATCTGCCTCTATCGGAATCCATGCATTTTCCGCCGGGATATATTCGATAAAGCACTTTCCGCGCTCTACGCTCTTTAGGAAAACAAGTCCTTCATCAAACCTCTCCGTAAGCCATGCCTTCTTAGAAGAAACCTGAACATCCTTATTATTTGATATTGCGCAGCAAATATGCTCCTCTTCGAGGTTGTCTTTTGTTACATAAACATATTCCATAACCGCTCCTTTCAGTAATCCTAAACCTCCAAGTTACTAGCCGAATTGCCCAAATCAAGAAAAAAGTCTGGAAAAAGATTAGATTTCCAGTCTTGGAAAAGTTCAATATTTTTACAACTAATCCAAATCATACAAAATTATTTTTCCTCTATTTTACTATAGCTGTTGTTTGTTGTTATTCTATATTTGTATTCAACATCTGAGAAGTCGTCATTTGCAGATGTGACGTAAGTATGATTAAACTGCTCTTCAGTCTGCATATAATAATAAACACCATTAGGTTTATTCCCATTTTTATCCTGTATATAGCTAATTACATCCTCTGCAGCTTTTAAAGCATCCTCTTCTTTTTCAAAAGGATCAACCATGCATATGTATGTTGTAGCTGATGCTCTGGATAATGCATCCCCTTCTCCTTCTTCTAGGATATTTATTGTTGAAAACACCTCATATTCAGTTTCTGGAAACTTATCTTTTATACAATTTCTTATTTCCTGTTCATATTCGGTCATCGACTGTAATTCTAGGTAATCATCGGTATAAGTAACTTTTTTTGAATCAGATTTAGTTTCACTTTTAACGGTTACTATGCATTTACTGTCATCAACAGGATAAACTTCTAATGATGGAGCCTCAAAACCGGTTGAGTCTGCATAAAATTTATAAAATTCAAATTCCTTATCATATTTATTTTCTATATAATCTAGCATTAAGCCAATGTTTATAATATTTATTTGCTGCATAGCATCCAACTCATCATAGTTTTGTGGAAGCCCAGCTTCTTTTAATATTTTTTTCTGCTTTTCAGATAGCACTACTTCTTCATCCTGCTTTGTTTCTACCACTTCTTCATCCTGCTTTTCAGTTTTAGCTGAACATGCACCTAACATAAAAGCCATTGTAATACATGCCAATAAAATATATATTTTTCTCTTCATCTAATTTCCCTCCTCGCCATCAAAAAATCACTGATTGTATTATCTTCAACTTTCATTGATATTCCTCCCCCGAAAAATTTGAATTTGTTAGTTTTTCTTTGCTTCAGCGTAGCGTTCTTTTCCCCACCAATTTGGCATAAGCTCTTTTAAAGTGATACTTTCTCTTTTTTCGTAGTCAACCATGATTTCCATGTCTTCATTTGCTTCATCCAATTGATAATAGAATTCTCTACAGGCTCCACAAGGCATCCCGCTCCCACCTCCATTTGGAGCACTATCTCGAAAAGCAATAAACCTTTTTACTTTAGTTTGCCCACTATTTACATACATATTAAGAGCAGCTACTCTATCAGCGCATAAATTCATTACTCCGCTGCAGCTCTCAATACAAAATCCCGTATAAATCTCGCCATTATCAGCTTCAATTGCGCACACAACATTATGCGCATATATAAAGGGCGATACATCCTCCGGATGATATTGCTCCTTTGCTTTTTCATACATTCTTTGCCAAATATCCATTGAATCCTCCATTACAAATTTAAATTTATGTGTCTATTCTGATGATTTCAGCAAGAGCTTTGTTTCGATATACTAAATCATCACGGACGATAAAGCCCATTTTCTCCCAAAAGTCATTTCCAACTTCGTTTCTATCGAAAACAACCAACGCTGCCTTATTGATTCCATGTTTCTGTAATGCTTCCATAGCCGTATCTACAAGACTCTTTGCGATGCCTCGCTTTCTATATTGTGGATTTACTGCTGTATGATAAATATATCCTCTCCTACCGTCATTTCCAACAATAATCACACCAACAATATTGTTATCTACTTCTGCAACAAAACAAGTATCAGGATTTCTTTTGAGGAATTTTTCTATGCCTTCTATTGAATCATCAAGATTATTTAAACCCATCCCTGCACAGGACATCCACAGCTTATACACTTTTTTATAATCATCAATTGTCATTAAACGTATACTCATATCTATATCACAAACTCCTATTTGCCATCGTCTATAAAAACTTAAGTATAAGACCGCTTATCCGAAACTTGAAAGGAAATCTAATGCCTCAGCCAGCATCTTTTTTGCATATCCCTTTCTTCTTTCTGATGGTCGCACTGAGTAGCCAACATGTCCTGTATATTTCTTCATTCTTTCAGTTAAAACATTATGGACCTGCATGCATCCAACCATTTTCATATCTGACTTTCTGATGACAAGAAGCACATT
>NZ_AUJG01000001.1 GCF_000424105.1 Lachnospira multipara ATCC 19207 | reverse complement strand
ATTCAAAGAGAATAGAAATATAAAAACTACCATCTCTTTCTTTAGACACAGTAGCTGATTTAATAATCCAGTCTTCCTCTGGAAATCTGTGAATTACAGCTTTTACCTTACCGATCTTAGGAAGCTTGATATATTTATTCTCTATGATAGCAACAGTGCCTTTTTGATTATTAGTGGTATAGCTATTTCTAGCTTTACGAGATTTGAATTTAGGGAAGCCATTTTTCTTTTTACGTTTTTTATCAAAGAAATTCTTGTAGGCTTTCTGTAAATTCATTTGTACATTGGCAAGAGCTAGACTGTCTATTTCCCTAAGATAAGGGTAATCGTTTTTATATTTGGCAGGTGTCACAGTGGGGAATTTGCCCGTAGCTTTGTAGCCGTCAATCTTATCAGAAAGCATAAGATTCCAGACCTTACGACAACAGCCGAAGGTCTTAGCAAACATAACTTCTTGTTCAGTTGTAGGATATACTCTGTACTTAATTGCCTTATTTGCCATCTTTCTTTCCTTGTGCTTGAATGTATTGTTTAATAATATCTACAGTAACACCGTCTGAGTAATACGATAGATTTATATTTATATTATACAATCAAATTACAAAATAGTCAAACAAATGTTCTTATAACAATTATATGTAACAAAAAATGCCGTGTTATTCGCAATTCATCCCACCACCTACACTTCGTTTAGAGGTGGGGGATTTCTTGCTCACGGCATGTTATATTTATAAACATTGCAATTCATTTCTTGAACTTCTAAGTTGCTGGTCGGATTGCCCAAATCAAGAGAAAAGACTAGAAAAAGATTAGATTTCCGGTCTTGGAAAAATTCAATAAATTTACAGCTAATCCAAATCACACAAAAAAGCCCCAAAAAGGCAACATATTCTTGCCTTTTCGGGGTTTTATAAAACTAAAATTGCCTATATGCGTAAAATAAGAGTGTAAAAGATGAAAAAACACAGAAGAAATCTTGGCAGAATTCATCGCATGCCCCAAGCTATGCTCCTTGCAAGCCTTTTGCCCAAACGAAATGCTTCCTCCAAATCTACTGGGAACTGCTTTTCCCGCATTTCTTTTTTATGTTCCTCACTGAAGCCTGCCATATTAAACTTGCTGTAATCATTCACCTGAAGCGTATCGCAAGCAGCATATACTTCTACATTTCCATTTAAAGCACGAAAAATCTGCTCTACCTCTTTTGCCTTTCCCAGGTAGCTTTGCTCGAAGTAAGCTTTAGACGCGTTCATAGTTAGGATAATCCCAACGTTTACTTTACCCTTAAAATAATTAGAGTAATCATCATACGACAGTGCGCAAAAATGCAGGCGTTCAATAAGTGCGTGTACTTGGCTGGTAATTTCTCCCAGATAAATTGGTGATCCGATAATCAGCGAATCCGATTGGAAGATACGATCAATGACTGAGGATAAATCATCCTTCCAAAAACATTTACAACGCTCTCCATCTTTTCGTTTGCAGGCCATACAACTTCGGCAGCCAGTAAACTGTAAATCATATAAATCGATATATTCTGTTTCAGATCCTGCTTCCCTGGCTCCCTTCTCTGCCTCTTTCAAAAGCATTGCAGTATTCCAGTTTTTTCTTGGACTTCCGTTAAAGATTATGGTTTTCATTTGCCCCTCCTTCATATATTCAACCAATTCTTACAGTTGTTGTGAGTGCACCCCTGTGTAATCTGTAAAAGTGGAAATGTTGGCCAATATGGATTTCTATAAACAGTCTCTGTAAAATGCATTTTAAATGCCTCCTCTAAAACCTTTAATGATACATAAGCTTCTCTTTTAGAATAAAGGCAAATCTTGTGCTAATCCACTTACAGAATTATAATAATGATAGAATTTCTTACATAAATACATTTTTGTAAGAAAGCTTACGATGACAACTCCCAGAATCCACTTTGGCAATACATGCATGAATACTTTGTTGACCGTTACTCTATCGAAGCTATGAAAATTCTTGATACAGATAGATTGGATACCCAAATTCTATACAGTATTCGTCTATACTGCTACGGATGTGTGGGGATGACAAGAGAATGGCTGATGAATGACAACATCACCCCAGCTGAAACTATAGTAGAAATGATGTTTCATTCTATGCCTGAGAATATAAGAAGAATCTTTTTTTAATATTTTTTACCATTCATAGTAGTACCTCCATATATCGCAAAATCTTTTTCTTAACATGTAATTGTTCTGCGTAATCCATTAAAAGATTGATATTTCTATTTTCATATTTTACGCTAAGGATATATAAATCATCTTCCCATTCATCTGTAATCTGATATAGTCCTCGACCAACTCTCATCAGTTTATTGTTATTTACATAAGATTTTAATGCTCGACGATCTCCGCCATAAGCTTCAACATCAGTAACTTTTACAAGGCCATCTGTCGATTCTGCAATTAGTTTTTCAATAACATTGTTCATTTCGCCACCACCTTTCACACATTAATTTTATATCGAATAATGTGTGAATGTCTATTTTTTTCATCTTCCACAAGGTGGATTCTGCCAAAAGTGATAACACTGGTGATGTTTAAAATCCAGTCTCCCTCTTTGTCTTCAAACTTAGTCATATATTTCACCTCAAACAAACTTTACAATGGTGTATATATTTGACACTAAATATACATAATTGTAAAGTTTTTCAATGACTATATTTTTGATGATTTTATTCAACCTGTGGTCACGATGACTACAAGTGACTTATTTCCTCTTCCACGGAATACATCTATTCACATTCTTATTGGCCTTTACTATCCTTGTGTAATAGCATAAACTACTCCTGTCTCATAAAGATTCTTATATATCCTTGTCGGATACAAACTAATATATGTATCAATAAGTTCTTTTGTAATATTTTCATCTTTAATAAGTTTCTCTAACTTATCAAGAATATTCTCTGATCTTCCATCCAGATATTTATCTATATCACTAAGAAAATCCAAAAACTGTAATGTATATACATTCTCTTCTGTAACTTCAGCCTTAGGCTTTCGAATGATAAATTTCTGTCCTTTAATATCAATCTCTCTTACTTTGGCACTGGCTTCATTCGTAACAATTTCTTGCACATAAGGAACCTGTAGAGAAAGTCCAATTTGATTAGCAAAAGTATATCCCGAATAGTATCCTCGTACTTTTCCTCTTCGATTAACATATTTACTTCTAGCAACGGCACTAGCTGATATCAGAGTTAAACCTTTCAACTTCATTTTTCCAGGCAAATAATAAACCCCCGCCTCATATCTACAAAGTTTACCGGAATCGCATAATTCTTTCAGTTTTGGGCGAAGAGAATTCCCCACCATATCTATATCAATGTCCACAGTGAAGATTGGTTCATATGGTTTAAAATTTTCAATCAAATATCCATATAACATAAATACACCTCTTTGCAATGGTTTTTTAACAGCATTAGTTCATTTCTGTTATATTTATAACAACACTTTTTAACCGTTAAAGTTAATAAACGTTATAATTTGCTCTTTTAATCAACTCCCTTACGGCTGAATATGTAGGCATACAGTCATATACTTCTCTAAAACAATAGCCATTACCATTTTATGTGTATTTACACGTTTTTAAGTAGTGGATAACCACAAAAAAAAACAACGCATAACCAATTTATCGATTTACGCTGTCTATACGAAAAATAATACTACCGATTATGTATTACTTTTTACCAAATAATTGGAATTTCAGCTAATGTACTGGTCAACATTTTGGGTAACATTTCAGACGGATAAATTAGCTAAATCTTAATTCCATTGGTGTTAAATTGTTATTATGAATATGACAATCATTCAAACCTTCACTCATCTGCTTTAACATATTTACGAACTTTCTCCAACCCTCCCATAGGAACGCAAAACTTCTCATTCCTTGGTGGCTGGCATGCCTGATACACTTCCTCCAGGTCGAACCACTCTACACTGTCTAGCTCTTCCTTTTGGATAGTAAGATTATCGATGCCAACTTCCTTGTCATAGACATAAACGAATGCAATTTCATTGTCCTTAAATAGCTTGCCATGGAATTCCTTTTCATACTGAATTGGAAATGTTCCTGCAAAATGCAAATCATCTGGATCTGCCTGAATGCCAAGCTCCTCCGACAATTCTCTAACAGCGGATTCCAATGGCTCATCTCCAGCCTGAATATGCCCAGCTGATGAAGTGTCATATCTACCCGGAAAAGAATCCTTATTCATTGCTCTCTTCTGTAAGAGAACCTCTGTCTTATCTTCCTTTTCACGAACCACCCATATATGAGCTGTTCTATGTCTAATGCCCTCAGCATGCGCCTGTGATCTGTTCACTGTCTCGCCTGTAGGCTGCCCATTTTCATCTACAATATCAAAAATCTCTTCTGCCATATTGCTCCCTTTTATCCTCATTCCTTTGCAAGAATCTTAAGACCTGCAATTCCAACTACAATAAGAATAACACAAATGACCTGTGAAACCGACAGTTTTTCAAAAAAATACGCCATTCCTCCACCTACTAAGACCTAACGGTAAAGGAATGACGTGAATCCCACTACTCGGTTTACCTATTCTATTTGGCATAAAACGTTCAATAATCTAGACTATCGTCATTCAGTAAGAAATCAAATAGTCCAATAATTGTTATACCTTGATCATTTCTCCACACCGGGAAGTTTCCACTCGTAATAATTATCTTCTTAAATGAATCAGGTATTTTAATAAGTGATGCCTGTTCTTGCTCTACCTTTTCCTGATTTGGCAACGCGTATGCAGACTGGATATAATATCGCTTACTGCCTTGATTAACAACAAAATCAACTTCTAGCTGTTTATGTGCTTTTTTTCCATTTTCATCAACTCGAATTTCAACCACGCCCACATCTACTTTGTAACCTCTGTATATTAGCTCATTATAAATAGCATTCTCCATCAAGTGTGTTTCTTCAAATTGACGAAAGTTTAAAAGAGCATTTCGCAGTCCCAAATCTGTATAATAGTATTTTGAAGGTGTTCCTATATATTTACGACCTTTAATATCATATCTTTCGCCTTTTTGTATCACAAAACTTTCGGTGAGATATTTTAAATAATTGGATATTGTTGGCATTGAAATTGACTTATCGCCACTACTATTAAATGTATCAGATATTTTCTGAGCATTTGACAACGAACCGATGGCCGATGCAATTACTTTCATTAAGGTTTCCATACCAGCAGCATCACGAATATCGTACCTTTCAACTATATCTCTAATATATATTTCAGAATTTAATCGCTCAAGATATGCTTCTTTCGATTCATTATCTGGTTCTGCTAAAATATGTGGCAATCCACCATAAAACAAATACTCTTGCCATGCTTCATATTTATCCTTTCCAGATGCAGGATAATACTCCGAAAAAGCCAACGGTGCAATATGAATTTCATCGCCACGACCTCTGAACTCTGTCAAAATATCAGAAGATAAAAACTTAGAATTACTTCCTGTAACATATACATCGACATTCTTTTTTCTAAGCAATCCATTTAAAACACCATAAAGTCTAATAGGTACATCTGGATTTTTCATTTCTTCCTTTGTAATTGCATATTGCGCTTCGTCTATAAAAACGTAATACTGCTTGTTTGAATCAGTTATTTTACTTTTGATGTACTCTGACAATTTTTGAGGATCACAATACTCTATATAATCATCATCATCTAATGGAACAGATATAATACATTCCTCAGCCACTCCATCTTTGATAAGATAATCATAATAAAGATTATATTGAATTTGCAATTTATAGCAATCACTATTTTAGAAAATTGGTACTAATACCTTTTTTCTAAAATAGCGAATATAAATGACATAATAATAGACTAGCACGAATAACAAGTGCAGCATAATACAAACTATTCATTTCGTTTTTCTACCATATTATGACATTGATTCCATGTCGTAATATAAAAGATCATATGTATAGCTATCTACCTGACCACATTTAGGGCATTTATGCTCAAAAAGACTGCTTTCCATCATATCCGCTTTTGCCTCAGGATTAAGTGTGGCATTAAGGCTCTGCCAAATAATAAACCCATCCTCATGTCCGCATTTGGAGGACTTTACCAATCAGATTCGTTATATCACATTGGTAAATAAGTTGGTAAAGTGACCTAATTCATAATCTTCTTCCTATACCGTCTATAAACCAAGTACGACACCACACTATCAAAAGCATTTCCTCCACCAAACATCAACGCAATCCCAATCAGTGTAGGAGTCCAAACTCCTGTCAGGAATAATACGAAGAACAAGCCATAATAGATGCTATTAGTAACCACTGATTCTAGTAACATATACTCTGTTTTACCCCGTCCATAGAAGGTTGCATCAAAAATATTTTGATATGCATATAATACATAAAATCCTAACAGCACCATTACCAAGCCAAACAACTTTTTCACATCATCAAAACCAAGTACATATCTCATAAATAGCTTGTAGGCAGGAATCAATACAATCCATAGTAAGCATATCACTGTTGTAATGAAGAAGTATCCCAATGTATTCTCTCTTACTGCCTTCTCACCTTTAGCTGTTTCCTGTTTGATAAGTTCAGCCAGCTGAGTAATCGGTAGCAAAAGCCATCCCCAGATAAAGTTATTGGCAACCCAATAAGTCCCTTGCTCTCCAACCATGTTTACCATTCGGGAAACCATCAGCATATAAGCAACATTTCTCACAAATGATTCTAAACCAGAGATTCCACCAATCTTGAAGAAATCTTTCATCCAATCAAATGATAATCTTTCCTTGGACCACAACGGATATCCACAACTCTGAATCAATGCAAATGCAATAACAAACAGCAACAGGTTAGAAATACAATTTGAAATGCCAATGCCATTAACTCCAAGCTTCATTGATACTGGAAGATTAGAAACCAACATCGTATCAAGAATGATACACATTACCAATTTAGCTCCCGTCATTATATATACCATTTTATCCTTTCCAATAGATACCAGCGCTACCAGTAGAAAGCTGTATAATATACCAAATACATTTGCCACGCACTCTATTCTTATGTAGGCCACCGACTCCTCAATGATATCTGTAGATACCGCCATAAACTGAAGTAATGGATTGATAAATGTAGCAACAAGCACCGAACAAACAGCATATACTCCAAATGAAACTAATAAACCGCTTCTAATTCTATTAGCAAAAGCCTTCTTATCCGTTAATGCACTTCCCATAAAAAAGTAAAGCGGCAATATGATTGCCTCATTAATCACTTCGTATATCAGATTAATCCATGACAACTGCCCAGCAATCGAATACGACCATTCTCCCGGAAGTGTTCCTAGGAAAAATGTCCGGAGTGTAGTGTACACTGTTGGGCAAAGTCCCATAAATAGTAACGCTATAAATAAGCGATGATCTATTCTTTTTAATGATTCTCTTACCTTATCTACCATATAACCTCCAAATGCTGCCTGCTTCCGAAACCATCCTTCTTCAAATCAGAATCCAGATAGTCATAAGTTGTCGGCACCACCTTGATCAGGTTCAAAGATGGCAATGCCCACATTCTTATTTTCCTTCAGGTCCTTGAACTTCAATCCACTTTCAGAGAAAAAGTAAAAGCAACTATCCACATAGTTATATTCAATCGGTGTATTGCGCACCATATCAGCAGAAGCTGTCGCCAGCGCACAAGTATTATGCGCACCAATGAAGCTTTCGATCCTTTCTTTTAAATCTGCTGCCTCCATGTGAACAATTTCTGAGTTCTCTCAACTCTTTATTATTTATATTAAACCTTAGGTTTGTAGTTGTCTTTACCCACAGCAGAATAAACATCCTGCCCCATCAATTGTTCAAAGTAATTTTTTAATTCTAAATTGGTATCCCATTTTTCCTGATCATAATAACCATAGCGACTTTTCACATCATTCATTCTATCAATGATGTCCATGACGCCTTCAGCACCACCAATAGAATCACAAAGTTGAATCAACTTATCATATTCATCAAAGTCGGTTTTAGCTAACTCGGTCTTTATAAGCTCTGTTTCTTCTTCGTTTGTATCGAAATTACCCACATATGCATCAATAGTTTTCCTATTGAACGAGTGAGTTAGACAAACTCTGGCAACCTCATCATATCCTAGTGACATCATATATGAATATCCGTCAAAAACATGTCCCAGATGACGTTTCCCAAACCTTCTTCCGATATCATGCAATAGACCAACCACATACGCCTTATCTGAATTCAATCCGCTCTTTTCTGCAATACATTGAGCACAATGAGCCACTGTTCTACTATGGTCTCCCCATGGTCCTGGATTTAGTTTTTCTGCTTCTTTAAGAAGCTGTTCAGCCTCGTCTCTTGTTGGATACATAGTACCTCCTCCCATTTCTTTTACACCATAAACTGGTAAGCCTCTCTCGGATTCCCATTCAAAAGATAAATAACACCACAATGCTTGAATCCATACTTTTCTAGTGCTTGCTCCGTGAAAACATATGGTAAATATCTACGTCCACCATACTCTTCACTTGAGGTCGCAAATTGCGACCTCAAGTTATCATATTCATCCTTTGTTAATTGAAAGCAACTCAAATAATAAATCCTGTCCTTCCGCTGTTGTATAAAGGTTTGCGCAAGATGTTACTTACAAGACTTCAATCGGAATATTAGGATATACCCCATTTAATCTGTTTCGAATTTTCTTTACAACCTCTGACGTTAATTCTTTAGAAAAGCCTCTTCCTCTCGTATCCAAAATAATCTTCTGAGTTGAACCTGCTGGAAGATTTTCTACTCTTGAAGTAACTTGCCTTTCTAATTCTGAATACAACGTATTTCTGCTGTTCTGACTCGCCAGATTATAATTCTTTACCTCTATTGCTTCAATCGATCCGTTTGCTTTTGTAACAACCACATCCGGTCTTGTTGCTCCAGCTGTATTTGCAGTCACCTTCTCTCCTGCTAAGTATGAGACCTGTTCATCTCCGCCATAAATACCCTTAGCATATACTTCAGATTCCCTTGGCGTCGGAATCGATGATGCTGTTCTTGCAGCTTTATGAATTTCAAGAGCCTTAGATGTTCCACCGGTTATCACTCCGGTAATTGCACCCCACTTAAAACCATCACTAGCAGAAAGTGCTGCTGCATCTACTGTTTGCTTGACATTCCCTGTCTGAACCCCGGTAACAAGGGCACTCGTGGCGCCACTGAGCAAACCTGTTGATAATGCAAAAATCGTTCCAGTCTTTGCAGATGCTGCAAAAACAGCTGATACAGCGGGAGCTCCTGCACCACCACTAATTACAGATACTGTTACACATACAAGAATTACGCCTGATCCTATTGCTACATTTTTTATTACCTGCTCATAGGTATCATCGTATTCCTCATATTTTGTAACGACAGTTTCGCCTGCATCATTGCATGTAAAAACAAATCTGTCTCCATCAAACTGGGCTTCTACTTCTTCTAACGTGTATCCAAAATAAATATTGGACTGTGAATTGTATGCCAATTCGTCAAGGTATTCCTTAGATATATATACAGCACTTACATCCTGAATAATATAGTCTTCACTATTAAACTGTGCCTCCAGTTCCGAGTACACACTATCTTCAACATATTGTAGTAAGTCCTCATCACTTAAAGATGCAAAATCAATTTCTATATCACCTAAACCATCATCCCCCTGATCAGCAACGACATTTTCAGTAGTTGTCTGCTCAGATTGAGTGTTTCCACATCCTACCAGTAAAAGTGCGAAGACCAATACTAATGAGATTATTCGTTTCATTCATCGTCCCCCTTATCATTCACCATTTCTTCATCTGACCCTTGTTCTTCAGGATCCTCGATATCAGTAGGATTAGTCGATGGTTTCTTCTTTCCTAATGCTTTTATTAAGACAAAAGCAACCAATACTGCAATAGCCGCTAATACAACTATCCACATATTATTTGTGTTTTTTCCTTGAACATCATTTTCCTGAATTGGCTTCTCTGTTGTTTGAGAATCTTCCTGCTCGACTGTTTCCCGTGTTGGTAAGGTTATTGTTCCATCTTCTTCAATAGTAGCACCCTCTGCCAGCATTTCTTTGATGTAATCTATATCCTTTCCAGTAGTTACGTATGCCTTTAATACTGGATCCGAACCAACATATATTTTTTTCTCTGTCTCTGCCTTTGTATAAAGATTCTTAACAGTTATTACATATACTCCTGGATCTGTAAATCTTTCTCCATCAGAAGCTGCTTTATTAAACCTGGTATCTTCAACTAATGATCCATCCGCTTCAACATAATTCTGCTTTTTTACATCGATTGTAAGGTATCTAGATTTCGCCAAATCCAAATAAAATCCGTTTTCCGTGAAAGATGTATTTACCAGTTCACTTCCAGTAGTTACGTCAAACGGATATACCATGCAGTTACCGTTTCGTACAGAAAACTTTATAAGCATTTGATAATGATTATATCCGTCCGGTCCAAATTTTTTCTCATGGATCTCATAATCAAGAGCTATCTCATAGTCACCCTCTTCATAAAAGAGAACCTCAGTTGTCGCTCCTTTTTCTACACCTTTTAAATAATTCGTATACGGTTCAACATATGTCGTTTTATTCTGATAATCTGTGTACTTGACTAAAAGTGTTCCCTTTCCAAAATTGGTTCTTTCGTCTTTTGTAATTCCGAAGTACTCATCGTATCCGTTATCATCATTAGAAATAACAAGAGAATCATCGCCATTTAACGCTGCAATATCTTGTTCCAACTCAAAAGTAAGCTGTACTTTGTCTCCTACGCTTTTGAGGAATACAGGATTTCCATCTTCATCCTTTGTCGTACGTGTAAATCCAGAAATACGAAACTGGCCCAAATCCCATCCATAATGTACATCTGAGTCTTTCATATTTTTGTCTTTACCATATCCGGCATCATCCTTAGTCTGTACAGTTCCCAAATAATATGCATTATCTGTGGAATCTGCCCTTACCTGCATTTGCTGTATAATTATCGCCATGGCAATGATAAACACTGTCAATGCCATCATTATCCGCTGTCTCATTAAGTATTTCCTCCCATAATCAGTTGTTTTTAATGTTATCTATGCTATGTTTTATATCTCCCACCGCTTGCATTGCTTTATCTAATATTTACACCTCCAAGTTTTTTATATCTTCTAAATACTTTATCTTCATTTGTTACGACATTTTTTGCGACATTTATTACGACATCATGTTCATTTTGCGCCTTACTAATTTCTTACAAGGCATCGCGAATCATACCAAGCAATATAACTATCCAGCTATCAAATATACGTTATCTTTATCAAAACATATTTCTGTAGTCTTATCATAAATCAGAATCATATCCTCCATCTTTTGTATAAACACTCCCGTATTAGGATTACTTACCTCCGCAAATGATTCAATTACTTCCTTGCTTATACGTGATGCATTTGATTTAAGCTTTCCACCTGCATCTTGAAGGAATTCATCAACTGCTCCTTTTTTTATCTTAGGAATGCTTCCAATAAGCTTACCCATAGCATTACTTGCCGTTCCAAGTCCTTTTAGCACATTTGATTCAATAGAACCATTTGAAAGCTTTTCCAAGAACAATGAACATTCACTAAAACAATTGCGATACTCATCAGAATTTTTCCTTATCTCATTGATTGCTGCCTGAATATTCTCCTCCTTAAAATTACCACTCAGCATAATCTCTACCAACGATGCTAAAGAAAATGAATATAAGGAAAGCCTATAATACTTAAACTTTTTTTGTAATTCGTTCAATGTATTATTTACCTGTCCTTGGGCAACCACTATTTTATTAGACTTCAAAGCATCTGAAACACTTTTTTGAAAAGAAATCATGTTTTTCCTTGATGTTCTTTTTATATCTAGAACCATCTTATGATTGCTAGCTATATAATGCTCATTATCCCAATTATACTTATACTTTTGGATAATCTCATTTAGCGTTACTACATCTGCTTCAATTTCAGATTCCTTCTCTATTTGCAGAAATGATAAGATTTGTTTTTCCATGTCTGCAATATTACCAAGTTCTTTTTCTATAGAAAAAAGGGCTACTGACATCATAAGCATAGCAGGATTCGCATTCATAGTTATAGTGCTAGTTGCTGAAACTGGATCTGCTACTTTAAGCTGTGCAAACTTAGAACCTCCTTCTGCGGTTTTAAATGCACCCCAAAAATTACCATTTTTTGCAACCTTAAGAGTATCGCCAACACTTGCATTAGCAAGCTGATACAAACCACTAACGTTCATTGTAGTTGTTTGAGTAACAGTATTCAGCGCTGGAATAAGAGATGATACTCCGGCACCCAAAGTAGAAAGTTTCGCTATAGGCATAGAAATACTTCTATTCTTTGGAATCTCTTTCGTCCTAACATCCAGTGAAATTTTTTCAGTCAGTGCAGAAATATCATTTTCTTCAAATGACAATTCATTGCTATTTGTTAATGTAATCTCTGACATTATCTAATCCCTCATTTCTATATTTTTGTATTATCATTCTATTGATTATGAAATACGTACCATTAAAAACCGCTCATACACCTGCCGCATATCCGGCTCAATCCTAGATAGCGCTTCCTCTTTATAATTATCAGGAACACCATAGAACGCTTCTGCAATTCTAGCTGCGATACAAGTTAACGTATCACAATCTCCACCGAGAGATACTGCGCATCGAACTACGTCCTCAAAATCAGTTCCTTCAGGATAATTATGATTTTGGATACTTACGCCCCCAGGTCTTCATTGCCTTTATTACTTCATGTCTTTTTGTATTAATCAAGGTCACTTAAGCCTAAGTGCCCTTCGTAATTCTATTATAAGAAAGATACCACTAGATTTTGAACAGAATCCATTACTTCATCAAAGCTTAAATCCTCAACATAATAATTATTTTTCTTAAATTGGTTCCAACGTTCTCTCATCTGCTTATCAGAACCTATGTCCTCAAGAATCGTTTGCATCTGTTCAGGTGTGAACACTGTACCTCTTTTCTCGCACGTAGCTAAAAATGCCGTCTTTAATGTTTCTCCATCAAAAGACTTCTTATGAGTAATCTCGTAAACATCATAAAAGTCTCGCGCTCTCGTGTTCGCAAATCCACGACTAAGAATAGTCTGTAATTTTTCAGCTAATAGAGTTTCGATATTGTATGACTGCAATTCAATATCTCTATCTTCAAACATCAATTGATACCCATACTCTACTGCTCGCGGGGTTATTACATCATCAGTCGATATATCAATTTTAATCGGCTGCTTAAGATTATCAAGTTTTCCTTCCATATGTACACGTACACCCGGATAATCAAATTCATCCATAATTGTTTCTATGAATTTGATTTCAAAAGACACGTTATCTTCTAACGGAATCCCACCAATTTCATTTACAATCTTTTCAATCTCTTCCTGCGTCAATGGAAGCGCCTGCACGGTAGCATCAATGTCCATTGTTGCGCGACTATTTAACCCAACCAATGAAGAAACAAGCATCCCACCTTTTAACACAAACTGATTCTTATACGCTGATATTGAGACACGTTCCAAAAATCTTTCCATAAAGTATACTCGTATCATAGACATAGCAACTTTGCTATCACCACCGGATATATTTCTTATCTTTGCTTTTAGCTGTATAGCAGTTTTTATCATACCATCACCTCAATGTATTTCATGATTTCATCTCGAATTCTTAAAGCTTCTGCATACTTAAGCAAACGCATTAAGTCCTTATCTTTTCTTCTCATATATGACTTAATTGCAGTCTGATAATGTTGAACTTCTATTTTGCCTCTCAGTTTTACAAGATCACAAATCGTCTTTTCCACATCATAGACCCTAACTGTGTTTCCAAAATTTGTTTGTAATTCTGTGATTCCAAGATTATAATTAGCCTCTTGTTCTTGCCGAATCACAACCCCTTCAGACAATAATCTGGTCCGATTAAATCTTGGTGGAACCGTCACAGCAATCTGTGAGTATTCTCTATCAATCAATCCATGAAGATACAACGCAGTTTCTCCGAAAAAAACAACTTTAGGATAACGAAGCTGGAGAATGTACAATTCATCCTCCCATGTGTCCGGCGAAATATAAATTCCTTTTGATACCTTCTCCAGTCCTCTTTCCTTAACATAGCTAGCCAAATACGTTCTGGAGATTCCGGCTTTCTCTACATCTTTCGAAAATAAGTATCCATTATTTTGTTCTAACAATTCATCAATTTCTTCAAACTTAGTCATATATGTCACCTCAGCATACTTTACATTGGTGTATATATTTTACACCATATGTACACCAATGTAAAGCATGCTGTAAGTCTCATAAAGTCTCATTTACACATGAGACTCAGTGAGACTATGGTGAGACTGTAATGAAACTTTCCTATATAAATCCCACCATTTCAGCATTTTTCAATTTTTATTTTACTTACTTATCTTTAAAAATCGCTCATACACCTGCCGCATATCCGGTTCAATCCTAGATAGCGCTTCCTCTTTATAATTATCAGGAACACCATAGAACGCTGCCGCATATCCGGTTCAATCCTAGATAGCGCTTCCTCTTTATAATTATCAGGAACACCATAGAACGCTTCTGCAATTCCAGCTGCGATACAAGTTAACGTATCACAATCTCCACCGAGAGATACTGCACATCGAACTACGTCTTCAAAATCAGTTCCTTCCAAGAAGGCTGTGATTGCTTCAGGAACTGTTTCCTGGCAGCTTTCTACATGTCGATATGCTGGGCGGATCTCATCAAGTGTTCTTGATAAATCATATCCAAACTCATCCACAATATATTTTCTAATCTCATCCTTTGATTTTCCTGTACGAGCTAGGAAAATTGCTGAAGCTGTAGCTTCTGCACCTTTTATTCCTTCAGGATGATTATGAGTTACTTCTGCTGTAATCCTTGCTACTTCTCTTGTACGATCTAAGGTGTCATAAAGCCATCCAACAGAAGAAACACGCATAGCAGAACCATTGCCCCAGCTTCCATATGGACCTTCATCCTCATGCTGTAACCACCAAATAAATCTGCCTCCATATCCAGCTTTTGGATACTTACGTCCCCAAGTCTTCATTGCCTTTATTAGTTCATGTCTAATTGTTTCATTATCGCAATTCAGACCAGCTTTCATAGGATCTGCTTTCATAAGACCTGCTTTCTTAAGACCTGCCTTCATAAGGCCATCTGCTACGGCAATTGTCATAACAGAATCATCTGTATATTCAGATTCATCTATGAATAATGGGCCAAAATCCTTTATCTTCTCACCGCGATCAAATTCATAAGGGCTACCGACAATATCTCCAATAATTGCACCAATCATTATCTTGCTCTCCTTCCGTTCTTCTTACCGCGTTTCTCGTAATCACGATCAATGTCTGCTTTCCATGCGCCACCTGCAAATGTCATAGCCATATCTGCAGCTTTACATTTTCTTACTCGTGTTACGGCAGCTTCAAGAACCTGATAATTAAGGGCTGTTCCTACTTCATCACAATTATAATTTGCTGCTCTGTCTTTACTAATGCCCATATTTTCTGCAACTTCTATAGCATCAATATTGGCTCCTAGGAAAATGAATTCCCAGTGATACTTTTCTTGCTGACGCTTGATTAGTCGCTTAACATCCTTGAAAGAATAATGTCTGCTAGCATTTTCCAAGCCATCTGTTGTAATAACAAACAAGGTCTTAGCCGGTCTATCTTCTTCTCTTGCATACTTATGAACATTACCGATATGATGAATTACTCCACCTACCGCATCCAAAAGTGCTGTGCAGCCACGAACATAATAATCTTCTTCTGTAAGTTTCTTTACTTCACCAATAGCTACTCTGTCATGAATTACATCTGTTTCATCACCAAAAAGAACGGTGGAAACAATAGCCTCACCTTCTTCTTTCTGCTGCTTAGCTATCATGGAATTAAATCCACCAATAGTATCAGATTCAAGTCCGCTCATAGAGCCACTTCTATCAAGAATAAATACGATTTCTGTTAAGTTTTCTCTCATAGTGATTACCTCCGTAATTAGCTTATTTGCTTGTTTCTGAGGTAATTATATCTTGATATTAATTTATGCCGGTCACTTGCCAGGCGACATTTACTAGACTTGCGTACCAAGCAGTTGTTCTCCATGTTCAAAAAGAGCTAGATTGATTTCATATATGTCAAAAGCTTTCTTCTCGATAAAGTACTGCACTATAACATCCTGCTTACTGCATGGAGATAATGCCAGTCCTGCTCTTGAAAGAAGATCCTTTGTATCATCTAAATTCAATTCTAGGGCTACTGCTAAAGCAAGAGCTGTGGATTTACTAGGATTCTTTGTAGTTCCACATTTTAGCTTAGAAAATGCCTTTCTATCAAGATTCGCCTTCTTTTGAACCTCAACATCAGTAAGTCCTTTGGCATCAGCAAATGAAAAAACAAGTTCCATAAAGGTTTTGTCCAGATTATTTACGACATCGTCTAGGCTTCTTTCTTCCTCTAATATCGATTCTGATAAGCACACATCAGAAAGCATTTCCTCTTCATCTTTACGTGCAGCATTATTTGCTTTTGAAAATGTTGGAGCAGCGACATTAAAAGCTAATCCGCCTGCAAAAGATTCAGACCTCTGTACAACCCTTTCATTTCTTCCATATAAATCTGAATATTCTACTTGATTCTTTTCTTCTACATAATTGTCATTGATATACTCATCTATATCCCCATACAATTCAGAAGACAAGGAAACTGATTTTTCATCAAAAACCACAAGGTAAACATCCATATCACTCTCCGACATGAATGCTTCAATCTCAGACAGTGCTATCCTTAGAGCAATGCCTTTCGGAAATCCGTAGCTACCTGAAGCTAAAAGCGGTATTGCAAGGCTTGAGATATTGTTATTAACCGCAACTTCAAACACACTTCGATAACATTTTCTAATAATATCTTCCTCACCAGCTTTACCACCTTGCCAAGCTGTTCCCACTGTATGAATGATGAATTTTGCCGGTAAATTATAACCATCAGTAATAACAGATGTACCTCTATCAATAGCACCTATCTTGTGACGTTTTGCTAAAAGCTTATCTTTACCAGCCGCTTCATAGACAGCACTATCAATCCCTGCACCATATCCTGGCATAGGGTTTGCTGTGTTTACTATGGCATCAACTTGCATTTTTGTAATGTCGTTTCTAACTATTTGAAATGGCATAGATAATACCCCCTAATTATTAATAAGCCTTGCGTGAACCGTTATTTAAATCCTTATCAAAATCTATCTGCCAAAAAACCATATCTAACACTTTCATTTGCGGATATGGTAACCAACACACTTCCATCATAGACTCGACATTAGCTCTAAGTAGGAAAAAAGTTCCGTTACCAAACATAGAAACAGGCAATGCCACATACTCTTCTGCATACTCTTCCTCCAGCGTAGGAACGCCGCAGGAAACAGCACCAAGTAGTGCCACGCTCGTAAACTCAATCTGAACCTTCTTAGTCTGTTCAGTATAAATCTGCTGGAAATATATAGACAGGCTTTTGCTGATACTAATGATACTAATCTAAAACTAATGCTAACCTAATTTCTAATAGCCTAATACTAATTGCTAACAACTCTTCTATTCTTTGGGTAATTAGACATCCGCCTTATCTATTACTGATCCTGTTACTGTTTTTACTTCGTAAGGGCATCTCCATCGCTTAATTTCTTCATCAAAAGCATTTATGTCAACTATCCAACGCTGCAAGTATGGTTGATTTGATGGATTTCGATTTGCTATGTCCGTATGAACGCCATAATAACACTCAAATCTTCCTATTTCTTTGTTATCTCCATTAACGAGTTTTAAAGCACCCTTATCAAATTGAACAGTCCATTCGAATTCTGAAAGAATCGTTTTTCTTAAACCACACATTATATTACTCTGTTTAAAGCTTTCGATTCCATTCTGATGAATAGAAATGTTTGCGCTTTTGCCTTCAACATAGTCTTTTCTCTCTTGCAAAAACAGCCTAGCATTTCTCTCAAACACTGGCAAAGCATATTGTTCTTTCATTTCTGGAATATTCAAGTAACTCAAGAGATATCCAAAAACTTTTTGATTGTATGTATAATCTTCAATTGAGCCAGCCAACACTACCTCATCACTTCCAATACCTGTTTGTAGTACAGCTTCAATGTTTTTATTTCGTGAAGCTTCTTCTTGTAAAATAACATCTTTTGCGTAAGTGAAAAACTTATTATTGTTCCAAGGCCATATTGACGGCGAAACAAGTAAAGTATATGGTTCAGAAGCAGATAGTATTACTCTCGCCAATTCTGATTCAAGGCCTTTCCACCTTCCCTCAAACCAGTCCTTATATAAAACTCGGAAAAATGCACTATTTACTTTGTCACATACAACCAAACATCCTCCACTTTTTTGCCTGTTTAAGGGTAGTAAAGAAAAGTCATCGTCTATGCTATTTGAATATGAAGCTGTTCTCCTCTCCAAGTCCTCCAAACCACAATTCAATCGTTTCTCTAACCTCTCTATCTGTTCCATCACGCAATCATATCCATTAATCCATGGAGTAGTTCTTTTTGTTTTAATTAAACGCTTATGACTGTATTTTGGAATATCTGCAAAAAATTCTTTTTCTTCAATTAAAAAATTATTTTTAAATTTACAATCTATATTTTCACAGAGAATACTTGCATATAAGGCAACATTGAAATCATCATCTTTTGAATGCTTTACTAAACAATTATATATCTCAGCTCTTGAGTCAGGACACATCATATAAACCAACTCATAAATCATAAGTATCCACTCTTTAGCACGATAATGCATATGCCCCCAGCTATTTTCAATTAAATACAGAACCCGCTTATCAACTCGTAAACATGCAGCCAAGCCACCCAAAGCAGTTCTAGCAGCATCGGCATCTTCGGAAATTATTATCATAAGGAGGATTTCAATAAGTACTTCATATAATTCTTTATCCTCACACGAATAATAACTGGAATAATCATATCCTTCATCTAGTGTTGGTGCTTTAATATTATTTGCAGCTGTCATCCAACAATTAATGGTAGAAATCAAGTCATCTAAACTAGTTACCGTATATTCCTTACCTTTTGCCCATAACCTCCAGCCAATTAATAGTGGTAGATCTTGCGCAGGATAAAAGTAACTATTGAGTCCATTATGAATAAACTCCGTAACCGCCTTATCAACAGCTTGTTCCGTTCCAATTTCAAGCAAGAATTCTATAATGCTATTACCTCTCAGCCCATATGAAGATTTTCTAATTTCATATGATAGCATATGTTCCACTTGTTCATCAGATAATGAATCTGCATAATATAGTGTTTTTAACGCTGTTGAGACTTCATGGTTTTTTGGTGAATCCTTATCGTTATTATAATACGCCTCAATTATTCTGTTAGAATCCTCTACATCCTTGCTCTTTTCCTCATCATCACACCAACGATCTGGGATTTCAAACAATACCGGATTAGCTGCCAAATTAACATAAGCCGGTCCAATTTCAGACAGATTCTCTCGTATATTAACAATTCCATTTCTTAATGCATTTTTTTCAATTGCTCGCTGCAGCGAAACAATAGTACCATGGTCGCTCTCTAATCTCCAATCTAGTAAGCCAATTCCCACTGACCATAAAAAAAGCAGCTGTTCTTTGGTATTATTACAGTCTTTGAGATAACCAATTATCATTTCTACAAAATATGACGGTTGCGAGATACTTTGGCTAAATATTCGGCGATTCTTTAACATATTCAGTATCTGTGAATCCCCCAGGCTCCCAATATCAGAGTAGATTTTGCAATCAAGCGTATAATCCATTCTATTGTCGCCTAACACAGCGATTTGATCAGAAATACTTTTTATGTATTCACCATACTTCTGTATGAATTCAGGATTCTTATCAACAAGCTTGTTATACCAATTTAAAAGGTTATTAACGCAGTATTCATTATTCGAAGCAAATCCAATAATTGACCATTTTACTTTATCGATTGCTCCCCTCAAACTCAAATCATTTTCATAATCATACTTTTCTTTGGCATCGGTAAACTCTTTTATAATACGGTTTCTTTCACTAAGAGGTTCCATCCACACTTTCCCATCATCAGCCAACCATTCATCAATCCAACTCTGTATTCTTTGAGTATTATTTCTGAATAACAACATACCAGGATCCATCAATTGATTAACAGGATTATCTATAAATACATTGTCAAGTTCACACTCTATAGGACGTTTGAATTGTTCATCTTCCTTTTCAACTAGCAATATATAGGCTTTTAATATATATGCACTAAGATTAAAGGTTTCAGAATCCATTTCATTATGCTTCCATTTTTTACAATAAAGATTGCGTATAATCTGCTTTAAATCATCAACAGACTCATAAAAATGCTTGTTTTCATTTCTAGCTTTTAACCATTTTCCCAAATATGAGACAGCGTTAAAATAAAGCAAAAAAAATCTAGGCTTTTGATATTTATGTGCCGCAATATACATATTAGTGACTTCATTTGCAACAATAGATCGACTTTTATCTTGAAGATATGCAGCAACAAGCGCATAAACACTATAATAAGCCATTAGATTTTCTATCTCCACATCTGGCAGTTTTACGCTTTCAATCTCTTCCCATATGTTTACAGAATCCTCTACTTCCCAATCAACGGTTCCAGTTATTATCTTCAAAAATGTCAGTAACAATTTGCTCATAGGATTCGTTACTTTCCTTCTCTGAAGAGATTGTCTAATAGCCGTAATATCCTCAAATCTATTTGCATCAAGCAGTTTCTTAATACCAACAATTATCGGCTCAATCAAAAGTATATCTAAAGAGTTTAATGCTTCTTCTAATTCCCTACCATGAAGTTTTTCAATAATTAGACTCTCTGTCTGTTCAACAAACTCTTCTATAAAGCTTTTATTTTCTACCGTTGATAAATCACATAATAATTTGTAGTTTCCACAATTAACACACGCTTTTGATAATAAATCTGCTACCTTTTTTCCGTTTTCTAAGTAATGATCTTTATCTCCATCACTAATTAGATTTATAACATCTTTGATGCTTGAATCACCCAGCCAATTATAAAACAAGGTTTTTCCTCTATCTAACTCATTGTTTTCGAATAAATCATCAACGAGTTGTAACACATCTAATAAAATATTGACATTCCACTTTTCAGCAGGAGTAATATAGCATTCATAAGGCTGTACATTTATACTTCTTCTAGTTTTGCGAAAAGTAGCATCTAATATTTCGTATGAACTTCTATCAATTTGTTCAATCGTTAAGTATCCCATTGTAAGACAACGAAGATTGTCCCAATCAAGCGGTGTTTCACTTATGGCAAATCGCATTAATTCATCAGTATTTTTCCTTATTACATCTAGTTCAATACCATTAACATATGCTTCTATAACATATTCTGGAGAAAAAATGCTCTTAAATTCGCTTATTCTTCCAGCCGAAATCAAAAAGCGAAAAATATCTCTATAATATCCAATACTCTTTGTTTCAAGAGAGATATAATAATTCACCAATCCCGAATATATTTCTTTTACATGTTCAACGTCTCTTCCAATAATACTAGATAAATAAACACGAACATCATTATGCAGTACTGTATACAAACCATTTTTTTCTTGAAGAAGTGGGCTTAATGCCTTCAACACATTATTCCAATTTGAAGTACTTATCCCCTCTTCTTTGAAAATCATATTTAGCTTACTTGCACTTATAGCTTCATTAAAAAAAGCAAACACTCCAGCCATCTTATAATCAACAAATGGGATTTGCATCTTCTTTTTGGCATCTTCCCAAATTTGTCTATAATACTCTTGAATATTTCCACTTAGTTTTCGTTTTCTAAGCCTATCATCTAATATAGCTGGATCATTACAATTTACTGCTTCATGAACAGCAAAAATAGCTGCCAGAGTATTTCCACCGGCATATTTGCAAACAATATCCGTAACTATAGTTTTATTACTATCTGACAAATTATGGCATTTATCGTCTACTAATGATTTAATGTCATCTTGCTGAATATTGGGAACCTCAAATTCCTTTATATTAGATGACTCTGAAAACATCCAATCTGGGTAATTACCATAGTATTCCTTCGGTTGACCAGCAATTATAATTTCTACATTATCTGGGATATATTCTGGATTAGGTAAAGAAGGCAAAAAAGTATTCTCCTTAATCCCAGCTCTAGCTGCATGATCCAAACCATCTATTGCAATAACAAAAGCCCGTCCACGATTACTTGCAAATTCTGACGCAATTCTAAAGAACTCTCTTCTTTTGTCTTCAAGTCTCATAAAACTAGTAGAAACAGGAACTCTATATCTATATAATTGGCCACGCAAAATTTCTCTTAACTGGTTTAACAATGTATCCCAAAATACATTTCGATCGACTCTTTCAGAAACATCCGCAGGTAGATATTCTTTTCCAGGATCTATTGGTTCATACGCATAATAACGAATATCAATAATGCTATCTTTTTTGCAACACAGTTTACTAACAATATTTGTTTTTCCAGTCCCTGGAACCCCAGATAAATAAATCACTCTTTGAGTATTTTTCTGAAGGCTTAACTCCAATCTATCTACTAATTCCTGTCTGCTAGAGAAAAATGGATTTACCGGAATTATGTCATGATTATAGGAAATAACATTTTCCTTAGCAGATAATTCTGAATACACATCTTCGACAGTTATTCTTGAACTTTTTCTGCTAGAAACTGTCCATTTTCTTAATGCATGATCTAATTTTGATAATAATATTTCTGCTGTTTCATCCCCCACAGAAAGATATAATTTCAATTTATCTTTTATTTCTATGCCTAATTGTTCAAGATCAGGTTGTTCTGTCTCAATATGTAAACTCCTTAAAAATAATAGCTTATCTGAATTATTAGAAATACCAGATAATTGTTCGCACCATTCCTTCCACGCTTCTTCGTATCCTTCGAATTGCAATTTTTCAAAAGAATCAACCTCTGTAACTTTCTTCTGCAATTCTTTATAAAATTTAGTTAGTGGCGGACGCTTTATACTGTTATTGGTACCAGCCGAAGCCTCTCTATCTCCAGCTCTTCTATTTGTAAAAATATATACTTCAGACTTAATATAATTATCTTTTTCTTTGCCCCACGAAGAAGCCAACTCACCTAATAAAGAACTCTTAGTCTCTTTTGTCGAAACAAGATCTCCAAAGGTCAAAGTGTCTTCTGCTCTCGTATGCTTAACCTGAATGAAACGTGTAGTTCCATCATCATATGTTACTACCACATCATCAAGACCAAGTTGTACATCCTTTTGCAATTCAACATACTGAATATGACTGTCTGGATTAAGCATATCAACAATATACAGCTGTCCAACTGACCATTCATACCAATATGGATCTGTCATTCCAGGTTTTGTTTTATCCGTATACTTCATTTAATTTCCCCATTTTTTTAGTTTAATAGCAGATTTTTTGAATATGCATACTCATTGTAAAATAAATATACTTCTACACCCTTAAGTAAACACAATATATCTTCTGCTAATTATCTTTTACTCAAACCAATATAGCCTTTATATGCCATACGGCTTTAAAATATTAATATCTTTATTGATATTCTTAGGTTTTATTGTCGAAAGTACTTTTTTCTCTACTTCCGGAGTCCAATATATTTTCAACTTCTTTTGAGCTCTTGTAATAACCGTATAGAAAATATTATGAGTTATTAGCTTATCAAATTCATCTGTAATGACTATTTTTACAGAGCTATACTCTAAGCCCTGCGCTTTATGAATTGATACCGCATATGCAACCTGAAATAGAATAACATCACGCGCTGAATTATCATCATCTTCATCTGTACTCTTTAACTTATTAACATAAAATCTAATTACAGAATTTTTGGCATCCAGGTATTCATTATCAACAAACATAAAATCAGCGCCGAAGGCAT
The DNA here is from genome assembly GCF_000424105.1 of Lachnospira multipara ATCC 19207. GTDB lineage: Bacteria > Bacillota > Clostridia > Lachnospirales > Lachnospiraceae > Lachnospira > Lachnospira multipara. The sequence continues at coordinate 529,150 of NZ_AUJG01000001.1, read as the reverse complement.
CCATACCGTCAATAACCTTCTCAAGTTCTACATCAAAAACGTATCATCCTCCTGCCGTAACCTTCCAAATTCTAGGTCTTGATTAGTACTTCTTTCATCAAACACTCATACTATTCTACAGCCTTCGTTATAATTAACTAACGTTCTAGGTCTAAATTTCTCGATAGAAATCGGACTATGTTGAAATTCAATAACTGTTTCATTTTCCTATAAATAAACATCTGCTATGTGTATTTCTCCAGTGTTTTCATCCTTAAATCTCACTTCTAGAGACTCATGCGGAAACAGTTCTTGCATGTGAATATACCATTCACTCTTACTATCCTTATCTTTTCCATATGAACAGTTTACATCTACTTTATGAGCAAAATGAGGTTCTTTAATTTCTCCCTTTTTATGGACTAATGATCTACCACACTCCGGTCAGAAACATTCCCAATATCACTCTTCTGAATCCGCATATATTCGATTTCCATCTTTATCATGTGCTACGAGCATAATCTAATCCTTCTTCTATAATTCTGACTTATATGTTACACATCCATATTTCTCACCTAGCTCCTTCAATCGATTGTCTATGTACGTTTTTGCTTCAGGTGTTAGATTAAGCATCACACGCTGCTGGTGCGATTTAGCAACCTTTTCTTTTGGATACTCTTCCGGTTTGTCTTTCGTATGCATATAAGCCTTATACCCTAATGCATCTATCACTTCAAGCAAAGGGATTCCACAGTTAACTGGCGCATTTAGAATATTTGCCTCATCAATAATGCAATAATACGGGTATTCTTCTAACCATTGATATTTTCTAAACCACGCTTTTTTACGTGCATCATTTTTTGAATTATATTGTCTAAGGAAACCCTTACCTATTATCATTGGTGAATGTTTTCCTGATTTATCATATGAATGAACGCAAAAAAATGTCTCATCCAAATCCTCTACAGATTTAGCACGTTTTTCACTAGCTGCAGAAAAATTAGAAATATAAAACCGTCTCCCATTTTCTTCTATAGCTACCATTTCCATCGGTTTGTTACCATCAAATCTATCTTTAGCAGAAGCAGAAAATTTTAAAAGAATATTATTTAACTGTTTGTGAGTTACTTTCTCAAGTTCACCACCAAGAGCACCATAAACTGCATCCGTATTTCTTTCACCTATAGAAGCCTGTATTTCATCAAAAGCTTCATTTGGATTATTCTTAATAGCACGAGCTTTTCTATCCAATGCTGCTCCACGTACTATACTTACAACTCCTATACCGCCTGTGAGATTATTATTCTGTTGATGTTTTTTTATGTATAATTCCTTATACTCATTAATTAATTCTTGATTAATTACGCCGTCTTCTGACTTCTCAATTTCATTAAGTAACTCTATGTAATAAGAATTTAGCCTATGCTGAGTTACATCTTCATCTTTAAAATGAACTGAGAGTTCAATATTCCTAGACAAACCACCTTCAGTAAAATTCGCGCTTCCTAAGATAGCATCATACTCATCAAAAAGATAAAGCTTTGTATGTAATCCTATGAGTGCATAAAGCTGCACCCCTGCATCAAGCATATTCTGCAACCCATCTAATGTGTTAGAACCATCTAAAAAATCTTGAAGATACATTCTGGTAATAAACGAACACCTGACTCCTCTATTTGCAGCATTGCAAAGCAAGTCTGCCATTTTTTTTGAGAGAAATGGACTTATAATTCTTATTTCTTTCAAAGAATTCTCAAACAGTGATAAAACAAGTGCGTAATGGTTATCTGTAACAATATCAATCATATGGCCTCCTCCTATTTTGATAATTGAACCAAAACAGTTTTTTAAATGGTGCTTTTTGTTAATTCCTTCTCTATAAGTTCATCAAACACTTCGTTATATAGAAAAACACTTTCCGGAAATCCTATCCACTGATAAAAGAAAGATTCGGGGAAATAATCATCTTGGCTCAATATATCATCAAATTTACCATCCATATCTTCCTCATGAAGCTTCTTGTGCTCCATCAGCATCAGATACTCATCTGAAAAAGGTTCCACCATAACAGCCTCGCCCTGCACCTGTAAGCTCTTTAACTGACCAAATCCACCATAAGGTTCAAAGATAGCAATGCCCACATTCTTATTCACCTTCAGCCCCTTAAACTTCAGCCCGCCTTCGGAAAAAAGTAAAAACAACCCTTCACAAAGTTGTATTCAATCGATGTATTGCGCACCATATCAGCAGAGGCTGTAGCCAGTGCGCAAGTATTATGCGCACCGATGAAGCTTTCAATCTTTTCTTTTAATGCTGCTGCCTCCATATGAACAGAGTCGCGATCACGCTCTATCCAATGGGTTGCAGCTAAGTCGTAATTTGGTTGATACATAATAATCATACCCGACTATTGCTATGCTATTAAAGATGTAGTTCTAATACTTTCTAGCCTATCAACAAATCTTTGTAATTCTTCCTTATCCACTGGATTTTCTTCACTTTCTGTCCCTTTATGAAGATCTCCACCAGACACCCTATTATGAATGCTTTTTAAGTCATCAATAGTATTAACGTCAACCGATACTTTTTTTAATCCATTCCAATCAATTCTGCTGCTTTTTCTACTAAAACGTGTTGGAACTTGTTTATTAAAAACAACCTCATCAATCAAACACTCCACCGATTTTCTTATGTATACGCATGTCTTATCTTTCTCAACGAATGGTGATTCAGCTAATAATTTTTTACTCTCTGAAATAAAAAACTCAGCATTCTCTTGATTCTTCTCAAACACAACGCCTTTATCATTTTTTCCTTCTGAATGTGTTTCATAAACATAGATATGCTTTCCCTTACTCTTATTACATGCCGATTTCATCGTTTTACACACATGTCCAAAGTCGCTTACCTCTATACAATCTAAAAACATCCTATTATGAGTAAACACAATCACTTGATTCTCTAATTGTAATAAAACATCTGCAAAAGCTGCCATCATCTTATGATCTAAACTATTGACTGGATCATCTAAAATAATTGTGCTTTTATTTTCTGCGACAAAAATCTCAGCCAAAAACAGTGCCAAAGCACATACCTTCTGTTCCCCTTCACTTAAGATATTAGCAATTTTTTTATGTGTACTAATAACAAGTTCCGTCTGTTGTACGCCTTTACTATTAGAGCCCACTAATTCTATAGTTTTGTCTTTAACACCCATAAGTGATAAGTTCTTTTCAAACTTATCTTTCAATTGAGAGGTTAACAAATCTTGATTGGCCTTTTTAGCAACTGCTGTTATTTTGTTTGTAGATTTAGAATCAACAGTTTTCTTTAATTCTGATATTTTATTCTTCTTCTGAATAAGATCTATGATATTTTTCTTCTGCGAATCTATGGATTGAATCTCCATCAATACTGCTATTTTGTTTTTTGCCTCAATTAAACTCTTTTTTCTCTCCTCGTCAGATTCATTTAGTTTTAATATCTGCTCGGAGATATTATCCGCATACGCTTTTATACAATCTGCATTAGTTATTTCGCATTCACCAATTACCTCAGCACTTTTATCACGAATTGACTGTGCTAAATCTTTTTTAATCTTTTTCACATTAGCTAATAACATATCAATCTTATTTACATCAGCGCCAAGAAATCCCAATCCCATTTCTTCCAATTCTGGTATAGTAATTCTTTTACAATCATTTTCTAGTTTGCTAATTGCTTTTTCCGCAATATGTAATCCTTCTGTTGATTTATCCTTCAAAAAAATGGTATATGCTTCTGCAATTTCCAATGCATTATCATCATATGGTCTGTGGCAGTATGGGCAAACATCTAATTTGTTTTCTTCCTTATACTCATCTGCTTTACGGATAAAATCAATCCACAAATCTGAACCTGTTCCTGGCAAAGATTTAAAAATAGAAATCTGCTGTTGAAGCTTCTCATTTTCAGTTAAAAACTCCCTATATTTCTTTATTTCCTCCTTTGACTCTTTAATGATACGATTAATCTCGTTTATACAATCTTCTATTTTTTTAGTTGCTGTATTACATAACGCAATTTCTGCTTGAAACTGCGCTATCTTGTCTTCCGGGCTGCTTTTTTGTAGAGACTCAACCAAACTATTTAACTGGTCCAATTCAGTTCTATCAGCCTCTGTGATTATTCTTGAATCAGCAATTGTTTTCTCATCATCATCACTAAACTCATCCTGCTCTAACATTATTTTTATCGTATCAGATAAAAACTCAGTATTTACTGTCGGCAGTGAAGATTCCATAACTTCTATTTCATCATATGCTTTATCCTTCAACTCATTAATTAAATCAACCAATTTTGCAAAAGAATCAAGATGATATGGTTTTAAAACAAGTTCATCTGAATTTCTTTTCTTTAAGAAATCAGATGTATAGCTAGAATCGAAAACCCTAATAGATTCAATATCGTCTATTATACTGGTGTTATTCCATGTTACTTTTTTGTCTACTCCCCCTAGAGAATACGATAATTCAGCCTCCATTTTATCACCAATTCCAGAATACACATTGTGCAACAAATCCTTATGTTCAATATTACCTATCATGGTCTGAATTAATCTAAAATAACTGCTTTTTCCTGAACCATTTAATCCATAAATTACATTTACTTCTTTATTTAATGTTATTGTCTGATTGTTTGCCAAAGCATTTACTCCCTGTAAATGTTTCAATTTCTTTAATACAACTGTATCATTCGTACTTGTAGTTGCAACTGCACTTTTAACGCATGTTGTTGTAACTGCACGACCTAACAAACAATCAACCAGTTCTTTCTTTATATCATCAGTAATCCTTCCTCGAGTAATAACAAAAGCCTCTATTACCAACTTAATCCATGCATCACATTTTTTGTCTGTAGAAAAATCTTTCAAGTAATCATATGCTGTAGCCATAATCTGCTGTCCTCTCTTCTTATCTAGTAAATCAACTTTAAACAAGTTTTTTTAACATTATTTCAAAATTACATTCGGGAATTCAAATATTTAATCAATGAATTCCATATCTACCACACCAAATACCCCTGTCTCTTTGCACTGTCATAGACAGGTTGCATATTCTTCTCTAGAATATTGTAAAACTCAGTTTGTGTATTTCCTCTTCGATATAATTCCTGGTTGGCCCATATCGAATGAAGGTTGTCCTTATAACATTTTTCAAAGCAGTTTCGTATCTGTGGATGACTGTCATCATTTATCATGCCATAAAGAATAAACTGATTATTTGCAAACTTTCCAAAGAAGCGATTCCAATCTGGCAGCTTATTACTCTTAGATGAATTCAAAGAAGAATCCATCGGCATCAAATTCCACAGCTCATCATTCATTACAAACGACCAAGGAATAAAATGATCGATATCATAATTTCCTCTTTCAATAGGGATATCCTTAAACACATCTATGATTGAACGCTGTTCTAGAATCAACTCCCATAATTCTCTAACATGACTTAGCTTACGCATTTTTTCATCCATAGGCGCTAGTTTATACACCAGGCTTGGTACCTCCGGATTATTGCTTTGCAGCCATTTCACCTTTTCAAATTGAATCCATCCTAATATAGAAACGGTATTATCCTTGATTAGGCTTATCCATTCATCACTAAAAGTTACTTCACGCTTCAATCCCGTGCTCTCACCTATGACATATGGTAGCGGTGTAGATTTATTTAATAACTGAGCGTATTTAATCAATGCTCCGGTTCTTCCCCAATCCACAATTTGATTCGCATTATCAAAGAAACCAGAAAGTGCTCTGTACGGAACATTTCTCGTCAATCTATTCTTATATTCACGAAGCTCATTATCATATTTAACTATTTCGTTTCTTATGCTTTCTGCATCAGCATCTGCTCTCAATCCGCTTAATTCTTGAAGAGTAATAACTGCAAGTTCAAGTGCATCGCGAGGCTCACCAAGTAAGAATCCACTCAAATGAACATGGAACTCCAACACGGTATACCATGCATTACAAATCATTTCATCAATAATGTCATTAAAAGATGTATTTACAACATCTCGAGAAATCATTTTGACGATCGCTTCGAGCCAATAAAACTTATAGCAATAAGATGGATCTTTTAACATCTGTGAAAAACCGACCACATCCAAATTATTATAATATTTCCAATCAATATTAAGGTCGAACTCGCTATTCCTCATTCATTGCCCTCCCAGAATATTCGGTCTTTAAAACTGCCTCTTTCACCCTGCTTATCTTGCTTAACTTTCATAAGTTGCTCAATGGAATATCCTCTAGCCTCACAGATAGCAAATAACACTTCTAAAACATCCGCCATCTCTTCAATTGATTTATCAACTTGATATTCTGCAACTTCTTCATTAAGTTTTATATCCAATTTCTGAAGATATTCATCCTCCGACAAAATCCTCGTTATCGGGCTCTTGCCATCGGCTTTTATAATCTCAGGAATTCGATCTCTAACAAGCTTTCCCATATATACCTATTCCCCCTTATAAATCCGTATATTTTGCACTACTTCCTCTTGCTTTCTCCACCGGATACTTCGCTTCGTTCTGTGTCATCTTCATATTGACAATCTCATCTGCATCAAAACCAAGCTTGTCTATGAGATTCTGACAATAAACCATTACATCAGCCAGTTCTTCTTTAACGTGCTGCTCATCGTATTTTTCATCATCCCACTGGAAGCACTCTAATAATTCTGCTGCCTCGATGACGATAGACTTAGCTAAATTAGATGGAGAATGAAATTGATCCCAATCACGATCTTCTGTAAATTTTCTGATTCTATTTATTGTTTCCTGTTTCATTTTAATTCCTCTACTTTGAAGCCTTAATAAGTTCCGCCTGAAGTTCTGGATCACATGCATAAATATACATACCATTCACACCACGAGTCATAAGCACTCGCACCTCATGCTGAATCAGCATCTCACCAAACTTCTTTTTTGTTCCATCAGATAATGTTCTATTTCTTACAGCCTTACTATTGTAACTAGCAGATGGATCAAAAATAATCTTTCCATTTCTATACTTTACAGAAGGCCCCAAAATTATACCTGCATAATTCAGGTCAAATCCTTGAATTGTAAATGTTGACCCAACCTCATCGATTGTCTGAGGCTGTTCTGCCCAAGCCAATCCTTTGATAGCTCGCTTTTCCTTTTTAGAGAGCTCTGATTCTAACTCTCTATTCCAAGGTTTATGCCACTTTCCAATGAGCACTTCCCATTTCGTTAATCGAGCTTCTGATTTTTTATTGTATTCCCAATCGTAAGTAGCAATCACTCGAGAAAGTGCTGAATCGCTCTCGCTTGCTTTCTTCCTAATCTCTTTATCTAAAAGTTCAGGACTATCAAAGACTTTAATGCTATACCCTGAAGAAGAAACCGGTATCTTCTTTAATTCACCCTCTTTTGTAAATGAATCAATCCAATCCATCGTTTCAGGATCTGCTTGCATACGAAGTTGTTTTTCCAACACCACGTAATTATCGGAATCCTTTGCCTGTTTACGATATTGCTCTAGAATCTGAGCCTCCCAGAATTGTTCTGTTGTCAATATCTGGTTCTCATCAAACATCACCACCGTGACACGCGATCGATCTATAATATCCTGCAACTGATTTTGCCCTCGATAGGACTGTTTACCCTGCGTGAGAAGCAAGTGTGCCTCATCCACAAAAGCAACATCAACCGAATCATCTTCCGTATGATTATTGATAAACGAAGTCGGTTTACTAACCACTTTTCCATACTTTTCGGTGAGCCCTAGTTTTTCCGCTATTTGCTCATAAACTGTAATCTGCTCATCATGATTTACAAGCAGATGGCAATCTAACTCTGTTTTATCTTCTTCCGCCCTACAATACAATTCATAAAACGTACTGCTATTAAGAACAGTCTTACCGGTTCCAGCTTCACCTTCTATAAAAATCAACTGTTTCGTCTCATTCTTCTCAAGTGCTCTTTTGACCTTCTGGATAATTAAATCTCTGGCATTTTCCTGCTCTTTTGTTAATTTGTGCAATGGTGATGCTTTGTAAATAGCCGAGTCTTTGATAGAACTCTCCGTTGGAAAAAGCTCTTTATTCTCGCGACGCAATCCTCTCCAAATACTACGGAATATAGCATCGAGCTCTTCCACCGGATAATAACTAGACTGCGGATTTCCTCTTCCATTATACACATGCTTCACACGATCTATACTCATCATGTAATGCATCAATCGGTTTTCTATATCAAGTGTAAGTGATTTATTAAAGTGCTCATGACCTATGATAAAAAGACTCGCATCCTTCTCTAAAAGTTTGCTCTGCCATGCTCTCTTATCCGACGCAGCACCATAATGTTCACGTGTTCTTCTAAAAATATCATTTGTCTCACCAACATATACTTCAAAATCACCTGACTCTTGCCAGTTATGAATATATACTGTCGGAAAGTTCATAATGATATCCTGTGTTTTTTCATCCTCTTCAGGCAAAGTAACACTTTCAAAAAAATCTAAAGCCTCTTGAGTATCTTCAATTTTTCTAATAATAGGATTTGCAACTCTATCACTCATTCTTCTTTGCCTTTCTTGGATCCTCGGGCTTAACAGCATCAGTCGGTAAAAACCACCTATTACCAACTAATTCCGCTCCAGGAACCCTTCCTTCTTTGCATAAAATAGCTACTCGTCTTTGACTTATGCCCCATTCCTCTGCCTTAACTGCTGACGGTACAAAATTCATATAGCACCTCCATAAAAATAGGCATCAATTCACTACGTTTTAAGTATATTCCTTTAGGCGAATAGTTTCAATGTTGTAAAAGAAAATCCATCGCTATTTTAGCGATGGATTCATTCAATTACACTAAATACCTTCATCATCGTACCTTAATTCGGAAATAGCCTCTCCCGAATTTTACTTTCTTGAAAATGAATTGATAGTTACGCTCATGTCTATTCCTTGCACTAAAAATGGGCATAATAATAGACCAGTACGAACCAATCTGGGCGTCCCCAGAGGTACTGGTCTATGTAAGATTAGATTATTCTTCTACTTCTTCGTCTTCATCAGCTGCATAATAGGATAAATACAGCACTGGATTATCCTTTTCTTCAATTACTTCAAAGCAGTTATCTGATAATGACGCCTCTAATTCGAGCTCCTCCGGATTGTTCTGTTCAATGTATTCTTTAATATCTACAATTAACTGCCGTAATAAGTACATATTTACGTCATACCCATTATTGTATCGCATGTTTCCACACTTGATTTCATTGTCTTCCATAACAATTCTCTCATAAGGTGTACAAACAGCTCCATAATTATCAAATTCAACAATCACAACTCCGTCTGTTGCAAGCCATAAATCTTTATAATTGAACGCATCCCATAATCCATGTTCTTCAATGACTGCTAATACGTCGGTCTTATTATATGGCTTTCCTTTTATTTTCCTGAAATACATATTTAGCCAAGCATCATCCTGCTCTCGGATAAATAACCTTGATTTGTTACTTCTAATGATGATTTTATGCTCATTGAAATAATCAGTAATCAACTCAAGAATTCCGCTCCTTAATTCTGTTCTCTTCTTCAAGATTTCATATTCACCATTTCCAAGTAATTGCTCAACGAGGAAATCAGTTCCTTCATCTATCATATTACTTGTTGTATCATGAACATATTGTTCAGTTGGCAATTGAATACTATTCTTCTGACAAAACTGCATTAGTCTTGCCTCATCTGCTGCAATATCATTCATTCCCTCCATTCTTGTCACTTTATCAGTAATAATAGATGTAAGGGAACTAAGCATATCTCCAACAAAAAACATAAACGTATATTCATTAAATACATGTTCTAAACTCTCGAGTATATTTTCATCTGACTCAAGAAGCGATGCTCTAAACTTGGTTATTTCATCCTTATTTTTTGATATAGGAGATAGAATATCTTTTTTCAATTGCTGATAGTATTCTCTATAATACGCACTGTTCTCTTCTTCTACCAAAGTAACAACTTCATAGAAATAATCTTGAAGAACCTTCATGTATTCCATCAGTATATCTGTTTGTGCTAATTTCTCCTTATAAGAACCATCATCACTCTTTAATCTGCCAGAAATTCGATTCCAAAGAGCCAATCGGCTTTCATACGAATCGTTAAATAACTCATCATCCAAGTTTAATCCTTCTGGTAATGGCAGACATCTATTAAATCTATTAGCATATGTTCTGGTCAGATTGTTTAAAACATACTCATACTTTTTAAGCAGCGCTGTTTTTTGAACATATATAAACTGTTTTTCCAATAATGATTTTCTTGCATTTGGTTTCTTCGGCATCGGAAACAGATACTGTTTTGGAACACGCTTGCAGAGAACATTGTAATTTGCAAGCGATTCCCCCTGTCCTTCATTGCTAAAGAAGTCATATACATATAAGCTACTTAAAATCTGCGCATTCATTATTTGATTGTAATGTTCATTAACTAACATTTTAAGGTACTTCTCAGCTTTAGCTGCTTCACCTAATTTCATATAAGCAAACACGCATAACTGGACTATTTCAAGTTCGCTTCCAGCCTTATCGATTGCATGTTGAATAAGATTTAAAATATATTCCTTATTATAATTTTCATCTTGCAATAGCAAATCGACGTATTCCAAATTACACATAGAAACCATCTTGTCTTCTCTAAGTAATCCATATCTATTCAGCTTTTGGAAATACTCAAAATGTTCCTTTGCCTTTGCCCTATACTTTTTCTCAGCCTCTTCTAATGATACAAGTTCTATTTTTGCGGTTTCAAGCGTTTCATTAAAGTTTTTATCCGATTTATGATTTTTCTTCAGATCCTTAATAGCTAATCGATTATCTAAAATACGGTGCTGAAGACCTAATGCAATCAAAGTAGCTGTGTGACCATACTGATACCAAAATGGAGGATACGCTCTAAAGTTATCCGCAATAGCTTCTAAACGATCATATCTGCGCTCATCATCTGTATCCATTAATATTTGATTATATTGATGGATTTGTCTTTCAGATAGTCGTAATTTATCTTCGAAACCATAGTGTTTAGATAATCTCCAGGCTGTATCAAAAAGTTCTCTCTTTAAGCCATCCAACTGCTCTATTGCAGATCTTTCTAACTGCCACATTTCTCTATCAAATGCTAAAGAATTATCAGCCTTCTGCTTTCTATAATTCATATATACCGTACCAACCGTTGCCGCCAAACTCACCGCCATCATTGCTGGGCCTTGACTTAATCCGGTTGCAATTAATGCCCCCACATTTGGCACAGCTGACCATACAGCATTTTTCATCTTCTGCTGATAGTCACGCTCTACGAATTCTCTCTCTTTTTGATCTATTCTAAAGAAAGTTACCGTATTGAGTATCTGCTTTAAAATGTCTAGAAGAGCATCATCATTAGGCATGTTCTGCAGATTAAGATTATTCAATATCATGTCATACTCCTGTTCCATGATATTCAAATCTTGATAATCTATAATCTGTGTTACTGAAACAGTGCATAAATTCAAAGCATAAGCAGCCATGATAGCACGAGTCTCAGCATCAAGTTCCATCTGATTCTCTGATGATTCATTATTGTCAGCAACTTCTACCGACGTAACAGCTGCTGGTACAAGTGTATTTTGAATTTGAGCCAAATTCATCTGTGTTTGCTCTAGGTTATATTGAGTTTTTTCTAAAAAATCTATTATCTGCTTTCTATAGAAGAATCCCATATTAATTAGACCTCCCTCTTTATCCTTTCGATATAGCTACTGTCATCATAATATGTAAATGATCTGATACGAGCATCCTATATGCTTCAAACTCATTCTTTACTGGATTACCATCATTATCCACCACCTGTTGGAACTTATCATGATAGGTTCCTTCAGCATCAATTCTATGTCCCTCGATATCAATACTGTCCTCTAACTTCTCCTCGTAAGAAAAATAATCATAATTATTCGCAAGATTTTCCTCACCTATGTACACACCATTTGGATTACTTTTTGACCTACTTCTAATGGTTGTCTTCTGATTTTGAATAGTCTTTATTACATGCTTTCCATATTCTAACCGCTGAATATCTTTTGGCATAATTGCTTTCAAATCAGATGAATTAGAACCTTCCAGGCACATGTTATAATCACCAAGAATAAACGTCAACACTTGTCTTGTTCCAATACTATCTACGTAAATACGCTGATATATTTCATTTGCCAAGACCTTGTATTCCTTAATTCGCTCCTCGTAATCACTTGCAGTAGAACGATTATCTTCCAATTCATCATCCTCCACCGGAGTCTTACGAAAAACAATATGTGTATTAATCAAACGTATTTCAGTATTACAACTCTTAATTAAGAATCTTCCATAAAACGGAGGACGGATTACCTTTCCACCATTCAAATAGATGTCCGGATAACTTACATCACCCCTCTTATTTACCGGTAATTCAAGTCGTCGCTTGTTCCAAATAAAAGCATATCCCTCTTCTGCACTTTTCCCTCCAATTTGAGAAATTGGTTTTGCCCAACAGCTCGCCCAATTTCTAGTCTCATAAAAATAAGAGTCTCGCGCATTATTGGAAGGACTTCTCACTTCAGAAATGATTGCTCCATCCAATGCCTTCATTATTTCTTTTAATGGTTCTTTACCAGATATCTCCTGCAAAGCCACTACATCCATCTTATTTCCTGTGATTATTTCGGCTATGTTTTTGATATCTTTTTTCAACATGGAATTCCTTCCAAGCTTTTGAATATTAAATGAACCAATTTTATAATCCGATGCCATAAAAACCTCCATCTTTTATTTATAAACTATTTTAGTTGTACTAATACTAACCTATTAGCTGTATCAAAATATGTACTCCAAAAGATGAAATTCCCTCTTCTCATTTTTCTTCATACCTATCATTATACCAAATATTCAAGGAGAAGAGGGGATTTTTTCTATAGTTTTACAACATCAAAAGCCTCTCCAACTCTAACTTTTAGCGTCTGATGCAAAAAACGTTGTATTTCCAACTTATTTCTCTCATCATACTCGCCAGTCTCTTTATAAAGTGAATGCTAAGTGACATCATATTTGCCCGACAAAAATTGGCGTACACCTCGAAGCTGCAGGATGCACTGATCTCATGGCTTCGGATGGTTGCTACCAACTTCCTCTGCAAAAGAAAAAACAAGTGGGAGGCTTTTATTTACCTCTCACTTGTCTATGATAATAATAGCACCGTTAAATCTCCATCAACCCAATATTTCTCCATTACGTGATATAGTCACAACCTGCCACGGAATAAACTTTCCACTGTTTCTTAGAGCATTCTCTGCTGCCCTCTGGAGCCCACCACAGCACGGAACCTCCATTCGTACAATAGTGACACTATTTATATCATTTCCTTCAATTATCTGTGTAAGCTTATCTGTATAGTCTATATCATCCAGCTTCGGGCATCCAATCAGGGTTACTTTCCCTTTCATAAAATCTTCATGCATATTTGCATAAGCATAGGCTGTACAATCTGCTGCAATAAGAAGCTTCGCACCATCGTAAAAATCAGCCTTTGTAGGAAGAAGCTTTATCTGGCAAGGCCATTGCATAAGCCTTGATACAGGCTTACTATAAGCAGATACTGACTCCGGCAATTCATTTTCAACACCTGCTCCTCCCAAAGACATTGCTCGTAAACCAAAGCATCCACCTTCATGATGCTTTGCCTTTATTTCCTGACTTTTCTTTACAGCCTCTTCATCATAAGCCGGTGCTTCTCTTTCTTCAAAAGTGATTGCTCCTGTAGGACACCCCGGAAGGCAGTCACCAAAACCATCACAGAAATTTTCCCTAACTAGTTTCGCCTTACCGTCTACAATATCAATTGCACCTTCATGGCAGGCTTTAGCACATATACCACATCCGTTACATTTTTCTTCATCAATATGAATGATCTGTCTTATCATCGCTGCACCATTCCTTTCAGTTTATGGTGCAAGTATAGTATGATTAGAGAAATAATTATGTTGTTATAACCACATTTTCAAAAATAAAGTTATCCCTTCTTTTTACAGACCATACCTCTGTCTTTCAATCCCAACGCTCGTTTTATCCGAGTGCCCTGATAACAGCATAGTCTCATCAGGCAAGGTAAATATCTTGTCAATTATGCTATCCTGAAGACTCTTAAGATTGCCACCTGGATATTTATAGTTGCCGATGCATCCTTTAAAGATTGTATCTCCTACAAAGGCAACCAGATCTTTTTCTGAATAAAAGATAATCGAATCCGTCGTGTGTCCCGGAGTGTATATAACCTTTAGCTTGAAATCTGGATTTGCTTCAAGTGCCAGAATATCACCATCTTTTGTATACTGTACGCCCTCTATGGTTATAGAGGAGCCGCATTGCGCAGAAAGATTCATATAGTCATCAAGCAGATACTGATCTGAATTTGTATGAGCAATTACCGGGATTCCAAGAGCATCTCTAATCTCATTTACAGCCCCGGTATGATCAAAATGACCGTGGGTAAGCAATATTTTTTCAATATTCCAGCCCTTATCAGATATAAGTTTTAAAAGCTTTTTAGCTTCTGCGCCTGGATCAATCAAAAACCCGTGCTTTGTTTCATCATCAATATAGAAATAACAATTTTCATAAAAATAGCCTTTTACAGGAACTTCAAAAATCATATCTTTATCCTATTCTGCAGCCATCTGGACCGCAGGTCATTCCCTGTGACTCTTCTACTTTACGGCTTTCTTTTTCCAACGCTTTTACTAGTGCTGACCTCATATACTCAGCAGGCTGTGCTCCTTGCAAAGCATAATCACCGATGATAAAACATGGCACTGCATGGATTCCATATCTAGCTGCTTCTCTTTCATCAAGCACAACCTCATCGTGATATTTATCTGAGTCTAACACAGCCTTTACTTCATCTGCATCAAATCCACAATCCACAGCAATAGATAACAATAAATCCTTGTTGGCAAGTTCCTTATTATCTGTAAAATATGCTGCATATAATTTTTCAATTAGTTTTTCTGTCTGCTCTTTATCGCCCTTTTCCATAGCAAATTTAGTAAGTCTGTGTGCATCCATGGTATTGGTAAAAAGAGTTGTTGCGTATTTGAAGTCAATGCCCTCATCCCTTCCAAGCTTGGAAATATGTTCAATTGTATCTCCTGCCTCTTCCATAGAGATGCCATACTTCTTGGCAAATCTTGTCTGTGTATCACTAATCGCATGTACTCCGGCATATGGATCAAGCTGAAATGCCTTCATTTCAAATTCAACTTCTTCATCCTTAAACTCTGGCATGTCTTTAATAACATTCTTAAGTCTTGTCTCTCCAATATAGCAATAAGGACATGCATAATCTGACCAATATGTAATCTTCATAATTTTTACCTCCTTAAATAGAACGTGTTTTATTTGTTTGTGATTGCAATTATATAGAACATGTTCTATAATGTCAATAGGTCAATTTTGAGAAATTTATAAAGGAGGATTTAAATATGCCAAGAAAATGCGGTAGACCTGCAAAAAATACAAATAAGCAGGATTCAAAACAAAAAATAATAGATGCAACCATACGTCTTATCAAAAAAAGCGGTGCAGACTCTGTAACTGTAAGAAATGTTTGTACAGAAGCGGATTCATCAATAGGAACTTTTTATCATTACTTTAGAGATAAAGATGATCTTCTCATGTATTTTATCCAGGAGATACCTTTTAAAGAATGTGAACTAAAAAATAACTTATCCCATCCAGCTGACAGGATCATTGAACTATATATGAAGCTTGTGAACAGATACTTGGATTTGGGCTTAGATTTCATGAAGAGCTTTTATTCTAGCTCTAACTCATCACTCAGTTCCTATATGAGTGAGGTAGATGGAAAGTTCCTTGATGGCACTGTTATGGCAAGATGTGAAGATGAACTAGGAATCTTAAAAGAAGGTGGATATATAAAAAATAATGCAGACGTACACACTATGAGTGTAGACATCTGCACTATTGTAAAAGGCTGTATTTTTGAGTGGTGCTTATCAGATGGAAAAAGTGATATTGAAAAATCCATAGATCGTATAATCCACTCTTATTTCTTGCAATATATGTAGTTTATGACTCTTGCAATATGCTTGCAATATGTAAGCTTACAACTCTTGTAATATGCTCACAATACGTAAGTTTATAACTCTTGTAATATGGTTGCAATATGCAAGTTTACAATTCTTGTAATATGCTTGCAATATCGCCATCAATGCATATACTTCTATCTGCAATTTCCTCTGGGCAGTAGCTTTCGCCGAAATTCACGCAGGCATATACAGACTTTTCATTTGCCAAAGTCATCTGCCAGAAGGGATACTTTATTATTACGGGCGTATTAGCTCCTACTCCCAATTCGAGATAAAGAACATGGAGATTCTCATGTCTGCGAATAAAATCAGAATATGCTGCAGATGCCCTATGCCATCCTTCATCTTCAACAAAAGAATCATCCGCTCTCAAATTCATAGTCATATCAGAGCCGTCATCAGGGCACTTTGGAATCATTTCAGAAGGAATTTCCATATTGATTTTTCCATCCTCTGGCAATTGAAATACGCCGGCTTCATCCTGAATGAAGCCTTGTGCTTCCATAGCTTTCATTACCCACTCTTCATTATCAAAAGTTTTCTGAATAGCAGGATTCACGCTCTGAAATAAACCATAATCACCCTGCGTATAGAATAGTCTCTTCTTGTCAAAACCTGCTCTTTGAAACTGGTGATCTACATTTGTTGTGATGACAAAATAATCTTTTTCTTTAACCAACTCCAACAACATTTCATATACAGGCTTTGGGGCTTTCATATAGCGGTTGATATAAATATTTCTCGCCCAGTACGCCCATGAAATCTCAGGTTCTAACCGCATCACATAAAAGCCGCCCGAATACATATCATGAAATCCATACTTCTCTTCAAAGTCGAAAAAATATTTTTGAAAACGTTCTCCACTATAAGTAAACCCTGCTGATGTTGATAATCCTGCACCTGCACCAATGACAATGGCGTCTGCTTCCTTGATTTCTTTTTTTAGTCGGCTTTCTTGTTCTTCTTTGCTTCCCTTACATAAGTTTTTCATAAATGGTCTTATCTTCGTCTTTAAAAACATTGAATATCACCCTTTCTACCTTGCCAGGATTATCACAAAGCCACTCTGATACAGTCTTAACCGCAATCTCGGCAGCTTTTTTATTTGGAAAATGAAATACCCCTGTGGAAATACAGCAAAAAGCAACACTCTTCAAATCATTTTCAGCACACATATCCAAAGTGTTTCTATAGCAGTTCTCCAAATCCTTTTCCAATTCAGGAGTAAGGCCGTACTGTACGATTGGACCTACTATATGAATAACTTTATTTGCCGGAAGATTATACGCATCAGTGAGCATTGGAACTGCGGTGGGCTGTTCATAGTCTCTTCCGAATCTGATTCGTAGTTCATTCATCTGCCTGTTACACTCGGCTCTAAGCTGCACTCCTGCAAAAGTATGGATACAGTTATCTATGCAAGTATGCATCGGGACAAAACAACCGAGCATCTGCGAATTAGCGGCATTAACAATAGCATCCACCGCAAGTCTTGTGATATCTCCTTGCCAGATTGAAAGTCCATCCCTGATAACTGGAATGTCTGATAGATTCACCATACCTTTTTCAGCCGCTCTCTCTGTCAGATATTCATCCTGTACTTTCATTACCTCAGAGGGCAATTCTCTTGGCATACGGATGTTCATAAGCGACCTTAAGATTCGTCTTTTATCTTCTCTACTATTTGGAGTCTGTAATTCCTTATATTCATCTGAATCTGCCTTGAACTCTTCTACAAGATAATCAAGACGTTCGTCCTGTGTTCTATTCTTTTGCATAGCTATCATCTCCTAACTACTGCCCCGGCAGGACAGGTATTCAAACAATTACCACAGTGCAGACAATGTTCCTGCTCTATGACATAAAAAAGACTCTGAAGTAAACACCTCAGAGTCTCATTATTAAGCTTCTTATTAAGCTTCTTTTGCCAACAGTTCCTGCATTCCGGATCTTAAATCATTAAGAGTGTATTTTTTCATCTCTGATTCCATCGCTTCCTGGATGCTTTTCAACTTATCATCCAAAAGTGAATGGATATTCCTACCAACAGGGCACTCTGGATTGGGTGCTTCATGAAATCTGAATAGATTTCCATCCTCCAAAGGCTCTATTGCCTGATACACATCATAAAAAGTTATGTCTTTAAGATCTCTTGTAAGCTCTATTCCGCCTGTTCCTCTGATAACATTTATTAACCCTGCGTTTTTAAGCTGAGTAAGTATCTTTCTAATGATGACAGGATTCGTATTTATACTGGCTGCGAGAAAATCGCTCGTTACCTTGTGTTCATCTTTAAATGTATCCACACATGTAAAAATGTGAAGTGCAACCGTAAATCTACTTGATATCTGCATTTTTAATCTCTCCATTCCATTTCGGAAGGCGCGAAACAATCGTACAACGAACGTTTACGCCCTCCTGTCATCATTTTACTTCATGGCAAATGTAATTGCAACGGTTACATTAGAACTTTCCATTCTCATTAGCCCATGTAGACTTATCAGCTAATGTCTCCATCACATCCCAGTGCTCTGCGATAAATCCGTTCTCAACACGGAAAAGATCATAGTATGTTGTAGCTACACCGCCAAAGCTTCCTTCTGAGCAAGCAAGTGCATAATCTCCATCTACAAGAACCATATGAGTCTTGTTATAAACCATTGAGATTCCCTGCTTAGCCATAGCTTCAAGTGCAGCTCCAAGACCTGAAAGACCATCTGCAATTGAAGTATTATGCTGAATATATTTATCTCCATCGTAGTAAGAAGTGAGCTTGTCAGGATTCTCCCCACGAAGTACATCGCCTACAAATCCAGCTACAACCATACGTGTCTCTTCCTTATCTACAATTTTCTTCTCAAGAGTTCCATCAATCTGAGTATGTCCTGATGGATTAGGAGCTGCCTTGTCTGCTAAATTATCCCAGTGTTCTGCGATCTTACCGTCTTCATCGAATCTGAAAACATCGAATCCGACCTGCTCTCCTGCTCCTGCAAAATTATATACTGTCTGAAGGAAAACCTTATCTCCATCCTCAAATGCACGAATATTATTAACAGTTGTTTTTACAGGTGCCTGTGCAAGTCCTTCAACTGCTGCTACAAATGCATCTGCTCCTGTACCAAATGCGAGGTTATGCTGAATATAACCTGTTGCAAGAAGTTCCTTTGCCTTTGCTGTATCTCCTGATACGAATGTTCCGATGAGTGCTAATGCTTTTTCCTTATTTGTCATAATTATGTTCCTTTCTGGGCCCTGCCCTGCGAGGTAATTATCCTCGAATGTTAAAAAGTTCATCGATGTAACCATGGTGGTTTCATCTGACAATGTTAATATAACATTGTTTTGATGTAATGTCAATGGTTACATCTAAAATTTTTCAAAAAAATTTCCAGGTGTAGATAAACACCTGGATTTAAAGCATCAGCCTCCCTTTCCAAATAAAAAAACGCCTAACCATAATGATTAGACGCTACTAAGATTAAAAGTTTTGTATTCTTTCATATTTTCTCCAAAAAAAATGGCCAGGGCGTCGTACGCTTCCTGACCTAGTCTTATGTTTATATAGTAAATAGATTGCCTTTATCTGTCAAGCTATAATCATTATCAAAAGCAAGCACTACATAACAAGAAACGCCAATCAATCTTGGCGCTTCTTGTTTGATTAAATCATATCAGGATTCCAAGCTTATCTAAAACATCAAAGAAATCATTAATGTTAGTTCCTTTTTTCCCAATATTTTGTGAATAGTACTCGGTTTTGTCAACAGTTATTTCATATATTTTCTTCTTGACAGATATTTTATTGTTAACAATCACATTATTCCTATTAATTGCCTTAAGTAAGCTATTAAAAGACCCTCCTTTATTTTCAATGTTAATAAGAACCTTCTTGTCCGACTTAAAATCGGATATACTTTTGTATTTCAATTCACCCGTTATAAATTGTTCACTATTTTTCCCATTATAATTTTCAAAATGCAAACATGCGACATATTCAAAATCCGGAAAGTTGACAATCAATATATGTGGTATTCTCTTACTATTATTTTGCATCCTACAATACTGTATTAATTCATCCAGTCTTTTCTGTTCTGAACTATCCGCATGTGCTTTATCTCCATCTACCACAATAAATTTAGCAATACAGTTAGAATATGAATCACATTTTAATTTACTAATAAAATTAGCATATCCTCCGCCTCCCATATTTACAGGTCGAATCGCCAAACTTATATTTTTTGTTGTTCGTATATTATCAAAGTAATTATATTCTGTATCTCCTTCGCAAAATACTTTAAATACCTTTTTGATACTACGTTCTTTTCTACTCAATTGCTGTACCTCCCAGTATTCCCTTCATATAAAACTCATACACTTTTGTTGTTTCATAACGAACTTCTGGAAAATTAGCTAACGAATAGAGTTCTGATTCCAATGTTTCTGAATCTTTAGTAACAAAAAATATTTGTTCTTTCATATAGTTCTTTAAATCTAAATGCAAAACATTATGAGATGTAAAAATAAACTGCCCAGCATGATTCTTAGCATTTAGGAAAGCCATAACACGATCAGAAAGAACCGGATTTAGCACCTTATCCATTTCATCAGCAATTATTATTTTATTCAAATAAACAACCTCATATATATGAATTGCCCACAAGAAAAACTCATAAACACCACTTGAATCCATTCCAATCTTTCTTCCAAACTCTTTACCTGTTTTAGATTTTCTATATATCATCGTATCTCTAAATGGATTACTCTCGTCTATCTCAATACGTTTTATACTGTAATCCACTAATCTAAATATTTCTAAATATTCCTCAGTATTTAAGATTCTTAAATACTCATCTTTATTCTTAGGATCTTCAAAATCTGTCTTAAAGTCTCTGGATGATAAAACAGGACAAATTGCTGTTTGTATAAGATTAATAAATTCCAATGCACGCTCTTCTCCAAGCAGAGCAAACTTAGATACAAATAATCCATATAAATTATTTGACAAAGAACCATCTGTATTAGATTGAGATACTATTTTTTCTATCGACGGATCAATATCATTGGTATTTATCGAATAAGCTATTTTCCCTGTTCTTTTACATTCTTCAATATCACAATTATTCGCATTATGATCACATTCTAATTTACTACTCATACGTTCTATACAGAATATATTCTTATATTTAGATTCTTTTTTATTCTTATATTCCAAATACTCTTTTACAATGCAAACACAATCAAACTCAACATAATAATGAAAAATAATGTCATTCTCTCCAGACATCTCTATTTCAAACATTTGATTTGTTTCATTCTCCAGCGGACACTTCTCTATATTATTATTTGCATTAATTAAATTTTTATATGAATGTACAAATGCATTGGTTATAAACAAATCTCTAAAATAATAAAAACTCATTACAAAATTAGACTTTCCACCTGCATTTTCTCCAACTATAACTGCATTTTTTAAAACATCATATCCACTATTTAATTTTACGTAATTATCTGGAAATCGATTCTTAACTTTATTACTTGGGGCAAGCATTGTAAATTCCGCATCATCTTTAAACGACAAGAAATTTTTAAACTTATAACTCAACAACATGTCACAAGCCTCCTAAAACATTTTTTTGGTTTATCAAACTCCGCACTATTAGTATACACCATCGTAGCAAATTGTCAAAACATTTTTTTGTTTTGACACACCGAGGTGGTTTCGTTTTGTTGTAGTCAAGGCGTTTAAATCTGCTTCCTATTCTTCTACAAAAAAACAAGTGAGTGGCTTTTGTTTACCTCTCACTTGTCTATGATAATAATAGCTCCGTTAAATCTATAAGAAAAAGGCTAATCCTTCTTTCTATTTATAATAATAGAATCCTTCTTTACCACTTATTATTTTCATTTTCCTTGATTTATTGCAATACATCTATTTGCAGCTTTAGGATATGGTAATAAATGTAGAATCTCATGTATTCCTAACATTATCACTCCAATAATACATCCAATAATAATCATATTTCTTTTTAATGGAAATAAACCTTCATTACAAATATATTGTTTCCACAGCAATACAAGAAAGCCAAAAAACACTCCCACTACTCCAGCAGCAAATCCGAATTTATCTATTTTTTTCATCAATTAAAATCGCATCTTTCGGAAGTTGTTCATATTCCATACAATAATCATCGTTTATTATACCTATAAATTTTATCATTTTTAAAAACCCCCTCAAAAATAAAACAACTCTTCAATTAATTCATATTTACTCATGTGCTTCATCTCACTTTACTTTCGTAACCTAATTATAATTCACAAGGTTACAAAAACAAAGTGTTAATGGACATTTTTGCGGATTCCGCATTTTTGTTCAATACGAATTAAAATGCATAATTCATTTCCTGAACCTCTAAGCTACAGGCCAGATTGCTCAGGTTCATTTTCTGAACCTCTAAGTTACTGGCCGGATTGTAATCGGCTTCGCTGATGGAATTGCTGGCTGGATTGCCTAAATCAAGAGAAAAGTCTGGAAAAAGATTAAATTTCCGATTTTGGAAAACTTCAATAAATTTACAACTAATCCAAATCACACAAAATGCTGTCAAAAAGGCAACAAATTCTTGCCTTTTCATGGTTTTGAAAAATTAAAATTGCCCATATAAGTAAAATAATGGTGAAAAAGATGAAAAGCACAGAAGAAATCTTAAGATTCATTGCCCTACATGGGAAATTTTTCTTCATATAGACAATAGCCCAAATTTATATGCCCAATAAAATTTTTATCTTTATATCCTACTATATGTAATTTTTCCTTTCCATAAAAATTACATTAATCCCAACCTTCCCCCAAAAGAGTCCTACTAGCATATTTACTAATACCAAAACAAGCCCCCATGCGTCTATCTTCAGATTTTTTATCTGTATGGCGCACCGGGGCTTTCTTATGTTTTAATTTTTTCTAACCCAAAATAGCAATCAAGTATAATTTAAAATTGACATATTAAATTCTATATTATGCTTGTCTGCAACACACCTTAACTCTTCTAACGTAATTCTATCATTTTTATATAATTGAACAAATATATTAAATGCAGCTAATTGTATAGCTTTTTCTTCGGCTTCTTTTGTAAATTTGATTTCACTTAGATTTTTTTGTTGTCGCTGATAGCTGCCTGTGCTGCTGCAAGTCTCGCAATTGGTACTCTAAATGGCGAACAGCTGACATAGTCTAAGCCGATTTCATTACAGAACTCTACTGATGATGGATCTCCACCATGCTCGCCACAAATTCCTACATGAAGTTTAGGATTAACTGGGCGGCCAAGTTTAAGTGTCATTTCCATCAACTTACCAACGCCATCTCTATCAAGTCTAGCAAAAGGATCATTTTCCAAAATCTTAGTGTCATAATAAGCAGATAAGAACTTACCTGCGTCATCTCTAGAAAAGCCATATGTCATCTGAGTTAAGTCATTAGTACCAAAGCAGAAGAAGTCAGCTTCCTTAGCTATCTCATCAGCTGTAAGAGCAGCACGTGGAATCTCGATCATAGTACCAACCTCGTAATTAAGGTCAATGCCTGCTGCCTTAATCTCCTCATCTGCCACCTTCACTACAATCTTCTTTACGAACTTAAATTCTTTAATATCACTAACAAGTGGAATCATAATTTCAGGAACAATTTTCCACTCAGGATGTTTCTTTGAAACATTAATTGCTGCACGAATTACTGCCTTAGTCTGCATCTTAGCGATTTCAGGATATGTAACTGAAAGTCTACAGCCTCTGTGACCCATCATTGGGTTAAATTCGTGTAATGAGTCAATCATAGCCTTGATTTCAGCAACTGTCTTTCCCTTAGCCTTAGCTAATTTTTCAATATCTGCTTCCTCTGTTGGAACAAATTCATGAAGAGGTGGGTCTAGGAATCTAATTGTAACTGGATTACCCTCTAATGCCTCAAATAAGCCTTCAAAATCTTGCTGCTGATATGGCAAAATCTTTTCAAGTGCCTCTTCTCTTTCCTCAACTGAATCGGATACAATCATCTCTCTAAAGGCTGCAATTCTATCCTCTTCAAAAAACATATGCTCTGTTCTACAAAGTCCAATACCCTCAGCTCCAAGTTCACGAGCTTTCTTTGCATCTGCTGGTGTATCTGCATTTGTACGAACCTTAAGTCTTCTGTATTTATCAGCCCAATTCATAATTCTGCCAAATTCTCCAGCAATCTTGGCATCAACTGTCTTTATAACACCATCATAGATATTACCTGTACTACCATCAATTGAGATATAATCTCCTTCAGTAAATTCCTTTCCTGCAAGGGTAAAGCGCTTATTTTCTTCATCCATTGTTATATCGCCACATCCTGAAACGCAGCACTCGCCCATTCCACGAGCTACAACAGCTGCATGGCTTGTCATACCGCCACGAACAGTAAGGATTCCTTCTGCTGCCTTCATTCCAGTAATATCTTCAGGACTTGTCTCAAGTCTTACAAGCACTACTTTTTCTCCCTTAGCTGCCCATTCAATTGCTGTTTCAGCATTAAATACAATCTTACCACAAGCAGCGCCTGGAGAAGCTCCAAGTCCCTTGCCAATTGGCGTTGCATTTTTAAGAGCATCCTTATCAAATTGTGGATGAAGAAGTGTATCTAGGTTTCTAGGATCAATCATAGCAACAGCTTCTTCCTCAGTTCTCATGCCCTCATCTACTAAATCACAAGCTATCTTTAGAGCAGCCTGTGCAGTTCTTTTACCATTTCTTGTCTGTAACATATAAAGCTTACCAGCCTCTACCGTAAATTCCATATCCTGCATGTCCTTGTAATGATTTTCAAGGATTTCGCACACTTCCTTAAATTGCTTAAAGGCCTCTGGGAATTTTTCTTCCATCTCACTAATATGCATTGGTGTACGAACACCGGCAACTACATCCTCACCCTGTGCATTAGTTAAGAACTCACCAAAGAGTCCCTTATTACCAGTTGCTGGATCTCTTGTAAATGCAACACCTGTACCACAGTCATCGCCCATATTACCAAATGCCATGGACTGTACATTTACAGCAGTACCCCATGAGTAAGGAATATCATTGTCCCTTCTATATACATTTGCTCTAGGATTATCCCAAGATCTAAACACAGCCTTAATTGCGCCAAATAACTGTTCCTTTGGATCATCTGGGAAGTCCTTACCTATTTTTGATTTATATTCTGATTTAAATTGACAAGCAAGTTCCTTTAAGTCATCGGCTGTTAAATCAACATCCTGCTTAACCCCTCTCTTTTCCTTCATCTTGTCAATAAGCTCTTCGAAATATTTCTTACCAACTTCCATTACAACATCTGAATACATTTGAATAAATCTTCTATAACAGTCCCAAGCCCATCTTGGATTGTTAGACTTACGAGCAATTACCTCGACTACCTCCTCGTTAAGTCCAAGATTAAGTATTGTATCCATCATTCCTGGCATTGAAGCTCTAGCACCAGAACGAACAGAAACAAGAAGCGGATTTTCCTTGTCTCCAAACTTCTTGCCAGTTATCTCTTCCATCTTTAAGATATACTCTTCAATCTGGCCCTTAATCTCATCATTGATTTCTCTTCCATCTTCATAGTACTGAGTGCAAGCCTCAGTAGTAATTGTAAAGCCCTGTGGTACTGGGAGACCAATATTAGTCATTTCAGCAAGATTTGCACCCTTACCACCAAGAAGGTTTCTCATGTCGGCTCTACCTTCAGTGAATAAATAAACCCATTTCTTCATTTTTTACCTCCATTGTAAAAAGTCATTAAAGAAATCCCCTAAATTCGACTATTCCCCAATCTTTATAGTCTCATCTGGGTTCATTTCAAATATAGTTATTCAATTGTCAATTAATTATCTTTCATTAGTTTAACAAAAAATATGCTTAAATTCAATATCTTTCAGCAATAATATGCATCTTTTTAGAAAAAATGAGTCTACTATTTTTCATAAGTTATTTTTCCCTATGTAAACATTTGCCAAAGTCACACATTTTTGATATAAGTAAATAAGAATTAAAAAGGTGGTGAATATGTTAGAGATGCCAAAGGATCCAGTAATGTTACTTAGTTACGTAAATACACAATTAAGAGATAATTATAAAAGCCTTGATGATTTCTGCAAGGCCTTTGATATTAAAGAATCAGATTTAAAATATAAGCTTATGCTTATTGACTACGAATATGACATTAAGTCAAACCAATTCGTATAAATCTAATCTAAAGACTATTATTCTTATTAATACAAAAAGCTGAGGTTAACCATTTTGTACAGGTAATTACTTACCAAACTCATGGTCAGCCTCAGCTTTTCTAGGCAATGCCCTAGAATATTTCGATACACCCTCTCAAATCCACCAGGTTTAAGTACAGGTATTCAAGAGGTTTCATACGCAAAACATTCCCTTGTAACTATATTATCGGTTTTTATATCTTTATTGTAGAGTGCTATTTATCTAGGAAATAAGCACTAAATTTTTCTTTTGGCTACAAGACCACTTCCATCACATTCAATAACAATAGTATCTCCTGTGTTTAAGTCTCCTGCAAGAATTAACTTAGCAACTAAAGTCTCTACTGTCTTTTGAACATATCTCTTTAATGGTCTTGCACCAAACGCAGGATCATATCCATTATCTACAATAAAGTCCTTAGCATCCTCTCTTAATTCTATCTTTAGCTCCTTATCTGCAAGTCGCTTATTAAGGTCATCAATTAAGAGATTAACAATACCTGAAATATTATCCTTAGTTAAAGGCTTAAACATAATTATCTCATCAAGTCTATTAATAAACTCAGGTCTAAAGTGTGCATGAAGATCATTTGTTGCAAGCTGTCTTGCCTCATCCTTTATCTGTCCATTTTCATCAATTCCCTCAAGTAGATATTCTGAACCTATATTACTTGTCATAATAATAATTGTATTCTTAAAATCTACTGTTCTACCAAGAGAATCTGTTACACGGCCATCATCAAGTACCTGTAAAAGTACGTTAAATACATCTGGATGTGCCTTCTCAACTTCATCAAATAATACAACTGAATAAGGCTTTCTTCTTACTGCCTCTGTTAGCTGGCCACCTTCTTCATATCCAACATATCCTGGAGGCGCACCAATAAGTCTAGACACTGAATACTTCTCCATATACTCAGACATATCAAGTCTTACAATATTGCTCTCATCATCAAAAAGACTTTCTGCTAGAGCTTTAGCAAGTTCTGTCTTACCAACACCTGTAGGTCCTAGGAAAAGGAAAGAACCAATAGGCTTTGATGGATCCTTAATTCCTGCCTTAGATCTAATAATAGCCTCTGTTACCTTAGTTACACCTTCATCTTGACCAATAACTCTCTTATGAAGTTCTCTATCAAGATTAAGAGTCTTATTTCTTTCTGTTTCAGATAACTTAGCTACTGGAATTCCTGTCCAACGAGAAATAATCTTAGCAATTTCTTCCTCAGTTACTGACTCATGTACAAGGCTTAAATCTCTTTCAGATAGCTTCTTTTCGGCTTCTTCAAGTCTTGCCTTAACCTCTGGTAATTTACCATATTGTAATTTAGCAGCTCTCTCTAAGTCGTAATCACGCTGTGCTGCCTGTAATTCCTTATTAACCTCTTCTAACTCTTCCTTAATCTTGCTTACGGAATCTACAGAAACTTTTTCAGCATCCCATTTAGCCTTCTTAGCATTAAATTCATCACGAAGACTTGCAAGCTCCTCCTGAAGACTAGCTAATCTATCCATACTAAGTCTATCTGTTTCCTTCTTAAGCGCAGCTTCTTCAATTTCAAGCTGCATAACCTTACGCTTAAGTTCATCAAGTTCTGCTGGCATTGAATCAAGCTCAGTCTTTATCATAGCGCAGGCCTCATCCACAAGGTCAATTGCTTTATCTGGTAAAAATCTTTCGCTAATATATCTATTAGAAAGTACCGCTGCAGATACTAGAGCACCATCTGTAATCTTAACTCCGTGGAATACTTCATATCTGTCCTTAAGTCCACGTAGTATTGAAATTGTATCTTCTACTGTTGGTTCATCAACCATTACAGGTTGGAATCTACGCTCTAGAGCAGGATCTTTTTCAATGTATTCTCTGTGTTCATCAAGTGTTGTGGCACCAATGCAATGCAACTCGCCTCTAGCAAGCATTGGCTTTAACATATTACCTGCATCCATTGAACCTTCAGTCTTACCAGCGCCAACAATTGTGTGAATCTCATCAATGAAAAGAACTATCTCACCGTCTGAGTTCTTAACCTCATCAAGTACAGCCTTTAATCTCTCTTCAAATTCACCTCTATACTTAGCACCTGCAACAAGTGCTCCCATATCAAGAGCAAATATTTTCTTATTCTTTAGAGCCTCTGGCACATCTCCTGCCACAATTCTCTGGGCAAGTCCTTCAACAACAGCTGTCTTACCAACACCAGGCTCTCCAATAAGAACTGGATTATTCTTAGTTTTTCTACTAAGAATTCTAATTACATTTCGTATTTCATTATCTCTACCAATAACTGGATCAAGCTTTCCATCAGCTGCTGCCTGAACTAAATCCCTTGCATACTTAGAAAGTGTATCGTAAGTTGCCTCTGGATTATCTGTTGTAACGCTTTGATTTCCGCGCACACTTGCAAGGACTGAAAGGAAAGTATCTCTAGTAATTCCATATGTCTTAAAAAGCGCCTTTAATCCCTTATTAGCATGTTTAATTAATGATAAAAATATATGCTCTACAGATACATAAGAATCCCCCATCTTCTTGGCTTCATCCTCTGCATTTATAAGTGCTTTATTAAGGTCACCACTCATGTATAACTGAACATTTCCTGATACCTTAGTCTTTCCTTTAAGCAAATCTTCAACGGCCGATAAAAATCCAGCCTTATCTATTCCCATCTTCTCAATCAGGTTACTAATAAGGCTATCCTCTACTGTCATTAAGCAGTAAAGTAAATGTTCCTGATCAATTTCCTGATTGGAATATTCGTAAGCTAACTTCTCGCAATTATTAATACTTTCAATTGACTTTTGAGTAAACTTATTTATATTCATACGCGCTCCTCCTTTTCATAATTTCATAATCAGTAAAACCATAAATTGTGTCTTGATTCCTACTAATTGTGTTATATCATTCGTTGTTAGCACTGTCAAGTGATGAGTGCTAATTTATTATTTTTTTATAATTAATAAGAAAATGCAGTCTAGGCCGCCACTTTACGCGTCCCAAACTGCATTTAAAAGTCAATATTTAGTTAAGGCTACTAGCTCTCTAGCCTTCAAGCCAGATTAAATCGACAAGTCCAAGTAAGATAATCCAAGCTAGATTAATCCAAGCTCCTTAAAGCCCTTATATAAGCCATCCTTATCGATATCATCTGTTACCATGTCTGCAATTTCCTTTAACTGTAACACGCCATTTCCCATGCAAACTCCGCAGTTAACATACTCAATCATCTCTAAGTCATTATAGCCATCACCAAAGGCAATAGAATTCTGTCTTGTTACACCGGCTGCTTTTAAATAGGCCTCAATACCGCTAGCCTTTGTAATGCCACCGATTCCAATTTCTCCGGCAACGCCTACATTTACACCATCTGGAGTAAAGGATAGACCAACTAAAGTAAATTCGTCTCCAAGGTAATCTCCGATTTCCTTAAGCGACTTTCTAGATCTATGGAAAACTAGCTTCTCCACCTTAGGATTAGCCACGATATCCTTTTCAATCTTTAATTTACCTGCTACATTTTTAAGAGGAATACCAATGCTTTCAAGCTCCTTATAGTAGTTTATCATATCCTCTTCAATAGCCGCTGGCACAACGGATTCCTTATCTGTTTGCACTGTGTAAATAATGTCGTTATCATCTAAATAGCCAAAGAGCTTTTCCTTTTGCTCCTTGGTCATGTAGTGATGATAAAGCTCCTCGCCCTTATGAATCACAAAAGCTCCTGCTCCACCAATTATGCCATCAAAGCCAAGGTCAAGTATTGACTTATCTATCTGATAAAGGCTT
Organism: Lachnospira multipara ATCC 19207; assembly: GCF_000424105.1. Classification (GTDB taxonomy): domain Bacteria; phylum Bacillota; class Clostridia; order Lachnospirales; family Lachnospiraceae; genus Lachnospira; species Lachnospira multipara. The sequence continues at coordinate 498,928 of NZ_AUJG01000001.1, read as the reverse complement.
CTACCAGAACACACTACTGTCTCATGGCCATTAGCTCTAGCAAGTCTAATTGCCTCTTTTGTAGATTCAGGGATAACACCATCAAAGCCTCTAAGTGTTCCGTCTATGTCTAAAAATATTACCTTCTTCTCCATTGTATTTCCTTTCCTATTAGTTACTGCTTCTTAGGAAATCTTCCGCAAGACTTTGCCTCCTCACAATAACCAGATACTTCACACTTTGCCTTGAAGTAGTTGTCTGTAACTTCCTTCCACTCCTCAGAGTAGTCTGCAAGTGCCTTCTTTATATCATTCATAAGCCCTCTATATTCCCAAAATGCTCTTGTACATAATCTCTGGTGAGACATATCAATAAGCATTCTAAGGTTAGTTCTAAATACCACCTTAGTTGTCATACCAAGTGGTAAAAGCATAGAACTATCTTCCTTTGCAATATCTAGAGAATTAAGCTTAGCAACTGAATCATTAATATTCTTCATTGCTTCCATATAAATCTTTTTTGCTTCTTCATTAGCCGCAATCTTAGGTGGCATAACATATTCAAAATCGCTAGCACCTGTGTAATCAATATATCTAGTTGAAGCCTGAAGTCTTGTTGGACTTCCTCCAATATGTGTATAAAACTCTCTTATAACCTTAGCTGAATAGCCATCGATTATCATATATACTTGAGGATATTCTAAAACTCTACCATGTCCTGAATTAATACAAGATAAACCTCTCTTGTAGTTCTTCTTGGCATCACTTGTATCGCCACCCCAACATACACCTGCTTCCATGCCCATAAGCTGAATAGGGTTCTTAGCTGTCATTTCTTGAATAATTATTTTACCCATATCTATTTCTCTCCTATTTCTTTTTTCTGCTTGCTTATATTAACATAAAAATCTAATTTATCAAACTCTCTTAATTATATAGTATATAAATAGATTTTTGTTAAATAAAAAGAAAAATATTTTCATTTTTAGATTGCGATACATTTTCCAAATTCTAAAAAATTGGGCCAGTTGCCTGACCCAATAAAATATAAGAAAAAAGTATAAGTAATAATTAGTCTAAATCTTCGCCATTAGTTGCGATTACCTTCTTGTACCAATCGAAGGAATCCTTCTTAGATCTAGATAAATCGCCTGTTCCATCATCGTACTTCTTTACGTAAATGAAACCGTATCTCTTAGCCATCTCACCTGTTGAAGCTGAAACTAAATCGATACAACCCCAAGGTGTGTAACCCATTAAGTCAACGCCATCAGCAACTGCTTCTCTCATCTGCTCGATGTGCTGTCTTAAGTAGTCAATTCTATAGCTATCGTGTACTGAACCGTCTTCCTCAAGTACATCCTTTGCACCAAGGCCATTTTCAACAACCATAAGAGGAATCTGATAACGGCTATAGATTTCATTAAGAGAGTATCTAAGACCCTTAGGGTCAATCTGCCAGCCCCAATCTGAAGCCTTAAGATATGGATTAGGAATACCCATAATAATATTTCCCTTACCAGCCTGCTTTTCTGGATCTGCTGAGTAGCAGTTTGACATATAATAACTAAATGTATAGAAGTCCACAGTACCTTCCTTTAAGATTTCATCATCTCCTGCTTCCTTCTTAATTGTGATACCCTTCTCTTCAAAGAATCTATCTGCATAGTAAGGATATTCACCACGTACCTGAACATCAGAGCAGAACCAGTTCATCATCTGCATAGCTCTCTGTGTTCCAACCACATCATCAGGATTACATGTTAGTGGATACATTGTTGCGAAAATGTTCATATCACCCATCTTGACTTTTGGATAATTATCATGAGCATATTTAACAGCAAGTGCACTAGCAATAAACTGATGATGAAGACCCTGATAACGAATCTGAGGTTCATCTGGAATTTCATTCATTGCTACATTTAAGCCCTTAACACAACCAAGTGAAAGTACAGCACCCATTGGCATTGTACCTGAGTTGATTTCGTTAAATGTTAAGAAATACTTAACTCTATCTGAATAACGGTCAAGAAGAGTTTTTGCATATCTTACATAGCAATCAATTACTTCTCTTGAATACCAACCATTATATTTTTCAACTAAAGCATATGGAATTTCATAATGAGAAATTGTAATAAGTGGTTCAATACCATACTTAACACATTCGTTAATTACGTTATCGTAAAACTCTAAGCCCTTCTCATTAGGTGTTTCTTCCATACCTGTAGGATAAATTCTTGTCCAGTTAATTGAGAATCTAAATGTCTTAAATCCCATTTCTGCAAAGAGGGCAATATCCTCTTTGTAATGATGATAAAAATCTATTGCCTCATGACTAGGATATAAAGTATTTGGTTCTATTGTTGTTGTAAGTCTCTTAGGATTAGTATGAGAACCATTAGTACACATATCTGAAATAGAAGGTCCCTTACCATCTAAATCCCAAGCTCCTTCAAACTGGTTAGCAGCTGTAGCGCCACCCCATAAAAAATCGTCTCTAAACTTCTTCATATAAGATATTAATCTCCTTTCTATTTCATCCATCTTTAATATTCCCCTCTAGTCTAGCCAAACTATTGTGAAATATTTATCTAATGCTTTTAATAATAAACCGGCGGGGCATAAACCTCGCCGGTTTAAACTCATTTTAATTATAATTATTATTCTTTATCTTAGAGTAATGTAATTAAATCAGCACCAACTTCTGAATTCTTAGCATCTGTTGGGATGATATCTGCATATTCATCTGAGTTAGAAATGATAACTGGTGTATCGATTTTATAACCTGCTTCCTGAATTGTAGCAATATCGAATTCAAGTAATAAGTCGCCCTTCTTAACCTTGTCACCCTGCTTAGCCTTTGTTGTAAAGCCCTTGCCGTCTAACTTAACTGTATCCATACCTACATGGATGAGGATTTCTGCACCATTAGCTGTCTTCATACCAATAGCATGTCCTGATGGGAAGAATACTGTGATTTCGCCATCAGCAGGAGCATATAACTTGCCTTCTGTTGGAACAATTACAAGTCCCTTACCTAAAGCGCCTGAAGCAAATGCTTCATCTGGAGCTTCTGAAAGATCCTTGATTTCACCCTTAATAGGAGCTGCAACTACTTCGCCCTTAGCAGAGCCTGTTTCAACCTTCTTAGCAGGAGCCTTAGGAGCTGAATCCTTGTAGAAGATTAATTCTGAAATAGCACCAAGGCAAATAGCTGCGATAGATACGATAACTGCTGTAACCATACCATTTGTTGCATTTGAATGTGTAATAAATGCTGTGTAACCAAATACACCCATACCTGCCATTGTGTATGCTCTAACGCCTGAAGCGATTAATACTGCACCACCAATACCAGCGATTGCACAAGTTCTAAAGAAAGGAGCTTTCTTAGGTAATGTTAAACCATAAATAGCTGGTTCTGTAACACCACAAACACCTGAGATAATAGCAGCAGGAGCAAGTCCCTTAATCTTCTTATCCTTTGTCTTAATCCAGATACCGATACAAGCACCTGTCTGAGCAAATGTTGTAGCAAACATAGCTGCAAGGATTGTATCAGGCTGACCTGAGTTAATAGCAACCATAGCAACTGGAACTAAAGCCCAGTGTAAACCAAACATAACGAGTATCTGCCAGAAGAAACCAACAAATAAACCATAAACAATGTTGTTAAATCCTGCAATAGCGTTAAATCCTGCACCGATCCAATCAACAAGAAGTGCTGATACAGGTCCGATAACATAGATTGTCATAACGAATGCGATAAAGAGTGTAATTAATGGAACAAAGAATGTCTTAATTACATCTGGAATAATCTTAGCAATGTACTTTCTAATCCAAGCAGCAAAAGCAACAGCACAAATAATAGGAATAATTGAGCTTGTGTAGTTACCTGAGCTTGGCATTGTTACTGGAATACCAAATAAATTGTCAATTGCATATCCTGATGTTGTTGAAAGATAAGGATAAATAATTGCACAACCAAGTAATAAACCTTCGATTTCAGGCATCTTAAATTTCTTAGCTGCTGTATAACCAATGATTGGTGGTAAGAAATAGAATGCTGAATCACCAAGTGAATAAAGAATATTATAAGTTGCATCTGTTCCATCTGATGCTAACACACCAACAGCTGCAAGGAGTGCTAATACACCCTTAATAATACCCATAGCACATAAAACGCCAAGTAAAGGTGTGAAACAACCTGTGATAATACCAATGAATGCGTTAAAAGGATTTACCTTCTCCTTTGGAGCATTTGGATCATCTTCTGCCTCTGCTGTTGCAAGGCTTTCTAGGTGTCCTACTTCAACAACTGTCTTGTAAACATCAGGTACATGATTACCAATTACAACCTGATACTGGCCACCACTGTTAAGTACTGTAACAATACCATCTGTGTCCTTTAAAATGTCTGTGTTTGCCTTAGATACATCTTTTAATGTAAATCTAAGTCTTGTTACGCAATGTGTAACATTTGCAATGTTACTTTTGCCGCCTACGTTCTGAATAATAATTCGAGCGAGGCCATCATACTTACTTGCCATACGGTCCTCCATTCTAGGTAATGTAAAAACCCCTTTAAACATTCCCTAAATAAATAATAATAATTTTTCGACTTATATATAAATGGGTTACCCCACTAAAAAAACCCGAAAGGGCACAATAGTACATGCGAAAAACATTCCGCTATATTACTGGTCCTTCCGGGTTTTGCCGACATAACTCGTAACAATCCCTAAAGATTAATTACATATAACTATAATATTACAAAATATTCAGTTTTTACGAATCCTATCACATATTCGCTCAAACTAAATAGATATTAAGTTTTTGACTCCTTCACAATTCTTGCAATGTGTACAGTTAAGTACACCTTCTCTTCTTCAGAAGCTGTGAAGTTTAACTTCTTACTTAAGTATTCAATTATCTTTCCAGCACATCCATACTCTTTCTTATAGTGGTTTTGTATTCCTTCTAAGAATAACTCATCATCTTCACTATAAACCTTTCCCGCGATAGCTCTTTGTGTTAAGAACTTGAGGTGGGTAATGAAACGTTCATAACTAATTGAATCATCATCAATATTTATACCTAAAGTATATGTAACGATATTAACCACGTCTTTGATAATGGCGGGTAAATCTGATGTGGTACGCATATCTCCATCTGTTTCTGCGTTTACAATATGAAGTGCTATAAAGCCTGCCTCATCTTCCGGCAGGGCAACTCCGGTTGCCTCCTTTACTAACTTAACCGCTTGCTTTCCTATTTCAAACTCTGCTTTGTAAAATTTACTAATTTCCCACAAAAGTTCATTCTGGAAAACAATACCTTTCTTTCCTCTCTCAATTGCAAAATTGAGATGATCCGTAAGTGTTATATACACATTACGATTAAGATGTCTGTTTAATTGCAACTTCGCATTATGTATTATCTGGTTAGCTAATCTAACGTGCTCATAAGGCATCTTACTTACTAATTTTTCATATTGGCTTGCGTTCTCAGCCGGCAGGTGGAAAATCTTTTCAATCTTTTCCTTATCAATAACTTCGCCGTGTTTCTTGCCAAATCCGACACCCTTGCCCGTTACTATTACTTCGCTACCATTATCAAAGGAGCTTACTACATTGTTGTTAATAACCTTCTCTATAACCATAATACCAAAAAAAGACTAGTATCATACACGAAAAACTACCTCGTTACTTTCATAAGCAACATTCTAAAATAGTCTCGACGTACAATCCAGTCTTGCCTTCCTAAAAGTAACAATCTGTTCCTCACATCTTAGTTATATTGTACATTATTTTTCCTTTTTAGTCAAGTAGTTCGTTGATTTTTCACAAATGAAGGTTGGGTTTTCAAATACATATATCAATCAAAATATAACATCTGTAAAAAGCATGCCTTTTTCTTACAAAAGTAGCTTATATACTAGCTTTCCTCTAGCAAAGGACTAAAAGCCTAGATAAAAAATAATCACCGATTTTGATTGTTTTTAATTTCAATCAAAATCGATGATATTTTTCAAAAATTATTTTTTTATTTAATCGTCAAGACTCGCTGATTAAACGCCCTTTGTAAATACAATTGAGCTACCTGTTGAATCAGTCCATGTCATTGTTGTATCTGTAAATGTAACAGAATATGAAATGTAATCTGTTGAATCATATGCATTAGCAACAACGATTGTGCCATCAGAAATTGTAACATCTACATCAATTGATGATCCATCTGATGTTAATACACCAGTACCATCAGCATTGATCTGAAGTGAAATACCATAATCAGCTGCTGTATATGTACCTGTATAGCTTGAATTAGTTGATGTTGAAATTGCTGAACCAAATAATTCATCAATAAGGTCTTCTGAAACAACCTTCTTTAATACATCAATATTGCTTAATACTTCAAGAGCAAGTGTCTGTTCTTCACTTGATGTTAAGTATTCAATATTAGAAGCGCCTGAGAAGTCAGACTTCTTATACTTAAGACCTGAGTAATCCTTGATTTCTGACTGGCCTGATAATTCAATATCAAAGCTCTCATCATCAGCTGTACCAACGATGCTAAAGTTATCAAGTGTTACCTTCTTATCTCCGTCCTTAGTAAACTTAGAAGCAATTGTTAAATCAAGGTCTTCTCCCTGTGCCTTAAGGTTGATATCGTATGAGTCACCATCTTCCTTAACTACTAAATCAATTACATCTGATTCATAGTTAAAGCCTACATGGATGTAATCTGTTGGATCCTTCTTACCAATGAATTCAGCAAAGATTTCGCCGTCATTACCTTCACCAGTAACTGAAAGTCTTACGATTTCCTTCTTATCGTTTACATACATGTTAAAGGATACTGGGCTAAAGCTTGAAAGTTCTGATTCAAAGCTTGACTTAATAGAATCCTTTGAGCTACCTGAGAATGTTGTTAAAAGTGACATATAAGAAGAAATTTCCTTATCACTATATAAAGCATCTACTGCAGCATTGAAGCCCTTAACTAAAGCATCCTTAGTTACTGTAACTTCGTATTCTGTAACCTTAATGTTACCATTTTCAGACTTGAATGTCTTATTATCTACCTTCTTGTATTCAAGGTTTTCAACAAATACGTTATAACCCTTTAATACATCTCCAACTACTGCCTTAATTTCATCTGAGTACTGTTCAACCTGCTCTAAATCAAGTGAACCTGATGAAGAAAGTGAACCAAGCATTGCTGAGTATGATGAATATGAAGAGTAAACTGAATCAACGTCTATCTTAAATGACTCTTCAAATAATTCTGGACAGCTAAAGTATACATAGCTTCCATCTGAGTACATTTCAATAGTAACTACTTCATCGCCATCTTCATCAACAATTGCGATATCACCTGACATTTCGCCATTCTCAACGTCTGACTGAATATCCCACTTAACTGTCTTAGCGTTAAGGTATTCTAAATAGTCTTCGTCGTTAAACTCTAATGCTTTAAGTGTAACTGATGTTTCGTTAGCTACCTGTGTATCTGTTGATGTAAGACCATTCTCAAGTACTTCATCAACATAAGAATCAACGTTCTTACCTAAGTTCTTAAGAGCTGTCTCAGCCTTTGCCTTAGGTGAAACTAAGCTATAAATAAATGGATATGCAAAATAACCAATTACTGCTAATGCTGCAACTACTGCAACTACAATAGCAACTACCTTAGGCCACTTCTTCTTAGCCTTAGGTGCCTGGTTTACAGTACCATACTGAGCCTGATCAAAACCGCCGTTTGGCTGCTGACCAAATGCCTGTGGCTGACCAAATGCCTGTGGCTGACCGAAAGCCTGTGGCTGTGTAAAGCCGTTGTTAGCCTCTGTAGTGCTTGTATTAGCATTCTGATTAAAACCGTCGTTGAATGTGTTTGCCTCTACGTTAGTTGCATTCTCCGAAACTGGAGTGTTTGTTACTTCTTCTGTAACAGGTGTGTTTTCTGTTGTTGCGGACTTATTCTGACCTAGTGGAGCTCCACATTTAGGACAAAATTTTGTGTCGCCTGCGTTAAAACCGCATTTTGTACAAAACATAAAATCTCTCCCTTTTAAACATATAATTTCTTTATAGGAAACTTGTATATTATTAAACAGTTTCCTTTCTTTAGTGATACGACTTTGTCTAATCTTTATCACGTTGTTTATATTATCAAATTTTTAATATCATTTCAACCATACTTTATATATAAAAGAGGCAGTAAACGTATATGATTTCGCACGTTTATTGCCTCTTATAGTGTTTATCTATACTCTTTGATATTGTATAAATTCATAACAAATGTCAAAAAATGTATGTTCTTCGCTATTAGCTGTGATTTTCCATTCAGGATCCTTGTCTAAATTAGGAAAATGTGTATCTGCCTCATATTCATAGTCGATTTTTGTAATATGTGCAGTATCACAGTAAGCTAACATCTCCTTATAAAGCATGCCACCCCCAATAATATAGACATCCTTACTATCGTATTTCTTAAGCTCTTCAAGAAGTTCCTCAAGGCTATGCACCACGATGCAATCCTTATTCTTAAAGTTCTTATCGCTTGTAATAACGATGTTTGTTCTATTAATAAGGGCTGAGTTATTAGGTAGACTATCAAAAGTTTTACGACCCATAACCACAACCTTACCTGTAGTCTCTTCTCTAAAAAGTTTCATATCCTCTGGAATACTAACAAGCAATCTTCCATTCTTGCCAATAGCCCAGTTATTATCTACTGCTGCAATTAAGTTCATATCTATAATCTCCCTTCAATTTCTCTTGGGACATATGCCTTAACCTTTATACCGTCTTGAACATATTCTTCTTCAAGGAGCTGTCCAAACTCTCTAATTTGCTGTATCTTGCCAGCTTCTGAATATGCAAATGTTCTCTCGATATAAACTCTAGATTCCATAATTATCTCTTCTAAGGCCTTTAGGAATTCTTCTTCACCGATTCCAGCCTTATTAGAATAATTTATGCAATAATTAGCCTTAACATCCTTAATAACAGGGGCCTCTTCAAATTTATCCACCTTATTAATAAGAGTGATAATCTTCTTATCTTTAACCTCTAATTCCTCTAGAGTCTCATAAACAGTTTGCATATGTCTTTCATAATCTTCATTAGAAGCGTCCACTACATGCACGATTATGTCTGCATATTTTGCTTCTTCAAGTGTACTTCTAAAAGCTTCTATTAAATGATGTGGAAGCTTTCTAATAAATCCAACTGTATCTGTAAGAAGAACCTTCTCTTTATTTGGAAGTTCAAGTTCTCTTGTTGTTGGATCAAGGGTTGCAAAAAGCTTATCCTCTGACAATACATTTGCCTTAGTAAGCTTATTAAGAAGAGTTGATTTACCTGCGTTTGTGTAGCCAACAATAGCAGCCACAGGAGTTGAGGTATTATCTCTCTTACTTCTTTGCACCTCTCTATGGGACTTAATCTCATCTAAATCCCTTGATAACTTAGTAATTCTATCTCTAATAAGTCGTCTATCTGTCTCAATCTTCTTCTCACCAGGGCCTCTTGTACCAATACCACCACCAAGTCTTGATAGGGATGTACCAAGTCCAGAAAGACGAGTTGAACGATACTTAAGCTGTGCCATCTCCACCTGAATCTTACCTTCACTAGTTGTGGCGCGGCTTGCAAATATATCTAAGATAACCATAGTTCTATCCATAACCTTAGTGTTTAACTCATCTTCTAGATTACGAAGCTGGGCCGGACTTAACTCATCATCACAAATAATGCCCGTTGCATCTGTCTCTGCAATGTAAGCTCTAAGCTCATCAAGCTTTCCCTTACCTATATAAGTAGCTGGATGGAAATAATCTCTTGGCTGAATCATCTTTCCCACTGTCACAGCCCCCGCAGTCTTTGCAAGTTCTGATAACTCATTTAAGGACATCTCTACATCATCCTTAGGATTTAATTCAACCCCAACTAATATAACTCTTTCAATTTCTTCGTCTGTATCATATAAAGCCATACAAAACCTCAATTCTATTATTATTTAAGTCTCTTTGGAAACTAATTTTTATGAAAATGTATCAAATCCTAAACTTTGCTAAGAATTAAATACATACTTTATCATACTTAAAATGGTATCCGAGGTATCTCTTGAATATACCGCTTCCTTAGCCATTACAGGGTCATCTGTAATAATGCAGTCAACGCCCTTGTTAGTTAAGTTAACTACCGAAGAGCTTGAATTAACTGTCCAAGCATAAACCATCTTACCTGAATTATGAATAGCATCCACCGTTCTCTTTGAAAGGAAAGATGCATTTACACTAAAGAAATCTACATCATCCATATTGTAAAAATCCCCATAGGCCATAGAAAGGATATAACCTACTTGAACATCTTCATTAAAGGATTTAACTGCCTGAAGAGAGGCGTAATCAAAGGAAGTTACAACACTTCGATTGACCATGTTATATTTTTCAAGTAATTCTACTAACTGTTGCGCTATCTCATATCTTGTATTATTAGTCTTAATTTCAATATTAAGATCAATCTTTCCTTGAACTAACTGTAATACCTCTTCTAGAGTTGGTACCTTCTCTCCTGCAAATTCCTCAGAAAACCAGGAGCCAGCATCTAGCTGTTGGATTTCTTCGTAGGTTACCTCGCTAACATTTTTATTAAGACCAGTTGTCCTATATAGGCTACTATCATGCATAACCACAAGGACTCCGTCACTTGTCATCTGAATATCTAGCTCGATACAATCTGCCAAGTCATCAATGGCTGCCGAAAAGGCGGATAGTGTATTCTCCGGCGCCTTATTAGAGTCCCCTCTGTGGGCAGTAACCTGTGTTTCATGGAAAATAGCCACCCTCTCAAATGGATTATCATTAAAGGACAATGCCACATAGAGAATGCAAAGTATTGTAGAGCTTGCAAGAATAATTCGATAGATAAGTTCATTCTTTCTGTCAGAACCTTCTTCAATATCCACGTAGTCAAAATTAATATAATCAGAATCCACAAAACTATAATACATGTTAGAAATCATAGTAAAGGAAGCTGGAATGGAAATTAGCATCCATAAAACATTAAATATAACCTTGATGGTTCTTAGTACTGATAAATACATAGTACTACCAAGATAAGCCATATCTAATATCTTAACGCCTAATACTAGAACAAATGTAATTACAATATAAATTAATAACAAAGCAAGAGCTACTAAAAGATTATAGACCAATACATTTGCCAAAACCTTGAAAATATGCTTTCTTACTATCTTGCAACTTAATTTGTAACTAGTTGAAAACTTCTTTTCTTCTAATATATGGATATTAGCTGTGAAGATACCTGATATTATTAATGCATAAATTGCTAGTAAAACTAAGACAATAATTAGCTTTACCCACCACTTATTATTAATGACATAAATCTTAAATAATGTAGAATTAGTCTCAGTAAAAATCATATTGATAAAGACTACTACATTGACAAAACTAATAGCTAACAAATAAACAAAGAAAAGAGGAAAGTGCTTTAGCTTAAAGTTGTTCTTTAATCTCTTATAAGAATTGTATAAACAATCCTTAACTGAAGCCTCATATCCTCTTCTACTTGTTTCAAATGCTACTACTAAATACGACATTTCAAAGATACAATATGTAACTATTAAGCATATTGCAAAAATAATAAGCATAATAACAAAAGGGTTAGTCAGCGCCTTAATTATATAGCCATTAGTTAAATATCTGATATTAGCAATCTTCATTCCTAGATTTAAGATTAAAACCAACAAGGGTACTGTAATGGCTATTGCAGCTAATTTGTATGCTAGCTCAAATTTTATTATGTTACTACCGCTTCTTTTTAATAATCCCCAATTTTCTTTTATGCTTTCAATCATATTTCAATACTAACCTATTCTAAAAAATTCTTTCACTGTGTTTCGTGCTTTTGAATTGAATTCTCTCATTGATTCATTTTGAATTAATCTCATTGAAAAATGATATGTAAAATCTACAAGGTAAACTACAATTAAAAGAATTGATATTGCCACTGCCACTTTATGGTTGATGGAGAAAACAATATTCTGAACAAGTCTATTAACTGCACCAAACACAAATACAGCTACAAAGCCCCATCCAATAGTTGATTGTAGACAAATAATACCTTTATAGTTAAATCTTAAATGATCATAATTCCACCAAACTTCGCCAAATAGCTTTAACATAACCTGTGCTGTTAAAAACTCAAAGGCAGTTGCACAAATTGCTCCTGCAATATAGAGTGCAAAGAAATTATGCTCAATTGGTCTAAATAAAATAAATGCAAAGAATAAACCGAAACCATAGATAATACAGAATGGAGACTTTGCAAAACCTCTATTCTCCCAATATCCTAATTGGTGTCTAATAACTACACATTCCATGCACCAGCCAAGGAAGCTGTAAATAAAAAACCAAATCACTAACTGATTAATGTTCATGCCTCTAAATGTAAAGTTTAAAATTGAATGAATCATACTCTCTCCTTAATTTCCCTCGTTTTTATCTAATGTATAATATGAATTTTATCATGAAAACTTCGTATTTTATACCAAAAGTAAATTATATTACTTCTATATAAATATTACAATACTTGCCCTAGAATCGCAATAAAACAGGGTATAGCAATTCATTTTCCTATACCCTGCAAATAATCTTAAGCTAAAAGACCTTCAAGTGTCTCTCTTACAGCAGAAATGAAGTCCTGTGTATTAAGTGTTGTTGGATTAGGATTAGTTGTAATTAAAGCTAAATCCTTTGTCATCTTTCCATCTTCAACTGTCTTAATGCAAGCCTTCTCAAGCTTATCAGCGAAATCACAAAGATCAGCTAAGTTATCTAACTCGCCTCTCTTTCTTAGAGCACCGCTCCAAGCAAAGATTGTTGCAATAGGATTTGTGGATGTTTCCTCACCCTTAAGGTGCTTATAATAGTGTCTCTGAACTGTTCCGTGTGCTGCTTCATATTCATAGTAACCATGAGGTGAAGCAAGTACGCTTGTCATCATTGATAATGAACCAAATGCAGTTGCAACCATATCTGACATAACATCACCATCGTAGTTTTTACATGCCCAGATATAACCGCCTTCAGAACGAATAACTCTTGCTACAGCATCATCAATAAGTGTGTAGAAATATTCGATTCCTGCTGCCTTGAACTTATCAGCATATTCCTTATCATAAATATCCTGGAAAATATCCTTAAATGTATGGTCATACTTCTTTGAAATTGTATCCTTTGTTGCAAACCATAAATCCTGCTTTGTATCAAGTGCGTAGTTAAAGCAACTTCTAGCAAAACTTTCAATTGAGTCTTCAATATTGTGCATACCCTGAAGGATTCCTGCGCTCTTAAAGTTATGAATTAATTCTCTCTGCTCATTACCCTGCTCATCAGTAAATACAAGCTCTGCCTTACCAGGGCCAGCTACCTTCATCTCTGAAGCTCTGTAAACATCACCATAAGCATGTCTAGCAATTGTAATAGGCTTCTTCCAGTTCTTAACGTATGGCTCAATGCCCTTTACAATAATAGGAGCTCTAAAAACAGTACCATCAAGCATAGCTCTAATTGTACCATTAGGACTCTTATACATCTCCTTAAGGTCATATTCCTTAACTCTGGCTGCGTTAGGAGTGATTGTAGCACATTTAACAGCAACACCTAATCTCTTAGTTGCCTCTGCTGAATCTACTGTAACCTGATCGTTAGTTTCATTACGATGAACTAATCCTAAATCATAGTATTCTGTATTTAGCTCTACGAAAGGGTTAAGTAACTCATCCTTAATCAACTTCCATAAAACTCTTGTCATCTCATCTCCATCCATTTCAACTAATGGAGTTGTCATTTTAATCTTGCTCATTTACTCTTCCTCCTAGCTTTTATTGTCAGACCCAAATTCTTAATCAATAAAAATTCTTGTTTATTATAAATTATGTAGCTTTTTTTGTAAATAAAAGATAGGAGTTGATTGCTTTAATTTTTGTAGTTTTTCATCTCTTCTAGAATTTCTGTCTCAGTTGGATATGAAGCAATTGCACCCTTTCTTGTAACACTAAGGCCGCAGCATACATTTGCAAAATCAAGATAAGCCTGAAGGCGACTAGAATCTAGACTTTCTAAGCCCTCTCTTTTAACATTATCCATAGCAAGTCTATTAAGGAAGGCGCCAATAAAGCCATCTCCTGCCCCAGTTGTATCAGCTGCCTTGTGGCTTGTTGCCTTACTAAAGGCCTTGTGTTCTTTTGAAAATGCGTAAGCTCCCTTTGAACCTGTTGTGTAAATCACAAGTTTTACATTCCCCTGCATAAGCTTTAGAAGAGCCTCTTCGATATTATGTGTACCTGCAATAAAGTCAATCTCTTCATCAGAAATTTTTAGAATATCCGCCTCAGGAATAAACTCCCAAACCGCCTTATATAGTTCTTCCTTACTATCCCAAAGGTTAAATCTTAAATTAGGATCAAAGCTAATAAGGCCCCCATTGTCTCTTGCAAGCTTTATAGCCTTTTTGTGAGCTTCCTTCATTGGAAAATTTCCAAGATCTACGGAACAAAAATGTAGGCCAAAATTATCCTTAAAAACATCCTCTTCTAAATAGTCTGCCTCATAGAGCATATCTGCTCCCGGCTTTCTAAAGAAGGCAAACTCTCTATTGCCATCTTCCTTTAGGGCAACGAAAGCTAGTGAAGTTGTAGCTTTATTAGTTCTCTTAATTGTGCTTGTATCAATACCAAAGCTAGCAAGCTCATTTACAATCTTATCACCAAAGGCATCAGCGCCTACCTGAGTAATCATTGCTGATTCTCCACCAAGCTTTTTAAAGCAGCCACACACATTAGCAGGTGCGCCACCTACCTTAGGGTTAAAAGAGCTAACTTCACTAATAGCCTTTCCTACATCTCCCGGAATAAAATCTATAAGGGCTTCACCAATTGCAAGTAATTTCTTCATTTTTAATCTCACTTTCACATTTTCTTTTAATTAATCCTTGCCAGATTCTTATAAAAATTAATTCTCTTTATAAGCTCTAGCACATACATTTTTTTCATTAATAATTTTAATATCGATTTCCTTCTTTAAAGGATAATATCTTGTAGTCATAACCGCTTCCCCTGAATTTGCATACACTTCAAGGATGCAGCCATCCATAAAGAATGATAGATTCTCAAGGCTATCTAGTTTAGCCTTTCTTTTATCTCTACCATCTCCCGTATCATTAAAATATTCCATAAGAAGTTCCTTAGCCTCGCTATTATAAGAGATTTTAAGGTCTTTGTTAAATTCCACAGATAAATCCTTATCCGCTTCTATCTCAATATTTGCATAAAGATTAGTCTTTACTAAGCTTTCATTATTTTCTAATTTAGTTACCTTTATATCTTCAAACTTGTCCTGTATATCACCAATTACAGGCTCCTGATAAATCTTATTATTCTTAAGGCTTAAACGTCTAACTAAAGTCATGGAATGCTGCCACCCTTCCGCTATTGAAGCTGCATTTCCATAAGGGGCATCTGGTACTCCTGCCCAGCCAATTAAGTAAATGTTTCCATCCTCTCCCTTAAAGGTCTGAGGAGCATAAAAATCAAAACCTAAATCCCATTCCACAAAGTCTTCTAACTTTATTTCTGATTTAAGTTCGTCGCAATTTCTATTTACGATGTCTAATTTATTCAAATCTTTCATTATATATCCTGACTGATATACATTTGCAAATCTATCCAAACTAGACTCCAAACCTTGTGGACAAAAGGATAATACTTTATGTCCATTTAATTCAAAAAAGTCAGGACATTCCCACATATATCCAAAATCATTATCTGAGATATAGGACTTATTTAATGTCAATTTTTTTCTATCCTCAGATTCATATAAAAGAAAGGCGGCCTTACTATCTCTCGTTCTTGCACCAAGTAACATATAGTAGAGTCCATTTTCATAAAAAATCTTAGGGTCCCTAACATGACAACTCATATTATCCGGATAGTCAGCATTAGTTAAAAGACAGGTCTTATTATTAAAATGCATTCCATCCTCTGATTGTAAAAATAAGACATTGTGGCCTCTGCCCTCGTTTATATAATCGTAGTTACCAGGATGCTTTACATTTCCAGTATAAAAAAGTTCTAAAGTGTTGCCATCTATAAAGGCTGTGCCTGAATAAGCCCCGTCCTTATCCCATTCTGAATCAGGGAAAACTGCCTCTCCCTTAAATTCAAAATCCACCAGGTTCTTTGAAGTGTAGTGGCCCCAAGTTTTAAGACCGCCATTAACATCATC
The DNA here is from genome assembly GCF_000424105.1 of Lachnospira multipara ATCC 19207. Taxonomy (GTDB): domain Bacteria; phylum Bacillota; class Clostridia; order Lachnospirales; family Lachnospiraceae; genus Lachnospira; species Lachnospira multipara. The sequence continues at coordinate 482,635 of NZ_AUJG01000001.1, read as the reverse complement.
TTTACTATACTGAAAGAAAATGTGATATAAGCCCTTATAATAGCAGCTGCCATTAGGGTCGTTTAACCAGCCTTTTGGCGGCATTATATGATATTTGTGTTTATACATATTTTCTTGTCCTCCAATGTATTCTTCATAAAAGTTAATATAGGGACTAACTATAAATAATTAGTCCCTATTTCTTTAGAATATGTTAAGTTTAAGCTTCTTCCTTTGGATCCTTATAAAGAATCCATGAACAAATAAAGGATACAACAAAGGAAACAAGCATTACTAAGGCATAGCCTACTACAAACTTAGTTGTAATAAGGAAACCAAATAGACCTGTGATTCCGTATGCACTAGCATAAATTCCTGATATAGCTGCTACAAATCCACCTGCGGCACCGCCGATACAACCTGCAACAAATGGCTTCATAAATCTAATATTAACACCAAAGATAGCTGGTTCAGTAATACCAAGGAAAGCTGAGAAGGAAGCTGGCATTGCCATTGACTTAATCTTCTTATTCTTTGACTTGATACCTACAGCAAGAGCTGCTGCACCTTGGCCTACGTTAGCTGCTGTAGCAATTGGCATCCATGTATTCATAGGAGTTGCTAAAGAACACATCTCAGCTTCAATCATGTTGTACATATGATGAAGACCTGCAACTACTGTGATTGCATAAAGACCACCAATTAAGATTCCGCCTATACCAAATGGAAGGCCGATAAGTGTCTGAGCACCTGTTAATACCCAACCCTCTACTGTTGAGAAGATAGGTCCAATAATTGTAAGTGTTAAATAACCTGTTACTAAAACTGTTACAAGTGGAGTTACAAATAAATCAAGCATTGCTAGTACAATCTTGTGTAACTTCTTCTCGATAACAGACATAATTAAAATTGCGATAATTACAGGAATTACATGGCCCTGATAACCTACCTGATTTACATCGTAAAGACCAAACCAAACAGACCACTTATCAACTGTTCCGCCAGCAGCTTCAATACTTGCTACTGACCAAGCATTTGTTAAGTTTGGATGAATCATAATAAAACCAATAACAGCTGCAAGGAACTCATTACAACCAAACTTCTTAGCTGCACTAATTGCAATAAGAATTGGTAACATACTAAGAGCTGCACCTGCGAAGAGGTTAATTATTGCATAGAAATCTGAGTTAGCGATTTCTGGGAAAGCACTTGATAGGCCTCCAAGTAAACCGTTTAATAAACCACTTGCTACGATTGCTGGAATAATAGGAACGAAGATGTCACCTAAAGTCTTAATAGCTCTTAGGAAAATGTTCTGTTTCTTAGCTGCGGCCTCTTTTACCTCTTCCTTAGAACTAGCCTTAGTTCCTGATAACTTAATGAACTCATCGTAAACATCATTTACAATACCTGTTCCAAAAATAACCTGAAGCTGACCCTGGGCCTCAAAACAACCCTTAACTCCTTCAGCATCCTCAATCTTTTTCTTGTCTACCTTGCTGTTATCAGCAATTACTAGACGAAGTCTTGTTGCACAATGTGCAGCAGATACGACGTTACTTGCTCCACCAACGCCGTCAAGCACCTGTTTAGCTGCCTTTGAATAATCCATAGCTTACCTCCATATCACTAAAAATTATTGTGAGAACATTCTCACGTTTTTACATTTTTTAAAACATAAAAACGTTACATTTACTACATCCCATTGTGTGAGAACGTTCTCATGTCTTATAATGCATATTATAGTTACTGATGCTTTTGTTGTAAATGCACAGTTCTCACAATTAATTTGTGGTTTCTTTGTGCATTTTCAACAAGATTATTAACTTCTAAATAAAACGGACTAACTAATAATAATATTTTAACAGATTATGGTATACTTTATCTATTGTTTCTATTAACTTATACATTTATAGAACTCAATTAATAGCCAATTTTTGGGGAGGGTATTATGACAATAAATGAAATTGCAAAGTTAGCTGGCGTATCGCGCGCCACTATTTCTAGATATCTTAATGATGGTTATGTTAGTCAAGATAAGAGAGACAAGATTAAGCAGATTATTGAAGAGACTGGTTACACTCCATCAAGCTACGCCCAAACTCTTAGAAGCAAAAAGACTAACTACATCGGTGTAATTATTCCTAAGATTGACTCTGATTCAATAGGTCGCATGGTTTCAGGTATTACTAGTGTTCTTTCAAAGAAGAACTATCAGATTTTACTTGCTTCAACTAACAACAATGCCAGTGAGGAGTTAAAGTATCTTCGCCTTTTTAAGGAGAATCACGTAGATGGAATCATTTTACTAGGTACAATTTTTACAAAAGAGCACATTAAGACTTTGGCTTCTTATCAGGTGCCAATTGTTATTTTAGGGCAAAATGTTAAGGGCTATTCTTGCATATATTCTGATGATTATCATGCTGCCCTAAGCCTTGGCCGCAAGCTTTCAAAGACTTCAACTAATCCCGCAATGATTACCGTAACTTCTGAAGATGTGGCAGTAGGCCTTAATAGACGTAAAGGTTTTATAGATGCTTTTAAGGAAAATGGAAAGACTATCCATAAAAAGAACATTAAAGAAGTAACTTTTAGCTTTGATGCAGCTTATGAGGCTTGTAAGGAACTTATTAGTAATGATAAGACTATTGATGCAATTATGTGTGCCACAGATACAATTGCAGCAGGCGCCATTAAGTATTTAAGGGAAACCAACCTTAAAGTTCCAGAGGATATTGAAGTGACAGGTTTTGGTGATAGCAAGCTATCCCTTGTATCCTACCCTTCCATTACCACAGTACATTTTTTCTATGAAGATGCAGGAATCAAGGCAGCTAGCCTAGTTTTAGACAAGATAAACAAGAAAGAAAAGACTAGCCCTAATCTTAGCGTTCAACTTGAATATAACTTAGTAGAGAGAGAATCTACAAAAAAACTCAGCTAAACATTGATAACTTTTTTACATAATGCTATAGTTAGAAAGTTCACAAAATAAACAATTTTCAAAAGAAAAAAGTATAAACTATATTCTAATAACGGGAGGTACATTTTATGTGCGGAATTGCTGGTTTTACTGGAAAGTGCAAAAATGAAAAAGCAGTTTTAAAAGAAATGATGGATACTATTATTCACAGAGGTCCTGATAGTTCAGGAGAATACAATGAAGATGGCACAATTCATCTAGGTTTTAGACGTCTTTCAATCCAGGATTTAAATAACGGTGATCAGCCAATGTTTAATGAAGATAAAACAATGGTTATCACTTTCAATGGCGAAATCTATAATTTCAAAGAATTAAGAGAAGAATTAATTGCTAAGGGACATACATTTGCAAATAAGGCAGATACTGAAGTTTTAATTCACGGTTACGAAGAATATGGCAAGGACTTACTTAACAAGTTAAGAGGTATGTTTGCCTTTGTTATTTGGGATAGCAAGAATAAGACTTTATTTGGCGCTAGAGATTACTTTGGTATTAAGCCTTTTTACTATACAATTGCTAACAACAATTTAGTTTACGGTTCAGAAATTAAGAGCATCTTAAAGCACCCTGATGTTAAGAAGGAAGTTAATCCTGTTGCTCTTGAAAACTACTTAACATTCCAGTACTCAGTACTTGAAGAGACATTCTTTAAGGGCATCTTTAAGTTAATGCCAGGTCATTGCTTTACATTTAAAGAAGGCAAAATGGAAATTGAAAGATACTGGGAGCCTGAATTTACTCCAGATTCTACAAAGACTATGGATGAGGCTATTAAGGAAATCGATGATGTAGTTGCAAATTCTATCGAATACCACAAGATTTCAGATGTTGAAGTTGGTTCATTCCTTTCAAGTGGTGTTGATTCAAGCTATGTTGCTGCTACATTTAACGGAGACAAGACATTTACAGTAGGTTTTGATTATAACAAGTATAACGAAATCGATTATGCAAAGTCTCTTTCAGAAAAGGTACAGATTGACAACTATTCTAAGCTTGTTTCAAGTGAAGAATATTGGTCAGCTATTCCAAAGATTCAGTATCACATGGACGAGCCTTTAGCTGATCCTGCTGCTATTGCTCTTTACTTTGTAAGTAAGACAGCTGCAGAACATGTTAAGGTTGCTATGTCAGGTGAAGGTGCTGATGAATTCTTTGGTGGTTATAACATTTACAAGGAACCAATGGATTTAGCAGCTTTCCAGAAGCTTCCTCTTCCAGTTAGAAAGGCTCTTGCTAAGGTAGCTAAGGCTATTCCATTTAAGTTTAAGGGAAAGAGTTTCTTACAGCGTGCAAGCAAGACTGTTGAAGAGAGATTCATTGGTAATGCTTTCATGTTTAATGAAGAAGAACGTAATAAGCTTTTAAAGGCTCCAACAGGCCAGTATGCTCATACTCATTTAACTAAGCCTTACTATGAAAAGGTTAAGAACTTAGATGACGTAACTAAGATGCAGTATATCGATGTTAACTTCTGGTTAATTGGTGATATCTTACTTAAAGCAGATAAGATGAGTATGGCTAACTCTCTTGAAGTTAGAGTTCCATTCCTTGATAAGGAAGTTTGGAATGTGGCTAAGAACCTTCCTACTAACCTTAAGGTTACTAAGGAGAATACTAAGGTTGCCTTTAGACATGCAGCTAACAAGCACTTACCAGATATGGTTGCTGAAAAGAAGAAGCTTGGCTTCCCAGTACCAATTAGAATCTGGTTAAGAGATGAAAAGTATTACAACATCGTTAAAGAAGCTTTCACAAGCGATGCAGCTAAGGAATTCTTTAACACAGACTACCTTGTTAAGTATCTTGATGATCATAAGGAAGGTAAGGCTGATAACTCAAGAAAGATTTGGACTATCTACATCTTCCTTGTATGGTACAACGATTTCTTTGTATCAGATATGGCAGCTTAAATCTAACTTAATATCTAATTGAATTTTGTATAAAAAAGACCTAAGACTTATATTAAACCATAAGTCTTAGGTCAATTTTTTTCTAAATTATCCTGATTAAACTTTATGCCATCGTAGCATTTTTGATAATCAGCATCAAATCATTTATTGCTTTCTTCAATGAACTGGTTTAACTTCTCAAGAGCCTTACCACTATCAAGCATATCTGCTGCAATAGCTATAGCCTCTTCCATTGTAATATCATCCTTTGCAAGATAAATAGCTGCACCTGCATTAAGTAATACAACATCTCTTTTAGGTCCCTTAGCACCTTTTAAGATTTCAAGGGCGAACTGTGCATTCTCTTCTGGTGTACCACCAACTAATTCTTCCTTCTTGCAACGCTTCATACCAAACTGCTCTGGTGCGATTTCATAGCTCTTAAACTCATCACCCTTAAATTCGCAAACCTTTGTAGGGGCTGAAAGAGAAATCTCATCGATGGAATCCATACCATAAACTACTAAAGCTCTCTTAACGCCTAAGTTGTGTAATACGTGAGCAAGAGGTTCAACTAGCTCTTCGCTATATACACCAAATAACTGCATTGTAGCACCTGCTGGATTAGCAAGAGGGCCAAGTAAGTTAAATAAAGTTCTGATTCCCATTTCCTTTCTAACGCCACCAACAAAACGCATTGCTGGATGGTACTTCTGTGCAAATAAGAAGCAAAGGTTAATATCATGTAAGATCTGTGCTGAACGTGCTGGAGCACAGTCAATCTTAACTCCAAGTGCCTCAAGTACATCAGCTGTACCACACCTACTTGAAGCTGCTCTATTACCATGCTTTGCAACTGCAATCCCTGCTGCTGCAGAAACAATTGATGAAAGTGTAGAAATATTAATTGTATTAGAACCATCTCCGCCAGTACCAACAATTTCAAGCACTTCCATGTCATTTAAGAACTTCTCGCAATGAGCTCTTAAAACTCTTGCTGCTGCTGTGATCTCATCAATAGTCTCGCCCTTAATTGAAAGTGCTGTTAAAAATGAGGCTTTCTGCGCATCAGTAGCTTCACCTGTCATGATTTCTTCCATAACTTCTGTCATAAGCTCTTCAGGGATATCCTCGCCCTTAACAAGCTTTGCAATAGCTTCCTTTATCATATCTTCCTCCTATAAAAAAATTCCACATAGTAATCATACAACATACAAATGTTGTATGACAACTATATGGAACTATTTTATATTTATATAGATACACTGTCAATCCAAAGTAAGCCCATTAGATTATCTTTTTCAAAGATTTCATCAAATATAAAGGCCTCATATAAGACCTCCATATTCTCCTCTGAATACTCAACCTGTCTTGAAAAAACATGAATTACATCTAACTGATCTTCATGAGTGAAATTCCAACCCTTATCAATCCATTTAGCCATATCCATCTCTTTAATCACAAAGAAATTAGTAACTAACATCTTCGCTTTACTTAAAACGTCATGGTCATAAATTGCCTTAGCAAAATATCTAAAGACAAAATACTGTAAAAGGTTCTTATATTCATCCATACGCTCCTGAATAAGGGCAAAAAATCTCGAATTATAGGTATAATACTCTTCGATAGTTAAAGCCTCGTGGAACTTAAATACCACGTCTTTAATATCCCTTTCCCATTCCTCATTTAAAACTTCCATATCCTCGTAAGCATAAATGATACTTCTTATACCTTCAGTCTCAGATAGACTATCAAAACGTCCATCCTCGTATTCGCGATTAATAGACATGAGAGTGGTCTCAACATCTGACTGATCATAGCTCGAAATTAAGGCATTTAGGCCCTCATAATCATCTTCGTTAATTAAGTCCTGCATCTTATCAGAAAGCTCTAATATGCACGCTAAACGCTCGTGTATAAGCAATTCCTTTTTCTCAAGGATCTTGAAAATGATATCACGTGCCGCAAAAATAATGTCTGCATATTCTTTATCAAATTCACTATCTTCTACAACTTCTTCATCTAGCTCGCTTTCAACTAAGCTGAATTTCTCATTAGCTGATAAAACAATTCTTGCTGCCTCTTCGCAGGCCAAACCAATACCTGATTCTTTATACTCCCCAAAATACTCGCTGTATCTTGGAAATTGCGAACAGACAACACCTAAGTGTTCTTCACCTAATTCTGCATGGACCTTACAAAGTCCTGAGTCAAGCAATAATGGGCAATGTCCATTATTAAGCTTAAACATATGCTCTCCATCTTCGCTTGTTACTATGCTATTACGAATTGTCTCACCTAATTCCCCTTCAAGACTCATGTAATAGTCATAAGTTTCCTCGTCAATATCTATCTCCCATCCACCTACACAACAGTTATCATTACATCTATCTGTAATGCAATGAAAATCATTATAATAAAATGGAACCCTTAATCTCATAATTTATTTACCCTTATCTAATCTATAACTTAAGATTTCTCTCTAATCTCTGGTGAAGAGCCTTGATATGTTCTAGTTCTTCTCCATCTTCAATCTTACGGTCTGAATAATAGTATTCCACGCTGCCTCTTCCAACTAGTTCTTCTTCCTTTACAAGACCTGTGTTAATAATTGTTTCCCTTAGATGATTTGAAACACCTAAATTTCCATCTAACATTTCAATATCATTTGGGAATACCTTTGCAAATGTGTCTTTGAAATAATTAAAATGTGTGCATCCAAGCACTAATTGTGAGTAGTCAGCTAAATTATAATCTGCTAATGCTTTGTGAATATAATTAAGGAGTCTATCTCCCGAAAATTCATCGTTTTGTGCTAGTCTAACAAGACCTGGCATTGGAACGACATCAACCTTATTCTCCAAATCATACTTCAAAATAAGATTCTTTAATTTCGGTTCTTTAGCTGTAACTGGTGTTGCCATAACCATAACTCTCTTATCCTTACAGTGGGCAACTGCCGGTTTAACAGCAGGTTCGATTCCAATTACTGGAATCTTATACTTATTACGAAGAGGTGTTATAGCTGCTGTTGTAGCTGTATTACAAGCAAGGACAATAACTTCACAACCCTTATCAACTAGAAATCCAACTGCATGATCAACTAATTTTCTTATCTCTTCAATGGACTTTTCTCCGTAAGGCACATGATCTGTGTCCGCGTAGAAATAGTAGTCCACCTCTGGTAAAACCTTCATACTTTGATGTAGAGTGGATAATCCGCCTATACCAGAATCAAAAAAACCAACTTTCATACTTATGCCTCGTAATTCTTATTCGTACAAAAAGTGCGGGCAAAAAGCGCCGCACTTTAAATAGTCATATTTATTTATGAGATTTACTCATCTTTTCTATAATATACTAGTATCTTGTCTTTTACAACTTTAACTTTTTTAAGTCTTATCTTTCCCCTTAAAATCTCTTCCTGTAAGTTACTTACAAAATACTTATTAAGAAGATTAGCCACCTGCTTATTGGCTGAACGCTGCATAGCTGCTATAAACAAAAGAATTAAAAAAGCTACTAGCTTAAATGCTGTAGGAACTACAAACCACACATAAAGTGCTGTCTGTCTAGCTAAGGCATAAAAAGCCACTCCTAATATTACAACATAAATAACTGAGACAATATAAGCCTTTAACCAGTCTACAAGATTAAGTGCCTTTAATCGTCCAAATATATTATGATAACTTCTTGATTCTTCAGAAGTAATAGATATTTTTAAAACTTCCATCAAAATACCTCTCTATCTTTCTTAAATATATTACCCCTCCCATAAAAAATATTAAAATAAGTTTTAACCGTCACTCAAAACATCTTCCACATATCTAATTGATAAATCAAGAAAATTAGATATTTCATAGTCTGGAACCCCATTATCATGAAGGATAAATACTAGTTCTTCAATGGTTGTTCCCTTTCTTCTCTCAGTAATAATAAAATGTTTTACCTGAGTTTCATCCATTTTCATACTCATATACTTAAAACCTCCGACTTGTTACTTTGCTATATAAATGCAACTAAGTAAGAAACAAAGATTGTTTCTCTTATCTTATATAGACAATTCTAACCGGGTATTAAAACTGTCTTTTAAAATTCTTTTGGGAGAAAGAATTCTAAATCGTAATGTAGATATCAATCCGATTCACATTTGCCTAATTATAACATATATACTATTAATAGTCAATTACACAAGGGGCGCAAAGCCCCGTAAATACTGGCTTTGTTACATTTTCTTAAATATAAATAAAGTCCCGAAAATGTGTCAATTACGTCGCTTTTTATCAAAAAGTCAAGACTCGCTCGCGAGTCTTGCGCGCCGGATTCGGGTCTGCTTCAGCAGACAATTTCCTGTCCGAATCCGTGCGCATCCTCGCGGAGCGTTTAACTCAGTCGGAGCTTGTACTCCGACTGAGTTAAAGTTCGTCACTAACAATTCTATCCAAAAGATAAACTCTATTAAAAGGAAATGAAAAATAATAGCCGTCAATAAAGTCCTTAGTCTGACTTATAACAGACTTTGCCACCTTAATACCAACCTCTTCTCCCTCTTCCTTTGTCATGTCCTCTCGATACATGGAAATAATTTCATCAGTAACGTTAATTCCTGCCATTTCATTTTTCATAAAGCTAGCATTCTTAAGGCTTACTAAAGGCATAATCCCCGCTAATATCTTTGCCCTATCTCCCACAGCCTCTTTTATAGTCCTTAGCCTATCAATATCCTCTTTACTAAATATTGGTTGTGTAAAGAAAAATGTAGCGCCGGCCTCAAGCTTTTTAAGGACGCGATTTAGCTCTACCTTAAAATTACTTCTGCCCTGATTAATAGCACCACCAAAGACCATCTGACTTTGATTAAACTGGTCGCAATTCATATCCTTAATGATATTCATAAGCCCCACAGAATCAAAGTTAAATACTGACTTTACGCTTGAACGAACAATTGATGGAATGGGATCTCCTGTAATTACAAGGAAATTCTTAATGTCATTAACATAAGCTCCAAGTAACTGAGATCTAATAGCAATTGCGTTCTTATCTCTGCAGCAAATGTGTGGCATAACGCACATTCCTGTCTCGATATTTACTTTATTAGCCACAAGAATGGAATCTGCTCTTGTTCTACCCGAAGGTGAATCAGGGAAAGTAAGCACATCCACACCCTTATTCTTTAAATAAAGAGCCGAAGAAATAAGCTTCTCATCATCTCCGTTTAGAGGAGGTGCAAGCTCAACAGCAATTAGCTTACCACTAGCCTGATTAGGCTTATTATAAAAGGCTGCATCAGTAACTGCTTCTTTCCTTGTCTCCTTTACCTTATTGTCATTATTACGAACTTTTCCCTTAAAATCGAAGTCCTTAGCTATAGCCTTGATATGCTTTGGATTAGTACCACAACAGCCTCCAATAATATCAACGCCACAGTCAAGTAAGTTATCAATTCTTTCTTTAAAATAATCCACGTTCTGATTAAGGAAAACCATTCTACCGCTGACATTAGAAGGATAACCCACATTAGGAACTGTTATAAGTGGCTTAGTTATCATATAGCTAAGCTTCTTTATAATTGCCTCCATGTGACTAGGTCCAACCCCGCAATTAAAGCCTGTTGCAAAGATTTCCTCGCAATTGTTGGCATCCTCTAATAAATGTCTTGCAGAAAGGCCAGCATTACTATATCCATACTGATTTACGGAAAAACTTACTAAAACCTCACCATGTTTACTAGCAAGCTTAATAGCCTCCATTATGTAATCTAGGCTATCAAATGTCTCAAAATCAAAGATTTCAACCCCTTCTTCAATAAAGGCAGAAACTATCTCAAGATACTCCTTTGTAAGCATCTCTCTATCCATTAAGTCACTAAATGGGATAGGCCCTATGGATGCTGCTAAAAATGTATCGCTATCGCCAAGCTCATCTTCCTTATTAGCTTCTTTCTTCGCTAATTTAATAGCTGTTCTAGCATTAAAAATAGCAGCTCTTATATAGTCCTTAACCCTATCTATACTTGTATCAAGGCTTATGCTATTACATGCAAAGGTGTTAGTTCTAATAAGCTTAGCACCAGCCTCTATATATTCTTTATGGATATTAATTACCCTATCTTTATTAGTTATATTGGCAAATTCTGGTAATTCATTAGTATCAAAAAGATTGTTATAATATGTACCAAAAGCGCCATCTATCATTAATCGATTATCTTTTAAAAAAGCTTTTAAATTCATAAATTCCTTACCTAATAACCCCCGATTTTAAAGGATAAACACTGTGGTTGAGTATAACATATTACTTTCAATTTTTGTTAATAAAAATTTAATGTATAGGAATAAGTACAAAAGCGATTCGTTTTGATAGAAATACCCCCCTTTTGGAGTGAATAAGAAATTTTAATACTATGTTAATATTTTCTTGTAAGAAAGAAACAAGACTGTGTATAAATTAAGATCGTGACACAGTATTATATAGGTTTACGTTGATGAAAAGTTGGGAGGCCTTTTATTAACAAAAAGTAAAATAAAAAAGAAGCTAGTAATGATAGGAGGGAGACCTATTGATGCCTGGCTTCTTTTTTATTGCATTTTTGCTAGTAAATCAAAAAAGGGATAGCAACTTACCTATCCCTTTTATTCACTAATCTTTTCCTAAGCTTTACTTATTATCCTACTTTAATTCAGATGTACAATGTGGGCAACGTGTTGCCTTAATTGAAATCTTACTAAAACAGTATGGACACTCCTTCTCTGTTGGGTCCTTAACTTCTTCCTTCTTACCAAGACTTGTAAGCTTATTAATAGCCTTAACCATAACAAAGATACAAAAAGCCATAATAATGAAGTTTACAACCTGTGTTAAGAAATCACCCCATAAAAGATACTGAGCATTCTCACCTGTGCCAGACCATGGTAAATGTATCTTACCACCAAAGCTAGCACCACCAATTGAGTTGATTAATGGATTGATGAAATCAGTTGTAAGGGCTGTTACAATACTACCAAATGCAGCACCAATGATAACGCCGACTGCCATATCCATTACATTTCCCTTAAGCGCGAATTCCTTGAATTCTTTAAAGAATTTTTTCATATGATAATCCTCCCCAATTCATAGATTTATTCTTGATATTATTCTAGAAAGCTTTCTAAAACACTTCTAGAATTTATTTTAGTTTATTTCATTAAAATTGGCAATAGAAAAATCAATCTTATAACAATTCTCCCTTACTAATGCCCTAGATTAGCAATATTGCTCTATGTAATAATCAGAAGCATCCTTAATGGCATCAATATCATCTAAATTAGACTTATCAAATACGCCAATAGTTTTAAAACCTGCGGATTTTGCTGCATTTATAGCAACATATAAATCTTCAAATACAAGACAATCACTAATATCTGCTCCAATACGCTTTGCCGCCTCTATATAGACATCAGGAAATTCCTTTCCTCTATTAACTTCCTTAGTCTGTACAAAGACATCAAAGAAGTCATAAATGCCGTTTCTAATTAAGCAATCCTTATAAAGTACCTCATCTGAAGAGGTAGCCACTGCAAGCTTAATATTTAAGTCCTTCATCTTCTTAAGTAAATCAAAGGCCCCAGGCTTTAGCATAATGTCCTCTCTATAGGCCTTAATTGCCATGCCATACCATTCATTTACTATGTCTTTTGGATCTTCCTCTAAATTGTATCTCTCAACTGTATAAACTGCGCCAGATTCAAAATTATGCTTTTTAATTTCAATGGCATATTCCTCTGTCATAGGAATATTTCTTTTTCTTAAAAATTCCTCATCCACCTTTGTCCAAACATCAGAAGAATCTAGTAAAGTTCCATCTAAATCAAAAATGGCATATTTATATTTATATAAATCTTCGTAATTCATAAATCTAATTCCCTTTCAAGCCTAGTCTATTGTCAAAAAAGGCGCCAAAATGGCGCCTAACTAAACTTTCTTTTAATTATTCAGCCTGACTAGTTGACTCTTGTGATTCTTCTGTTGATTCCTCGCTTGTGTCAGAATCCTCTGAATCTGAGCTTGTAGATGAGCTGTACATCTTAATTCTGTTATGAATATTAGTAAAGCTCATAGCCTCCATAACAGGGCTAATAACCTCGTTATACTTCTGGCTTAGAATTGTTGATCTAATCTCATCTTCATCATAATCAGTAGAACTATCCTCTGTAGAATCTGTAGATTCTGTTGAATCAGTTGATTCTGTAGAATCGCTTGAGTAGTTTTCAGCAATATAAGCAGCTACTTCTTCATCAGTTGCAGCAAGTTCTTCCTGTAACTGCTCAAGGTAGCTCTGAGCCTCTAAAACTTCAAGAATATATGACTTGATATTTGAAAGGCTAGCATTGTCGCCGTAAAGTGACTTAACATATTCCTTAACGGACATACTATTAGACTCTGCTGTTGATGTAATATTTTCAACAAATTCATTGTAGTCATCATCAGCTGTTGTATACTCGTAACCAGCTTCACTAGCTAACTGTAATAATGCCTTATATTCCTTAATTGTATCAACTGTCTGTGATGCGAAATAATCATACCATGTGTAATCATCAGAATATGTCTGAGCCTTATCCTTCTTTGAAGAACTATAGCCTAAGTAATTCTCATAATAATCAAGATATGTCATGTCGCTATAAAGTGTAGTATTAAATAATGTGGACTTAGTCATGCCGTAATAGAAATCAAATTCGATTTCGCTTACATTTTCATTATTAACCTTAATAAACTGTGTATGAATTCTATAGTATCTTAAAGAAAATGCAGCAACACCGCTAATTACAATAATTGCCACGAGGCATAAGGCAACGATTTTTGCAATAAATTTATTACGCTTTGCCTTACGTTCCTCTTCCTTTCTTTTAGCTACCTTCTTGTCATACTTAGTAACGACTTTTCCAGTATTGTCATTACTTTCCTGTTTCTTTCCCATTTTTTGAAACCTCCATAAATTATTCTATACCTAGCTCTTCTTTAAGTTCGTCAAGTTCAAGCATCCAAATATGTGAGCTTGCATCACTTGGCATTCTTAAATCTCCCCTTGGTGATACTGCTACAGAACCAACCTTAGGTCCATCTGGTAAACAAGAACGCTTAAACTGTTGAGCAAAGAATCTCCAAGTAAAGGTACGAAGCCATTTGTAGATTATAGCATCCGAATATGTATTTTCTTTGATTTCCTCTGCAAAAGCTAGCTTTGCAATTCTAAATAATTTCTTTGGTGTCATGCCAAATCTTAACATGTGATAAAGGAAAAAATCATGTAACTCATAAGGGCCTACTAAATCCTCAGTTTTTTGAGCAATCTTGCCATCCTTATCTGGTGGTAAAAGCTCTGGAGATACTGGTGTATCAAGTACATCAAGTAAGACTCTAGATAATTCCTCTTCCTTACATGTATCAGCATAAAATCTAACCAAATGTCTTACCAAAGTCTTAGGTATAGATACATTTACAGCATACATAGACATGTGATCGCCGTTGTATGTAGCCCAACCAAGAGCTAACTCTGATAAATCCCCTGTACCTATTACAAGACCTGCTGTTTGATTAGCAATATCCATTAAAAGCTGTGTACGCTCTCTTGCCTGACTGTTCTCATAAGTGACATCATGCACTGACTCATCGTGATTAATATCATGAAAATGTTGTCTAACAGCATCTACAATGCTAATCTCCCTTAAAGAACAACCTAGCTTCTTTGTAAGTAAAACTGCATTAGAATAAGTTCTATCAGTTGTACCAAATCCAGGCATTGTTACACAAGTAATGCCCTTTCTATCTAAACCTAATAAATCAAAGGCTCTTGCAGTAACAAGTAATGCAAGTGTAGAATCAAGGCCACCTGAAATACCAATAACCGCTGACTTAGAATGAGTATGTTCTAATCTCTTCTTTAAGCCATAAGACTGAATATTTAAGATTTCCTCACATCTTGCATCTCTCTCCTCCTTATCAGAAGGTACGAAAGGTGCCTTATCATAAAATCTATTAAGCTCTAAGTCTAATTTTCTAATTTCATCAAGATTAATTATAGCTGCAAAATCTGCTGATCTATCCTCATTTGCTCTAAAGGTAGACATTCTGCGTCTTTCGGCAACTAACTTTTCAACATCAATATCAGCATAGATGCTCTCGCCGCTAAAACGCTTAGACTCTGCGAGCACGCTACCATTTTCAGCAATAATATTATGACCTGAGAAGACAATATCCTGAGTGGATTCGCCCTCACCTGCACTTGTGTAAACATAAGCGCAAAGAAGTCTAGCTGAAGTACTTGATACAAGGCTCTTTCTATAGTTTGCCTTGCCAATAAGCTCGTTACTTGCCGAAGCATTGACAATTAAAGATGCCCCCTGCACTGTAACCATAGATGTACTTGGTGGGTTAACTGTCCATAAATCCTCGCAAATTTCAACGCCTACGATTAAGTCCTCGAAATTTGAAAATTTATAGCAAAGTTCATTTGAAAACGGAATGTAGTCCTCACCAAATTCTATAAAATCCCCTTTAACAGGACCCGGATTAAACCATCTTGCCTCATAGAATTCCCCATAGTTTGGAATATACTTTTTTGTTGTAAAGCCGCAAATTTCTCCATCCTTTACTGCTGCCACAACATTGTAAAGCTTAGACTTTACCTGTAATGGAAGTCCAATAAAGAAAAGAGTTCCAGGAAATTCACTAGAATATTCCTTTAACTCTACTAAAGCCTTTTTAGCCTCATCTAATAGCTTTTTTTGTAAAAATAAATCATTACAAGTATAGCCAGTTAAAACTAGCTCTGGAAAAGAAACAATAGCTGCACCCTTGTCATAAGCTTCCTTCATTAAGACCTTAACTGCCTCAAGATTTGCTCTAACATCCGCTACTGTTACCTTAGGAGTCATACTTGCAACTCTTACAAAACCATCTTTCATTAAAGAAACTCCTTATTCACTAAGATTTTCAGGCATTGCACAAGAAACTCTTAAAACTCTATGTCCGTCAAGTAATTTGTTCTCAAGTCTGTAGAAAGATACAACCTTTGTTATATGATTGTCCTTTGAAACTAACTCATGCTGATAACAAACATATCTCTTTTCAATAAACTGTTCTCTAAATTCCTGAATTAAAGACTCATATTCTACATCAGGTACTAAGTTCTTAAAACTAATCTTTCCGTCCTTAATATCTTCCTCTGTGTAACCTAAAACTTCTGTAAATCTCTCATCGATATCAAGAATTCTACCGCTTCTCATAAGAATTGAGAAACATACGTAAGGTACTGCTATCATTGAATCTGCCATAAAAATCCTACCTTTCTATATAGCCACCCCGAAAATTCGAGGTGGCCAATCACTATACTTAACTAAATAATAAGCTAAATCAGGCATATTATCTAGTCTAATATTATATTTTACAAATATTTTTAGAAAAAATTTACTTCTGAAGCGAAGCTAATCTCTCCTTAACCTGCTCAAGCATAGCACTATACTTAGCAAGCTTTTCCTTCTCTTCGTTGATCTTGCTTTCTGGAGCCTTAGATACGAACTTCTCATTATTTAACATACCGTTACAACGAGCGATTTCGCCGTTAAGCTTCTTCTCTTCCTTAGATAATCTCTCGATTTCCTTATCAATATCTACTAATTCAGCAAATGGAATGTAGATTACTGCATCTGGAATAACTGTTGAAACAGCATCTTCAGAGATTCCTGTCTTATCTTCCTGAATATGTACTTCTGAAGCGTAAGCAAGAGTTGCAAAGAAAGCGTTAGCATTTGCAAATGTATCTCTAACCCAAGCATCCTCAGATACAACATAAACTGCTGCCTTTCTACTTGGAGCTACATTCATCTCAGCTCTTAAGTTACGGATATTTCTAACTGCAACCTTAATAGCCTCAATAGCCTTCTCTTCATCAGCGAAGTTAAACTTCTCATCATATACAGGCCAGCTACTAATCATAATAGACTCTTCTTCATCCTGAATATTGCAGAAGATTTCCTCTGTAATAAATGGCATATATGGGTGAAGTAACTTTAAGGCATCAATTAATACCTTCTTTAAAGTCCAAATAGCTGCAACCTTTGTTGTATCTTCGTCGTTATAAAGTCTTGGCTTAACCATTTCAATATACCAGTCACAGAACTCTTCCCATAAGAAGTTGTTAATCTTATCTACAGCAATACCCATTTCATACTTCTCTAAGTTGTCTGTAACTTCTGTTACTAAGTTGTTAAGCTTAGATAAAATCCACTTATCAGCTGATGTTAAGTTAGCTGGAATTTCATCTGTTGCCTTAACCTTATTATCTGGATCATTCATCATGATAAATCTTGATGCGTTCCAAACCTTATTAGCAAAGTTTCTAGAAGCTTCAACTCTCTCATCGTAGTAACGCATATCATTACCAGGAGCATTACCTGTAATAAGTGTGTAACGAAGAGCATCAGCACCGTACTTTTCAATAACTTCAAGTGGATCAACACCGTTACCAAGTGACTTACTCATCTTACGACCCTGTGAATCACGAACAAGACCGTGGAATAATACCTTATCAAATGGCTTCTTACCCATCTGCTCATAACCTGAGAAAATCATTCTGATTACCCAGAAGAAGATAATATCGTAACCTGTAACTAATACGTTAGTAGGGTAGAAATAATCAAGTTCTTCTGTCTTTTCTGGCCAACCAAGTGTTGAGAATGGCCAAAGAGCTGATGAGAACCAAGTATCAAGTGTATCAGGATCCTGAGTCATGTGACCACCACACTTAGGACAAGTACAAACCTCATCCTTTGAAACTACCATTTCACCGCACTCATCACAGTAATATGCTGGAATTCTATGACCCCACCATAACTGTCTTGAAATACACCAGTCCTTAATATTATCTGTCCAGTTGTAGAAAGTCTTATCCATAGAAGCTGGAATTAACTGAATGTCACCATTCTTAACGCCTTCTACTGCTGGCTTAATAAGATCTTCCATCTTAACGAACCACTGCTGCTTAATCATAGGCTCAACAGTTGTCTTACATCTATCATGTGTACCAACATTATGAACGTGGTCTTCAACTCTAACTAAAAGACCTTCTGCCTCTAAATCAGCAACCATAGCCTTTCTAGCTTCGTATCTATCCATACCCTTATATTTGCCTTCAACCTTGATTGTAGCATCATCATTAAGGATGTTGATTTCTGATAAATTGTGTCTTTTACCAACTTCAAAATCGTTAGGGTCATGAGCTGGAGTAATCTTAACAACACCAGTACCAAATTCCATATCAACGTATTCATCAGCAATAATAGGAATTGTTCTATCTGTAAGTGGAAGCTTAACTTCCTTACCAACAAGGTCTGTATATCTCTCATCCTTAGGATTTACTGCAAGTGCGCTATCACCAAGTAATGTTTCAGGTCTTGTTGTTGCGATTTCAACGCATCTGTCTTCACCAACTACTGGGTAGTTAATGTGCCAGAAATGTCCTGCCTGCTCCTCATGCTCAACTTCAGCATCAGAAATAGATGTATTACATACTGGACACCAGTTAATGATTCTTGAACCCTTGTAAATAAGACCTTTCTCATATAACTTAATGAAAACTTCCTGAACGGCATTAGAACAGCCCTCATCCATTGTGAATCTTTCTCTGTCCCAATCACATGAAGAACCAATTTTCTTTAACTGGCTTGTAATTGTTCCTCCGTATTCCTTCTTCCATTCCCAAGTTCTTTTAAGGAAACCTTCTCTACCAAGCTCGTGCTTATCAATACCCTCATCCTTTAAGGCATTAGTAACCTTAACTTCTGTTGAAATTGAAGCATGATCAGTACCAGGCACCCATAAAGCTTCAAAGCCCTGCATTCTCTTAAATCTAATTAAAATGTCCTGCATTGTGTTATCAAGGGCATGACCCATATGTAACTTACCTGTAATATTTGGAGGTGGCATTACAATTGTAAATGGTTTCTTACTCCTATCAACTTCTGCATGGAAATACTTCTTATCTAACCACTTCTGATATGTTCTATCTTCAATATCAGCAGGGTTATAAGTCTTTGCTAATTCTTTACTCATATCTTACTCCTTCAAAATAATAAATAATAAGAAAACGCCCTCTGCGGGCATTTGCTCGCAAAGGGCGTATTAAACGCGGTACCACCTTTGATTATACTCATTAAATTCTGTAACGGGAATTCCCGGTAAGACTTAAGTCATCTAGTCTGCTTTTGAAAATGAATCTCTTAATCAAAATAGCCTAAAAGGTTCTCGGTCTTACTGCAAGAAAGCTACCTTCCACTAATCTTTACCAAAAATATCTTCCAGCCAATATGGATATTTCTCTCTGTTGGCTACTAGTTAGCTTACTCCTCTTTCTTATAGCATAAATATTGAATTAACATATTCTAAAAACTTGTTCAAAATATGTACTTTCTAATAATAATATGCCATAAGTAAAAAATCAAGCCTAAATATTAGCTAGTAAGCTAGTTACTAGCCTTAATCCCAATATCCTAGCTCCACGCCCTTTTTATAAATAGCTAGAGCCTGACTATAATAGCCATAGGCATTAAAATGTGTCCAGTCATATCTTAGCTGACTTGAGATTTTTCCATACTCATAGCCTTCGCAATCTTCTTCCGTCTCTTCCAAACCGCAATCGCTAAGGCCATTTTCAATTAAATAAAGTCTTGTATTAAGGAAGTGATCCCCATAGGCTTTTGATAATGCATTCTCCCATTCTGTAGTCATAAGTCCTCTTGGATTACCCTGGGCATCCACATCTGTTTCCCACCATTCAGCAATACTATCCCCTGGGTCATCAGTGTCCCCTACAATAATGTAGTAATCACAGTTATTTGCAACAATCATAGAATCTATCTGGGCTATTAAATCATCATAATCTTCCCAGCCGCCGTTACTTCCGACCTCTATAACTAAAATATCTCCAGCTGTTTCTACGGCTGCGGCAGTTTTTACAACACTACCCTTCTCAAGGCTCACAGGTATTGAATCTCTTAAAACGCTAGCACTTATCTCATCTCCATAAGCATAAAGATAAGCAAAACTATCATCTAGACTATAAAACTTCTCTAGATAAATGTTACCCACATCGTCTAATAAAACCTTAAATCTTAGGCCTTCAATATAGACGATATCACTTTCATGCATATAACTTGAACAGCCATAGCCATTGTAGTCATTCATATAAACTAGGCCACCATCTTCTGTAACGATATTTACTCTAACAGGTTCATCTCCTACAATAACGTCTCTATCAAGATACATGGAAATTCCGCCCTCTCTTAGGGCAATTTCATAGGAAGTCTCACCAATTCTACCTAGGTTATTCACCTTAAGACCAGTTAAATAGCCCACGGTATCAGAAGATGCAAGACCAGTAACGTCATAGTAATTACCATCAAGTTCTACAACTCCACCAATCTCATCACCGATACCTTCCGTCATTGAGTCTCCCCAAAAAGTTATTGCACGTAGCAAACCGTCATAGACCGTTAAATCAGGATTAACAGCTCTCTCGGTCTCAGATTCATTTTCAATAATTGAAGACCAATCAATACTTGTAGTTTCCTCTTCGTCGGCGCCGTATACATTCTCTATGTCATTGTCATTATTCTTTGCTCGTTTAATAAGGCCATAAGCTGCAATAGATAAAATCGCTACTGCAACCATGACTATGCTAAAAACCACTTTTAATTTCTTTAACATAAGCTACCTCTTTTCTACCTTCATTATAAACAATCTTGGCAAAATAACAAGTTTATTATCTAAATTACAGATTTTGTGCTATACTTAAAGTAACTTAAATTCACAATTAAAATTTAAAATATATAGAGGAGGATTTTTATATGGAGACAAGACCTTATGTTCCTTGGGATTTAATTGGCGACTTCATGAGAGATGCCTTTGTGGCAGTTGGGGTACCAAAGGATGATGCTAAAATTTGCGCAGACGTCCTTATGGAAAGTGACCGCAGAGGTATTGAAAGTCATGGTTGCAACCGCTTTAAGCCAATTTACATTGACAGAATCAATGCAGGCATTCAAAATCCCGTAACTAATTACGAAGTTATTAAAGATACGGCAACCACATTAGTTGCTGATGCCCACGATGGTATGGGAATGGTGGCTTCTTATAAAATGATGAAAAGCCTGATAGAAAAGGCTAAAACTTACGGTATGGCCGCCGGTGCTATTAGAAACTCAACCCACTACGGTATCGCTGGTTACTGGGCTATGATGGCTTCTAAAGAAAATATGATTGGCATTACCGGTACTAATGCAAGACCTTCCATTGCACCAACCTTTGGTGTTGAAAATATGCTAGGTACTAATCCCCTTACCTTTGCTATGCCAACAAATGAGGAATTCCCATTTGTTCTAGACTGTGCAACTTCTATTACTCAAAGAGGTAAGATTGAGTTTTATGCTAGATCAGGTAAGGACACACCAGCTGGTATGGTTATAGGTAAAGATGGTGAGGCTAAAACAAATAGTAGCGAAATCCTAGTGGACTTAACTAAGGGAGAAGCTGCCCTTGCCCCACTTGGTGGAATCGGAGAAGAACTTGCAGGTTACAAGGGTTATGGCTACGCTACAATTGTAGAGATTTTATCTGCTGCTCTAGCTTCCGGTAACTTCCTAAAGGCTCTTTCAGGTATTGATGCAAATGGCAATAAAGGCCCATATCATCTTGGCCATTTCTTTATTGTTATTAACCCTGATTTCTTCTGCGGTGCTGAAGACTTTAAAAAGATTACAACTGAGATTCTAAAGGAACTTCGTGCTTCACAAAAAGCCCCAGGCCAAGATAGAATCTATACTGCCGGTGAAAAAGAATGGCTTGTATGGCAGGAGCGAAAGGAAAAAGGTGTTCCGGTAGGTGAAGCTGTTCAGAAGGAATTTATTGAAATTAGAGATAAATATAACTTGCCTTACACATTCCCTTTTGAGTAAAATTTACAAAGCTAATTTTTGAATAAAATTTACCAAAAGCAGGTGCTAGAAAATTCTAACACCTGCTTTTTTGATTTCTTATATATGTCTGGTTTTTCTATAAAGCTAGCCACAATTAAGGCTTATATAGTCATATAGGCAGACATCTTACAAACTCCTGCTGCCCCAGCCTCTATACAAAGTTCTTCATTAGAAGTCTTTATTCCACCAATGGCATAAACTGGCATCTTAGCCTCAGTCACAACTTCTCTTAAAAAGTCAAGACCTCTTCCCTTCAGTCCCTTCTTACAATCTGTTTCAAAGATATGACCTGCAAAGACATAATCAAAGCCCGCCTCATTACAAAGCCTAATATCTTCTAGAGAATGCACGCTAGTACCAATACTATCAAAAAAGGGACGAATAATTCTTAAATCCTTTATTTTCATAAATTCCCCAAAGGATAAATGAATATTTCTAATACCAAGGACCTTAGCTGCTTCTATATTATTATGAAGATAAAGAATAGTTTTATTATAAGATTCTTTCCCGTTTTGAGGATTTCCCATATCAAAAACTAATTTCTTCACCTTTCTTGCAAGTTCTAAATATTCCTCTTTAGTTAAGTCCTTTTCTCTTAAGATAAGCATATCAGGAGAATCTTTCATATTTATTACATGTCCTATTTGTTCAAAAAAATCTCCTGTGACTAAATGTCTATTAGTTACACAAATTCTTTTATACATAAATGTAATCGTTTAGTACCGGCTGCAAACCTTCACCTGCCATATCGTCATACATTTGGTCAAAGCTTCTTCTATCTGAAATATCAAACTGCTCATCACCGCATTCTTCATTCTCTGATACGGCCTCTTGCTGCAACGCTTTAATACTCTCCTTCTTATCAAAATCGCTAGCCTTGCTTTCCATTTCTTCCTCTTCTTTGTAGGCCTCGTATTTCTCCTCATGATCTCCAATACCAGTAGACACTCCAGCAGAAATCTTTGTAGCACAAATCTTTGCAATACCATCGCGGAAGTGTTTCTCTTCTCTTGAAGAAACAGTAATTCCAACGTATGGTAAGAAAATTCTATAGGCACATAGAATCTGGCAAAGCTCAGTTTCATGCACATCAAGAGGGTTAATCTTATCGTTATTAACAATAGGACGAAGTCTTGGACAGGATAGTGAATACTCTACGTGAGGGTATTTTCTAGCTAGGAAATATAGGTGAAGGGCTGAGGCAAGGGCATCTTCTCTAAAGTTTGTTAGACCTAGGAGGGCTGAGAAAGCCACACCTCTCATGCCACCAAGAATTGCTCTTTCCTGTGCCTGAAATCTATATGGAAAGATTCTTTTATTTCCAAGCAAATGTAGG
This sequence comes from Lachnospira multipara ATCC 19207, assembly GCF_000424105.1. Lineage (GTDB taxonomy): Bacteria > Bacillota > Clostridia > Lachnospirales > Lachnospiraceae > Lachnospira > Lachnospira multipara. The sequence continues at coordinate 459,442 of NZ_AUJG01000001.1, read as the reverse complement.
GTCTCATACTTATCTGGATTATAGGTCTCCTGAAAAACTGTTACGTAATCTGCGCCACACTCATGTAAATACTTATAATCGTTGACATTAACAGGGTAGATTTCAAGGCCTACATTTTTGAAATATTTTCTTGCAAGCTTACAAGCCTCACCGATATATTTAACGTCACTATAAACAGGTGATTCTCCAGTTAAAATAAGGATTTCTTCAATACCTGACTTAGAGATAACTTCCATTTCATGTCGTATTTCTTCAAAAGACATCTTCTTACGCTTAATGTCGTTATAACAGTTAAAACCACAGTAAACGCAGTAGTTATCGCAGTAATTTGCAATATAGAGCGGAGTGAAGAGATAAACAGTGTTGCCAAAATGTTTCGCTGTCTCTATCTTTGCTCTAGCCGCCATCTTTTCAATATGCTTTTTAGCTGCAGGAGAAAGTAGGGCCTTGAAGTCTTCAATACTTGGAGTCTTAGCTGCAAGGGCGCGGTAAACATCTGCATCTGTATAAGAATCCCAATCTATATCCTTTAAGTTTTCTAAGACCTTATCCTGAATGTCTGATTCAAGCTGATCCATGTTTGGTAAGAATTTCATATGATCAATTCTTACTGACTTATTATTTTCTATTTCATGCTTTCTTTTTAGGGCAGCTTCAGATAACTTATCTGAATCCACTAAAAATTCATTTTCCATTTTTATCCTTCTTTCTTAATTAAAGCTAGTTTGTAATCTAGTCTCTTAAAAATCCTGTTAATGGGTCCATGCTCTCAGAGCCTCTTGTTAAGACTCTTCCAAGTCCTGCAAGATAGGCACTTCTTCCGGCCTCGATTGCATTTTTAAAAGCTGTTGCCATCATTGGAATATCCTTAGCTGTTGCAATAGCTGTGTTACACATAATTGCAGAAGCACCCATTTCCATGGCTGCACAGGCTTCTGATGGCTTACCAATACCTGCATCAACAATGATTGGTAAATCAATTTCGTCAATTAAAATCTGGATAAAATCCTTTGTTGCAAGACCTCTGTTAGAACCAATTGGTGAGGCAAGTGGCATAACTGCAGCTGCACCTACATTTTCTAATTCTCTTGCAGCATAAAGGTCTGGATACATATAAGGAAGTACTACAAAACCTTCCTTAGCTAGAATCTCAGTAGCTTTGATAGTTTCGTTGTTATCAGGTAGTAGGTACTTAGAATCCTTCATAATCTCTACCTTTACAAAATCTCCGCCACCAAGTTCTCTTGAGAGATGGGCAATTCTAACAGCTTCACTCGCATCTCTTGCCCCTGATGTATTTGGAAGTAATGTGACATTTTCAGGCACATAATCCATGATATTCTCTGAATCTTTAGTGTTTGCACGTCTAACTGCAAGAGTGATAATCTCAGCTCCTGCATTCTCAACTGCTGCCTTAATAAGCTCAAGGTTATACTTTCCTGAACCTAAGATAAATCGAGAGTTAAACTCTCTTCCGCCTAATACTAATTTGTCCTCTTTATTCAAAATTTTTTCCTCCCTTAAGCACCGGTTTAAACCCGATTAAAATCTTCTTTTAAAGTGGGACTAATCAGCCCCCACCCATAAATGAAACTACTTCCACAACATCGCCATCTTTTAAAGTTGTCTTATCATAGAATTCTTTTTTAAGAATCTCTAGGTTGTATTCAATAACATAGCTGTTATCCTTAAACTCTAGTTCTCTAACAACTTCTAAAAGATTGCGACCAGCTGCCTCAAGGCTTTGTCCGTTAATCTTTACCATCTTTTCCTTCCTTTCTTATAAAAAGCAATTTCAGCGCAACAAAAAAGCATCGCTAAACTAAGAGATAATCTCCTAGTCTAGCGACGCCTGTAATTTCCTAATTCTAGTCAAGGTGGTGTCCCCAATGACTAGCTATTTAATTAGTGCTTGCATCAACTGCAACAACTTGTCAAGACTCGCTCGCGAGTCTTGCGCGCCGGATTCGGGTCTGCTTCAGCAGACAAATTCCTGTCCGAATCCGTGCGCATCCTCGCGGAGCGTTTAACTCAGTCGGAGCTTGTACTCCTACTGAGTTAAAGATTAACACTTTAAATTAGTGCTGTCAATTCTTTAATTAACATAAGCCGCTGAATTTCTCTACTTTTTTTGGATGTATCTCATGCTCTCCAATGATCTTTTCCATCCAAACCATGTCATACCATTCATCAAATTTATAACCACTCTGCTTAAACTCAGCATTAATTCTATAGCCCAAGGCCTTGTGAAAATCAATAGAGGCATTAGTTAGATGCTTTGATGGGTGCTTTGTTGCGGCAATGCAGGAATAGAGGTTTTTGATATTCATTTTCTTAAGGCAATCCTCCATCTTTAAGTAAAGCTTAGAGCCTATACCCTTTCCTCTAATATCTTCCTTTAAATAAATTGTCATCTCTACGCACCAGTCATAAGCCTCTCTTACATTATAGGCATGAGCATAGCTGTAGCCTACAATCTTTCCATCCATTTCTGCCACAAGGTATGGGTACTTTGCTGTAATAGCAAGAATTCTTTCTTTAAACTCCTCCACACTTGGAATCTGTGTTTCAAATGTTATCGCAGTATTCTCTACATAATATCCATAAATTTCTAATAAGTCTTTAGCGTCATCTAGCTTGACTTCTCTAATAATCATTTTATGAATCCTTCCTGTAAATTTACATATTCTCATATTTCCTGCACAATCTCACAGCCTGTACAATTAGTGGAATTACCATCAATACCCAAACAATAGGCTCTGTTAAAATAACGCCCCAGTAACCGCAGATCTTAATAAGCGTAAAGGTAAGAATTACTTTACCCACTAGCTCAATACTACTAGAGATTACAGGAGTAAGCTTATCTCCCAAGCCTTGTAGAGCATTTCTTGTAATTGTAATCATAGCTGTAACCCAGTAAAGTAGAGTATCCACTCTTAAATAAAGACTAGCTGTGTTAATTACTTCCTTATTGTCTGAGCTAATTAGTATCTTTACAAGAGTTGGAACAATTGTATAGGCAATAATCACAATAAATATACACCATATCCAACCTAGAAGTATAGCACTTTTTAGGCCCTTTACGATTCTTTTATACTGCTTTGCTCCAAGATTTTGTCCGCAAAAAGTAGCCATAGTTTGACCAAGTACTGTAAACATCATCATGAAAAGCTCTGTAAGTCTTCTTGCTGTTGTATGGGCAAGAATAATATTCTGTCCAAAAGAATTAATAGCGCTTTGCATAGTAACGCTACCTATATTAATAAGAGAGTTCATAAAGCCCATTGAAAGACCTGTGGAAAGCAGCTTATTATCAAGGCTTGACTCCCTTTTAAAATCAGTCCTACCAACCCTTAAAATCTCATATTTCTTCACCATATAGAGGGCACAAAGCACCATTGCTATTCCCTGGGAAAGTACAGTTGCTATAGCCGCACCACGTACACCTAGGGGAATTATTTTCATAAAGAAAATGTCAGCACCTATATTAAGTGTTACTGAAAATAGCAAGAAATAAAGTGGTGTTATAGAATCACCAATAGCTCTTAAAAGGGCTGCGCAGACGTTATATAACATAAGTAGGGTCATTCCTAAGAATACTATGAAAATGTAATTATAGGCCTCTGTTAAAAGGTCTGCCGGTGTATTTAATACTATAAGTAAGGGTTTTAAAAATACTAACACTAAAACCGTAAGTACAATAGAAATTGTAATTCCAAGTCTAATGGAACTTGCCACAGTTTTCTTTAAATAGTTAATATCCTTAGCTCCAAAATATTGAGCTGCAATAACAGCAAAGCCATTAGTTAGACCATTTAAAAATCCTACTATCATAGTGTTAATAGAATTAGTTGATCCAACAGCTGCAAGGGGCGATTCTCCTAGCACGTAGCCTATAATCTTAGTATCTACCAAGTTATAAGTCATCTGTAGTAACATACTAAAAAATACAGGTACGGCAAAAGCAATAATAAGCTTAATAATATTGCCCTTTGTTAAGTCTTTCATAAATGTCTCCTAGTTTCTTTTTAATTTTCCTTTATAACAATGACGTGCTCGCATTAGTTGCGGCTTTGCCGCGGCTCGCACACAAGTAGTGATTTGCTACGCAAATAACTACAAGAAAAAAATGAATGCAAGAAGTAAAAACTTCTTGCATCATAATTAATAATTATTCAATTGAAAGGTATGCATCTAATATCTCTGACACATCATCGAAATCAGAATCTGTAACTACTGCAATCTCTCCATATAGAAGCTTTCTTGCTGCAAGTAACATTCTACTATCTGCTGATTTCATCTTTCTTAAGTCCTTAGCTCTTTCGTTCTTTATATTATATAGAGCTCTAATAAGATGCATTAACTGTAATGTATCTTGTGACTTAACCATTTCGTCATACTGCATTGGTGTAACCTTTTCATTAAGAAGCGGGTCTTTCTTACAATTCTTAGCACGTTCAATTAACTTCTTACATTCAGCCTTTGATATAACGTTTCTCATTGCCACTTTTGTATTCTTAACTGGACAATAGATAATTCCCTTAGCATCATATACAGGCTGAAGGAAATAATAATCACCTTTTACATCTTTAATTGGAGGTGTAGCAATCTGCTCAATCTGGCAAACTCCTACTACGCCATAACATACCTTATCTTCAACTTCAAACATAAAATTTCCTCCAAATCCGGGATATACATAAATCCATAAGTCAACATTATTAAGTATACAACATTTCATAGTTTTTTTCAAAAGAAAATTATGTTTGGCCTATCTTCTGTTCAAAATATTAAGTAAGAGCCTATGAAAATGCGTAAAGAAAAGCATCTAGCCTAACAATAATAAAAAGGCACCTCTCATAACGAGAGATGCCTTACTTCCGAACTATTTAATTTAGCATTTCTTAAATCTACTAATTATTGTTAAATTAGAATAAATTAACGCTGCCAGCGATATTGCCATTAGCTACATAGTAGCAAGCATTATCTTCAGGCTTAAGATATAACTTAAGGTCGCTTGCAGAAATGTTCTGCTCCTTAAGGTCATCTAAAACTCTCTTCTCAAGAGTATCAAAATCAACCTGCTGATTTAAGTACTGAACAAATAATTCCTTCTTAACAGTTTTCTTTGCAGCTGAAGTAGACTTTGTAGCTGTCTTAGCTGTTGTTGTCTTTGTGCTAGATGCTGTCTTCTTAGCTGTAGTCTTCTTTGTAGTAGATGCCTTAGTAGCTGTCTTCTTTGTTGCGGCTGCCTTAATCTCCTTTGGCTCTACCTTAACGTCTGCTGTCTTTGTTCCAAAAACACTACTAACCTGTACTGTGCTTGTTGTTGCCATGTTTTCTACCTCCTCAATAAATTAACATGCTAAAAATTTCTTTATAGATTCAACTGCCTGTGATTCATCATCACCCTCAGCCGAAATAACAACTTCAATTCCTGGCTTTAAACCAAAAGCCATAATACCCATAAGACTCTTAGCGTTAATACTCTTACCCTCACTAATGATTTCAATGTGACTGTTAAATGCACATGCTGCCTGAACAAGTTCAGCGATTGGATTCTTGTGCAACTTATCAATGTCGCCGACTAAAACATTTTCTTTCATGTCAAACTCCACCTAACTTTCAAAAATTTAAAAAATTCCAAATACGAATATACTCTAAACTCTCAATTAAGTCAACTATCGTTTAGCTATTAATATAATTTTTGTAAAATACGTCAATAGATAGATAGAATTTCTTGTCTTTATTGGTATTTTTTATTAAGATAATTTATCTTATCAAAATATAAAAATATAATAATACTAATTATTTGATAAATCAAGTATTAAATATGTATTATGTCCTTTTTTTACAAAAGATTTTTGCGAAATATTTTTCAAATATTTATTTAATCATTTAGTTTTGACTTAAATTCGCGTATATAATCAGCGGAAACTTTACAATCATAAGCAGACTCGTCTAAAAGCTTAATAAAATGAGAACCTACAATTGCACCATCAATAGTATCAACTAAGCTTTCAACATCTTCATAAGTTCTAATTCCAAAGCCCATCATTACTGGAATCTTGCTGACTGCTTTTACATTTTCCAAATACTCTCTAATCTCCTTATGGAAGTTTGCACCATTACCAGTAACTCCCATCTGGGAAACGCAATAAACAAATCCTCTTGCATTTTCCAAAATCATTGGAATTCTTTGTTTTGAAACTGGTGCTACAAGTTGAATTAAAATTGGGGCATTGTCGTATTTTGACAATTCATTTTTTAACTCATACTGCTCTTCAAAAGGTAAATCTGGAATAATAAGTCCATCAACTCCTGACTCAATACAAGCCTTAACAAAATTCTCTACACCAAGATGATATACGTGATTGTAATACATCATAAAAAGAATAGCCTGCTCAACGCCTTCTGCTCTAATTTCCTTCATCATCTCAAAAGTCTTTGCAAGAGTTGCGCCGTTATTAATTGCTCTAAAGGAAGCATCCTGAATTACAGGGCCATCTGCTACTGGATCTGAAAATGGAATACCGAGTTCAATTACATCACAACCCGCTTCCATACTAGTCTTTATGATTTCCTTTGTCTTCTCGTAATTTGGAAGTCCAGCTGTAATATATGTTATAAAAGCCTTTTCATTTCTTTCCTCTAAAGTCTTCATTCTAGTTTCAATTCTATTCATAATACACTCTCCTTTTACTACACAAACTAATTACATATTAGTCTCTTCGCCTCTAATATATTTCTGAATTGTATTAATATCCTTATCACCACGACCTGAAAGGCACATAACAATAATCTGATCTTCCTTCATTTCCTTAGCCATCTTAATTACGTGAGCAAGGGCATGAGCACTTTCAATAGCAGGTAAAATACCCTCTAATTCGTTTAATTCCATTAAGGCTTCCATACATTCCTTATCTGTAATAGAAACGTATTCAACTCTGCCGCTATCTCTTAAAAAGCTATGTTCAGGACCAACACCTGGGTAGTCAAGACCTGCGGATATAGAATGTGCTAAGTCGATATTTCCATTTTCATCCTGAAGTAAATAAGTTCTCATACCATGGAGAGTTCCCATCTTTCCAAGAGCCATAGCAGAAGCATGCTTACCTGTTTCAATACCAAGGCCACCTGCCTCAACACCTACTAACTTAACATCCTTTTCTTCAATGAAATCTGCAAACATACCAATAGAGTTAGAACCACCACCAACGCAGGCAACTACTGCATCTGGAAGTCTACCTTCTTGCTCTAGGATCTGTTTTTTAGCTTCTACTGAAATTACCTTCTGGAATTCCTTAACCATCTTAGGATATGGGTATGGACCTACGGCTGAGCCAATAATATAAAATGTATCTTCAGCATTTTTAGCCCAAGATCTAATAGCCTCGTTTGTAGCATCCTTTAAGGTTCTGCTGCCAGTCTTAACAGCCTCAACCTTAGCTCCTAAAAGCTCCATTCTAAATACGTTAAGGGACTGTCTTTTTATATCCTCTTCACCCATGTAAACTGTACATTCCATGTTAAAAAGCGCTGCACCTGTAGCTGTTGCAACGCCGTGCTGACCTGCACCAGTCTCAGCAATAATCTTTGTCTTACCCATTCTCTTTGCAAGTAAAATCTGACCGATTACATTGTTAATCTTATGAGCACCTGTGTGGTTTAAATCTTCTCTTTTAAGATAAATCTTTGCGCCATATTTCTTAGATAATCTCTCTGCCTTATAAAGAGGTGTTTCTCTACCCACATACTGCTTTAAATAGTAGTTATATTCCTCTATAAACTTTGGGTCAGCAATTGCTTCCTCAAAGGCCTTAGATAACTCATCAAGAGTATTCATAAGGGACTCTGAAACATATTGACCTCCAAATTTTCCATAATACTTTTCTTCTTTCATTTTCCTACCTTACCTTTCTTGCATTTTCAATAAAAGCTACTAGCTTCTCCTCACATTTACCTACTATACTTGCGTCGTCAAACTCAACGCCTGAACTTACATCTACTACATCCGGATTTACCGTCTTTATAGCTAGTGCCACGTTATCCTTATTTAGCCCACCAGCTAGAAAAACTTTCTTTCTTTTGATGTCCATTTTTTTCAAACTGTTCCAATCAAAAGTCTTCCCACTACCAGGAATGCCTGCGTCAAAAAGAATTGCAAAAATCTTATCCTCATTTTCTAACTCCTGCACTTCTTTTACTATCTTTTCATCTGCCACTTTTAGGTTAAGAGCCCTAATTATTGGGAGTCTTATATTTTCTAAAAGCTCTTTATCTAAATCCCCATGAATCTGAATATAATCAAAGCCAACTTCCTCAATAATTTCTACTTGCTCTTGGCTAGGACTAACCACCACCGCAACGGTCTTTATACCCGCCTCCTTTAGTGGCTTAATTAAGGTCCTTGCCTTGTCTTTGAAAATGTTTCTCTTACTCTTCTCAAAAAACATAACCATACCAGCATAATCGGCCTTTTCTCTTATAACTAAAGAGACATCATTAATAGATGTTAGGCCACAGATTTTAACTTTAGTCTTAGCATCCTTATTAATCTCTATAAGACTCATAAACCTCCTTAAAATCCTTGATTAAGGCCTTTGGAGATTCAGCCTCCATAAGCACTGTTCCAATTAAGAGAGCATTTGCCTTTGACTTAGAAAGGGTTACAACATCTTCCGACTTTGAAACACCACTTTCTGATACAAGTAAAACTCCCTCTTCTCTTAAACTTGCTGGAATCATATCTGAAAGCTTCTTAGTTGTATTAAGATCAATCGTAAAATCCCATAGGTTGCGGTTATTAATACCAATGATCTTAACACCAAGACCTAGCATTCTCTCCATCTCTTTCTCATCGTGAACCTCGCAAAGGCAATCAAGTCCAAGGCTTGTAGCAAGCTCATATAGGCTCTTTAACTCTTCATCCCTAAGAATTGCTGCAATAAGTAATATGGCATCAGCACCAATGACCTTAGCCTCGTAAACCTGATAAGGATCAATAATAAAGTCCTTTCTAATAATTGGAAGCTTAGTCATTTCTCTAATTTGCATTAGATAATCAACACTTCCATTAAAATGATCTTCTTCCGTTAAACAAGAAATAGCATCAGCACTTTCGCTATAGTCCTTAATTCTTGACTCTAGGCTAATCTTGTTATCCATCTTTCCGTGGCTTGGAGAGGCCTTTTTAAACTCTCCAATAATAGATAATCCCGGCTTTGCAAGGGCCTCATAAAAGCTAATAGACTGTCTTGTAGACTTAAGGGCCTTTTCTTTCATTTCCTCTAAAGATACATTTTCCTTAGCCTGAACTAATCTAATCTTTTTGTCCTTAACTATATCATCTAATATCATAGTGCCTTCGCCTCCTCTAAAAAGTTTTCAATCATCTTCTTTCCATAATCTGTATAGATAGATTCTGGATGAAACTGCAAACCATAAATTGGATAATCTCTATGTTTAATGGCCATAATCTCGTTATCATCAGTTCTTGCAATCACCTCTAACTCCTCTGGCATTGTCTCCTCTAGGATTGCAAGGGAGTGATATCTTGCCACATTAATTGGTGATTTAAGGCCTGCGAATATATTTTCCGACTTAAAATCTATCTTTGACTGTTTGCCATGCATAATGCTTTTAGCAAAACTTACAGTGGCACCAAAGGCCTCACCAATGGACTGATGTCCTAAGCAAATTCCAAGGATTGGCTTCTTGCCTGCAAAATACTTAATAGCCTCAATACAAATTCCCGCTTCCTTTGGACTTTTAGGACCTGGGCTAACAATAATTGCGCTAGGGTCAAGCTCCTCTATTTCCTTTATAGTAATTTTGTCGTTTCTTACAACCTTAATGTCGCTATTAAAAATTCCAATAAATTGATAGAGGTTATAAGTAAATGAATCGTAGTTATCAATTAAAAGAATCATTGTAATTTCTCCTCCTCCACTAATGTTTTGGCAAGGGCCATAACCTTATTCTGGCACTCCTTATATTCAAGCTCTGGCACTGAATCTGCAACGATTCCAGCTCCTGCCTGAAGATAAACCTTGTCGCCCTTTTTAATCATGGTTCTAATGGTTATGCAAAAATTCATGTTGCCGCCAAAATCCATGTAACCAGTTGCGCCACCGTAGAGGCCTCGTCTTACATTTTCAAGCTCATCAATAATCTCCATAGCACGTATCTTTGGAGCACCTGAGAGAGTTCCTGCAGGAAGAAATGAAGAAATCAAATCAAGTGGATGATATTCTTTATTTTTCTTACCCTCAACTAAGGAAACGATGTGCATTACATGAGAATATCTTTGAATATTCATAAACTGTGTCACCTTAACTGAACCAATCTGGCTAACTCTACCCATGTCGTTTCTTGCAAGGTCCACAAGCATAACGTGCTCTGCTCTTTCCTTTTCGTCAGCTAAGAGCTCCTTTTCAAGTCTTAAATCATCTTCCCTTGTCTTACCGCGCTTTCTAGTGCCTGCGATTGGACATGTGAAAATGTTATTATCTGTCTGCTTTACAATCATCTCAGGAGAACTACCAATGATTTCAAAGTCTCCGAAATTGTAGTAGTAAAGGTATGGCGAAGGATTTACCTTTCTAAGTCTTTCATAGAGGTTAAAACCTGACTGACCAGTTTTAATAGTCCATCTTTGAGAAAGTACAGTTTGGAAAATGTGTCCCTTCTTTATGTAGTCCTTAATCTTAAGAACTTTCTTAGTGTAGTCCTCAAGGCTATCACTTTTATTAATAATCTCTCCATCAAGTACAGTGTCGATTTTCTCTTCACTATAACTTGCTGCACCCTCACGAGCTTTCTTAATCATGTCGTTGGCTTCTTTTAGGGCACGTTCCTTGCCATCTGCACTATCCTCATCTAGGCAAACTGCTGTAAGAGTTTCAGCTACGTGATCAATTGCAATAAACTTAGTTACTAACATAAGCTGGATAGTTTCAATGCCAATCTCATCAGGATTCTCATCTGGCAAATCCTCGCTATATCTAATATAGTCATAACCATAGCTACCTACTAAACCACCGATAAATTCAATTTCTCCTACGTCTTTTTTTACTTCAAATTCATCTAGATATTCCTTTAGAAGTTCTCTTGGATTACCTGTTTTTTCTAATTTAGTTCCATTTGCTTTTGTAATAATTAGACCTGTCTTTGTGGAACTAATAACTTCCTCAGGTTCAGCTCCCATAAAAGTATAACGACCATTTTCCTTATCGTTACTTTCAAGCAAAAAGCCCTTAGTTCCATCCTTAGTTAGTCCTTTAAAAAGGCCAATGGCTGTTTCATCAACAATACTTACACTCTTTTTGTAGGCTCTTAAAACTCTCTTCATTCTCAACACTTCCTCCTTCTAATAAGCGGCCTGTCACTCAATACATAGCGCATCTAATACGTGACTTGTCGCAATTACGAAGTAATTGTGACCCATCAAAAACTTAAAAAAAGTCCCTGATAAATGCGCTAACATCTATCAGGGACGAATTATCGTGGTGCCACCCTTGTTCTAGATCTAATTTAAAACTTAAGTCTCTAGCATAGCTTTTTTTGCTAACTTTTGTTTTAAAAAAAGGTGGTAACCCTAAACTAGGATTAGCCACCTGTTAAATCTACTCATTTCAGATACATATTATATCCTTCCCCTGTAACGTGAGGACACGTCTTTTGCTACTTGTCGCAACTACGCAGTAGTTGTGACAATATTCGCAAAAGCATCTCCCAGACCCATTCACTATATGCTCACACACCAAAATCTCAGCAATCTTTGGCTCTCTGTAATGCAGCTTCTATAGCTACTCTTTCTGTTCATCGACTTTATTTAGTATTAAGTTGAAAATATAGTATCATTCATTATTACTTTAGTCAAGTAAAACTTGAAACTTTTACGCTTTAATGAAAGAAAAAGCTTTGAACATCTATCAAAGATTTTTTTTATTATCTATACATAGCTCTTTCGCCACCAATATACTTTGGACGTGTTCTTGCACAAACTACATGAGCATTGCCAATTGTGTTAGTCTTTGTTCTAACTGGCACTGCTACTGACTTTAAGTGCATTCCAATTAAAGTATCACCGATATCCATACCAAGCTCTGCTTTTACAGTTTCTACCATGACTGCATTTTCCATATGCTTGTAAGCTGCTGTAGCCCAAGAACCACCGGCCTTTAGCTGAGGTACTACGGCTACGATTTCAAGATTGTGAGCCTTAGCATATGCCTTCTCTACTACAAGAGCTCTGTTTAAATGTTCGCAACACTGTGCTGCAAGCTTTAACTTGTGAGCCTTACAGCACTCGCTAATTGTGCTATAAAGGGCTTCGCCAATTTCCTCACTTGAAAATGTACCTAGCTTATGAGCTGCAACTTCACTTGAAGAACAACCAACAATAAGTAAATCTCCTTCTTCAGGCTGTGCCTGTGCTATAAGATCTTCTAGGATTTCCTTTGCCTCTGTTTGAATCTTTGCGATTTCTGTGAATTTTTCGTTTGATATTCCTGCTGCCATTTTTATATTAAGGGCTATTGCCCATCCTCCTTTTACTAAATTAGTCATAGACTTTATAACTTGTATATTATCACAATGTAGAAAAAATACAAAATACTACTTTTACTTTTGTTTTATTAGTAGTACAATGAGATTAGCAAAAAAGTCGGAACTACTTAATGGATGGGAACGTTAACCTATTACTTGTCTGGGGCTAGAGGGGAGGACTCGTAGTCGGAAAACTAAAAGGGGGCATCTTTTATGAGAAGTCTGAAAGCTCTTCCATTTATCGGCTTAATAGCAATAATTGCTAAATTTGCTGTAAAAATATTAGCAGGAGTAATTATGCTTGGGATTGTTTACAGTTTTGCGACAAAAGATTTTACTGCTATTAACTATGTACTCTCACCTGAGAGCCCAGTTGTTAAGCTTTACAAAGAAATCTATGATAAAATTCCAGATATCATAGTCGCTATTAAAACGACTTTACAATTTTCTGTCATAACATTACCATAGATATGACAGGTAGCAGATAAACCAATAGCTTTTATCTGCTGTTAAATTAGCATAATTAAAGGGAATCCACTAGGGATTCCCTTTTTCATTTTATTATTAATTATAGAATATCTGTTAAATCTTCAAATTTCTCGATTTTATAATTGTATTCATCTACATTTCCAAAACCGTAGCTTGCAAAGATAAAGTCAATTCCTGCATCTACTGCAGACTGCTTATCTCCTTGTGTATCGCCGATGTAGACAGGATTTTTAAGATTATTTCTCTTAATTAAAATCTTGTTTGTCTCGCCCTTTGTTACAAAGGTTCTGCCCCAACATTCTGTATCTTTAAATAGATAAGCTAATTTGTGAGCCTTTAAAAAAGCCTCAATATAACCATCCTGGCAGTTACTAACGATATAGAGGGGATATTCTTTACTAAGCTCCTTTAAGGTTTCTTCTAACTTAGGATAAAGTACGCCACCTACCTCTTCTAGGTATTCATTTTCAAAAAGGCAAAGCTCATCCATAAGGGCGTTTCTAACAGCTTCCTCCTCCTTTGGGAAAAGCATGGCAGCGATTGTGTACATTGTCTTTCCCATGCAATCTGTTAAATCCTCCTCAACAATTAGCTCTCTCTTAATTTCAGGGTGCTTTCCTAAAATGATATTCCAAGCCTCCACAATTGGCTTAGTGGAATTCCACATTGTCCCATCTAGGTCAAAAATTAGACCGTCATATTTCTTATTCATTTCCATTACTATCTTCCTTTAATGCTTCCTCTAATTGATCAAGGATTGATCCTAATTGCTGTTCCTGAGTGATATCATAGCAAATTGAGAAACAGTCTCTTGCAAGAGCTAATTCGTTGTCTTGCATCATAAGCTCTCCGACTCTGTAAATAATACCGATTGTCTTTGAGTCTGGGCCTGGTTCTACATTTTCCTCAGTAAAGACCTTCTGAATTCGTCTAATATCAATGTCAGGTATCTTCTTTTCAAGGGCCTCTTCAATATACTTAAGCTCAGAATCTGCGTTGTCTGTGTGATAGTAGACGTTGGAATACTGATAAGCATCCCTTGCAATTTCTGGCTTGTAGCTTGAAAGGTAGTAATAGGCAATATTTCTATAATATCTAGCCATAGTTGCTCTAGTGCAGCAATATCTATAGGCCTGCTTTGTTACCTCAAGGAATCTATTAAGCATGTTCTGATACTTGTAGCTCTCTGCTAAGCCAAGATAAGAATCAAGGTCTACTGGGTTCCAGCTAAGAGCTTTTTTATAAGCATCTTCTGCTGCCTTGTATTTACCCATGTTCTGGCAGAGCTCACCAAAGGTTCTGTAATACTCCCCTACTGGAAGGTCAAGAGTCTTAACCTCAGCGTCTGGCTCAAAATAAACCTCATATAAATAATATTCCATAACATGATTAAGGCTCATGTAAATTTCTTCCTTGCTATCCTTAGTAAGTTCTACAACTGCATCGGAATTAACCTTTGCAGCTCTTCTCTCATCTAAGCTTTCCTCAATTGTCTTTAGTAATTTATCAAGCATTTCGTATGCTTTTTCATAATCTCCTGAATCAAGAATTTCTTTATAGCCCTTAAATTCAGTCTTTATGTTAGTTAATTTCTCTAGATTCATAATTTACCTTTCCAAATCCTAATTAGTTTTGTCTGATCTATTAATATCATCTATTTTATTATTGTTGCTTGTATCAAGCTTAGGAGTAATAATTATTCCCTTCTTAAAAGGCTTATACTCTCCCACTAAGATTGCAACGCTTCGAGGGGCAAGTAAAACTGTTCTCTTCTCCTCATTAATTGTAGCAGTCTCTTTCTTTGTGGCAGAACACATAACAATCTTCCAGCCCTCTTTAGAGTCAATCTTTGGAAGGGCAAGCTCGTGCTCCTCCCAGTGCATATTATAAGCTATATAAATAAGCTCATTAACGCCTTCTTCACCGTGAGCTGCAGAATACATCATGCCCACCTGTCTAATGAAATTATCTGTTGGTGTAAACCAAGCATTATTGCCATGATATGACAAATCTGGGAATCCAATAGATAATCTGTCTGTTTGACTAAGTGGATTTTCCTGATGTAGGATTGCATATTTTTTTCTAAAATCTATTAAAGTTTTAGTCCAATCAAAAATCTTCTTAGCAGTTGAAGTCTCCTTCCAAGTAAGCCAAGAAACCTCGCTATCTACGCAGTATGGGTTATTATTACCCTCTTGGCTATTGGCAAATTCATCTCCGGCCAAAATAAGTGGAGTGCCCGCAGATAAAATCACCATAGTGAGAGCATTTTTAATCTGCTTAAGTCTAAGATCAATTATCTTACGCTTCTTTGTAGGACCCTCTTCGCCGCAGTTCCAGCTATAATTAAAGTTCTCACCATCTCTGTTGTTCTCGCCATTAAGTTCGTTGTGCTTTCTATCATAACTTACTAAATCTGTTAATGTAAAGCCGTTGTTATTGGTGATGTAATTAATAACTGCACTGTTTGTTGGATTGTTTTTTGTAACATTTATAAAACTCTGAAGCTGATTCTCATCACCTTTAAGTAACTGTCTAACCACATTCTGGAAATCATTATTATAATTTGCCATGTGCTTATAAGTGCCTTTATTACCCTCCCAAAATACTGTTAGTACCTTAGTTTTTGATAGCATTGGGTCTGAAGCAATAGCTTTTAAAATGGTTTCCTCTCCGTATACGTGAACGCCATCGATATGATACTCATTCACCCAATATCTTACGCAGTCAAGGCATAAGCTTACGCTTTCCTTTACAAAAAACATTTCCATAACCACTTCAATTCCTGCTTTGTGTGCCTCTTTTACAAGGTCCTTAAATTCAGAACTGTAGCCTTTTTTGTAGTCCTTTCCTGCAACGCGAGAGGAAAAACTTGCTTTAGGTGCAAAGTAAAAACCTCTAGTATAACCCCAGAAGTTAACTGCGCTTGATTTCTCACCATTAATGAAACGAGTATCCACCCCGTATCTTGAAAGAATGGAATCTTCCTTTAACTGATAAAAACGTCCGATTTCATCAAATTCATAAGCTGGCATAAGCTCAATAGTTGTAATTCCTAAATCCTTAAGATAAGGGAGTTTCTCTATGATACCTCTAAAGGTTCCCTTTTCCTTAACCTTAGAAGTCTTAGACTTTGTATATCCTCTGACATTTAACTTATAAAAAATACTGTCCTTATAGTCTAAATCAAGAGGTCTATCCCCTTCCCAATCGTATTCCGGAAGACAGATTGGTGAGATATAGACATCCTCTCTTGATTTCTTACCAAAGCAGCCACAATCTGTGATTTCCTTGGCATAAGGATCTATGAAAATGTGTTTATCTATTTCATAAGCATAGAAATAGCTAGATAGGTCTATTCCTGAAATTGCCATAGAATAGACGTCGCCAAATCGCATATCCTCTTCAAATTTAATCTTATACTTAGGGTGCTTTTTCTTCTCGCTAAATAATAATAAAGTCACGTTGGATGATGCATTTGCAAAAGAAAAATTGTAAACGCCATCTATTAAATTCGCCCCCATGATTGTTGGATTTCCGCTTCTTACCTGCATTTCCTACTCCTATCCTAGCTTTCTTTAACTTACGCTCTATCCCTATAAAGTCCCTGCATTGTCTTCTTATCAAGCTTGTAAAAACGCATGATAAACAAGGTTACACACCAGCCAATAATTGGAATCACGCAGTAAAAGAAAACTGTCATGTACTTTAATTGCGGTGTCAATGCATCCTCGACCTGTGGGAAAACTTTCCCAAAGCCTATAACCGACAAGCACAAACCCACAAATGCTGTGGCAAGTGCTGAAAAAGTCTTATCAACAAATGAAAAAAGTGCTCCCATAATTCCAGGCACAAAATAACCACTTATACAATACTCGTAATCGGTACAATCTGCAATCATTGGAACTACTATGTTGTTAGATATAGATTTTACACCATTAAGTAGCATGAATACAAGTAAAAACAAAATAGTGATTAGATTTATGTGACTTAGGGAAACCTTAGTTAAATCCGTAAATAGCATCATAAACATTAAAATTAATTGAAAAAATATAGCCAAATAAGTAGATAAAATAAGTGCCTTCTTCTGGCCATTTTTCTTGGCATAGTTAATTCCAAGATAGATAATTGCTAGGTTTGGAAAACCTATAATAATACCAATGATACCTGCAAGGGCATAGTTTTGCATAAGTATTCCGTAAAACATAACTAGCACCGTAGCATTTCCATAAACCATCTGAGCAAATTTATTAGAAGCCGCAGCGATTACAAGCATCCTAATAGGTTTGTTATGCTTAAGTATATTAAAGTACTCCTTAAAATGTATCTTTGGCCTTTCTTCCTTACTCTCTAACCTAAAATACTTAATATTATCCTTTTCCCAAATTCCAATAACCGCCAGTAATGAGCAGATTCCAGCCACTATTACAACGGTTATTACAAACTCAATATAAAGGTCTTTATTTGTGAAGCTCTCATACTTTCCAATTAAGTAAACAGATACGTAAAATGCTACAAGACCGTGAGCAAGCATTATAAAAGTTGAGTCAAAAAAGGTTATAAAGGGGCGCTGTGCCGGATCATTAGTAATAACCGACTGGCCAGATTTTACAACCGCTGTCTGGAAAGTATAGCCTATGATGTAGACTGAATAAACTACGATAAAGTAAATTGGCTTTAATACATTTGCAACCAAATCTGTAGTAAAAAAAAGCACTAGAGAACTTATGGCCATAAGCACGTAGCCAAGAACTATGTAAGGCCTAAACTTTCCGTACTTGCCATTGGTCTTATCAATAAAATAGCCAATAAAGGGGTCAGTTACACCATCAAAAACCCTCATGCCTGTTAAAATAAAGGAAATAAGCACAACTCCAAGACCTGCGATTCCATTTGCATAATAAGAAACGTATCCCATCATGGCTAGGAAAAGGTTTGTGGAGGTGTTATTTAGACTAAAGAGGGCAATCTGCCACATCTTTGCTTTATTTGCTTCTATTGTATTTAGATTTTCCTTTGATTCTTTATTAAAATTATCATTCATAATATTTTCACTCATTATTTTTTTGCTCATATTATATAAACAATTTTTTCTTATTATATTATAATATATTTGACATATTTTAACGAGTAAAAAAATATATGAATCGGCTTGAATAAAAAGCCCTGTTCATGTAATATAAACATCTAGGTTTACTTTATGCGATTTACTTTGTTTAATTAGGTTGCTAATTGTAAAACCTTTAAGCTGGGAAATATTTACTTAAAGGGGATAAGGGAGCACTAAATTTTATAGGAGAATGATCATGACTAATCTAGACAAAATCATTTCTAAGGTGAACAACAATAAAGTTTACATACAAACCCATAATTTTCCTGATCCAGATGCAATTGCAAGTGCATATGGTCTTTCTGTTTTGCTTAGAATCAGAGGGATTGATGCACAGATCACTTACAACGGTTCCATTGATAAGACAGTTACTGCGAAGATGGTTCGCAGGCTTGGAATTAAGGTGGTGGAAAGTGAATCTGCAGACGAGTTAGAAAATGACGATGAGATTATTATTGTTGATGCTCAGAAAGGTAATGCCAATATTATTAACATGAATGGTACAGAAATTATTTGTATTGATCACCATCCTATCTATATTAATGAAGATTACCAATTCTCTGATATTCGACCTGAGGTTGGGGCCTGCGCCTCAATTATTGCCTCTTACTATGTTGAGAATGACATTGATATTCCAAAAAATGTTGCTACTGCCCTTTTATACGGCATCAAGGTTGATACTGCTGATATGAAACGCGGGGTTAGCGATTTGGATATGGAGATGTTTTATATATTACATGGACTTGCGGACAATGACGTGCTCTACGACCTTGATAGTTCTATCATAGAGATGAGCGATTTAAAGTCCTATAGCACAGCTATTTCAAGTGTGGACATTTACGAATCCGTTTGTTTTGCGGATGCTGGTAAAAATTGTCCCGATGCCCTTATTGCTAACATTGCCGATTTCCTAATCACGCTAAATGGCATTGAACTAACCGTTATTTATTCTGTAAAAGCAGATGGCATCAAGTTATCCATAAGAAGTAATTCTAATTACAGAGCCGGTTACATTACAAACATAGCCTTAGAGGGCATTGGTAGTGGCGGCGGCCATGATAACATGGCGGGAGGTTTCCTACCATTTAAAGGAAATCCAGAAGAAATCAATCTTAATGAGTTTATCATTCAGATGAAAGAACGCTTCTTACAGACATTGGATGTGTCTTATTAAATAATTGTTATATTAAGTATCGATACTAGGGATGTTAAGAAAACTAAGGCTTAAACGCTAGAAGTTGTCTTGACATCCTAATTTTATTGAATTATATTTAAAAATGGTTTAACAAATGTCGGGGGAATTATCGACAAAACTTAAATATATTAGTTTGAACGCAGTGTAAGCAATCCCCCGCTTCAAAAGCGTAAGCTTTAAGCGGGGGTATAAAGCTTACTGGTGTCAGAAGGGGTTAAAGCCCCTTCTGACAAGTGGCACAAAGTGCCACTGCGTTCATGAGGAAGTAGCAAAGCGGATTCCGAATGTCCGCTTTACCACAATTTCTAACGTGCCACAAACTATTCGCTACCATAGCTCAGTTGGTAGAGCAACTGATTCGTAATCAGTAGGTCGTGGGTTCAAGTCCCATTGGTAGCTTCTGTAGCTATTCACGCAGTGAATCGCTACCTATCACCCGCCCCGCGACGTCAGTCGCATCTAATGGCGGGGGTTCCCCACTTGTGGTGGGACAAGATAAGCCGTATCTCATGTCCTGAGGTTCCCCACTTGTGGTGAGACGAGATAAGTCGCATCTAATGGCGGGCCCCCCTGAAAGGATCACTATGAACTGTAACATCTGCCCTCGTGGCTGTAATATAAATCGAAAAACCAACACAGGATTTTGTAAATCCTCAGACCAAATAAGAGCAGCCCGTGCTGCTCTTCATTTTTGGGAAGAACCCTGTATTTCCGGAAGTAATGGCAGTGGCGCCATATTTTTTTCAGGCTGTAATATGCGATGCATTTTCTGCCAAAACTATAACATTGCCGCAAATACAGATGGAATTGAAATAAGTGTTGAGAAACTCTCAGAGATTATGCTAACCCTTCAAGCACAAGGGGCCAACAATATAAATCTTGTAACTCCAACGCACTTTACTTATGAAATCATAAAGGCCCTTGAGCTTGCAAAGAACAAAGGCCTTGTTATTCCTATTGTCTATAACACTAGCTCTTATGAAAAGGTGGAAACTTTAAAGGATTTAGACGGCCTTGTGGATGTCTATCTTCCTGACTTTAAGTATGTAAGCCATGAGTTATCAAAGGAATACTCTAACGCCCCAGACTATTTTGAAGTGGCTAGCGCTGCCCTTGCTGAAATGTATAGACAAAGAAAGTCTCCAGTATTCTTTACAGATGAAGAAAGAGAAAGCCTTAAAAAAGCTCACAATGTAAATATAGAAGATGGAATTTTAAAATCCGGCATTGTTGTTAGACATCTTTGCTTGCCAGGAAGCACAAAGGATTCAAAGGCTGTCATAAAATATTTATATAAAAAATATGGCGACAACATTTTCATAAGCATAATGAACCAATATACTCCTCTAAAGCAGGTGGAAAATCATCCAAAGCTTCACAGAAAGGTGACTAAAAGGGAATATGATAGTGTCATTGACTACGCCCTTGATTTAGGCCTTACTAAGGGCTTTACCCAAGATGGCAGCGTGGCTAGTGAAAGCTTCATTCCTGAGTTTGACTATAGGGGAATTTTATAATCTAATTGACAGTGTTTTGATTTGCAATTATCATTTTATTGTTATTTCGTTTTTGACTTATGTCAGAATAAATTTTGAGAGGAAAATATATGATATCACTTACAGTTACTAATACCAGCGACTTTATGAACAAGCTCTTAGTAAAGGAAACTTTTGATATGTTACTTTTATCTGAGGCAGATATTCAGACTGGTTCATTTTATAAAATTGATGGTAGAATCAACACAAGTTTCTACACAGCCGAGGAATTAGAAGCTCTTCCTGATAGCCAATATTCTAACTGGAAGATGCAAAGACCTCACATCTTTAATCTTATAAAGGGCAAGAAAGTGCCAAGCGGCCTTAAAATCATTTTCGCCCTATCAAAAAAAGCAATTGCAAAACTCATTGAGAAAAATGATATCGACCTTGATATTGATAGCATTGATGGACTTTTTATAAATGTGAATTACAAGGATGATGTTGTAACAATTATTACAGGTACTTCTCTTAAGACTTTCACTCTTGATAAGAGTTTAGAGAAAGCTTTTGATGCTTATATTAAGAACACTTTTGAAATGGCTGAAATTGCCTATACAGAAAATTAAAGAAAGCTGCAAACATAAGGAATGAATAGACTATAGACTTTGTCTACTCATTCCTTATTAACTAATATCATATAGAAATTCTCATTCACTACAGACAACGACAATAACTTAGGGTGTAATACAATATTAGTTGTCAGGAACGACTGACATCGTTTGCATGATGTTTTCATGATCTTTCGTGAAGCTCTTCATATCACGCTTATAATTTTACTCTTTTTAAAGCTCCCCTTTCAACACAGTTCAGTACCAAAAAGCTACATCTAAGTACATTGAGCACAATTTAAACCAATTAGAATAAAAAAATAAAGCCTAGAAATCTAGACTTTATTTTTTCGTTTAATGTTTGTGAATTCGAGGGTACGATCTGTCAAAAGACAATCTATATTATGTCCATATGAGAAAATGCATTTATTAATATACGGGACAATAGGGAGAACGCATTTCCTTATATGAGCATAACCTCCATGTTTGTTCTTTTATCCTTAATTAGATTTCGCCGAGTAACCAACGTCTAATTAAATCAAAAAATGCTGAACCGCTTACCATATTTAAAAACCTCCCACGATCTTTATGTTTACGATGATAATTTATCATCTAAGAATATTTTAATTTGTTAAGTTTTATTTTTCAACACAGTTGAGTACCAAAAAGCTACATTTGGATACACTTTTTCGAAAAAAGTTTTAACTATTTTGATTAGGTATAATAATCTCAGTTGTGTAAATGTAACCGTCATCCGAAGTTATAAGAGAACCATCTAGCTTATCTAGTACATTCATTGCGTTCTTTAGGCCGTAACCATGGCCTTCCCCCTGTTTTGAAGTAATATATCTATTTCTAATTTTAACCGGTGGACTTATGCGCTTGTTCTTAATTGTAAGAATCTTGTTTACATTTGTCATAGACATTTCAATATAGACATCGCAGTCAAGCTTTGCCCTATCGTCTTGTCTCTCTTCACTAGTCATAGTCTCAAGCTTCTTGTTTGCTGCCTCGAAGGCATTTAGAACAAGATTATAGAAAATGGTACAAAGGTCGATATTTGATATACCCATGTCAGATGGCAAATGTCCCTCCCACCTTGCATTTACCTTTGGACACTGTCTTATACACTCCGATAAAATGGAAGACATAAGGCTGTTTCCGGTATTAATCTCAGGACTTAGCTCTGTAACATTTTCACACATAGCATCAATGTACTTAGCAAGCTCCTCATATTCCTTATTCTCGCTTAAATGTCGCATGCAAAAAAGATGCTTTCTAATGTCGTGTCTAAAGGCCTTAGTTTGGCTATCCTTCTCCTCCATGACCTTAAAATACTCAATCTGATTAGCAATTACCTTATTGGATAATTCGATTTCATACTCTAATCTGTCGTTTTTAACTAGGTTAAAGACAAGTAAAACTAAGGTAATTACTGCTAAACTTGTGGAAATTAAAAGCACCACTACTATTCTATCTAGGCTCATATTTAGATTGAGAAAATATAGCGAGAAGACGCTAATATTTGCAATAATACTAAGACCTGCAAAGGAATAGACTAAAATGTACTTATCTAATTTATACTTGCTAAAATCAAACTTCTTCTTATAAACGATGAGGCTTATAACTAGAATCAAGAGAAATACTGGAATCTCTAAGATAAATTTAGTTGCATCATAATTGTAGATTGAAATTTTACTCTCTGGTATAAATAAATAATTTAGTATAGAAACTAGGCTATCAAGCATGGTTACTAAAACCGTTGCAAATATAAGCTTAGTTAGGTCTTTCTTATTGTAGAGATTAAAGCCTATAACTAGCACCGGCAGTACTATCTCAATAAAGTCCTGTAAGCTATCGTTTAAGAAAAACTCGCTTAAGATACCCACCACTAAAACTAATATGATTGAAGGGTATAGTTTGTATTTCATTTTTAATTTAAAAATACAAGTAACTAATAAATAAACGTCTAAATATATTACTAACAAAATTAAAGCTCCTAAAAAATGATTATTCATGTCTTCTCCCTATAAATTGTCATCCTCACAAACATTAGATAGTCACTTTATTGCTTAAGCTATAGACATTCATACTGTCTATAAAATGACCCCAATAACTAGAACTTACCTCAACCTCTTTGTAGTGCACGTTATCAAGCTTTACACTTCCGCCTCTATAGCCCTTGCTATAGCCAACTACATGTTCTAGATTAATTACGTAACTTTTTGTAATCCTTACAAAGCAGTTAAGCTTTTCTTCTTCTACAAATCTTTCCCAATCGGAAATGTTTCTTGTGCTCTCCACCTCAGAATCTCTAGTTACTACAATGCTCTTTCTGTGTCCCGCTTCAAAAAGAACAATGTCGTTTATTTTCAAAACTAGCTTCTCTAATTTTGAGACAGGTACTTCTATCAATCTATTCTTGGTTATTTTCTTATGCGCAGCAGATATCATTTCATTGAATCTGTCTTTATTAATTGGCTTTCTAAGAAATCTAAAAGGTAACACTTTAAAAGTGTCATCAATAATTCCATCTTCACCTGTTAAGAAAACAATTAGTCCCGTAAAATTATTCTTTCTTAAAATCTCTGCAAGCTGCAGGCCATTAATCTCTGGCATTAAATGATCTAGAATTATTAAATCATAAAAATTATAACCTTTGTTTTTCAGAGTCACCAACAGATCAATACTTGAACTATATCCGTCATACTCTATGCTGTCGTCAATATCTTGAATGCGCCATCTTACGTCGTCTATCACTATGCTGTCATCATCACATATGGCTATTCTCATAATTTACCTCCATTATTTAGTTATAATCTCTCGGAATCTCTAAGCCAGTAATTTCAAGGCTTTCAGATTCCTTTTTTATTAAAATTCCCCACTTTTTTTGTCAAATTCTCTTGACAAATCCATCATTCTGATGCTGTTTCCCATTCCACTTCTATACTATGGAGCATAGTCGTGTTCTGCCAGCCGCCCGTTCCCGGTGTTCCCGTATGCCAGATCAAAATTCCGCCCTCCGGATTTACCGACACCTCCGACTCCAACCGTACCTCATGTGCATAGCCTTTTTCCATCTGATAAGCAGGCTGAGGTGTATCACATTCAGCCGTAGCAATCAGCGTTTTTCCTTCCAATCTGACAGTTACACAAAAGCCGGTGAGATAACAGGAAACCAACTGTAATGCAGTCAGATAGCTGCTCTTTCCTTCTCTATATTCTACCAGCGCCATTGCTACTGCATCAGAAGCTTCTTTTACGCGGATTACCCGCAAAGCATATCCTGTCAACTTTTCTACCTCAAACTTGATTCCAAAATCCATGTATTGTCCTGCACTGCCAAACCCCTGCCCCGCCGTCTTTGCAGGGTCAGCCTTTACCGTCAGGCTCATATCACCATACTGTTTTAAGACGGGAGCAAACCGAAGTCTGGCGCCCTGGGTATTCTGATAGAACCCCACACCCTTGCTTCCATTGCCTGTCTCCCCATATTGCCAGGCCGGAATACTGCTATCCATCTTCCAACTGCCAAAGGTGGACGAGTTAATCTCTATGTCGACCGGTCTTGCACAATCCAAAGTCCAGCTTCCCCTTCTTAATTCCGGCTGATTTTCATCCGGTAATTCAGAGAAATCTGTAAATAAATACTTCTCATCCACTTCGTCTTCCGTCACAGGAAAAGATGTCATAACCTCTTTTGCAATTCCCGGCAAACTTCCCGAAAGTCTGGGAATGATGACTGCCTTTATATATTTTCCGATATCAGCCGCTGTCAAACGATAGCATTGAAGCGGAATGCTTCTTTTGGTCACAGCGCAGAGTACCGCACCCTCTCCCGCTGCGGTATCACACCTGTACCAGGAAATCTCCGACGCATCCGTGCGTTCCTTTGAAGACAGAGCATAGGAAAGAGTCACACATCCCATTTCTCTTACCATCTTCATTACAGGTTCTCCTGTCAGTTTCGGTGCTGGAAAGAGGCAGGGTTCCACAGAAATGGCAACCGCAGCCTCCAGACCGCTCTCCGTACACGCATGAACCACAAGCTGCTTTTCCTGCTCACTGTGATTGCGATTTTCAATTCGACAGGAATGCTCCGTTTCCGGAATCAGTTCTGCATAAACTGTATCTCTTTTCTCCAATCGAAAGTCAACCCTCTCCCGGCATTCCTCTCCGGAAAAGAGGAATACCTTCGCGGTAACATGAATAGCATCTTCTCCGTAGACAATTTTTTCCCTGTCTGTCTGCAACTGCATAAAAGTCGGAATTCGCAGCTTCCCGGCTTTTTTCGAAATTTCCGGCTCTCCCAGAGGATTCCAGCCCTCACTTCCCCCCAGCAGATTTTCAATATTGATATATCTCTTTGCCTCATATTCGAAAACATAGGCTTCCAGCGCTTTCTTACCCTGAAGCTGTACCGTTTCTTCGCTGCCACCGCCTCCAAGTATGACCGGCTTTCCGTTTTGAACAACTCCGTACTGATAACATTTTAGAGAGGGCAATGGATATTTCGTCCAATCAACTCTCACAGGCACGTTTTCCGCTGTTTCATAGCAACAATCAATCAACGCGATCTGACCGCCCTCCTTGGTAAGATACTGTTCTGCCTCCGTTCCCAGAGTCTTAATCCTGCTACGGAAAATGCAGTCAATAAACACAGCTCCCGTTCCTGTTGCCTGATAAATGGGCCGATTACCGTAAAAATCAAAATCGCAGCCTACATACACTGCGTTTCCGTTTAAAGCATCATCTGTGCTCTCAAAATGACAATTCCGATACAATGCGCGTTTTGCCCCACAAACAGGAACCAGATTTAACCGACTTACAAAACGGCAATTGTCGGCACAAAGTTTTTCTCCTTCCTGAAAAGCAAGCTGTGCCTGGGTAACAGACTCCGTTCTCTTTTGCTGATTCAGTGCCGGATTCGTCGGATAGACTAAATCTACACAACAATAGTTTCCCAGCGTCAGATTGGCAAGGAACAATTCCTCCACCTGAAAACTAAACAGAGTATAATTTCCGTTGCAGGCATGGGACTGCCCTCTGTTGCCTGCAATCACTATGTTTTCCGGCTTTTCGGATAATCCTACTATTTTTAAAGATCTGCTGTTTACATGCATACCGAAGGGAGCTCTATCCCCTTCTTTTTTTTGCAGGGTATCTGTTGCCAGAGGGTCATCAATCCAATAGACATTTGGAACAATGTACATGATAGTGGGATTTTCCAGACTCCCTTCCGAAAGTTCACGACCGGCAAAAGCCTCCTGAATATCACAGTAGACATGAGGATGCGCAGCCGCCTCCTCCCGGGAAAGTCTGCCATCCAGCAAAAGCGTTTGTTCATTCAGTTCCCTGTATTCTTCATTATATATAAAACCCTGTTCCTTCCAGATGATGTCCAACTTTTGGTTCCTCCTTGTCATAGTAATAATCTCTCAGAATCTCTAAGCCAGTAATTTCAAGGCTTTCAGATTCCTTTTTTATTAAAATCCCCCACTTTTTTTGTTACCTGTTAACACTGGTGGTCATTCCACCTACCAAAATTTTGGTATATTATAGCATGGACGGAAACTAATATCTAGTAAATACAACTAATGCATCTATCTTATAAGTTTATAAAAATTTTATTAGCACTCAGCTAATTTGAGTGCTAATTTTTATTGACTTTCAGTCATTTTAAGTTTAAAGTATATTTTGTTGGGCGAAAGCCTAGATTCTAATACTATTACAATCAAAGGAGTGGATAAAATGGCTAAGGAACACGGTAGTTTATCAATTAACAGTCAAAATATTTTTCCTATTATAAAAAAGTGGATGTACTCAGACCACGATATTTTCTATAGAGAATTAATCTCTAATGCATGTGATGCAATTACTAAATTAAAGAAGTTATCACTTATTGGCGAATACGAAGAGCCAGATGACATTGAATATAAGGTTAAAGTAGAAATTAGCTCTAAAGATAAGACTATCAAGATTATTGATAATGGTCTTGGTATGACAAGTGAGGAAGTTAACGAATATATCAACCAGATTGCTTTCTCAGGTGCTGAAGCCTTCCTTGAACAGTACAAGGATAAGACTAATGACGATCAGATTATTGGTCACTTCGGTCTTGGTTTCTACTCAGCTTTCATGGTAGCAAACAAGGTTACAATCGATACTTTATCATATAAAAAGGATGCAACAGCTGTTCACTGGGAATGTGATGGCGGTACAGACTATGATATGTCTGATTCAGATAAGACAAGCGTTGGTACAGAGATTACTCTTTACTTAAACGATGATTCTTATGAATTCTGCAACGAATACAAGGCTAGAGAAGTTCTTGAGAAGTACTGCTCATTCATGCCTGTTGAAATCTTTATGGAAAATGTTGACGAAGAGCCAAAGACTGTCGACATCCCTGAAGAAGAATTACAGGAAAAGGACGTTGTAGTTAAGCGTTTTACAAAGGATGCAGTAACTGAAGAGGTTGAGGAAGATGGCGAAAAGAAGACTGTTGAAAAGGAACCAGCAAAGAAGATGGTTACAATCAACAAGCGTCCAGAAGCTCTAAACGACATTCATCCATTATGGACAAAGCATCCTAATGAATGTAAGAAGGAAGACTATATTGAGTTCTATCACAGAGTATTTAAGGATTACAAGGAACCACTCTTCTGGATTCACTTAAATATGGACTATCCATTTAACTTAAAGGGTATCTTATATTTTCCTAAGATTAACATGGAATATGAATCTGCTGAAGGAACAATTAAGTTATATAACAATCAGGTATTCGTAGCTGATAACATCAAGGAAGTTATTCCTGAATTCTTACTCCTACTAAAGGGTGTAATTGATTGTCCAGACCTTCCACTTAACGTATCTCGTTCTGCCCTTCAGAATGACGGTTTCGTTAAGAAGATTAGCGACTATATTACTAAGAAGGTTGCTGATAAGTTATCAGGTATGTGCAAGACTGATAGAGAAAACTACGAGAAATACTGGGATGACATTAATCCATTCATTAAATACGGTTGCTTAAAGGATGAGAAATTCGCTGAGAAGATGAACGACTACATTATCTTTAAGAACTTAGATAACAAGTACTTAACACTTAAGGAAGCCCTTGAAGAGAATAAAGAAAAGCATGAGAATACAATCTTCTATGTAACTGATATGCAGGAACAGAGCCAGTATATCAACATGTTTAAGGCAGATAATATCGATGCATTAATTCTTGATAACAGAATTGATCAGCCATTTATCCAGAGCTTAGAGAGTAAAAACGAAGGCTTAAAGTTTAGCCGTGTTGATGCTGCTATTGATGATAGCTTTAAGGAAGAAGTTAACGAAGATGAATTAAAGGATATCTCTGAAAAGCTTACAGATACATTTAAGAAGGCCTTAAACAATGACAAGCTTAATGTAAATGTAACAAAGCTCAAGGATGAGAACATTTCCTCAATGATTACACTATCTGAGCAGGATAGACGTATGCAGGATATGATGAAGATGTATGGCATGGCAGGCATGGACCCATCTATGTTTGGTGCAAACGGTCAGACCCTTGTACTTAACGCTAACAACAAGTTAGTTGATTACGTTGCAAAAAATCCTGAAGGAGAGAACACAAAGCTCTTCTGTGAACAGATTTATGACCTTGCTTTACTTGCTCATGCACCACTCTCAGCTGAGGCTATGACAGCATTTATTTCAAGAAGTAATAAAATTATGGAATTACTTGCCAAATAAAAAAATTTAACGTAAAATAAAGCTAGTAAATTCGTGAAAAATAAGGGTTTTCCTACTTTTATGCGAATGTACTAGCTTTTCTTTTTGGCTAGACATTTTACGAACTTATAATATTTACAATTAGGGGTATAAAGATGGCTGACAATCGCAAATACAGATATAATGAGGAGTTCAACGACGATTTTCTAACTGATATCGATGACAGCGTAGATGACGGTATCTATTTTGAAAATCCTGACGACTATGACGACGATTTAGATTACTCTACTTCAGCTAGTAAATCTAGTTCTAAGAAATCATCTAGTGATGATTCTTCTAAATCAAATGCTTCTTGTAAGAAAGACACTAAGAAGCTTATTGTAAAGGAAATCCTAAGCTATATTAAGATTTTAGTTATTGCTGCTGTTATAGCACTTATCATTACTAAATTCGTTATTATTAACGCTCAGGTTCCAACAGGTTCCATGGAGAACACAATTAATGTTAATGATAGATTAATAGGCTTTAGACTTGCTTATATCTTCTCAGAGCCTAAGCGTGGCGACATTATCATTTTCAAATTCCCAGATGATGAAGAGCAAAACTTCGTTAAGCGTGTAATTGGTACACCAGGAGACGTGGTTACAATCTCTGAGGGCAAGGTTTATGTAAATGGTGAAGAATTAGTTGAGGACTATATAAAAGAAGCCATGATTGACGATGGCACAAGCCAGACTTATATCGTTCCTAAAGACAGCTACTTCGTATTAGGGGATAATAGAAATAGCTCAAAGGATTCTAGATACTGGGATACAACTTCTTATGTAACTAAGGACGAGATTTTAGCTAAAGTAATCTTTAAATATTATGATGGTGAAAATGCTAAACCAACCTTTAGTCTTTTTAGTAATAATTAAATAAAACAAAAGCCGCTTCATACGAAGCGGCTTTCTTATTATTCTATTAATTAATCACTAATTAATTATGCTCTTGAAAGATATTCGCCAGTACGTGTATCAATCTTAATTGTATCACCCTGGTTAACGAATAATGGAACATTGATCTTAGCGCCTGTTTCAAGGATAGCTGGCTTTGTAGCACCTGTAGCTGTATCACCCTTAACACCTGGCTCTGATTCTGTAATTACAAGTTCAACTGTAATTGGTGGCTCGATAGAGAATACGTTACCGTTATGTGAACATAGCTTAACTAATTCATTCTCCTTAACGAACTTAAGTGAATCACCAACGTTATCAGCTGATAATGCGATCTGATCGTATGTCTCTGTATTCATGAAGTAGAATAAATCTCCATCAGCGTAAAGATACTGATATTCCTTCTTTTCGATATGAGCTAAATCAAACTTTTCTGTTGGTCTGAAAGACTTTTCAACAACACCACCAGAAACGATGTTCTTTAACTTTGTTCTAACAAAAGCTGCGCCCTTACCTGGCTTTACATGCTGGAATTCAATAATCTGCCAAATGTTTCCATCCATCTGAATTGTAATACCATTTTTAAAATCACCTGCTGTAACCATGCTTGGTAAACCTCCTAAATAAATCAATTATGTTATCTGTTCTTAAATAATATATAAACTTATGATAACTCAAATCTTAAGAAAGATTATCCCCTCCTAAGATACGCAATAACCTTATTAATTTTATACTAATATAGGTCATTTGGCAACTATTTTTTATTAACCATATCCATTAATGCCTCAAGTCCGTATAAATATCCCTTAAGTCCTAGGCCTACAATCTGTCCATCACAAACAGGAACTGTAACGGATGTATGTCTAAATTCTTCCCTTTTATGAACATTTGAAATATGAAGCTCAATCTTCTTAATATCAGCTAATGAAGCTAGGGCATCTCTAATGGCATAAGAATAGTGAGTAAAGGCACCTGGATTAATTAAAATTCCATCCACCTTCTCATAGTAAGCTTCCTGAATCTTATCAATGATTGCTCCCTCATGATTAGACTGGAAAACCTCTACTTCTATTCCTAACTCCTTAGCCTTAGCCTCAATCATGGAAACTAAAGTCTCATAGTTGTCATTACCATAAATTCCTTTCTCTCTAATTCCAAGAAAATTAATATTTGGTCCATTAAGAACTAATAATTTCATCTTAACTACCACCTTTCATTTACTACACTTAGTTTTAATTCTTATCTCTTTAAGATAATTTATGAATTAATTATATCCTTATACATATCTTCAAAATCTCTATTGGCTGTATCCACCTTTACAGTAGCCGCCTTTTTATAGATTTCTTCTCTCTTCTCCATAAGCTCATCAATTCTATCAGACAAGTTAACATCCTTTAAAAGCGGTCTGTTATTGCTTGATGAAAGTCTCTTAATAAGCTCACATTTAGGTGTCTCTAAATAAACGACCTTACCCATATTAGCAAGTAACTTCTGATTTTCAGGCTTTACAACAAGGCCTCCACCAACTGAAATTACGCAGTTAGTAAGCTTTGCCTGAAGTTCCTTAACCACGCTTGTTTCAAGTTCTCTAAAGTACTCCTCACCCTTAGTTTCAAAAATTTCGTTTATAGACATATTTTCCTTAGACTCAATATAGTCGTCGGTATCGATAAATTCCATGTCCTTGTGCTTTGCAATCCACTTGCCAAAGGTAGACTTACCGCTACCCATAAAGCCTATTAAAATGATGTTTCCTGCCATATGGGCGCGCATCTTAGTATAAATCTTTTGGCACTCTGAAGCTGAAATCTTAGTGTCTGTCCATAATTCGTAAGCACAAACGCCCTGGTAGAGTAACATTTTCAAACCATTATAGGCCTTCTTACCGGCCTTGTTACATAGCTTCATAAAGCGGGTTCTGTAAGGATTATAGATTATATCCACCCCTGCTGATAGCTTTTTGTAAAATGCATCATCGCTTATAATTACATCCTCTACGTTAGGATATAAGCCTACGCTAGTACACTGAATGCAAAGGCAGTCATTATCCTCAATTCGCTCATATTCATCAAGGCCTAAAACCTCAACAATATCTGAATTAAAATGTGCATTAACCGCTTCTTTAATAGAATTAGCCTTATCAAGACTTCTATTAATTACAAAAACTTTTTTAGCTTCCCTGCTGGCACATAAAAATGTAATTGCTCTTGCAGCTCCTCCTGCTCCAAGAATAATACATGTCTTATTCTTAATGGATAAGCCCTCATCCATTAATTCACGCTCTAGTCCAAGGATATCAGTATTGTAACCCTTAAAGCCCTTCTCATCCCTTACTAGAGTATTAACTGCCCCAATGGCCTTAGCTAATGGGTCAATTGCTACTAAACTCTCCATTACTCTTTGCTTGTGGGGAACTGTTACATTTAAGCCAACAATTCCAAGTAAGTAAGCCCCTTTAATGGCACTATCCACGTCTTCATCCTCAACTCTAAAGGTTGTATAAACCATATCGATATCCTTTAGCTTTGATAAATTGTTGTGGATTAGCGGGGAAATAGAGTGTTCAACCGGATTTCCAACAAGTCCGCAAAGCTTTGTTGTTCCCTTAATTTCTTTCATTTTCCTTCTTCCTTAAAAACCTTTTGTAAGACTTTAAAACAATCCACTCAAGTCTTCTTTTTAATACTATCTGAATCTCCTCATGCTTTGCAATAGGTTTTACTAAGATTGAGAAAATTCCTGCTCTATTAGCGCCCCAAACATCAGTAAAAATCTGGTCTCCAACAAAAAATGTTTCATTAGATCTTGTATTCATAATGTTCATGGCCTTGTGATAGTTTCTAGGATTTGGCTTGCCTGCCTTACTAACGTACTTAGAATTAGCTGCATTAGCTAGAGGTCTTACTCTTTCCTCGCCGTTATTAGAGATAATGCAGGTTTCAAAACCTATCTCGTGTAATCTCTCAAATAAATTCTTGCATCTTTCATCTACCGGTGCATTATGTTCTACTAAGGTATTATCTATATCAAAGATAATGCCTCTATAACCACCGTTATAGAGGCCCTCATAATCAATATTATACGCAGAATCAATATACAAATCCGGATAAAATCTTTCTAACATAAAAACTCCTTATAACAATAGATTGCTCTATTTTAAAATCTTCTTGATTTCATCCATAAATGTGTTTACATCTTTAAATTCACGATATACGGAAGCAAATCGTACATAAGCGACTTCGTCTGCATCCTTTAATTTATCCATAACGATTTCGCCAATTGTATTAGTAGAAATTTCTTTCTCTCCCATATTAAATATCGTATTCTCAATTTCGTCAACCATAGAATTAATCTTTGAGATAGAAACTGGTCTCTTATGACATGATCTAACTATGCCTGCCACTATCTTCTCTCTATCATATGGTTCTCTGTTATTATCCTTTTTTATAACAATAAGCGGTAGGGTCTCTACTTTCTCATATGTTGTAAATCTCTTACCACAAACTTCACACTGACGACGTCGTCTAATTGAGCTATCGTCTGTTGGTCTAGAATCAATAACCTTAGTATTATCATTACCACAGAATGGACACTTCATGTTAAGCACCTCCGCATCTTTTATTTAAATCAATTATATGTAATTTTTTAAGCAACGTCAAGCTTATATTTACTTGTCAAATATACATAATTACTTGATTTCGTAACATTTTCAAAAATACTTTATTATATTAGTTTTGTTAAAAAATTAACCGAGTCCTATTGAAAAAAAGCCCTCCTTGAATTAAAATTGTACTAGATTGTTTTAACGTGACAAAAAACTAAAGGGGTTTTTATATTCATGGAGACAATACTTTTTATTGGAGGAAAACTATGAGTAAAAAATACGTAGCATATGTGGGAACATACACACAGGAAAAAAGTAAGGGCATTCATATTTATGATTTAGATGTGCCAAAGGGACGTATTACTGAAAGAGATGAGATTGAAATCGACAATCCTTCTTATGTAACTACATCATATGATAAGCAGTTCCTTTACTCTATTTGTGATCAGGGTGTTACTTCCTTTAAAATATTAGAAGATGGTTCTTTAAAGAAGCTTAATACTGCTTCTATTAACGGTATGAGAGGCTGTAATATTGTTACAACTAAGGACAATAAGTTTATGGTCGTTGCAGGTTATCACGATGGTAAGATTACAGTTTTAAAGATCAAGGCAGATGGTTCAATTGGCGGCATTGCTGATGAAGTATTCCATAAGGGTATGGGAAGTATTGCTGAACGTAATTCAAGACCACATGTTAGTGGAGTTTGCTTCACACCTGATGAAGATTTACTTTGCGCTTGTGATTTAGGTATCGATCAGATTAAGCTTTACGAATTTGACCACAAGACTGGTAGAATTAAGCTCTATGATATTATTAGATCGCAGCAGGAATCAGCTCCTCGTCAGCTTTTATTTAGTGCAGATGGTAAATTTGCTTATGTTGTTTGCGAGCTTAAGAACTACATCAACGTATACGAATATGACAAGAATTCAGATAAGAATAGATTTGAACTTATTCAGAACATTTTCACTGTAAGAAAGGACCACAAGTCTAATAGTGCAGCAGCTTATATTACCTTTACAAACTCAGGAAATAACTTACTTTGCTCTAATGCTGGCGATAACACTCTTACAGTTTATAAAGTAGATAAGAAGACAGGTAAGTTATCAGCTCTTAATTCCTTACCTGTAAGTGGCGAATATCCTAAGTTCTTAGGTGTATTCCCTGATGACAAGCATGTAATGTGTATGAATAACGAGAATAACACAATTACAATTTTTACTGTTGATTATGAGAAGGGCTTAATTGTTATGAATGGTAAGCCACTTAACATTTCTCATCCTAACAACATGGAGATTGTTGAATTAGAAGACTAATTAGAATTTAGTCAAGACTCGCTCGCGAGTCTTGCGCGCCGGATTCGGGTCTGCTTCAGCAGACAAATTCCTATCCGAATCCGTGCGCATCCTCGCGGAGCGTTTAACTCAGTCGGAGAAATCCCCCACCTACGCTAACGCTTAGAGGTGGGGGATTTCTCCGACTGAGTTAAAATATATTGTAATTCTAATATAAACCCTAAGAAAATTAAGTTTATTTTTCTTGGGGTTTATTTTTTGTATTTTTTTTGAAATAAACATTGATATTTTATGATTTTAATAGTAGAATACATAAGATTAAAAATTAATTGAGATTTACGGAGGCATTATGAAACATTTACTTAGTCCGCTAGATTTAAGTGTTGAAGAATTAAATAACCTACTTGATTTAGCCAGAGATATTTCTCACAACCCAGATAAGTATTCTAAACGTTGTGAAGGAAAGAAATTAGCTACTTTATTCTATGAACCTAGTACAAGAACCCGATTAAGTTTTGAAGCTGCTATGCTTAACTTAGGAGGGTCTGTATTAGGTTTTTCTTCTGCTAACTCATCTTCCGCTTCAAAGGGCGAAAGCGTTGCAGATACAATTCGTGTTATTTCATGTTATGCAGATATCGCTGCTATGAGACATCCAAAGGAAGGTGCACCAATGGTTGCTGCTTCTGTTTCTAGAATTCCTGTTATTAACGCAGGTGATGGTGGCCATCAGCATCCAACTCAAACTCTTACAGATCTTATGACAATTAGAGAGCTTGGTGGTTCCCTTGATAATTTCACTATTGGTCTTTGTGGCGATCTTAAATTTGGACGTACTGTTCATTCTCTTATTAGTTCCCTTGTTAGATATTCTAACATCAAGTTTGTTCTTATTTCTCCTAAAGAACTTAGAATTCCTGATTACATCAGAGAAGATGTTTTAAAAGAAAATAATTGTGACTTCGTTGAAGTTGAAAGCTTAGACGATGTTATTGGCAATCTTGATTTCCTTTACATGACAAGAGTACAAAGAGAAAGATTCTTCTCTGAAGATGAATACTTAAGAATGAAGGGCTTCTACGTTCTTGATAAGGCAAAGATGGCTAAGGCAAAGGAAAATATGTATGTATTACATCCACTTCCAAGAGTAAATGAAATCTCTGTTGAAGTTGATGACGATCCAAGAGCAGCTTACTTTAAGCAGGCTCAATTCGGTGTATATGTAAGAATGGCTCTTATCCTTACACTTCTTGGACTTGATAAATAATAAATCTTAATAGATAGGAATTGGCGCTAATAAAGACGGGTTTTAGCATCATTTTTTAAATTAAGAAATACAAATATAAATGAGGAGATTGCTATGTTAAACGTTGGACAGTTAAATGAAGGTTTCGTACTTGACCATATTGAAGCTGGCAAGGCTATGGAAATCTATAATAAACTTGGACTTGGCTTACTTGATTGTCAGGTAGCTATTATAAAGAATGCTCGTTCTAATAAGATGGGCAAAAAAGATATCATTAAGATTGAGGGTGGTCTTGATTTAGTAGATTTAGACGCGCTTGGTTTTATTGATCATAACATCACTGTTAATGTAATTAAGAACGGTGAAATCGTTGAGAAAAAGACACTTTCTCTTCCAAAGGAAATTACTAATATTATCTTCTGTAACAACCCAAGATGCATTACTTCAATTGAACAGGGGTTAAAGCACGTATTCTTCCTTGCAGATGAGGAAAAGCAGGTTTACAGATGTAAATACTGTGAAGAAAAATATAATAGATAATGCATCCTAATAATAAAAATATATATTTGATTCTTGTTGTGAATGGCGTGACCGCTTCGGTTACGCCATTTTGCTTTTATATTCTTCGGCTTTAAGCCTCGTCTGAAAGGCTTCTTCCATCTGTTCGGGCGTAAAAAAAGCAAATATGTTGACTCCGATATTCTGTAATCGACACTTTTGTACGTTTGTGTTGTTCATTTCTGACCTTCCTTTTACTATAATTGGCGTAAAGGAGGATTTGAAGGTGAACATAAAAAAAGTATGCAAAACAAACCGTATGAAACGCTTTTTTAATTTTGTTTTTTTCCCGCCTGTCTGGTTTCGGTGCTTCTTCGGCTTTTTGTCGCTTACCGCCGTCGGCGCGGTGTTTTTGCACCGAATTACGAACACACCGTTCGCCTATATCGCGTATCTTGCCTCGGCGCTGGGAGCTTATTACCTCATCACCGTGACGGTGATACTGCTTGCAAGGGCGGTAAACAAGCTACTGAAAAACAAATACGTTCGCCGGTATTATGAGGACAAAACGTTCAACGCCCGTGTGATCCTGTATCGCGGCGCGATCATCAACCTGCTTTACGCCGCGTTCAAGTTTGTGACAGGAGTGTACTACCGTTCCAACTGGCTGATTGCCATCGCCGTTTACTATTTTTTGTTGATCGCGGTGAAAGTGACGCTGATTCATAAAGACGTCCGCTTGCTTCGCGGCAAATCAGCGATGGATGAACTTTCCGAGTGGAGGCGCTACCGTCTTGCGGGATGGCTGATGCTTCTGTTCAATATAGGTCTGTCCGGCATCGTCGTGCAGGTCGTTAAGCAGAATAAAAGTTTTTCCTATCCCGGAACGATCATTTTCGCAATAGCGGCGTACTCCTTCTATCGCATAACGATTGCCGTAATCCGGGTATTCAAGGACCGGCATGACAGAGGACCGATTCTCTCCGCTGCAAAAATGATTGATCTCAGCTTCGCGGTGACTGCCATGTTCACCCTGCAGACCGCAATGTTTTCATCCTTCGAGCCGGAATTGAACGTACATACGCCGAATATCATTACCGGAACAGCGGTCGCTTTGATTATTACGGTAATTGCCGTCTTTATGATCATAAAATCAAGTATCTGTCTTAAAAAGAAAGGAAATTAAAAAATGACTGAACTAGAAAAAGCTCTAAACGGAGAACAATTTAACAGAAGAGACGCCGAGGTAACGGCGCATATGGCAAAAGTGAAAGATTTGTGCTTTGAATTCAACACTACAAAGCCATCCGATCCAAGGCGAACCGAAATCATCCGTGATCTGGTCACCGGCTACAATCAGCACGTATTTATCGAATCTGGTTTTCAATGCGTTATCGGCAAAAATCTTCACTTTGAAGGAATGGCGATGATCAATATGAATTGTACTTTTTTAGACTCTAATATCATTAAGATCGGTCATTGCGCTCTCATCGGCCCCGGATGCAATATTATCTGCACAAATCATGCTATCGACGGAGTGGAACGACTAAAAGGCTTGTTCAACGACAGACCGATTACGATTGGCGCAAACGTATGGCTCGGAGCCAATGTGACTGTGCTTCCCGGCGTTTCGATCGGGGAGAATTCAATAATCGGAGCAGGGTCGGTCGTTACAAAGGATATACCGGCAAATGTGATCGCAGTCGGAAATCCCTGCAAAGTACTTCGGAGCATAACCGAAGAAGATAAGTTGATAAAAGAATGAAAAGCACAGGAGTGTTAGGCTCTATGGCAAGCCCCACACCGACCCCGCCGTCAGGTAAAACAAGGGAGAAGCTACTTCCTTAAAGTAGCCTCTCCCTTGTAGTGCTTTTTTTATATTATAAATGAGCAAAACTATAAGCCGGGTTATGTCGAATTACTTCGTGATGATCATCTATCTAGTTCTACTGTTGCCAATAGACTCAAGCGACCTACCTAAAACACGCCGGGCAGACGTATTGTTTTTACTCGGTCTTGCTTCGAATGGGGTTTACATAGCCAATCTTGTTACCAAGACTGCGGTGGTCTCTTACTCCACCTTTCCACCCTTACCATAAAATGGCGGTATATCTCTGTTGCACTAGCCTTGGAGTCGCCTCCACCGGACGTTATCCGGCATCCTGCCCTATGAAGCCCGGACTTTCCTCACCTACTTCCTTTCGGAAATGTAGCCGCGATCATCTGTCTTACTCATATATAAATCTGAAATTGTAATTACAACTTTTAAGCCCCTTCAGTTGCTAGTCTTGATTCGTAAACGATCTGATATACATCAATCTTAAACTGATCATCACTAGTAATACCAATGAAACGGCATCCATAAGTTGTTTCTGGTTCGCCTCTATTCTCCATGCGAACTACTTCGATAATTGCTTCAAAGGATTCCTTGTTATCAAGCTTGATAATAGTATCATGATATGAGTTTAACTTAAACTTTCTATCTGACTTAAATGCAATACCATCCTTTGAAATGTTAAGAGTATTAACAGAAACTGCTTTGCCTGAAATACCCGTAACAAAATTATCCCCTAATTGCTTTAATGCAATGACTGCGTCGATGTCAGTCCTTTTAGACTTTCTTCGTTCAACCATCTTATTACCTCCAATTTTAATCCTCTCTACTAGTATTATTTTAACACAACAGTGCATTAATTAACAACCGATATGACAGGATTTTTCATTAAACGCTCATTAAATTTACTGTATCTCATTGTCTGTAATAAACATTGCATCACCAAAACTAAAGAATCTATACTTCTCCTCTACTGCTATCTTATAGGCATTAAGTACATTTTCTCTGCCAGCAAGGGCTGAAACAAGCATAACTAGAGTAGATTCTGGTAAGTGGAAATTAGTTATAAGGCAATCAATTGTCTTAAATTTATAACCTGGATAGATGAAAATGTCTGTCCAGCCTGTCTTAGCAGGCACTGTACCGTCTTCGTTAGCTACAGACTCAATAGTTCTTGTAGAAGTTGTTCCTACAGAAATTACTCTGCCACCATTCTTCTTAGTCTCATTAATTATATCAGCAGCTTCCTGGCTAACCATATAGAATTCTGAGTGCATGTGGTGATCTAAGATATTCTCAACCTTAACAGGTCTAAATGTACCAAGACCTACGTGAAGGGTTACTCTTGCGATTTTAACGCCCTTTTCCTCGATAGCCTTAAGTAATTCATTAGTAAAATGTAAACCTGCTGTAGGGGCTGCAGCTGAGCCCTTATGAGTTGCATAAACTGTCTGGTATCTATCCTTATCTTCAAGCTTATGTGTTATATATGGTGGAAGTGGCATCTGTCCTAAGTCATCAAGAATTTCTTCAAAAATACCATCGTATTCAAACTGAATAATTCTATTACCATCATCAACAATTTCCTTAACTTCAGCAACAAGCTTACCATCACCAAAGCTAATTCTAGCTCCAACCTTAGCTTTTTTACCTGGTTTAACTAAAACTTCCCATGTATCCTTTAAATCCTCTTTACGCTTAAGTAAAAGCACTTCAATGCCTGCGCCTGTGCCTTCCTTCTCACCGTAAAGTCTTGCAGGAATAACCTTAGTATCATTAAGAACTAAGCAATCCCCTGGATTAAGATAGTCAATAATATCTCTAAAAATCTTATGTTCTAGTTTTCCTGTGTTCTTATTAAGAACCATAAGTCTAGATGAAGATCTATCAGATAGTGGATCCTGAGCAATTAACTCCTCTGGTAAATCATAGTCAAAATCATGTAAATCCATCATTAAACACCTATAAATATGACCAACGCGATCATACCCTTTCTTTTATCAAAAACTAACTTCGGGAAGGGATCTTACAAAACTCCCCGAAGTTAGTATTTTATCATTTAATTATTATTATAAAAAGTGAAAACTTTAAAATTAAGCTCTTAATTCAACACCTGCTGCTGATAAATCCTTTAAGATGTTATCCATTACTGGTGTAATGTCCTTATCTTCAAGAGTTCTATCATTAGCTCTAAATGCGATTGAGTAAGCTACTGACTTAAAGCCTTCCTTAATCTGGCTACCTTCGTAAATATCGAATAAGTTATAGCTTTCAACTAACTTGCCACCACGCTTAGCAATAATAGCTTCAACATCACCAACTGGCATAGTCTTTGGCATTACCATACTTAAATCTCTTGTTACAGCAGGGAACTTAGCGATTCCTGTGTACTTAATATCGAAGTTAGCAAGCTCTGTTACTACTGGCATATCAAGAACTGCAACATAAGCTCTATCACCAATACCGTAAGTATCAGCTACCTTAGGATGAACTTCACCTAAGTAACCAAGTACTTTACCTTCATATGAGATTTCAGCCTGTCTACCTGGATGTAAGAAGTTCTTCTTAGCATCTGCATTATATGTTAACTTGTTGCTAATTCCAATTTCATCAAGGAATTCTTCAACAACACCCTTCATTGTAAAGAAGTCGCCATCACCAAAGAAACCAAGTGTGAACTGAACTCTCTCATCTGGAAGTTCTTCACCTGTTGGAATATAAACCTTAGCAAGCTCGAATAACTTAACGTTCTTGTTACGTCTGTTATAGTTTGTTGAAAGGCTGTTTAACATACCATTAAGTGGAAGTGTTCTCATAATTGAGAAATCTTCACCAAGTGGGTTAGAAATAACAATAGTCTTTCTTAACTTATCATCTGCATCAAGCATTAACTTATCAAATACCTTAGGGCTTTCAAATGAATATGTCATAGCTTCTGAGAAACCAGCAAACTTAGCAATTCTAGCAGCCTCTAATTCAACCTCCTGCTTAAATGAAATCTTACCCATTGTAGTTGCACCATGAGGAAGAGTTGTAGGAATGTTGTCATAACCAAAGAATCTAGCTACTTCTTCAGCGATATCAGCATTTCTAAGTAAATCCTGTCTAAATGTAGGAATAATTAACTCATTGCTATCCTTATCATATTCAATTTCAAGTCTCTTAAAATATGTCATCATATCATCAGTTGATACATTTGTACCAAGTAATGCATTAATCTTTTCTGGCTCGAAAGTAATTCTCTTTCTTTCATTCTTAACTGGGTAAATGTCAATAGCACCACCAACAACTACACCAGCACCAAGTTCTTCAATAAGCTGACAAGCTCTATCCATAGCTGCCATAGCATTCTCTGGATCAAGACCCTTTTCAAACTTACCTGAAGCATCTGTACGAAGACCAACTCTCTTAGCTGACTTTCTAATGTTAGTACCATCAAATGTAGCAGCCTCGAAAAGCATTGTCTTAACATTGTCAGTAATCATAGAGTTTTCGCCACCCATGATACCTGCAATACCAATAGCCTTCTTACCATCATTAATCATAAGCACTTCTGAATCAAGATTTCTTTCCTGACCATCAAGTGTTACAAACTTTTCTCCGTCCTTTGCTCTTGCAACAACGATCTTTCTATCTTCAATAGTTTCAAGGTCGTAAGCATGCATTGGCTGACCATATTCTTCCATAACATAGTTTGTAATATCAACGATGTTATTAATAGGTCTAATACCAGCTGTCATAAGTCTTCTTCTCATCCACTCTGGAGATGGAGCAAGCTTAATATCCTTTACAACTCTAGCTGTGTAGCGCTTGCATAGGTCGCTATCCTTAACTTCAACCTTAATATAATCATTAACGTCCTCATCGTTACCTGTCTTAGTAACAACTGGAGCCTTAAATTCCTTCTTAAATGTAGCTGCTGCTTCTCTTGCAATACCAATTACGCTATAGCAGTCTACTCTGTTGTTAGTAATTTCATATTCGTAAACAACATCATCAAGACCAAGATACTCAATTGCTGATGAACCAACTTCTGCATCATCACCAAGGAAGTAGATACCGTCTGGATCTGCACCTGGGAAGAATTCAGAAGAAACACCAAGCTCTTCCATAGAGCACATCATACCAAATGATTCAACTCCACGAAGCTTACCCTTCTTAATCTTAATTCCATTCTCTGGAAGTGCGCCACCATCGTGACCACCAGCTACCTTACCACCATCAAGTACTACGATAACCTTCTGTCCTGAACTTCCAACCTTAACATTAGGAGCACCAGTTACAATCTGAACTGTTTCGCTTCCTACATTAACCTGACAAACTACAAGCTTGCTAGCATCAGGATGAGCCTCTACTGACTCAATCTGGCCAACAACGATTTTCTCTAAGTTCTTATTATATCTTTCAAATCCCTCAACCTTTGTACCTGAAAGTGTCATAGCATCACGGAATTCCTGATCAGTACACTCAAGGCCTGGGACCATAGCTTTAATCCAATTTAAAGATGTATTCATGATTTAATCTCCCTTTTAGTTGCTTAATTTTGTCTTCTAATGAAAGCTCTCGCATTAGAATTGCCCTTGGCAATCTGCTCGAACCTACATGGCAACTGCTTCGCAGTTGTCACAACTAATAGAAGCTCTCGCATTAGAATTGCCCTTGGCAATCTGCTCGAGCCTACATGGCAACTGCTTCGCAGTTGTCACAACTACTAGAATTGCTTTAAGAATCTTTCATCATTCTCGTATAGAAGTCTCATATCATCGATTTCATACTTAAGAAGTGCAATTCTCTCTAAGCCGATACCAAATGCAAATCCTGTGTACTTATCCTTATCGATGCCGCTCATTTCAAATACGTGAGGATGAATCATACCACAACCAAGGATTTCAATCCAACCTTCACCCTTACACATACGACAACCCTTACCGCCGCACTTAAAGCAGCTTACATCCATCTCTGCACTAGGTTCTGTGAATGGGAAGTGATGAGGTCTAAACTTAACCTTTGTCTCTGGTCCAAAGAGCTGCTTAGCAAATTCAGCAAGTGTACCCTTTAAATCAGCAAATGTAATATTCTCATCAATTACCATACCTTCAACCTGATGGAAGCAAGGTGAATGTGTAGCATCAACTTCATCTGCTCTATAAACTCTACCAGGACTAATCATCTTGATTGGGAGCTTTCCTCTTTCCATCTC
Organism: Lachnospira multipara ATCC 19207; assembly: GCF_000424105.1. Classification (GTDB taxonomy): domain Bacteria; phylum Bacillota; class Clostridia; order Lachnospirales; family Lachnospiraceae; genus Lachnospira; species Lachnospira multipara. The sequence goes on along the minus strand of NZ_AUJG01000001.1, from coordinate 415,676 downwards.
ATGAACCTGAACTGATGAAGTCTGAGTTCTAAGTAATGTCTTCTCATCAATATAGAATGTATCCTGTTCATCCTTAGCTGGATGGTTTGCAGGAATGTTAAGTGCCTCGAAGTTATAGTAATCATATTCAACTTCTGGACCTTCAACAACTTCATAACCCATACCAACGAAAATCTTCTTAACCTCTTCAAGAGCTAATGTATTAGGATGACTATGTCCTACATTAGTCTTCTTAGCTGGAAGTGTTACATCAATTACTTCAGACTTTAACTTAGCTTCAAGAGCCTTACTAGCTAAGCTCTTCTTTGCATCTTCTAAAACTTCCTCGATTGCTGCTCTTGTTTCATTAACAATCTGACCAACCTTAGGTCTTTCTTCTGGTGCAACGTCCTTCATTCCCTTTAGTATTTCTGTAAGTTCACCCTTCTTACCTAAAAAGGCTACTCTGATATCATTTAATTTATCAAGAGAATCAGCTTCATTAATCTTAGCAAGCGCATTCTCTTTAAGCTTTACTAGTCTCTCGTTCATAATAACTCCTCAATATAACGTAGTAGTGTTTACTGACCCTCTCCAAGGTCCAAAAAACCATTTCTTATTGTAACACAACCCCTAATTTTTGCAATAATTTATAATTTATTATCTATTAAAATGCATGCTTTCTCTCATACATCTCAACAACCCTCAATGCATCCGCGGCATATTGTGGATTTTTGTTAGTTACATTTTTAATATTATTCTTAGCTTCCTTAATACGATTCTCATTATACTCAATCTGACCACGAAGCTTCTGTCTTCTAGAGGTTAACTTATGTCTAATCTCCACCATTTCCTTATCAGAAAGAATGGCTCTAGCTTGAGATAGCCAGATATGAGGATCGTAAAGGTCAAGCATGCGTAAAATGTCTTCAAGCTCTTTTTCTGCAGAACTAAGAGCAGAAGTCATCTCCACAAGATGTTTTTGGTCAGCTCTCATAATATTAAAGAGTTTAAATTTTTCTGCAAGCTCATAGGAACTTGTTATATCATACTTAGCATACTCGTAATCTAGTGTGTTAGCAGCGTTTATGTACTTAATCTTCACCTTATTAAGAAGAGTTGTGGCCTTATTAATTTTATTCTCCACCACATAGACTTCTCTTTCAGTACGACGAAGAAGAGCGAACATAAAGAGTGCAAGGGCTGCTGCTAGAGCAGTCACAATAACAAATAGTAAAGTGTTAGCATCATCTTGAAGCTTAAACATTGCTATAACAAATACCACAAAAACCACCATAAGGCAAATTATTGTAGTAATAGCAAGGCTTCTAATGTTTAACTGACGCCTAACTAAAGACTTAGCCTCTGACTTAAGAGTGATTCTCTCCCCCTCAAGCATCCTCATGTCTCGCTTTACATTTTCATAATAATTCTCTTGGCTCTGGATATCATCAATAGCGCCTGGAATCTGGTCTTCTAGGCTCTCTAGTTTTCTAAAGACCTCCATAGGAAGCTGGTTTCCCATACCCCTGCTAATGCGTCTATCCGTTGTAAGATTTTCCACACGCTCCGCGGCATTCTCTACCTTAAGCTTCATATTGGTAGGTGCATCGCAAATCTTATTGGTATCCTCGTAATACTCAGCCACTGTCTCATATTCAAGCTTAGCTCTCTCCACATAAGAAGAGGCCTCCTCCATAATATCGCACTGGCTCTTAACATAAATCTCCATATCCTGAGGCATGAAAGTACTTGTATTTACCTTATCAAGAGCCTTTGGCTTTTTAGAAACATCTGGCAAATCTATCTCTAGCTTATCAATTTCTCTATCCACCTTGCCAGTCTCAAGTTTTCTATAAAGCTCCTTCTCATTATCAACCCCCATTTGCTGATAAATATCCTCATCAGTTTGGATGTCTAGTCGCTTCTTACCATTTTTAATATATAAAGAGTCCTTGCCCTCTTCTAGGCCTTCTTCAATTTTTTCCTTCTGTTTTTCCTTGTTAGCCTCAACATTTATCTTCTCAACGGTCTTTATAAGGTTTTGAGCCTGAACAGAATTTAGAAGTTCGTCGTATTTCTCCTCTTCCCTTCTTAAATCCTTTTGATTCTTCACATTCTTTTTACGGCCTACCACATCACTTTCTTCTGGCAGCCTATTACCCGAACCATCAAAACCAAGACCTGCAAAAAGCTCGCCCATATCATAGCTTTTAAGGTCCTTTTTAAAATCCTCGTCTGTTAAATTCTCGTCTGTATCTAAGGGCTCGTCTTCATAGACTAAGTCCTCTAGATTATCTAGATCATACTCATCATCAATACTCTTTTTTATAAATTTGAAAATCCCCATAGCCACTCCTTTTAATTAGATACTAGCTGTATATTTTAAATATTCCTCTTTCCACTTAGCTAAAATGTCCTTTATTTTCAAATTAAATTCTGAAATTTTACCCTCATCCTTTAACTTAAATACTTTCTCTAATTCCTTGAATTTTTCGCTAAATCTGGCGTTATCCATAAGTGTCTCCATTTCACTTCGAATAACATATTCGTCTTCGCTTATGTCCAAATTTTCCAAATTGCTATATAAATGTATCAAAGCATCACAAGTCTTTAGCATACGCTTAGTCTCTTCATGCTGGCTGATTTTATAGCTCTCTTCAAAATATTTTATAGCCATTTCATATAAGAACATCCTTGCATAAGCCACTCCTAGGTTGTGAAGAATTTTTGCATAAAAAGGACTTCCTAAATCTTCTAGAGAGTAGTTATTAATTATCTCAAGATAGCAGTCAATGGCGCTATAATAGCACTTATTGCTTAAATAACTATCCGCTCTTTTTCCAAGTCTTTCAAAAGGTGTCTGACTTGATAGTGTATTTAGAATCTCTCTTATTTTCTCAATTTCAGCAATAGTATAATAATCAATAGACTTTAATATGGTTACAAGCATTTCTGCAAGGCCTGCATTATTCTCTCTTAGATAATCTAGTCTATTAGCAAGGTTTACTTCCCCTAGCTCATTTTTTAGAAAATCTATCAACCTATCGTCTATAAAATCATTAGCTATTAAATAAATATTATTGTAAATGTAGTAACAAAGCTCTTGGCTTGTATAAATTCTAATTCCCGTACTATAAACCCTGTAGGGATTAGTTGCCATTTTTGTTCTACAAAGTATCATTCCACTCATAAGCACTCCTTAAATAGCAAAATCCAAATCCTTATAAACTAACTTGCCAGAAGATTTAAAGAAATCTCCAAAGCCTAAATCCTTAACTACAATTTGGCATCTATCTGAAGAAAAGAATTTCACAGATATAGAAATCCTAGTAGTCTTTCCTTCTCTATAAGGAAAATCTGATATATCAATAGATTCATCATCAAATCTATTATCTGCTGTAAGAATATGCAATTTAATCTCCCTCATATCCTCAATTATAAAATCAATACTTCTATCTGCCATAAACCAGTTAGTGCCTGGCTTAATAAGTCTAAAGCGCTTTGGCACGCCTTTGTCTAGAATATCAAGCTCAATGCCCACCATAATTCTTTGCTCAGATAAAAGCACTGTATTATCAAAGACCTTTGGTCTAATATATTCAAGAGCCGAATAGCAAGCCCCCTTAGAATAAAGATTATTACCTATAAAGGCCTTCTTTCTACTTGTAATTAACTTAATGTAATTCTCCGGTAACTTATCCGTATTAAAGCCTGCTCCCGTTAGATAGATTGAGGAAATCATTTTCCTATCTAAAAATTCATTAAGGCTTGAAATAAGTAAATCCTCCACATCCTCTAAGCTCTTTTCCTTATTTAGGACCTCTTTAAATTCAATGGAATTATAGATTTTCTTATCCTCAATAATATAGTCCACGTTGTTGCTTCGTTTTGAGTTTAGCCTTATATATTTAAGTCCATTCTCTTCAAAATCCACAAGACAAACTCCCCCAATGTATAACTCGCGTTTCTGAGAATATGCATAATAAGCAAAGCTCTCTCCTTTACTAATGACCTGGCTGTTTGCCTGATTTAGCCCTAGATTTTGAAAGACTCTTTTAATAGCATTTAAATAGTCGATGCTGTAATTGTGAAGCACCACAGTTAGACAAGAAATTACGCTAACCCCAGTTTTATTGGCCGCAGCATCCAAAAGGCTAGATAAGAGATTAGTAAGCTCTCTATATTCTCCTTCTCTTACCCCTTCCACGTCTTTAACCAATTCCTTTAAAGGCTTATTAAGAAAATATTCCTGCCTATTATCAAATTCTAGCTGATTTACTATATTGTTGTTGTAATCATAGTAGCTAAGCATGGCCACGTCTTCATTTAAATCCATACCAATTATTAAGCCTGACACATTTTCTAAACTCTCCATTGATTAATCCTTTCGCATCTTAAACGTCTCATCAACTACAAAATCCTCAACCAAATAACTTTCCATAACCCTTCTTAAAGTCATGTAATCTCTAAGTTCATTGCTAGCAAAGCAGTCGTTAATATTATCAAAACGGCCCCTGCTTGTCTCCCCAATTAGATTAGTAAACTCTATTGTATTCTCGGCGGTTTTAGTACATTTTCCCTCGCCTTCAATAGTGAAGTAATACCTTAAACTATCTCCGTAGAAGAGATTGAATTTATATGTAAATAGACCAAAATCCGTAGAGTTCATAAGCTCGCTAGTAAACTTAGTAGAAGACTCATTTAAAATGTAATGAATCATTACTTTATGATTTGGGCTTGCTATACATTCAAGAATCGTTGCTCCCACTAGATTATAAGGAAGTCTAAGGTAATTGCTTAGGTTAGAATAAAAGCTAAGCATAATATTTTTCTTACAAAGATAATCTATAACCTTTTGAGCAAGTTCCCTTCTTTCCTCTTCCTTTAGTAGCTCTGGCTTTCTTGAAATTTCTTTTAAATAAGCCACGTAACATATATCTGCAAGACCTACATTTTCAGCAATACTTCTTTCAATTACCTTATAGATTACCTCGTTTGCCTTCTTACCCTTAACAATAAAGAGGTAGGAATTGTAGGCTAGGTAAGCCTTTGTAACAAGCTTAATGCCGTGGTGGCTGTAGTAATCTGTAAAGACTTCTGTAAGTCTGCCATTATGCACCCCACTAAACATCATCTGAATAATGACTCTTTCCGATAGTTCAGTGACATCAAGGCCGAAGTTCTGGCAGGCCTTCCACAACTTGTAAAAGTCCTCATTAGAACAAGAAGCATATCTTAACATGTATATAAGCAATTTCTCATTATAAACTCTGTTTGCAAAGAGGTAACTTGCAATAAAATCTAGTTCCTTAGATTCCTCAAAATTATTATTTGTAATTAAATGATCTGTAAGTCTAAGTAGCTTAGCAGGATAAACCCCTCTAAAGCCATATTCCTGCCCCAATTCATAGGCCTCATCATAGAGCTTATTATTTAGAGCTATCTCAATAAGTCTAATGCCATCTTCTCTTTTTAGCTTTGACTTAATAAGCAGGGCTAATACACTTTCTGCATTTTCAAATTCATTTAATTCATAATAATATTTAATAAGCCATGAATTAACCTTTAGCTTAAAGTTATAGCCCATAAGTGGATTTACTAAAATGTATTTATATCCACCAAGGGTTTCCTCAGATTTATCCCCCTTTTTGTGACTATCATAAGCCCAGTTAATCAAAAAGCCTTCGTTTGAAATATCAAATTGTCTAAGGGTATTCATAGAAACCATATCTGTCATTAAAGGCTTGATTTCATGCTCTATGCCCTCTTTTCTAATAACTCCATCCTCGCATAAAAAGCAGATGGCAGAATTATTAGTATAAATTGGAATACAGCAAACTCCCTGCTTTAGCTCATAAAAATCAAGACTAGCTTTTTCTGTTAGCTTAACCACTACCGCCTTAACTCTCTTATCCTTAACAGTGATTTTATTGATGTAATCAAGAATAGATATAAAGTTTGCGTTGTCATCGTTTACAAGTTCCCCTCTCAACACATTTTTGTAAATAATGGACATATCCTCGTTTATAAAGCCAAGCTTTAGTTGTTCAATTGCAAAGTTTTCTATAATTCTTTCATAAGCCTCATACTCTTCCTTATAAACTCCCTTATTATCTAGAATATTAGCATAAAGGAAAGCCTTATCCTCTCTAGATAAAGAGTTATCATACATAAAATACATAAGCACAGGCTTAGGAAATACCACATTCATAGACCTAGGACAGCTAGAAATATAATACTCATAAATTCTTGTTATCTTAAAGCCCTTAACAATGGCAAGCTCGATATAGTGGTTGTTATCCTCACTATCAAGGCCTGCTCTAACTAGGTGCTTTACTAGTGGCTCTAAAATGCTATCAAGCTTATACATGTTATAAAGAATCTTTAAAATTACTAGCTGCTCGTTACTTGCATACTTAAGCTCATCCACCACATCAGCAATCTGTCTTGCAAGATTTTCATGAATAGCACTGTGACGAATACCAAAGGTTACAACCTTTAACTCAAAGTCATCAAGAACTCTAAATAATTCTGGATGGCTATTAAAGATTCTAAGGGCCTCATAATACATAACAGGACTTGTGCAGCCCTTTGATATAATCTCCTTTAAACGAACTAGTCTAATACTTCTATTCTTCTCATTTTCTGTATTAAGATAGAATAAAATCCAGAGAATCTGCCAGCTCTTATTGCCGCTTTCATAAATTCCCCTAACCTGATTTATTACCTTTCTTGTGTAATCTCCTGACTTTAAAAGCAGACTATTTACATAGAGAAAATAAGCGTAATTTACAGGGTTTGAGTGCATACTAGCTAGGGCTTCTACCTTTACCTCTTCAATAATTTCTGAGGCTAATTCATCCTCCCCAGTAATTACAAAGCTCTGGGCAAGGGCTAGTTTTAAAAATATATCTCCCTTTGTAGAGGAATAATATTTATTTACAATTTCTCTTACGTGACTTACAAAATCATCACGTCGAATAATATTCATTCTGTAATCAAGATACTCCATAACTAGATGCTTATAGGCAAGCTTACTTTCCCTATGTCTAGTTTTTTCTTCAGATTTTAGAATCTGTGTATCCTCTTTAATTTCAATGATATAATCTAGATTTACGTTAAAAGAACGAAGTCGTATTTTTGCAAAATTATTACCCTTATGTAATTTTTCTACATCAATAAAATATTCAACTTCGCAGATATCTCCTGTGAAATCATCCTGATTTAAGCTTGTATTCTCTAGCTTAATAAAATCCTCATCACAAGATAAATCGAGTTTAAAATTTCCCCAGCCCGATTTTTTTATTACAAAAAAGTCTTTAAGATTACTGTTTGGGCATTCATAGATTTTCTTAGTTTCAGCTAGCTTAAAGCTAGTTGCCACTTTCTTATTTAGGGCAATTAAAAACTCTTCAATAGATTCTAGTCCGTGCTCACGATTCTTTAGGGCATCGTAAATATTAGATAGCTTTTCATCATTTTCCAAAAAGATATCCTTAAAATCTGGACTAAAAAAGATTTCCATAACCTCGCTTGGGGCTGTTTGGTAGAGGTTTGTAAAATGAAAGAGATTAGATGCATTTCCAAGACTAGTCTCCACAAACTTTTCAATGCACTTAAAAGAGTAAGGGATTTCAAGTTCGCCAGCTTCACTAATAACCACAAACTTTCCCTCTAAGCTCTCCTTTTTCTTTAAATCCCTGCCATCAACTCTATATCTAATAACTATATTAGTTCCGGCAAAATTCTTATCAATAATTTCCACTCTTAAATCAGAGGCAAAAACCATTCCTCTCAATGAATTTGATGCCTCTAATTCAAAGCTAGACTCAGTTATAAGGTCTTTTGCAATATCAAGTCTTACTATCTCTTCCTTACACTTAAGTCGATTTTCTTCAAAATTAAATTTTCCTCTTGATAGACGATTTACATAATCTCTCATTTGGAACCCCTCCCATTTTTAACCAGTTTAAAAATCTAGCATCTACTCTTCAATATAAAATTTCTCCTCTTTGTATTCGTCTGGCAAATACTGCTGTTCCACATAATGCCCTGGATAGGCATGTGGATACTTATAACCAACTCCATGTCCAAGCTTTGCGGCCCCCTTATAATGGGCATCTTGCAAATGTGTTGGCACCGGCACCTGCTTATGAGTCTTTACAAATTCTAGAGCTCTATCAATTGCCATATAACTTGCATTACTCTTTGGTGCCTTGGCTATATAAATGGCTGCCTCTGCTAAGATGATTCTAGCCTCTGGCATACCCACTCTTTCAACTGCAAGGCAGGCAGAAACTGCAACATTTAGTGCATTGGGATCTGCCATTCCTACATCTTCACTAGCACAAATCATAATTCTTCTAGCAATAAACTTTATATCTTCCCCAGCATAAAGCATCTTAGCTAGATAATAAGTAACTGCATCCGGGTCTGAACCTCTCATGCTCTTAATAAAAGCTGAGATTGTATCATAGTGATTATCCCCGTCACTATCATATCTTACGGCTCTTTTTTGAATACAGTTTTGAGCGACCTCTAAATCGATATGTATCTTTCCATCTTCGCTTTTATCTGTTGTTAAAATGCCCAGCTCAATGGCATTTAGAGCACTTCTAGCATCTCCATTAGAAATATCTGCTAGAAAATCTAGTGCCTCTTCATCAATTTCAGCATTATAAGAACCCATACCATTAACTTCATCATAAACGGCTCTCTTTAAAATCACCTTTATGTCTTCTTTTTTCAAAGGCATAAGTTCAAAAATAATTGATCTAGATATAAGAGCGGCATTTACTTCAAAGTAAGGATTCTCAGTAGTTGCACCTACTAAGACTAAGGTTCCATCCTCCACATAAGGAAGGAGGAAATCCTGCTGTCCCTTATTAAATCTGTGAATCTCATCTATAAAAAGTATTGTCTTTTTTCCATACATAGCTAGGTTATCTTTAGCAGCCTTAACCACTTCTTCCATATCCTTTTTACCGGCTATTGTGGCATTTATCTGTCTAAAGTCTGCGCTTGTTGTATTGGCAATAACTTTTGCAAGGGTTGTCTTTCCTGTTCCTGGAGGTCCATAAAAGATAACTGAGCTTAACTTATCCGCCTTAATTGCTCTATAAAGTAAACTATCCTTACCAATTATGTGCTCCTGACCTACTATATCATCTAATGTCTTAGGTCTTAGTCGCATAGCAAGAGGTGATTCCTTCTTGCTATTATTCTCTCTCATATAATCAAACAAATCCATATTAATACCTAACTTGTCCTATTTACTTTAACTTAGTTCCTAACCAGAATCTTGCTATCTTTCCTACCTCACTAAGAGAGCCTCCCTTAGTTGAGCAAGTGCATAAAAGCTCGCTTGATGCGTAGAAATATAGCTTATTCTTATATTTTACCATACCAATGTTAGTAGTAAGATTATCTCCTGTATAAATCTTTACAGCTGCGGCTGTGGAAGATTTTCTATAATAAATACTATTATCAACTATATAGCAAATAGCCTTACTATCATTACTTACAAGGCTAAGGGAACCATCATAGACATTGCTTTCAAGTTCCTTTTCCTCGCCCTTCTTAACCCTAACTAAATTAGAATCTCCATCAATAAAGTAAAGTTCCTTTGTGGAATAATTATATACCACATTTCTTGCAGTCTTAATATTATCTAGTTCCTCAAGACTTGATACTGTGTCCCCATCAAGCTTTGCAGAATAAACTGTATTAGTATTAAGAGCATAAACATAATTATTAGTCTCATCATAGATAAACTCCATGCTTGAGTCTGAAGACTTAGCAAGAACTGTAGATTTAGCATCCTTAATATCATATAGATAATAAACATAACCAATGGCATAGACAAAGCTATTAGCCTTATCCCACTCGTTTACTAAATCAGCACTATAGCTGTAGTAATTGTAATTATCAGAACTCATGCCTAAAAGATTAGTTACATTTCCCTCAAGACTAGTCTTTTTCTTAGTCTTATAGTTATATTCAAATAAATTACCATCATTATCTACTGCCACCACAAGGCTTTGGGCTGTATAAACATAATATTTACTGATGTCCTCGCTTAAATTAATGGTTTGATATTCAAGGCCATCAAAAAATACTACGTTTAAGCTCTTACTACCTGTACCACCCTCGTCATTTAGCTCTTCAGTTTCAGTATAAATCAAAACTCCGCTATCTCTTAGGGCTACTAATTCCTTTGAATTTTTGTTAGTGGCAAGCTTAACTGTTCCCTTACTTGTGTTAACAATGATTTCGTAGTTGCCATCCTCAAGATAGGAAACGAAAGCTAAATAATCTCCGTCATTACTTGCCATCTCCTGCTTTATGCTACCCTCTATATCAAGGTTTTCTGCCTGGTAAAATGTTTTTCCATCCACAGCAAATACAGCATCCGACTCGTCACAAACATAACTAGACTCTAGATCTGTTACATTGTAAATCTTGTCGTTATAGCTAAAGAAAAGCTCGTAATTCTTTCTTGTTACCAACTTATAAATTCCAACAATTATAAGGACTAAGCACACTAGAGCTGCCACTAAAAAGGCTATTCTTCTAATGTTATATTTGAATTTCTTAGCCTTTCTAATTGAAACAGACTTAAGCGGTCCTTCTTCATTGTTCTCATTATTCTTATTTGAAGGCTTGGTGTCTTTAGTTGACTTTCTCTTAGACTTTCTAAGCTTCTTTGCTAAGCCCCTGGCCTTTATTTTAAGCTTAGACATTTTATTCTCCTCAGAAAATAGACCATCTACAACTTCCATCAAATCAAATTCTTTTTTCTCTTCTTTTTTATCTTCTTCTAATTCTTCCTTACCCCTGTTTTTAAGTCTCTCTTCGTAGGCCTTCTTTCTTTTAAGGTAATCCGAATTATTTACAAGGACCACAGGTCCATCACAACGTGGACACTGAGGGCCTTCATATTCCTGACCACACTTTGGACAAAGCATAATCTCACCTCAGCTCTTTAATCTATATTTATTAATATTATTTTACATTATTATACTAACTATTTAAAGTATTTCTTCTAATAACATATCTTTAGATTTGAATTTCTTGTCAAAGCAAATGTCCTCAAGCCTGTTAATTACACTAGCAATAATTCTAAAAGTCTCATCATTTAGTGTAAAGGTATAAAGCTTATTAAGAGGGCTTGTAACAATATACTGTAGTGTATAGAGGGCATCTTTACTAAGTCTTACTGCTGCAAGGCTCTCTGTTATACAATCGCCACAAACTACTCCATTAAGATCCTTTGCGTAAAATAATAAATTATCTTCCTTGCCACATTTTCTACAAGAGAAGAAATCCGGACATTCTCCATTAATGGCAATCATTCTTAACTCGTAAATGTATCTTATTAAGGCGTTTGGAATCTGCTCCTTTAAAAGAGCCTTAAGGCTTACATATAAAAGGTTTATAAGCTCCTTCGCCTCAAGGTTTTCTCTTGAGTAATAATCTGCAATTTCTGCAAAATAATAGCCATAGCAAACCGCATCCAAGTCAGTTACTAACTCTTCAAAATACTCTTTTGCCACGGCCTTGTATATGGTGTAGGAATTCCTTCCTCTATAAACTTCAAAATCAGCAAAGATAAAGGGTCTTGTAAGCCCTATCAAGCTGCTATTAGGTCGTCTAGCACCTTTAGCAAAAGCACTTATCTTACCTAATTCTTTTGTTAAAATAACAATTCTTCTATCTGACTCACCTACTGGCATGCTAGATAAAATAATTCCCGTAACATTAATTACTTCTGCCATAAGATATCCTTTCAGTTAGCTAATAATCCCCTTAATTATACTCCAAATGGGCAATAAAAAAAAGGCTGCTACATTAGTAACAGCCTTTGAAATCCGACTAGATATCAATTGCTAAAATCTAAATTTGTCTTCGAAGTATGCCTTAAGATCTGCAATTGCAACTCTTTCCTGTTCCATAGTATCTCTATCACGAACAGTTACGCAACCATCTTCTTCAGAATCAAAGTCGTATGTAATACAGTAAGGAGTTCCGATTTCATCTAATCTTCTATATCTCTTACCGATGTTTCCTCTATCATCGAATTCGCAGTTGTAGTACTTAGAAAGTTCTGCATATACCTTCTCTGCGCCTTCGTTTAACTTCTTAGAAAGTGGTAAAATACCAATCTTTACAGGAGCAAGTGCTGGATGGAAGTGAAGAACAGTTCTTACGTCGCCGCCTTCTAATTCTTCTTCATCATAAGCTGCACAAAGGAATGCAAGTGTAACTCTATCTGCACCAAGTGATGGCTCGATAACGTATGGTACATACTTTTCCTTAGCTTCATCATCAAAGTAAGACATATCCTCACCTGATGTTGTCTGATGCTGAGTAAGATCGTAATCAGTTCTATCAGCGATACCCCATAATTCGCCCCAACCAAATGGGAATAAGAATTCGATATCTGTTGTACCCTTAGAGTAGAATGCTAATTCTTCTGGATCATGATCTCTAAGTCTCATTTCATCTTCCTTGATACCAAGAGAAAGTAACCAATCACGGCAGAAGCCTCTCCAATACTGGAACCATTCAAGGTCAGTACCTGGCTTGCAGAAGAACTCTAATTCCATCTGCTCGAATTCTCTTGTTCTAAATGTAAAGTTACCAGGAGTAATTTCATTACGGAATGACTTACCTACCTGTCCAATACCAAATGGTACCTTCTTTCTTGAAGTTCTCTGAACGTTCTTAAAGTTAACGAAAATACCCTGAGCTGTTTCTGGACGAAGATAAACTGTATTCTTAGCATCTTCTGTAACACCCTGGAAAGTCTTGAACATAAGGTTAAACTGTCTAATTTCTGTGAAGTTATGCTTTCCACAAGAAGGACAATTTATTTCATGCTCATCGATGAAGTTCTTCATATATTCCTGAGTCCAACCATCTACTGATGACTCAAGTTCGTAGTTATTGTCTGCTGCCCAATCTTCAATGATCTTGTCAGCTCTAAATCTTTCATGACATTCCTTACAGTCCATTAAAGGATCTGAGAAACCACCTAAGTGACCTGATGCAACCCATGTCTGTGGATTCATAAGAATAGCACAGTCAACACCAACGTTGTAAGGATTCTCCTGAATAAATTTCTGCCACCAAGCTCTCTTAACATTGTTCTTAAGCTCAACACCAAGATTACCGTAATCCCATGTATTAGCAAGACCACCATAGATTTCAGAACCTGGATATACAAAGCCTCTTGCCTTAGCTAAGGCAACAATCTTCTCCATTGTCTTTTCCATATTGAAACTCCTTTTTATTATAGTCTATTAGACTTAATTACTTATAAAGCTAGTTATCTAGAAGATAACTAGCTTTTTTAGTTTATAACATAATATTAAATTTGGCAATTGTTAATTTAAGCCTTTTAGTTGTCTGCAAGATCTTTTTTATCATAGCCGAAGTTTTTCATTAAGATATCGCTATCTCTCCACTCCTTCTTAACCTTAACCCAGAGCTTTAAATTAACCTTCATTTCTAACTGCTTCTCGATTTCGAAGCGCGCATCAGTTCCGATTCTTTTAAGCATATTGCCGCCCTTACCAATAATAATTCCCTTATGAGAATCTCTTTCACATATAATTGTGGCATCAATATCAGTAATAGGCTTTTTATTAGTTGTCTGTCTTTCCTTAAGCATATTGATTTCGACAGCAATACCGTGAGGAATTTCATCTTCTAGACAATAAAGTGCCTTCTCTCTAATAAGTTCAGCAATAATCTGACGCATTGGCTGATCTGTAACAGTATCTGCATCATAATACATTGGACCATATGGAAGATAATCAAAGATAGCTTCCTTTAAATCCTCTACATTGTTACCATTTCTTGCAGAAACAGGAACGATTTCATCAAAATCAAGTTCCTTTCTATACATATCAATTACAGGAAGAATTTCCTCCTTCTTAACCATATCTATCTTATTAATAACAAGGATTATAGGCTTCTTAACATTTTTAAGACGCTCTAAAATCTTTGATTCTGCTTCCCCTATGAAAGCCTTAGGTTCTACTAAATAACATATAAGATCCACATCCTTAATTGTTCGCTCAGCTGCATTAACCATATATTCTCCAAGCTTATTCTTAGCCTTATGAATACCTGGTGTATCAACAAAGACAATCTGTCCTCTCTCATCAGTATAAACTGTCTGGATTCTATTTCTTGTTGTCTGCGGCTTATTAGAAGTAATGGCAATCTTCTGACCTATGATATTGTTCATAAGTGTTGATTTACCTACGTTTGGTCTTCCAATAAATGTTACAAAACCTGACTTAAGGTTTTCATTATTAACTGTGGCACCATTTCCTGTAATACCACTAGCTGCAAGCATTTCGTCTAAATTCATTAATTAATTCCTTTCTTACTATCTCATCATAACCATTTTTCTAGTTTCCACTAGATAGGATAAGAGGCTTAACCTCGTCAAAGATTTCCTTATTATCCTGGATTACCTGCTGGTTACCTACTACGCTTAAGTAATCCTGTTCCATTGCTAATTTAACAATTGGTGCAAGGGCCTTAATAGCCTTAACATCACACTCTAGAATTTCCTTTCTTTCCTTTGCAAATGTGTCGTAATCCGCATTGCTTAAGTAAGCACTAAAGGATCTAATACCCTTAGCTGAAGGATTTAGAGGTGTGTCTAAATCACTAATTGTTCCAATGATATATTTTAACATATCTCTATCTGAAACATCAAAGTTTTCTACATACTCATAAGCCTTTTTAAAGATATCAATAGTTTCCTTTAAGTTTGGATCTCTATAACTTGAAAGATACATATCACCATTTCTTAGGAAACTACTGTTACAGCCATAAGCTCCACCCTTAACTCTTACATTTATCCATAAATAATCATAAGAGAAGATAACCTTTAATACCTTTAGGGCGCCAGTATATTCATAGCCTTCCTTAATATAATTTCCACACATTGCCACATACTGCACCTGTGAAGAAGATGTAAAGCCAGTCTTAACCTTCTTTGGCACGTATTCACGCTTAGCGACTTCATACTTATTATCAGGAACAGCCTCTAAGAACTTCTTAAGAGACTTCTCAAATAATTCGTAGCCCTCATCATCAGCTGTAATATGAACTATAAGATTATCCTTATTGAAAATGTATGAAACAAGCTCATTTAACTTTGAAACGATAGTTTCCTTAAGCTCGTCAAAGTTAGCATTTAAGTGCTCAATAAAGCTGTAATACTGATAGCCCTTCATAAGATTAGAATAGTGAGCCTTCTTTGAGAACTGTGAAAGTGTATTCATAACAGCCACTGTGTTACCTGCACTAACCATTGAACCCTCAAGTCTTGACTTACTTCTAGCAAGGATTTCCTTTAATCTCTTATAGTCATCAAACTTTGTTGTATAGATGATTTCCTTATACATATCAAAGATGAAGTCTAGTTTATTATAAAGGGACTTGCCCTTTAACTCATATCTAATTGTAAACTTATCTAAGTCGTCCTTATCTGAGTAAATTGCAGCTCCATCAGTTCTAATTCCACCACTGTTAATATTGATTTCATTAGTTAATTCCTGATAGCTGTAATTTTTTGTATCCATAGATGTCATTACAGTTGAAAGTAAGCCAACGTATGGAATAAGCTCATCTGGTACATCCTTACAATCAAAAGAAAGTAATGAGTAGGCAATCTTATTAGTAAATAAATCACTAAATACTACGTCTACTCCGTTAACTTCCCTCTTATCGATGTAGAGCTTTTCAGGGTTCTTTTCAATATCAGAGAGCTTAAGCATAGGAATTGACTCTAAGTCCTTCTGACTAGATGGAGTATCTTGATATTCCTTTAATTCCTTAGTAGACTTGATGATTTCCTCAAGCTGCTCATCTGTTAAAGTAGCCTTGTAATCTGCAAGTCTCTTAGCTTCCTTTTGTCTTCTTGCCTCATCTAAGCCCTTCTTAGGATTTAGAGTAAGAATTAACTTGTGGTTATTGTTAAGTAAATACTTGTCGATTAAGTTTTCAAAATAGCCCTTATCAATCTCTTCTCTTAGTTCTGCATAAATCTTGCCTTCCTTAACATGAACAAAAGGCTTTGTCTCGTCATAGAACCAGCTATCATTCATATTTAGGTAGTACATAAGTCCCTTAGGGAATGGGCCGTAATCTGCCTCTCTATACTTAAATTCGTAATAGTTAAGAGCAGCAAGTAATAATCTAGGATTAATACCCTCATCTCTTAGCTTAGTTAAAGTCTCATTAACTACCTTAACGAATTCGTCCTTCTTATCTGCATTAGCATTCTTAGCTACAATTGAGTAAATTGGCTGATAAATTGAAGATTCAAAATCAGAATAAATATCAGTACCAATACCTGCATCAATTAAAGCCTGCTTTAGTGGTGCGCCTGGCGCAAGAACTAAGGCATAATCTAAGATATCCATAGCAAGATATAACTTATCATCAGTACTTGTACCAACTACTGTGTTATATGAAAAATATGTATTATTCTCCTCTGACTCATCATCAGCAATAGCATATTCTCTTACTAAATCAAGAGGCTTATCAAAGCCCTTCTGATAGGCAATATCAGTGTTAATATTAACATCTGCCTTATCAAAATTATCAAGATATTCCTTAGCTAAGTAATCAAGTCTTTCATTAATATCAAAGTCACCGTAAATATAGATGTAGCTATTCACAGGATGATAATATTCACCATGATACTTTAAGAAATCCTCATAAGTTAAATCAGGAATAACCTCTGGGTCTCCGCCAGATTCATACTTATAGTTGTTATCTGGGAAAAGACTTGAAAATGTATATCTAGCAAGGACGTCATCAGCTGATGAAAATGCACCCTTCATTTCGTTAAATACAACGCCGTTAAACTTAAGTGGTGCATCCTTACTCTCTAATTCGTAATGCCATCCTTCCTGCATAAAGATCTTCTTCTCCTTATACATGTTAGGATAGAAAACTGCATCCATATAAACGTCAGTTAAGTTCTTAAAATCCACGTCATTACAACTTGCCACAGGATAAATTGTCTTATCTGGGTAAGTCATGGCATTAAGGAATGTATTAAGTGAACCCTTAACTAATTCAACAAAAGGATCCTTTACAGGGTACTTTCTTGAACCGCAAAGAGTTGAATGTTCAATAATATGCTGAGTTCCAGTGTCGTTAGTTGGAGGTGTCTTAAAGCCAATTGAAAACACCTTATTATTATCGTCATTAGATACTAAGCAAATCTTAGCACCACTCTTTTTATGTTTAAGTAATAAACCTACTGAATTAAGGTCTTCTAACTGTTCAACACTAATAGTCTCATAATCATCTCGACTGAAGTTTTTTAACTTGTCAAAATGTGCTTTTAAATCCATAGTCTGTCCTCTTTTCTTTTAAAATTTTATCTATAAGCAAATACAGTCAAGACTCGCTCGCGAGTCTTGCGCGCCGGATTCGGGTCTGCTTCAGCAGACAAATTCCTATCCGAATCCGTGCGCATCCTCGCGGAGCGTTTAACTCAGTCGGAGCTTGTACCCCGACTGAGTATAGTTTGTCATAACCCCCACCTACGCTAACGCTTAGAGGTGGGGGATTTCTCCGACTGAGTTAAAAATAGCTAATTTACTAGTTTACAAAACAATAAAACAGGCCTTGCAAATGCTAATTTTAACATACTACAAGACCTGTTGTAAACTTACCGTATAGCCATAAATAGTGAAAGTTTTATAAAACTAACTCAAAATAAACTAGTAAATTTATATCACGTAATTTTTATATATAAATTATATCATTAATAAATAGAATTGCAAGTGTAAAGCGGGGGATTGCTTACACTGCGTTCAAAAAAACTCACATAAAACAACACGACAAGCTTAGGCTAATTCTTTACGTTTTCTCTCAATCATTTCATCGATACGATTAATGTACTCATCTACATTTTTCACATTCTCAACTCTAGTAATAAGGCTAGAATTGTCTACTGGATTAGTGCTTACAATCTTTGTGCTAGCGCCTGCACCACAAGCAATGATTGTCTGTACTTCCTCCATAATGAGAATATTGTAAATGCATTCTTTACCTGGACGGGCATAGCCTACATTTTCAAAATTGCCAGCCATATTCTTCTGGCGATACATATAATAAGGCTCTACTCCTAAGTCTTTAGCACAATCTTCTGTCATATTCACAATGCTTTCAGTGTTCTTAAAATCTAAGTTCTTATATCTATCTCTATAGATATTAAGTCTACTAGAACGCTTAATGGCAAGGGAATGTACAGTTAAAGAACTTGGATTCATGGCCTTAATTGTATCAAGGGTATTCTTAACCTCTTCTGGTCCTTCCCCTGGAAGTCCAAGAATCATATCCATGTTGATATTATCAAAACCTAGCTCTGTTGCTAGCTTGTAAGCATTCTTAATGTCCTCAACGCTGTGCTTTCTACCAATTAAATCAAGGGTTTCCTGATTCATAGTCTGAGGATTAATAGAGATTCGCTCTACCTTGTGGTCTCTTAAAACCTCTAACTTCTCCCTTGTGATGCTGTCTGGTCTACCAGCTTCCACTGTAAGCTCCAATACATTTTCTAAATCAAAGCACTCCTCTAACTTAGTAAGTACCCTGTCTAGCTGGGCAGGGCTTAGAGTTGTAGGTGTTCCCCCGCCAAAATAAACTGTATCAAGGCGCTTGCCCTTCATCATCTTAGAAACTTCTGTAATCTCATGAATCAAGGCATCCACGTAAGCTTCTACCCTATCCTTAAAAGCATTGTAGGCATAAGCTGAGAAAGAACAGTAAAGGCAGATGCTTGGACAGAAAGGAATCCCAATATAAAGACTATATCCATTTTTTACATCAAGCTTTGAAACTAGGGAAATTTCCTTTTTAGCCACCTCAATGGCAAGTTTTGCCTTAGCTAGACTTGTAAAATGTTCCTTTGTAAAAAAGTCAATAATCTCTTCTTCTGATTTTCCCTCAACTATCATCTGATAGGCGATTTTACTAGGGCGAACCCCTGTCATGTTACCCCATGGAAGACCGTGGCCTTCCTTTTCTTCAAGCTGCTTATAGAGCTTAACCTTAAACTTCTCGTGGGCATCGGCTTTTGAGAGTCCTGTTACATCAGGGGCTTCAATCTCAATTAACTTATCCCCTTCCTCTAACTTTACTGTCACTTCCTTAATAGGATTAAAAGTGGCAGGATTATTCACATCTGAAGTTCCAGATATTGGTCTTGCAGGCTTTACATCCACTCTTGGATAAAAGCTCCTTACAATTGTAACCGCATCGTCGTAAAATGCGTCATCATCTATATTTATATAAATCATATTGATCCTTTCTAAACTTGGGATTTCTCTCCCAAATAAAAGCAGTCTAAAACAAAAATCTGCTTGTCCCAAAAGACAAGCAGACTTAATTCTACTATATATCACAAAAATTATCTAGTTAGTATTTTTAGTAAACAAATGGATTATATGCCTTTTCATGCATAATGCTTGTTTCCTGGCCATGTCCTGGATAACAGATAGTCTCATCTGGTAAAACAAATAGCTTATTCTTAATTTCACGAACTAAGCTAGACATGCTACCTGTTGGGAAATCTGATCTACCCACAGATTCATAAAAGAGGGTATCTCCTGTAAACATAATAGACTCCTCTGGAAAATAAAAGCACATGCCACCTTCTGTGTGTCCCGGTGTATGTATAGCCTTTATCTTAAAGCCAGCAAGCTCAAACTCCTCTCCATCTTTTAAGTAAACATCTGCCTTAATTGTAAAACTAAGACCATAATCACTTGAAAGATTCTTATAAGGAGATTCAAGCAAGTCTTTTTCTGCATCTGCTGCATAGACTTTAATATTATATTTCTTTCTTAATTCATCCACTGCTCCAATGTGATCAAAATGCCCGTGAGTTAGTAAAATCGCCACAGGCTTAGCCTTACTAGATTCTACCATTTGAGCAATTACATCTGCTCTATCTGCTGGGTCAACAATAATACATTCAGCCAACGCATCATTAGTATACAAATAACAATTTGTACTAATCATGCCTAAAACTCTACAATCTAGTTTGCTCATTTTTCCTCCCAATTAACCTAAAGGTCTAGCATTAACAATATGTAAAATAAATATTAGCCCGTTGTTCTTTCAATATCAGTTACTGACTCAACCTTCTGTAGCTTATCAATAAGTCTGTTAAGCTCATCCTTTGTATGAATAGTAAATCCAATATTGATTGTGGCAATGTTCTTCTTATTAGTTCTACAATTCAAGCTTGTCATAGAAATGTTAGCTTCTGTAAATATCTTAGAAATATCAACAATAAGACCATTTCTATTATTAGCATAAATATTAATTTCAGTACTGTACTTCTCTGTGCTATCTCCTGAGCTTTCCCATTCCGCTTCAATAAGTCTTGCTCTCTCACTTGCTGGGAAGTTTAGGATATTAATACAGTCTGTTCTATGGATAGAGATACCTCTACCTCTTGTAACGAAACCAACAATTTCATCGTTTGGCACTGGATTACAACACTTAGAAAATCTAACTGCCACATCATGTGTACCCTTAACTATGATGCCAGACTTACCGGAATTCTTCTTAATTTTAGCCTTAGGGTCATTTGCAAGAACCTCTTCAAGTACTGAATCGTCTGTGATTTCATTTTTCTTATTCTTAAGATACTCATCATAGAGCTTATTAACTACCTGGCCTTCTTTTAAGCCACCATGACCTACTGTTGCAAGCATGGAATCCCAGTTTTTAAAGCCATACTTCTTTAAAGCCTTCTCTATTAATTCCGGCTTAATAAGTTCTTCCTGCTTGTAGCCCTTAGCCTTAATGTAGTTAGAAATAAGTTCCTTACCACGAACGATATTCTCTTCCTTTAATTCCTGATTGAACCACTGATTAATCTTATTCTTAGCCTGTGTTGACTTAACAATAGATAGCCAATCTCTACTTGGTCCCTTAGAATTCTGGGATGTGATAATTTCAATTCTATCGCCACTTTGTATCTTATAATCAATATTAACTAACTTACCGTTAACTCTAGCGCCTACCATTCTATTACCTACAGCAGAGTGAATGCTATAAGCAAAATCAATAGGACAAGAGCCTGCTGGTAAATTCTTTACATCTCCTGATGGAGTGAAGGCATATACAGAATCTGAGAAAAGGTCTAAGTCGCTCTTAATAGATGATAAGAACTCCTTATTATCAGACATGTCGCGCTGCCACTCTAGAATCTGTCTTAACCAGCTAAGCTTAGCCTCCTCAGACTGAGTGTCCTTACCGCCTGTCTTACCTTCCTTATATTTCCAATGTGCTGCAATACCGTATTCAGCAATTCTATGCATCTCGTAAGTTCTAATCTGAACTTCAAAAGGCTGACCATTTGAAGCAATTAGAGTTGTATGAAGGGACTGATAGTTGTTAGGCTTTGGCATGGCAATGTAGTCTTTAAATCGACCAGGGATTGGCTTATACATCTCATGAATAACACCAAGCGCCGCATAACAATCCTTAACGGAATCCACCTTAATTCTTACAGCAAAAATATCATAAATCTGGTCTAGTGTCTTATTCTGACTTACCATCTTACGATAGATTGAGAAGAAGTGCTTAACTCGACCATCGATTTCAGCATCAATATCCGCATTCTTAATATGCATTCCTACTTCCTTAATTATGCTTTTTATAAATGCTTCTCTGCCGGGTCTATTAGCACTGACCTCTTCAACTAATTTGTTGTATTCTTCTGGCATTAAGTAACGCATGGCTAAATCATCTAATTCAACCTTAATCTTACTAATACCAAGTCTATGAGCAATAGGAGAATAAATCTCCATTGTTTCTCTTGATTTCTCTATCTGCTTGTTAGGCTTTTGATACTGCATTGTACGCATGTTATGAAGTCTATCGGCAAGCTTAATTAAGATAACTCTAATATCCTTTGCCATGGCAAGGAACATCTTTCTTAGGTTTTCAGCCTGAACCTCTATCTTATCATGCTCGTAATTTAACTGAGTTAACTTAGTAACACCATCTACAAGTAAGGCTACTTCACTACCAAACTCTCTTGTAACATCCTCACTTGTAAGGGCTGTATCCTCTACAACATCATGTAATAAACCCGCTATAATTGTCTCTTTATCAAGCTCTAATTCTGCAAGTATGATTGCAACACAAAGAGGGTGGATAATGTATGGCTCTCCAGATTTTCTCTTCTGATCCTTATGAGCCTCATAAGCCACCTTATATGCCCTTTCAATATCAGACAAATCTGTGGATGGGTGATAGGCCTTTATCTTTCTTACTAACTCCTTATATAACTCTTCTGGCGCAGTAAAATCAGCCGGTGTCTGTGTTGTTCCCTCCACCTGATTAGTCTTAACATTATTTGATTCTGCAAGTATAATCTTCTCAGGCATAAACTTCTCCTCGTCTTTTAAAATTCTTTATTATCTATCATTATATACATAACTAGAAAAAAAGTCACTCTTTTTATGAAACTAAGTGCACCAGAAAGCTTTCTGGTGCACTTTTATTTCTATTAGTATTCTTTAATTATAGCGATGCGTAAAGATTTTCCATAAATTCACGGGTCTCTACTGCATTTTCAGGAACTGTATTCTCAAGAGTGCAGTGTACATAAGGCTTGTGCTCCTTAATTAACTTAAGAAGTAATGGGTAGTTTAAGCCACCCTTGCCATCTGGGCCGCCCTTACCTGCTGCCACGCTCTTTAAGTCTACTTCCTTGCCTTCATCAATGAAATCCTTACAGTGAACTACTGCAATATCCTTAGAAAGTAATTCAAAGGCCTTTGTTATAATTTCATCCTGATCCTTAATATTACCTGGATAAAGTAGGTTAACTGGGTCAAGAATAATCTGTAAGTTTGGAGAATCAATGGCATCAAGCACTTTTCTAGCTCTCTCAACTGTATAAACGATGTGTTTCCAAACTGGCTCAATGGCAATGATAACGCCAAAGTTTTCTGCATACTTAACGATAGGTCTTAAATTTTCAATAAAGCACTCAAGAGCCTCTTCAGAGTGATTAGCCTCTTCATACTTGTATTCTTCATTAACAGCACCTGTCTCAGTTCCTACAACGCCACATCCAAGGATGCTTGCAAATCGGATATGAGCCTTGTACTTTTCAACTATCTCAGCATGCTTAACTGGATTAGGATTGCAAAGGTTTAAATAACAGCCAAGTACTGCTACATCCACCTTATTCTCCTGACATAATTCCTTCATGTACATAGCAAGTCCTGGAGTCATTGCCTCCACCCCTGTATTAAATTCCTTAATAGACTTACCTAGGGCGATGTGCATGCAGTGAAAGCCCTGCTTGTGAATGTTAGGAATTAATTCATTTATTGGCGCATAAGCCACGTCATGTGCTCTAATACCTATTCTCATTTAATTGTTCTCCTCCTTCTTTTAAAGCCTAAATAACTAGTCTTATCTTATATCCTCGTAGTTGATTCCAGCTTCTGTTAAAGCCTTGTAGTATGTAATAAGTGGAATGAAGCTTTGAGCAAAGCCCTTAGTTGAATCCCCTGCTACATGTACTGCATCATCAACTATAGTTTTATTTGAAACTCCCGCTCTGACATTCTCACCAATAGTTTTCTTAAATGTCTTAAAGCCCGGATATAGATATTTTATATCAGCTGTCAACTCAAATGCAATAGCCAAAGACTCTAAAAGTAAAGTATTATTGCCATTTCTAGCTAAACTTGGAAGCTCCTTATAATAGAACAAGCCATTATCAAGTAAGCAGTTATCTACTAAATCATCTACAGCACGAATAAGCATGTCCTTCAAATCCTGTCTTGGGAAAACTCTTGTATAGCGCATTACACTACCAATAGCTACAGAAATCATAAAGCCAACACGAATTAAAGTATTATCTGTATATGGTGCAAGCCAGTGTCCATACTGCTTTTCCCAAGTAATAAAGCTATCTAATATCCAATCGCACTTACTTAACCACTTCTTATCATTAGTCTCAACGTATAGAGCAATCAAGGCTCTAAGAGCCCAACCAGTTTCTCTAGCGTTAGCCTCTCCTGGTACTGCATACATAGGTGTATCAAGGAGTCGAAGTACATTTTCACCAATACCAATGGCAGTCTCAAGGCCTCTCTCATCTCCTGTAAAATGATAATAGTCCATAAGGCCCTCAACCCACTCATGAGAGCAAACCATAATACCGTTTACAATGTGGCCCCCTGTGTGTTCCCACATACCACCGATTCTAAGTGGATCCTTGCTATAGTGACAAACGTCCACGTCCATCCAGTGGCTAGCGTGATTAGCCATGTAATCGTAAAATCTTCTAGTTCCAGTTCTTGCAAACTGAAGAGCACAAGCATGTGGATAGTCGTATTCGTTGTTACTATAAACTGGCTTTCCATTAGCTCTACCCTGCTTTGTATAGCCCTGATCTACTGAATCGCCCCAGTTTAACATTCCGTAATTTCTATCATGGGCATCACATCTATTAATAAGAGCAATCTCCACATCATCATTAAGTTTAGTTGGGAATACATCCATTAAAGCCCCTGACTCTCTAAATACGTCAGGACTGATAACTCCAAGGTCTGGCATCTGATAAATCAAGCTACGGTTGTCAATCTCAACCATACTTTCTTCTGGTCCATGAAAATGTAACAAGAATCTCTGCTCTCTTGCCATACCTGACTGCATCACAACTTTATTGATATTCTCTGGCACAAGCATAACCCCAATGCCATTCTTATCAGCCTTAATAGCCTTTGGGTAATTTTGCATTGCCTGATAAATTGTTGCACAAACTCCAGACTTCTCATCAGTTCTATCTGCAAAGAAAGTACCATATAAAACTTCTGCAAAGTGCTCGTTACCTTCCTTTAAGAGGCCCTTGTCGTCTGCGATAACATTTGCATTAAAGCCATCTCTTCCAATATAGAAATCAGTCTTATAGTTTGATCTAGCTGCCACCGTTCTAACAGTATCCACAGGTGTTCTTGATAAAATATCATCTAAGTCGTTAATTCCTCTAGTATGAAAAACCGGTCCGCTAGTCTTTGAATTATCAATTGCACCATCACCACAACCTGTAGAATCGCCACCTGCTGATTCGTGAAGAGCTTTTGCCATATCAAGTAACTCATTATCACAAGCCTTGTTTGCATCTGCCTTAACAAAGAATTCAAGACTATTAATCTCTAAAGGATTATCGCTTGTGTTAATGATTCTATAAGCCACATCTAAATAAGGCTTTCCAGAAACTGCAGTAATTCTAAGTTCAAAGTCAATACGCTTTGCACCATTCTCACTCTCTTCAATTAATTCATGATGTCCTTTTCCTTCAAAAATCGCACTAACAGCTCCTGCCTCAACCACTCTCCAGCTATCAATGTTAAAGCTGTAATTATCAAGCTTAAAGCTATCCTCACTAGTTCTATTCTTAACTGATAAATTAGGTCCTACAAAGTTATCCTTTGTGTAATCTCTATAGCTATCTTCCAACTTAGAGAAAATGTTACTAGAATTATTAGAAAGTAAAAACTTTAGAGCACCTGTATCTACAGAAATTGTGCCAGCTTCCTTATTTACGTTACATCTAAGCTTAGATACATTTTCTAAAGACAAGGCATCTAGATTAGTGATGCCTGTAGCCTCCTTTAATTCTTCCTCTGTCTCCTTGCCTGTAAGGACTGTTGCAAAACAAGTCTTATTAGCTGCAAGGTCAGCAAGAAATCTAACATAAGCAAACTTTATACTTCCATCGTCATACTTTGCTGTAACCTTTGCCTGATGAACTAACTTCTTATCCTTTTGAACTACTGATAATTTGTCCAAGTCAAAGTATTCGCCCTTCTTAAAAGGTATAGCAACGCCTACGTATTCCTGCTTTCTCTCGTATCTATATAGCTTCTCAAAATACACATTAATCATAACATACCACCCTTAATACATAAATTTTTAAAAACAATATATCTTTATTATAATATAGTTTGTTAATATAATCTATCAAATTTACATATTTTTTACCCTTGAATAATTATCTATAAAACAAGCTTTTACAGTTATATTGTACAGATGTTTTTGTCCTCTATTAAGAACTTTAATTTATTAGCCAAATTTGATAAAATGTTAAATATAAAAACGGGAGGATTAGAATCTATGAATTATGCAACAATCAAATATAATGATATAGCTAATGGTCCTGGTGTTCGTACCTCTCTTTTTGTAAGTGGTTGTACACACCACTGTAAAGGCTGTTTTAACGAGGTGGCATGGGATTTTAACTATGGTTTAGAATTTACTAAGGAAGTAATGGATGAGATCGTAAAATCCTTAGAGCCTGACTATATTACAGGTATTACTCTTTTAGGCGGAGAACCTTTTGAACATGTTAATCAAATTGGTTTACTTCCACTCTTAAGAGAGATTAAAGCAAAGCATCCAGATAAGTCTATTTGGTGCTTTTCAGGTTATTTATTTGATAAGCAGATCTTACAAGAAATGGTTCCAAAATGGCCAGAAACCAAGGAAATGATATCTTATATTGATGTTTTAGTAGATGGTAAATTTGTTCTTGAATTAAAGGATTTAATGCTTAAATATCGCGGTTCATCTAATCAAAGATTAATTGACGTTAAAAAGAGCCTCAAAGCTAACGAAGTAATTTTATGGGAGGACTAATATAATATGGAATTTACACCATCTATAACTAATACAAAAGTTAATGTAAAAAAGCTTAGTGACAAGGCTGTCATTCCAAGCTACGGTTCAGAATTTGCAGCAGGTGCTGACCTTTACTCAGCAGAGGAAACAAGCATTGTTATTCCTGCAGGTGAAACAAGATTTATTCACACAGGTATCGCAATGGAGATTCCTACAGGTCTTGTAGGTCTTATTTATGCTCGTTCTGGTATGGCTTGCAAGAGAGGTCTTGCACCAGCAAACAAGGTTGGAGTTATTGATTCAGACTATCGTGGAGAAATAATTGTTGCTCTTCACAATCATACTAACGAAGAGAAGACTGTAGAAACTGGCGAGCGTGTAGCTCAGATGGTTCTAACACCTTACATCGTTGCTAACTACAATGAAGTTGAGGATTTATCTGATACTGATCGTGGTGAGGGCGGTTTTGGTTCTACAGGTAGAAAGTAGTAATTACTAAGTTAAAGCCAATTTAACACTATAATAACAAGGTCTAGTTTTTTATTTAAAACTAGGCCTTTTTTATTTGTCTAAATTTTAAGCTAAAAAATACAAAAAATTTTATCTATATGATATAATTAATAAAAGTATATGTTTGGGGGAATTGAATATGTTAGAAGATATCAAGATTTTATCGGATTTAAATTTATATTCCATAACTTTTCGTGTAATTTTAGCTATGATTCTTTCTGGTCTAATGGGTATGGAACGCGAAAAAAAGCAAAGACCCGCAGGCTTTAGAACCTATGTAGTAGTTTGTCTTGGCGCTACCCTAACCTGCATCACCAATCTCTATATGTTTGGTCTTTATGAAAATGTAGACCCAGCTAGAATCCCTGCCCAAGTTGTAAGTGGTATAGGTTTCTTAGGTGCTGGTACTATTATTGTGACTAGAAATAGTAGAATAAAAGGCCTGACCACAGCAGCGGGCCTCTGGTGTTGTGCCACCATCGGTATCGCTATTGGGTCAGGCTTTTATTCCGGAGCAATAATCTGCTCAATTGCTGTATTAGTTATTATGCGTGTTCTCACCTTCGTTGATAGAAGCTTTATAAAATATAACAAGTACATCTATCTCTATGTGGAATGTGACCATAGCTTATTCATGCCTGCTCTCATTCGTTTCACCCACGAAAGGGATTACACCATCTACGATTTAGAACAATATCCTGCCATTAACAATCTACCAGGATACATGTTATTCTCTCTTAAAATTAAGGATCCTCAAAACAGATACAGAGTAATTAACGATATTAAAAACCTAGAAGGCTGTATCTTAATTGAAGAAATGGGACATTAAATATGTCTTAGATATAGTTTGCTGTAGCGCTATCAAGTACAAACTGCTGTGCTCTTGCTACTAACATACCGATGCAAACCTTATCCTTACCATACTTCTCAACCATTAAAGAACCTGTTGAGAAACCATTGTCTTCTGCAAATGTATCAAGTTCTCCCTTGTACTGATATTCAGTAAGTGTCATATCCTCAGCTTCAATAATTGCTTCAAGGATAAGTCTCTGTTCACATGACTTACGAACATATTCGTCAAATGTCATATTGAAATAATATTCACAATACTCATCATTAGACTTACTCATAAGTGTTGCATAGAAATTGATACTAGTATTAAGCTGATCATACTTTTCATCATATAATGACTGTGGAATATCTGATACTTCGCAAATATTAGTAAGTTCTGTTAATACAGCTTCTTCATAAGCTGACTGAACCTTCTCATCCACATCACTTGCAACTTCTGTCTTAATAGACTCTCTATATTCTTCTACAGTTGAGTAACCATAGTACTGACTAACATAAGCATCTGTAATCATAGGTACATTTGCCTGGTCAACCTCTTCAACTGTAATCTCAAATACTACCTTAGCACCAGCATATTCTGTATTAGAATAATCTTCTGGTAAAGTAACTATCTGAACCTTAGTTTCACCAGCTGTCATGCCATAAAGCATGTCTTCAAGGCCATCAATATCAATTGGGAAATCATCTACACCTAAGATAATTGTCTCACCTGATGCACTTAATTCAGAAATTGTAACACCAGCGTAAGCACAAGTTACATTATACATAACTTGATCTGTTGCAATAGCTCCTCTGCTAACTTCTGAATATGTTGTATTCTCTTCCTGATCTTCAAGAATAGCCTCTTCTACTAATTCGTTCTCGATAGATGTTCTATCAACCTCTACGTTAATATTCTTGTAATCTCCCAATGTTACATAGTCACTAGCCTTATAGCCCAAATCAACATCAATCTTTGTATTACATGCTGTAAATGTTGTTAAGATTGTAGTTGCAATTAAAGTGCTAGCTAGAGCCTTTTTAAATATATTCTTTCTCATATAACCCTAAATCCTTTTCCTCTTTTTTAGGATGCACACAAGCATATATCTAGCTTTCAGCTTTCGTTTGCATCGGTTATAAATATACCACAATTTACAATTTATTCATAGATTTAAGGCCTAAATTTTATATTTTTCACAAAATTGTCATAGACTTATAAATACAAAATTATTTTGTATTTATCTCCTTTACCATATCTAAGAAATTAGCCACAGGCACAGCCTTTGAATAGTAGAAACCTTGTATATAATCCACTCCTAAATCCGTCATCTTTCTAACCATATCCTCTGACTCAACGCCTTCTGCTGTAAGCTCATATCCAAGCTCCTTAAAGGCCTTTATCATAGTAGCTACAATTAAATTACCTGAGTCACAATAAGCTCTAACCAAGGACTTATCAAGCTTAATATTTATAAAGTTAATCTCATTAAGTCTCATAAGATTAGAATAACCAACTCCGTAATCATCAAGTACAAAATTAAAGTCGAATCTGTGAACCTTGCTAATTTCATTTTTAAACCTTAGAAAATCCTCCACAAACTCCTCTACAATTTCGATATGAATAAAGTTTCTATCCACCCCGTATTTATTAGTTACCTCACATAAACTGCTTGATAAATCATCACCTAAAAATTCCGAAGGAGATACATTAAAGTTTAACCATTCTATACCTGCGGCCTTTAAATCATTTTCCTTAATGTACTTACAAGCCTTACTAAATACCATATAGCCTATCTTATTCATAAGCCCATACCTCTCCGCTACACTTATGAATTCTCCTGGCATAAGAAGACTTCCATTATCCCTTTTAATTCTTGCTAAAAGTTCACCGCCTACAACCTTTTTATTCTTAGTTTCAACTATTGGCTGAATATAAATTTCCACATCATTATTATCAATAGCCCATTCAATTTCAGACTTAATTTCAAGCTCTCTCTTGCTCTTATTATAATCATCAACACTAATAAGAATCCTATCAAAAGCGACCATATTATAACGACTATCATAAACATCCTTAATAAGCTCTACCTTAGTAGAAACTGGAAAGTCCAGCCAATTCTTCATCAAGCTCAATAATAGCAAGATCTGTTCTAATCTTAATGTCATGCATCCTTTTATATTCATCTAGATATCTTGTCACTTCTTTTTGAACCTGACTAAAGTCCTTCTGCTCCTTATAACAGACAATAAAGCCTCCCCTTCTTATATAGAAAATGTTTCTAGTCTTACCGTATATCTTTACCGCATTTGCTACAACTCTAAGAAGTTCATCTACTAAATTATCCTCTATAAAACCATGAAACTCCCTGTAATTTCTAAGATAAAAGCCCTTAATACTTGTCCTATTAATAGCCCTATCATCAAATAAAAGAGCATTAAGCGCTGAATAATTAAAAGACGAGGTCCTCCTATCAATGTATAATTCTGGATTTTCAAAACATAGATAAATCATCAAAATAGTCAGTACGCAGGTCGTATCCATAATCAAATAATTAGGTAATAAAATTCTTACAATTCCACCTATAAATAAAACCATATTAAATAGAATTGTGTAGGCAAAATATTTCTTTCTATGAAATTTCTTTCTATTAAAAATTGCTACAACAATAGATAAAAATACATAAAAGAAAAGACAGATATAAATCGCATAATTATATCTACCCTTATTAAAGCCATTTTCATCAATATAAAAGATATATTTATTAACTACAGTTGAAATAACAAAAGCCTCTAATATGATTAATGGAATAGTTGCTAAAATGACTCTCTCTTTTTTTAATCTAATAGTCCTATTAGATAAAACATAGCTATAGATAAAAAAGACATAGGATCTAAGTAAGAATAAAATATAGAATAAAAGATTAATAAATACTAATAACTCATAAGAAAAATGTTCAAAATGGTCGCAAAAATAAGACGATACAATATCAATTAGTATCGTAAAGAATTCAACATATAATACCGCAAAAAATACCTTATGTACCCTAACAGATATATGTTGCGAAGTAAAATAGTGCAGCAAAATGACCGCCAAGATCATAAAAATAGGTATAACATACTCAAAGTGCCACATAAGCTCTCTCCCCTTAAATTCAAGACTCGCGGAGCGTTTAACTCAGTCGGAGCTTGTACTCCGACTGAGTTAAATCCCTCGCATAAAAATAATCGTCCCTCATTATTTCCATACGTTTATTATAGCTAAAGTTTCTATACTTTACAACAAAATCTATATTTATGTTTATAAAAATACATATGTAAAAACCTAGTATTTCTATGGCTTGGCATAAAAAAACACCTTATAGATAAATCTATAAGGTGTTAAAATTCGTTATTAACTTTATCTTAATACTAATTAAGCTAACTTAGACTTTGCAACTTCAACAAGCTTTGCAAAACCTTCAGCATCGTTAACAGCCATTTCAGCTAAAACCTTTCTATTAAGGTCGATGTTAGCTGACTTTAAACCGAACATGAACTTGCTGTATGAAAGACCATTAAGTCTTGCAGCAGCGTTAATTCTTGCGATCCATAACTGTCTGAACTGTCTCTTCTTCTGCTTTCTACCCTTGTAGCTTTCTGTGAGGGCTCTCATTACAGACTGCTTTGCAACTCTGTACTGCTTAGATCTAGCTCCTCTATAACCCTTAGCGAGCTTTAATACTTTATTATGCTTCTTCTTTGCGTTTAATCCGCCTTTAATTCTTGCCATTTTAATAATTCCTCCTATAAAAAACTTGAAATGTTAAGACTCAAATTTAATCATCAGATTAAAGATAAGGCATAATCTTCTTCATTGTCTTAACGTTAGTTGCGTCAGTCATAGCTGCGTGTCTAAGATTTCTCTTTCTCTTAGTAGTCTTCTTAGTAAGGATATGGCTCTTGTAAGCCTTCATTCTCTTTAACTTACCTGTTCCAGTTACTTTAAAACGCTTAGCAGCTGCTCTTTTTGTCTTTACCTTTGGCATAATAGTTCCTCCTAAATCCTTCTTAATTTTTTAACGTTTTTCCGTTAAAAACATAGTCATACTCCTACCTTCCATCTTAGGAGCTTTATCGATTACGGCGATGTCTGAGAGTCTCTCAGCAAATTCTTCAAGAATATGCTTACTTGAATCAATATGTGCCATCTCTCTACCTCTAAATCTTAAAGAGACCTTAACCTTGTTGCCTTTCTCGATAAACTTTCTAGCTGAGTTACACTTAGTATTAAGATCGTTAGTATCGATGTTAGGTGATAATCTAACTTCCTTAACTTCAACAGTTTTCTGTTTCTTCTTAGCTTCTTTCTCTTTTCTGATTAACTCGTACTTGTACTTGCCATAATCTACAAGTCTGCAGACTGGTGGATTGGCTGACGGAGCTACCTTAACAAGATCAACTCCTGCTTCTCTTGCAAGTCCCTGAGCTTCCTTTGATGACATAACTCCTAATTGTTGTCCTTCTTGTCCGATGACTCTTACTTCCTTGTCACGGATCTGTTCATTAATCATTAATTCGCTAATGGTCGTGTACCTCCATATTCGTCTATATGTTATGCAAAATCTCGTTTCCACAAAAAAAGTGGATAATCAATATTGATTATCCACACTTAATTCAAACAAAACCTTACGGTAAATGATTTAAATATTAACCCGAGTCACTTAATCGTGCTGAGGTGAGAGTGGATACTCTTCTTTGTTTTGCAACTATTAGATAATAACATCATCAATATCTATTGTCAACATATTTCTTGATGAAATTAATAATCATATTTCTTGTTTTTTAGCCTGCCCACAAAGTCTTCTTTTTCAAGAGGTCTGTCAAAATAATAGCCCTGTGCATACTTACAGCCAACCTTCTTTAAGAAGTCTGCCTGCTTCTTTGTTTCTACACCTTCGGCTACAACACATTTTCCTAACTTGTTAAGCATATCAATAAGGCTAGTAACAATTATATCATCTTTCTGACTTCCATTATCTACATTATCAATAAATACCTTGTCAAACTTAATATAGTTAAAGCTTAAGTCACGAAGATAATTAAGGGATGAAATGCCATCACCAAAATCATCAATTGCAGTCTTTATATTTCTATCCTGCATAGCCTTCATAAATTCCTTTAAAGTAAGGAAATCGTCTGTGCAAGATTTTTCTGTAATTTCGATTTCAATATACTTTGGATCAACACCATACTCAGTAATTATCTTATTAATACTCTCTGCAAGATTGTTATTATAAATGTGTATCTTTGAGAAATTAATAGATACAGGAACTGGCTCAATGCCCTTATCAATCCAAGTTCTAATATCTTTACAAACATGCTTAAGCATGTAGAAATCTAAGTCTTTAATAGAGCCCTCTTTTTCAAGTACAGGAATAAACTCATTTGGCTGAATAATTCTTTCCTTTGCTGCCCATCTAACTAAGGCCTCAGCACCACCTAGAGTGCCATCTTCAAGATTTACCTTAGGCTGATAGTAAACAGCAAACTTCTCCTCAGATACAGCGTCATGAAACTTATAGCTAATTTCCTTCTCTCTTAAATTATCATCAATCATGTAATCTCTAAACCATACGCAGTCGTAGGTCTTTGAGTTTCTTGCATACTTGCAAGCAATAGCTGAGTAATTAATTAGATTGGAAATATTATCCTTATGTACTGCAAAATATAAACCAGCATTACACTCTACCGTAAATTCCTTAGGACCACGATTGGTATTAGCTCTTATATTCATGCTAGTAATAAAGTCTACGAAATTATCAACTCTTTCCTTTTTAACAAAGGCTACAAAGCTATCTCCGCCTAGTCTTGCAAAGATTTCTTCATTCTGAATGTAGGCATTAACTGCAATACTAAACTTCTTTAATATCTCATCACCTAGCTTTGTTCTATCTACATGATTGAAATAAGAGAAATTCTTAATGTTAAAATATACCGATGCATAATCTGCAATGTCATGCTTAAGGAATAATAAGCCACCATTTCTAGATACGCCATTAGAATTTAGACATCCTGTTAAGCTATCTGTAAATGCAGTCATAGCATCATGTTCAGCAATTCTTACATAGCGACTTACGTAAGCTATAATGCCGATTACAAAATCAAGTATCTTATCATCTTCCACATCATATTCATAATCTGGGACAGAATAAACCTGATAAATTAATCTACCACCATCCGCTGTTAGATACTGGAATTCCTTGTATTCCTCGCTATGTGCACCTGAATCATATAAAATGTATCTCTCATTCTTACCATTTGGAACCCTTACAGATACAGGAATATTAACATCTGCTGTTAACATGCCTATTTTTAGATCCTCTGCAATGCCTTGTACTGCTAGAGATACTACATTCTGAATATCTGAAGTATCAGCAAAGTTAGCAGTTAAGCTCTCATAAAATTTTTCAAATTTCTTGCTATAAAGTTCATTATCCATATTGTCATCTTCCTTTTAGAAAATTATAGTCACGCTCTAACTTCTAATATTATACCATATGAATAGTTTTATTTACAATAAAAAGCTACTTTTCCTCTAGCAAATAACTCTTCATATAACTGTATAAATAAAGAAAAGCCTAAGAGGAGTGACCTCTTAGGCTTTTAATGTTTAATTTTCAAAAACTAGCTGTGTAGCTTGCACATTACTGATTTTTTGTTCAGTAATATAGCCGCATGCTTTAAGACCTGTTTCTATTATATCGTTCCACTTTTTAGCGGATAAACTTATAACTGTAGCGTCATTCAGTTCAATTGTGCATGCATTCTCATAGCTGCATGATCCGCATGATACTTTATACATGTTACCTCTATTAATGGCACCTATCTCTTCAAGGACATTTACCATTCTATAAACAGTAGCACTTCCTATCTTTGGATCACGTTTTGATGCTTTGTAGTAAATTTCTTTACAGCAAGTGCAATTCTCTTCAAGAATTACATCTAAAAGCATTTTTCGCTGCTTGGTGATCCTGCATCCACGTTCTTTAAGTAAACTTAAAACCATGTCTTTTTGCATCTGAGTTCTTGTAAAACCCATTTCTAATTCTTTCTTTTTTGCAAGATTGTCAAGCATAATTTCACCTCTTTACCGCCTAATGAACAAGCGTCTCTATTAGTGGCAACCGCCATTGCAGTGCTTACAATCAACACCACACTGAACAGACTTGCCGGCCTTTTTATCTTTTACAAGGCTTCTAACAGCCAAGAAAACTATTAACAATACAACTAAACCTGTAATAATACTTCCTAACATTTTTTCCTCCTTGTTAAGATAAATATACTATAAGTTACATTTTCTATTAAGTTAAATATTAGCAACCTTCTTATCCACCTTAAGAGTTGTTGCCTCCTTATATGGTCTAAAGATAAGATATAAAACAAATGCTAATACAACAATAGCGATAATTAAACCTAATACGTTAACTGAACCTGAGATAAGTAAACCGAACTGGTAAATAAGGTAAGCAACGATATAAGCTGTTACACACTGATAACCAATTGCAATCCATGTCCACTTTCCACTGTTCATTTCTCTCTTAATTGCACCGATTGCAGCGAAGCAAGGAGCGCAAAGTAAGTTAAATGCAAGGAATGAGTAACCTGCAAGTGGTGCAAGACCTTCAAAGTCAAGGACACCAAATACACCAACAACTTCTTCCTTAGCTACAAGACCCATAACTGTTGCAACTGTTGCTGTAGCATTAGCAAATCCAAGAGGAGCAAAGATCCACTTAAGACCGTTACCAATTGCACCAAGAATTGAATCTTCAAGTTCAATATCTGCATTCCATCCGAATGCACCGTCTGTCCAACCAAATGTTGAACCTAACCAAATAAGAATTGATGAAAGTAAGATAATTGTTCCAGCCTTCTTAATGAATGACCAGCCTCTTTCCCACATACTTCTTAAAATAGAACCTACTGTTGGTAAGTGGTATGAAGGAAGTTCCATTACGAATGGAGCTGGATCGCCAGCAAAAATCTTTGTCTTCTTAAGGATTATACCTGAAAGAATAATTACAGCAATTCCTAAGAAATATGCTGATGGAGCAACCCACCAAGCGTTATTAAATAATGCTGCTGAAATAAGAGCAATAATAGGAAGCTTAGCGCCACAAGGAATGAATGTTGTTGTCATAATTGTCATACGACGATCTCTTTCATTCTCAATTGTTCTTGAAGCCATAACACCAGGAACACCACAACCTGTACCAATAAGGATAGGAATAAATGACTTACCTGATAAACCAAACTTTCTAAAGATTCTATCCATGATGAAAGCAATTCTTGCCATGTAACCACATCCCTCAAGGAATGCAAGGAAGATAAATAATACTAACATCTGTGGAACGAAACCAAGTACTGCACCTACACCAGCTACAATACCATCAAGGATTAAACCTGTTAAAAATTCATTACAGTTAATAGCTTCAAGTAAGTTTCCAACTAATACTGGAACACCTGGAACCCATGTACCGTAATCTGCATTATCTGGAAGTTCTGCATCTTCACCAGTTGCTTCATCAACAACTTCTGAAATTGAATATGTACCGTCTTCCTTTTCATCTAACTCAGCACCGTACGAACCATAAGCTTCATCAAATGCACCGTAATCCTCATCATTAATAGCTGCAAGGATTTCATCAGCACCTGTGATGTCAGCTTCAACAGCACCTTCTACATTAGCTACAACTTCATCAGTCCATACGTTATCTTCGTAGTAGTCTGTCATAGCTTCGTCATAAGCAGCTCTACCATTACCAAAAAGGTAGAAACCATCACCAAATAAACCATCGTTTGTCCAATCAGTTACATATGTACCAACTGTAGTTACTGAAATGTAGTAAACAATAAACATAATAACTGCAAAGATTGGAAGAGCAAGAATTCTGTTTGTAACGATTCTATCGATCTTATCTGAAGTTGTTAACTTCCTAGCAGAATTCTTTGTTACACAACCATCAATAATAGATGAGATATAAGTATATCTTTCATTAGTAATGATTGATTCTGTATCATCGTCAAACTCTTTTTCAAGAGTTGCAATTTCATCTGAAGCATCAACAGCTGTTGCTGTTAACTGAGCAATCTTATCATCTCTTTCAATGAACTTGATTGCAAAGAATCTCTTTTGAGCTTCTTCAACATCTGAACCTAACTTAGCCTTAACACTTTCAATTGCAGCCTCAACTGTAGGATTGAACTTGTGAGCAAGTTCGTTAGCCTTCTTTGAGTTAGCTGCCTTAATAGCTGCATCTACAACTTCCTTAATACCTGTTCCCTTAAGAGCTGAGATTTCAACTACTGGAGCACCAATAGCTTCGCTAAGCTTCTTTATATTAATCTTATCACCAACCTTATTGACGATATCCATCATGTTAACTGCAACAACTACTGGAATACCAAGTTCAATAATCTGTGTTGAAAGATAAAGATTTCTTTCAATATTAGTGCCATCAACAATATTAATTACTGCATCTGGTCTTTCATTTACTAAATAATTTCTTGCTACTACTTCTTCAATTGTATATGGAGAAAGTGAGTAAACACCTGGAAGATCGATAATACCGACGCTCTTATCGCCCTTATACTTACCTTCCTTTTTTTCTACTGTAACGCCAGGCCAGTTACCTACGTACTGGTTTGATCCTGTTAATGCGTTAAAGAGAGTTGTCTTACCGCAGTTTGGATTACCTGCAAGTGCAATCTTAATTGACATTTCCTACCTCTTTCTGATTAGGCAAATGTTACTCTACCTAGTCTTCATCATTAAACTTTTTTCTTAAACTTCTTTTTAAACTCTAATAAAAACTCTAATTACTCTACATCTATTAAAGCAGCATCTGCCTTACGTAATGAAAGCTCATAACCACGAACTGTAACCTCAATTGGATCGCCTAAAGGTGCAACCTTTCTTACGAAAACTTCGATACCCTTTGTGATACCCATGTCCATAATTCTTCTCTTAACTGGGCCTTCACCGTTAAGCTTTGTAACTTTAACTGTCTGACCTGTCTTTACTTCTTTTAAAGTCATTTCCCTGTCTCCTTTAAAATTTAGCTCTAAAACATCAAATAACACATGATTTAGTGCATATTCTGTTAAACCTTCTAGAAAGTATATATATAAATTATCTTTAATGATAATTATATCATGATTTTATTGGCCATATCCTTGCCAATAGCAACTCTTGACCCCTTTACGTTAACAATAACATTACCTGACATCTTAGATACCACTTCCACATCAGCTCCTACAACAAAACCTAACTTCTCAAGAAACTGTCTTGTTTCTTCAAGGCCTCCTACTCTAACGATTGTTCCATTGTTTCCTTCTTCTAACATTGATAATGGCATACTCATATTACCTCCATGTCATTCTTATTGATAATTATTTTCATAACCGTAGTTAGTATAATCGAACAAGAATTAGTTGTCAACGATAATTATTAGCTTTTTCTAAATTTCGTAAACAAAATCAAACTCAGAAATTTACTTTTTAAACAAATATTTAATTTATTCTTTACAAATGTACACTATTAAATAAATTTGCTAAAAAACCCGTGCCTATTTTGAAAATATAAAGGAAATTATTTTCATGTCTTAAAAAAGGCACGGGTAAAACATTTCTATTTAGTTTGGTTTGAGTTTAGTTATAAGTATTAACAGATTATTATGCTGCTAATGTTTCACCTAACTTCTTAGCATTTGCTAAAGCATCGTCATCTGGTGCCTCATTACAAATAACAGAAGCACCTGCAAGATTAGCACCTGCTGTCTTTGCTCTATTTTCCCATTCTTCCATCCATTCACCTGAACCCCAGCCGTATGAACCAAAGAGGGCAATCTTCTTTCCTGAAAGTGAAGATTCAAGTTCTGTAAATACAGGATCTACCTCTGTTTCTTCAAGCTGCTCAGCACCCATTGCTGGACAACCAAATGCAATTGCATCATATGAAGCGATATTAGATGAATTAATATCACCAAATCCTAATACTGATACTTCTGCACCTGCAGACTTAGCTCCTTCTGCTACTGCGTTTGCTAAAGCTTCTGTGTTACCTGTCTGGCTCCAGAATACTACTGCTACTTTACTCATTATTTTCCTCCATTCTCCCGCCATGCGGTTATTAAGTAGTGTTACCCATGTTAACCCGTACATAGGTTATATAAAAAACAATTACTTGTTTTTTAACGATTTTGAAAATGTAAAACTTACGCGCTTACTGTAAGCTGACATAAGCTTCTTCCCTGTAGGAAGACTTTTTTATAGACCTCGATACATTTTCTATACTGTTCAAACTTCATCTTAGAGCTTTCCTCATCACCATATACCTTCCAAAAGCCACAGCACTTGCAATTCTGTCCCTTTTGTTCAATAAATCCTTTTACATCCACTGCAGGATATCCAAGGAATAATCCAATCTCATGAGGAAAACACTCAGATTCATTGACTCTTCTAGTAAGAAAATATATCGCCTTCTCACAAATCTCAATCATGCTGCATTCTCTAGGGCTTGTCTTTTTAATGTAATCCCCGTAGCCTTCCTTTTTTAAAAGGCTTACTGCAAGCGGATTGGTTAAGTCTTTGGCAAGTCTTACCGGTCTATAGACATATAAAAGAGCTCTAGTCATGGACTTTCTAAGAATTCTTACATATACGCCCTTAATGTTTAATAATCCATTAATTCTGGCAAGTTCTTTATGCATATTTGTAAGATCATCGAACTTATAGTTGAAAAGATTTGCGGTTTTCAAACCTGCTAAGGTTGGGGCACATTCTCTAATTAAATCCATCTCGATTTTGTTATCCACCCATCTCCTAAGTTCTAAGATATCTTCCATGACTGTTACTCCCTTAAATACATACGTAGTAGTTTTTAAAGACCCTCTCCAAGGTCATGTCATTTATGCTTCAATAGCTGCAAAATATTCGTCGAGCACGTTATTTAATGAAGAAGCACTACTAGAATGTGTTCTAATAACTTCAATATCATTTTTCTTTGCTTCACTAACAGCTGATAGCACCATCTTATGAGAAACTGTATTTGTAAAAAGAATCATGAGATCAGGACTACCAAGACGGTCCCTAAATCCGCTCTTTTCCTTAACGAAAACCTTAGCCTTACAACCATGCTTCTTACAAATCTTCTCGTACTGGCACACCATACACTCATTACCACCAATAATTACAACGCTCATGATTACCTCCTCAATCTAGCGCCCATTAATCTAACTTAAGTCAAGTTAAATAGTGTTCTATTATCATATCCCCTTATAGCTATAAGTTTAAAACATCTCACTTACGTTAGACTAATCTAACCAATATGTTTAAAATAACGGGTTACTTAATAACCCGAATAAAAAATCCTTTTTAGTTAGCTATCGCTAACTTAATTATAAGTTAGCACAGTCTAACCCACTTGTCAAGGGCTTTTCCCAATACTATTGTTTATAATAGTATTGGGAAAATAAGCCTTTTAAGACAACTTTTCATCTTTAATTGAGAGTAATTTAAAATCTAGTCTTTCAACAGCTATCTTTAAAGCTGCATCATCTAGTTCTCTATCATAATCTACAATGGCAATATTTTTCTTTAAATCAACCACTGCTGAAGCACCATCTAATCTATTGATTGAACGTTCTACACTATTCTTACAATTGTCGCAATGCATGCCCTCAATAGATAATGTCTTTCGTCCAATTACTGGATTATCTAGTTTTTTTCTTTCCTGGCTAGCAACTTCATCCTGGCCTCCGCCGCAGCATCCGCCTTCACCCTTCATATGCTTTCTTGACTGAATAAAAGCAAATACTACAACTACTAAAAGAATAACAACAACGATTGCTGATCCCATCAAATCACCTTCTATATATAAAATTTAGTTTGTGATGACTAACTCACAGTCAAAATACTACTATTTGAAATTATAAAAGTCAATAAAAAAGCCCACCATTTACTAATAAGATATAAATATCTATTAGAAAATGGTGAGCTTTTATTTCTAAATACTTACACAATCAATTATACTAACAAATTACAACCAAACAGCAACTTTTTATAAGAAGTATTTAACACCTGACTCGAAGATCTTGAGATCCTGTTCGCCATAGATGTTAATAGCAACTGAATCGCCACGTCTTTCTGAGTGAGCCATCTTACCAAGGCAACGACCATCTGGAGATGTAATACCTTCAATAGCCATATATGAACCGTTGATGTTCCACTCTTCATCCATTGATACATTTCCATCTAAGTCACAGTACTGTGTTGCAACCTGTCCGTTAGCAATAAGCTTATCAAGCCATTCCTTAGGAGCTACAAATCTACCTTCACCGTGTGAAGCTGGGTTTGTATAAACGCCACCAAGCTTAGCGCCTGCAAGCCATGGGCTCTTATTAGATGCAACTCTGATGTATGCCATCTTAGAGATATGACGGTTAATTGTGTTATATGTAAGAGTTGGTGAGTTAGAATCCTGACCTGTAATTTCACCGTTTGGTACTAAACCAAGCTTAATAAGAGCCTGGAAACCATTACAGATACCAAGAGCTAAACCATCTCTTTCGTTAAGAAGCTTTGTAACTTCTTCCTTCATCTTTTCATTTCTAAATGCTGTAGCAAAAAACTTAGCAGAACCATCTGGTTCATCACCAGCTGAGAAACCACCTGGGAACATGATAATCTGTGACTGTGAAATAGCCTTGCTAAATTCATCAACAGATTCTCTGATGCTTGCAGCATCTAA
The DNA here is from genome assembly GCF_000424105.1 of Lachnospira multipara ATCC 19207. Classification (GTDB taxonomy): domain Bacteria; phylum Bacillota; class Clostridia; order Lachnospirales; family Lachnospiraceae; genus Lachnospira; species Lachnospira multipara. Next base: position 373,852 of record NZ_AUJG01000001.1, on the reverse strand, counting down.
GTTCTTAAATACCTTAACGATTGTGTTTGCGCCAGCATTTTCAAAAGCTCTAGCTGAATCATATTCACAGTTTGTACCTGGGAATACAGGGATGAATACTGTTGGCTTAGCAACCTTATTCTTGCAAATGTGAATTTCCTTAGCGTCGTAGCTAATAGCCTCAATCTTATCTGTTTCCTTAGAAGCCTTTGTTGGGAATACTGACTCAAGTGTGTCAGACCAAACGCTAAGAGCTTCTTCAAGATTAATTGAAACATTCTTATATGTAAACTTAGCTTCAGCAGTTACCTCACCAACCTTAGTATAAGCAACCTTAATATCAGCTAATCTATCTGCAGGAACTTCTGCAACGATGCAGCCATAGCTTGGAGAGAATAAATCCTTCTTAGCTAAGCTTTCATCTAATGCTACACCTAACTTGTTACCAAATGCCATCTTAGATACTGCTGGTACAAGACCCTTAGCATCAAGAACATAAGCTGAAACAATAGCCTTTGATAATGTAAGCTCATGGATAGCTGAATACATCTCCTTAAGCTGTGTAAAGTTAGGAAGATCATACTGATCCTTAGCAATATCAAATCTAACTAAGACATTACCTGCTGCCTTTAATTCAGGAGTGACAATGTCTGATTCCTTAGCAATATCAATAGCGAAAGAACAAAGTGTTGGTGGAACATCGATATCTTCAAATGTACCTGACATACTATCCTTACCACCAATTGATGGAAGACCGAATTCCATCTGAGCCTCGTAAGCACCAAGAAGTGCTGCAAAAGGCTGACTCCATCTCTTAGGATCTTCGCTCATTCTTCTAAAGTATTCCTGGAATGTAAATCTAATCTTCTTATAATCACCACCAGTTGCAACGATCTTAGCAACTGAATCAACTACAGCATACATAGCGCCATGGTATGGGCTCCACTTTGAAAGGAATGGATCAAAACCATAAGACATCATTGTTACTGTATCGCACTTACCCTTAAGAACTGGTAACTTAGCAACCATAGCCTGTGTTTCTGTAAGCTGATACTTACCACCATAAGGCATTGTTACTGTGCCTGCACCGATTGAAGAGTCAAATCTTTCTACAAGACCCTTCTGAGAGCATTCATTTAAGTCACCTAAAACCTTAAGCCAGCTAGCTCTAACATCTTCTACTTCTACAGGAGTTAATACATTTTCTTCTTCAACAGGCATCTCAACTTCTACGCAAGTTTCCTGGTGAGCACCGTTAGTATCAAGGAAAGCTCTTGAAATATTAACGATATCCTTACCTCTCCATGTAAGTACAAGTCTTGGTTCCTCTGTAACAACAGCAACTTCAATAGCCTCTAAGTTTTCTTCTGCTGAATAAGCTAAGAATTCCTTAACATCCTTAGGATCAACTACAACAGCCATTCTTTCCTGTGATTCTGAAATTGAAAGTTCTGTACCATCAAGACCTTCATACTTCTTTGGAACCTTATCAAGATCAACTCTTAAACCATCAGCTAATTCACCAATAGCAACTGAAACGCCGCCAGCACCAAAATCGTTACACTTCTTAATAAGCTTTGTAACTTCTGGTCTTCTAAAGAGTCTCTGCATCTTTCTTTCAGTAGGTGCATTACCCTTCTGAACTTCTGCGCCACACTCTTCAATAGACTTCTCTGTATGAACCTTAGATGAACCTGTAGCACCACCACAGCCATCACGTCCTGTTCTACCACCAAGTAAGATAATGATATCTCCTGGATCTGAACTTTCTCTCTTAACTGCAGCTCTTGGAGCAGCGGCCATAACAGCACCGATTTCCATTCTCTTAGCTACGTAATCTGGATGATATAATTCCTTAACATAACCTGTTGCAAGACCAATCTGGTTACCGTATGAAGAATAACCATGAGCAGCACCTGTAACTAACTTTCTTTGTGGAAGCTTACCATGCATTGTCTCAGATACTGGAACTGTAGGATCTGCAGCACCTGTAATTCTCATAGCCTGGTAAACGTAAGTACGTCCTGAAAGTGGATCACGAATTGCACCACCAAGACATGTTGCAGCGCCACCGAAAGGTTCGATTTCAGTAGGATGGTTATGAGTTTCATTCTTGAAGTTTACTAACCATTCTTCTGTCTTTCCATCTATTTCAACTGGGACAACAATTGAACAAGCATTAATTTCTTCTGATTCTTCCTGATCATCAAGTAAGCCCATCTTCTTAAGCTTCTTAGCAGCAAGTGTGCCAAGATCCATAAGACAGATAAACTTATCCTTGCGACCTGCATAAACAGATTCTCTATCAGCTAAGTACTTCTTAAATGTAGCTTCGATTGGAGCCTTGTACTTACCCTCGTCAAACTTAATATCCTTTAATTCTGTAGCAAATGTTGTGTGACGGCAGTGATCTGACCAGTATGTATCAAGTACTCTGATTTCAGTCATTGATGGGTCACGCTTCTCTTCTGCAGCGAAATGTTCCTGAATGAACTTAAAGTCATTAAATGTCATAGCAAGACCAAGGGAATCATAAAGATCCTTTAAATCTGCCTCATTCATAGCTGTAAAGCCGTCAAAAATCTTAACGTCAGCTGGAGTCTTAAACTCAGTAACTAAAGTCTCTGGAACTGTTTCAAGAGCTTCTCTAGAATCTACTGGATTTATGCAGTTTTCCTTAATCTTTTCCTTTTCTTCTTTTGTTAACTTACCTGAAATAACATAGGTAGTTGCTGTTTTAATAACTGGAGTTTCATTTTCGTTAAAGAACTTAACGCACTGTTCGGCAGAATCAGCTCTCTGATCAAACTGACCTGGTAAATATTCTACAGAAAATACAAAATCATCATCGTTTTTAGTAAATGTGCCTTCATAAACATTGTCTACAGGAGGCTCAGAAAATACTGTTGTTAACGCCTTCTTATAAGTTTCCTCGGATAGGTTTTCCACATCATATCGTATTAAAACCCTGACATTGCTAACAGTTTTAATACCTAGATAGCCAATAATCTCATTCTCAAGCGACTTCGCGTTCATCGCAAAATCCTTCTTCTTTTCAACAAAAACACGTTTAACGTTGCTCATGTCGTCCTCCTAAATATTTAATAAATCATTCCTCGCCTCTAAAGGTAAACGCTACCAAAAAAGACCCGTTGAGAATACACTCAACAGGTCTCAATTTTAACACAGCAAAATAAGTAAATCAATTCATTAACTAGGCAAAAAAGATTATTTTTTTAAGTTTCACACACACAATCAAAGTCGATAAAACTCAAACATCTATTCATGCATTCTTCTAAGAATTTTATAAACTACCTCATCCCCTAAAACCATAGGAGCTGTGTGGGCAAAGAATACGATGCCCTCTGTAGGAGACTTAATTTCTGCCTTTATTTCCCCTTCGTGTGGGTCAAGAATTTGTGCTATGACCTCCTCATGAGAGCAGAAATCTCCTGGATTTTTAAGTCTTTTATAAAAGCCTGCAGTCTCAGACTTTACAGCCATTAAATCCTCTTCATTAGTGATACTAGCAATAAAACCGGAATGGTTGTTATATTTTAAGATACCCATTCTAGTTAAGAATCTAAGCACAGAGGAAACTGCCTGTCTTGCCGAAGTTTCATCAATTAAGTCAGTGCTATTAGTGTATATTGAAAATGCATTCGTGCCCTGCATTTGCCAATTATAATTTAGAGTTACTGTATCCATAGGCTTTGGCTTTCGAATAATTACATAAGGAAGGCCAAAAAGGTTGGCAAGAGAAGCATTTTGATGGCCAGTATCCATAAGTCTTACATGAGGAATAAAATCTCCCGGCATGTAAAAGGATGCAAACTGAATGCCATAACTATAACCCTTTACTCTATTAAAAATAGCAGCTGCAATCTGCTTTGTAGTATCCCCAGTTTCATCTCCTGGGAACTGTCTATTTATATCCTGATTATCAATAGCCCAAAATCTCTTCTCGATGTTCATGGAAAAGCTGTTAGCGCTTGGAATCACAACAATTTCATGATTGTGAGTAATTGCCCCGTGAGCCTCTAAGTACTTTAAAGTCTTAATAAGCTGTGAGCAAATGTAGAGCTGCTGCATTTCATTTCCACGAAGAGCCCCTACAATGGCCGCAGATTTCTCTCCCTGTCCGAAACGATAAGCCTCGATTTTAAAATCTTCACGATATAAGCCTTTTAAGCTAAAAACTGTTTCTTTAACCATTAATTTTCCCTAATCCTTATGATAAATTCTGCAAAGTAGCGCACCCTTATAAACTACCGGATGCTCTCTAATAGTAAATATAATTCCATCCACCGGCGACTCTAAATGCTGTAAAATGCGTCCTTCAATAGGTTCAATAATATCTCCTATGTGACTGCCAATAGAAATCTCTCCAAGATTTTCCATATTAGGCACAAAAAGTCCAGATTCTAGAGCACTAATAAAGGTAACCTCACCCTCTTTAGAAACAATAGGTTCCTTAACCGGCTTAGTATCCCCATCCCAGACACCTACTTGCTTAAGTAAGTTTAGTACACCTTCAAAAAGCTGCTTACAGTAGCTCTTACTAATTCTATTACCAACGCCCATCTCAACTACCATAGTTGGCACCCCAAGATGATTTAAGGAATAAGAAAGGGTTGCCTCTCTTACTGGAAGGGAAGAATAAACCCAGACAAAGTCAGCATTTAGTGACTTTGCGAAAGGAAGTAACTTCTCCTCGTTATCATCATTTAGACGAACCTGTAACATTTCCTTTACGAATTTATTACTTGAGTGAATATCAAGGCACATGTCAGACCCTATAATGTCATTAACTAGATTTGCAGCTGCATATTCTGCAAAAGCGCCATTACTCATACCAGGAAACACCCTATTCATATCTAGGTCAAACATAGGAATTCCGCGGTATCCACTATCAAGTCCTAAAGGATTAACACATGGGTAAATGTCAATGATACCCTTTAGTTTGTCCTCATGCATTTTAATATGTCTTATTAATTCAAAAATAATATACTGTCCATCAAGCTCATCCCCATGAATTCCAGTAACTAAAGAGAATCTAGGAAGCTTTGATAGCTCCTTTTTGCTAAGCCCTTCAGGCTGTAGACGTCTCTTCTTAATTACAAGCTTTTCATGCACTGGAAGCTCGATAGATACTATGTTCTCAATCATCATTACTCCTTCAGATTTCATTTTTTACATCTATAATAATACTACTTTTAGGCCTTAAAAAAAACCACTAGCATTCTCAACTAGTGGTTTTCTAAATTTCTAAAGTTATTCTTGTAAAATGTTACAAAACACGCTTACTATCAATCATCATCATAATCTATTAACTTAATAGCATTTTGCGATTTCTTTACTAAAATGTGTTCAAAAACGGTAGTTGGAATATAACTCTTATCATCCATAATAATTCGACAGCCTGGATAACAGTTCTTCTTTATCTTAACCACTGATCTTTCCGACTCTCTAATCATTGAAAAGAGCTCTTTACTTCTCACCTCTGCCTTTGACTTCTCCGCTTTCTTTACAATCTTAGATTGGAAAATTCTAGTCTCCATATCCTTATTATATTTGTCTGATTCAGCTTCCTTTAAAAGAGCAATCTTTTCAAGGGCCTGATCAAAGGTATCTATAGCTGAATCTATCTCTTTTATTTTCATAATGCATTCCGCATATTCATGCCTAATTTCCTTAGTGGCGCCAACTCTAACAACAGTCTTAGCATTAGTCTCGTGTCCGCATTCCTCCATCTCAACGCCTAAAACCCCTGTGACATCACCACCAATAATAGAACCTCTGTTACCTGAAACATAGACCTTTCCATAAGCTACGGCTGTGGAATTAAGAATGTAATCTGCCTTTATGTCACCCTTACAAAATACCGATGTATTTTCAAAGAATCTAGCCTGAACGCAGCCATCTGCCACGATCTTACCAATCCCCTTAGTATTACAGCCATCCTTAATTATAATGTCCTTCTTAGACTTAATATTAGCACCCTCAACAAAGCCGCTAATATAAATATTTCCCATGGCATTAATATTAACACCAGATCTTACTCCACCAGAAATATTAATATCCCCGTCAAAGTCAATATTACCAACGCTTAAGTCCACATCTCCGCTAATATCAAGGACATCACTAATATTTAAATCATAGTTTCTAAATTCAACCTTACCCGTCTTTGCAGCATAGTAATCGAGGCCATCCTCAGAAACTATAAAGCCCTTGCCTCTAATTCTTGGTGCTGGTTTTCCAGGCTTTGGAACCAGTAACTTACCTAAAACATCAAAGCCAAAGTTACCCTTTGTTGGCTCGTGATATTTACATAGCAAATCTCCTTCCTTAACCTTAACAAAAAGAGTGTTAGTAAAGAAATCTATTGATCCATCCTCTCTAACAGTAGGCTTGCTACCGCCATTTCCAGCCATATCTACATCAAAAAAATAGTCATAAAAACCATCTTCGCCGGCTTCCACTGGTCTACCTGTTGCGATTATGAAAAATTGTCCAAATTTTTTTTGGCTTACAATTTCAAGTATCTTTTCCTCGTCAATTCCAGTTTTTATACCCACTTCCGCAAGCTTATTTAAAACCTCATCGCGGGTATAATCGCTTTCTTTTGAGTCAGGCTTAGATAATTGAATTGCAGCCTCCATTCTATCGTCAGATAACTTTATTTGAATATCTTTACCATTCTCTACATTTTCAATTGTATCGTCCACCTGCTCACCCCCTTTACATACACACTAAAGGTTATAAGAAAACTAATTTGCATAAATCAAAAGATCTGAAGCATCCTCGCCTCTTTCTAAACGCAATCTAATGGCTTCCATCTGTTTAAAGCTATATCTTGCATCCGCATATAAACTGACGTCCACACCACTAGTAAGTCCAAGTAGTATTTCTTGACTTTGCAAATCATTAAGAGTAGGTTCTTCTTTAGAATCTCCTCGCTCTAATTGTTCTCTTTTTTCCCTCATGGTAACTGCATCATAAAAAGGATCAGCATAAGATGCAACATCTATTCCCGCTTCAAGACCCAGCCTAATTTCCTTCATTTGGCCGGATGAGAACCCTAACTGATTATAAACTTCGATATCGATACCATTTTCAAGGCCTATTCTTAACTGCTCCATTTGCTCGCCAGTGTATTCATGCAACATATATTTCGTCACATCTACGCAAGACTTTATACCTAGTCGCAGTTCGTTAAGCTGAAAGGCATCGTAATTGTCCTTTACAAAAAAATCAATATCTAAATCGTCTTTCTTTGCCATTCTAATCTGCCTTAAAACCTCGCCAGAATAACCAGATTTTGCAAACCTAGAAATGTCATAGCCAATCTTTCTAGCTAGACGAATTTCTCTAATAACTGAATTCGAGTAATGTGGATTACACACATCTTCAATATCGATTCCTGCTCTAATTGCTTCCTTTATTTCCTCCATTTGCATGTAGTCAAACTCAGGCGCAGCAAAAGGGCGAACATCCATCCCTTCTTCAAGACCTAGTCTAAGAGATTTCATGCTAGCCGCGTTAAATTCCGGATTGCAATAAATCGATACATCTACTCCATTTTCCAAACCCCTATTAATTTCCATACATTGGAATTCATCAAAACCAAGTGCCATCCACTCATTTCTGTCGGCCTTACGCTTGATGTATTGCCCAATAAGCTTTTCAAATTCTGTATCTTCCATGTGAACTCCTCGCATTAGAATCATTTTCTTGTCTTTATAGATTTTTTCACGCCATAATCTATAACAATGATAACATATTTTATATTTTATCACAATAGACGATAATCTAGTTTTTTAACTATTTAATGCCCCAGAAGTCCTTTACAACATTTTCCAAATAATCCTTGTTTATAGGATAAACCTTGTCCCACTCCCTTGGGAAAAGGGCCTCGTACTCAGGGGTTAGGAATCTGTCATCAAGAAGTAAAATAACCCCCTCATCATCGGCGGTTCTAATAACTCTGCCTGCTGCCTGCAAGACCTTATTCATACCAGGATAGACATAAGCATAGGAATAGCCATCCTTCTTGTTGTCGTTAAAGTAGTCCTTAATAATGTCTCTAGACCTGCAAATCATAGGAATTCCCGTACCTACAATGGCGGTTCCAATAAGGCTGTCCTCTTTTAGGTCAATTCCTTCTGAAAATATACCTCCAAGGACGCAAAAGCCTACTAAAGACTTAATGTCTCGCTTTAAATTAGCCCTATCAAATTTATCATCCACTTTAAGACCATCACTTAGTTTCCCGTCTTCTAAGGAGAAGGCAAATGTAACGTTTAAAAGGGAGTCTTCCTTAGATGTGAAATTTTTTAAAAATTCTTCTCTCTCAATTTCAGACATCTTGCTAGACTGCATAATTACATTAACCTCAGGGTCAAAGGGATTAAGATAGTAATTAGTGTAAAGGTCATAAACCTTTTCCATAAAGGCAAAGGATGGGAAGAAAACCATGTATTTGCCGGGTTTTGCCTTAACCATACCATCAATATAGCTGCAAATCTTTCGATACTCTGTCTCATTTCTTCTAGAATATCTGCTACTTACATCCCTTGCAACAATAACTCTCTTCTTATCCTTATCAAATGGAGAGTTAGCATAAATCGCCTTATCAGACACTTTTCCTGTAATCATTTCCTTGTAATAATTAATTGGAAGTAGGGTTGCAGAAAAGAAAATGGCGCTTTTTACCTGACCTAGTCTAGTGCTTATGTTTCCTGAAGGGTCGATGCAAGATAAATTTATTACAAAATTTCCCCTTTCATCCTCCTCCACGTAGCGCACATATTTTTCATCGGCAATATCCTCCATAGCTAAGAAATGTCTAATATCAAAGTAAAAATCCAGTAGTTCTGGGTAAACTGGCTTGCCCTTTTGACGCTCTAAATATTTCATAAGAACACCTCCAAGACGCTCTAGGGCTAAACTAAACTTTCCAAAGGAAATTAGCTTTTTAAAGGACTTGGCCTCTTTCTTTAACTCAATAAGTTCCTTGTTACATTTATTAATAGCAGACACAATTTTTTTCTCAGAAGGATCCTTTAGTAGCTTTTTAACCTCTAAGAAGTCCTCTTTAATTAGCCTTGCACTATACATATCTCTAGCCCTATCCACTAGGTTGTGGGCCTCATCCACAAGGATGCAGTAATCCCCCTTATTGCCCTCTGCAAAGTATCTCTTAAGGCAAGCATCTGGATCAAAAACGTAGTTATAATCACAAATTATGCCATCACACCAGTAGCTAGCATCTAGTTCCATTTCAAAAGGACATACCGTCTGCTCCTTAGCATATTGTAAAACCACATCTCTAGTTATGGTTTTCTCATGAGTAATCATGTCATAAACTGCCATATTAACTCTGTCATAATGCCCCTTAGCATAAGGACAAACCTGAGGGTTACATTCACACTCATCAAGTGGACAAATCTTTTCCTTAGCAGTTAAAGTAATTGCCCTAAAGGAAAGGCCCTTATCTCTTAATATCTCAAAGGTATCCTCTGCTACCGTTCTAGTTATAGTCTTAGAAGTGAGATAAAAAATCTTATCTATATAGTCTCGCCCCATAGCCTGAACAGAAGGATAAACTGTAGAAATAGTCTTACCAACACCTGTCGGTGCCTGAATATACATATGCTCTTTACTTGTTATAGTTCTATAGACACTAGAAATTATGGCCTTTTGACCCTCGCGATATTCAAAAGGAAAAGATAAATTTCTAATGGATTCATTTCGTCTTGCTCTTTCATCTAAAAGGAAGTCTGTCCATTTTTTAAAATCTAATAAAAGCTTATTAAACCAGCTAGAAAGGTCCTCGTAAGTATATTCCTCCACGAATTTTTTTGTAAATTCTGTCTCTGGATTGCAGTAAGTCATCTGAACTGTTATGGAATCTAGCTCATTTTTTGTAGCATAAATATAGGCATAGACCATGGCCTGTGCCTTATGAACATAAACGGGCTCCTTTAGTTTTGTAATGCCTGACTGCATAGTCTTAATTTCATCCACAGTAACAGGACCTAGGGGAGTTTTATTGCCCTCCTCATCCTCTACAATATCAGCAATAATGCCGTCTGCTCTTCCCTCAATCTGAATGACATAAGGATTTCCAAAATTTGTCACCTGATTAAACTCCATCTTAAGAGGGACTTCTGCGTGATATGCAGAACCTGCGGCATGCTGAATTTTCCTATGGATTCTTGCGCCCTCCTGCATGGCATGAACGTCTGATATTCCTGTACTTCGCTTGTCTATATCTCCACTGGTGCACAAAAATTCCACCAGATTTCTTACTGATATTCTAAGAACATTTTTTACAATAACATACATAGTAATTTCCAATCTTCTAAGTCAAATTTACATATACTAACATACTAGTTTTAGACCATTATAGCACATAATTATATTGTTAAATTTCTATATTTGTTATAAAATTAGTATAGAAAATGTAAACAAAGCTGAATATTCTTCGGAGGTCTTTTATGACAACATTTAGTCTATGTTTAATCGTGAAAAATGAAGAGAAATGCCTTAGAGAATGTCTTGATTCCTACAAGCCTGCCTTTGACGAAATCGTCGTGGTAGACACAGGTTCCACAGACGCTACAAAAGAAATTGCTCTAGAATATACTGATAAAATCTATGATTTTAAGTGGGTCAACGACTTTAGTGCTGCCAGAAATTTTGCTTTTTCAAAATGTAGTTGTGACTACATCTTTAGCGCAGATGCGGATGAGGTCCTAACCCCTGACAATCTTGAAATGCTATTAAAGCTTAAGGAGGTTATGATGCCAGAAATCGAGATGGTCACCTTCCTTTATGTCAACGACTCAAAATACAACACCAGCTATAACTTTAAAACTGAACGCAGAGCAAAGCTTTATAAGCGCATTCGACAATTTACTTGGATTTCGCCAATCCATGAGACAGTGCGCCTTGATCCTGTGATTTTTGATAGTGACATAAGCATTAGTCATAGGCCTATATCTAATCATTCCAAAAGGGATTTTGACATTTACTATAAATCCCTAGATTCTGGGGTTACCTTCCTTGACTATGCCCTTTGCATGTTTATTAAGGAGCTATTTATTTCCGGTGACCGTCAGGATTTTCTAAAGGCTCATCCTTATTTGGAGAAAATGTCACGCTCTAACTACTATAAAGAGGACACTCTAAAGTACATCCGCGTGGCGCTAATACATGTCTATAGGCTAGAAAATGATTTTGATAATTTCTTCAAGCTAGTATCCTTAGAGCTTTGCGACAACCCAAGTGCAGAGACCTGTCTTGAGCTTGGCTACTACTATGAGGATAATCTAGATTACGAGCAGGCCATTCTTTGGTTTATAAATGCTGCCAATGAAACTGCAAGCATTATTGATATCCATGCCTGCACCGATACCCCACGCTACTCTCTTTCAAGATGCTATAAAAAACTAGCCCTTGAAGCAGAAGAAGATGGGGATGATGAAATGGCTAGCAACTATAATGACATTGCTAAGGAATACGAGGAACAGGCCGATAATGTGAAATTACCTGAGGTGGATGACTAAGATTGGTAAATTTTTTACAAAAATATAAGCTACTCTTAATTGGATAAATCAATAAGAGTAGCTTTTTTATATTTAATGGGTTTTGTAGTTTTGTTTATTTTTATTAGGAAATGCTAAATTCTACCGTCTTAGAATCCTTATCCCAACCATGTGGCATATTTATTGTAACTTCTGCCTTTCCCTTAATTCCTGTGGTCTTTAGGTAAGTTCCACCCATACCACCAAGAATCTTTACACTTTCAGGTCCAATTATTTCAAGACCTTCTCCCTTAATTGTTATTGGAAGATTGTCATTAAAGAACACTGCCTGATTGCCATTCTCATCCTTTACAATCACTCTAATTTCAGCCACATCATAAGTTTCGTCATCCACTAATTCTGTGCTTGAAACATCTAGTTCAAGGTGAAGCTTTGTAGCTGTAGATTTTGTTCTTGAAATTACAAGCTCACCATTCTTATAACCATCAAATCTAAACTTAGTAGACTCTCCACCCCAGTTGCCAACGTACTTCTGATAGAGTTCGTAAAGCTTAGCATAATTAAGATGATAAATTGTAATTAGCTTTATGCCCTCAAGATAAATCTCCTTTGGCATGTGATTCATACCAAATCTTGCCACATAATTAAAGCATTTCTTTAAGCTATCACTTTGCTTTTTAGATAAATTTTCTCCAGTAATGAAAGCATCACCAATGTAGTCATCTACAAGGATTGGGCCATTTTTCAAATTCTTATATTCTGAATCCTTGTGAGTGTATTCCTTAATAAAAATGTCGTTTTTATACATTTTTACACTGTCACAGTTTGTGAAAATGTAGGTGTTACCTCTCATGCCTGCTGGATGCTCACCAATATCAAAAGAGGAACTTATCTCAAGCACAGGATTTACACCCTGCACTGAAGCATAGACGTAAGCTGCCATCTTTGGATTTCTAAACATATCTAAAACTCCGTGATAGCAAATTCTATCGCCACTACCAAAGTCCTTATGAGTGTTATAATCAAACATACACCAGCCAATAGCTCCGGCAATGTCTTCATTTTTATAAAAATCATTCAAGACCTTTGCGTGTCTAAGGGCATGGTCTAGTCTATGCTCCTCGCAGTCATAGGACTTTGTTGGAAACATGTGGCCGTTAAACTCACTAATCATATAGGCCTTTGACATGTCAGAAGTCACCTTCTTCTTGGCATCCACACCGTCGTTAGTGCCATCGTGGAGGAAGTCGTTATAAGTGTAAACATCCTCAAGGAAAGAACTCTTCTTTAAATATCTAACACCTGCAGTTGCTCTTGTAGAATCCAGCTCTCTTGCTAGCTTATTAGTCTTTGTATAAAGCTCGTCATCATCCACAGATTCATTAATTCGCACGCCCCAAAGAATGATGGAAGTATAATTTCGATACTGAAGCACCATGTTTCTTACATTTTCCACTGCCTGAGCCTTCCAGTCTTCATCTCCAATGTGCTGCCAACCTGGAATCTCAGTAAATACAAGAAGTCCTAGCTCGTCACACTGCTCAATAAAGGCCTTTGACTGAGGATAATGAGATGTACGAACTGTGTTAACTCCAAGCTCTTTTCTTAAAATCTTGGCATCAAGTCTTTGCATGCTATCTGGCATGGCATAGCCCACGTATGGGTAGCTTTGATGTCTGTTAAGGCCTCTAATTCTTAACTTTCTGCCATTAAGATAAAAGCCTGTATCTCTAAATTCTGCCTTCTTAAAGCCAATCTTATACTCTTTAAAATCTCGCACATAGTCCTTATCAAGGAGGCTAACTCTAACCTTATAAAGCTTAGGATTTGTCACATCCCAGACATTGATATTGTCTAGTTCAAGAGATTCCTTTAGGCTTGCACCCTCTTTTTTAGCATCCATAAGGAAAGCGCCATCAAGTGTTTCTAAAAGGCTCATGTCCTTTTTATTCAAAAGCATCTCCCCATCAAAGATCTCATATCTAAGAATTGTGCTATGTAAAAAAGAGACATCATTTGTCTTACTTGTATTCTTTATAACTGTCTCAAAACCTAGTCTTGCCTTGGCTTTGCTAGCCTTAAACTTTTCTTGTTGTTTAAGGGCTTCCGTTAAAAATTCAATCTCACCCACAATCTCTGGCTTTAAATAAACATCCTCAATATAGAGCTTGTCTGTCACTTCAAGATAGACCTCTCTATAAATTCCGCCGTAAGTCATGTAGTCAATAACATAGCCAAAAGGCGGGATGTTTAAGCTCTCCCTTGAATCCAGTTTTACAACTAAGATATTGTCCTTCTCATAATCAAGATAATCTGTTATGTCATAGGAAAATGCAGTGTAGCCGCAATTGTTCTCACCGATTAATTTACCGTTTAAATAGACGCTTGCTCTATGTCCTGCCCCAGCAAAATTAAGGCTAACTCTTCTATCCTTCCATTCCTTCTTAGCTCTAAAAACCTTACGGTAACCACTAAGCATCTGATAAACCGACTCATCAAAATAATTAAAAGGAGTCTCTACTACTGTATGTGGAATTCTAACTGTCTCTAATTCTAGATTACAGTCCCTATCTAAAAGCTCATCACTGTAATTTTTAGTAAATTGCCAGTCATTATTAAGCGGTATTTTCTTTGTAATATTTTCTAAACCCATATAAAACCTCCATTAAGACAAAACATATCTTGAACGCAGTGTAAGCAATCCCACGCTTCAAAAGCGTAAGCTTTAAGCGGGGGATAAAGCTTACTAGTGTCAGAAGGGGTTATAGCCCCTTCTGACAAGTGGCACAAAGTGCCACTGCGTTCATGAGGAAGTAGCGAAGCGGATTCCGAATGTCCGCTTTACATGCCTCAAATTATTGTCTACCCTTGTCCCTAAGCTGATTATAAATGATTTTAAATAAAAAAGAAACTGCTTTTATAAAAACAGTTTCCTTTTATTTTTTTATAAAATTAATTCAGTATTTATGCGGCTTTGATGGAAACTTTTTTATTTTTCATCTTTGTCGATTTCTGTTAATTCGATTTCTTCACTAGGCTCATCTTCTTCACTAGGTTCGTCCACTTCACTAGGTTCGTCCACTTCACTAGGTTCGTCCACTTCACTAGACTCGGCCATTTCACTAGACTCGGCTGCTTCTTCAGATTCATCTTTATTAGCACCAAGCTTTGATAATCTCACGCTTTGAATGCTTATGATAATTATTGCTGCAAGTAGCACCACTGCTAGGCAAAAGAGTGTTAGATAAAAATACCACTTATAAACCTTTGAAACCATGCCCTTAGCCTCTGCCTTTGAAAGATTCACTGCATCGCTTGCCACAAAGGAGTTTGCATCATAGAGCTGAATTGTGCCGTCAATTGACACTTCCCCTTCAACAATTTCCTCGGTCTCTGACTGGCTTTCCTCCTCAGCTGTGCTTTCAGTTTCCGTTGCATCCCCTCTTGTAGTTGCAATTGTGTAAGTCTTTGTGTCACCGTTTTGCGCTGTAACTACTACATAGGTCTCATTAGCGCCCATGTCTAGGTTTGCGTATTTTACTGAAACTGTGGCATTTGCATCATTTGCAACAGCATTAACCACTAAAGTTTCCACATCTGCATCCACGCTAGTGGTGTAATAAGTTGTGGATGATGAAAATGCAGGCGAAAGTACGCCAGGGCTAATCTTTAAAGATTTTAGTGTGTTATCTGATGAATAATTAGCTGCGGCCTTTCCTGTAACACTGCCCTTTGAGCTTGAAACTGTCATATCCTCTTCGTTGCCATCAATAAGTCTTGTATTTCCAGTAACTGACACGCTTGAAATTCCAACTCCCACAATCTTAAAGGTGAAGTTAAAGCTCTTGCTTGTGAAAGTGTCTGTATTAACTAAGCCAAGAGTTCCAGCGCCGCTAGTATCTGCGGAGCCTGAAACATATTGCAAAATGTTTGTGTCGTAGGAAAGATAGAGCTGTGTGGCATAAACCTCAGAACTTGCACTGATGGTCAATGTCACAGTTACGCTCTCCCCTACTGTGGCTGAGGCTGAACTAATGGATATGTTGGCAGTTTGCGCTGCCTTAATATCCTTTAAATTCTGCCCAGCAAATATACTTACAAAGACAAGTAAAAAAGCAATTATTGTGCTTAATAATCTAGTATGTCCTTTTCTCTTTCTCATTTTATTCTCCCCTCTTTTTTAAGCCCTCTAGTTTTGCATTGTGCAGAAGCTACTCTACGATATACTTGCTACCAGTAATGTGTTTCTTAATAGCAACAATATCTAATATATCTGAGCTTCCATTTCTATTAGCATCTGCGGCCTCTAAGTACTCACTGTCTAAACTAATGCTGCCTACTATGTACTTCTTAAGCCTTACTATATCAAGCAAATCAACAACTCCATCACCGTTAATATCTCCATAAATTACAACGCAAAGTGAAGTCTTGATATTTCCGTTGTTATCGTAAATGTTTAATTTGTCCCCAGTGGCAACTCTACCCGTCTTCTCGTTGCCATTTTTATCACAAATTTTTCCATAACCGCCGGTTATAGATACATTTTCTAACACACTTCCAACATCAGAGCCAATGCCTATTCCCGATACTCGACTATTACTTATGGATAGGCTCGTATTATAACTTGTATCTCCGATGCTTCCTGAGCTTTGACTAGATTCTCTTACAATCTTTATGTAATAAGACCTTACACTTCCGTTTTGAGCCCTTACATTTATTGTAAAATTGTTCTCTCCTTCAGATAGACTAACTGTGCCTGTTCCACTTACTGCTGCTCCTGAATCTATGGCCTGTGCACTAATATCAACGCTTGCTACGTTGTTTGGCACGATTACAGAATAGCTTGTAGTGTCCTTATTAAAGCTTGGTGTTAGGCTCTGACCTGAAACTGAAAGGGAGCTTAACTTGTTATTTACGCTACCGCTACCAACTGGACAATCACAGATTGACTCAGGCATATTTTCATAAACAGGAATCTCAAAAACTAGGCTAGTATTCTGCTTCATAGTCTCTGTATATGCCTTGCTAGCAGTTACTGCTTCAGACCTAGCTCCAAGAATATTTGTCATATACTGATGATAGAAATTAGTTACATCAAATTTTTCATAGTAAATAGTATCCTGTCCCTTATTGATATAATTTTTGCCAAGTATAATGGCTCCACCAACAATTGATTTCATTCTTGAGTTCCAAGGTCTAAGACTTGCTGAATCTGATCTATTAGCATAAATAAGTCCGTTAACCACTGCACTTGCGCTACTTGTCTTATAAGCGCCTTGATTATAGTAATTGTATAGTCCACCATATCCGCTAACGTTTCCAGAAATACTTGAACCAGTTCCTTGTGTTCCCTGTTCCTGAATTATTCTAGAAGCTAAATGATATGGGCTTACACCTGATCTTCTTGCCGCTAAAAATAGGGCGTCATTATAATTATAAGAAACTCCTTCAAAGGATAAATCATGACTTGAATTTTCCATGAAGGTTCCTGATATAATGCTTGATAAACCTGACGAGGTTTGTAAAACTGAATTGTATGATAATTTCTCAAACATGAAAATGTAACTACTTGTTAAGAAATTTCTAGGATCTAGGGCATATGCCACAAGGTCAGGTGAGGCCTGAACCCATCCGCCACTATCAAGTTCCACATATGTACCAGTATTCCAGTCATAACAACCTTCTGCCGTTGACTTCCAAGAACTTGCTGCTGAAGAATAAATCAAACTTCTTCCCTTTACATTTTCATTGGCAAGAAGTGTATTCCAATCAACACCTGTCTTGTCTGCAATAAATACCCAATTAGGATATTTTGCATGTAATTGTCTTAATGCGGATTTGTAACTTTCTGGAAATCCTTGACGTGTTAGATAATCTTCGAAACTTTCATCAGTAGTTTGAGTAGAATTCTCCACATAGGAATCGATTGTTACATACTCTGCAGCAATATATCCATATGTGTATGAATTATTGATATTCATAGCAACATATAACCATTCATAGTTGCTTGAATCTGACTCTGTTCCATAAATATCCATGGTTTTACCACCATTGACTTTAGTAATAACATTGCTTGTATTACTAGTATCCATAGATGATCTAAACCTTAGATTTGTTACTCCATCGGTAACATGGCCATAGGCAATAACAGAATTTGCACCATAGGCCTTTGTTTTTGCGTTCGCTACATCAAAAAAAGTAAGACAAGATAATAGCACACATGACAAATAAATAGTAGCCATCACCAATCCTACTAACGATTTAGCTTGAAAACTCTTCTTCTCCATATTCTCCACCTACGTATCTTTCTAATGTCCCCTAACTGTACGTGTTAAGCTTGTTTTCGTTTAATATTAAATTATTCGCATATATTCTAAATTCATAATAACATAAGATTTTTGAAATGAAAAGGGGGAATATGGAGAAATTGTGGGATTTAGGTGGAGAACGGGCGGGCATAGTGTGACTTTTTCTCAACCGGCTAGAAATTTAGGCACAAGAAAAAGTACTGTGAATACCCCGCCCCAGCTAGCGCCCCGCCACTTGGCGCCACAAAACAAGAAAAAGAAGGCTTTCGCCTTCTTTTCCTATTTATTCGTAACCTTATACATCAGCTTTAAAAGCCCTTTCATGTGGTGGTTACTGAAGGTCTTTAAAAAGACCTTTCTTTTATTTAGATTTTCAACGGAATTGATTATTGCAATGAAATAATCATCATCGATTATTTCTTCCATGAGTTTGTCTCTGCTTGCATTATCAATGTCCTTTTTATTCACAAGCTGTTTTAAAAACGAAGCGGTTTGGTCGATAAACATGTTGTCATAGTGGGCAATGACCTCTGCATTGTCCTTGTAGTGCTTGGCATAGTTGATGCCAGCCATGTGAATCTTCTTTACCGATTCATAGTTGTTCTCATGAAATCTAGTTAGGGCTGTTCCTGAAGCCTGAATCATATAATGATAGTATGGCCTTGGATTTACCATAAGGTAATTCGCTCTATCGAGAGCCTTTATGTTAAAGAGGATGTCCTCATATATAGATAAATTTTCATCAAAATTAATCTTATTCCAGATGAGGAAATTCCTGTTATAAAGTTTGTTCCATGGTGAATTTAAGACCTCGTTTTGCATTAAATCGGTAAAGGCATTATTAAAGAATTCATGTCCATTTCCTTCAAAAGCCGATTTAATATTGGTCTCTTTTATTCTATTCTCAGATAGGATGTGATACCAGAAACCAAAGTAGAGAATGTCCACGTCCTTGTCGCCAATGAGGGCCATGTTGTCTGCAATGGTTGTTGGTTCAATATCATCATCCACATCATAAAAATAAATATAGTCACCCTTGGCCATCTTAATGCCAAGGTTTCTTGTAGAACTCACTCCCGAATTGTCTTTAGTGATCACATTGATGTTTGGATATTTCGCACAATATCCCTTTAAAAGCTCTAAACTATTGTCACTACTTCCATCATTAATCATTATAATTTCTAGATTCTTATATGTTTGATTAAGAAGGTTAGTTACGCATTTATCTATGTAGCTAGCGCCATTGTAAATTGGTACAACTACGCTTACTAGTCTATTATTCTCGCTCATTATTCTCTCCTAGCCACACATTAATCAAAGTCTAACTCACAAGACTTGGCACCAAACTAATTATTCTTTCCAAATTCAGATAACTTAAGGCCTTCATTACGTTCAAGAACCATATTAACAGACCAGCTATTAGCAAATACAAGTAATGGGTTGCCCTTTAAGTCCTTAATCTTCTTCATATCAGATGTACCAACGATTCTATCTACATTGATTTCTTCTGGGTTTTCAATCCATCTAATATATTCATATGGAAGTGGCTCAAGCTTAATATCTACGTTATATTCATTCTTAAGTCTGTATTCAAGAACTTCAAACTGAAGTACACCAACTACACCAACGATAATTTCTTCCATACC
The DNA here is from genome assembly GCF_000424105.1 of Lachnospira multipara ATCC 19207. Taxonomy (GTDB): domain Bacteria; phylum Bacillota; class Clostridia; order Lachnospirales; family Lachnospiraceae; genus Lachnospira; species Lachnospira multipara. The sequence continues at coordinate 354,367 of NZ_AUJG01000001.1, read as the reverse complement.
AGTGTTATATTCCTGAAAAATCTGAATTGCACCTTCCTGGGCAATCTGATTAATACCCTTGATAAACTGCTTTCTCTTCATAGTATCCATCTGTCTTACTCTAGCAAAATGTTCTGGAGCAAATGTAGGAATACCATCATATGCAAACTTCTTATTAGATTTACAAATTGTATCACCGATTGAGAAAATACCTGGATCAAATACACCAATAATATCTCCGGCATAAGCCTCTTCTACAATATGACGTTCTGAAGCCATCATCTGAGTAGACTGTGAAAGACGAATCTTCTTACCACCCTGAACATGATTAGCTTCCATACCTGCTTCATACTTACCAGAACAAATTCTCATAAAGGCAATTCTATCTCTATGAGCCTTATTCATATTAGCCTGAATCTTAAATACAAAGGCAGAGAAGTCTTCTTCAACAGGGTCAATATCACCTTCTGAAGAATGTCTTGCAAGTGGTGGTGTTGTCATATCAAGGAAATGTTCAAGGAATGTCTGAACACCAAAGTTTGTAAGGGCTGAACCAAAGAATACAGGAGTTAAGTTACCTGCCTGTACCTCTTTTATGTCAAATTCAGCACTTGCGCCATCTAAAAGTTCAATATCTTCATCAAGCTTTTCCTTAAAAGTATCACCAATTTCGCCAAGAAGAGCTGGATCATCAATAGAAACCACTTCTGTTTCAACTTCCTTTTGACCATTCATAGCAGCCTTAAAAAGTGAAACTTCTCTTTCCTTACGGCTATATACACCTCTAAATTCCTTACCGCAACCAATTGGCCAGTTAATAGGACATGTAGAGATTCCAAGTACATTTTCAATATCATCTAATAATTCATATGGATCTTTAGCTTCTCTATCCATCTTGTTAATAAAAGTAAAAATAGGAATATGTCTCATAACACAAACCTTGAAAAGCTTAATTGTCTGCTTTTCAACACCCTTTGATGCATCAATAACCATGACCGCAGAATCTGCTGCCATAAGTGTACGATATGTATCCTCTGAGAAATCCTCATGTCCAGGAGTATCAAGGATATTTACGCAGAAACCATCATAATTAAACTGCAAAACAGAAGATGTAACTGAAATACCTCTTTCCTTTTCAATTTCCATCCAGTCAGAAACTGCATGTTTAGCAGTTTTCTTACCCTTTACTGAACCTGCAAGATTAATAGCTCCTCCGTAAAGCAAGAACTTCTCTGTAAGAGTTGTCTTACCAGCATCAGGATGGGAGATAATCGCAAAGGTTCTTCTTTTATTAATCTCTTCAATTAACTTCTTATCAGCCATTGTTATTTCCTTTCATAAATAAAGCCTGCAACTTTGATTGCAGGCTTATAAAATCTATCAAGTAAGATTGATTATATTAATTATTATTTAAACCAAACTTATATGAAACTTCAGATTTATCATCAATCTTTCTAAAAACGTTAACTACTGCATTAAGAGCAGCAACGAAATCTTCTACCTTCTCAACTTCTACTGTAGCAATCTGACCTTCATCAGATAATTCAACAGACTTACACTCGCTAGCTGTTTCTTTAATTCTATCTTCTACTTCTTTAATCTGCTCTTCTGTCTTTAAGAGCTTAGAACTTTTAATTTTAATTGCATATGTTCTCTTCATATCTACTAGTCCTCCAAACTAATTAAAGTTTTACGATTCTAAGACTATTGGTGAGCTGCAAAAATACACTATTCTCTTAAAATTCCAATAATCGCGTATATAATTATATATCAGCACTTATTAATATTCAAGAAAATTTTAACTTAGTCTAGCTTTAGATTTAATAATAACAACTAATAAAGAGATAAAAGATACAGCAAGTAAAAGATGAAAATCCAACTTATTATCAAAGGTAACTGGTACGTTATAAGTTATTTCATTTGTAACATTTGCATAAGTATTATTAGAAGAATTATCAACTACTAGATCAGAGCTTGTTAGTTCACTATCTTCATAGACAAAAGCCATTGTACAAAATTTACTAGTAACAATAGTATATGTCTCATTTTCACTATCCATATCCTTTAATTCAAATGTCTCAATAGTTCCATCTTCAAGAGTATGACTGGCAAGTATACTAAAGTTAGATGACTTCTCAAGTAAAGTTTTTGGTAGGTCAAATGTAATACTAATAGCTTTTGTTAATTCATTTACATATATTTTCTCTCCATCTATTACTTTAATAAGACTTAACTTAAAATAGCTGGCCTTATTGTTACCATTAATTAACTCCTGAATTGCCTTTCCACCAGCAGTTTCCCTATTGATTTCATCATTATCTGTATCGATTTCAATTAAGAAAGATAGACTACTACCCTCAAGAACTTTCTGGATTTCATCCTCCGTCAGAGCATATTTTATCAAATCAGTTTCAGTGGTATTTAGGGTGATTCCATCTAATTGGAATTTAATGTTTCCATTTTCAATCTGATCATTTAAATACAAATCTAAGCTTTCACTATTAGATATATTAAGGGCTGCAACAACAACTTTAGTGACAGAACCTAGTTTAATAGTAATTGTATAATCACCCTTTAAAGGAGCTACAATATCATCAACCATTACAAAATCCGTAGTTGTTGTAGTTTTCCCATTTATTGTGTATGAAACAATCAAGTTCTTTGGAAGAATTGCCCTCACTTCAAGATTAGTAGATATACCGTCTTTAAATACGACGCTAATTTGATCACTAGATGTTAATTTATCATAGCCGCTAGGTGTATCAGCGTAGGCTCGTGACATATTAAAATGCACAACAAAACTAAGCATTAATACAAGCCCTATTAATGCTTTTAATCTGCCAATTATTCCTTTATAAGTACGCTTATTCATAATAACGCCCCCTAAAAAAATCAGCATATATCTCTTTAATTTTTCACATCCTTTGCTAATTTAATTTTAAAGTATTTTTAGTATATTGTCAATTTTATTCTAAAAGAATATATAACAAAAGAGCAAAGAGACATATAAAATGTCTCTCTGCCCTTTTAATTTAGTGTAACCCTATTATTGGAATTCTTTTCTAAATGCTACAACTAATACTGCTCCTGCACTTACAGTAATTATAAATGTCCATAATACATTTCTAAGATCTGCAGTCTGAGGAGATACATCTCCGTCATTTAATACAACTTCTGGTTCTATAATAGGTGCCTCAATTACAGGTGCCTCTACAACTTCTTCATCAGCATATACTAAAGCCATTGTACAAAGCTTAGTTGTTGATGCTGTAAATGTTGCATCATCATCATCAATATCAACTAACTCAAATGTTTCAAATGTTCCATCAGCTAATTCATGACTTGCAACAAGTGTGAATAATCTACCTTCATTTCTAATTTCTTCTGGTATATCAATTGTAAATGAAATTGCATCACTAAATTCTGTTATTGAAGACTTATTTTCTTCATCGTCATTGAAAATCTTATATAAATCTGCTGTAAAATAATATGCACTTTCATTAGTATTTAAATTGCTTTCAATCAACTGTCCACCAGTAGTATCTTTAGCATCTGATGTTTCATCAACTACAACTTCTAATCTTAAATCAACTTTTTCACCTGCTAAAACTCTGATAATTTCTTCTGGTGTTAATGAATTAGTAATTACAGAAGCATCAACTGTATTTACCTTAGCTTGTAATTTAGCAGCTGTACCATCCTGCTTTACAGCAACATTAGCATCTCCTAAATCAATAGCTTCATTAACATACTTATCAAGTTTTTCTGTCTCCATAATTTGAATAGCAGCTTCAACTGTTGAGATTGAATTATTATTAATTACACTCTGAGTCTTAGGTGTAATATTAGAAACCTTAGTAACTAACTCTTTAACACCTGTAGTACCATTAGCTTTTACATCTCCTGTAATTGCTTTTGCTGCATCAATCTGCTTAGTATATCCTCCATATGAAATTGTAATCTTAGTATCTCCCTTACTTGGATCTACATATGGGTCTACTAATTCAAAATCTGAAGCTGTAATGCTTTTACCATCTAATATATAACCTACTGCAATATCATCCTTAGTAAATGTCTTAGCTAGAACACCTGTATATTTGCCTCCATTTATTCTTGCAAAGATAGCTGATTCCTCTAATTTCGTTGCTGCATCAATCTGCTTAGTATATCCTCCATATGAAATTGTAATCTTAGTATCTCCCTTACTTGGATCTACATATGGGTCTACTAATTCAAAATATGAAGCTGTATGGTTTACACCATCCAATGTGTAACCTACTGCAATTTCATCCTTAGTAAATGTCTTAGCTTGAACGCCTGTATATTTGTCAGAATTTAATCTTGTATATATACTTGATTCTTCAATTTTAACTGCAGCTGTAATTACTTTTTCAATATACGAACCATCTACGCCTACTTTAGCTGTTATTGTTACATCCCCTGTTTCAGGGTTTACTTTGTTATCAGATAATTCAATTGATGGTACTTTATAAGTAGTATCACCGTCTAATTTAATTACAGCCTCTAATAATGAAGAATTAACAGTTCCAGCTGACCTAAGTGGAGTAAAATTCTCTTTAAATTTTACTTCTACATTATCTGAAGTGTATTCAATCTGTTTAGTTGTATATGTGTAGATATAGAATGGACCTGCACCACGAACACCACCACGACAACAATTATAATACCATGCCTTATTATTATCATTGTACTTTATAGTACCATATGGGCAGTAATCAAAACCTTTTCCACCTTTACTTGGTTGTACAACAAAAACACTATCTTTATTATTATAATCAATACAATAGTCCTTACCAACTGCATTTGTTATATCAGTATCTCTTGCTGTATTAGAAGGGTAAACTAAATTTTCAAATACTTTTATACTATTTAATGTTGTTGTATCACTTGCCAATGCAATTGGTCTAACTAACGCAGACCCATCGGGAAGTCCCAAAATAACATCATTAGCACCATATTTTTGTGGTATCATTGCTATTTCCGTTTTACCTGAAATTTCACTTACAGATGTTAACTCCACAAAGTTAGTCAAAATATTAACTTTAATTGAACCTTTTGAAGTTGTATCACCAGAAGTATTCTGATTTGATTCACCAACATCATTTGAAGTTGTACCATCTGCAAATGCTCCAACTTGACCTGTAAAGACTACCAGGTTAAACACCATTAAAAAGGCTAAAATCACTCCGACAACACGCTTCATTTTTAAAGAAGAATTTTTCATAAGACAACCTCCTAATTCACGCCCAAGGATTGTTCTAAATTTCCATAAGAATAATTTAGAATATACGAATCCCTATTTAAGAGTTACACTAGATTTAAGTATTAAATTCTCACGTCGTTAACATGGGCTTAGTATATCAAAAGAAAAAAAAAATAGCAAGTACTATTACCACTTTTTTTGAAGATTTTCTAAAATCTAGTACTTATGTCTTAGTTTAGTATGTAAAAAAGACGAGGTGCTAACTAGAAAGTTATACCTCGCTTCTTATTTATCATCTAATTTGTCACTTAATTTATCTTGTTTTCTTATGTCCATTAGACTTTTTATTATTGATTTTTTTATTTATCTTAGCTGGCTTAGCCCTATCTTTACTGCTATTTTTACTCTTATCCTTACCTTTATATTTATCTTTATTATGTTCGTTATTATTCTTGTTTTTATCCTTACCCTTAGATAATTTATAAGTATAAGTCATCTTACGTGGTGGAATAAGACATTCCTCACCAAAACCAATAAGTTCTTCTCTACCAGCTTCTTTTAACGCTTCCTTTACAATATCATAATTTTCCGGTTTCCAATATTGAATTAAAGCTCTTTGCATAGCCTTCTTATGCGGATTATGTTCAACAAATACAGGTTCAAGAGTAAATGGATCAAGTCCTGTATAATACATTGTTGTTGATACTGTACCTGGCGTTGGATAAAAATCCTGCACCTGCTCAGGGCTAATATGATGCTTCTTTAAATATTGCGCAAGCATAATAGCATCCTCTAATCTTGAACCTGGATGAGATGACATAAGGTAAGGAACAATAAACTGATTCAAGTGTAATTCTTCATTTACCTTCTCAAATTCCTTGACAAACTCATTGTAGATTTCAACTCCAGGTTTTCCCATTTTAGATAATACGTTATCTGAAATATGCTCTGGTGCTACTCTTAACTGTCCACTAACATGATATTGACATAGTTCCTTTAAGAAATCTTTATTCTTATCAGCAACTAAAAAATCATATCTAAATCCAGAACGAACGAATACTTTCTTAACGCCCTGTAATTTTCTTAATTTACGAAGTAGGCTCAAATAATCGGAATGATCTACATTTAAATTAATACATGGCTTAGGATATAGACAACGTTTGCCAACACAAGCGCCTTTAGTCATCTGCTTAGAACAAGCTGGTGCTCTAAACTCAGCTGTTGGGCCACCAACATCATGAATATATCCCTTAAAGTCAGGATCTTCAATCATCTCCTTAGCCTCTGTAATAATAGATTCATGACTTCGTGCCTGCACAATTCTACCTTCATGCATAGTTAAGGCACAGAAATTACATTCTCCATAACAACCTCTATTAGAAGTTAAGGAAAACTTAATTTCCTGTAAAGCTGGTACCCCGCCTGCTGCCTCATAACTTGGATGATAAGCTCTCATATATGGCAATTTATATACATCATCCATCTCAAGCTCTGATAGAGGTAGTGCTGGCGGGTTTTGTACTACAAATGTTTTTCCACCGTAACACTCATACATAGTCTTTGCTTGAAATGGATCGGTATTCTTATATTGAAGGGCAAAGCTTCTAGCATATTCTCTCTTATCATTTTCAATAGTCTCAAAATCAGGAAGTCTAATAGCATCATATATACTATCCTCGTCCCTTGTCTTATAGACTGTTCCCTTAATAAAGGTAACATCCTTTACATCAAGTCCTGAATTTAGGGCATCTGCGATTTCAACGATTGAATGCTCACCCATACCATAACTAATAATATCAGCACCTGATTCTAGTAAAATGGAACGTCTAACGGAATCTGACCAATAATCATAATGACCCATTCTTCTTAGAGAAGCCTCTAAACCACCGATAATGATTGCATCTTTCTTATAAGTCTGACGAATAAGATTACAATAAACTATAACTGCTCTATCTGGTCTCTTACCCATAACACCACCTGGTGTAAAAGCATCTGTACTTCTATGTTTCTTAGCTACTGTATAGTGGTTAACCAAAGAATCCATATTTCCTGATGAAACCAAAAAGCCTAATCTTGGCTTACCAAATACATCTATAGATTTAGGATCTTTCCAATCCGGCTGAGCAATAAAACCAATCTTGTAACCATTAGCCTCTAATACTCTTGTTATAATGGATGCACCAAAAGAAGGATGGTCAACATAGGCATCGCCACAAACGTATACGAAATCCACCTGATCCCAGCCTCTTTCTAACATCTCTTGTTTTGTAATTGGTAAAAATCCTGTATTCATAAAAATCCTCTTTATCTATCTTGATTTGCAGATGTTTATCTTAATCTAATTATAGGGTAAATGCAAGTTTGTGTGAAGAGAGATTAGGGTTCCCTTTACTGCGCTCGGGAAGTTGTTATTTAATTAAAAACACGCTTTCGCTATCTAGCTACCTAGCGCTACTAAAAAGTTATCTTCGTTTCACTTGATAACTTTAAGGAGCGAGGCAGCTAGTAATGTTTTTAATTAAATACAACTTTCCCTCGCTCACATAACTACAACCTAAACTTTCTTACACAAACTCAATTTACATCTATAATACGTCTACCTATCTACAATATAATAACCCATACAATCTACTAATGCAGAAAATTTCATAGGTTATCATTCTTACCAAATGTCGCCGTAAAGCCCCTCGCTTTAGCTATGGGGATATAAGACGGTCATCTTATTGCGTAACGAACTATTGTTTGGTATAATATCGGTGTTGATATTATAGACAAGAACAAGTCTTTAAAACGCTAAGAGTGTAGAAGTCGTCTGCACTATAAATACCAACACAATACAGTTCTTTGATAATTGTATATATGTGGTTGCATAGCAAAGGGCTATGCGTAAAATATACACCGCTCAAACAAAACTGGGATGCATGGTAACAGTGCATCTGCCTACAGAACTATATGTTCTGCTGTAGGATGGGTGATGGCACACCCATATCTGACACTGCGAACTACGAGAAATCGACTGTTCAGTTGCCCTGCAATAAGGTAGTCAGAATCCCCTGCCTTTAGGCATGTGGAGTGTCAAAACTGGTGTTTTTATTAGTTGCCGATTATCTAATAATCTTTCTAGCTTATCTTCCTCTGCTTCTATAAATTAAATAAGAGTTAAAGCTAATTGATACTCTAACTCTTAGTTTAATGATATCTTAAACAATTATCAAATTCTTAATTTACATAAATCAATAAAGTTCTCAAAGGATTGGGAAAACGAACCGCTATTTAAGTCATGTACAAATTAACAAGGTTCTCAAACACACAACTTACACTTCAATCTCACGTCCCATATTCACTGCGTAGATTACCTTCTTCTTAACTTTACTAGAATCTTCCATAATACATTAATTTATTTTTGTATTTTATAAATACTTCTTTTTATTGCCAAAATAATAATTTAGTATAATTGATAAAATATAAAACATAATAGTAAATACAAGCATTACTACTATAAATGAAGTTTCTTTCTCCAATAATTCTTTATATCCTAAAGATAATGCTTTGAATGGTAATAATTTTTCTAAGTACTTATTATTTAACATTAGACTAATATTATTATTAAAAAATACCCATAACGCAATCAGTATTAATGATAATTTATCGCTTTTTGTTATTGTTATTAAGAGTACAAAAAATGAAGCATACAAATTGATCTGTAGTAAAATGACTAATATTTGATAAATAATAATCCTTATTATATTTACAATTTCAAATTGTCCATTTAATTCAACTACAGTTTTTAACACATTTCCATTAAAACCAAATCTTAATAAACCTAGCATGAAAGAACAAAAGTAAATAAAGAATACACTTCCAATAGAGATAATAAATGTAGCTATAATCTTAGATATTAGTATTTTTAGAAAACCGCATTTTGAAAAGAAGAGCCTAGTAAGTGTCTCATCTCTTAATTCAATATAGTATAGTCTAGATAATAGCAATAGAACTCCTATAATTATAACAAGATATAACATATTAATTTTTTCCATAAAAAACCAAACATTAGACAAATTTACTGGTATGTTGTTTTCTACACAAAAAGCAATTTTATTAACACTAGTATCAATTAGATTTTGAATTTCTATCGTATCTGACGTTGAATTTAAATCAATCCCATTCTGAGCATTTTTTGTTTCGGCTAATAATCCAACTGAGTAATCATATAACTTTTCGTAAGATATTTTTTCAAATATCAAAGAATACAAACCTATTAACACCGCAATTAAAATTAATATTATGTATGATATTTTCCCTGAAAAAACTTTCTTAATCTCAAAATTTATTAACTTTAGCATACTACCTCTTTATTATATCCTCATATAGTTTATCTATATCGATATCCTTATCATTATTTCTTACGCTAACTTCACCTTTATTAACAAACATAAACTTATCACAAACCAGCTTTAATTCTTGTAACGTATGACTAGACACGAAAACTATTTTTCTATTCTTTCTATACTGTTCAATTAATTTTCTAACCAACAGTATGCCTTCTTGATCAAGTCCATTAAATGGTTCATCTAATAAAACCACATCAGCCTTTCTTATTGTAAGCATTGATATCTGTAATCGTCTAAGCATACCTAATGAATATTTTCTAACAGGTATTTTTTTATCATTTTCTAGTCCAGCTAAACCAATACAAGCATCAATTAAACTTTCTACATTACTAGCATGAATATTATTATAGATTGCCTCAATTTTTATATTATCAACAGCTGATAAATCCCTATATATTCCTATATCATTTAATAGAACTGATATTGGATAATCATTTTTCTTTCTATACTTGGTAAGTGACATTCCATCAAATAAAATCTCACCGTCAAATTCCTTAAGGCCTGATATCGCTTTTAAAAGTGTTGTCTTACCGACTCCATTATATCCAATAAGGCCTACCACTTGCCCACCTTTAAAATCCATATTCATATTTTTTATAATTACTTTTTTGCCATGTTTAATGCATAGATTTCTAAATATTAATTCCACTATAATCTCCTAAAGTATGTAATTTTTAAGCATAAAAGGCGTGATGAAACTTTCTACTAGAGCGGCCATTATTATCATTAAACAATCTATAATCAGTAACTTACCTATAAATTTCCAATTAGCCTTTCTTGATTTTAAGTAATTTAGTATAGATAAAAAAATAATCACACCTAGAGTTGCAGATAAAACAATAGCTGGAACTTCAATTACACCATGAATACCCACAAAAGATATTGCCCTAATAAATGTTGTTTTTCTTCTTAATGAATTAACTACCGCACCCAAAAACACAAATTCACGAAAAAGGTATAAAATAGAATATATACCTGCAGTTATTATTGTAAATAGAATCGCTTCCCCATTTACGACTAAGTTATTTATAAGGATTTCTAGCAAGCTTGGATCTAAATTATAATCAGCCTCTATATTAATATTAATAGTAAAACCTAATAGTATAAATACAATTGTCAAAGCAAAGAAAATACAATATAGCTGTATTGCTTTATTCTTAGTTATATACATTTATAACCTCCAAACTGACCATATCTTTATCTAGCAACTCCATTCTATAATTTGAGAACTTTTGTAATTTTTCATCCCTTGAATGAGTTGAAAAGATTATAATACCATTATTCTTTTCATTATATTCCTCTAGAAATTTCAAAAGATTAATAACAGATTTTTCATCCAAATTAACAAAAGGTTCGTCAAAAAGAATCACCTTCGGCTTTGTTAATAAACTTGTTATAATCTGCATTTTTTGTTTTGTACCCAATGATAAATTCTTGATATACATATCTTTGTATTCTGATACTCCTAAGATATCTATCAGTTCATCTAACAATTCATCAGCTAATACTTCACTGTCAGATAGATTCTTTATTAAACTTATATGTTCCATTAAGCTAAGATGCGAATATAAAAAATCACTGTTATTAATTAAAACAACATTTTTTATAAACTCATTATAATCATTTTCAAGGCTGATACCATTATATGTAATTCTACCTTCGTATTTTATTTGTCCACTTATAATTTTTAGTAGCGTCGTCTTCCCTTGTCCATTTTTTCCAAAAAGCGAAACTATGGCTTTTTGAGGTATACTAAATGATATTGTATTAAACACTTCTCTATCAGCATAATTTTTGTATAAATTATTGACACTCAACATTTTCTATCTTCCATTCTTTTCATTAATACTATGTAAGCTAGTAAAAAACAGCTATAACCACTTATATAAAATAAAAAAGATGCAATATCACCTTTTAGCTTATAAATAGCAAGCCAGTAACTAATAATAATTACAGGTAATCCCATAATGATATAATCTTCAAAATAATCTTTAAGAAGATTTGTATCTAAGTCATCTTTAATCTCGTCTAAATCTGCAGTCATAGGATTGTACATTCTAGACGTGCAAATCATTAACGCACATGTATATATTATAAACGTGATAGCACTAACCAACAGACTAACCCATTCAAATCTACCTGCTATTATTACGCTAACAGCCAAGATTATTACATCAATACAAGACTCACTTAGCAAGAATAAAAATGTTGACTTAATATACTTATTTCTTACTCTAAACTTATTTATAAAATAAAAATTCGTAATTCTCATATCTTGGCTTGAAATAATATATTTGTAATAATATGACACATATACGTTAGTAATTGTTGCAACTAGCGATGCAAATAATATGTAAACATAGTTTCTATCAATACCTATAAATCTAATTCCAACAATTATTAATCCTATAATTACCGTTATTATTTTTTTGTTTACTCTAAAGAAACTACCATTATATTCATAATAAGTCTTCCTTTTTAGTAACTTATAAAATTCACTTTTTTTCTCAACTGTTATACTAATGGTAGTATCTTTTTCTTGCACCAAATCACTATTATCGTTTTTTAGCACTAAAGCGATCATGTCTATTTTTTTATAAAGCTTAAGTAAAACAAAAGAGATTATGAGATTTATTAATAACGATATTAGTGTTATTGCTATTCTTACCAATATGTGACATCTTAAAACAAAGAATATCGCTATCCCACTTATAACTATGTATAGCCACATGTTTTTTGTTAAAAAAAGACATACTATATTTTTTCTTTTTCTTTTACTTATGTTCACCTTTGTAAGAAAGAATCTCAACTCTAGAAAAAATTCTGTTACTTCGTTATTATCAAAGCTATAGACAATAAATAAATTTGTAACAGCACATATAATACTAATTTCAAGGATTTCATAGTTTATAAAATGTGTGATTATTAAACACAATATTGCTAAAAAAACATATTGTAGAACTTCTGTTAAGATATATAAATAGTAAAAAAAAGACACAATATACTTTTTATCTTCATCGACAAAAATATTAATTAGCGGTTTAATTGTAAATGCTATTCTCTCCTCTAGACTTCTTTTTTTAATTAGTCTATGCAATCTAAGATATTCCTTCATATTAACTTAAAGCCCACACAATCGCTACAATACCTACAATGACATTTACAATACAAATAATCAAATTCAGCATGAGTGTCTTCTTTATTTTTTTATTATTATTTTTCATAATTTTCTCCTATATTCTATTAATCAACCAAAAAGCAATACTAATCAAATATTCAATCATTACGGTACATAAAACAGTGATTACATACTTTGATTTAAATCTATTCCTATAGATAGCAAAATATATCAATATTCCTTTTATAACAATTGATAATGGTATTATATTAATAAGCTTAATTGTGTTTATCCTATAATCCCCTATTATTATCAAAACCAGAAAATTAATTACAACTATCAGAAAATCAACCACAAGTATTTTGAATGCATTTTCCTTCATTGATATCTTATTATCTACAATTATATTGTTTATCACTACAAGAAGAAATAAGTCTATAATAACCATAATAAGCAAAAGAATTGTCTGTATTATACAAACTGTGATTATGATAAAGAGATTATTATTGTTTATTATATCTTTATAGTCACTTAATAGAGTTGTATTGCTATTTAGAACATTTCCATAATTAAATACAGATATCAATACATTGATAATCAATATAATTAATATACTCATAATTTTTCTACTTTTGTTCATCTATACTCCTTAAAGATAAGAGGTACCAGGACTGGTACCTCCTATGTGATTATTGATATTGTATTATTTATTACATAGCCTTTGCCGCATATTTACCTGCTGTCTTAGCCACTGTAGTTATTGCAGCTTTATATCCAAGTATTGCTGCGCCAGCCGTTGCACCAATTCCTGTTAATGCACATAAAACACCTATAAATGATGCTACATCTAACGCATTGAGGATAACTGATGCCGTTTCGAAAGAACAACCTATTAAACTAACAATTTTGTTCATATTTTATACCTCCTTTTTGATGTCAATTCTTAAATGTCTTGCCCGGGTATAAAGAATGATATATAATTATGTCATTCTTAATTTTTAAGAATACTAGATTGCTAAAGGCTAAGCTTCAATTAGTCTTTAGCTTTTTTTATTTCGAAATATGATATTATTATATGCGAAATTTAAAAATATTCAATAGTTCGAGAGTCTTATTTTTTTCATATCTATTCTAATTAATTTACTAAAAACATAGTACTTTTTATATATAAAACATATAACCCACCAAAATAGTTTCCTTTTCTATAAATTAAATAAGAGTTAAAGCTAATGCTCTAACTCTTTGTTTAATGATATCTTTACTCTTACCCCTTGGCCAAAGTCTATCTACTAGTATTCTAGTTCCATCGGTTTCTGATACATTTTCATAAGCTCTCTTAATTAAAATCTTATTATTCACTATATCATCTTCTTTGCTTTAAACTCTGCCATTCCTCTTCTTTAAAGCCTAGCAATACGGCATCTTCTGTAATAACTAATGGTCTTTTTACTAACATGCCATCTGTAGCTAAAAGCTTTAGCTGTTCTTCTTCTGACATATCCTTTAACTTTTTAGATAGCTCCATGCTTCTATAAAGTTGACCGCTAGTGTTAAAGAACTTTTTTAATTCCTTGCCGCTTTTTTCATAGGCTTCCTTTAAAGTTTTCTGGTCTGGATTATTTTCCTTGATATCTATTAAGTCGTAGTTAATATTGTTGTCCTCTAGCCACTTTAATGCTTTCTTACAAGTTGAACATCTACTGTAACAATACACCTTCATAAATCTACCTCCTAGACTAAAGCTCAATTTCCTTGCCAAGACCTACTGAATAAATCACCTTTCTTAATACCTTAAGTCCAGTAATCTGCTCTATAGCCATAGCATAGTAATCAAGCTGAATCTTATAACGTTTCTTTAATTCATCAATGCCTGCTTTACCAAATCGAACACGATCTGTCTTATAGTCTACGATTGTTATACCATCATCTTCTATAATAAACATATCTATAATACCCTGAACTAGCTGTCCGTCTACATCAAAGACGAAGGGCTGCTCTCTTCTTAATTTACCAAGACTGCTTGCCCTAGTTGCTAACTTACCTACTTCTGATTTTGTAAATTTATAGATATCCTCTGGCTTTATGCAATCATATTGTTGCTTAGTTATCTTCTCATCCATAAGCATCTTATGAAGATTATCCTTTATATCTTCTAGAGTCTCAACCTTACTATAATCAAGGCATTCAAATATTCTATGATAAGCACTACCTCTTTCATTGCCCACAAGTTCATCCACTGTATTCTTAATAAACTTAGGGACATGCTTATTCTCGTATTCCTTAGTTAGTTCTGTTTCTTGACTTTCTAGATTATCCTTGGATTCTAGGCTTTTCTGTATCTCCATACTAGGATCTACCATAGAATTTTCCTTAGAATCTTCCATAACTTCTTCCTGATCCTTGTAGTCTTCCTTTATTATAGACATGGCTTCACTATCAAAGTCAGCATCTGCCTGCATCTTCTTAAGAGCTGATACTGTAACTTTAACAGGACGCTCTGCCTTAGGGTCAATTACATAATCTGGAAGTGGTGGTAGGCTTCCTTTTTTGAAATCTTCCTTAGTCATGGTTGTTTCAACAACTTCAACTGACTGTGCTTCCTTTACCACATCTGCTGCAGCTAATATATCAATTTGGAAGTCTCCTGTTTGTCGTTCCTTAGGGAGTAGCGCAACTGGAAGCACCATAGCTAAAAAGCTATTATGTTTATTAAGCTGCATATAACTAAAGCCATTGGCGTTATTAACTAGTGTTGCCTCACTTGTTGCTGTTTCAATTAGCTTATTAGCATCATCAACAGCTGAAACCATTATTAATTTCTCTCTTGCACGAGTCATTGCAACATAAAGTACTCTTTGTTCCTCAGCTCTTGCTTCCCTATCAATTCTATTCTTAATTGCTCCCTTTACTATTGTGCTTGTCTTAGTTCTTGTATCTAAGTCTATATAATCCATTCCCATACCAAGATTAGAATCAAGAATTAGAGTTCCTTTAGAGTCTTGTAAGTTATATTGCTTATTAACTCCAGCCATAATAACGATTGGAAATTCTAGGCCTTTACTCTTATGAATTGTCATAATTCGAACTAAATCTTCATTCTCAGAAAGAGTTGATGCCTCTTCAAAATCAATGTCGAATTTTTTCAAACGTTCTATATAGCGTAGAAAATTAAACAAGCCTGTGTAACTTGTCTTACTATAAGCTGCAGCCTTATCAAGGAATATTTCCAAATTCAACTGACGTCTCTTACCTGCTGGCATTGTACCAACATAGTCATAATAACCAGAATTATAAATAATATCCCACAATAGGTCATATACATTTAAAAGATTAGACTTCTTACGATAATCATTTAATTCAGTTAAAAAGACACTTATCTTATTAGCTAGTTGTCTTATTTCTTCTAAGCTAATAGCCTCAAAGGCCTCATCTAATACCCCATCAACTTCCTCTACAATTGCAAGCATCTCATGATAAAGATTAGGATGTTCAAGACAATTTTCTTTCTTTAAATAGCGGCCAAGAACTCTTATATTTACCAAATCTTCTGAATTAAAGCCACCAAAGTATGATAAAAGCGAAGCCGATAAAGGAATTTCTTGCACCGGATTATCTACTATTGTAAGGAAACTAAGTAACACGCTAATTTCCCTAACATTAAAATAGCCCTCACTATAATCACTATAAGCAGGTATATTGTTATTCATAAGAATATTAACAAGTCTATCTGACCAACCCTTATTAGATCTTACAAGTACAACAATATCCCTATAACTTGCTCTTCTATAATCTCCAAGATCTGTATCAAACACATAGTTTTCCTCATTAACTATCTTTCTTACTAAGGAAACTATATGAAGTGCCTCTAATTCCTTATTGTTGTAACTTCCTTCTTCATAGCTAGCTGACATATCTGCATCTAAGCTGTCATCATCATCAGATTCAATAAAATCCACACCCTTTCCATCAATTAGATGTATTTCGCATGGACTATTAGCAAAGCTATTATGGCTACTAGTTTCCGGATAAGGAAATCCAGGGTTTAGGCTAACTTCACTTGTATAGGAAATGCCACAAAAGGCCTTATTAAACACGTTTAAGAATACATCATTAGTTGCAAAAAGTACTTCCTTTCTTGAACGGAAATTCATCTTTAACTCGATTTTCTTAAATTCATCTGAGTCGTATTTATAACTATCGTATTTTTCAATAAAAAGATCTGGACAAGCAAGTCTAAAGCGATAAATACTTTGCTTTACATCACCTACCATATATACATTATTAGGTTCGTTTAATCTAAGCTTTGATACTGCATTAAGAATAACTTCCTGTAACATATTAGAATCCTGATATTCATCAATCATGATATAATCAAAATTCTTAGCTAATTCATTGGCTGTGTCCGTATAAACTATTTCCCCATCTTCCTTTTTTATAAGAATTGATAGGGCCATATGTTCCATATCATTAAAGTCAATAATTCCACGATCTTTCTTAACTGCGGCTAATCTTTCATTGTATTCCTTAGCTAGCTTTATTATGGTCCTTACATATGTGTAGCAATGCTTAACATCTGCTATTAGACCATCATAATCTCTAGAAAAAGTCTTCTTTAATTTCTCAATATATTTCTTATAATCATCCCTGGCATTCTTAACCTGATTTTTTAAATCATCGTCTATATCAGGATTTGATCTAATTGAAGGCATTCTATCAAAGGAGATTCGTCCTAATTTTTCAATAAATTCCTTAAGATTCTTACTTTCAAGTAGACTCTTCATTCCTGCTGCTTCAGCTTGCATGGTTGACTTGTATTTTTCTGGTCCCATTGGTCTATCGCAAATCTCAATCATGCCCTCATATAAATCGGCGTATCCTTCTAGGGATAATACAATACTAGATAAACAGTCCTTTATTGCTGCATTGTCATCATCTGAATCAATGCTTTCATATACCTTTAGAACCTTGTCATACCACTCATCAATCCAGGGATTAGATCTAGCAAGGTCATAGACCTTCTCAATTAGGTCATTAATCTTACTATCATCCCTACCTGTAGCATAAGCTTCCACTAGATTAAGGAAATCCTTATCCTGCTTTTCATAATATTCCTCTATTAAATCATCTAACACATCTGCTCCAAGAAGCTTAATTTCTCCCTGGTCTGCAGTTCTAAAACCTGGATCTAAGTCAATTTCCGAAAAATGATTTTTAATAATCCAAAGGCAAAAACTATCTATAGTTGTAATCTGAGCATTATTAAGTAATGTCTGCTGTCTAAGTAAATTAGTATCAAGTGGATTCTCATCTAACTTAGCTTCAAGTGCCTTTCTAATTCTGTCCTTCATCTCACTTGCTGCTGCCTTAGTAAAAGTAACAACTACGAATTTATCAATATCAGTAACCGGCTCTGTTGTAATCATCTCTACAATACGTTCAACAAGTACGGCTGTCTTACCAGAACCAGCTGCAGCTGAAACAAGAATATTCTTATCACGTTCTTTAATCGCTAATAACTGATCTTTAGTCCAATTCTTACCCACGTTATTCCTCACCTTCCTCTTCGCTAATTTCCCCAAGTGTGGTCTTTATGTTATGCCATATAATCTTATCCTCTAGATTAGCAAGTCTTCTAAATCCCTTCTTGGATAAATCAGCACTAAATCCACAAATACTCTTATAAGGGCAGTAATCACAACCTGTTTTTTTACCCTTTATATATGGGTTTATCTCAATATTACCCTCTATAATTTCATTAGCCTTCCTTATATTCTCCTTAACAGTATAATCAGAAAGCATCTCCAACTGCCTTGTAGACATTACCTTACTAGCCTTAGCAAGAGTTCCGTCAGTTTTAAGCTTTATAGGAATAGATTTAGCTTCCTTCTTATCTGTCATATCCTCCATAAGATTATAGACATGTTCATTATCATTAACTAAGCCCTTCATCTTAAGTTCCTGCAATATAGCCTCATCTATTTCATCACTATCATCTGGATTAGCTTCAACAATAGGATTGTCCACATTCAAGTAAAGAATACCTGCAGGCACGTAATTTTTCTTGTGATATCTTCTTTTTTCAAGTTCAATAGCCTCTCTAAGATAAGTTATAAGCTGTATCTTAAGTCCATAATACATAGATAATAAGTCAAGATCTTGCTTACCTGACTTATAATCAACTACCCTAACATAGAGATTATCTTCATCTTCACAAATATCAACTCTATCAATCTTACCATTCATCTTAAAGCTAACATCCTTTGGCATAGATTCCACATCTGTTAAAAATTTAGCTTCTAACATATCAGGCTTAAATAGTCCTGATTCAAGATGCTTTCCAATTGTCCAAACTGATCTGTCAATAATATCTGTCATTCGCTTAATTAGATATTCACTTCTCTTAGTATCTGTAAGTAAAGATTTAGCATTTTCATCAATTGCAGCCTCCATACCCTTCTTAACTAACTGTGCTCTCTCTTCATCACTTATATTAGAAAAAGACATCTTATTCTTAATAATTTCTGATGAAATGTGTTCTAGGGCTGAGTGAATAATTGTACCAAAATCCTTAATTTCAAAAGAATATTCTTCTCTTTCCTGTAACCCTAGGCCATAACGAAGAAAATATGCGTAGTGACATCTTTCATAATCTTCAAAGGATGTTACACTTCCCCTAAGTTCCTTACCATATAAGCTTAAGGCCTTAGCTGCAGCTATTGTATCAATAATACCTTCATCATCAAAACTCAATTCGGATTTAGGAAATGTAAGATAAAAATCACCTATACTTTCCTCTCCACCATAAATAACATCTAACTTAGGGTACAGCTTCTTAAGTGTTCGTATCATATATGATGGTAAAATTGACTTTCCTTCTGTATCCTTATTGGCATAGCTTATATAAAGCTTCTTAGATGCCTTTGTTAGGAACAAATATAAATAATAACGCTGAACAAAAGCCTTCTCCTGATTAGTTGGAGATAGCTTTACATCCATACTTTCTAAACTTCTTCTATCCGTTTCAGATAAAATACTTCTTGAATCAGATCTTGCAGGAACAAGTCCATCATTAACTCCAAGGAAAAATAATACCTTAACATCATCAAGTCTTGTTCTATTAATATCACCAATTACAACACAGTCATTACTTGGTGGAATAAGACCAATTTTTATTTCTTCAAAGCCTGAATCAAGAATCTTAACATATTCTCCTAGGCTTACTTTCTCAGTTCCAAGTAGTTCCACTAGTTTATCAAAAAGATCCATTACCAAAGCATAAACCTTCTCAAATTCATCAGCTAAATCACTATCTGCGCCTAAGTTAATAATCTTCTCTTCACTATTAAGCATACATAGGAAATCATAAAGAGCGAGGGTTAATTTATGTACATTTCCTTCAGCTTTCCTAAAATCTTCCTTTAATTTAGCAAGTGGTGTAACTATCCTTTCTCTTAGGTTATTAAGCTTTTCAAGGTCTGTCTCGTTAATATGTCCTCTAAATTTCCTTGTCCAAGGATTCATCCATTTCTTATTACCTTTAATTCCAACAGCTCTAATGTAATTATCAATTAAATCAATATCATCAACTGAAAGGTCAGTCATAGAAGTTCTTAAATAGCGCATAACCGCATCATAACTAAAGTTCTTAGTTACAATTTCTAGGGCAGCACGAATAAACTCAACTAAAGGATTAGATGTAACATGTCTCTTATAGTCAAGGAAATATGGTATGCTATTTTGTTCAAGGATATTAGCTGTAAGTTTTCCATATCTTTCCATATCAGAAGTAACTATAGCTATATCTGAATATCTAAATCCAGACAATCTAGTAAGCTTTAAAATCTCATTAGTCGCATAATGAATCTCATCCTTAGGATAATTGCCAGAATAAATAACTAAGTCCTTAACATCTTCCTTATAACGTGTCCATTTTTTTCTAAAGAGGTTGGCCTCTAAAAAGGCTAATTCCTTATTCTCTTTAAATCTATAATTATCCTCTAGTTTAATATCCTCTAACATTTCAATATGCTCTTCATCACAAATCTTTCGTAGTTCAAAGGCACATTCCTTAGTCATAAAGAAGATATTCTCCATGCCAGTATCTACATTAGTCTTCTCTCTTACGTCTGCTGTAAGTGTTAAATAAATCATATCCGTAACTTCAAGAAGTATTCTAATAAGCCTATACTGCACTGGTGTAAAACCTGTAAAGCCATCTAGAACAATAGTAGAATTCTTTAACATCTTAGAATCTATGGCTACCCTTGCTAATACATCAAGAATTTCTTCGTTAGTGATATAAGAATTATCTATAAATTTCTTAAAGCCGTTGTAGATTAAATCTATATCTTCAAGCTTATATGAAAGAACTGTATTATCCTTGAAGTCTTCCTTTATCTTAGCTAATCTTTCCTTATCAATATCATATTGTAAAAGCTCAGAAATTACGGACTTCATCTGTTCTGTAAAACCTGTGTTACTTGTATTACTAGCAAAATAGCACATCTTAGACTTATTCTGCTCTAAAACTCTTCTTATAATTAAATTCTTACCTGTATCATCAAGAATAGGAAAATTAACTCCTCCAACCTCTTCAAAGACCTTAAAAGCTAGTCTTTGGAAAGATACAACATCAATATTCAAAATACCCTTATGAGGATGTAATTCTACCACTCTCTTCTGTATAGCCATTGTGTACTGTTCTGGTACAACAATTATATAGTTCTTATCTGGATTCTTAATTGATTCATCTATTATCTTCTTATAAATAAATGTTGACTTACCGGCACCTGAACCGCCAAAAATAAGCTGTAACGCCATAATTCCTCCCTATTAATAATTAGAATTCCTTTCTCAAAAATTATACCATAACAAGATGTTAATAGAAAGTATGTTCGAAATATTTTTTAACTTGTCTATTATTTACAAAAGTACGCTCTTAATTATTAGTTGCATTTTTCCGATATAATCTCTAGAGAATTGGGTTCGTGATTAATTAGATAATTTATTAGACACTTATAGAAGAGATTTATAATGGGGGATAATTATGAAAACTATCACTTCAAGCAAAATTCATATAATTCGAGAGAACATTTTCTATGCTATTGAACCAACCGTTACGGATAATACATCAAAACTTAATCTTTATGATTGGATTATGCTGATTTCAATAATTCTTGGTATTGTGCCACTAGCCTTTAAGTACTCGACTCCAAGGCTTAGTGTACTTGATAAAACTGTTGCTGGCATTTTTATATTTGATTATGTCTTAAGATTTTCTACCGCTGATTTTAAATTTAATGAATTTAAGATCAGATCATTTTTAAGATATCCTTTTACAATTAATGCAATTATTGACCTTGTTACCATACTTCCAGCCTTTACTTTTCTTAGTAACAATCTAAAATTGTTACGTATCTTTAGATTTTCAAGACTCCTTAGAATCTTTAGAATCTTTAGATATTCAAGAACTATTCGTCTTGTTAAAAATGTACTTAAAAATCAAAAAGGTGCCCTTGCTTCTGTCTTTACATTAGCTGTAGCCTATATTCTAATTTCAGCTACTCTAATTTTTAATCTTGAACCTGATAGTTTCGAGGACTTTTTTGATGCTGTTTACTGGTCTTGTCTTACTCTTACAACTGTAGGTTACGGAGACATCTATCCTATAACCAATCTTGGTAGACTTATTGCTATGATTAGTTCCTTCTTTGGCATTGCCATGGTTGCCATGCCAAGTGGTATTATTACAGCTGGAATTATGAATGAATTGAATAAGGAAAAAGCCCACGAAGAAGAGGATGAATTTGAAAAACTTAAGGAGTCCCTTCTTAATGGTACTTATAATGCTGAAGAATATGAGAAAGTACATGAAAAATATGAAATTAAAAAAAGCGGTTGGGGATACATTTTCCATAAGCTCTTTAGTAGGTATTGAAAAAATAAGACATGCCATATGTTCTATGACATGTCCTATTTAAGCTGATATGCTTTTTTATTTTATCACCAACTTCTTTCTTAGCATCAACACAACATAAATAGCTACAATAAATTCAGCCACTGGAATTGCAATCCAGACACCATTAATTCCAAAAATAATTGGAAGTAACATAACTAATAGTCCATTTACAAAGAAACCTCTAGCTAGGGAAACTACTAGGGATACCCTTAATCTATTAACCGCCTGGAAATAGTAGGTTGAAGCTATGTTAAACATAAGGAAAATTAAATCTAGGCAGTAAAGTCTAATTGCCCCTGCACCTATTGCGTAAACTTCGGCAGTTGGCTTCATATATAATCTAAGTAATGCATTAGGGAAAAGCATTGCAATTATACAAAAGAAAATTCCACCAACTAAGGCAGTTATTAGCATTACTCGTCTTGCTTCTATTACACGCTTAGCATTTCCTGCACCATAATTAGTTGAAATAATAGCCTGTCCTGACTCACCTACTGCATAACTTGCTGACTGAACTGCTGTTACATATGAGCTAATTACACCATAAACTGCCAGGGCTGTTTCTCCTGAATAGCGCATAATCTGGTTATTTACAAGGATTGTTACAACGCCAATAGCAATATCTACAATAAAGGTTGCGCTACCTGTAGAAACTACCTGTCTTATTCTCTTTCCTAATTTTAAATCTTTAAAGTTTAGTCTTAGCTTACATTTTTTTGAAAAAATGTGACACAATAATATTATTATACAAATTAGCTGACCTATTGCTGTTGCAAGGCTAGCGCCAAGAATTCCCATATCAAGGCCAAAAACAAAATAAATGTCTCCAAATACGTTAAATACACCACCTGCAATTACAGCAACTGTTGTAATGAAAGGCTTTCCATCTACTCTTACAAGGGGTATTAACATTTGCCCAATCACAAAAAGTGGAGATGCAAAGGCTATGTAAAAACAGTACTTAGTCGATAAATCAAGAACTGCGCCTCGACCTCCCGATAAATAAAGTAATTCTCTTGCCCAAAGGTTATATACTATAAAAATAATTGCTGAGGCAATCACTGATAATATCACTGATGTAGTAAAATATTTATTAGACTCTTCAAATTTCCCGGCACCTCTTCGCTGTGCTAATAGCACCGAACCACCTATGCCAAAGCAAATTCCAAGAGCAAACATAATTGACCACATAGGCATAAAATTAGCTACAGCCGCAGTACCATTAGGACCCTCATATCTTCCAATTACAATCGTATCAACTAAAGCATAAATTGAAACAATAAGAGCACTACCAAAAGCAGCTGCTAAGTACTTAAAATAAATCTTGCTTATTTTTTCTGTTAATAAATCCATACATTACCTCTCATAATTAAATCTCATAACTAAAATTTATTCTCTTATCCAATGTTAAGCTTAAAAAAAGCGCCGGAAAAGAATAACAGAATCAATCTGTCATCTTATCCGACGCATAATCTTCCTTTACACATCCTCCGATGAACAATAACTATTATACATAATTATTTTTTTATAGCAAGACTTATTTAATTCTACTTTTCCTCGCCAAAGAAACTGATATCTTCGCCATTGCTTACATTTACAAAGCCCTTATATCCTCTTTCTTCAAGCTTTCCAAGGAACTTACCCATCTTCTTAGGCTTAAGATAAAGTGAACAACTCTTACCTTCTTCTCTGTATTTTTCAGCAATCTTATAAGCCTTAACAACTTCGCCATCATCATACATAATTGCAATTCTTTCTGGACGAGACTTAGCGTCTACGCCATTTTCCATAAGAATTGAGAAAATTCTTTCAAAACCGATAGAGAAACCAACTGCACTAACCTGCTGACCTAAGAACTTACCAATAAGGTTATCATAACGGCCACCACCTGCAATAGCTCCCTTAAAGTCAATGCTTTCTACTTCAAATACTGTACCTGTGTAATATCCCTGACCTCTAACTAAAGATAAATCAAATACTACATCAAAGGCGTTTTCATCTCCTGCAGTCATTTCTTTAACTGTGTTAATGATGTACTTTAAGCTATCAGCTGGTGTCTTATCCTCTAAGATTGCCTCAACTGATTCAAGACTGATTTCTGAAGGTGATGAAACTCCTGTTAAGAAGTCAGTAAACTTAGTGATTGCAGCCTCATCAAAAGCCTTCTCTACTAATTCAGCCTTAACTCCATCAAGTCCGATCTTATCCATCTTATCAAATGTAATACATACACTATCTAATTCTTCTTCCTTAAATCCACAATTTGAAAGGAAGGCTCTAAGTAATCTTCTATCGTTAATCTTAACCTTGAAGTTCTTCATACCGATTCTCTTTAAAGCCTTAGTTGTTGTAAGAATAAGCTCAACTTCTGAATCTCTTGAATCAGAACCAATGATATCAATATCACACTGAACAAATTCTCTTAAACGACCTTTCTGTGGTCTTTCAGCTCTATAAACTCTATCCATCTGGATACACTTCATTGGAAGTGATAACTTATCCTTATTATTAGCAAAATATCTGCTTAAAGGAAGTGTTAAATCATATCTAAGACCCATATCTGCAAGTACGTTCTCGTTCTTAGATGTAACACCTGAAGCAATAGCCTTATCAAGCTTATCGCCTCTCTTCATAATCTTAAAAATAAGATTTAAGTTATCTCCACCCTCTGACTTATCAAGATTCTCAATATCTTCAATAGCTGGTGTTGTAATATGTTCAAATCCGTTAGCAACGTATGTATTAAGAATTTCACTCTGTAAATAATCTCTAATTTCCACTTCATTAGGTAGGTAATCGTTAGTACCCTTAACTGATGTAATCTTCATATTTCGGATCCTTTCTTATTTCGTCTATACTTTTTATTATCGCCTAGTCCTATATATTCTACAACAAAGCTCTTAAGATTACTAGACTTAATTTATCGTGGTAGCAAACTAAATTATTTCTTGTCATTATTTATATTCATGTTTTAAAAAATAAGGCTAATTTGAAAATCTCAAATTAGCCTTATTTTTATTTCCATTCTTTAATCAATTCTTTTAAATCCGGAATAATATTAGCATAAGCTCTTGTAAATCCAATTATAACATCATCCGAATAAGGTACTCCTAAATTGGATGGATGAACTTCCTCTATAATTTTTCTACAATCTTCTAGTTTTAGTGTTTTACCATCTTCAATTGTATCTGATGCCAATTTACAAAACTTTATTTGCATTAATTCCTTTTCCTCAATAGAGAATCCCATCTTAATACAAAAATTACTTACAGATATGGGATTAACTGTACTGGCGCCTAAAAATTCTAGAATTTCGTCTATTGAATTTTTTAATAACTTATAATTATCGTCCATTTTCATGTTTCTCCTCATATTCTTTCATTATAGTCTAGTCCTATATATCCTACAACAAAGCTCTTAAGATTTCTAGACTTAATTTATCGTGGTAGCAAACTAAATTATTTAGCAAATACAAACATAAGTCAATATTTATGCTGTTCTAGCAATTAAAATATAATCCAAAATTTCTGCAAGCATTTGCAGCACAATCATAAGAAGATATACTAATAACCTCATAGGATAAAAATGTAAAGTACCTACTAAGACAAAAAAACCTAATATCAAAAATAATACTAAAGAAGTCCATACTATAAACTTTACATGATAATAAAAACAAAGCTTATAATAATTCTTTAAACTAAATGGAGATAACAATATTAACTGACTAATCATGGTAATTTTATATAATCTTAATTGCTGAGCCCGAGAATTATTGTTATGAAATAAAACTCTTTTGTCGTTATTAAAAAATGTTTTCCCTAAATAAAAAAATACAAATACAATGACTATAATGCTATTTAATTCTTCTTGTGTGCCAACATAAAAGAGCATAAAAAAAATAAAAATGCTAGTAAATACATAGGCTAATAATTTTTGCAAGCCTCTATAACTATAATCTTTATTCACTTCTTGTATTAAATCATCAATTTCACACATTTCCTCATTTTTAAAGATATTCATAACCCTTCTCCTCTATAGTTTCTTTAAATTCGCCAAAAACTCCATCTTTAATTACTGCGAAGAAATCAGTATTTCTCTTTATTTCTTCATAATCATGACTTGTTAATAAAACAGTTAATCCATCCACTAGTCCTTCTCTAATTAGGTCATACATTTCCTTTTTGAAAACTGCATCAAGTCCTGCGCTTGCTTCATCCATAATTAACAATTCCGCCTTGTGGGCAAATGCAAAGGCTAACTGGGCTTTAATCTTTTCACCTCTAGAATAATCCATATAATTAGTGTTTAAATTAATTCCTAATTTTTTTGTCATTTCTTCCCAGATTTCCTTATCAAAATCACTATAAGCAATAGAAAAAAGTCTAGCATTTTCAGCCATACTTCTATCATCTATAAAGCTAAAATCTTCAGAGATATAGCCTATTTTTTCCATTACAGATCTTCTATTCTTCTTTATATCAAATCCAGAAAATAAAACATCTCCCTTATATGGCCAATTTTCAAAATATATTGATTTTAAAAGAGTAGATTTACCTGCACCATTTTTACCAACCAAGCCATAAACATAGCCTTTTTCAAGGGCAAAATTTATATTTTCTAATTTGAATTTCTTATTTTTTACAGTTACATTTTTAAGTTCAAGTATCTTATTCATAATATCCTATCCTTTTATGCTAATTTATCCATGTCCTTTTTATTCAATCAGACACTTATAATCTTGTCCATTTTATTCAAAGTCCCTTAGTCATAAAGTGCCTTTATCATCTCAATAAAATCCTCTAGACTTAGTCCTGCAGCCTTAGCTTCAGCTATGACCTCTTGTGACATTTTCTCAATAATCATTAACTGCTTCTCTTTTAAATAGTCTGTATTGTATTCGCAAACGTAAAAGCCCTTACCTGCCACTGACCTTACAAGCCCTTCCTTTTCAAGTTCTTCATAGGCTCTTTTTGTTGTAATAACGCTTACGCCTAAATCTGCGGCAAGGCGTCTAATTGAAGGTAGCGCCTCATTTGCCTTTAAATCCCCTGAAACTATGGCATTCTTTAACTGCATCACTATCTGCTCATAAATTGCAAGAGTGCCCTGGGGATATATCTTTATTGTCAAATCCATATATTCACCTCTACTTAGCCTTTTTTATTTCTTTATAAGTCATGGCATAATCAAATTCTTCTATTATTTTTTTCTTACAGCTATAAGCCATTGGAATAATGAAAACACACATTATAAGCCACATAAACGCATGCACCATTATTCTTGTTTCATAAAACATATCCACCTCAATTAGTTGAGTTATAAAACATGCTACAACCACCATTACAAATCTTACGGAAACATATTCATTAAAGCCCTTTGGTATAATCATAAAGCTTAAGATTATTACATTTAATAGCATAAAAGCTGCTGTAAAAATGTTTACTCTAGCCATTATTAAAACAAGGCATAAAGGAATAATTCCTATAATTAAATGTATCATTACAGTAAATAAATAGTTAGATACTATGGTTTTTCTTCTTTCTTCTAATGTCATTGGCAAAAGATAAAATACCTTGTCATAGTTTATTTTATGAAAAAACATAGAAACTACAATTAAAAACATGGGTAATAGCACCCCTAATAAACCTATAAACACTGAGTTTGAAAAAAATTCATCACCATGATCATTTATTCTATCTATAACTATGATTAGCCATATAAAGCAAATTCCAAGGCCACGGTCATTTATTATTTTTCTTAATTTAAAAGCTGATAAATACACTCTTAATCTATCTTTCATTATGCTACCTCCTTAGTGTAAAAATACATAAAGTCTTCTATTGTTGCCGGACTAAATTCTAAGTGATTCATGTATCTTTCATCTAAATCCTTATTAATTAAATCCATATCAAACATAGCCCTTGTAGAATATTTATTTACATCCTTAGATATTAGTGCTTCCTTCGTTAATCTATCTATATAGAATTCTTCTCCTACTGCTAACTTATACTTATCTCTAAAGCTTTCTAAATCTCCCATAAAGACTTTCTTTCCTTCATGTATGAATAATAAATAATCTCCTAATCTATCTATTTCAGAAGTTATATGAGTTGCAAATATTACTGTATGTTTACCATCTGACATTAACTTATTTATTTCTTCATGAAATGCCTTCTTAAATTCTGGATCAAAGTTAGCCGTTGGCTCATCGAGAATTAAATATTTAGGCCTTGTACTAATTGCAAATGCAAACTGTACTTTTAACTTCTCACCTCTTGATAACTTATCAATAGCAATATTAGGATTAACTCTATACTTATTCAGTAAGCACAAGAAACTAGTCATATTAAATCCTGTATAATATCTCCCATAAATAAGGCCATTTTCCTTAGCTGTACAATAGCCATCTAATAAACCATCTTCAGATACTAAGGCGATTCTAGCATATATAGCTTTATCATCTTTCCCATATTCTAAGCCATCTATTACTACTTTGCCCTCATCCGGACTCATTAAACCTGTTATTAAATTAAACAAGCTTGTCTTACCAGAACCATTCCTACCAATAAGTCCACATATATATCCTTCAGGGATTTCAAGAGACATATTAAGTTCCATAGCACCAAGCTTCTTCTTTAAATCCTTAATTTCTATCATATAAACTCCTTCTTGTTTGTGTAGTAGTATTGCAGCAAATGCAGCAAGATCTAACAGCTGTATTCGCTGTGTACATCTACTGTATATATAAATATATACACTCTATAAACAGATATGTCAAGGGGATTGGGGAAATTGATTTTTTAGATATGTGGAGGGATGGCGGCCTACCCTCTCCCTCTTCCATATGTCGTCAATAACTGTTCTTTATCTTTTTTATTCAAAAGGTTTCTTAAGTATTACCGGCAAAGCATTATTTTTCTTCAGTTGACTGTATGAAAGAAAGTTTAAGATTTTTAAGTCCTACAGGTAAATCCACAAGAATTCTTATTTGATCGTATTGGCCTATAGGACCTTTCGGTTCACTATACAGTCAATCCTTTAAAACCCGCAAATTAACTGTATTCTTTCAGTACTAATTAGCAAGTTAGATTAGTTCCTCTACAATCAACTTGCTTATTTTTTAGAATTACCCGTAACTTATTAAATTCTTTTTAGCAGCCCACTACAGTTATATTTACTTTTTTCTTTCTTTACCCGTAACTGTTAAAAAATTAAAGCAAGTTTGATACCCCCAATTCTATAAATATAGCCAATTGACTGCATCACCCCAAAACAACAACTTCCTCAATACAGGTAAAAGGGGAAACTCGCTAAATTACCTGCAGAAACCCCCACCAAATCCCACCACAATAGTCCCCACAACAAACCCCACCATACTCTCCGCCCCCACTAGGCCTCAAACAAGTCCCACCACAACAAAAAAAGAGTGACTGCCAAGCAGTCACTCTTCCCACAAGCCCTAAACGTCTGCAATACTCACACGTCCAAAAGCCTTTATTACATATTCTCTACAGCCTTAGCTATATCAGTTCTCATGTACTTGTTCTCAAACTCAACCCACTCAGTTGCCTCATAAGCCTTACGTCTAGCTTCCTTAAGGCTACTGCCAAGAGCTGTTACGCCAAGAACTCTACCACCGTTTGTAACGATCTTACCTTCTTCATTAAACTTAGTTCCAGCGTGGAATAGGATGTAGTCATCCTTTCCTTCAAACTTCTCCATACCCTTGATTTCAAAGCCCTTCTCGTATGATACTGGATAACCATCAGAAGCTAATACAACACAAACACAAGCATCATCAACAAATTCTAAGTCAATCTTATCAAGTGTTCCGTCAATACAAGCCTCAAATACATCAACAATATCATTCTTCATTCTTGGAAGTACAACCTGAGCTTCTGGATCACCAAATCTAGCATTGTACTCTAATACTCTTGGTCCCTTTGGTGTAAGCATAAGACCAAAGAAGATAACTCCCTTGAATTCTCTGCCTTCCTTAGCCATAGCATCTACAGTTGCCTGATATACATACTTCTTGCAGAAGTCATCAACTTCATCTGTATAGAAAGGTGATGGACAGAAGTTACCCATACCACCTGTATTTAAGCCTTCATCATTATCTTTAGCTCTCTTGTGGTCTTGAGCTGAAGCCATAATCTTAATAGTCTTACCATCTACGAAAGAAAGAACTGAAACTTC
This sequence comes from Lachnospira multipara ATCC 19207, assembly GCF_000424105.1. Classification (GTDB taxonomy): domain Bacteria; phylum Bacillota; class Clostridia; order Lachnospirales; family Lachnospiraceae; genus Lachnospira; species Lachnospira multipara. The sequence goes on along the minus strand of NZ_AUJG01000001.1, from coordinate 323,498 downwards.
ACGACCTGTCATGAATTCTTCAATTACAATTCTATCGCCTGCTGAACCAAACTTCTTATCAAGCATAAGTTCATCAACACCAGCTAGAGCCTCTTCCTTAGTTTCACAGATTAAAACTCCCTTACCTAAAGCCAAGCCATCAGCCTTAAGTACGATTGGGAATTCTGCCTCTTCTTCTAAGTATTTCTTAGCTGCGTCTGCTGAATTAAATGTTTCATAAGCAGCTGTTGGAATATTGTATTTCTTCATTAAGTCCTTAGAAAATGCCTTGCTACCCTCAAGGATTGCTGCATTCTTTCTAGGTCCGAAAACTCTAAGTCCTTCCTTCTCAAATTCATCAACAATACCGCCAACTAAAGGATCATCCATACCAATAACTGTAAGGTCAATTTCCTTCTCCTTAGCAAAAGCTACTAGCTTTTCAAATTCCATAGCCTTAATATCAACGCATTCTGCAACACTTGCAATACCTGCATTTCCTGGTGCACAGTAAATCTTATCAACCTTAGCACTCTTAGATAATTTCCAACAAATTGCATGCTCTCTTCCGCCGCTACCTACAACTAAAACCTTCATAATTTTTCCTTCCCAAAATCCAATTTTAAAATAGGGGTCAAAGGCCAAAAGCCTTTGGCCCCGTAAATTAACCTAAGCACAGGTTAACTATTCAAAGCTATCTTATTAATTGCTGCTGGAAGTAACTTCCATTCAGCCTCTTCCATTATTCTTCTTTGTAAAGTTTCTGGAGTATCATCTTCCTTAACCTCAACGGCCTTTTGGAAAATAATTTCTCCTGTGTCCATGCCTTCATCTACGTAATGAACTGTTGCACCTGAAACCTTAACTCCCTTAGCAAGAGCTGCTTCATGAACCTTAAGTCCATAGTAACCTACTCCACAAAATGATGGAATAAGTGATGGATGAATGTTAATGATTCTATGAGAAAATTCATGAACCATCTTTTCTGGAATTCTAACTAAGAAACCAGCAAGTACTACTAAATCAGTTTCAAGCTCCTTAACCTTAGCTAAAAGTGTATCGTTAAAGATTTCTCTTGATTCATAGTCCTTAGGAGAAATGCAAAAGCTAGGAATACCTGCTTTCTTTGCTCTCTCTAGGGCATAAGCTCCTGCATTATTAGAAATAACACCCACAAGCTTAGTATTCTTAATTGTTCCATTATTAACTGAATCTATAATTGCCTGAAGATTAGTTCCGCCACCTGAAACTAAGACAGTTACTCTTAGCATACAGTAACTCCCTTCTCTCCTTCTTCAATCTGACCGATTACATAAGCTTCTTCACCTGCTGCCTTTAAAGCCTCTAATGTCTTATCTGCATCAGCTGGATCTACTGCAAGAACCATACCAATACCCATGTTGAATGTGTTATACATCATCTTTTCTTCGATGTCACCGTCATTTTGAAGCATCTTAAAGATTGCTGGTACTTCATAAGAATCCTTCTTAACTACAGCTCTTACACCATCGTGAAGCATTCTTGGGATATTTTCATAGAAACCGCCACCAGTAATATGAGAACAGCCCTTAATCTTAACGCCTGCTGCCTTAACGCTCTTTAAAGCCTTAACATAAATCTTAGTTGGAGCAATTAATGCTTCTCCTAATGTCTTACCAAGTGAGTCATAGTATGTGTTAAGAGATTCCTCTGTAATTGTAAATACTGAACGTACAAGTGAGAAACCGTTTGAGTGAACACCGCTTGATGTAATACCAATAAGTGTATCACCAGCCTTAATGTCCTTACCTGTAATTAAATCCTTCTCATCAACGATACCAACTGCAAAACCAGCTAAATCGTATTCATCAACTGGATAGAAACCTGGCATTTCAGCTGTTTCACCACCAATAAGTGCACATTCTGACTGAAGACATCCCTCAGCAACACCCTTAACGATAGTAGCAATCTTTTCAGGTTCGTTCTTACCACAAGCTACATAGTCAAGGAAGAATAAAGGTTCTCCACCTGCACAAGCAATATCGTTAACACACATAGCAACACAGTCAATACCTACTGTATCATGCTTATCAAGTGTGAAAGCAATCTTAAGCTTTGTACCAACACCATCTGTACCTGAAACTAATGTAGGCTTTTCCATTCCCTTGAACTTCTCTAAAGAAAATGCTCCTGAGAAACCACCAAGACCACCAAGTACCTCAGGTCTCATTGTCTTAGCAACGTGCTCCTTCATAAGCTCTACTGCCTTGTAACCTGCCTCAATATCAACACCAGACTTTTTGTAATCCATTTTCATACCTCATTCTTTATAAATAATTTTTTATTTGCCTAAGCTTTAAGCAAATGTGTCTATCATTCACACAAATCTCTTTGTGTAAATTACCTTTTAAATTGCCAACTGTAATCTACCATAAATTACTTATTATAAATCACTTATCGTAAATTACTTTGTGTAATTCTTATATCCTACTTCCTGTAGTTTAGCGTCTTTAGCCTGAACGCCTTCCTTCATTTCTTTAGTATAATCTTTTAACTTTGATAATAATTGTGAATCAGATGTAGCTAAGATCTTAGCAGCGAGAATGCCTGCATTAGCACCACCATTAATTGCAACAGTTGCAACTGGAATGCCTGAAGGCATCTGTACGATTGAATATAGCGAATCTCTTCCTCCGAGAGAAGTTGTATGCATTGGGATACCAATAACTGGCATAGGGAAAATAGCCGCGCACATACCCGGTAAATGAGCTGCCATACCTGCTCCTGCAATAATTACTTTAAATCCTTTCTCCTCTGCAGTCTTTGCGTAATCAAAAAATACGTCAGGTTCTCTGTGGGCTGAGATAATTGTCATCTCATATGAAATGCCGAACTTCTCAAGGATGTCTGCTGCCTTAGCCATAACAGGCATATCAGAATCACTACCCATGACAATTCCAACTAATGCCATAGTCTTCGTTCCTCCTAATTTTTATAAAATTTATCGTCTAAATGACAAAATATGGTGTTTTGTGATTTTGTTAATAAATCTTGCGGATTATCAAAACCTCAAAACACCATAATATTTTACTTGCTTTTACAATGACCGTCAAGGTAAAACCCGGGGCATTATCTGATTATTTGCAATCAATTTCAATCAAAGTCAAGACAACTAAGGAAAGCTTATCATAAACCTAGTTCCAAACTCTTCTCTTGAAAGGACATCAATCCTGCCCTCATGGGCATCCACTATCCACTTTGCTATAGAAAGACCAAGTCCTGTGCCGCCAGTTTCCGAATTTCTAACCCCATCAGTTCTATAAAATCTCTCAAAGATATGTCCAACTTCACTAGCCTTCATGCCAATTCCCTCATCCTGAATTAAGAAACCCTTAAAGGCCGTTTCTGCATTTTCATAATAGGAAAGCCTAATAGTTGAGCCCTCCCCTGAGTACTTGGTCGCATTAGATAAGAAGATTCTAGCCGCCTGCTTTAGCATGCCATAATCTCCATTATATTTGTGAAAATGTGTCTCATAAAGCCTATCTCTTGCTTCATCACTAAGGCCATCAGCCCTTGCTAGCACTTCCTCTATAGCCTCACAGTTATCTAATTTGTACTGATGTTTTTCATCTATCATAAGAGACTCTTCCCAAAGATCGTGTAACATTTCCTCAAAGAAGAAATCTCGCCTGTTTAGGCTATTTCTGCCACTATCACCTCTTGCAAGGAAGAGAAGCTGCTCAATAAGTTCCTTCATGTGTTCTGACTCATTTTTTAGAGCCTCCACCGCTTCATTTAGTATCTCTGGATCGTCTTTGCCCCATCTATCAAGCATATTTACATAGCCCTGAATTACTGCGATTGGAGTTCTAAGCTCATGAGAGGCATCCGATACAAATCGCACCTGACTTTTCTTTGCTTCCTGAATCTTAGTAATCAAACTATTTAAAGCTATCTCTAAGCTCTCAAGATCTTTGTCGCCTGTTTTTATAGATGTAACCGACTCATCTGCCTGCATTAGCACCTTTTCTAGATGTTCAAGACTATCAACATTCGTTCCATTTGCCAAAGCCTCCGCCTTAATAGCCAGCTCGTTAAAGGGCCTAAGGGACTTTCTAATTCTTCTTGTATTAAGAGTCATCTGGAAAATGTAAATAAGCTCCGCTACTAGACAAACACATGCCATCAAACGAAATGGATTGTAAAAATCCCTAATGTAATAGCGGTACTCTTTAGTTCCTCTGTCATCGTTAAAAGTTACATTTACATATAAATAAGCACTATTATAGAAGTTTCCACTATCATCCCTATTAATCCTAATGGCATTAACTTCCTGCTCGTAGTTTGTCACCCTGTTAACCACATCGTAGACATTTAGCTCTGAAGCCTCTAGGCAAGTGTAAATAAATACAAAAAAACTGACTACAAGGATAGCGATATCCATGATAATTAGATGTTTAAGCGAGTGTAGCCATATTTTCCAATTTATCTTTCTTGCAATAGATGTGGTCTTTTTATTCTTCTCATTTTCCATATTTTATTCCTTTATTGCGTAACCCACGCCGCGAATGGTCTGGATTAGCTTTATCTGGTATTTATCATCAATTTTTGTTCTTAGGTAACGGACATAGACATCAATTATGTTAGTTTCCCCCATATAGTCGTATCCGCAGACTTTATTTAGAAGCTGTTCACGGTTTAGGACGATATTTTTATTTTCCATAAGAGTCCTTAAGAGCTCAAACTCCCTATTGGTAAGCTCCACAACATCCCCTTTTACCAAAACCTCGTGTCTTGGCACGCTTAAATCTACTCCTTTTATTGAAAATGTAACATCTAGGTCTTTTTTTGCATGTCCCGTATTTGTCACATTTTCAGAAAGACTATTGTGCTTAAGGCTTACACGAATTCTTGCTAGCAGTTCTTCAATAGCAAAGGGCTTTGTTATGTAGTCATCGGCTCCTGCATCAAGGCCTGAAACCTTGTCCATTACTGCATCTCTAGCAGTTAACATAATCACAGGAGTTTTAATATTGTTAGCTCTTATGCGGCGCAAAACCTCAAGGCCATTAAGGCCTGGCAACATAATGTCTAGTAAAATTAAATTGAAATTGCCTGTAAGCGCCTTCTCAAGCCCTTCTCTGCCATCCATTGAGGAATCCACCTCATAGCCTTCATGTTTTAATTCTAGCTCCACAAATCGAGCAATCTTTACTTCATCTTCTATAATTAGCAACTTACTCATAATCAAAACCCTTTTCTAATCTGTTTACTATATATTTATCAATTATCAATTACTTGTTAATTACTTGTTGATATTCTTCTTAAAATCATCCACACCATCAGCCATTTTGTCGCATACATCATTTATGTCTACTTTTTCTGAATTTAACCCAACAAAACTGTATCTACACTCTAAAAATAAGCCAATGATTAGAACTGGAACGAAAAACCAGAAACCTAAAATCATTAATACTAAGAAGAAAAATAGTGGGATCTTTGCAAGTTCTGTCCCGTGTCTTTTAACTAAGAGGCAAATCTTAAAGCTCTTATCTACAATTTTCTTAGTCCAGTTAAAGAAACTTGATAATATGTCACTAAATTTTTCTTCCTTAACTGACTTCTCATAATTTGCTTGTGCCTTAGCAAATTTCTCATCTGTTTCATTACCACCTGGAAAGCTTGTATAACTTGCTGTGTAACTATTCTTAATCTTACCTTCCTTTTCAAGTAGACAGATGGCATCTAAGATGTCGTCGTTGCACTGATCAAGGGCATTTTTAGCATCCTCGTAACTAACCCCTGTCTTTTCAATTATCTTTTCAACTTTCTCTAACTTATCCATAATGATATCTCCTTTATTCTATAATTAATTTTAATATTCCCTAGAAGTTATGTCTATAAATTTCTGTAATAAGGTAATAAGTTAAACAGTGTGCACGTCTCTTTAACTAAGAAATTCATATCCTTAACTTGATTATAGAATACAAGAATTAAATTAAAGTCAAATGTAGCTAAGATTAAAATAAGATTAAAAAATGCCTGAAAAGTTTTGAGTAAATCCCAAATCTTTCAGGCATAATTAATTTAAGTTTATAATTGAAGTCCCTTTAAATTAATTTTATAAAGACTTCTTCTTGTTATTAAGAATTACTGTTGCAACTAAAAGAATAGATCCTAGCATTAATACACATAATAGTCTTATTGCTATAGCATTTATATCAGCTGTATTTACCTCTGCTGAATCTGCTGCTACTTCTTGTTCTATAACTAAAGGCTTTATTACTTCTTCGTCTGCTGCTACTTCTTCTGGCTTTACCTCATCCTCATCTGCTGCAATCTCTTCTGGCTTTACTTCATCTTCGTCTGCTGCAATTTCCTCTGGGACAATTAACTTATAGAGAATTTTTACAGTATTTTCTTCCTTAGTAAGACCAAGTTTTTCAGGAGCTAATAATTTTTGAGCTAAATCTTCATAGCCATCTCCTGGATGCTCTTTATTAACTAATACATTAATAATATTTTCATCATCAAGTTGTGTATCATCTTCACTATAAGCAAATTCATTACCATACTTTGATACTCCATCATATGATGAAATCTTTTCCTGCTTAATTTCATTAGTCTCTGGATCAAGAACTTCCTTATAGTATTCCACTAAATATTCAACATCCTTAAGTTTAAATACTACATCAATTACATTTTTGTCTGGATCTGTTGTAATAACACCCTTTTCATTGTATTTTGTAACTTCACCAGTTTCTTCATAACCCTTTAGGATATCTTCATATTCCTCGCCTAAATCTGTTGTCTTATCTACATAAGGAATTTCTGATTCATATTCTGCCTCACCTTCTTCAGTCTTAAATGGTTCATCCTCACCTTCAACATAATAATTAACTGTATATGGTAAGATTTTCTTAGTATATAAAACGTTAATTACATTATCTTTTTCAGTGATTGTAAGTCCTGTATTAGTATCTGATTCTTCAATGATAACACCTTCATTATAACCTTCTGGCTGTGAAAGATTTTTATTAACCTCGCTAAATGGAACTACAGATAAATATTCTTTTTCTAACACTCTGCTATCATCATCATAGGCAACAACCTTTAGTTTATTGCCATCACTTATACTATCCTTGTAATATACAATCTTATATGGGTATACACCTTTTGTATATACAATTTTTACTTTATTATACAAACCATTTTTAAATGACTGAATTCTTCCTGTATAATGTTCAGCATCATATGTAATACTATAACGACCTGTATAACCAACTGGTCTAAACTTTTCAATTAATGTTGCGGCATCTTCTAAATTGAAAGGTATTTCTGAGTCATATTCAGCTTCACCTATTACAGAAATATCTTTTAATAAGTTTTCATCGCTTTCACTATCCTTATAATATAAAACAGAATATGGATAACTTTCTTTTTCTTTGTAAACTAGATTAATTACATTTTCATCACCATTAGCTGAAACTATAAATTCATCATTTTCATCAAATTCTGTTGCAAATTCTGCATTCTCCTTATATCCATCTGGAATAAATGTATTCTTATTAGGGACATCTTCTTTTTTTATAGCACTACCAACTTCTTGATTTATAAAATGTTCAGTATCAGATCCTAAGTAATATAAATAATTACCATTTTCATCTACTGAATCATCTACCTTGTCCTTATAATAATTAATAACAACATTTCTTTTATTTACAGGTCCAATTGCTGGTATTTTTATTGACCTAGGCCAATCTGCAAAAATCTGAAAATAAGAAGTCTGTGTAATATAAAGGCTTTCATTAGTTGGTTTTTCTGATAAGGAAGCTTTATCAGCAACAGCTTTAAATTTAACTGTTACTTCACTATTTAAATCTCCTAGACAGAATTCATAACCTTGTCCGTTTGGATAATAAGACATATCAAAAGTGGAAGAATCATCACAATCTACTAAAATACTTTCTTCCACGCATTTAAAATGTCTATCCATATTAACAGTGAGATGACAATGTATACGATCCAAATAATTATCAGGCTTACATTTAATCGTAACAATATAGCTATTATCCTCTCCATCTACTGGCTCATAATCAGTAGTAATACTATATGTTTCGTCTGAAGTATTATTGTTGTCATTATCATTCTCTGCTCCCAAAACTCCTACTGCGCTTGCTTGTCCTACTGATGTCACTAAAGTTGTAAGAACAAAAATAAGTGTAAAGATTAAACATAATAATCTTTTAGACTTAATAAGTCTCCCCTCAATGTTAAACATTTCATATCCTCCTTTATTTACTTTAATTCGAAATAGTTTCTCTCCAACTTACAATTTGACCGCCCCAATTTCAAATTATAATATTTAATTATCTCGAACCATTAACACGAACAATATTACCCCCTCTATACCCCCTCTCGCACCCCTCTTTTAGGGGGAGATTTTATTTAAAGTTTTACAACATTGCTCAATATTGTATACAATATGTTGTTAATTTTTACAAATAATCAAGTTTAGAACTTACAACTTTTAGCGCGTCGCTAGGCGCACACCATAAAAAAGGCCCTACCAACTTATTGTTGGCAGAGCCTCTTTTCTTTTAATATATTTCTACATCTAACCTTGATCTTAAAAAGGTGAACTATTAATCTTCCTTTTTAAAATACTTGTTTCCTGTTACAACTAAGCATCCAGCTGATAACATGATTGCCATAAAGTAGATAAACATATTGTTTGTGTCGCCTGTTTGAGCTTCATCAGCTGCAACTTCTTCAACAATTTCTTCATCAGCTGCTACTTCTGCAACTGGTGCTACTACTGTATCTGCAGCTGGCGCTAATACTGTATCTTCGTCTGCTGCAACCTCAGGTACTACAAGCTTCTTGTAGTTAACCTTGATTGTTACATCTCCTGATAATGTATCTGACTCAGGATATTCAACAGTAGCTAACTCATAGCCTTCTACTGCATATGGTGTTAATTCATTAATTGTTGTAGCAAAGTACTGTTCTGTTGTTGTTGTCATGCTATCATCGATTTCATCATCGAAGTAGTATTCAGTAGTGATTGTGTACTTTTCAAGCTGATATACAATCTTAATTGTATTATCTTCTAATCCAAGCTTATCACCCTCTGGACCTGTAACAAGAACTTCTGACTTATAACCTGCTTCTAAGTAAGCACCAAGGTCAATAGTAAGCTTATCTGTTTCTCCTGTTGTGGCAAATCTTGTTGCACCATCTGACTGAATATACTCAATTGGTGTTTCAAATTTTGCTGTGCCTGTAACTGATGTTCCAATATTTTTTTCTGTGATTGTATCAGTATCTTCGTTATATACCTGCTTATAGTATTCAATAGTATAATCTACATCTGACTTAGTCTTATAAACTACATTGATTACATTGTTAGCTTCATTTGCTGTAATTGTAAAGTTACCTGTTTCAATTACACCTGCTTCATAACCATCTGGCTTAAACATTGTTAAATCAACATCTTCAGATTTAATTACTGTGTCATATAAAGCTTCATGTGAAGTTGGATCAGTTTCTAATTTATTATCTTCTGAAACTGAATCCTTGTAGTAATTAACTGTGTAGCCGAATGTATCTCTATCGTATACTACCTTAATTACATTCTCTCCTGCTTTGACTGTTGTAGTTCCTTCTACAATAACGCCTTCCTTATAACCTTCTGTTGGCTTTTTAGCATTAACATCTACGTCAATTGTTGACTCAAATACTGCGCTTCCTGTTACTGTTCCAAGTTCTACTTCTTCATCAGAAGCTGACTTTTTGTAGTAATTAATTGTGTATGGGAATGAATCCTTTTCGTATACTACCTTAATTACATTCTCTCCTGCTTTGGCTGTTGTAGTTCCTTCTACAATAACGCCTTCCTTATAACCTTCTGTTGGCTTTTTAGCATTAACATCTACGTCAATTGTTGACTCAAATACTGCGCTTCCTGTTACTGTTCCAAGTTCTACTTCTTCATCAGAAGCTGACTTTTTGTAGTAATTAATTGTGTATGGGAATGAATCCTTTTCGTATACTACATATACAATATTATTATCTCTATCTGATGTAACTGTTGTTGCACTATTAGACTGAATTACGCCTGATTTATAACCTTCACCCTTTTTAAGATCTACATCAAAATCAATTGTTGTTTCAAATACTGCATCTTCATTTACATATGTATCAATAAGATTCGAATCATCTACTGAATCATGATAATATCTTACTTCATATCCAATCTTTGACTTTGTTGAGTAAAGGACATTGATAACATTCTTATCAGCATCAGATGTGATTATTAAATCAGTTGACTGTACTGCACCATCTTCGTAACCATCTGGCTTATGTAATGTAACATCAACGTCTTTTGCCTTAATTTCTGAACCAAACTCAACTGCTTCCTTTGAGTCAGAACCTATTAAATTAGCCTCAGAGATTTCATCCTTATAATAGTTAATTGTATATGGGAATGAATCCTTTGTATATACCACATTTACAACTGTCTCGTAATCTTTTAATGTAACAACTGTTGAACTTGAGCTATCAACAGCAGCTGGTGTCACATAACCATCTGGCTTATGCATTGACATCTGCTCAGCTGTTAATGTTACATTTGAACCTACTGGTAAATCAATAGTTTCAGTGTATTTTGGTGTAGCATCCTTACTATATGAATTCTCATAGTAATTAACTGTTACTTTTGACATTTCTTTCTTATAATAATTAAATGTTACTTCCTGTTCTGAATTATCAGCTGTTAAAACTACTGAGACCTTATCTGTATCTGTATAATTATGACCATTGTAATCAATGCTCTTTAATACATAATTATCAGATGTAAAATCATCTGCCTTAACAACATATGTTTTAGCATATGTTAATAAGCTATATTCGCTTGATCTTGAGTTATCACCTGACACATACTCAGAAGCTTTTTTTGTAGCAATTACATTGCCATTTTCATCAACTTCATTGAAGTTAAGCTTAATAGATCTCTTAGAAACATTTACTGTTGCTTCTGGGAAACCATCATTAATTGTTGCACCATTCTTATTAGTATAGCTAATTGATGATGTCTTACTAATAGAATAATCTGTGTTCTTATCTAAAGTAGCTAACTTATCATTCTTAACTTCTACTCTATAAGTTAAAGTAGCAGGCTTTGAAGATACAGTATCTACTGACCAAGTAAGTTTATTTGTTGCTTCGTCATAAGTTACAGGATTTCCATTAGAATCTGTTAAGTTACTTGCATTTACTAAGTTAAAGTTCTCAGAAACAACTTCTGTTACTGTAGCGTTAGTTATTTCTTTCTTGCTACCTGCAAGAGCCTCTGCAAATGTATTAAAATAGTCATTTGATTTATATCTTACAGATGACTTTATGTTGTCTTTTCCTAACAAATCATCTGCTTCATAATTAGATTCACATCTAACATTATAAATATCATAACCAGCATTCTTTACTTGTGTTGCTACATATTTTGTTGCTTTAGCTATAGCATTGTCAATATGTACTGTTTTTTTATAAGATTCTCCATGCCTACATGTTTTACTTGCTGCATCTAAATCTACAAAAGAATTCTTATCATTATAATCAAAAGGATTACTATAATCTAAAGATGATATCTCGTAATTATTTTTTGCATTAATATGATAGTCATCCTTAAACCAGCTATCATCATAGTCTTTTTCCTTCCAAGTATGTTCTGGATAATAACTAAAAAAAGACCAATGGTAAATTATATCACAATAATGTTCAATATTAATACTTACTGTAGAAAACTTATAGCTACGAGTTGCCTCACCATCTGAAAAAAGAATAATGTTCTTTTTACTAGCTGTTGAAGAATCTAAATATTCCTTTGCCTTAAGGAGTCCTGCTTGAACAAATTGCTTTTCTTTAAAATTAAATTTGATTCCATCGATAGCATTTTTTAATGAATCTAAATCGCTAAATTGACCTTTCTGTTCTCCAGAATTTCCGTATGTAACAAGATCAACCTTAGTACAATCATTTGTTAATAAACCTTCTGCTGCAATTTTAGCAGCCTCTTTAAATTCCTCTTTTGTAACATCAATAACAAAAACCACTTCAGTTTCTGTGATGTCTGGTTCTTCCCCCGTAAGTGACAATGTCACATCCCAAGTATTCTCCTTACCATCGACTAACTTTGCTGTCTTATTAAGAGTTACGTCTTTCTCATTAGTTGTTGCTTCATCTGCTAATACTACTGTTCCTGCTGCGCCGAGGGCAGTTGAAAGAACTAAAATCATTGATAGAATGAAGCTTAAAATTCTCTTACTCTTATGTTTCTTAGTAATAGCTATCATATATCCTCCTAAATATGATTTGTTGCTTTTATCAATAAAGTATATTAAATTCTTGTCTCCCTATGACCTATATCGTGAAAATATAAACCATATCCCTCATCTAGCTTCACCTTACCGACTAGACAATATAATACGTTTTATTTACATTTTCCTATACCCTCTTATGGTGGGTATATCTAGTAAAATATTGCTAATATTGTATTATTATGGATACAATTTGTAAAAAATAGACATCTTTAGAACTATGTGCATAGGATTATGGTACTAGTTGGTAAATTTTATTCAAAAATAGTTTTATTTTGTTTAAATATGAGCTTTTTTGTATTCTTTTTTGTACAAAAGTGACATAAAAAAGACCCCACCAACGTCTTGTTGGCAGGGCCCCTTTTTTGAGGATATATATAAGTGTGGGTACACTTTATCCAGTTACTAGCATAATTAATATCTTAATTATGTGCTTTGTCAAATGTATTTCTACATCTAACCTTTATCTTAAAAAGGTGAACTATTAATCCTCCTTTTTAAAATACTTGTTTCCTGTTACAACTAAGCATCCAGCTGATAACATGATTGCCATAAAGTAGATAAACATATTGTTTGTGTCGCCTGTTTGAGCTTCATCAGCTGCAACTTCTTCAACAATTTCTTCATCTGCTGCAATTTCTGGTACTGGCTCAGTTGTTGGTGGTAATATCTCATCTTCATCTGCTGCAACTTCTGTTTCAGGTTCAGGTGTTGGAGGTGGTACAACAATCTTCTTGTAGTAAACCTTAATTGTTACATCTTCTGTTAATTTATCAGAATCTGGGTATTCAATTCTATCTACCTCGTAGCCTGCTACTTCCTCTGGTGTTACTTCATTAATTGTTGTGTCATTGTACTGTTCTGTTGTTGTTGTCTTACTATCATCGATTTCATTATCGAAATAGTATTCAGTAGTGATTGTGTGCTTATCAATCTGATATACAATCTTAATCAAATTATTTTCTAAGCCAAGCTTATCACCCTCTGGACCAGTAACAAGGACTTCTTTCTTGTAGCCATTTTCTAAATATAATCCGATGTCTACTGTAATCTTTTCTTCTCCTGCTAATGATGCAAATCTTGTTGCGCCATTTGACTCAATGTATTCAATTGGTGTTTCAAATTTTGCTGTACCTTCGAAAGGATCTCCAATCATCTCTTCAGTAATAGTATCTGTAGCTTCATCATAAACCTGCTTATAGTATTCAATAGTGTAAGTTACATCTGACTTTGTTGTGTAAACTACATTAATTACATTTTCTTCTTCATTAGCTGTAATTGTTAAGTCTCCTGATACAACAATACCATCCTCATAACCTTCTGGTTTATATAATGTTACATCAACATCTTCTGCATTAATTACTGTTTCAAATTCAACAGCGTCATGAGCTTCTGATCCTAAATAGTGATCTTCATCATCTAATAACTCATCCTTATAGTAATTTACTGTATAAGCAAATGAATCTCTCTTATAAAGAATAATTACCTTGTTATTCTCTCTATCTTCACTTACTTCTGTTGCGCTACCAGGCTGAATTTCACCATCATTATAACCAACTTCTGGTTTATATGCATTTACAGCATCTGCTACATCAATAGCATCTCCAAAACTTGCATCAACTGAATCGATTTCTATAGGATCACCTGCTACTTCATCTACATAGTAGAGAATATCGTATCCGATTACTTCTCTTAAATATAATACCTTAATTACATTAGCTGTAGCATCTGTTGTAATTACGAGTGGTAAATTATCAGCTACGCCATCTTGATATCCTGCTTTAGGATCTGGCTTCTCGGCATTTAAATCGTCATTTGTTAATTCACTTATTGTAGAGCCAAATTCTGCGCTTCTTGTATCACTTACACCTAAATAATGATCCTCATCATCTTTTATTTCATCCACATAATACTCAATTACATAATCAAATGAATCCTTTGTATATAATACCTTAATAACATTATTTTCTTCATCTGCTGTAATTGTTAAGTCTCCTGATACAACAATACCATCCCTATATCCTTCTGGCTTATTTAATGTTATATCAACATCTTCTGCCTTAATTACTGTTTCAAATTCAACAGCGTCATGAGCTTCTAATCCTAAATAGTGATCATCATCATCTAATAACTCATCCTTATAGTATTTTACTGTATAAGCAAATGAATCTCTCTTATAAAGAATAATTACCTTGTTGTTCTCTCTTACCTCAGTAACTTCTGTTGCGCTACCAGGCTGAATTTCACCATCGTTATAACCAACTTCTGGTTTATATGCATTTAAAGCATCTGCTACATCAATAGCATCTCCAAAACTTGCATCAACTGAATCGATTTCTATAGGATCACCTGATACTTCATCTACATAGTAGAGAATATCGTATCCGATTACTTTTCTTAAATATAATACCTTAATTACATTAGCTGTAGCATCTGTTGTAATTACGAGTGGTAAATCATTAGTTGTACCATCTTGATAACCGGTGGCAGGATCTGGCTTCTCGGCATTTAAATCTTCAGCTGATAATTCAGTTATTTCAGAGCCAAATACTGCACTTCTTGGTTCACTTACACCTAAATAGTTAGGACTATCTTTATCGTCAACTATTTCATCCTTATAGTACTCAATTACATAATCAAATGAATCCTTTGTATATAATACCTTAATAACATTATTTTCTTCATCTGCTGTAATTGTTAATTCTCCTGTAGTTATCTCACCATCCTTATATCCTTCTGGTTTATAAGCTATTAATGAAACTGTGTTATTGTCAACTACTGTACCAAACTCTACTTCATCTCCATCAATAGAATCTAAATAGTGATCAGCATCATCTATTACCTCATCCTTATAATACTTTACTGTATATTTGAAGGAATCCTTTGTGTATAACACCTTAAATACATTTTCATTCTTATTAGCTGAAATTGTAATTGTATTTTCTCCAACTACGCTACCGGCTTTATAACCTTCAGGTTGTTCTGCATCAATTTCATCAGCTGTTATTGTTACTGTTGTTTCAAATATAGCTGAATTGTCTTCATCTGTTGCAAATGGCTCACCATCTGTACTATCTTTATAATACTCAATGATATATCCAACATCTGCTTTTGTGCTATAAAGAACATTTACAATATTATCTTCTGACTTAGTTGAAACTGTTGTAGCACCTGAAACTACACCTGGTTCTTCATATCCTTCTGGTAAACGTGCATTTTTTTGTTCTGCTGTAAGTTCAATAGATGTTCCTACAGTTTGATTTTCTAAAATTACATCATCACCAATCTTATTATTATCTTCAATTGTATCCTTATAATATTTAATTGTTACATCTGCCTGTGTCTTCTTCTTATACTTAATAACAACTTCATTAGTAGCTTTCTTAATTGTTGGTGTTACTGTAACAGAATTATTAGCATCTTCTACATTTGCTACACCATTTACATCAATTCCAACAAAATCATATCTAGATGTCTCATCATCATAAGTACTTTCTGCTGTTATTGTTCTTTCAACATTTACAGCTGTAGCTGTCTTATTATCTACATAATTTCCATCTACATCAATATACTTAGAACTAAATGTCTGTACAATAGCTCCGCTATCATCAACCTCTACACGTTTTACATTAAGCGTTGGTTTTGTGATTTGTACCTTTGGAATCTCAAAATCCTGTGTTGCTGGCTCACCCTGATTATTAATGTATGTTATGTATGTTCTCTTATTTGTATCATATTCTTCATCTTCAGACATTGTATTGAATAATTCAGGATCAACAGTTACTTTATAAGTAAGAGTTGCTGTAACTCCGCCTACAATAGTACCTGCATTCCAAGAAAGTGTATCACTTTCTTGATCATAGCTAACTGATCCCTGAGATGCCCTTATATCTTCAGCATTAGAAACATCCCCTACAAAATTAAAGTATTCCCCCATAGGATCCGTAATTTGTGCGTTCTCTGCTGCATTTCTAATTAAACCTACAACATTTACAAATACATCCTTAATACTTTCAGGATTATCCTGAGCATTATATGCATAACCATCACCTGAAGAAATATTTTGTAATACATCAGGTACTTCACTAAATCCTACACTAATACCATAAATTGGAATACCAGAATCTTTAATTGCATCTGCTTCAAAATATGTTGCTTTTACTATACAGTTAGTAATTCCTGCGTAATTAATTATATAACCTGCATATTCGTTTTCACCTTCTGGAATTGCTCTATATAATTGATACTTAGAATTATAGCCATTACCAATTATATAATTATAATTTAAAGCTGTAATATCGTAATTACTTACATTTTTTAAATATGTTATATAACCTTCATCTCCACTTGCATTATATGCTCTCCAAGCAGTTTCTGTATCAAATTTTTTCGTCTTATTTGGTCTATAATAAGAACTAAGATCTAAACTAATAGTATCAATACTATAACTATATGTTGGTTCTCCATCTGTCATTAACATAATATACTTATTATCAGCGTCTGATTGTTCAAGTCGTTCTCTTGCACCGTGTAAACCTGCATTAATATTTGTACCAGAAGTAACATCAAAAGAATCAATTTCAGATTTTAAAGCTTCAAGATCATCTTTTCCATAAACGCCAAGATATGAATAATCATGATTATATGTTATTAATGATACTTTTGTTTGATCATTAGTTAATAATGTATCTGCTGCTGCTTTAGCTGCTTCTTTAACATGCCTTAATCGATCACCATTCATACTATTTGAAGTATCGATTACCATTGCAACTTCTGTTGTGTATTCAACATTACTACCTGATGCAGTTAGGGTAATCTGCCATGTATTTTCTTCTCCTTCAACAGCCTGTGCTGTTTTTGTTAAAGTTAATTCTGAAGATACTGAAGTATCTCCTGCTATAGCTACAGTTCCTACAGCGCCAAATACTGTAGTAAGAACTAAAATAGCTGAGAGTAAAAAACTTAATACCCTTCTGCATTTTTCTTTTTTAACCCATTTTATCATGCATGTACCCTCCTTAATATGATCTGCCTTGTTTAACCGACTACATTCTCCGATTCCAATCATTTATAAAACTTACAAGCTAACTCTCCCCAAATATTCAGCTCGTATTGTTTTATTCGTATCGGTTATATGATATATATTATAATAATAGAGAGTATTTTATCTAAATACCCTAAAGGAGGAGGTAAAAAGTCATTTTTTACAAGAAATTGTATTTATCTAAGTACAATGTGGGCTAGTACTCTTGTTTTTTCAAGTACCTTTGCCCTATATTTTTAGTACTTTTAATATATAAACAGTACAGACCCCCTCTATGTGTGGTGTATATTTTTACTACTTAAAATGTTTCTTTAATACATAAAAAGTGATAATATATTCATTTGTCTAGTACGAATTTACTATTTAGGAGGAGGCCTATAGCCATTTAATTTATGAAAACTCAAAACACACAAAAAGAAATTGCAAAAAACACAATGGATATGACGAATGGAAGTATCTTTAAATCCATTCTTATTTTCTCCATACCTTTGATACTTGGAAATCTTTTACAACAGTTATATAACACCGCAGATTCGCTTATTGTTGGTAATTACGTAGGTAAGCAAGCCCTAGCAGCAGTAGGTTCTAGCGGCATGTTAATTTATCTTTTGTCTTGCTTCTTTTTAGGCGCAGCTAGTGGCGCCGGAATTTTACTTGCCCAATATTATGGAGCTAAGGATTTTAAAAACTTAGACAAGGCCCTAAAATCTACTCTTTTTATTGGAGTGGTTATAGGTTTAATAACAACTGTATTAGGTGTGTTTAGTGCCAAGCCTCTACTTATATTAATTAATACATCTGATGATGTTTTAAATGATGCCAGTATTTATCTAAGACTTTACTTTATTGGAATAATCTTTAATGTAATTTATAATATGGCATCTGGTATACTTAACGCCTTTGGAGACTCTAAAAGATCTCTTCTATATTTAGCAATCGCCTCAATCGTCAATATCATTTTAGATTTTGTCTTTGTAAAATTCTTAAATCTAGGTATCGCAGGTGCTGCTATCGCTACTGATATTAGTCAGTTTATTTCTAGCACCCTTGCTTTAATCTACCTAGCAAAGACAAGACTTCCCTATAGAGTTAACATTTTCAAAGCAAAACCAGACTTTGATATGTGCATAAGAATTTTAAAGATTGGTTTACCAACTGCCATTCAAAATGCAGTTATTGCCTTCTCAAATGTACTTATCCAAGCTGGTGTCAATTCTTACGGAACCAACGCTACTGCCGGGTTTGCTGCATATATGAAGGTGGATGGCTTTAACATCTTACCTATTCTTAGCTTTAGTTTAGCCGCAACTACCTTTGTTGGACAAAATATAGGAGCTAAAAAGAAAGATCGTGTATATAAAGGTATGTGGGCAGTTTTAACCATGGGTATAATATATACAGGCATCATTACAACCGTAATGCTTTGCTTTAGTCGACAGATTATAAGTTTATTTTCTAATGATGAAAATGTAATCTATTACGGAATTCTGTCAATAAAGGCTCTTGCACCATTTTACGCTTGTTTATGCATTTGCCACTCTCTAGCTGGCACAATTAGAGGAACTGGAAACACCTTTGCTCCAATGGTTATTATGCTTTTATCCCTATGTCTATTTAGAATTTTTTGGATTTTAACTATTGCAAAGCGTTTTAATTCAATGTGGGGAGTGTTACTTACATATCCAACATCCTTTGTTGTTTGTGCTGTATTAATGATAGCCCTTACTGTTTATATATTTAAGATCAAGGGGAATAAGAATTCCTTATAATGGCAGCTTTGAATATTTATTCACAAATCATGCATAAATATTCACAAAATCCTTTACTTTTAAAATCACATGCAGTAATATTAATACTTGCATGCATTTTAAACATTTACTTATAGGAGGAGCCATTATGAGGGCTAAAAATAAAAAATATTTTGCCTTAGCAGCTTTTATTCTTGTGGCAATTGTTGTGGCAGTTACTGCATTTGTAAAGCTAAAAGGCAATAATAAGGAAGAGAAAACTATCAGCTCCGTGGAGGATTTAGCTGGTTCAACTATTGGTGTTCAGTTAGGTACAACAGCTGATATATATGTAGCTGATGAATACGAGGGAGACGATGCAGGTACTAATGTTGTTAGATACAATAAAGGTACAGATGCAATTCAGGCCCTTCTTCAAAGCAAAATCGACTGCGTTATGATTGATGAACAGCCAGCAAAGGCTTATACAGCCAAAAATTCATCACTATCAATTTTAGATGAGGCATTCACTGAAGAAGAATATGCCTTTGCAATTTCAAAGGACAATTCTAGTTTAACTGCTTCTATTAATCTTGCACTTGAAGAGTTAAAGGCAGATGGAACAATTACTTCTATAATTAATAACTATATTGGTTCAGAAGATGAAATTGGCCAGACACCTTATGTTAAGCAGGATGTATCTCGTGAGAATGGAAAGCTTGTAGTAGCTACTAATGCTACATTCCCACCTTATGAATATTATGAAAATAATAGCATTGTAGGTATCGATATCGATATTATGCAGGCTGTTTGCGATAAATTAGGTTACGAGCTTGTAATTGAAGATATGGAATTTGATTCTATTATCACATCTATTCGTACAGGCAAGGCAGACGTTGGTGCTGCTGGTTTAACAGTTACAGAGGACAGACAAAAAAATGTTGATTTTACTAGTTCTTATACAACCGCTAAACAGGTTGTTATTGTAAAATCTAGTGATTCAGACAGTAGTCTTTCACTTTCTGAAAAGCTATATCAGAACTTCATTGAAAATGGAAGATATAACTATTTATTAACAGGTTTAAGAAACACTTTAATTATCACTTTCTTTGCCTTAATCATTGGTATTGTACTTGGTTCTTTACTTGCTATTGTAAGAACAACACATGATAGGAATGGCGGTTTAACAATACTAAACTTCTTTGCTAAACTCTATCTTACAATCATTCGAGGCACACCAACTATGGTGCAGTTACTTATTATATACTATGTTGTATTTTCATCTGTAAATGTAAGCAAGATCGTTGTTGCAATCATTGCCTTTGGTCTTAATTCAGCCGCTTACGTAGCAGAGGTAGTTCGTTCAGGTATCATGTCTGTTGACCAGGGTCAGTTTGAGGCAGGACGTTCTCTTGGACTTCCTTATAACAAGACCATGAGATTAATCATTTTACCTCAGGCCTTTAAGAACATTTTACCAGCCCTTGGAAATGAAATGATTACCTTACTTAAGGAAACATCTATTAGTGGTTACATCGGTCTTATGGACTTAACAAAGGGTAGTGATATTATTCGAAGCGTAACTTATGAGGCTTTATTACCTCTTACAGCTGTAGCTATTATCTACCTTTTACTTGTAACAATACTTTCAGCACTTGTTTCTAAACTCGAAAGGAGTCTAAGAAAAAATGAACGATAATGAAATTTTAATTGAAGTTAAGGATTTGCATAAGTCCTTTGATAAACATGAGGTTTTAAAAGGAATCTCAACAACTATTAGTAAGGGCGAGGTTATTGCAATCATTGGTCCATCTGGATGTGGTAAGTCAACATTTCTTCGTTCCCTTAACCTATTAGAGGTACCAACAAGCGGAACTATTACATTTGAAGGAAATGATATCACAGATCCTAAGATTAACATCGATAAGATGCGCGAAAGAATTGGTATGGTTTTCCAGCAGTTCAACCTCTTCCCTAATATGACTATTAAGGAAAATATAATGCTTGCTCCAGTTCAACTAGGCAAGATGACAAAGGAAGAAGCTTCAAAGAAGGCTGATGAACTTCTTTTAAGAGTTGGACTTCCAGACAAATCTAATAGCTATCCAGATATGTTATCTGGTGGACAAAAGCAACGTATTGCCATTGCTCGTTCCCTTGCTATGAATCCTGATGTAATGCTTTTTGATGAACCAACTTCAGCACTTGATCCTGAAATGGTAGGAGAGGTTTTAAGCCTCATGAAAGAGCTTGCAGCAGACGGCATGACAATGGTGGTTGTTACTCACGAAATGGGCTTTGCTAGAGAAGTTGCTAACAGAGTTTTATTTATACATGAAGGTATAATAGCAGAAGATTCTACACCTGAAGAAATCTTTACTAATCCTAAGTCAGAAAGACTTAAGGACTTCTTAAGTAAAGTCTTATAGAATATTAAAAGGCAGTTACCAGATTTGGTAACTGCCTTATTTTTATAGTTAATTGTAGTTTTTAAGCATACAGCTTTAATAGTAACACTTTAACTAGTTCTCAAAAGCATCATTAAGTCCTAGAGTTCCCTCAAGAACAAATCTACCATCTCTAATAATATCCACTCTCTTACCGTCATATTCAACAACTGTGATATTACCAATTTCATCATAAGGAATTGTAATATCTGTATGGCAGTTAAAGTAAGCCTTATCAAGCTCTGTCTTTCTTAAGATAGATACTTCGTTATCTCTTGAGATGATTTCCTTGCCGTTTGGATTATAAACCTTAACGTCCTCAGACTTTGAATAGCATGTATCACCAATAGCAAAGTGTGGTCCCATTTTCTCAACAATAAGAATTGGAAGCTTATAAACAATGTCATACTTGTTAGCCATTACATAAGCTGTTGTATTAGTTCCTATGGCGAATTCTCCAAGTGGTAGTGTGTCATGGTTATAAAGTACATTTGCCTTAAACATCTCTCTACCCTTTTCCATGCCGCCTTCTTCGTCCTTGAAGTTATCGCAGCTATAATCTGTAACGAAACCGTCCTCAAACTTAACTGTAAGGTTTGTGAAATTAAGATCGTTTAAGAATACAGACGAAACGTTTAAAACACCTGTTGTACCCTTTAATACTGGTGATGTAAATGTTTCGCCAAGTGGAATGTTAACGTCTGCAAGACAATTTTCAAAAACAGTTTCCTTTTCTGGGTCCTTGACCTTCATAATAGAAACCTTCATGTCTGTAGTGTTGCCGTTAGTTCCCTTAACTTCTACATATTCAGCCTTATCAAGAGCGTCAATAATGTGTTCCTGAATTACCTTATACTTCTCATAATCAAGAGTATTAATCTTTACTGTTTCAGCAAAAATTTCCTCAAACTTATCTCCAATTTCTGCTGTTGGATAAGCAATAATTGTAAAGCTTCTCTCTTCGCCCTTAATATAGTTATTGACTATCTGTGAGGCTTCATTAGAGTACTTAACCACAAGCTTTTGCTGCTTATCTGATAACTTATAGGCATCTGCATTATTAGCTGGCTCAAATGGAATCTCACCAAAGACTTCCATAACTGCTGGGCCGCCGTGTACTGCTGCCAAATCCTTGTAATGCTCATAAGCTAAACGTGTAGCTCCAAGCTTTCTTTCAACAAAATCCCCATTAAAGTAAAGGGCATAATCCTGTCTATGATCAAATTCATACTGCTTATTAGGGCTTGCTCCATAGAAACCTACCTTAGCGCCGCTAATAGTCTTATTAATTGAATTTGTTGCTGCTCTATAAATTGTTGGCTTAAGACCAATCTTTGCAAATTCCTTTATCTCTTCTCTTACAAGTCTTTCAAAACCAAGGCAGAATCTAATGTTAACTGTCTTCTTCTTTGTAATATCCTTACCTGTAAGTTCAAAGCCCTTTCTATAGCCCTCTGTAAAGGTTCTTGCCATAGCATTAACTTCAGCCTCTGATAATGAGTTAATGAAAGTAGCTGTCTTAATTTCATTATCAGTAATGTATTCACCAAACTTATAAAGATATCTAAGGTCTGTTAAGTCAGACTCCATAATAATCTTAGTTGCAAAATCATAGTCTGGATCAAGTAATTCCTTGATTCTCTCCTCGATTAAGTCATCTGAATAATCGCTTACATACCAGTAAATAGATTCCTTAACCTGGCTTGCATCCTCGCCAAGGCAGTAACACTCAATGAATAATTCCATTAAAGCTACCATCTCATCGATTCTGTCCTCATATACTAAGACAATCATTCCTCTAATTTCTACATAAAGGAAAGATAGTAAATTACCTAACTTCTCTCCTAATTCCTTTTTTGAAAATGTAGGATTAGCGTAAGACTTATCATAATTCTCTACTAAAACGTCCTCGTAAAGGGACTTGTTAAGCTTTGATAATTCCTCAAGGCTTAAATTCTCAAGCTTTCCAGCCTTTAAGTCTCTATATAGACCTTCAAGCTTTACAATAAAAGCTGCTACATATTTATAGTAGCTAGCTAAACTCTTGTTCTCTAATTCTGGATTTAGACTTATCTCCTTAATTCTTTCAAAGGAAAGGTCAAATCTTTCATCTAAATTATCTTTAAACATATTACACTCCCATCAATAACACAGCTAGCATAAATACAGTTAATACGCCGCAAAGCATTGAGCCAACCTTTGATAAACCATAGAATTTATCTGATTCTCTAAAGCTAAGTAGGCCAATTACTGTACCGCTTACTGCTAAAACTAAGCTTAAAAGTGCCAAAGTTCCAACCTTTAAACCTGCATGTCCGTTAGCCACTACGGAAATATGAATTCCGTAAGATAAACTTGCAAGGGATAAAACTCCAAGGGCTGTGGAAATTGTGCCGCCTAGAGTCTGATTTTTATTGGAAAATTTATACTTATTAAAAACCTTCATGTTATACTCCTTACTTAATTCTTAATGGGCCTTATAATCAAGAAAAATATAAAGCCAAGTAAAGCTCCAAAAGTATTAAGAATAATATCATCAATGTCAAAGGTGCCAAGTTTTGTAAAAAGCTGAGTAAGCTCAATAAGCAAGCTAAGTACCACTGCAGACATCATTGTTCCTAAGAATCCAATCCTTCTAAGAATTGTTGGTAATAAAAAGCCTAGTGGAAGGAATAATAAAATGTTACCCCCTAGGTTAAGTATTGCCATCTCTCTATATTCTGGTACAGATAGACTCTCAATAAATCTTTTAATTTCATTTAAAGGGATATAATTATAGCTATATCCATTATCAGTTGTTGTTGCCCAAGAACCACTTCTACCTAGGCTCTCAGCAAAAAATACCAAGTAAACAACAACTGCAATATAACAAATAAATGCAAACCAATAAGCTAGCAATTTAGTTTTTTCGTTCTTCATATTGTCTCCATAACTAAAGATAATGCCCTATTGCTAGGACATTATCTTCTAGTAATCTTATTAAAATAATGTATCAGACTTATGAGCTAATAATCTAGCACCATTCACAAGCATTACAATTCCAATGCCAATGCCTGCTGCAATTGTAATTATTCCAAACACAAGATTTGAAACACCTACTGATTTTACTTTTTTATAAAGCTTTTCATCCATTATCTCTACCTCCTAGTGTTTATTAGTTATTACATGTTAGTTATATCAATTATTACTGGCAATCACTAGCGCCGTACTGCTTATAATACTCATCAATAGCAGCCTTAATCTTATCATCGATTACAACCTTGCCATTAACTTCCTTGTTATATAAATGCTCAACAACATCAGCCATTGAAACGATAGCGTTAGCTGGGAAGCCATACTTTTCCTGAATCTCAACTAATGCTGACTTCTCACCCTTTCCTCTTTCCATTCTGTTAAGAGAAACCATAAGACCCTTGATTTCAACATCGCCCTGAGCCTGAATGATAGGGAATGTTTCTTCAATTGACTTACCACTTGTTGTAACATCTTCAATAATAACTACCTTGTCGCCATCCTTAATTGGGCTACCAAGTAAAATGCCTGCATCACCGTGGTCTTTAGCTTCCTTACGGTTAGAGCAATATCTGATTTCCTTGCCATATAACTTGTGGAATGCCATTACAGTTGCAACTGATAGTGGAATACCCTTATAGGCTGGTCCAAATAATACATCAAAGTCATCACCGTAGTTATCATGAATAGCCTTAGCGTAGTATTCGCCAAGCTTTGTTAACTGCTGTCCTGTTACATATAATCCAGCGTTCATAAAGAAAGGAGACTTTCTACCACTCTTAAGAGTGAATTCTCCAAATCTTAACACGTCGCTATCTACCATAAATTCAATAAATTCCTGCTTATACTGTTCCATTATCTTGTTTCCTCACTATATATTCTACGGACTCCTAGTAAGCCCATCATTATCTTCTCTATTCTACTATAATTTTTTATCAGTTTCAATGTGAAATTAGACCTAGCAAAAACAAAAGAAAACGCTCACCTGCGCCTTTAAAGCTAGGTGAGCGTTTAACTCAGTCGGAGCTTACAACTACTTCACGCAACCGATTAATTCATTAATATCCTTAACACCATTCTTTTCACAGAAAGCTTCTAAGCCTTCAACTACCTTAATAGTTGTAAGTGGGTCGTTGAAGTTTGCTGTACCAACAGAAACAAGAGTTGCGCCGGCCATGATGAATTCAAGGGCATCTTCTGCATTTCTAATACCACCCATACCAATGATAGGAAGATTAACAGCATTAGCAACCTCGTAAACCATGCGCACAGCCACTGGCTTAACAGCAGGACCTGACATACCACCAGTCTTATTAGCAACGGCAAATGTTCTTCTATTAATATCAATCTTCATACCTGTAAGAGTGTTAATAAGAGAAACTGCATCAGCGCCACCAGCCTCACAAGCTCTAGCCATATCAGCAATACTTGTTACATTTGGTGAAAGCTTCATAATAATAGGCTGCTTTGCAACTGCCTTTACTGCCTTAGTGATTTTTTCAGCAGAAGCTGGTACAGTACCAAAGGCAATACCGCCTTCCTTAACATTAGGACATGAAATATTGATTTCAAGCATATCAACTGGTGCATCTGCAAGGCGCTTAACCGCTTCCACATACTCTTCCTCAGAGTGACCGCATACATTTACAATAATCTTAGTATCGTAGTTTTTTAGAAATGGGATGTCTCTTTTTAAAAATGTATCAAGACCTGGATTTTGAAGACCAATAGCATTAATCATACCACCATAAGTTTCAGCAATTCTAGGTGTAGGATTACCAGCCCAAGGTGTGATAGCAACGCCCTTAGTTGTAACTGCGCCAAGTCTATTTAGATCAACAAATTCTGAATATTCCATACCTGAACCAAATGTACCAGAAGCAACTGTTACAGGGTTCTTAAAATCAACGCCACAAAGGCTAACTCCTAAATTTACATTACTCATTAAATTTCCACCTCCGCTGCATCAAATACAGGACCTTCTTTACATACTCTTGCGTTGTTTACCTGTGAATGCTCGTCCTTTTTATGTGTCTTACAGACACAAGCAAGACAGGCGCCAATGCCGCAAGCCATCTTCTCTTCAAGGGAAATGTAGGCAGGAACGCCAAGTTCTTTAGCATAAGCCTTTACTCCCTTAAGCATTGGAAGTGGTCCGCATGCAAATATAACATCAGCCTTAAGCTCTTCTGCCTTAGCCGCATCGATTACATTTCCATGGAAACCAACTGAACCGTCATCTGTTGCGATGTGAACAGTTGATACATTTTCAAATTCATCCTTTAAGAAATTCTCACTATCTCTGTAACCTAAAACTACATCTGTTTCAATATCAAGACTTGCTGCAAGTTCAAGCATTGGAGGCACGCCAATTCCACCACCAAATAAAAGAGCCTTCTTAAAGTTTCCGCCCTTGCTTTCAAGGGCAGCTTTTATTTTATCAAGTTCATAGCCATTTCCCAGTGGCCCCTGAATTGTAAGCTTTTCGCCGGCCTTCATCTGTGAAAATTCATCAGTTCCAGCGCCTACAACTCTATATACGATTCTAAGTAAATTTCCATCTATCCTACAAATACTAATTGGTCTAGGGAGCAATCTCTCCCCGTGATTAGAATAAACCGAAATGAACTGTCCTGGAATTGCAGCCTTGGCAATGTCCTTAGTTTCAAACCAAATTTCAAAAACACCAGTAGCAAGTTTAGTTGCCTTGGTAATAGTTGCATTTTCTCTAAAAGTCATAAAATCTCCTTCTTTAATCACCTGTAATTAAGCCACAAACTCCCATTCATTGCAGTAGCCCTCAGCCTTCTCACGCCCTATCACACTTCGCAGTAAGTAGAAAGCCATATCCTGACTGAGATTTTGTGGAATAAACTTTGCTGGGCTTTCGTTGAATTTTATAATAGGGGCGGCCTTTCTAAAAAAATACTGTTTACGTCCGTCGGCACTTAACTTTTTGCGGGAGAAATTTAAAAGCAAGCTTTTAAATTCGACCCAGGAAAAAGTTTAGTACCGCTACGAGACGTAATAAGCGAAAGCGTGTTTTTTTTAGAAAGAGCCACCCCTTTATATATATCAAACTAACCAAGCCCAGCTAAGTTTGATTCTTATCAAAACTCAGGCAGCTACTCGCTTCTCTACTTACCAAGAGCCCCGTTAATATCCGCCTTCATATCCATCACAGCCTGTCTTGCTGCATCGCCAAAGTTCTTATCACCAAACTTAGCATATGCATCCTTTGTATATGCTGCAATAATTCCTCTTGAGCTGTTAACGATTGCACCTAAACCGTCTGGGTTAAAGAAATCTACTAAGTCCTTACCCTGACCACCCTGAGCACCGTAACCAGGTACTAAGATGAAATTCTTAGGCATAATCTTACGAAGTGCTCTACCCATTTCTGGATATGTAGCACCGACTACAGCACCAATGTTAGAGTAATCTCCATCCATTGAAGCCTCGCCCCATTCTCTTACCTTCTGACCAACTACTTCGTAAAGTGGCTTGCCATCAATTAATCTATCCTGAAATTCTCCTGAAGAAGGATTAGATGTCTTAACAAGAATGAATAAACCTCTGTCATTCTCATTACAAACCTTAACAAATGGATCGATACCATCTGAACCAAGATATGGATTTACTGTTGCAAAATCCTCATCGAAAGGTGTGAATTCCTTAGAACCAACCTTAATCTTACCAATATGAGCGATTGCATAGCTCTCTGAAGTTGAGCCAATATCGCCTCTCTTAACATCACCAATAACTACTAAGCCCTTTTCGTGGCAATAGTCAACAGTTCTTTTAAATGCTACCAAACCAGGAATACCAAATTGTTCATACATGGCAATCTGTGGTTTAACAGCTGGAACAACATCATAAATCTTATCGATGATTTCCTTGTTAAATCTCCATATAGCCTCACTTGCGCCTTCTAAACTTTCGCCATACTCCTCAAAAGCAGCCTCCTTAATGTGCTGTGGAATGAACTTCATCTGAGGGTCAAGACCTACAACGATTGGTGCATCTGTCTCAACAATTTTCTTAATTAATTTACTAATCATAATTTTTCCTTTCTCTCTTAAACATAAATAGTATATGCTCTTAGGTCATATCTTCCTGTTTGGATAAAAAAAATTACGTACAACTTTCTTATCTGAAAAATTATACAGTAATAAAGCCCAAAATACAACATCAAATTTTGGGGGAATTCCTTAGAAGTCACCTTTTATGCCGGCTAATTAATCTTGTTTTTAATTAACTAAAAATGTATAATAAGTACAGTGAAAAACTGAATAAAGAGTAGAGGAAATGAAAGGACAACGACATAATATGGGAGAACGAAACTTTATATCATGTGACCAAAAATCAAATGTACACGTGATGATTTGGAAGCCTGATAAGGCTCTTTATCCAAAACCAATTGCAATTTTACAGATTGCGCATGGCATGGTGGAGTATATCGAAAGATATGCGGACTTTGCACATTTTCTTACACAAGCAGGAATCTTAGTGGTAGGCAATGACCATCTGGGACACGGTCATACTGCAAGCTGCGATGAGGACTTAGGCTACTTTAGACACGAGAATCCAGAGAATGCGCTGGTTCACGACATGCACCACTTAACTAACATAATCAAGGCGAAATACCCTAATGTGCCATATTTTCTATTAGGTCACAGCATGGGCTCTTTTATGACAAGAAAGTACATTAGCATTTACGGAGACGAACTTGATGGCGTGATTCTTTCTGGCACAGGAAACCAGGCAAAGCCATTGATCTCATTTGCATTAACATTAACTAACATTATCGGCTTATTTAAGGGGGAGCGTCACCGCTCACAGCTTCTTGCAAATGCCATGATGTCAAGTTACAACAATAAAATCAAGAATCCAAAGACTCCAAGCGACTGGATTAGCCGCGACGAGGAGATTGTGGACCGCTACGTGCACGATAAATACTGCACTTTCCTATTCACAATCAATGCCTACAAGGGTATGTTTAGAACTATCAAGTATATCTCAAAGCAACACAACATCGACAAGATTCCAGCAGATTTACCTATGCTTATGGCTTCCGGCACTATGGATCCAGTAGGTGGCTATGCTAAGGATGTGAAGAAGCTCTATCAAAGATATTCTAAGCGCATTAACAATATCACTCTTAAGCTCTACGAGGGCGACCGCCACGAGATTTTAAACGAACTTGATAGAGAGACAGTTTATCAGGATATTTTAAATTGGATTTTAGTCCAGCTTGGAAAGTAGAAACTACACCAGTTTAAGATTTAAGACTTAAGCTTTAATATTCAATCAGAACAATAATAAAAGCCAACTAATTGAAAGCATTGCAATCCGTTAGTTGGCTTATTTTTGACTTACATTTAAATTATGAAAATGTATCTAGCCCCACTATTCTGTCACAGCCGTTGCATTAGCTGCGCCCCAAGGGGCTCCTGTGACAAAGCCGCTATAATACTCTACATTTTCAATATTTAGGCAAGCGTTAATTCCTATGCTTACCATGTTTTTCGGGAAGCGAATTGTAGTTACACCACAATTTGCAAAGCTCTCAGAGCCTACGGAAATTAGGCTATCCGGCAGTGTGATTTCTGTTAGCTTACTGCAATTATAAAAAGCTCTGTTGCCTATCTTTTCAAGACCATTTGGAAGGCTGATGCTGGTTATATTGTTGTTGTCGCTAAAGGCATTGTCTGCAATTGACTCAACCCGCTTTCCATCAATAGTCTCTGGGATAACCACAAGGGCGGCATCCTTTCCCCAGTCAGATAGTCCAAGAATGGTAACTTCATCATTTTCATCAATCTCATAGCTAAAGATCTTTGGCTTTATTATGCTTTTGTTCTTGCTCATTAGCTGTATTACTCCGATTATGGATATAATCAGCACAATGCCTATCACTAGGCCAATTCCTATGGATATGAGATTTTGCTCTGTTTTAGATTTGAAATTATGTCTTCCCCTCTTTTTCATAGTGCTCCCCCACTCTTATTTTGTAAAGCGGACATTCGGAATCCGCTTCGCTACTTCCTCATGAACGCAGTGGCACTTTGTGCCACCTGTCAGAAGGGGCTTTAACCCCTTCTGACACTAGTAAGCTTTATACCCCCGCTTAAAGCTTACGCTTTTGAAGCGGGGGATTGCTTACACTGCGTTCAATCGCCGATTCATAGGCCAATGTCGCCTGCAAAAGCAAGTCTTACCGAATCGGATATAAATTAACAAGTCACAAAAATCCTATCTTATAACCTTAGTTACAAAAACCTCCACTAGCTTTGGATCAAACTGGCTTCCGCTAAAATCTATAAGTTCTTTTACAGCCTCTTCCTTTGTAAGAGTCTTTCTATATGGTCTATCGTGGGTCATAGCATCGTAAGCATCTACAATAGAAAAGATTCTTGCAAGGAGGGGAATGTCCTCTCCTTTAAGACCATCAGGATAGCCGCTACCATCATATCTTTCATGATGTGAACGAATGGCATCGGCGATGCCTTCAAGCTCCTTGGCTGCCTTTGCAATTCTATAACCCTTTTCTGCATGGGTTCTCATAAGCGCCTTCTCATCCTCGTCAAGTGCTCCATTTTTCATAAGCACAGAGTTTGGAATTGAAACCTTACCAATATCATGAAGAGTAGCAAGCATGGCTAGCTGTCCCATCTCTAATTCTGTTAAATCAAGAGCCAATGCAAATTTATTACAAAGAATTCTCTCTCTTTCAATCTGCTTATCAGCACCTGTGTCATACTCGTTAAGTCCCTGCTTTAGAGAGTCCACAAGGGAGCTTCTAGCTGAATCCTTCGACAACATTTTCTTATTACGCATAGAAGTTATGGCGATGTTTACATTGGTGTCTACTGGTTCATTTTTATTAAGAGCCACAAGACCAAATTCCGCAGTAACTCTCATCTTCTTTGTAGAAAGTCGCTTCTGAATTGTCTCCATAATCTCTTCCATCTCAAGGTATAGTGCCTTATCCCTCTTTCTTGAAAGGATTACGATGTTACCACCATCAAGACGTGCTATGAAATCCTTCTTAGAAGTTTTTTCTGTTAAAATGTTGGCAAAGCCCATAAGTACTCTATCTCCCACGTCCTGACCGTAATTGTCATTAATACGGCTTAAATTATCTATATCTGTGACGCAGATTGTAAGGTAGTTGTTTAGATTTTTGGCACACTCTCTGTAAAAGCTGCGCTTGTTATAAAGTCCTGTTAGAGCATCAAAGGTAACTGATCTTTCCAAGTCATCATAGGCCTTTGTTAAATCCGTTACATCCTGCATTACAAGGATTACGCCTAGTAATCTCCTCGCACTACTATAAAGCTTGTGAACCTTACACTCATAGATTTTTTCATTAACAATCCAAGTAAATTCAGTCTTTGCGGCAAGGTCTTTACATTTTTTATTAAAGATAAACCATTCAATAGTCTGATCCCTGTTATCAAGTTCAATATCTGGGAAAATCTCTGCTAGGGCTGTATTAAAATCCGCAACTACGCCCTCATAATCAAAAAGAATTACCGGCACCCTCATGTGGTCAATAATCATGGTATGAGTGATATGAAGCATTGTTTTTTTTGAATACCAGAAGGTGTTCCAATAAAGCAACACTCCCAACAAAGCGTAAAACAAAATAGAAATATCAAATCGAATATCCACATAATCTGAAATAAAAAGATACTTTACTAATAAAACTGATATGCTACCAATGATTAAAGAACTGTATCTTCCCCAGTAAACATAAGGGATTCGAAGACATTTTATAAATAATATAGATATAATAAATGCCAAAATGAAAATGTCATAGATAGCATGAATTGCAAAGCCTGTACTTGCCTCATAGCCTAAAACATAGCCGTTACCCACCATGTTATAGCTAAATTTTAGTGCTCTTTCATTGAAAATGTTCATAATAAACACGAAGGCATCTGCAAGCCCTACAATAATAAAGATCCACTCAACTACTGTTAAATAGAGATTTCTAAGTCTTGTAAAATCCACACAGTAGTGAAGCAAACTAATAAGTAAATAATCTTGGAAAATTAAATTGATACTAACGCCTATGGACATTACTGTGTAATCGTTAGTCAGAAAATTTACGGAATAACTAAGAATTGATCCAATAGCACAAAATGAAGCCATAAGTAAACTTTTACCTATAGCTTCATGTTCTTTATATACTTTAATCATGAGTCCGATTAACATTACAGCTGCTGCCCAATATAATACTAGTAAACCAACGTTCATAGACTCCTCCCCTTTACAACAAATGATTTAACTATATTATAACTATTGCAGCTGTTTTAATCAAGTAATTATGCTACTTTACAAGCAAATAAATAAAGTAAGCAAAGTAGGAAATTAGTAACACAAATCCACCTAATCTATTAAGTTCCTTCTTTCTTACTACGCAAAGGAATAAAATCACCATAACAACTGCTGCGATGATAGAATCCACAATAAATGCTGCCTGGAAAGTAACAGGAATAATAAGAGCAGAAGTACCTACAACAAATAAGATATTAAAAATGTTACTACCGACAATATTACCAACTGCAAGATCTGCACTACCACGTCTTGCTGCTGTAACAGATGTTACAAGTTCAGGAAGTGAAGTTCCTAATGCTACGATTGTAAGACCAATAAGTCTATCTGACATACCGCAAATCTTAGCAATTCCCTTTGCACCATCGACTGCTACATTTGAACCAAATACAATTAAGACAATACCAATAACGATTAAGCAAAGTAACTTCCAGATTGGTAACTTCTTACCTGCTTCAATTTCATCTGATTCCTCTGCTTCGCCATTATCCTTATTCTTCTTAGTCCAGATAAATAAGTAAGCAAGATAGCCAATAAATAATACCCATAAAATAACACCATCTACTCTGCTAACCTGACCATCAAGACCAAGTACTAAAAGTACAAGTGTTACTGCAAGTGTAAATGGAATATCAATAAAAATTGTTGTCTTTAAAACAGCAATAGTTGTTATAACCGCTGTTAAACCTAGAATAATAGCAACATTCATAATGTTACTACCAACTACATTACCAATTGTAATATCGGCACTGCCCTTAAACGCTGATGTAATACTAACAGCGGCTTCTGGAGCTGAAGTACCCATAGCTACAATTGTCAAACCTACAATAATTTCTGGAATACCTAATTTAACA
The DNA here is from genome assembly GCF_000424105.1 of Lachnospira multipara ATCC 19207. Classification (GTDB taxonomy): domain Bacteria; phylum Bacillota; class Clostridia; order Lachnospirales; family Lachnospiraceae; genus Lachnospira; species Lachnospira multipara. The sequence continues at coordinate 289,733 of NZ_AUJG01000001.1, read as the reverse complement.
GCTAATCCAGCAGCGCCTTCTACAAACCAATCCGCGCCTTTAACTAATAAAGCAAAGCCCACAACTAAAAATAAAATGAATTTTAATAGGCTTAAAATATCCATATTCATTCCTCCGATTTATTTTTTAATATATTCTGTTACATAATTTTGTAACAATATATTAATGATATGTAATTTCTTAATCTAGGTCAATTTTTTATACTGAACTTTAAAAATCGGAAACGTGCAAATTTCGCACGTTTCCGATTTTTTGTGTGTATTTTATATACTTATGGTATTAACGGCCTCTAATCTTAAAATGTTTAACCTCATCTGCAAGGGTATCTGCTTCCCTATCGATTTCCTTAGATACTTCGTAAACATTTCCAACACTAGACTTAATCATATCTGTTGTAGCAGCAATCTCTTCACTGCTTGCTGCATTTTCCTCTGCCGCTGCTGAAAGAGAAGTTACTAAGTCATTAACCTGTGAGAAGTTTGTATTAATAACGTCATTAACCTCTGTAATTCTCTTAATAGCTTCATTAACCTTATTAATAGAATCAACAATATCTACAAACTTACCTCTAGTAGCCTCAACAGACTCATTCTGTAAATTAACGTTATCTTTAACTACCTTACTCTGTTTATCTGCTAAATCACTGGCCTTCTTTAAGGCATCTAACATTTCATTAATTGTGCTAGCAGAACCTGCTGACTGCTCTGATAACTGTCTAATCTGTTCTGCTACAACAGCAAAACCTCTACCTGCCTCACCTGCTCTTGCTGCCTCAATAGAAGCATTTAATGAAAGGAGATTTGTCTGAGAAGCAATATCTGTAATAAGGGAACTTGCCTCTCCAATCTTTGTAGCAGATTCTGTAATTCCTGTAAGCAAAGAGAAAATCTGATTGAATGACTCTAGAGATGCCTTTGTAACCTCCATAAGTCTTTCTACTTCCTTCATACCTTCTGCTGTTACATTATCAATTTCACCGGAAGCATCTGCAAGGTTTTGAGATGCATTTCCATTCTCATCAATAAGACCTTGAATATCATTCATGTTGTTAGATAACTGAGTAATATCACCAGCCTGTGTTGTGGCTGTTGTAGCCATATCATTAACAGCCTGAGCCACTGATTCAATCTGCTCATTACAAACTGAAGCAAGTTGTGAAATATTTCTACTTGAAGCTGAAACGCTATCAGAAGAATCATAAATCTGACCTACAATATCTGATAATCCTTCCTGTAGCTTATCTGCCGACTTAGATAAAGAACCAATTTCATCGTTATTATCTAGAATAAATGGGTCAAAAGCCAAATCATTATTAGCTAAAGTATTAATATCATCATCCACCTTAACAAGATTAATTCTAATATATCTAATCATTAAGGTATCCATAATAATTACAATTATATAAAGGATAGCTGCAACTACACCTGCTGCAAAAATAGATTTTGCAATCGAAGCTTCATTATCTGTTTTTGAATTTGTTGCATAATCACTAATAATATCTTGTATAATCTCAAGTTCATCCCTTGCTGCTATTAAGTTATTCATCTGAAGAGATATATCTCCTGTAAAAGTTGAGAAATCGTAAGCATCATTACCAGTATTATAATAATCCCAGAAGGCTTCTATGGCTTTATTAATACTAGTTCCTTCATAAACATGGCTTCCAATTTCTGGATACTTATCAATCAAGCTTTCAACATTACCAATATGTTCTTCAGTTGTCTTTAGATAACTATTAAAATTCTCGATTAATTGCGCTCCCTTATCAGAGCGTGAAGAAGCATAAATTATAAAATACAATTCTACAGTAGCAGCTCTACAAAGATCTCTATCTGCAGATAGTACCTCTGAACTAACTGTATATAGCTGCTCATAATAAAGCTTCTCACTATCCTTAGTAGTGGTTTTTACCATACTTGCAAAATAGCCTGTTAAAAAAAGCCCAATTAAGCCTAATGGAATAACCATAAGCATAAGCTTACGTCTAATGTTAAGGTGCTTAAACATATCTTGATCCTCCTAAATATGAACTTATATCACGAAAATACCTAGATAAATTATAGCACCTTTATCATTCTAATTCAATCAAAATAATACCATTAGTTAATAGCAGTTACTGTATAATCCTTAGCTTCAACTGCTGCCTTTAATGTTTCATTAGAAACCTCACTTGTTAACTCAACTACTGCCTCTCCTGCCTCATGGCTAGCTGTTGCCTTGACTACTCCATCAAGAGCCTCAAGAGCCTTAACAACAGATGCCTCGCAATGTCCACACATCATACCTGTAATTTTAATTGTTTTCTTCATAGTATTTACTCCTTTAATTAATTCTTTATTTTGCAAACTCTCAAGGTCAAGGTCTAGTTTCTTAACCTTAACCTCAAAAAATTTAGCACTTACTTCATTGCTTAATTGTGTTTGATTATCCTTACGCATCCTAAATAAATTAAGTCTTAAAGCATTAGTTACAACACAAAAGCTTGATAAACTCATGGCTGCTGCACCAAACATAGGATTTAGGCTCCAACCAAATAAATGAATATAAACTCCCGCAGCAAGAGGGATTCCGATTATGTTATATATAAAAGCCCAGAATAAATTTTCATAAATATTCTTAAGCGCCTTCTTAGATAATTTAATAGCAGCAACTACGTCCGATAAATTGCTCTTCATAAGCACCACATCTGCTGACTCAATAGCCACATCTGTTCCTGCACCAATTGCAAAGCCCATATCAGCTGATACAAGAGCTGGAGCATCATTTATTCCATCTCCTACCATAAGAACCTTGCCCTTGGTTTTAAGCTCGTTAATAACCTTAGCCTTTCCCTCTGGAAGTACTCCAGCAATAACCTCATCAAGGCCTGCTTCCTTACCGATTGCCTTAGCTGTAAGTTCATTATCTCCTGTGATCATTACAACTCTAAGGCCCATTTCCTTTAAATCCTTTATAGCCCTAGCTGAATCCTCTTTAATTATATCTGCCACAGCAAGTATTGCTAAAAGCTCCTTATCCTTGGCTAGGAAAATAGCTGTCTTACCCTCACTAGATAATTTCTTAGCATAATCGCTAAACTCCTTAAAAACAGGAGCTTGTTTTTTTATAAAACTTTCATTACCTGCAAAAATGTATTCGCCAGTATTTAATTTACCCTTTAAGCCGTTACCTGAAACCGCCATAAAGTCAGTGATTTCCAGCGCTTCTATATTTCTTTCCTTAGCATAGTCTACGATTGCCTTAGCAAGAGGATGTTCTGACTTAGCCTCAAGGGAATAAATAAGTTTTAAGGCCTCATTAACATTTGCATTAGTATTAATAATAATGTCTGTAAGACTTGGTTCACCCTTAGTTATAGTACCTGTCTTATCAAGAGCTACAATCTGCATCTTTCCTGTCTCTTCAATAGAAACTGCAGTTTTAAACATAACGCCATTCTTAGCTCCAACACCACTTGCAACCATAATAGCTACAGGTGTTGCAAGACCAAGTGCACAAGGACAGCTAATTACAAGAACTGATATTGCTCTTGCTAGAGAAAATGCTAAATCTTCACCAAGTAGCATCCAAACAATAAAAGTAATAATAGAAATTCCAATTACTATTGGCACAAATACTGCTGAAACCTTATCTGCTACCTTAGCAATAGGAGCCTTAGTTGCTGCTGCGTCTGAAACCATCTGAATAATCTTAGAAAGAGAAGTATCTCTACCTACTCTAGTAGCCTTAACCTTAATAAAGCCTGATTTATTAGTTGTAGCTGCAAATACTGTATCATTTACTTCCTTATCCACTGGAATACTTTCTCCTGTTAGAGCTGATTCATCGATACTTGTATTTCCCTCTAAAACAAAGCCATCAATTGGTACATTCTCACCTGGTCTAACTGCTACCACGTCTCCTACCATAACCTCTTCAATAGGGACTTCCACTTCAACCCCATCTCTAATTACATTAGCCTTCTTAGCTGCAAGCTTAAGTAAGCTCTTAAGAGCATCGGTCGTTCTACCCTTTGAAATGGACTCTAATAGTTTACCTACTGTAATAAGTGTAACAATCATTGCTGCTGACTCAAAATAAAGATTATGTGCATAAGAATGCATTCTCTCCATATCACCCAAAGTCATAGCATCTGTCATTGCAAAAACTAAGATTAATGACCATGCAAATGAAACACCAGAACCTAGGGCAACTAAAGTATCCATATTCGGAGCTCCGTGAATCACTGATTTAAAACCACTAACAAAGAACTTCTTATTGATATACATAATAATAGTTGCAAGAATCATCTCAATTAGCGCAATAGCAATTATATTGTCTTCTAAAAAGCCAGGTAGCGGCCATTTAAACATCATATGTCCCATGCTAAAGTACATAAGCACTAATAAAAATACAATTGAACTTACCAATCTCTTAATAAGAATAGGAGTTTCTCTATCTACTAAGCTATCCTCTATTCCTCTTGTCTGGCTTGATGCTTGATGAGTGCTAGCTCCTGTCTTGTCACTTCCATTAGCTTCTGCATCTGCGCTTCCATCATCTCTTTTACTAGCTCCATAACCTGCATTAGTTACGGCCTTAATTATGTCTTCTTCCTTGGCAGTTCCTGTAATACCCATAGAATTAGTAAGTAAACTGACTGCACAAGACTCCACGCCATCTACCTTGCTAACCGCCTTCTCGACTCTGGCCTGGCATGCAGCACAGCTCATACCTGTAATATTATACTGTTCCATAATCTTCCTTCCTTACTTTATGAATTTCTGAATAGTTCTAACTAATTCATCAACAGACTCATCCTTACCCTCTTTAATATCATTAATGACACAAGATTTAATATGATTAGCAAGTAGTAGCTTACTAAAGCTATTAAGGGCTGAACTTGCAGCACTTACCTGATTAAGTACATCTATACAATAAGCATCTGACTCAATCATCTTCTTAACGCCTCTAATCTGGCCCTCAATTCTACTAAGTCTGTTAATTAAATCCTTATATTCCTTATCAGATCTTTCCTTAGTTCTGTTGCCACAATGACAACAGACTTCATCTGCTGAAATCTCTACAAGCTTATCTGCTTCTTTATTTATCTTATCTGCATTATCTGGCATAAAAACACTCCTTTAACTTTAAGTCTACTCTAAGATATATAATACCCCATGGGGGTATACCTGATTTATTTCATATAATATACCCCCACGGGGTATATGTCAAGGGCTTTCCCCACCTGTTGCAATTTCATATTGCAACCTAACGCCCACCGATTTGCGAAGCAAATTCTTATGTGGGCTTTCCCTACCTGTTGCAACTTGGCATCAAAAAAGTAGCTCTACCGCTGCCCCAAGACAACAATAAAGCTACTTACACTTCGTTACTTTTCTATATTTTACTGATTATCGTTTCTCCACATAACCCCTATCTGCAAACCACTTGTGCATATAATTTGTAATATAAAGGGTATCAAGAGTATAAATGTGAGGACCAAAGCCCGTCTCATCATATCCAAAATTCATGTTAAACTTTCTGCCTCTAAAACGACCACATTTAAAACTCTTAGATAGATTAACTCCTCTTCTATTTAAATCTCCATTAATACTAGTATATAAATCAAGTTCATTATAAGTACGATCATTATTAATTCGATACATTTTAGTAAAAACATCATTACAACTAGAAGCACCAAGACCTCTAAAATACTTAGTATTCATCCAGTTAAAACTAACATCCATCCAGTTACCATAAACCCTAACAATAAATCTATCATCAATAAATCTAGCGTCATTATATAAGTCACTAATAGAATATATAACATTATTTACAGGATATTGATACTCGCCTTTGTGAATACCTTTCTCAACAACAGGGAAGAAGACAAGACCAATCATTAAATATAAAAGACCAAAAGGCAATAAAAAACAACTGATATAAAAAGAGCCATTAACACTAGTAGCAACTCCATTAATGTATGCATTAGTGTAAAAAGGATCATTAAAAGACATAGTCAATAAAACAATTCCAGCAAAAATACAAATAAAGCCAACAGCACTAAAAGCAATCCTTGGAATCTTTAAATTACTGCCCCATTTAACATAAAAATTTCTTTTTTTCTCATTTGGAAACATATAACACCTCAACTAGTAAAAAAATTTAAGCCGCTCCCTAAGCTTTTACAACCTCCAACCCGCTATATCGGTTTTCTCAAATTCATACTCCAACTTTTTCCCATAAGCATTCTCATAAGCTGTCTTCTTTTGCTCATAATCCTTTTGCATCATAAGAACGCTATTCTCCCTCTCTGTTAAGTTAGGATCAGGATAAATTGCTGGAAGAACATGGAGTCTGTATCTAACATTATCAAATTCAGCACCCGGCTTTCCTGTGCCAGGTTCATCAATCATCTCTGTAAAGAATGAAAGAATTGGTACGTTAAATTTTGCCGCATAAAAGTAAGCACCTCTCTTAGGTGGACGAGGCTTTCTGTAGTTATACCACATTTCTTGCTCAGGATAAATCAAAATTATTTCCTTTTTCTTAGTTAAAAGATGATTAAGAGTTCTATGAAAATGTCTATTCATATAGTCTTTATCTGGACTAATAGGAATTGTATCTGCATAATTTGTAAGAAATTTCAAGATTCCCTTCATTAAAAGATTCGTATCCTGACTTACAATAAACATCTTATGTCTACCTGCCTTTTTAAGGCCATATCTTACAATTGTTGTATCTACTGGATTAAAGTGATTACTTGTTGCAATAGCACCACCCTTGTAGTCCTTAATATTCTCAAGGCCAACTATCTCAGTTTTTGCATTTACTAGATCAGTAGCTATATCTACGACTCTTCTTGCAATAAAGTTTCTGTAAATATATGAAATGCTACATCTATGTTTAACAAACTTGCCTAATATGTACTTTCTTTCTTCTCTTGAAAGAATTGCATCATCTATTTCAACCTTATCATTAAAACGACCTTCTCTAGCCGCTTTAATAATATTTTCAATTACAATCTTCTTGCTATCTCCTACTGCCATAAAGTTCCCTCTCTTTTAAGCTAATAATCTAACTTTTTCTCCTGATTCATAAACCTTCTTAAAAGTTGCCTTTTCAGAATTTGCAATCTTTATAGATGCTTCAAGCATTTCATTGGTCTCTTTAGCATCAATATCCTTCTTTGTTTGATCATAAGCAGCTTTATAATTTAGGATTTCCTGATAATATTCGCTCTTTTTTGCATATTCCCAAAAATAGCTTTCATATTGAACTTCATCGTATTGCCATGGCTTGTCTGTTAAGTTGTAGTGGATGAGCTTAGGATTTTCTAAGACCGCCTTACCTTCTGTTGGCATAGCATCCCAAACATCACTTAAATACTTAATCTTGCCATGACACATAGCATTAATATAATCCTGGTCAGGAGCAATTGTATCGAAGTGATACTTGTTATATAGTCTAAGGAAATTTGATCCCATCTCCACTTCTCTTAATTTCTTAAAATCCATTAAAAGTACACCAGAGTTAATATATTTTTCTGCTGGCTTAATTCCAATTGCCTCTTCCATATAAGTTCTAAAAGGAGGAATATTGCAAGTAGAAGTATCTGCAATAGCTCCAATTAAATTACCTTCTAGGTCAATATTATAAAGTTCTGAGATGTCACCAGGCACAATAATATCGCTATCAATATAAATTCCCTTATCATATTCAGGGAACATATCAGGCAAGAATAGTCTAAAGTAAATAGTAATTGTTTGATAGATTTCTCTAAGGCCCATATTTACCTGTAAATCTTCAATTGTATCCTTCATCTTACAAAATTCGATTTCAAAGTTTTCTCTTGCAAGAGATGCAATCTTTCTTCTATTTACTTCACTTAATTCTTGATGAATTATATGTATTTTATAATTATTCTCCTTTGATGCATTTTCAATTAAAGAACAAAGCGCAACACTTAAAAATGGCGCATAATTATCATCAATAGCAAAAAATATAGGTACTGTCTGTCTCATATTATTATTCCCTTCCTCTTAAACAATTATCATTAATCTTTCTACTCTGATATTCACTAAGCAAACTACTATATCTGTCAAATAGTTCGTCATAGTCGTGTAGCTTTAATACCTCGTGAACTCTATCCATGTCCCAAGGTTTAACCGTTACTTGTCTAAACTTTGGAAAGAATCTAAAGGTAGTTGTAAAATGTCTAAAAACCGTATCGTTATGATCTCGTCTTTGGTCATTATACTTTCTTTCGCATTTCTTCTTAGCTATTGCAAGCTTATTTAAAGAACTTTGATCTGGCATTAACATTTGCTTAGAAATACATCTCATACGACTCTTCTTAAATAAGCCTGTCTCTCTAATCTTAGTCATATTAAGAAGCAAAACTCCGGAATTAAAGTAATCAAACTTTAGTAGTTTGGGTTTTCTTCTAAAAAAATGTTTACCATAATGGTCAAGTACACCAGCAAACTCATAATTATCTATATTCTGATGATAGAATTCACTAAAGTCCTTCTTTGCTAGTACATCTGTGTCTAAATAGAGTATTCTATCTGGTATTTCCTCAATCTCATCTGCATATAACCTAAGCATGCAGCAAGGTGTAAATCTTGTACCTAAGTTAGCCTCAGGTTTTTCTTTAGCAAAGAAAGCAGATACATCTATCTTCTTAATTGTTGAGCCATCTCTTCTAGTCTTAATATACTCTGACAAAAAATCAATAAATTCATTAGAAACAGCCTTATATTGTTTTCCTGCCATAGTTAATTCTAATGTTAAAACATAGATATTAAGCGGCTCTGTACTATTATCTAATAGTGAGATGGTAGACATTAATAGTCCTCGCTCCATCTTGCGGTCACCACAGTATAATATATTCATAAGTCTCTCCCTTATATTGCTTTTTGTTCCCCTTTACCCTGTCTAATATCACTTTCATTCTTTGGCATATAGTTATAATACTCATAATTGCTATTCTTGGCTCTTTCAAGCATAGTATTATAAATTTCATCGTGTAATTTCTTCTGTGCCTCTTTAGTTGATAAAGTCTCATCAGGATAAAAAGGTCCGTCATAATAAATTGTAATCTTAGCCTTATCAGAAAATCTTCTCTTCTGATATGTTACTGTCTGCACATAGGCTGCTGTCTTTAATTCCACAGGAAATCTAAAGGACGTATCCTTAAAAGGTCTTATCTTAGTGTAATAAGGCCATAGATGTGCTTCCGGATAAATAATAACAGGGTGTCCCATCTTAATTCTTCTTGTATAAGCAGCTCTAAACTGTTTAAACCCCTTAATTGAATCAGGAGTTGGAAGTGCCCCTATCATTGTAAGAATTCTACCTATAACTGGTAAAGCGAAATTCGCAGGACTTACCACTGTATAGATTCTTTTTGGAAGCGCAGCGATTGCTGGCATAACCACATCACCAAAGGCTTGTGTATGATTACTATACAAAAAATATCCCTTAAGTTTGGACCTTCTTAAAGCCTTGCGGTTCTTATAGCTGACCCTAAGTATCAGCTTTGTATAGATAAGTCCAACAGGAATTGTTAAGAAAATGTATAAAAGCCAGGCAAAAAATACATAAAAAGGATTCTTATGTACCCATTTATAATTATCCTTAAGCTTATAATCTTGATTAGTGCTATCTACTAAATCATCTTCATAGCTTGTATAATACATGGTTTTTCTCATTTTCCTTCTTTATCCTCCCTCTTACTTTAATTTTATTATCAAAGATTATTGTAATCTAGATGTATACAATTGTCAACGAAAATAGCATAGATATTGCGACTTATAGTCTAACAAGTCTTGTTATGTGGTTTTAAAAACTACATGTATAAAAATAATAAGGGCATCATAGATAATCGGACCTGACTTATCTATGATGCCCTTATCTTTTGTAAGCTTGCTTACATTTATTAGAAGTCTAAAAGACAACTAACCTTTATTCAAGTGTGAATCCACTAACTGCCTGACTAAGGTCACTAGCAATCACTTCTTCTTTTGCAGACATTTCAACTACCTCTGCAACTACATCAGCAACATCACTTACTGCCTTTACACTATCAGCTGAGCTTGCAGCTGTAACCTGTGTTGATTCTGCAATATTATTAATTGCATAACTTACTTCACCCATTGTTCTTTCAATTGTAGATGACATTTCAGAAATACTTTCTGATATTTCATCAATATTATGTGCATCATCACCATATTGTTTACCAACCTTTACAAATTGGTCATAATCTGGTGTAACAGTTTCATTTACAAATGCAAGAATCTTTTGAGCATCAGCTGTTAATTCTTCAAAGGCTCTTTGAACATCTTCTACTGTATTTTGGATCTTACCTACTGCTTCAGTTGTATCTCCTGCTAACTTACCAATCTCAATAACAACTACTACAAAGCCCTTGCCTTGTTCACCAGCTCTAGCAGCTTCAATTGAAGCATTTAAAGAAAGCAAATTAATCTGCTCTGCAATATCTGAGATAGTTCCTGCAAGAGTTCCAATTGACTCAACTATACCTGCATTATCTATACTCTTCTTAAGAGATACATCATATTCTCTTGATAGGCTAATAGCATTGTCATAAGCAACTTTACTTCTTGTTTCAACATCGCTTGCTCGTAACATAATTTCCTTAGCCATATCCTTTGATTTAGCTGCCTGTTCAGAAAGAATTGTTACTGATGAGTTAACTTCCTCAGTAGATGCATTAACCTCCTGAGTAGCAGCTGATGAAGACATAACTGCTTCATTAATTTCAGACATATTGCTCTTAATCATATCAAACTTATTTGTAAGCTCTGTAGTAGCATTATTTAGCATTTGTGATGAATTATCAAGGGATTCAGAATGTTCTGATATAGCACCTATAATATCTTTATAGGTATCATACATAGCATTAAGAGAATTACCTAAATCTCCTACTTCATCTTTTGTTTTAACATTCAATGAAGGAATTGTATAATCTCCGTTTGATAAATCAACGGCAAATTTCTTTACCTTTACTATTGAATTAGTAATCTGCTTAACAACCAAATATATAACTGCAGCTACAGCTATTACTGCTACAATACATATGATAACAATCTTAAAAATCAAGCCAATAATTGGTTCTTCTAATTCTGACTGATTAATCATTACAGCCAATTTCCAATTAGTCTTATCAATTGTCTTCCAATAAAGATCTACATCTTCACCATCATCATCAGTAAATTCCGATGTACCTGTAGCAGAACTTAAAATTTCCTTACCTGCTTCTGCCATAGAAGAATTTGATACATTAACAATATTAGTTGCCTTTGAAATATACGCATCATTTTTATATCCCATAAATACACCTGAAGATGTAAGAAGCATTGCATAGCCAGTCTCACCGACCTTAATATTTGTTGCAATTTCCTTAATATCAGAAATCTCAACGTCTACTGTAACACATCCTATAAATTGATTATTAGTATCAAACATAGGTGCTGCACAAGTCATCATTATCATTCCACTTGTTGCATCATAATATGGGTCTGTAAAGACTGCTCTAAATCTTCTGCCGAAGCTGTTTGATATAAATTCTGTCCTATTGCTGCTTCTGCATTAGCTGTTGAAGAAATTTCCATAAGGATAGTATTAATATTATAAGCTTCTCCATTTAAAGCTGTTTCCATTAATTCCTCATTACTTTTAATTAATTCCGATCTTGCTAAATTAGCACTTACTATTGTAAGTATAATCATTGCCAAGATAATTGTTGGTATAAGAAGGCACAGTAATTTGGTACTAATGTGTTTAAACTTCATAGAAAAACCCCCCTATTTCACATATATATTTTATTGTCATCACGTTTAATATAGTAAAATAATTATACCATTCGTCAATAAAATATACAATGAAACAGGGGGCATGTTTTTTAACTTACACATTTATATGAAGTAAATCAAACATTCTAAATTTTGCTAGTTACAAAGATCTTTTACAACTTCAGAAGCCATAATTAAGCCTGCAACAGAAGGTACAAAAGCAATACTTCCAGCAACCGGTCTCTTTTTTGTCTCTTCATATTCCTTTTGCAAATAAGCTTCATCTACCTCAGGCTTTTTAGCCTCTTCTTTAGAATAGACTACCTTTAATTTGGTTATACCTCTCTTTTTAAGTTCACGTCTCATTACTTTAGCTAATGGGCATACAGAAGTTTCAAAAATATCTGCAACTTCAAACTTAGTTGGATCTAATTTATTACCTGCTCCCATGGCACTAATTATTGGGACATTGACTCTTTTGGCTTCCTCAATTATTGTTAACTTGGCAGTTACTGTATCAACTGCATCTATCACATAATCATATTGGCTAAAATCAAATTCATCTTTATTATCAGGTAAATAAAAACACTGTCTTGCAACTACAGTACAATCAGGATTAATATCCATAATTCTTTCCTTAAATGCTTCTACTTTACTTTGTCCTATAGTTTTTGTTGTAGCTATAATCTGTCTATTAATATTTGATTCACTAACTACATCCTTATCGACAATTTCAATATAGCCTATGCCTGAACGAGCTAGTGCTTCAGTAACAAAGCCACCAACTCCACCAACACCAAAGATAAGTACCTTTGCATTAGTTAATTTTTCAAAAGCTGTAGCACCAACTAAATTCTTAGTTCTTTCAAATCTTCCCATTACTTTATTCTCCCTACTAAAATTGCAAATAAGTAAACCACTAAATCAGCTGCAACAATTGTTGCACCTACAGGAGTTGATAAAAGAATAGATGCAAATATACCTACTAAGGCACAGATTACCGAAATAATAGCAGATGCAATTACAACTCCCTTAAATTGATTAATCACTCTCATTGCAGAAAGAGCCGGGAAAATAATTAATGCAGAAATAAGTAAAGAACCTACTAAATTCATTCCTATAACAATTACAACTGCAATTAAAACTGCAATTAAGAGATTGTAGAGGTCTGTTTTAGTGCCTGTTGCCTTTGCAAAATTTTCATCAAAAGTAACTGCAAAAATTTTATTATAAAAAATAACAAATGTAAGTATTACAACAATTGATAATACAATACACATAATAACTTCTGACTGTTTTAATGTAAGAATAGATGTAGAGCCAAAAAGTGTTGTACATACATCTCCTGAAATATTAGCAGAAGTTGAAAATACATTCATAAGTAAGTAACCAATCGCAAGGGATGAAACTGATAACATTGCAATGGCTGCATCTCCCTTTATCTTAGCATTCTGTCCTGTTCTAAGTAAAAGAATCGCAGCAATAATAGTCACTGGCAAAATCAATATATTATTATTAGATAATTTCATTACTGATGCCACTGCCATAGCTCCAAAAGCTACATGAGATAGACCATCACCTATAAAAGAATATCTCTTTAATACAAGTGTTACACCAAGAAGTGATGAACATAGTGCAATTAAAACTCCAACAATAATCGCATATCTTACAAAGGAAAAATTTAGATAATATAAAAGTGTATTAATTAATTCCATTATCTTTCTCCTTTCCTTGATCATCTACTTCATAGGCACATAATTCGCCATCAAATTCTTTTCTTGCTGTACTAGAAATGTAATCTTTTGTTTTGCCAAAAAACTTCTGTGTTTGGTTAACAAGTAAAATATTACTAGAATAACGAATTGCCGATGGCATATCATGACTTACCATAATAATTGTAAGGCCTTCATCATTTAGTTGTTTAATAAGCTTATAAAAATCTTCTGTAACCTTAGGATCCAACCCTGTTACAGGTTCATCAAGCACGAGTAATTTTGAAGTTGCGCATAAAGCTCTAGCAAGTAATACTCTTTGCATTTGTCCACCTGAAAGGTTACGATAACATTTTTTCTTTAAATCCAAAATGTCCATTTTTTCCATAGCTCTTTGTGCAATCTTCTTTTCAGTTTTTGTATAAAATGGACGTAATCCACTCTTTGATAAAAGTCCAGAAAGGACTATCTCCTCAACTGAGGCAGGAAAGTCCTTCTGAACGATAGTATGTTGTGGTAAATATCCTATTTCATAAGGCATGAGGCCATCCATATATGATACTTCACCTGAAATAGGCTTAATAAGATGAAGCAAAGTCTTCATAAGAGTACTTTTACCTGCTCCATTCTCCCCTATAATACATAGATAATCCCCCTCATTTACAGTAAAATTAAGTCCTGTTGCAACTGCCTTGCCCTCATATCCTACTGCTAAATTGTCAACCTTAATAATAGACATATTATACTTCCTTTCATGTCCTTATTATACAAAATGTATTAATTTAGAGCTTCCTTTAAAACTTCTAAATTGTCTTGCATAATAGAAATATATGTAATTCCATCCTTAACATCATTCGCTGTAACAGACTGCATAGAATTAAGTACTGCCTTAGTAGCTGATGTTCCTGACTGCTCTATTACTGTATCAGCAATCTTTCCATCAGAATTCTCAATTATAAGAACTTTGCTAAGTCCTAATTCCTTTAACTTTTCTGCTAAGAATGCAATTGTTTCAAAGCTTGCTTCTGTTTCTGCTGAACAACCAACAAAAGCAGCGTAATAATCCAAATTATAATCTTCAACTAAATATCTAAATGGAAATCTATCACCAAATAATAATGTCTTCTGACTTGCAATATCAATTACTGCTTGATACTCAGCATCAAGACTTGCTAATTGTGCCATATACATAGCGCTATTCTGCACATAAGTTTCTTGATTAGCTTCATCCATTTCAGAAATCTTATCTGTCAATTGAGAAACTATTGTTTGTGCATTCTTTAAAGATAACCAAACATGTTCATCGTATTCAACTTCATCCTCTTCACTATCTTCTTTCTCAGCCTGCATTCCTTCTTTGATTTCTTCTTCAACCACTTCATCATCTAAGATTTCCATTAAGTTTACTGCTATCTGCTTCTTGTTTACCGCCTCAGACGCTGCATCTTCTGCCCATTCATCTGACTCTCCGCCAACATAAATAAACATATCTGCGTCAGAAATTAATGCGATATCTGCTGTTGTTGGCTGGAAACTATGAATGTCAGTTCCCTGATCTAAAAGAAGTGTTACATTTACATTATCATTATCACCTACAATATTCTTAACCCAATCATAAATTGGAAAAATTGTACAAACGATCTCATACTTAGCATCCTCATTAGATGAAGACTGTAAATGTGAATTCTTAACACTACCGCAAGCTACTAATGAACTAACTGCAAGTGTTAGAACTAAAACTAATGTTACAATATTCTTAAAAATGGATTTCATGTCTTAACTCCCTTTCTATGAGTGACTAGCATGATGATCACAGGTACAAATACCTGCTTTATGTTCTAATTCATTATGACAAGCATAAATGCCTTCTATCTCAGCTTCTGCTTTACAATTAGAACAAACTCCCATTAAAACCGATTCTTTGCAATCGAGGCTAAATCCCATCTTATCACTAACATAGCTATATAAAATGTTCATTAGATCTTCCTCTAAATGTATAACATGGCCACAAATCTTACATTGTAAGTGGAGATGTTTACAACAAGAATCCCCCTTCTCAGTGTATGAATAAAAGGCGCATCCATCTGAGACATTCTTAGATTTTAATAGTTCTCCCTTTTCACTCATCTTATCTAAGTTTCTATAAATTGTTGCTAAGTTAACGTTATTACCGTTATCCTTTAAAAATTGGTAAACTTCTGCAGCTGTTACCCTTTCATCACAATGATTCTTAAAATAATCCAAGATACAATCTCTTGCTTTTGTTTTATATTCTTTCATATTCTATTCCTCATTAGATCAAGCTTACGCTTGTAATCCTTTATGTTATAATA
This sequence comes from Lachnospira multipara ATCC 19207, assembly GCF_000424105.1. Taxonomy (GTDB): domain Bacteria; phylum Bacillota; class Clostridia; order Lachnospirales; family Lachnospiraceae; genus Lachnospira; species Lachnospira multipara. Next base: position 273,887 of record NZ_AUJG01000001.1, on the reverse strand, counting down.
TACGACTGTGTTTTATCGCCGCAAATAATATTATAATACATAAAAAATAATTTGCAAACCTTTTGCATTTTAACACCGAGCATTTTTATTGTCAATAATTTTTGCGAATTATTTGCATATTGTAGTGATTTTACATCACTACAAATAATAAGACACTACTTTACTTCAACCTCGTATACAGTCTCTTCTCTATACTCTTCCCCGGCCCTTAAAACCACTGATGGGAAGTTCTCATGATTAATAGCATCTGGATAACCCTGACATTCTAGGGCCACGCCTGCTCTATCTATATAATTAACATTTTCCTTAGCAGGACGACTACCAGAGAGATAGTTTCCTGTGTAGACCTGAAGTCCCGGCTGTGATGTTGAAATAGTTAGCTTTATTCCGCTTTCCTTGCTTTCTAATACGCAAGCTTTATTAAGTTCATGCAAATTGCCATTTATGCACCAGTTTCTATCTAAGCCTTTAGCCCACTTAATCTGATCGTAATCTGAGTTGACATTCTTTCCTATTTCAGTAGCTTCTCTGAAATCCATAGGAGTGTTAGCTACTGGAAGGATTCTTCCATCTGGGATTGTCTTTTCATTTGCCCAAACAAAATTATCGGCATTGATTGTTAGTAAATGTTTCTCAATAGTGCCTGCGGCATGACCATTTAAATTAAAATAGGCATGATTAGTTATATTCACAATTGTGTCCTTAGATGTATATCCTAAATATTCAAGCTTAAGGCCTGTGCTTGTAAGAGAATATTTCACATCTAAGCTTAGTTCACCGGGATAGTTTTCCTCCATATCAGGACTTGTAATATGAAATGTTACGCTATCCTCAGTGTGCTCCTTAATATCCCAAGCCTTCTTTCCAAAGCCCACCTTTCCACCGTGGCTAGAATTTCCGGCATTATTCTTATATAAATGATAAGTTTCACCATTAAGCTTAAAGCTAGCGTTAGAAATTCTGTTAGTACATCTACCAACGATGCAGCCAAAGCACTTATCCTGTAAAATATAATCTTCTAATGTATCAAAACCTAAGACAATATCTAATTTATTCCCCTTATTATCTACTGTCTCGAAACTATTTAATATTGCGCCGTAGCTTATAAGCTTGGCCTTAAAATGTTCATTCTTAATCTCTACTAAAAATACTTCTTTGCCATCTGGCATAAATCCAAAATTAGTAATCATAACAAAACCTCCAAAATAAAAAACCAATCGCAAGTGTAATTATACACTAGCGACTGGTTTAATTTATACATATTTAATGTTCTATTACGACAAAAATACTAATTAACGTACGCTTGCAGCGATTGCCTTAGCTTCAGCTGTCATTTCCTTAATCTTATCGAATTCGCCAGCCTTGATTAAGTCGCCCTTAACCATCCAAGAACCACCACAGCAGAAGATCTTATCGCATTCAAGATATTCTGTAATGTTCTTAGCGTTGATACCACCTGTAGGCATGATTCTTACGTTAGTGTAAGCTGCTGTCATAGCCTTAATCATCTTAAGTCCACCTGCTGCTTCAGCTGGGAAGAACTTAACTCTTGTAAGACCTCTCTTAACTGCCTGAGCAAGCTCAGAAGGAGTAACGATACCTGGGCAAACAGGGATCTTCTTCTCTAAACAGTAATCAACGATTTCTGGATCAAAACCTGGAGCAACAATCATTTCTGCACCTGCTGCTACAGCTCTATCTACCTGCTCTGTTGTAAGAACAGTACCAGCGATAAGTAACATCTCTGGGTATGCCTTCTTGATTTCTCTGATTGATTCTTCAGCTGCTGCTGTACGGAATGTAACTTCAGCACATGGGATACCACCTTCAACTAATGCCTTAGCAAGAGGTACTGCATCCTTTACATCATTTAATACTACGACTGGAATAACACCAAGTTCTTCCATCTTCTCACAAATATCTGCCATTATTATATTATCCTCCTTTAATTATAATTATAGGCTTTAGGTATTATAGCATACTTTCATCCAAGGTAAAACGTATTTTTTTCAATACTTTAGTTAAATACAATATTAATTTATTGACTTTGACTTATTAGCACGTTACTATGACATAGTATAGCTTTACTCATCAATAAGTAAAGTTACATTATATATACATTATTTAATTTAAGAAGGGAGACTTATACTTATGACAGCACAAGTATGTTTGATAATTACAATTGCCCTCTATCTTGTAATGATGATTGTAGTTGGAATTATTTTCTCAAAAGGTAACGAAGACACTGGCGATTTCTACTTAGGTGGTAGAAAGTTAGGCCCCTTTGTAACTGCCATGAGCGCCGAGGCCTCTGATATGAGTAGTTGGTTACTAATGGGTATCCCAGGACTTGCATATATTTCAGGTCTTGCAGATCCATTTTGGACAATCCTTGGTTTAGCCCTAGGTACTTATCTTAACTGGCTCTTTGTAGCAAAGAAGGTACGAAAGCAAACTGAAATTCTTGGAGCAATTACAGTTCCCGAGTATTTCTCAAAGCGTTTTGGAGATAAGAAAAATATCTTAACTTGTATTTCAGCTTTAATTATTGTTGTTTTCTTTATTCCATATACAGCATCAGGTTTTGCCGCATGCGGTAAGCTTTTTAACACATTATTTGGCGTAAATTATTTACTCGCCATGGTTGTTAGTGCAATTATTATTGCGCTTTATTGTACAATGGGTGGCTTTAAGGCCGTTTGTACTACAGACCTTATTCAGAGTATTTGTATGACAATTGCCCTATTAATTGTTATTTTATTTGGTATTAATCAGGCCGGTGGTCTTGATGCAGTAATTGATAATGCTAAGGACTTACCAGGTTTCTTTAGTATTACATCTGTTCATGATGCTACTACTAACAGCGCCTCACCTTATTCAGCAATCACTGCAATTTCAATGCTTGCTTGGGGACTTGGTTATTTTGGTATGCCACATATCCTTATTAGATTTATGGCTATTGGAAATGTTAATAAGATTAAAACTTCAAGAAGAGTTGCTAGCGTATGGGTAGTTATTTCCATGGCAGTAGCACTTCTTATTGGTATTGTAGGTCTAGGAATGAGTGCAACAGGCGTTATTCCTACATTTAATAATACAGCCGACTCAGAAAGAGTTATTATTCATATTGCAAATTTAATGAGTAGTTATGGTTTATTCCCAGCAATTATTGCAGGTCTTATCCTTGCAGGTATTCTTGCTGCGACAATGTCCACAGCTGACTCTCAACTTTTAGCTTCTGCTTCAGCTATTTCTTCAGATTTAATTCAAACATTCTTTGGAAAAAAATTATCTGACGAAGTTTCTGTTAAGGTGGCAAAGATTACTGTAGTTTTAATTTCCGTAATTGCTATTTTTATTGCAAGAGATCCTAATAGTTCTGTATTTTCAATTGTTTCCTTTGCCTGGGCAGGTTTTGGTGCTGCTTTTGGACCAGTAGTTTTACTTGCACTTTTCTGGAAACGTTCAACTAAGGAAGGAGCACTTGCTGGTATGATTACAGGCGCAATTGTTGTATTCCTTTGGAAATATGTTATTAGTGGACTTGGTGGTGCATTTGCAATTTACGAATTATTACCAGCATTTATTATTGCTTTAATTGTAAATGTAATCGTGAGCTTTTGCACAAAGGCTCCTAAAGAAATTGTAGAAAAACTTTCTTAATGGTCTTTGAATAAAAACGACAATTTATAATTGAATAAAAACGACAAAAAGGACTTAGGGATGTATAAAGATTGTCAAGACTCGCTCGCGAGTCTTAAAAATACATCTCCTAAGTCCTTTTTATTAATCTTTATTAGTCTTCAACATCGTCATCCAAATGACTAAATGGGTTATAACTCTTAGAATTTCTGTCCTCATCTGGAGCATCATCTAATTTAGCATACTTAAAGAGTTTCTCGATTTCATCAAGATCCTCATCTTTCTTATTCTTAAAAATTTCATCCATTGGATTCATAGATTTACCGCCTTTCCCTAAGATATATCTGAAAACGCTTTTCTATATTTAAATAGTAAAGCATATAATAACAGATTTTAATTTCAATGTAAAATTGCTTCAGTATCATCACCAGGTGTCTTTTTTACGTGATTACCTACTATTTCGGATACATCTGTAATTGTAACAAATGCAGATTCATTAGATTCACTTACAATTTTTCTTAGAGTTGCCACTTCAATTCTTGTTATTACGCAATATAATATACATTTCTTATCAGATGAAATAAGTCCCTGTCCATCCATAAGCGTACATGTTCTACCAAGTTTTTTATAGATTTCATCTGCTAATTCTTCTCCGTTTTGAGTTATTATCATCGCAGCTTTTCCTTGATCTAAGCCCTCTTCTACCATATCAATAATCTTAAATGAAATAAAATATGTCAAAAGCGAATAAAGTGCTCTGTCCCATCCGAACAAAATTCCTGCTGTTGCATAAATAAAAATGTTAATAATAAAAACAACTTGTCCTACAGAAAATGAGGTTTTTTTACTTAATAAAAGTGCTATTGTCTCTGTTCCATCAAGGCAGCCTCCACCTCGAAGTACAAAACCTACTCCAAGTCCTAACAAAACGCCACCAAATACTACTCCAAGTAGAGCCTCTTCTGTTACATACCTTAAAACAGTAAAAACTGAAAGTGCTATTGAAAAAAGAATCATAGAATAAATTGCTGATACAAAAAATCCCTTTCCCATATTTTTAAGCCCAATTATAAGAAATGGTATATTAAGTACAAATGTAAGTATTCCAAGTTTTATTCCTGTCAATTGGGAGATAATCATACTTACGCCTACAACTCCACCATCTAATACAAGGACTGGTACTAAAAATTCTTCAATTGCAAATGCTGCAAAAATCGCACCTATTGTTAAATATAAAAAACTAGCTATTTCTCTTTTTCCTTTCATTTTATCTCCTCTTTTTCATTTCATTTCATTTTATTATAATTCATTTCTCTTTTTTCTTCTAACTCTATTTATATGTCTTTCAAACTCTCCATTTTTTAATAATTCCATAATTAAGTATTGCTCAAAAATAGGTACTGTACATGAATAAAAGCCTAATTTTTTCTTAAATTCTTCAATCAAATTATTAGGTAATATCATATATCCTATACGCATAGACGGTGCAATTGTTCGTGAAAATGTATTTATATAGATTACATTTACATCATTTGCCATAGAAAATAAGGGTTCTTCTAGTTTTCTTGAAACTGTTAATTCTGAATCAAAATTATCTTCTATAATTATCCCATCTCTTTTTCTAGCCCAATTTAAATACTCATTTTTCTTAGAAATATCAGCTGTTACACCTGATGGATAACTATTAAAAGGGGTTACATGTAATAATTTAGCCTTTGTCTTCTCCAACTTATCCGATGATATTCCATTATCCGATAAATCAAGCATATCACAAACCAAACCAAAGGATTCATATACCTGTTGTATCTTATTATATGATGGATTTTCTATTGCTACATATTTTTGATGTCCTAAAAACTGCGCAATTAAGCCATAAAAATATTCTGCTCCAGAACCAATTATAACTTGATTTGCTTGTATATGTATTCCTCTGCTTCTTGCCAAATAAAAACATATTTCATTTCTAAGCTCTATACATCCATAATTAGGTGATTTTATTAGAAGCTTATCACCATAATCAAGCAATATTTTTCTTATGGTTTTATTTAATACAGAAATTGGAAAATTTCCCTTCTTTTCTTCATTTTCCATATCTTTTCCAAAATCTGTATCATTAAAAATCTCACTATTACTTTTATCTTTAATAATCTTTGTACTTTCTCTTCTTTTGGTCTGATTACTAATAAAATCTTCATCCTTAAAAATAACAAAGACACCACTTCTTTCCTTTGATTTTGTATAGCCTTCTTCATTAAGAAGAGTTATTGCATGTTCTACTGTAATAACGCTAGTTTCTGTATCTGCAGCAATTATCCTCTTAGATGGTAACTTGCTGCCATAGGGATAAACTCCATCAACTATACTTTTTACAAGCCCCTCATATAACTGAATATATGCTGGTGTTTCCAAATTAAAATCTATTTTTATATTCATCTGGTTATATTAAAAACTCCTTTTCTGGTTATTTCTATATATTCAGTTTAATGGTAACCTTTCAGAAACAAAAAGTAAAGGAGTTAAAGGAAAATGACTACAAATACTAGAAATACAACTAAGATAACAACTATTAGAATTACAATGACCGCACTTTTTATGGCTCTAAATATTATTATGTCTTCCTTTGGTCTACCAGTACCTGGAGGACATGTTTATCTATGTGATGCTGTAATTTGCCTTGCTGCTTTAATACTAAATCCTGTTGAGGCTTTTATTGTTGGTGGTGTAGGTTCATTCTTTGGAGATATGATTTTCTATCCCCTAACAATGTTTGTTTCTTTAGTAACTCACGGTTTACAGGCATTCGTTATTTCATTAATTGCACACCACACACTTAAAAACAAGCCTAAGCTTGCTTCAGCTATTGCTGTTATTGTTGGTGGCCTTGTTATGGTTCTTGGCTACACACTTGGTAAGGCCTTTGTTTATAGTACTAAGGAATATGCAATTATTACTATGCCTTATGAAATTACACAGACATATCTTGGTGCAATTCTTTCAATGCTACTTGCCTATAGATATAAGATTAAGGGCCTTTGCCTAAAGCTTATGAATGGAAATACTAAGAATCAGGTGGAAATTACAAATTAAGAAAAAGCTTGTTAGAGCAGGAAAAACCTATTCCTAATCTAGCAAGCTTTTTTATTTATAATCATCCCAAAAGACTATTATTTACTTTATCATATCAGCTGCGAGCTTTCTTAACTCCTCACATTCAGCCTTTATATCATCAGCTGCAAAAATTGCACTAACTAAAGCAACTCCGTCTACTCCTGTACCCTTTAGCTTAGATATATTATCCTTTTTTATACCACCAATTGCTACAACTGGCACAGATACTGCCTTACAGATATCAGATACAACATTTAAGTCAAGCACACTAGCATCCTTTTTAGTTGATGTTGAAAATATAGCGCCTACCCCTAAACAATCTGCGCCATTTTTAACAGCTTCAACCGCTTCTTTAACAGAATGAGCTGAAACTCCTATCATCATCTTGTCTCCCACAAGTTCTCTTACTCTTCCTGCTGCCATATCATCTTGTCCAACATGAATTCCGTCTGCTCCACATTTAATCGCAACTTCCACATTATCATTTATAAAGAATGGAACTTTATACTTATTGCATAAAGCTTTTATTTGAATGGCTTCCTTTAAAAACTCCTCGTCTGATAAATTCTTTTCTCTTAACTGAAGACAAGTAATTCCTCCTTTAAGGGCTTCCTCCACCTGTTCATAAAGACTTTGTTTACCTGTCCAGGCTCTGTCTGTAACTGCATATAGCAACATATTTTTCTTATCGCACTTCATATCTAGCACCTTCTTCTAAAATTTGGGGAGTCATATTATAGACTGCATCTATTATATAGTTTCTAAAACTTGCATTACCATCTAAATCAGAGAGTCTATTAAAAGCTATTTCTCCTGCAAGTCCCATAGTCATCACAGAAACTGCCACAGCCTCTAATTGCTTATCTTTATTGGCCGCAAGAAAGGCAGTAGTCATAGCAGATAACTGACAACCTGTTCCAGTTATTCTAGACATTTCCTTAACTCCGTTATATATACAATAAGCCTTTTTATCATCAGCCACAATATCTATCTGACCTGTAATTGCAATTATTGCCTTAGTTTCCTTGGCACATTTTTTTGCAAATGCTACTCTTTCCTCTAAATTATCTAGATTTATGGAATCCTCTTTAGCTGCATCTACACCTTTAGTTTTAGACTCAAAATCCATAACTGCTCTAATTTCAGATAAATTACCCCTTATAACGCTAATTTTTCTTTTACTAATTAAATCTTTGGCTGTATTAGTTCTTAACCTTGAAGCTCCTGCACCCACAGGATCTAAAAGCACTGGCTTGTCTAATTCATTAGCCTTTTTAGCGGCCAAAAACATAGACTCTATATTGTTTTTATTTAATGTACCAATATTGATATTTAGAGCACTAGCAATGGAAGTTATCTCACAAACCTCTTCCTTTTCATCTGCCATAACAGGGGATGCGCCTATTGCTAGTATTATGTTGGCACAATCATTAACTGTAACATAATTTGTGATGTTATGTACAAGAATTCCCTTAGTCTTTACATTTTCAAAAATCTCTTTAAACATATTTTTCTTCCTCTTTTTCTAGTTACTTTACTTTCTATGTTTAGGAATAGCGCATGCCTCATTTCCAGTCATTTCCAAAGCCTTTCTATCTTCAGCCTCTGGATCAATTAAGCAGTCACTATATCCCTTATTTTTATTAAACCACTTTACTGCATAAGAACAAGTAAGTTCTGCCTTAGCCTTTCTTTTCCTTAGTTCCTTAACTAATAATTCCATTAATATTCCTGCAACTCCCTGTCCTCTTAAAGAAGGATCAACAACTGTATGTGTAACTTCAACCTTTCCTTCTTCAAATTCAGGAAAATCAACATATGCAATTATATTATCATTCTCGTCTTTTAAATATATTTTTTCCTTTGAAATTATAAAATCATTAACATTAACTGACATAAAAGCCTCCTTTATATTATTTTACATTTATTGTTCTTTCTTCATCATATACTTTTTTAGAATATATCATAGTTACTATAACTGCCACTAATATATAAGCAAGCATTAGAAAAACTCCAACAATTGATTGCCTTATAAACACGGCTGTAACAATAGTTAAAAGTCCGCTAATCATAAGTGCATAGGCGCCAAATCTATTAGATTTTCTCCAAGTTCTGTCATTATACATACTAAAAGAGGTTCTTATTCCTACTATCTTATTCATCTTAGTCCTAGTCATAAAGTTTGCTAAAACAATTATTAACACTCCCGTTCCAATTATTTCAATTTTAATACTATCCACTGACATTGTTGTAGCATCCGTATTTATTAAGTTAATAGCTTTATAAAGGCTAAAAGCTTCCGTAAATATAAAAAAGATAGTTTCACATAAGCCAACAATATCTAACACTTTAGCATTAGCAAGTAATGACTTAATTTCCTTATCTTCTGTGCTTCTAGTTGCTTTCCTCTCAAAATACATTGAAAATGCTATCCAAAAAATCCCCATTACAATAATTATAATTGGGAAAATGAAATTCTCATATTTACTTCCCCATCTATCCACAACTCCATTTAAATCATAATGCATAGGCATCTTTTCAGGTAAAAAGCTCATTAACACAGCCATTACAACTAAATTAACAACTGCTAATACACACATAATTTTTCTAATTACATTATTCTTCATAATCTTACTCTCCTTTAAATTGACTAATCCACATAACTAACTCTTGAAAAACTGTTGCGTTAATTTCATAATAAACAAAATAATTCTCCTTTGTCAAAGCAATTCAAAAATTATTTTAAATTGCAAACATAAAAAAGCCCTAAAGACTAGAATTTATCTAATCTTTAGGGCTAATATTTTTATTCTAATCTAGGGAAAATTATCTAATTTAAATCAATTTTTCTTTTGCACATATTTGCAACTTCATTATCATGTGTAACTATTATAATTGTCTTACCCATTTTATTAAATTTTATTAATTCCTCCATTATCAAGTCTCTATTATTTTTATCAAGTGATCCCGTCGGTTCATCTGCAAGTATTATCGGTGTATCTTTTATCATTAATCTAATTAAAGCTACTCGTTGTTGCTCTCCACCACTTAGTTGATAAACCTTCTTTTTTAGACTATTCTCCAACCCAAATTTTTGTAAATAAAATAAAACCTCATCATTTTTTTCTTTATTTTTCATTTTCTTATAACTGAATGCCAGTTTTATATTCCATTCTACTGTTTCATCTTCCACTAAACCATAATTTTGAAATAAATACCCAATATAATTTCTTCTAATCATCATAGCTTCTCTTGAATCAACATTTTTTATTTGTTTTCCATTTATTAGATATTCACCCTCTGATGGATTAATTATTAAACCTAATATATTCAACAAAGTAGTCTTTCCTCTTCCACTTTCACCAACAATTGCAATCATATCTCCACTCATAACAGATAAATTTACTCCTGATAATACCTCATTATTATCATATTTTTTTGATATTCCTTTTAATAATAAAATCTCATTCATTAATCATTCCCCTTTCATTATATCTGATATAGACTTAATTATTTCCTTGTTAAAAATCATTATTATAAATATTAGATCAGCTACTATTCCTATAATTATTGCAGATATATTTTGTTTTAAACTAAGCAAAAAAAACGTTATTATAAACAACAACAAATCATAAGTTAACTGCGATTGAAGAATTTTAAAATTAGAAAAGCCCATTAAATATTTAATTGCGTATTTTTTACGATTTATCATTATCTCTAAATAGCAAGAAAAATACACTATTAGTATTAGTGTTGCAATAAATAAAATTACAAATACTATTGCTTGATCTACAATAAACTCAAAATATCTTATATCATCTGATAAAGGCGTTAATAAAGTTGCTGATGACAGCATTTCATTTAATGAATATTTAACTAACATTTTCTGATATTCTGATCTATCAGGTAATTTAAATGATAGTTTTCCTTTAGCTAATTCTTCCAAATACCAGGTGCCTGCTAAATTAGAATCATCTACATATATAATAGAGTTAGTTATTTTCTGATTAGATTCCATTATATATTCATCCAAAATAGGTATATTCTGGTTATCATCAATAAATATAATATTAATATCTCTTATTTCGACTTCATTTTCATTTTTATAATAAACATCATAATTGTAAAGCTCTGAATATTTTTCCTTACAATAATCAATAACTTTATAATCATTCTTATATTTTTTAGGAATCAATATAGTTTTATCCGGTAATTCGTCTATAAATACTCCATTTTCATCTTTTAATTGCATAAAAGTTTTATAATACTTATTATTAACTACCACATAATTATCTTGATATGAATTTAATAAATCGTTAAAACTAATATTATATAAATTATAATATGCATCTGTAGAATACGTTGTTATATTGGCATCTATTAACAAGGCTAATTCTTCATTTTCTTCATACATTCTCTTCATATCATCAGATATTTTTATTATCTCTTCTTTTTTTGAAAAACACTTATCATATTCCTGAGCATTATAACCATTAGATGTAAAATACGTATTTAATTGTCTATACTTATTAATATTGTTTAAAGTTTCATTATAATTATCTAATTGAATACTTAATGATGTGATTGATAACGTAATTGCAACTAACAAAATTATCTTTGTAAAATTCATTACTAAAGACCAAACAGGTCTAAAAGTTTTATTTTTTATCATATCACTTATATCTATAAATCTTATACTAATTTGAGTTAACATTAATTGTATAACTGTTATTAAAACAACAATAGCAATAAAAAATAATAACAAAACCACATAATTAAAACTAAATCTTTTTATAACACATGTATAAGTTACATTTAAAAACAAAATAACAATAACTGATAATATTTCTAACTTTAGAAATTCATATAAAGAATCTTTTACCATCCTAAAAGCACTAAATCCATTTAACTTTTTTATTGCATTTATTTTTATACGAGTACATGTATATATAAAAAGTATAACTTGAGTTATTACCAATAAAATTGTAAAATTAATGCCATTATTCTTTAAAATTTGAATATAATCTATTTGCTTTTCTCCATATGCTTTTATCTCCAATTCTAATTTCTCAGAAATTTTATTCATGTCGTTACGATTTAAATCTGTATAAAATACACCAATAGAATCAACAAAATCATCTTTTGATAACTCTGCATAAGTTATTTTTTTATCTTTATTAATTGGGACTTTTTTTGAAATTTTAAGATTATTAGAATATAGCACTCTATATTCTTGAATTGAATTATTAGATACTGGCTCTTTAACAATTTCTATTTCAGCATTATATACAACCAAACTGTTATAAATACGCTCTAAATTATTGCCAGTAACATCATCTATATAATATGCATTTAAATTACTATTTGTCATATTATTTAATATATAAACATCGTAAAAAGATTTGCTAAATATAAAAGAATACACAAATAGCTGGCCAATAATAAATAAAAGCATAAATTTTTTCATAAATAACTACCTCCCTATAAATGGCAGGTAAGAGCATAGTTTTTATTTATCTTAAATAACAATCATAATGTGCTGTTTCATTAGTGTACCAATGTCTTCTATGTTCTACATATGCTTGATCATCTTTCCAGCCACTTGTATACTTAGTTCCTCCTACTTTTACTATAGCCAAAACTTTATATCTAAAATCATTATCTGGCTTTGCATCTCTTATATCTGAATATACTACTTGCGAGTTCTGTCCTCCTGTAAAAATCAACTCTCCATTTTCTACATTTTCAGCAAAAACCGCAAGTGGAAATAATATAATTCCAGTCACTACTATACTTGCTACTATTTTAATCATCTTTCTCTTCATAAAACATCCTCCCCTTGTGAAATGCTCTTACCCTTTCTTAATAATAGCAATAGCTTATAACAAGGGGATAATTTTTTCCTAACTTTAAACTAACTTTTTATCTCAAAGGCAATAATATACACACTTTCATACCTTTTTTTGCATTCTCAAATTCAACTTTACCATTATGTAATTCAATAATTTTTTTAACAACTATAGTCCCCCAACCATGTAAACTTGAGTTATTGCCTTCCCTATTGTTTAATACAACTAATTCTTTATTATCTACTCCTATTCCATCATCAACAAATATAATACTTATTCCCTCTTCTTGCTTCTCTATAACAATATTAATAAAACATTTATATTCATTATGTACAAGACTATTCAATAAAATATTCGTAAAAGCTCTTTTTAACAAATGCTCATCTGCTTCCATATATAATTCATCTGATTTATCATTAGCTTCTAGTTGAATAGTATAATCACTATCATCATACATATTCATAATATCTGCCACGCACTCTCTTATAATTTGATCTAGTTTTGTCCTTTCCTTTTTTATAATTATATTGTTAATATCAAGATTATTTAATAGTGATAAATCATCTATCAAGTATTTAATTTTAAATGATTGATTCTGTATAGTTTTAATCTTCATATTTACGATTTTATTAGAATCTAATTCTTTTAATTCTTCACATTTTCCTATTATAACTGCTAAAGGAGTTCTAACATCATGAGTTATACCTGACATCCAATCTTTTTTTATCTTTTCGTTTTCCTGAATTTTTTTCTTCTGCATATCTAATTTTTTTGATACAATATTTAACGCTTTCGATATATCTTTTAAATCTCCACTTTCTTCTAAAATAACTTGTTCACCATTTGATAAACTCATTATACCATCTGTTATTTTCTTGATTTTTATAATAATTTTTTTAGCAAACAATAATGAAAATAAAACAGTTGTAATTATATTATTAATAATGGCAATTATAATACATGTAAGCATAGTATTTTTACTAATTTTCAAATTTTTTTTCCAATAAAATTCCCCATCATTTCCTAAAATTGCAAGTCCATTTGGTATTTGTATAATATCAACTGAATAACCTGATAAATACCATTTCGATGCACTTGCTATATCTGATACTGTATACGTCTTATTTAATTCATCTGGTAAATCATTCGAATATAGTATCTCACCACTTTCATTTAAAACCATATACCACTTAAAGTTTTTGTCACAATATTCATCAACATATTCATTTACTGTGCAAACATTATCTTTTATTTCTATTCCATTTATAAATTTATCAACCGTTATATTTTGTGTTTGAGTTAAAAAATCTAGCACTAATTTCAAACTTATCATATTTATTAACATCAAAACACTTACAACAATAACAATTGCTTTTATATATTTTTTTATTATCTCCCTCATTTTTTCCTCACTAATTAACTACAAGTTTATACCCTATTCCTTTAATTGTTTTTAAATATTTAGGCTCTGACGGGTTTTCTTCTATCTTATTTCTAATTCTACGTATATGCATTATCAAGCTTTGTTCATTTCCACTTATATCCTCTCCCCATATAGCATCCGCTATTGCATCTTTTGTTAACACTCTATTTTTATTCTCATATAGTTTACTCAAAATTTCTCTTTCCATGGCTGTCAGGTTTACACTTTTATCATTATTTATTACAACATTTTGTGAAAAATCGATTATTACATCGCCCAAAATACATTTTTGTGTTTCCTGTAACTTAATTTTATAACTTCTTCTTAATATTGCATTTATTCTAAACACTAATTCTTTCATAATAAATGGCTTAGTTATATAATCATCTGCACCTAATCCTAAACCAATTAATTTATCAACATCTTCATCCTTTGCAGTTAAAAAGATAACTGGTATATCTGAAGAGCTTCTGACATATTTTAATAATTCATATCCATCTCCATCAGGTAACATAATATCCAAAACAAGTATATGTGGTTTTTCTTTTAAAAATGTTTTTTTGGCTTCTTCTATTGTAGAAGTTTTAAAAATACGATAAAACCCTTCTTGTTTTAAACCATTCTCTATATGATTTAATATTTCACTCTCATCATCTAATAATAATATTTTATACTCCCTTATATTCATATAACCCTCCTTTTGTCTATATTTTATAATTAAATTCACTTCTTTTAAAGTCTTAAAATCAAAAAATAAAAGCCCTAAAGACTAGAATTTATCTAATCTTTAGGGCTAATAATTTTATTCAAATTTAAGGAATAACACTCCATTGTTATGTACAAGAACCCCCTTAGTCTTTACACTTTCAAAAATCTCTTTAAACATAATATTTCTTCCTCTTTTTCTAGTTACTTTACTTTCTATGTTTAGGAATAGCGCATGCCTCATTTCCTGTCATTTCCAAAGCCTTTCTAGCTTCAGCCTCTGGATCAATTAAGCAGTCACTATATTCCTTATTTTTATTAAACCACTTTACTGCATAAGAACAAGTGAGTTCTGCCTTAGCCTTTCTTTTTCTTAGTTCCTTGACTAATAATTCCATTAATATTCCTGCAACTCTCTGTCCTCTTAAAGAAGGATCAACAACTGTATGTGTAACTTCAACCTTTCCTTCTTCAAACTCAGGAAAATCAACATATGCAATTATATTATCATTCTCGTCTTTTAAATATATTTTTTCCTTTGAAATTATAAAATCATTAACATTAACTGACATAAAAGCCTCCTTTATATTATTTTACATTTATTGTCCTTTCTTCATCATATACTTTTTAG
This sequence comes from Lachnospira multipara ATCC 19207, assembly GCF_000424105.1. Taxonomy (GTDB): domain Bacteria; phylum Bacillota; class Clostridia; order Lachnospirales; family Lachnospiraceae; genus Lachnospira; species Lachnospira multipara. Next base: position 258,529 of record NZ_AUJG01000001.1, on the reverse strand, counting down.
AATATATCATAGTTTAATTACATTATTCTACATAATATTACTCTACTTTTTTCTGTTTCTCCCCAAGATTTTCGGGCCTGTTACGGGCAATCCTCTTTTTTTAGTCATTTACCTGTATCGTTGTTCTTAAATATCTTTCACAAGCTACCGGTAATTCCAAGAAATCTTCTTATTGACTGTAAGCCAAAAAATTCCGTTCAGCGAGTCATACAGTCAAACTATTCAAAAATCCTATTTGACTGTAAGTTAAATCACTTTTACACAACCCCATGAAACTAACTATACCGTCAATTCGTATATATCTCTGTTATGCCTGTAACCTACTTAATTCCTTTAAGTTACCTTATACCATCAATCTTGCTTTTCTTGCTTGATTGCCTGTATGTATAAATAAAAAACAATTTTAACTTACCATCAGTTTCAAAAAAGCATCCAGTTGACCGTATGTTCTTTTAAAATACAATTTTAATTTACAGGTAAAAGAGCAAACTTTGGTAATTGATTGTAAAAATTCCCACTACCGGGCAGATTCGGGACTTTAACCCTTTAGAAACGTGCGCCACTAGGCGCACCTATAAAAAACAGAGGCAATCTCTTGCCTCTGTTTCCTAATAAGCTGTTTAATTCTTCTTTCTATCAAACACAATTGAAATTATAACAAATAAGCATAATACAAATGGATAAATCAAGTATGGAATAAAATTAAAACTTGGAATTCCTGCAATACTTGATGCCACAAGCAACTGTGCGCCATAAGGGATAATTCCCTGCATAATACATGAGCTTACATCAAGTAGAGAAGCTACCTTCTTTGGCTCAACACCATATTCATCGCCAATTTCCTTAGCAATAGGTGCTGCCACTACAATAGCAACAGTATTATTAGCTGTGGCAATATCCATAAAAGCTGTAAGGGAGAATATACCAAACATTCCGCCCACTCTACTTTTAGCTCTTTTTCTAATAAAAGATAAAATAGCCTCAAAACCACCATTATTTCGAATAAGAGAAGTTATAGAAGCAACTAATATTGTTACTATCATTGTTTCAAACATTCCTGAAATACCTGTTCCAATAGAAGAAAGAGCAGTTGCATATACTAGACTTCCTGTTATTATTCCTACTAAAACAAAAAGTAGAATTCCTATTATTAAAACCAAAAATACATTTATACCTATAATAGATAACATAAGTACTAAAAAATATGGTATAGCCTGCCATATATTAAAGTCAAAGTTTCCAAGTGTTTCACCCTTATTCATAAAGGAATAAATCACCAAAATAGCAAAAGTTATAATTGCTGCAGGTAGTGAAACCTTTATATTAGTTTTAAACTTATCCTTCATTGCCACACCCTGAGTTTTAGTAGCAGCAATTGTTGTATCTGAAATAAAAGATAGATTATCCCCAAACATTGAACCACCTACAACTGCGCCCACACATAATGGTAAAGATAAACCACCATTAGAAGAAATTGCCACAGCAATTGGTACAAGAACTGTAATTGAACCTACACTAGTTCCCATAGCCATTGAAATAAGGCAAGCAATAAAGAAAAGTCCAGGAACTTCAAAGCCCTTCGGAATAATATTAAGTAGCATATTCGCTGTACTTGTTGCTCCACCTGCTGCGGATGCAATGCCGCTAAAGGCACCTGCTAATATGAAAATGAATAACATAATCACAATGTTATCATCTCCAATTCCAGTTGCACAAAGATGTATTTTCTCATCAAAGCTTAGTTTTCTGTTCTGTATAAAAGCAAAGATTAAAGATATACTAAAGGCCAAAACTACTGATACCACATAAAAGCCCATCTGACCCTCAACTGGGCAAATATATTCAAAAAAGATACCATTACCTAAATATAAGACTAAAAAAATAGCTATTGGAATTAATGCCCATCCATTAGCCTTTATTTTTTTATCATTTTCCATTTTACTTACTCCTTAAATGTGTTTTGTCTAAAAAAATGCTTTTCTATTTTACATAAATAGTAACATTTTCTCAAGCACAAAAAACCTGACCAACAAAGATAGTATTTACTTTATAAGTTTATCTTACAAAGTGACTATACCTTTGCGGTCAGGTTTTATAACAACAAAACCTCTATATGCATCAAGCAGGTTTAATCTTTTATTTTATCCATATAATTGTACTACTTAGTACCTTCTAATTTATCATTTCTTATTAGTTCAAGAACAACTTCAGCAATATTAGGATCAAATTGTTTACCCTTATTACTCTCAATTTGTCTGATTATTTCTTCTTTATCTAATCGTTTTCTATAAACTCTATCTGAATTCATGGCATCATATGCATCTGCAAGACATATAATTCTTGCAATTAAAGGTATCTCTTCTCCCACTAATCCTACAGGATAGCCGTTTCCATCATAACGTTCATGATGAAATAATGCACCAAGTTCTACATCTTTTAAGCTCTTAAATTGCTTTAAGATTTCACCACCCATAATTGTATGGGCCTTAATTATTTCAAACTCTTCTTCTGTTAACTTACTAGGTTTATCTAAAATGTTATCAGGAACACCAATTTTCCCACAATCATGAAGAAGCGCAATATAATAAATATACTCTAATTCTTCACCTGAAAACCCCAATTCCTTGGCTATAATTTTTGTATAATTGGCCACTCTTTTAGAATGTCCATTAGTATAAGGATCTTTTGCATCTATAAATCTTGTAAATGTCTCAATGGATTCCTCTATTATTCGATTATCTCTTTTGTGTTGTTCTTCATATTTACTTATTTGTAAATAAATAACAATATAAACTGTTAAAGTCACACACCATAATAAGAAACCAACAAAAGAAATCCAAAACATAGGATCCGCAACTATTACCCTATGAAATTTATATTGAATCTCAAAGCTCGAATCAATAATTTCATCCTCCATTGGAACATACATTATAATTCCCGGAGTTGTAGCCTCATGACTTCCTATTGGCATTTCCATAGCATTAATTGTCGAACTAGGATAATAAACCAAATAATCTCCTGGCTCAAGTCTAATAAAATCCTCGCCATCCACAGTTACGGTATCAAAGTCATAGAGATCCTTATTAAATTCTCGCATATCAGGAACAGTTGCTACGTATTCTGTGCCATTAATATTTTGATGAATTTCAAGAGCTCCATTCCATGCAGATGATATATATACTTCTTGATCAAAATACAAAGCAAATTTAAATTCTGAAACCCTATCATTAGTATTATTCATAATTGTAAAATCATAAGTATAGGCCTTATAATTATTTTCTGTTATACCTTCATTATTAAAATCAAAAATCTTTCCCCAAGTACTAGCTCTTGGTAAGGTCTGAATAACAAGATATTTCCCTACAACCTTCGTATTAAGATATTCACTTGCACTATATTTTTCTACATGAACTTCTTTATTATAAATTTTAGTTTTCACTATAGTCGTAATTAAAAGCGTTATCAAAAAAAATAGTACTATAACAAAAATCAATAATACCTTTTTAAAATGTAATTTTTCCACTTTACTTATTACTCCAATAAAAATATTATCCTGATACATTTATAATATAGCAGAAAATTTTTTTATTTCCTATAGTAAATTTTTCACACCTTTATAGACTATCTATCGCCTTTTTAAGTCTTGATAGGCCATCTTCTAAATTAGCTTTTGTACAAGCCACATTCATTCTAAGAAAATCCTTTCCACAATCACCATATACTGTACCTGAAGATAGATAAAGTCCTGTTTCTTTTCTAATAATTGCTGCTAATTTATCACTTGAGATTCCCAATTTACTTACATCTATCCATAATAGATAAGTAGCATCGCCTCTAACTACATGAAGGCTTGGTAAATTTTGATCAATAAAATCTTCTACAAGCTTTCTATTAAGGAAAATGTATTCTCTTAATTCATCAAGCCAATCTTTTCCATAATTAAATGCTGCAATTGCTGCATGAGCTGCAAATACATTAGGTTCTGCAACTTCATCTGTATTAATTGCTCTCCAAACTTTATGTCTTAAAAATTTATTAGGCACACTAATAGCTGCTGTTTGTATTCCTGGAATACTAAATGTCTTTGTTGGGGCTATACAAGTAATGCTTATATCCTTACATGTTTCTGATACACTTGCAAATGGAATATAATCCTTTCCTGGCATAGTTAAATCACAGTGAATCTCATCAGATATAATTGTAACACCATGCTTTTTTGCCAATTCACCAATCTTTGCTAATTCCTCTTTTGACCAAATCTTACTTACAGGATTATGAGGATTACAAAGTATCATAAGACTTGCTTGAGGATCAGACATTTTCTCTTCTAGATCATCAAAATCAATGCTATAAATACCATCTTCGTAATGAAGTGGACTTTCTAAAACCTGACAGCCATTATTTAATATGCTATTAAAAAATATATTATATACTGGAGTCTGAATTATAACTTTTTCGTTAGGAGTTGTTAATTTACGTACAGTTGATGAAATCGCTGGAATTACGCCAGTACAAAACATTAACCACTCACGATTCATTTCAAATCCATGTCTATTCTTCCACCAATTAATATATGCATCATACCATTCGTCATTGACATCAGTATAGCCAAATACACCTTCTTTGGCACGTTTAATCAATGCATCAATTATCTCTGGTGCAGTTTGAAAATCCATATCTGCAACCCACATAGGAAGTTCATTATCAGCCACATCCCATTTAATAGAATCTGTACCACGTCTATTTACTATTTCATCAAAATTATATTTACCCATGCAATCTCCTTTTTGTGATTACTTATTTCTTCGCCACTCAACAACTTCTTCTTTTCGACCTACTGCTTTACAAGTAATAACCGTCTTACTTGGATCAACCATATCTGGTTCAACTATGAGTGTATCAATTTCATCAGCTTTAATAATTCCGCTAATTGGGTTAAATACACTATCTATCTTAGTTGTTATTTGGGCATCTACATTTTCAACAAATTCAAATGCTAAAGTAGTATTAATAAGCTTACAATTCTTTAAAGTAAGATTATCTATATAACAAAAACCCTGTAAGCTCTCAATTGTACAATTTACAAATGTTAAATTCTTAGAATTCCATCCTAAATATTCACCACAAATGTATGAATCATATACTGTAACATTTTCTGCATTCCAAAATGAATCTTTTGAAAGCAATACAGAATTTCTTACAGTTAAATTCTTTGCACCATCAAATGAATAATTACCATCTAATTTCAAAGAATCAATTTCAATATTCTCTGAATTCATTGCAAAATAATGTCCTTTTGCTGATACATTTTTTAAAGTAATATTCTTACAATTCCAAAATGTTTCTTCTGCATTTGTAAGTTGAACATTTTCAAGACTTACACCATCACATCTTCTAAAATTTTTAGGAGCTGTAATTAAAGAATCCTTAACTTTAATATTATTAGTGTACCAAACGCCTGAACGACCCATTTCAAGCCAATTACAATGATCAATCTTAATATTGTCAGAATACCATAATGGATACTTGTACTTAAATTGCGAATCATAGACTTCTATATTCTTACTTTCTTTTAAAGGTGACTCTCCTTCATCAAAAATACAATCATAAATCTTTGCGTCATTCTCTGCATAAAGCGCTCTTTCACCCTTAAAAAACTGCTGTCTATACTCTTTCATTATTAAATTCCTCCAAACAAACTATAATTTCTTTGTTATGTTAATCAATCATATTTATGTGGAAATACGTATCATGTCAGTTTTTTCATTATACCACCAATAATTGATTTTGTAAAATTTAATTGTGTATTTCCATTTATCAAACGAATTGATAAAATGTATTGATTTCAACAAAGTTAATAAGTAATCATCTTATATTATAAGATAATCCTATAATAGGATAAGACTTAAAGTTAACTTTAAGTCAACCTTTAAAATCTGAAAATTATATAAACCTCTTAATCAAAAAATAATAGTTAATATTCCTATACATATAGGTTGGTGAATAATGTAGAAAAACAAACTATGTTTACCAACAAAATCTAACATTGGTACTTTAATTGTTGCAATCTTTAAAAATTCTTCTCTTTCAAAAAAGCCTCTATCCTTTAAAACTCGATTAAAAGCATAACCAGCTACAAAAAGGAAAAACCAAGGCATTATAGGGAAATAGTCTGCTGATACAAAGCCTTCCTTTAAAAATCCAAAGGGTACTAAAAACTGATGCTCATACAAGTAATCTGGCATCTTAATTAACTTTAGTCTATGAAGGCCCACATGTCTTGCTTGTATTGAAAATGTAAATAGATACATAAATAAAGCAACTAGAAAAACTACAACAGACGGCAATTTATCTAGCCACTTAGATAGTGGAATAAGAATAAGCATAGAAGCACCTAATAAAAATAGCACGCCATAATAAATTGCAATATCTGGTCCAAGGCTAGCTGTCACAAGAGTTATCAAAACACCAAAGAAGCTAACAATCAAGCCCCTCTTTAACTTGTGATTAGTATTAAAATTCCAAACAAAACCAGATAAGAAGATAAAGGATATGCAAATGTACTGCTCCCATATATATACATTTTTATTAAATATCCAATTACCCTCTCCACTAAATAATACAAAATAGTCGTAGCAAAAATGATAGGCTATCATATTAAGAACTACAAAGCCTCTATAGGCATCTAGCAAATGAAATCTCTTTCTTGTCTTTTCCATAAAATCCATCTTATTTCTCCTTCCTATTTTATATTAAAGCCTTGACCTGATTTTCGCAAATGAATATAATAAATATCATGATATTTACTTTTGGAATAACATATAAACGGTAAGCTTTATGGAGGGTTTCATGGAAATAAAAAATCTCAGATACTTTCTTGCAGTTGCCAGGGAAGAAAACATGTCAAAAGCTGCTGAGCAGCTTCATGTATCACAACCTACTCTTTCAAAGACATTAAAAGCACTAGAGGAAGAACTTGGAAAAAAATTGTTTGTCAGACACAGCTTCAGTATTTCACTTACTGATGAAGGTATGCTTCTTCGTGACCGCGCCCAGGATCTTGTGGCTATGTCAGATAAAATCGAACAGGAATTTAACTCCTTAGATGATATAACAGGTGGAGATATATATTTTGGACTAGCAGAAAGCTATCAGATCAGATACCTTGCCAGAGAGATTTATAAATTAAAAGAAAAATACCCTAATCTCACTTATCATATAACCAGTGGAGACACAGAGCAAGTTACTGAAAAGCTTGATAAGGGTATTTTAGACTTTGCCGTACTATGTGAAACACCTGACAGTAATAAATATGAATATATAAAATTTCCGGAAGCTGATGTTTGGGGAGCAATCATTTCTTCATCTCATTCCCTTGCAAAGAAAAAAGTCATCCATGTCTCTGACCTGATAGGGCAGCCTCTATTTGTCTCAGAGCAGAGTTGGAACAATGAAATCAAAGCATGGGCCAAAGACAAATATCCGGAACTTAAGCTTGAGGGTTCCTTTAGACTTTCCTATAATGGCTCTGTATTTGCAAAAGAAAATCTTGGAATTCTTCTCACTTTTAAAAATCTGATAAATACTGAAGGAACTGACATAGTATTCAGACCTCTTTCACCAGCGCTAAAGTCAGAACTATACCTCATATGGAATAAATATCAGACCTTTACTCCTATTGCTGAAAAGTTTCTAGAGCAGGTAAAAAAGACTTTCAAGTAATTGTAAAGCTGACATTCGGAATAAAAAAAGTTGTTTCATGGCATGCTAAAAATTGTCTTTCCCTTTGATTTTCCTGCAGCTACCTTTTGCAGTGCGTCATTCACCTCATCAAGAGAGAACACTTCATCAACAGATGCTTCGATGTGACGCTCTACGAACCAGCTTCAAAAACTTTGTATCATTCAGCTGCTCATTTGTCAGATATTCTCCATCACAGAACAACGCATATGTCGTAATCGGTGTAGGAGCATTCTGCGCCTGTTCCTTGCTCTCTATATGGACTGCCCTAAAGGATATGCCGTTTTCTTTTGCAGTCTGCTCCACGATTTGAACATACTTTGCATTGAACGGACACTGACTGGTGTAATACAGCACATAGCCTGCGTCATTAACATAAGGATGTTTAGCACAGTCTTTAAACTTTGGCTGGTAAACGTCAGCAGAAAAAGGCAAGTACCACAATTGAATGCCGTTATCAGCTTCGTCACAAACAGTAAAACCTTTGTATTTTAGAAACTTAGGGTCGGCAAGAAATGGCTTTTTCTTCGCTGATGAAAGGATGCAAAGGCCTTGTTTTCCTTTCTTCTTACTGTCTTCAATGCAAGCACCTAGCAGATCATTGGAGTATCCGTGTCCCTTGAAAGAGCCAGAGACCCACAGACAGTCGATGTACATATATCCATCCGCTTCGATTGGATTCCACGCATTCTCAGCAGGAAGATACTCAATGAAACACTTACCGCGTTCCACACTTTTCAAAAACACCAGTCCTTCGTCGAACCGGTCTGCAAGCCATGCCTTCTTGGAAGAAACCTGAATATCCTTGTTATTTGAAATGGCGCAGCAGATATGCTCCTTCTCCAAATTTTCTTTTGTTACCCTAATGTATTCCATAATAAGCACCCCCTATAGTCCTTGACATCTAAATTACAGTTTCGACTGTTGTTTCGTTGAACAACCAAATTGCTCTACCCTCTTTACCATCATAATATATCGGGAACTTGAAGTAAATATCGTCAAAATGTTCTAAGACCTTGTAAAGCTCCTTCCGTCTTGTTGATCGTAATCGGTTCAAAGATTTTTGTCCTAATCACAGGCTTCTCATGCTGTCTCTTCGCATACGAAGCTGCTTTTCACCCTGTTCATTCAATCCCTGTTTAAGCATCGCCAATATCTTCTCTTTGTCATCCGGAAGATGTCCATATACCGGCATCATATTGGAGACATTTGTTGCATCCAGCAGCGTGTGGATTTCAAGCGTCTTCACAAAGGTATATAGTTCCTGTATCTTTTCAGTCTCTGTAGCTTCTACAAACTCACCCCTTCTCACTTCTTCCATAAGCGGCGTATCAAGGAAGATAGAGAGTCCGGAAGCCATCACCCTGACAGGCGACAGATGGTTCAACACTTCTGCCGTTTTAATGGCATGCCCCATACCATAATCATGGCCTCCCAGTCCGTATAAGAAGATGACGGAATAATGCATTCCTGCTTCATCCAGCTTGGAGAGCTGCTCTACAATATCACTTCCATGATAACCCTTATTCATCTTATCGAGAACCGTATCATCACCTGACTCAATTCCGAATACGATCATGTCATATCCCATTTCTTTCAGTGACTTAAGCTGCTCCACAGACTTGTTCTTTACGCTGTCAACACGGCCATATCCACCAACGGAAACGCCCCAAGGCAGATATTCTTTGATCAAGTCCATGATTCTTTTAAGTCTGTCGTAGCTCAGCAGGAACGGGTCCGCTCCCTGCAGAAAAATCCGCTTTACCTTCCATCCAGAATCTCTTATTTCCTGAAGATCTTCCCGTATCTCACTCTCAGGAGATACAGAAAACGGTGCTTCCTTGTAAAATGTACAAAAGCGGCACTTGTTATGCGAGCACCCCGATGTTACTTGTAAAAATGAGGAACCTGCCTCATAGGGCGGTCTGACAATTCCACTTGAAAAATGCATAGTAATTCCTCCTTGTTTCTATATATATTCATATATCTCGTTTTGTCGATATATAAAACCTTAAATTAAACGGGATTCTCATCCCGTCTAATTTATACACAACTTAAATTTCATGTCCGAAGTAGTCTGACAGTGCAGCCAACATCTCTTCATTCCGTCTGTAATATGTCCATTTTCCGTGTCTTTCGGATAGAAGCAAACCTGCTTTTTGCAACATATCAAGATAATGAGATACTGTTGACTGTGATATTCCGGCTTTGTCGCGGATGCTTCCAACGCACACTCCGCCCTTGAGATCCACCGCATCTTCAAAATGACCTCCTTGCGGTGGGAAATTTTTCTCCGGTTCCTTCAACCACTCAATAATACTAAGCCGTGTTTCATTTGATAATGCTTTAAATACTTCAATCTTATCCACAACTTTATTATATCTATCTTTCGCGATATGTCAATGCCTATATGCATAAAAAAGGCTCCTCGCCACTGAACCTAATCAGTAGCGAGGAACCTTGGTCTGCTTACTCTTCTCTTGACGTGCTCGCACACGAGTAGTGATTTGCTTCGCAAATAACTACAAGTTGGTCAAAACTTTCTTCTGCCAGCTTCTTTTTCCACATTTCGGGCATTTCATATATCTTGTCCGTCCCATATGCATAGCAAGATTTGTCTGCCAGTATGTAGGAACATATCTGTGGTGGCAATTCTGGCATTCATAGTATCCGGCCTTTTGCTCAATTCCCACAGCGATAAAAGCAACCGTAAATATCATCACGAGAGCGAATACGATAAGTACGATTCTCAGCCAGACTGGCATCTCTATAAATGACGCCACAAACACCATGACCAGTCCGGAAATGACGGCAGGAAACGCAACCCAGTATTCCGTCCTGAGCATCTGCCTGTTCTTTTCTTCAACCTCTCGCCTCATTGCCAGAAGGTTTTCTTCTGCCTGTTTGTCATATGCTTCTGCCATAATTCTTTCGCCCGACAGGAGTTCGTTGACATTAATTTTCAGAAGATCACAAAGTTCCAGCATAATCCCGGAATCCGGCATAGACTTTCCGGTTTCCCATTTTGATATCGCCCGGTCACTGATTCCGAGCTTCTCGGCAAGAACTGCCTGAGTCATGCCCTGTTCCTTCCTGCAAGTTGCTATAAATTTTCCAATTTTGATTTGATCCATATCGGGCACCTCCTTTCATAGCTTAAGCATAGCCGATATCATCATATTGTTACACGAACCGTAGGTTGATTTCCTGCACTCTACCGCTGGTTGAGTGCGGTAAAACATTACAAATATCCATTATCTTTTCTACAGTAGGATTGGTCTTTCTCTTTTCCCATTCACTTATTTTCGTTCGGAGATGAATAAAACTCTTCCCCTGTTTCTAAACAAATTGCCGCAAGCCTGCCGCCTGAATAGTGCGCCCCACAGTCAATTGCTATATGATTATTTTTCCTATATATAAATCCCGGTCTAGGATTATCCACAATACTCTGTGTTGGTGTATGTCCTGTTATTACAAATTTATCCTTAAAATACTGCACATCATAATCTGCTCTCATCCAGATTAATTCATGTAGCGAATAATCTTCAATATCCTTCTCCGGAGAATAATTCCCTAATCCCCCATGAACTAAAAGATAGTCCCGGTCAGAAACCGTGACTTCCTCATATATTAAAAACTCCTTTATAAAATCTAATACATCCTGTTTTTCATCGGTACTTAGCTCGCCAAACTCATCTATTGTTGACTTGCTTCCGTTGTATTGCCAATTCACTAGATTATCCAGCATTTCTTCATCCAATTCTTCTATGGACATGTCTGTAATTTCTTTCATAAGAAACTCCAGGCATTTCACCGCCATAAGCTCATGGTTTCCTACCATGCATATGGCATTTGGTGTTTCCATGAGCTTCCTTAATACTTTAATAGGATGCGGCCCGCGATCGAGCACATCACCCAAAACATATAGAGTGTCTGTTTCTTTAAAATTTATCGTTTCAAGCAATTCCATAAACATATCGTATTGCCCATGTATATCAGAAATAACATACGTTGATATAATTATCGCCTCCTATGAATATTTTGTTTGATTGGGTGGCGAATTACGGTTTTCAATTTCTCCGGCGCAACCTTTCTGGCATCACTTAGATAAATTTCATGATGCAAACGCTGCTCTGTAATATCCAGAACATAGCCCTGCTGTTCCATGTATTCATGCATCAGTGCAACAGTTGCAGGCTCATCATCATAAGAACCGATGTGCATGCACTGAACGCACAAGCCCTCATCATAAGTCAGGAATTCGACCTTTGAGAAGTCTGTCTTTTTCTTCTTGGTAGCCTCCTCAACCGCCCATTCAAAATCAGCCTTTTTAACAAAATCGGGCAACCGAATGATAGAAATCCACTCGAAATTTTCTTTGTGAGCATAGTCAATTCCAGCGACACCATCCTGCCACCAAAAGCCTTCCAACGGAGGAACTACATAATCGAAATAACCATCAATCTGATGGTCACCTTTTTTGCTCATCTTGATTGTGAAGGCAATGCCATAGAGCATCCCGATAGACTGCTTATACTCTCCATCTTCAACATTCGGATCACCGTGTCCGCGAACCGCTATATAATTCATGCTTGGAACCGTCACAATGGACGGTTTATTCTTTGGCATGTAGAATTCCTTATACTCCTTTTTATAATCAAAAGCCATAACTCTTCCTCCTATTTCCCTTAGACCCTTGACATCAAACAGACCGTCTCAACATGCCTGGAGACAATGACATTGAGGTCAACAGTACAACTGAATATATCATAGTTGAGAGCGCTCAACCGAATAAGTCTACAAGCTGAATTTTGTCGACTCTATCTATATCGTCTCATTTTCTATATCTCATCCAAACACTTCATCAAACAGGATTGAAATGGATCCTTCGCTGCAAAATTCTCTGACGGAATAACCGAGATTCGGAGCTTTGTAAGAATCGTCTGCTCCGGCATCTTTTAATGCCTGCAACACATTTCTGAGATCTTCGTGCAATTCTTCTGTAAAGATACGATCTTTCCCTTCACGATGTTCCACATAATTGTATGAAGGCAATATCTGCTTTGCCTGTAGTGCAAAACGGTTTAATCCTGAATTGCCATATGAATCAAGTGCTTTTACATCTGCTCCCATATCAAGCATCTTCTTCAGGACACCGAGAGCTTCAACTGCTCTCTCTTTTGTTGAGAACTCCCTGAAGCCCATATATTTGTCATCTACATTCCACCTGCATGACATCACAGCACAGTTGATTGCATCATGAAGCGCAGGTGTTCTCCATGCGTTGCAGCAGGTCTCATCCTCGATAAAGTTCACATCCGCACCCATATCCAGTAAATAATTGGCAATTGCGGTATTTCCCGTTTTTAGCGCGACCTGCAAAGGCGATTGTCCGTCATCCTTCTTAGGCGGCTTCTTCGCAACACAATTTACCAGTTCTGGTTTCTTTTCAATGATTTGCCTTACCATTTCAAAGTCAGATGCTCTTATAGCAGTAAACAGTTTCTTCATGTCGCTTCACCTTCCTGAATTATGATTTATTATTTCTCTTCCAACCACTCTGGCAAACCTCTTTGGTATGACTATCAGAACCGTTTTTTTCTTGGACTCATTAAGTCTTTCGGTTTTAAAGTGATTAGCATCTTTTCAATCCTTGAATCCAGTCCGATAAACAAAAGTTATCATCGACGGATCAGCATTTCCTTCTTCATTATAACCTTCCACAATGACATAATCCACTATACTTTCAAATACTTGACGATTAAATTCTTTTATGATAGTCTCTGCCTCCAATTTTTCACGCATGAATGAAATACGATCCTCTAAATCAAGTTTAGAATTTCCTATGCCATTCACGATAGTGTAGATGAAAAGGGCGAATGTGAAGAAATGGCGGCAGGATCTAGTGGACAGCATCAACAGGGTTGCTGAAGAAATCGGGATAGAGGATGAGCGAAAGGATTATCAAAGAGGATACAAATTAAATAATCTCAAATAGAGGATTAACAATTGCATAACTGCAATTTATAATAATGTTGTGAGTTTGCAAACATCACATATTCAGAAAGGAACGGTGTGATATGGGAGATTTTTTTCAAGGAAAAGACGAACGTATTGTAGATGGCACTCGATATACAAGATATCTCGATTTGAACAAATGGTATGGCATTGTAGTTCCTAAGGATGAAAACGCATATAATGAGATGTGTGACTATAAAGTATGGGATGACAATAAAGGTGATATAAGAGATATTTACTGGTTTATGAAATTTCACGAAGACAAGTTTTATCTTATGGAGAAATACTTATTTAATTTCATAGACGCAGAATGTAATCTGTTGATCAATATGTATGAAGAGGAGTGGATAGAAGGAGATAATTTGAAAGAAACTCTTGAGATAACTAATCGCATGATTAACAATTCAGATAATGAGGAATTTCTTGAACTGGCAAAGGAGTTTCGCAACCTTGTTCAAAAGGCCATTGAAGTCAATACATGTGTGGGGTGCTTTTTCTAAATAAGTGAAGAAAAGATATTCTTTCAGGACAAGTCCGGGATTACAATCGAAATCGTAGCATAAAAAGGCTCTCTTACTACCGATAATGGCAGTGTGAGAGCCTCTGTTATTTGCAATTCTTTCAACATCTATTTGAATTGTTCTTTATTATCTCTGATAACGACTTTATAGAGATGATGCCATATATTTTATTCTACTCATCACGTTCTTGTCATGATTTGTAAAAATGCCCATTCCCTCCAAGCCCAGATAGCCGAGGAAATCTCCATCGTATGAGAACTTTGCTCCATCGTACATATTGTCATCTCCGGAGCTGAGGAACATAGCAACCTTCTTCAATGTGGCAGGTGCGGTCGGATAAAGTGCAGAATAGAACCTGTCTATCACACATTTCAGCTGTCCTGATATTCCGTGGTAATAAATCGGTGCCGCAAGTATCAGCATTTCCGTATCGTTCAGTTCCGCATAGATCTCCTGCATATCATCCTTCTGGACACACTGACCGTGTCCTTTTCCGTGACAATACTCACATGCAAGACATCCCTTGATATTCATTTTACATACATTGAATACTTTAACCTGATGGCCATGTTCTTTGGCGGTCTGATAAAATGTCTTTACCATTCCGGCTGTATTACCGTTCGGTCTTGGACTACCATTCAACACAAGAATTTTCATAAATCCATATCTCCTTCATTCAGCCCCCGCCGCCGATGATGGCAGTGTGGGGAGCCCTGATTTGTCTTACTTGCTTTTGTTTGATTGGGTAGAGAATTACAGTTCCTTTTTGTAATCAAAAGCTATAACGCTTCCTCCTATTTTCCTTCGACCCTTGACGCCAAACAAACCGTCTCTACATGCATTGAAACATTACTTCGCATTAACATTCGCGTACGTTCTGGGGCACATTATATTTTTTACCCCCGTAAAAGTATGACAGTCTCGATACCCGCAATCTGCGCAAATATTTCGAATATTCGGATTGACAACTTAACCATTTAGTTGTATTATCATTAATAAGAAATGAGTTTTACAACCGTACAGTTTTTACTCAAGCGGCTCACTCGTTTCTTTTTTTATTCTCAAAATATCATATAAATAAAGCTTTCCATCCTGGGCATGTCTTATTACCAGTCTTCCCTTGAAAATATTGTATCCTGCCAACTCACCATCATTATCATACTTTGGAACAGCAAACCTAGTATCATAACGATACCATCCATATTTAGCTTTACTATTATGCTTATCTTTATGATTTTCAGTAAATGCTTTATTGGATGCAATTTGAATTAATTCTTTAATTGCACTAGATGCATTTGCCTTCGCATATTCATTGGGACCTCTTAGAACCTTGGTATCTTTTGAATGTGCATACTCATCTGGAAAATCACTTCCAATATAAACCATTTCATTTGTATCTAGAATCTCAGCACAATCTCCTATATACTCTTTTAAATAATTCTCTACAGTATTCCAATCAACCTTTTTGCTTCGCTTAAATCTAAGATCATTTATTACAACTACCTTATTTCCATCTACATCAGCAATAATAGATACATTTCCATTTGGTACTTTGATATGCTCTTTCAATATCCATTGTTCTAAATAGCCCAGTATTCTTCTTTTCACTTCAACAGACGATAATTGAATGCTCTCGATTATTATTTGATCATCGGTAATACAATCTGCAGTCAAGACCTCATTTTTCTTATCTTCCTCATCACAAAGCAAATCCACAAGTGACATATCAAGTGCCTTACAAATGGCTACCAATTTATCTGCCTGTGGATTGATCTTTTTCTTTCGCCAGTCGCTAATTGTACTGGTTGCAATACCAGTTCTTCGTGATAACTCAATCTGGCTCATATGTAATTCTTCAAGTCTGGCAAAGATTTTTTCATATATATTCATGATACAACTCCTGCTCTTCATTTTTCCGTATTTTCGGATATTGTATCATTTTTCGCACCGAAATACAAGTTAAAATGTCCTTGCAAGCAATCACGTCTGTTTCACCAAACCAGGATTTGTCTGGTCAAATAAATATCTCATTTACTGCTCAACAACAATTGATTTACCAGATGTACAATCTCCATTAAGCCACTGCCATTCTTCGTACAATTCTTGTTTTATTCGTTATCAATTCTTTCTCCATTACTTCATACACAAGAACCAATTCATTTTTAACAGGATATTTACAGTGCTCGACTCAGGTACATATTCTTAAAAAAAGACCTGAGCCCCGCGTAAAATCAAGCTTTCTTCGACACCAAACATACCGTTTCACAATGCACAGTTCCAGGGAACATATCCACAAGACAGACCTTCTTAATCTTATAGCCTCTCTCCTGTAGCATTACTAAATCTCTTTGAAGAGAAGTTGGCTTACATGAAATATAAACCATAGAATCCACGCCATAATCAATAATCTTTTCTAGAGCCTTAGGATTAATACCATCTCTTGGTGGATCAAGAACGATAAAATCAGGCTTATCTTCTATCTTATCAAGGGCAGTTAATACATCTTCTGCAATAAATTCGCAGTTATCAAGTTCATTAAGCTTAGCATTTTCCTTAGCTGACTTAACTGCATCTTCAACGATTTCAACACCAACAACTTTCTTAGCAACAGGAGCCAAAATCTGAGCAATTGTACCTGTTCCCGAATAAAGGTCAAAAATAACCTTATCCTTAGTCTCACCAACATACTCTCTTGCCTTTGAATAAAGAACCTCAGCTCCAAGAGAATTAGTCTGGAAAAATGCAAATGCAGCAATCTTAAAATTAAGACCTAAAAGTTCTTCTGTAATAAAATCCTGACCATAGATAATTTCTGTGCCCTCATTAATTACAACATCAGCAATAGAGTCATTAAGTGTATGTAATACACCAACAATCTTTCCTTCTAAATCAAGCTTTAATAAGGCATCAGATAATTCCTTAATCTTAGCATCATGGTTTTCTTGTGTTGTAGTTATTAAATCAATTAGGATTTCTTTTGTCTTAACAGCCTTACGTACAAGTAAATGTCTTAAGAAGCCTTCATGACTATTCTTTCCTAAAAATTTAAGATCATTACTACCTGCCCATGCCTTAACACAGTCAAGAATCTTAGAATAATCCTTATCTACAATCTTACAACCTGATACATTAACAATGTCATACATGCTGTTTCTCTTATGAAGACCAAGGGCTAATGGACCACCTTTAAATTCATCTCCAAAAGAGAATTCCATCTTATTTCTATATTCTTCAAACTTAGGGCTGCCTAAAATTCCTTCAAATTCATAATCAGTCTTAGCCACAGCATCAATAAGTTTTTTAACCTGTTCTCTCTTCATTTCAAGCTGTGTATTATAATCAACTGTCTGATACACACAACCACCACAATTACCAAAATGTGGACAGGCTTCGTTAGTTTCACTATCAGCTTTCTTAATAACCTCTAATAATCTACCTTCACACTTACCATGTTTCTTTTTATTTACCATAAAGCTTACTTCCTGACCTGGGATAGAGTTTTTAACTATAACTCTACTTGGCTCTTCTTCCCCCATAGGAATGAAACTAGCATTAGCAATAACCACATCATTAGCAGATAAATCTCCCTTATCCACCTTAGCAATTGGCTCAACTACTGCTTTATTAGGAAAATCTGCATATAAAACTCTACCTGTATAAACTTCACCTTTTTTCAAATTCTTTCTCCAATCTTTATCCAATAAATAGCCTAATCATATTATCATAAAAAATATATTTCCTTCAACACTAAAAAAGCCCTTTCTATCTTAAGATAGAAAGGACTTAAATTCTTATCAAAATAAATGACACAACTAGTAAGTCAGCGAATCTGACTAATTCTCAAGTTCAAAATCATCATCATCATCAAAATCATCATCGAAGTCATCATCATCAAAGTCATCATCAAAATCATCTAAATAATCTGGTGTGAAATATCTATAAATTGCATATGCCACAGCAGCAATTGCTGCAACTGCTGCTAAAACAGCAAGTACGATAACAACAATATTAACCTTCTTACTCTTCTTAACTTCTACTTCCTTCTTATGTAGAATATCATTAAGTTTTGTAGCAGCAATGATTTCTTCAATTTTGTCCTTACTCATATGCCCTCTCCTTTCAATCACGGTCAATCTTTAATTAGAATTATATCATAGTAATTTTAATGTTGCAATAAACTTTACTTTTTCTTAAGATTTGCAAATTGACTAAGCATGCGCTTAATTCCAAACTCCTCAAAATCTACTGTGACCATATAATCTCTCGGAGACTCCTCTATTTTTTTGACAATACCCTCACCAAATTTAGCATGAATAACTGTGTCCCCTTCTCTATAGCCGAGACTTTCTATTCCGCCAAGTCCAGTACTAGGGCCTTCTTTACTAGTCTTAAAAGCACTTACATTAGTGCTTCTTTTGAAGGCTGAATCTTTCTTTGTTCCCTTCTTTAAATCAAAAAGATCCATTGGAAATTCCTTACCAAAACCTACCTTAGTATTATTAGTCTTAAAGCCTGAATTACTCTGGCTAGGCTTAGTTGTATATGCACTTGCAGAAGATGAATAACTTGATTTATAAGCATTGCCACCGTAACTTGAAGAATAGCTCTTACCTATTGGAACTCTCTTGCTTTCATATTCCTTAGTTTTACCAGAACCATAAGCTGATAAAATACTCTTTCCAACTGCTCTAAAATTAGTCTTGTTACCTGAAGAATAATCCTCATCCCCACCGTAACTAATATTCTTGTTATTACTATAACCTGTGCAGTTATTCTCTATATTAAGATACTCATCAGGTATCTCCTTAATAAATCTAGAAACCTTACAACTCTGAGTCTCTCCTCTAATCATTCTCATCTTAGCTGCAGATAAATAAAGTTCCTTCTTAGCTCTTGTAATACCTACATAGCAAAGACGTCTCTCTTCTTCAATCTCAGTTGGGTCATCACTTGTAATAGTCATATAACTTGGGAAAAGACCATCCTCCATACCAGTCATAAATACTATAGGGAATTCAAGACCCTTAGCGGAATGAAGTGTCATAAGCATTACCTGCTTTTCTGACTCATCTAAATTATCTATATCTGCAATTAAGGCAACTTCTTCAAGGAAGCCTGAAAGAGTTGGCTCAACTTCCTCTTCCTTACAAGTCTGCTCATAACTTACTATCTTAGAAATCAATTCGTTAATATTGTCCTTACGAGCATCAACTTCTTCTCTTTCTTCCTTTTCAAGTAAGCTGTCAATATATCTTGTTTCCTCTAAGATTTCTTCAATTAATTCATGAAGAGAAATATAATCAAGTCTTTCTCTAAACTTCTCAATTAAATCTACGAAAGGCTTAACCTTACCTGCACCACGCTTGATAGAATCTATGCTATCAATTTCAGTTAAGGCATCCCAGAAAGTAATCTCATTATTATCAGCGTATTCCTGAATGTTATTAATTGTAGTATCGCCAATTCCTCGCTTAGGAATATTAATAATTCTTTTAACTGCCTGACCATCATTAGCATTATCAATAGTCTTTAAATAATCAAGTAAATCCTTAATTTCCTTTCTCTGATAGAAACTTACACCACCATAGATTCTGTAAGGAATATTACGCATAAGTAGCTTTTCTTCTAGGGCACGGGACTGGGCATTAGTTCTATAAAGAATGGCAATGTCATTATAATCCCATCCATCTCTAACCTTCTCAGCAATCATAGAAACAACGCCTTCAGCCTCTGTAAAGCCTGAATCATACTGAGCAAAATTTACTAAATCCCCTTCTCCATTCTCTGTCCAAAGGGCCTTATCCTTTCTGCCTCTATTATTCTTAATTACAGCATTAGCCACATTAAGAATTGTCTGAGTTGAACGGTAATTCTGCTCTAACTTAATAACCTTAGCGCCTTCAAAGGTAGTCTCGAAGCTTAAGATATTAGTGATATTAGCACCTCTAAACTTATAAATTGACTGATCATCATCACCAACTACGCAAAGATTTCTATACTTATCAGCAAGTAAACTAATAAGCTTAAACTGAGATGTATTAGTATCCTGATACTCATCTACCATTATGTACTGGAACTTCTCCTGATAGTAATTAAGAACTTCATCATCTTTTTCAAAAAGTTCTACAGTCTTAAAAATAATATCATCAAAATCAAGGGCATTATTAAGACGAAGCTGCTTTTGGTATTCTCTATAAACTTGAGCAATTCTTCTTCCGTTATAGTCTCCGCCTACTGAAAGTTCATAATCAGCAGGAGCCTGTAACTCATCCTTAGCCTTAGAAATTGCGCTCATAATTGAACGTTCCTTAAGCATCTTAGTATCTATATTAAATCTCTTACAAATCTCTTTAATGACACTTTTCTGATCTTCTGTATCATAGATTGTAAAGTTGTTATCATATCCAATTCTATCTATATATCTTCTTAAAATACGCACGCAAGTTGAGTGGAAAGTTGAAACCCAAACCTTACCTGCATTCTCTCCAACAGCTAAATCCACTCTTTCCTTCATTTCCTTAGCTGCCTTATTAGTAAAGGTAATGGCTAAAATATTGTAAGGGGCTACCTTACAGTCATCTATTAAATATGCAATTCTGCTTGTTAAAACCTTAGTTTTACCAGAACCCGCTCCGGCAATAATAAGCAATGGGCCCTCAGTTGTCTCAACAGCCTTCTTCTGCATTCTATTAAGTCCACTTAAATTCATATTTACCTCTCAATAATCTTCTTAAATCTCAAACAAAAAACATTATAGCATAAATGAATTTTAAAAAGAACATTTTTTCGAAAAAAGAAATCCTAGCATTATGCCAATAGGCTTTAACACTAGGATTTCTTTATAACAAATATTTTTATATTGGTTTTATTATCACATTTAACTAAATTAACTTTGTTCCGCAATTTCCACAAAACTTAGTTCCTGTTGTTGGTGTGCCACAATTAGGACAAAACTTTGGAATCTGACCATTTAATGTAGGATTTGTAAAACCTGCATTAGCTCCCTGATTAGCATTATTCATTGAATTTACCATCTGTGAGCCAAGAGCCATTCCCATACTTGCACCAACCATATCACCAGCAAGGCTTGAACCGCCCTTTGACATTCCATCAGCCATAGAAATATTAGTGTACTTATTCATATCTCCAACCATGGCCTGAGCTGCTGCCTTGTTCTGCATTCTAGTAACTTCTTCTGGATATGAAACGCTAGCAATGTTAAAATCTGTAACACTAAAGCCTAACTTGCATAATTCCATATCAAGATCTGACTTAATACCTGCTGAAATCTGTAAGCTGTAAGCTTGTAGATTGAAAATGTCTTTACCTTCCGTAGCAATCCATTTCATAAGTAATTGATCAACCACAGCAGACACTCTAAGCTTAACATCCTCTACTCTATACTCTGTCTTAACTCCAGCTAACTTATCAATAAGAGTAATGTAATCATCCACCTTAAAAGAATAATTACCAAAGGCTCTTATTGGAAGACCGCCTGGTAAATTAAGCTGTGGTGCGGCAAGAACTACTGGGTTTTTAGTGCCCCACTTTTCAGTAAACTCTTTAGTGTTAACAAATAAAACCTCAGCTCTTAAACCACTGTTAAAACCGAACTTAAAACCCTTTAGAGTAGAAAGGAAAGGAATAATATCAGTTTCAATATTGTATTCACCTTCATCCTTAAAGACACCCTCTATCTTTCCGTTATACATAAAGATAGCGTCCTGTCCTGCTCTAAGAATAAGTTTAGAACCTTTTTTTATTTCATTGTTTGACCACTTGTGGAAAATGATGTCATCTCTATGCTCATTCCATTCCACAACATTGGCAAATTGACCACCAAAAATACCCATTTTGTCTCCTTAGAATTTCTTTAAAAATATATTTCCTACGCCTTTGTAGTAATAAAAGACTATTAGCTCTTTATTATAGACCCATCTGAGCCTTAAGAGCTGCTAATTCATCATCTACTGCCTGATTTGTAGGATTTGCATCATACTTAGCTGTTAAGCTATCGATGTTATTGTCTTCTTCAAGCTTGTTAAGCTCAGACATTGCATTAGCTTCATCAAGCATCTTGTCAGCCTTAGCTTCCATCTTCTCAAATGCAGCCATATTAGAGCTTGCGCCCATGCCCTTGCTTGCTACCTTATTAATCTTTTCTTGAGCCTTTGCAGCCTTAACCTTAGCCTTAATTGTATCTCTCTTAGCTTCAAGTTCAGCAGCATCCTTAACTAACTTATCATGCATCTGACGCATCTTTGTAGCATTTGCCTCAGCTGTCTGTGCAAGCTGTGTAAGTGAAGCCTGATTTGAAACTAATACCTGCTTCTTTTCAAGGAATGTTCTAGCATCTGCTTCGTTACCTGCAAGTAATGCCTTCTCAGCATATGACTGCATCTTAGCGATCTGCTCGTTACATTCATTTAATTCTCTCTTAGTTCTAGCCTCTTCTGCCATAACTGAAGCAGTTTCAGCCTTAACCTCTGCTAAATCCTTCTCAAGATTTCTTAAATACTGATCGATCATCTTCTCTGGATCTTCAGCCTTATCAAGTAATGCATTAATATTTGCACTCATAATATCCTTAAATCTTGTTAAAATTCCCATGTTTTCCTCCAAATCTCCCTTACAAGGGTAAAACAAATTTAATTTGTTTCATTATAATATAAATTTAAATTCTTGTCACCTATCTCTATTTCCTTAGGCAATTTAAATTTATCACAAATCTGGTATTTTACAAAGGTAAAAGACTGCACTTTAAGACTTATTTTATGCATTTTCAAACACTTTTTATGACTTCTAAAAAATATTATTAATAATGTCATCTAGTTTTCAATACTACTTGCTATATAAAATTTTTTTCTATATAATAAACTTTGAACGCATTTTAAGCTATTCAATACTAAATACTGAAAAGAGGTTCATAAATATAACTATGAATGATGATAATAAAGCGTTTATTAACGCACTTTTAAAGAAATTAGTAAAACTTAATTATATAAAGCCAAATGATGTTCCTAACATCAATCTATATATGGATCAGGTGACAACTTTCATGGACGAGCATTTAAGCGATGTAAAGCGCCATGAGGATGATAAGATTCTTACAAAGACTATGATTAACAACTACACTAAGAACAACTTATTACCTGCCCCTGTTAAGAAGAAGTATTCTAAGGAACACATTTATATCCTTACTTTCATTTATTATTTCAAGAACATCTTGTTTATAAGTGATATTCAAAAGATACTTAATCCTTTGACAGATAAGTTCTTTGATACTGATTCAAAGCCAGATCTTGAGACTATTTACAATGAGATTTACTTACTTGAGAAGACTCAGATTGACTACTTATCAAAGGATGTTATTAAGAAGTCAGAAATTGCCAATGATTCTTTTAAGGATGTTGAGGACGAGGATGAAAGAGAATTCTTACAGCTCTTCTCTTTAGTATGCCTTTTAAGCTTTGATGTTTATATGAAGAAGAACATCATTGAGAACTTAATCGATGATTTTAATGCTAAGCAGGAATCAAAGAAAAAGAAGGCTGTTAAGGCTGAGAAAAAGGAAGCTAAAAAAGAAGCCAAGAAGGAATCTAAGAAAGAAAGTAAATAATTAATAAATAAAAAAAGTCCCTATAATAGATTATCTATTATAGGGCTTTATTATTAACTATTATTCTTCGTCATTTAATAGGTGTAATCTATCAAAGACCATATCATAGCCATCGTTACCGTAATTAAGGGAACGATTCACACGGCTAATTGTTGCTGTTGATGCACCAGTCTTCTCGGCGATATCCAAATATGTCTTATGTTCTCTTAACATCTTAGCTACCTCGAATCTCTGCGATAATGAAAGTAATTCATTAATTGTGCAGATATCTTCAAAGAATTCGTAACATTCTGACATATCCTTAAGGCTTAATATTGCGTTAAATAATTGCTCAACCTCTGGTGTTTTTAACTTATTGTTCATCAGATAGTCTCCTTTATAGTTAATTCATACAAGTCAATTACTACAATAAAACAGACATTTCATTATTATAAATTCCTCTAAACTAAATGTCTTTTACTTTACAATTTTATCACACTAAAGTTTTACAGTAAAGAGTTTTTCCTGAATTTAATTCTTACTTTAGAAAATTCCCGACATGAATTCTAAACCATCTGATTAAAATTTTCAAGCACTAAAGTATACTATTCTAACTGTCAAGACTCGTCGCGAGTCTTGCGCGCCGGATTCGGGTCTGCTACTGCAGACAAATTCCTGTCCGAATCCGTGCGCATCCTCGCGGAGCGTTTAACTCAGTCGGAGCTTTTACTCCGACTGAGTTAAACTGGTCTTGCATTCTGGCAATTTAACAGATAAGTCTCTTCTTGAGTGATCAAGGCCAATGGCTGTGTCTGAAATATTAAAGTAAGTGTATGAATAAGCCCCTGTTACCTCTCCTAGGGCATCATCCCAAGATAAATCCACATTATAATATTCCCCATTTATATAGACAATATTCCAAGCGTGATTTCCTGTGCCAACGTAACCTGAACAAAAGTAGCAAGGTATATTTAGCTGAATTAAAATGTATTGAAAAGCCCTAGCATAACCTGCGCAAACGCTTTCTTTATTCACCAATGCAGAATAAGCACTTTGATTCATCTCAGAATCATTTACATAACTACAATTCTTTTGGAGCTGCTCGTAAACATACTGTTCCTTTTCAAGGTCTGTCTTTAAGGCAGAGGCTTCATTTATAATTTCTGCTGCCGCCTTTAAAAACTTAGTCCTACTAGTTTGTAGCGAGCTTGCTGTAGTGTTATATTCTAGCTCCACAGATAAAACCTTACCGGAGCTTGTATAACAATAGGTGTAATTAGTGTTAATGTAGAATAACTCCGGATGGTCTGAAAATACCGCAATCATTATATTTTTAATGCTAGAAATGGTAACGCTATTAACTAATGTAACACTAGTTTCAAGCTTAGTTATAGCCTCATAAATCTGGTCATAATCAAGAGCTTCATCCTCTGATAGCATGGCCCTATAAGGATAAATTGCTGCACTAAACTCATAACTACTTTCATAATCGTTGTCACTATCACTATCTGCTGCAACCTCACTTACCTGTTTACCAGTACCATTGGCTATATCTAAATCTGCCCTTTGATTATCACTAGAAATAAGCTTACTTGGATCATAGGTCTCTTCTTCTTTAACCTTTGCTAAAATGTTGTCGAGATTTTCTATATTTTCTCCTGTTAGCTTCTCTGGATTATCTAGTTTTGATACAACAGTTTCAGCGGGCTGTGTTTCATTTTCATAAGAATTAGTCTCCCCTAGTTTTGTGAAAACATAAATCACCAAAACTGCTGCAAATAAAAGAATCGAGGCCTGTATTATTTTCAAATACCTATTATTCATAAATCCCCCACTCCCAAATTGTTCACCTTCTAAAAAAGCTTTAGGCCCATAATGAACCTAAAGCTTATCATTACTATATATATTATACTACTCTGTTCTTAAAGCTACAACTGGATCTTTCTTAGCTGCGATTCTAGCTGGAACTAAACCGGCAATTAATGTAAGAATCATACTGATTATGATAAGTACGATTGCACCAGTAACTGGGAGCTGAGCAACATTTTTTATAGATGTTAAATTGTAAATAATGGCGTTGGCCGGTATGCAAAGGATAAGTGTAATAATTATACCTAGTGCGCCGGATACGAAGCCTTCAATAAGTGTTTCTGCATTAAAGATATGTGATACATCCTTCTTTGAGGCACCAATTGATCTAAGTACACCGATTTCCTTAGTTCTTTCAAGAACTGAGATGTATGTAATAATTCCAATCATGATTGAAGATACCACAAGGGAAATGGCAACAAAGGCAATTAATACGTAAGAAATGGCATTAATAATAGTTGTTACGCTACTCATAATGATTCCTACATAGTCTGTGTAGCTAATTGTGTTGTCTTCATTTCCAGCATCTGTCTGCATATTATTGTAATCAGTAATTATATCTTCGATCTTTTCCTTAGCATCAAAACCTGTTGCATAAATATCAATTCCCGATGGGCTTGATAGGTCGCATATACCAAGGATTGACTTGTTTCCTTCAAATGTAGCATCTGTTGTCTGGCTTAAAACTGACTTAAAGCTTTCTAATACCTGCTCTTCTGTCATCTGCGAAATCATGGCATTTGTTGCTGCTGCCTCTGATTCTGAAAGAGTTGCAATATAGGCATAAACGTTTTCCATTGTAATCTCTTCGTCTTCACCTGCATTAAATTCAATGCCTGTAAATACATCTACATCCTGATTTGCAAGCTGCTGCTTAACGATTTCGCTATCATTTACCTGATTAATAACGTATTCCACTAATTCCTTAGTGTAACCAATATTGTTAGTCATAGATGTGCTTACTGCATCTTCTGATGGGCGAACCACACCAACCACCTTAATATCCGCTGCGTTATTGACTACATTTGTCATATAAACATCATCTTCAGACATATCTTTCCATGTGCCTGTTTCAGAATCGTAATTATAATAATCTGTTGGAAGTACTAACTTATATGAAAGACCAAGTAAGTCATCATAGCTATAACTTGTATTCTCAGTTGTGTACTCCTCGCCTGACATTACTGCCTTATAAAGTTCATCAAACTCATCCATATCCTTTAAACCAAGGGCATATAATGTATAATCATCGATTTCGTTGTTCTCATTAACTGCTAAAACAACCTCGTTATAGGCTGTTGGCCAGTTACCTGCAAGCATTTCATACTGGGAATCAAGTACATCCTGGTCTTCAAGTAACTGCACCCAAGTCTCTGAAGATACACTAAACATACTTGTGCTTGAGTTCAGGCTTGACTGACTTGTAGTTGTGCTTGTTCCACCATAGAAGCTAGATAACATTGTGTTAGGGTTTAACTGTGTAACACCCTTTGAAGTATCTGATAAGTAAATGTTTAAAGGCACGCTGTACTTATACTGAATATCCTGTACATAGTCATTAATATTTGACTCGCCACTTTCAATATATTCCTTAAATTCCTTAAGGTTATTCTTTGTAACCTCAGAAACCATAGTATTAAGAAGATCTGACATGATATTGTAGCTATAAACAGTGTTCTCATCTTTTTCTTCTCCTGATGAATCTCCATCAGATGAATTTGAGGATTCACCCATAAAGGAACTAATAAGACTACTTACATCCACTGTTTCTGCCTGTAGCTGAATTGGGTAACTTGCAAGAGTCTCTCTTTGCACTCTATCAATGTATAACTGAATACCATTTGAAATAGATAATATTAGGGCAATACCAATAATACCAATACTTCCTGCAAAGGCTGTTAAAAGAGTTCTAGTCTTCTTTGTCATAAGGTTATTAAAACTTAGAGAAAGAGCTGTCATTAAAGACATGTGAGTCTTTGTAGCCTTCTTTCTTTGTTTTTCAGCCTTCTTCTCAGCTTTATTGGCTTTCTTAGCTTTCTCCTTAGCTTCCTTTATAGCCAGTCTCTTCTTTTCAGCATCAGCATGGGCCTCTTCATAAGTGTATGGATTAGAGTCGTCTGTAATATCACCATCAAGAAGCTTTACAATTCTTGTGGAATACTTCATAGCAAGCTCAGGATTGTGAGTAACCATAATGATTAATCTATCCTTTGAGATTTCCTTTAAAAGCTCCATAATCTGTACACTAGTTTCTGTATCAAGGGCACCTGTTGGCTCATCTGCAAGTAAGATATCTGGGTTGTTTACCAAAGCTCTTGCAATGGCAACCCTCTGCATCTGACCACCCGATAGCTGGTTTGGTTTTTTATGCAAATGTTTCTTTAAACCTACTTTTTCAAGAGCCTCGCTAGCTCTAAGTCTTCGCTCAGACTTTGAAACGCCTGATAAAGTTAAGGCCAACTCTACATTTGCCAAAATAGTCTGATGAGGAATAAGATTGTAACTTTGGAATACGAAACCAATGGAATTGTTTCTGTATGCATCCCAGTCTCTATCCTTATAGTCCTTTGTTGAAATACCATTGATTTTTAAGTCACCTTCTGTGTACTTATCAAGACCACCAATGATATTAAGCATTGTTGTCTTACCACAACCCGACTGACCAAGAATAGAGACAAACTCTGAATCTCTAAATCTTAGGTTAATGTCCTTTAGGGCTGTAACAGTCATGTCTCCGCTGACATAATCCTTACGAATATGATTGAGCTCTAACATAATCATCCTCCTAATTAATTTCACGCTATTAATTTGTGTGCAATGTGTGTTTATAATATAAAAATTTTATATTCCTTTAATATATTTTCCTCATTTTCTCACTGCTATATGTGATTGTAGCACTAATAAAGCCTACTTGCAATTTAGCTTTAAACAATTTATACTTATTTTGTTTTTTCATATATTTTTTAGATTTATGATAATGGGAGGTTCCATGAAGAGGTTTAATATCTTTTTAACATTAGATAAAACGTCTTCTCTTAAAGTATTATCAAAAGCTAGCGCAATAATCTGTTTAATTGCTGTAATTGCTACAAGTGGACTTATTGTGACATTTTTGCCATATAGTACTTATGCAGATACGCAATCTGATTTAAATGAAGCTAATGAAGAACTAGAAGAATTAAAGAAAGCTCAGTCAAGTCTATCTTCACAGTACAGTGACCTTAATGATAGTTTGACAGCAACAGCAGAGAAGGTCACTGCTGTTGACGAGCAGATTAAAACTAAACAAGATGAAATCGATAGCTTAAACTCAGAAATCGATGCTCTCAATTCATCCATTGATGAACAATATGGGGCTATGAAATTACGTATAAGATATATGTATGAAAACGGTACAGAGAATCTTTTACTTCAATCTATGATGGAGTCAGGCTCAATGGCAGATTTCCTTGTGAAATCTGAATACATTGTTGAGCTTTCAAACTATGATAGAGAACAGTTGGATTTGCTTAATGAAGAGATAACAAGCCGTAATGATGCTATGGCTAATCTTCAAACAGATTTAAAAGAACTTGAGACTTTAAAGACTAGTCTTAATTCAGAGACAGCTAATCTTAAGCAGTCCATTTATGATATTCAATCTGAACTTGATACAACCTCAGATTCCATTGCGCAAACTGAGGCTCTTTGTTTAGAGTATGAGAAGAAGATTCAAGAAGAGAACATCCAAAGGCAGCTTGCTGCTATTGCAGCTATGCAGGCAGGGGATGAGGTAAGTTACTCAGGCACTAAGCTTGATTATACAGCTACAGACCTTGCAATGCTTGCAGCTATTATTGAATGTGAGGCGGGTAATCAGTCTTACGAAGGTAAGTTAGCTGTAGGAAGTGTTATTGTTAATAGAGTTTTAAATCCTAGATTTGGAGATTCTATTACATCAGTTATTTATGCATCAGGCCAGTTTAGTCCTGTTGCTAGTGGTCGATTTGCCATTGTTTTAGCAAGAGGCGCATCTTCGGAGTGTGTTTCTGCAGCCTATGAGGTTTTAAATGGCAACCTTACAACTACTGCCCTATATTTCCATGTTTACAGACCTTCTGTAGATACTGGTGGAACAGTAATTGGTGATCATGTATTTTACTAATCCTTGGAGGAAATAAATGAAGAAGGCAACTAAAGCATCAGACAACAAATATTATATCGCTAGATATAATGCAGCAAAGACAAACTCAGACTTCGAAAGTAGAGAGACTACTTCTGAAGTTCTTGGAATTGATAGAACAAGACTTGCAAGAATCGAGCTTGGAAATGTTGAGCCATATCCAGAGGAAGTATTACTTATGGCTAAGCACTACAATGCTCCAGAGCTTACTTATAATTTCTGTTCAAATGATTGTCCAATCGGAAGACTTACAATGAAATCCGTAGAGATTAGCTCTTTTGATAGACTTTCATTAAAGATTCTTGGTTCTCTTAATGATATAGAAGAATTACGTGGATCTATTATTAACATTTCCGCAGATGGAAAGGTTGATATTGAAGAGCTTGAAGAATTTCAGGCAATTCTTAATTCTTTAGAGGATATTTCTAATAATGCTAAGGCTCTACAGCTTTGGGCAATGAAGAATATCCAACAGCAAAATTAATTTGACTTACAATGATAATACTTAAAAGAGATAAAGGGAAGGAGTTAATTTAAAACTCCTTCCCTTTTCGTATATAAACAATTTATTCTTATATGCTAGTTATATCTAATATAATCTACTAAAATGCTACCTCTATTCTCATTCTTGATTAAACTATTATGAGAAACAAAGACACCATTCTTAACACCTACCCAGCGTCCAGCCTTAGCTTCACAAGCTAGTGTATAAGAGTAGTTTTTAGAATCGAAGCTAATCTCAAGGCACTGTAATTCACGAGGTGCATTATTTACCTTAAGGCCACCTTCAATGTGGTCCTGATAGCCAATTTTCTTAACGCTATATTTAATATAAACTTCCTTCTCCTCTGACTTAAAGGAATGGAAATCCTTAACATCTTTACTAAGTGCTGTATCTGTTACATTTTCACTAGCATAAGAAACATCACAATCAAAGTTTTGATTACCTGTAACCTTTCTAATGTAGTAACCGTCTGAATCCTTGTAAATTCCAAGAGCGATATAGTTCTGGCCAAGTGCTACACAGCCGGCAAAGTCTCCATTTTCAAGATCCTTAAGACTGATCTTAGTAACACAGCTAAATTCAGGCTCTGCCCACTTGCAAAGAAGAAGATTTCTGTAATCACAAACTGGTCTTTGATTAGCACTATCAACGGCATTAAGCTTAATCACTGACTTCTCTGGCATAAACTCTACCCAGTCTGTTTCAGGATTAGCATTCCACTGCCACTGCATGCCAAGACTGTCCTTATCAAACTCATCATCAAGGTCTGGTGCGCAAACTGGGAACTTATTACTATCAGCTAAGTCCTTATCTGAAACGCCCATATCTGGCTTCTTATATTCAAGAACTGGTGTGCCATATTCCTTTAATGGCTTGCCATTCTCATCCTTTTCATACTCACCAATAATTGGCCAATCCTCATACCAAGTCATTGGCTGCAAATGTGTAATTCTACCTGCAGCATAAACATCCTGGAAATGAATAAACCAATCCTGGCCTGTTGGAGTATCCACCCAAGCCCCTTGATGAGGTCCATTTACAACTGTATCCCCTTGTCTTAAAACCATCTTGTACTCATAAGGGCCATAGACATTCTTAGATCTAAGGACTGTCTGCCAACCAGTCTTTACGCCACCTGCTGGTGCAAAAATGTAGTAATAACCATTTCTTTTATACATCTTTGGGCCTTCAATTGTAACCTGGTCATTTAAGTTACCATCAAAAACTACCTTCTCTTCACCAATAAGGCTCATTCCGTCTGCTGCCATCTCAACCATATGTAAAACGCTCTTATAGCCAATTCTACTCTTAGCAACCCCTGCTACTAAATAAGCCTTGCCATCTTCATCCCAGAATGGGCATGGGTCAATCCAGCCAGCTCCTGGTCTAATATTAACGGGCTCAGTCCATTTTCCAAATGGATCCTTAGCAGTTGTCATATAGATTCCCTCATCTGGCATTGGGAAGCATACATAGTAAGTTCCCTCATGATATCTAATTGCTGGCGCCCACACACCGCAACCATGAATAGGGTTTCTGTATCTAAACTCAGGAATCTTAGGAAGAATGTAATTTACCACCTTCCAGTTAACTAAATCCTTAGAATGAAGTAGAGGGAGTCCTGGAGCGTTAGAAAAACTTGACGCTATCATAAAAAAATCCTCTCCTACTCTTATTGCATCAGGATCTGAATAATCT
This sequence comes from Lachnospira multipara ATCC 19207, assembly GCF_000424105.1. GTDB lineage: Bacteria > Bacillota > Clostridia > Lachnospirales > Lachnospiraceae > Lachnospira > Lachnospira multipara. Next base: position 226,418 of record NZ_AUJG01000001.1, on the reverse strand, counting down.
GCATATAGAATGGGATTCTTATAGTTCCCATTTCCTAAATCAGCCATCCACATAAAACACTACCTCCAATTTTTACCATTATTACCTACTTATATTACAATACCGTGGGAGTTTTTACCACATCTTTTATAAATATATTTTCTTAAAGTACAGATTTTTTTAAGTAAATATTAGGTCAAAATAGCCGATATATATTAGGTAAGACGAGTTTGTGTTCATTGCAATTCTCTTACGAAAGGTGGATACAAATGATAATTTCCCAGAGCAACATTTCTATGGCATCCAATAGGAATTATCTAGACCAGAAGGGCTATTCAAAGACTCACAAGACAACGGTTGAAATGGCTACAAAGACAACTTGTTTTAGCGAAAGCTATGATTACTTTTTAAGAAATGAAGCTGAGTCGGCTTACTGTGGTAACGGTCTAGATCAATATGCTAATTACACAAAGAATGAGCTAAATAACCTACACAATTACTCCGAAGAAACTGTGGAAGAAAATGTAGAATCAGACACAAAAGTTAAAAACACTAACAGGCTAAATGCCCAAACAAAGTTAAATGAGAGTTACTTAATTTCAGAGCAGAAAATCTATCAAAGCCTACTAGCCTACCTTCACGAATTTATGCTAAGAAGTCTTTTTTACAGGGACTTTGATTCAATTACTAGCGAGGGCTTTACAGGAGATAGCTTTTCCTCAAACCAAACTATAGGAAATGACAGTACTTTAAACAGCAAGAGTACAAGCCAACTAGATACGAATTACCTAAATCTTTCATTTAATCAGGGCTATCAGGTTTGGACCCTTGAAACTAACCAAAGCTACAGCTACTACGAAAAAGAGGCTGTAAGCTTTTCAACAACGGGAAGTGCAGTTACAAAGGACGGGCGTAACATTTCCTTTAATCTAGATGTTAGTTTCAGCAGAGAATTTCAGCAAATTAGCCAGTTTAGTAGCTTACAAACCTTTGACAAAATACTTACAGACCCCCTTGTTATAAGTCTAGATGACAACCCTGACATGATTAGCGACAAACATTTTTACTTTGATCTAGATGGGGACGGAATAGCAGAAGAACACAACAGATTAAATTCAAATCAGGGCTTTTTAGCACTTGATTTAAATGAAGATGGAGAAGTTACAGACGCTAGTGAGCTTTTTGGCGCTAGCAGCGGCGACGGCTTTGCAGACCTTGCAAAATATGACTCAGACGGAAATGCATGGATTGACGAGGCCGACGAAATTTACCAGAAATTAAGAGTCTGGGTTATGGATGAGGATGGACAATCACGTTTGCTTAGTTTGAAGGAGGCAGACGTTGGTGCTATATATTTGGGAAGAACAAACAACGATTTTAGATTTACTAACGAAGCTAATGAAAGCCAGGCAAGACTTCGACAGAGCGGCTTTTATCTTCATGAAAATGGAGGCGCTTCCCTAGTTTCACAAATCGACCTTTAATCATTGCTGGATACTTTAAGATAAAAGAAAAACCTTTCAAGGCCCTTAGGGGCTTTGAAAGGTCATTTTTATTCTGTGCAATTTACTAATTTAATATGTTTGCCAAGGCCTCTTTTAGCTGAATACATGGCTGTATCTGCCTTTGAAGAGTAATCCCAAACCTTGGATTTCTTCTCTGGGATTCCACTGCATATACCTTGAGAAATATAGACATAAGGCAAATCTCTTAATTCTGACATCTCTAAGATTGAATCTCTTAAATTATTGGCCATCTCAAGAATCTTCTCATCGGAATATCCTAAATAGAATATTAAAAATTCATCTCCCCCGTATCTAAAGCAATAAATATCATTTGATTCGATTGCTTTTAGGGCTGTGGCAACAATTATAAGACATAGGTCTCCAACGTGATGTCCATTTTCATCATTAATCTGCTTAAAATGATCGATATCTAACATCTCAACGGCGTAATTCTTCTTCTCCGTTACTGCTCTAGTAAGCAGTGCCTCCACCTTTGAGCTAAGCCTCCATCTATTAGAAAGACCTGTTAGCTCATCAATTCCTACCTGCTCCTTTAAAAGCTCATTAGCCCTCTTTGAATCCTCAAGGGAGTTCTGAATGCTAATGTACTTTCTAATGGAATTAGTAGTAAGCATCTTGTAGCTGTTATTATATCTTCTATATCTAATTAGCTCCTTATAGAGCTTATCCTTGTCCTTCTCCTCATCGTAAAGGGAAATCTTAAAATCCAAGATTCTAGTCTGAATATATGGGAAATCCATGCCCTTAACAGACTCATCAAAATCCTCCACTAAAGGTAGTAGGATGTCCTTTCTATCCGTCCTTTTTAGAAAATGTAAAAAGTCGAAAATGTACAAAAAGTAATCTACCTTATACTCTGTATCATAGTAGGCCTTAACCGCCTCTTTAAGACAGACCTCCTTCTCCTCTTCAGAAGAAGATACCTTGTTAGTATAGATTAACTTTGTAATATAAAAATCCACGCAAAGCTTCTCATCAGGATGTTTCCTTACAATATCCTCAATCTGGTCAATCTTCTTTTTGGTATCATCATAGAGACCAAATCTATAATAAAGCTTAGCTAGTGTGGTTAGAATAATTATCTCAATAGTCTTTTGTCGTGGGTTTTGATTACATTTTAAAATATGCTTATAAGCCTTCATAGCATATTCCATTGATATGTTAGAATCCTTGATATTATCACTAATCTCGGCATAATTCTCATAGGCAAGGGCTGCAACGAAATCATCCTTTGATTTCTCTGCAAGACTTGCTGCTTCTTTAAAGTTATCTAGAGAATAAACAATCTCGCCTCTTGTGGCATAGAGAATCCCTAGGCTATTAAGACAGCCACCTCTCTTATAGATATTATCTACTGCTTCAAACTCTCTTGCTGCCTTATTAAAATAGTTAATGGCATTATCAAACTCCCCAAGAGTTAAATAGGCATCGGCTATATAAAAGTCAGCATAACCCATAAGATTAATATCAGAATTCTTCTCTGCTATCTTCTTAAAATCACACGCTAATTCAATTGTCTTTAAGGGATTCTCAAATCTAATCTTATCCATAAGCTCAATCTGATCTATAATCCCCTGCTCATAGTTATAATCTTGTAATTCTTTCATATCAAACCTTCATAATTTTTTGCTAAACCCAATATATATAATAAACGAAATATATAGGTGAAACAAGGTAATTTTGCAAAACCATTGTTAAAATAGTCCCTGTAAAATATTAAAAGCTCCTAGCCTTTTATATGCTTATCAAATATATGATTACATATCTTCTGACTAGGAGCTTTTTAGTTTATTGCGTTATCTATTAATTTAGGATTCTAGTCTGGTTTGCAGACTCTTCCAACACTAATCTTATAAGTGTAAAACTCTTTCCTTAATTTCCTGAGTTCTACCCTGATTCCAGAACTGTGTACCAATGTAACCGCAAGTTCTTCTTGCTACATTCATCTTGTCCTGGTCTCTATTCTTACAGTTAGGGCATTCCCAAACAAGCTTACCATCATCATCAGTGATAATCTGAATCTGACCTGTGTAACCACAAACCTGACAGTAGTCAGACTTAGTATTAAGCTCTGCGTACATAATGTTATCGTAAATGTACTGCATAACTGAAAGAACAGCTGGAATATTATTATTCATATCAGGAACTTCTACGTATGAAATAGCTCCACCTGGAGATAACTTCTGGAATTCTGATTCGAACTTTAACTTATCGAATGCGTTGATTTCCTCAGTTACATGTACATGATATGAGTTAGTAATATAATTTCTATCTGTTACACCTGGAATCTTACCAAATCTCTTCTGTAAGCACTTAGCAAACTTATAAGTTGTTGATTCAAGTGGTGTTCCATATAATGAGAAGTCGATATTAGTTTCCTTAGCCCACTTCTTACATGTATCATTAAGATAGTTCATAAGCTTAAGGGCGAATTCCTTACCGCCTTCCTGTGTATGGCTAGTACCCTTCATGTAGTATGTACACTCATAAAGACCTGCATATCCAAGAGAAATTGTTGAATAACCACCGTAAAGAAGCTTATCAATTGTTTCACCCTTCTTAAGTCTTGCAAGCGCACCATTCTGCCAAAGAATTGGAGCTACATCTGATGGTGTACCCTTTAATCTATAATGTCTGCACATAAGTGCTCTTCTACATAAATCAAGTCTTTCGTCTAAGATCTTCCAGAACTTCTCTTCATCCTTGTTAGATGAGCAAGCAACGTCAACTAAGTTAACTGTTACAACACCCTGGTTAAATCTACCGTAGTACTTAGGCTTGTTATCTTCATCTAAGTATGTTGTAAGGAATGATCTACAACCCATACATGGATAGCACTGACCATCGCCATTAGCATCAACCTTTAACTGCTTCATAATCTTCTCTGAAATATAATCAGGAACCATTCTCTTAGCTGTACATTCAGCTGCAAGCTTTGTTAAATCCCAATACTTAGAACCTTCATGGATATTATCTTCCTCTAATACATAAATAAGCTTAGGGAAAGCTGGTGTAATCCATACACCCTGTTCGTTCTTAACGCCCTGAATTCTCTGGCGAAGAACTTCCTTAGTTACAAGAGCTAAATCATCTCTTGTCTGGCCTTCTGGAACTTCATCAAGGTACATAAATACTGTTACGAAAGGAGCCTGTCCGTTAGTAGTCATAAGAGTGATTACCTGATACTGAATCATCTGAACACCCTTCTTAACTTCTTCATGAACTCTGATTTCAGCGATCTCACGAATCTTCTCTTCTGAAGCTTCAACCCCTGTATCTGCGAGTTCCTTTCTTACCTGCTTAATAAACTTTTCACGGCTAACCTGTACAAATGGTGCAAGGTGAGCAAGTGAAATACTCTGTCCACCGTACTGTGAACTAGCAATCTGAGCAATTGCCTGAGTTGCAATATTACATGCTGTTGAGAAACTATGTGGCTTCTCAATCATAGTCTCAGAAATTACAGTTCCATTCTGAAGCATATCCTCAAGGTTAACTAAGCAACAGTTATGCATATGCTGAGCAAAGTAATCAGCATCATGGAAATGTATTAAGCCCTGCTCATGAGCTTCTACTATATCTTGTGGGAGAAGTAATCTCTTAGTAATATCCTTACTTACCTCACCTGCCATGTAGTCTCTCTGGACACTGTTAACAGTTGGGTTCTTATTAGAGTTCTCCTGCTTAACTTCTTCGTTGTTACATTCAAGCAAACTTAAAATCTGTTCATCTGTTGAATTAGACTTTCTTACCAACGCTCTCTTATATCTGTATGTGATATACTTTCTTGCAACGGCGAAAGCTCTTAAATTCATAATCTGGTTCTCAACTAAATCCTGAATTTCTTCTACATTAAGAGATCTACCCATTTCATTACATATCTGTTCTACATTCTCTGAAATAGTACGAATCTGTTCTGATGATAATCGTTCGCTATGTACGACTTCATTGTTGGCCTTAGTTACAGCATTAACAATCTTCTCAATATCAAATGTAACTTCTGAACCACTACGTTTAATAATCTTCATAATTGCTCTCCCCTTATAATTTTATGTCTCGAAAATTGTCTTTACGACATCTTTTCTATAATATCACATCGTTTATTTTTTAGGTACCATCTTACAAGAATATCTAAATTAAAAACATTCTTGACAAATCTTCGTATTGCTTAAGCTATTATTATAGTACAACATATTGTGCTTTTAGTCAATAGCAAAATACTATATGTTGTGTGTACATAAAAATAGCTGCCACAAATGCTAAATTAATCTAGCATTCTTAGCAGCTACTTTTGCTATGAAACATAATCAAAATGAAACTTTCTTACTTATAAATTTCTGACCAACGAGAAACCATCTCTTCTGCCTCTACCTGAGAAGATACCTTAGTTACAATTACTCCATCTAAGTAGATTTCATATACTGGGAAAAGCTTTGGGCTATCACCATGTCTTACTTCTACTTTGTTGTACTTTACTCGTTCCATAATTTACCCCCGATTTTTTATTCTTAGTTTTTTTGTCATAAAAGGCGCATAAAACTACATCTTGTGTCTGCAAAATCAAGTAATAGTCTTATTTTATTCACATGCCTTCCCTATATGTTGTATTATATCACGGTTCATGTCAAAGATAAACACTATATTTAGTATTGGTACCAAAGGACTAATGCCATACTATATACCCCCAAGATATTTACTACTTTTTAATATAATTGTCGAACAATTAATGTATTATTGTCTTAATTGCTGCAATATTATATAATTATATTAGGAAAATGTGATTATAGAAATGTGAACAAAATATAACAAAACTCTATAAAGGAGAAAATCAATGAGTGATAATACTATTTACGTTGATGATTATGAAAGATCCAACAGATTGAATCGACGTATCGCTACTATTGATGCCTATTATCTAGCTATTGTAGCTAATAAGCCATTCACAGAATACTTTGGTGATACTAGATTTTCTAACCTGACAGAATTTGTTGCCGAGGAAGAAAAAATTAATCTCATGGATTTTATAGACAGCTATGAAGGACAAGAATTAAAGGGAATTTTCCACTTTAAAAATTACAAGGGAGAAATGCGCCTAAATCTCATTACTTTATTTGCCCAAAAGACCTCATCTGCTAGAAGCGAGATAAACATTGAAATGGTCGATGTTGAAAGCCTTGCAAATATTAATGAGCTTATACTTGATGACATTAAGAAGGGGCGGGCTCTCTTTGGCCTAACAAAGGAATACACCTTCACCTATGATATGACTGACGACATTTTTAAAATGTGCCGTTATGACATATTTTCAAAAGACACCCTCTATAAAATGAGCCTGATTCAGTGGCGCGAATTCATGATAAATGAAGGCTTTATAGCAGAATCTGACATCGGCCTATTTAAAAACCTCGTAGGGCAGATTCTATCCTACGAACAGAGTTTTAGCGCAAAGATTACAACTAGTATGCGTACCCAAAAGCAGATCATGGAGAAGCTCATTTTCACAGGCATGGTCTATAACAAGTATAACGGCGACAAGATTGTTATCGGCAGGATTCTTACTGATGAAAATGCTCACACAAATAGCAATCTTATCGAAATGATTAGCGACCTTTCCTACGATGCTCTAACTGGTGTCTATAACAAAAAGACTATTACAGAGTATGCAAAGAGCCTGATTTCCGCTAATAATGACCACAAACACGACAATTACATGGACGCCTATCCTACAAATCTAGCCATTCTCATTCTTGACGTGGACAATTTTAAGAAGGTAAACGACCTTTATGGTCACATGTATGGTGACAAGATTTTGGCAAGGATTGGTAGGAAACTTAAGGAAATCATTGGTGATGGCGGAGTTATTGGACGTATCGGCGGCGATGAATTTTTAATAATCCTTTTTGATATTACTGATGAAAATCTTTTGCGAGGCTATCTAAGAGCGGTTAGAACCCAGATAAAATGGGAGTTTATTAATGATTTTGCAGACTTTAACATAACCTGTTCTATTGGTTCTTCCATCTATCCAAAGGATGCAAGTAACTACGACGAACTCTTTAGAATAGCCGATTTTTGCCTCTATATTGCAAAGGAAAAGGGCCGCGATAGATACGTTTTCTATAGAAAAGAGATTCACGAAGAGGCATATATTAAGAGTATTACAAGTGCGGATAAGAAAAATGTTTCCGGCCGTGAGGTTAACGAATTACGCTATATTTCTAAGGTTATCGAGCATTTTGCAAAGAATAAACGACAAGCTATATCTGACCTCTTAACTCACATACAAGAGACCTTTAATGTGGATAGCGTAAACATTTACAGAGGAGAGAATTTAGAGCTTTACAGGACTTTCGGTCAGGTTCTTGATAACTCTTCTAACGCCCTCTACGCAAAGAGTCCGGGCTTTAAGAGCATGCTTTGTGAGAAAATGTTTCTTGAATCTAGCTTTGTTGGCAGAGTTGCAGATGTAGCACCAGAATTTAGTGAGGCTATGCATCAGCGAAATGTTATATGTACAATTCAAATTGTTCTTGGAAATGATATGAATAATATTACCGGCCTTCTAACCATTGATAAGGTAGGAAACGCTCCACAAAAGTGGGCAGAATACGAGATTCAAACTAGCCTAATTGCAGCATATCTAATAAATGTGCTGATTGCTGATGAGGACAGGCCTTATTTAAAGTAATAGGCTTATAATACTAAGATATAAAATAATAAGGGCTGCTGCCGCAATACATTTTCATAAAAATATAAAGACCTTAAGTCTTCGTGATGTTTCTATACTCACTAAACTTAAGGTCTTTTTTATTATCTATGCTAAAGCATCTTCTTTTTCTTCATATACCAAATTACAAAAATACAAACCACCACGATGCCTATACAGATTATGGCAAAGCCGTAAGGAACTGTGGCAAATGGCATATATTTCTCTGCAGTGTTCATTCCCCATAATCCTGAAATAATGGTTGGAATGGCCATTAAAACGGTAAGGGATGTAAGTCGCTTCATTACATTATTTAGTCTATTGTCAATTACTGATGAGAGAAGCTGTCTTGTACCATCGATGACATCTCGATAAATAGAGGTCATCTCGATAGCCTGCTGATACTCGACGGTTACATCTTCAAGTAATTCCATATCTTCTGGGTATTGTTCAATTCTTTTGTATCTTCTAAGTCTCTCTAACACGATGCTGTTTGACCTAAGAGATGTGGCGAAATAAACCAATGTAGATTCTAATTCATGAAGCTCGATTAAATCCATATCAGTTGTGTTTCCCATAACTCTTTCTTCTATCTCGATTCGCTTCTTATCAATTAAACGAAGGTTTATCTGATAACTTGCTGCGGAACGATAAAGAAGTTGGTAGATAAAACGCATCTTCTTTTTAGTGCTAAATTCTTTTATCTTGTTTCGAATAAAATAAGTAAGAATAGGTGTTTCTTCCTTACAAATCGTAATTATCGTATCTGATTTCAAAATAATACCTAAAGGAATTGTGGTATACATCTTCTTCTCATGTCTAACCTCTGGAGTTGGGATATCCACTAAGATAAGAGTATATCCATCTTCAAGGCTGATACGAGAGCTTTCTTCCTCATCAAGAGCTGTAGCTAAATCGGTTAAATCGATTTCGTACATTTCAGCAATTTCGTTTAGCTCTCTGCTTGTAGGGCCAACCATGTTGATCCAGCAACCTTCCTTAGGCTGTTCTAATTGTGATAAAACTCCATGATCAGTTCTAAAAACTTCATACATGATTGAATTACCTCCTAGCACCAATTTTATTCTTCTTTTTTGTCGCACTCCTTATTATGCTGTCCGGCCATAGCGCAAGACGCACAGTTACCGCTACAGACATCTCTAAGTCCATCTTTTTTATGAAAATATGACACTGCCAAAAACATTCCTACTATAACAACTAGTAAAACGACAGCCACTAAAATATTAACTAAATCCATATTAAGCACCTTATTTCTATAAATTCAAGTCTCTCCTACGAGAAATTACCGCACTTAATTTTAGCATATTGAGAAAAGTTTTTACAGTGAAATTATTTTCTAACCTTATCGCAATCTTCCCAATTTCTTCTTCTAGGATTAATCCTAGATGTGAAAGTGCTCTTCCAAATTGTTGGATTAAAGAGCATTAACATTGGGAATAACTCTAATCTTCCTGCTAACATATCAAAGATAAAAACGAATTTACTAAGTACGCTAAAGGATGCAAAATTGCAGGTCGGTCCTACATTTGCAAGACCAGGACCAATATTATTAATTGTTGCAGCTACGGATGTGAAGGTAGTTACTAGGTCTTGATTCTCTAGGGAAATCAAAAGGCAAGACACCGTGAAAACGCAAATAAAAGTCATGAAATAAACATTAACTGATCTAAGGGTCTCATGTTCTACTGTCTTTCCCTCGATTCTAATAGCCTTAACAGACTTTGGATGAATATAGGAATGGAATTCCTTAATAATAGTCTTAAAGCTAATTATAAATCTAGAAACCTTAATGCCACCACCTGTGGAACCAGCACAGGCACCTACAAACATAAGTATTACCAATATAAATTTTGAGAAAGCCGGCCAGGTATCAAAATCCACTGTTGAATAACCAGTTGTTGTAATAACTGTGGCAACCGCAAAACTTGATGCTCTTAGGGCCTGCTCTAAATTTGAAAACATATGGGCAATATTTATGCAAATAGCAAGTGTACTTGCAACAATAATTCCAATGTAAACCTTAACTTCTTCTACGTTTAAGGCCTGTCTAAAATGCTTAAATAAAAGATAGTAATAAGCATTAAAGTTTACACCAAATAAAATCATAAAGATTGTTACAATCCACTGAATAAGTGGGCTGTAACCACCAATACTTGTATTCTTAATACCGAAACCACCAGTACCTGCTGTACCCATTGATGTACAGATTGAGTCAAAGAAACTCATACCTGCAAAAAGTAAAATAATAATTTCAATTACTGTAAGTCCGATATAGATTCCATAAAGGATTCTTGCTGTTCTTCCAATTCTTGGAACCAGCTTTCCTACCTGAGGCCCCGGGCTTTCTGCCTTCATAAGATTGATATTAGAACCACCAGTCATAGGTAAAATGGCAAGAAGGAATACTAAAACTCCCATTCCGCCAATCCAATGAGTGAAACTTCTCCAAAATAAAATACTTTTTGAAAGACTTTCAACCTCAAGTAAAATTGAGGCACCAGTTGTAGTAAAACCAGAAACTGTCTCAAAAAGCGCATTTACATAATTAGGAATTTCACCACTTATTGTAAAGGGTAAGGCACCAAAAATACTCATAAAAATCCAGCTAAGAGCAGTGGAAACACAACCCTCTTTTAAATAAAAGACGGTATCTTTGGGCTTTTTTATTACCATTAATTGTCCTATTACAATAGCTAGAGCAGCTGATATAAGAAAGGCAGGAACTGTACTTTCTCCATAAATCAAGGCCACCACTACTGGGATAAGCATTAAAACTCCCTCGATTTTTAATACATTTCCCAACACAATTCGTATCATGGAACTATTCATAATTAAACTCCGATTTCATTCATTTTCTTAATTTATGCCAAAATGTCTTCGATTCTATCAAAGCCTGTATGAGTTGTAATGATAACTACTGAATCTCCCACCATAATTTCGTCATTACCAGTTGGAATAATTATCTTACCCTTTCGACTAATCAAGGCAATAAGTAAGCCTTTCTTAAGCTTAATGTCCTTTAAAGGCTTGTTAGTAAGCTTCGAATTCTCACGTACATTAAATTCAATACCTTCAGCTCTTGAATCAAAGAGGTGATAAAGGGTTTCAATCTCGCTTCCCATAGATTCCTTTAAGGCTCTAACATAGGCAATAATAGCCTCACTAGTTATGTATCTTGGGTAAATTACGCTACCAAGGTCTAGGCTATTGATTACATTTTTAAAGGCTGTTCTGTTAACCTTAGTGATAACTTTGGCGTTACTAACCTGTCTTGCATGAAGGGTTAGCATAACATTTTCCTCATCAATACCAGTTAAAGGCACGAAGGATTCTACATATTCAAGACCTTCTTCCTTTAAAACCTCCATATCAGTTCCGTCGGCGTTAATAATTGTAGCCTCTGGTAAAAGGTCAGTAAGTTCCTTGGCTCTATTAACATTGTTCTCAATAATCTTAGTCTCAATGCCTGCAGAAATTAGCTGTTTTGTTAGATAAAATGAGGCACGACCGCCACCAACAATCATTGTGTTCTTTACAGATCGTGTCTCAAAACCAAACTTCTTTAGGAAATGCTTAGACTCTTCTCTTGAACTAATAAAGGAAACTACGTCTCCTGCTAAAACTACATCCGCACCTGATGGAATAATAACTTCGTCGTTTCGCTCAATTCCACAAATCAAGCCCACAGTCTTTGAATCGCCGCAAATATTGGCAATCTGATTATTAACCATTGGACTTTCCTTAGGTACCTTGAATCTAATCATATCGGCTCTGCCTCTTGCAAATGTATCCACTTCCAAGGCTGTTGGCAAATATAGTAATCTTGCTATTTCCCTTGCTGCTTCAAACTCTGGATTAATCACCATAGCAAGGTCTAGCTTACTTCTTAAGTATTCTGTTTCTTCGCTGTAATCTGGAGTTCTAACTCTTGCAATAGCTGAGCAACCTGAAACGTGCTTAGCCACTGTACAGCATAACAAATTAAGCTCATCAGAACCTGTTACAGCAATTAGTAAATCCGCATCGGCAACATTAGCACTCTTTTGTACTGTAAGACTTGCACCATTACCAATGATTCCTAAAACATCATACATTCCTGACAAAGCTTCAACTCTTGTCTTGTTCTTATCTATAATCGTAATATCATGTCCTTCTTTTGAAAGCTGCTCCACTAGTGTAGAGCCTACCTTACCTGCGCCCACAACAATGATATTTAAACCTTTATGGTCTTCCTTGTGGTTCTTAAATATGCTCATGACAATGCCTCTCTTTTCAAACTAATTATCTACTTAATTCTTTAAGCTCATTTAAGAGTTCTAAATCTGATTGAGTAACTCTGATATTAGTTGTAACCGCTTTCTGACCAGGCTTTGTTACTGTTAATTCAATGATTGAATCAGCAGGAATGCCACTTGAGAAAGTGTCAGACATAAACGCTACAAATTTAGGATGATTGCCGCTAAATTTAGACAAAGCATCCTTGATTTTCAACATATTCATTGGGTTAAAAGCCATATTTTACACTCCGTTCTATTATAATCACATATAAGATTGTAGATTATAAAATAATAAAGTCAAGACAATTTTAGCACACTTGAGAGTAGTTTCCATGCAAGTCAATAATAATTATACAAATGTATTGAAACTTACTATATAAGTGTTTTATTTATGATTTTTCTGTAAGTCAAGACTCGCTCGTAAGTCTAGCGCCGGATTCGGGTCTGCTGAAGCAGCCCCGAATTCCTGTCCGAATCCGTGCGCATCCTCGCAAAGCGTTTAACTCAGTCGGAGCTTGTACCCCGACTGAGTTAAAATGGGAGTGAATGACCTATTATTATAACCCCTAAGTTAATCCCCTATACTAATATTTCGTCATATTGTTTGTATATTATTAGTATTTTTGAATTTTTTTGAAAAAAATGGTTGACAAAAAATCTAATATTGTGTAATATATAACTCGTGCTTGAGAGCACAACAATCTAAGACATGCGCGAGTGGCTCAGTGGTGGAGCACCTCCTTGCCAAGGAGGGGGTCGCGGGTTCGATCCCCGTCTCGCGCTCTTCAGTTAAGAACAGAATCTTTGATTCTGTTCTTTTTTTGTGTTGTGAACGGGGGCGAACCTCGCGACCCCAGTCGCGTGCTCTTCAATTTCACTTTTTGGACTTTTATGAGAGATTTCTTTATTTACAGGCACTGCTTTACGGGGATTCCTACTTGCTTTCCTATTCTAAAAAGGCTTGTTTGTGCCTATATCTTCTTTTATTTCGCTCCACAAGCACAATTTTTTCTTCTATATTTATAGCTCCAAAAATTTCTTGTGACTTTTTCCCGCTATTATTAAAAAAGAAGCACAAGATTACTCTTCTTACTAATGAGAGCTTGAAATTCCTGTGCTTTTATTGAGGATATAAGCTTATTACAGGCACACCATGTCTTTTTTATTCAAAAATCAAGAAAAGGGCCTGTGCCTTTTATCGAGCTAAATATAGTTTTTAAGCACAATCCCTAGGTTTGCAGCATGCCAAACCGGCTATACAGCAGAAATTACCAGTTTGCAGAACGCACAATCGGTTAACAGCACAATCCTCGGGTTTGCAGACTACCCAACCCGTTAAACAGCAGAAATCCCCGGGTTCACAGCATGCCAAACCGGCTATACAGCACAATCCCCCCAACCGCAAAAAAGCTGGCGCTTTCGCGCCAGCTTTCCCACTAATCTATAGTCTATTAATTTTTGTTCCTTAAAGACTGTAAAACCTTTAATTACAACTCTTCCCACTGATCTAACAAATCCTTGAATACCTTAAGGGCGTCACTGACCACTTCTGGTTTTGTCATGTCTACCTTGGCGAGCTTTAGAAGCTCGATTGGGTGCATACTGCTGCCGCTCTTTAAGAATTTCTTGTAGCCTTCTAGAACTTCCTTGTCACCTTCTAAGATTTTTAAAGAGATGGCGATTGCAGCAGAATAGCCTGTTGCATACTGGTAAACATAGAAAGGTGTGTAGAAATGAGGGATTCTCGCCCACTCATAGGCAATGTTATCATCAATTATCATGTCCTTGCCAAAGTACTTCTCATTAAGGCCCTTGTAGAGTTCGCAAAGATTGCTAGCTGAGAGAACCCCGCCATTTTCCACCATTTCGTGAGCCTTCATTTCAAACTCAGCAAACATAGTCTGTCTATAAAGTGTGCCCTTAAACTGCTCAAAATAGTGATTTAGCAAATACTTCTTCTGCTCCTTATCAGTACAATTCTTTAGAAGATACTGCATAAGAAGTGACTCATTTACAGTTGATGCAACCTCAGCTACGAAAATTCTGTAACCCGCATAAACATAAGGCTGTGTGTTATTTGAGTAGTAAGTGTGCATTGCATGACCTGTCTCGTGAATTAAAGTAAAGACATCATTTAAAGTATCTGTGTAATTTAAGAAAATATATGGATGTGTTCCATAGCAGCCCCAAGAGAAAGCCCCTGAACGCTTGCCTTTATTTTCATAAACATCAACCCAGCCATTCTCATAGCCAGACTTAACAATTTCAACATAGTCCTCCCCCATTGGTGCAAGGGCCTTTAGAGCCATCTCCTTGGCCTCTTCATAGGAAACTTCCCAGTTAAAGTCCTTCACCATTGGAGCGTAGATGTCGTAAAAATGTAACTCTGATAGGTTAAGCTCCTTCTTACGAAGAGAAACATATCTATGCATTAAGTCAAGATTCTCATTTACTGTGTTTATGAGACTTTTGTAAACATCAGTAGGGATGAAAGAACCGGATAGATATCTTTCTAGGCTTGAGTTATATTTTCTTACATCAGCATAAAATACGGCCTGCTTTACATTTCCATAAAACATGGCTGCAATGGTGTTTATGTTATCCTTATATGAAGCATAGAGGTTCTCAAAAGCCGACTTTCTAAGCTCTCTATCTTGACTCTCCATTAAAGCTCCGTAGCGGCCATTTGTAAGGTCGTGCTCCTCGCCCTTTGAATCGGTAACCTTCTTAAACTTCACATCTGCGTTATTAAACTTTGAGAAAATGTCACCACTGACGCCAGTTACGTTAGCAACCTTTGCAAGAATCGCCTCCTCTTTATCTGAAAGAGAGTGCTCCTTTGTGGCAAGCATATCCTCTATTAAATGAGCGTATTCACACATTGGCTCTGTCTTTATGTAGCCACGAAGAGTTTCTTCATCAATGGCCAAGATTTCAGGCTCTAAAAATGAGTACTTCTCTGCCATCTTTACAGCTATAGCCTGGGCCTTTCCGGACATCTCCTGATACTGGGCATTTGATGTGTCCTCGTAATATTTCATAAATGCGTAGACATAAACTCTCTCGACTTTATAATCCACCTCATCTGATTCCTTAATTGCAGCGTATAGATTTTCAACGCCTTTGGCAATCTCGCCCTTATATTGGCAAGGGATAGCCACTAACTTTTCAAGTTCCCCTAAATCCTCTTTCCAGGCAGCATCACTAGCATATATGTCATTAACTGCCCACTTATATTTATCATTAATTTCCTTACGTTCCTTAAGTGCCATAGTTTTCTCCTTTCCCATTCCTTTGACTTTAACTATTTTAACAAATGTATTCTCATGAGTAAATTCTTTTATTCATCATAATTTCCCATTAGCTAAACAAAAGCTTAAAATAAAAAAATCCAAGCAAGTATTACCTGCTTGGAAATGCTCTTAATTATAAGCTGCAACTACATTTTTAGCAAAATCCTTAATGCTCATTAAGTCACAACTATTCGGTCTGTCCTTATGCATCAGGCCAAATTCACCCTTGCAAAAGAACTCCTTATCTGAAAGCTTTAGGCCTGTCTCACCCTTTCTCTTTCTCTCTTCTATACATTTTTTTATCTGACTGTGAGTGGACTTTCTAATAGCGGAAGAGGAAAAATTATAAATCGTCCCCTTCTCTAATTCAAGATTATCTATAAAAGACTTCACATTAGGATCTACATCCTCGTAATAAACCGAGTTTCCAAGAAACAAAATGTCTGTGTCCTTGTCCACTGGATGGCTTATATCAAGGGCTTCCACTCCAAGGGCCTCTGACATAGCCTTCGCAAGCTTTCTAGTATTCTCATTCTTACTTTTGCTAAAATATCTAACTGCAATTTTCATCTACACAACTCCTTATAAACCATACACAAATCCTAAAAATGTATAATCTATAAGTCCAGATTCACGTACAATTTAGTCAATTATATATGCTATGTATGTTGATTGCAAGTAAAAATAGTTTTATGCCTCAAGCTCAGGTAAATAAGCTGACACAGCTATTGCAAGTGCGCCCTTACCGATATGACATGAGATACTAAGGGATAATGGATCCATGTGGATGTCGTATCCTGGGAATTCCTTAGATAATAATTCCTTCCACTCTGCTGCCTCTTCTGGATTTCCTGAATATGCAGCCTCAAGATGAAGCTTACCTTCCTTTGCGAAGTTAGCAAAACGATTCTCGAAGTCATTTTTCATAGCTTCAATCATCTTCTTTTTAGCAGCTTCCTTACCTCTTGTCTTAGTGTAAGCATCAAGCTTCTCGCCCTGAATCTGTAAAACTGGCTTTAAGTTTAAAACTGTACCAATTGCTGCAGCTGCAGGTGTGATTCTTCCGCCCTTCTTAAGATACTTTAAAGTCTCAAGTGTGATATATATACTTGAATCAAACTTATGCTTCTCTAGGATTTCCTTGATTTCCTTAGCTGAATAACCCTTCTTTGCAAGCTCAAGTGCATCAATAGCTGACTGTCTCATAGTGACAGAAATTCTCTGGTTGTTAACAACGCAAACCTTTCCATCATAATCCTCAGCAAGCATTGTAGCTGTCTGGCATGTGCCTGAAAGACCGCTAGACATTGGGATAAATACAAGTTCATCGTAATCCTTTAAGACCTCATCAAATGTATCCTGTAATTCACCAACTGATGGCTGAGATGTAGAAATATCAGCATCTCCTTCAAGCTTTATGTAAAATTCTTCCTGTGTTAATGTAATATCTTCAAGATATTCCTTACCATCAATGAAAAATGGCATAGGAATTACTCTTATTCCTAATTCTTTACTTTCTTTTTGTGTAATACCACTATTGCTGTCTGTAACAATCGCAACTTTGCTCATAAGTCCTCCTTAAATATAAATAAGCTACCAAGTAAGTAGCTTAACTTTTTCCAAGAAATCAAACTTGCTTATAACTTGTAACCTATTGTTAGGCAATGATATAATCATAATGCATTTAAACTATTTTGTAAATAAAAGTTTTGAAAGGTCTAGGCCTCAATACCTAGTATTTAAAACCACTTGTCGTGATTTGACCTGTAAAAATTTCCGCTAAATTCTAAAAATGCGCGACAAATATTCATATAAAAAACATTTTTGGAGGAACAATAATGGAAATCAAAAAATTAGACTATATAGATGAAACAATCTCAGCCGCTTTTAATGACTTCTTAGGAAAATGTAGTGACTACGAGCCTTACTACTCAAACCAGTACAACCCTAAGTTTCTAGGCTATGCTTTCTTTGAAGGTGACACTATCATTAGCTACCTTGGAGCCCTTTTAATTAACTTTGAAAAGCCAGTAACTTCTGATTTAGAATTAGATGAGGCTAGCAAAAACATTTTCGAAATCTCAGCTCTTACCCTTCCAGAATATAGACACAAGGGCTGTTTTACTAAGTTGCTTGGAAAGTGTATCTCTGACTGGCAGAATAGCTCAAACTTTATTATGCCACTAGAGGATGAGTTTAAGGATGCTAGCTTTGTTTCTGACTATCTTTATTCAGAGTATCTCTATGTTTTAAAGAAAGAGGATTTTGTGACTAATCAGGAGACGCTTTCAAAGGACAGCTTAAAAATCGACCACTACTGCGCCTTTACAGAAGATCACCAACATTATTATCTATATTTATCAGCAGAAGATGCTTCTAAATCTGGTGAAGCTCTTGAACCTGATGAAAGCTCTGAATCTAGTGAGGTCTATGGCATTGAAGATGAAGATGTTCAGATTCTTAATGCCTGCTTTAACGAGGAAGAACCAGCTGCCGTGATTAATATTAGTTTTGAAAAATCTTACGCTACAATTTACGGAGTTTTTGTTGATGAAAATAAGAGAAATTTAGGACTAGGCTATGCTTTGCTTTATGACTGTTTAGAAGAACATTTTTCTAATTATGACTTGCCTCTAATTCTAAATGTAACTAGCACTAACATTCCAGCTTGTAAGCTATATAAAAAGGCTGGCTTTAAAGCAGCCAGCCAAGTTAATTTCTATGCAATTACATCGCCCATATCATAAAGGCCAGCGCCCTTGCCATTAAGGAACTTAGCAGCGCTAACTGCTCCCTTTGCAAAGACTGCCTTTGAATAAGCAGTATGTTTAATTTCGATTACTTCGTCTTCGCCAGCAAAGAATACTTCATGCTCGCCAACGATTGTACCGCCTCTAACAGCACTAATACCGATTTCCTTAGGATTTCTCTTCTCTCTAAGCTGACTTCTATCATATCTATAGAAGTAATCATCATCTAAGACTTCCTTCATAGAATCAGCTAGAGCAAGTGCTGTACCAGATGGTGCATCAATCTTCTTATTATGATGCTTCTCAACAATTTCAATATCAAAACCCTCTGGTGCGAATACCTTTGCAGCTTCCTTTAAAAGCTTGAAAATTGTATTAATACCAAGGGACATGTTAGCTGACTTTAAAACAGCTACACGTGTTGAAACATCCTTAATTCTTGCTATCTGTTCATCAGATAAACCAGTTGTACAAACTACTACTGGAACCTTCTTTTCCTCTACATAATCAAGTAAGGCATCAATAGCCTTTGCTGCTGCAAAATCAATAATTACATCAGCTTCAATATTACAATCCTTAATTGAGCTAAATACAGGGTATGTGTTATGTCCATCATCAAATGGATCAACACCTGCAACTATCTCAATGTCCTTATCGTTATCACAAATTCCTGTAATAACTCTACCCATATGGCCATTACAGCCATGCATAATTGCTCTTGTCATTTACTACCTCTTTTATATCATTATACTTTAGTTATTAAAGTACGCCGTATTCCTTAAGGGCACTTTCAAGTCTCTTAAGATTAGCATCTTCCATTTCGCATAAAGGAGCGCGAAGTGGACCAACATTCCAACCCATTAAATTAAGAGCGTGCTTAACTGGAATAGGATTAACCTCACAGAATAATGCATCTACTAAATTAAGAGCCTTAAACTGTAATTCCTTAGCTTTCTCAACGTTACCTGCCATAAACTCAGCACAAATATCATGTGTCTGCTTTGGTGCTACATTAGATAATACTGAAATAACACCCTTAGCTCCAATAGACATAAGTGGGACAATAAGTCCATCTTCACCTGAATACATATCAAGTCTACCTTCAGCTAATGCCATCATCTTACTTTCCTGTGTAAGATTACCTGTAGCTGCCTTAATAGCAACGATATTCTCAACATCCTTAGCTAACTTAACAGCTGTCTCTGGCTGAATATTGCAGCCTGTTCTACTTGGAACATTGTACATAATAATTGGTAAGTCTACTGACTTAGCAATGGCACTGTAGTGCTTATAAAGACCTTTTTGTGTAGTCTTATTGTAGTAAGGTGTTACAACTAATAAACCATCTACACCTACTTTTTGAGCTTCCTTAGATAAATAAATTGCTGACTCTGTGCAATTAGAACCTGTACCTGCAATAACAGGAACTCTCTTATTAACATATTCAGCTGTAAATCTAATAGCTTCAATATGTTCTTCGTTAGTTAATGTTGAAGCCTCACCAGTTGTACCACAGATAATAATAGCATCTGTAGAATTGTTAATCTGGAAATCGAGAAATTCTCCAAGCTTCTCATAATTAACTTCACCATTGTCCTTCATAGGTGTAATAATTGCTACACCTGCTCCAGTAAATACTGACATAACTTTCCTCTTTCTGCCATTTGCGGCTACTTAATATTTAAAAAGTTCTAGTTCATTACCTAGGTAAAGGTTAAGGCAAAACAAATGCCAGTCAAATAGACTGGCACCTAAAGAATCTTCCTAAATATTAATTAATCCTTAAGTAGCCCTCCATCTTATGATGACAGTCGCATGGTTATTGACCATACTCCCAGCATAGATACTCCGGCATATCTACACTTCGGCGAAATTTCCTTTCACTCTTATTCTTAGGACTCCGGGTCCTCCTAATAGCTACTAATAAATCACGCAACCTCTACCTTATATAGAAATAAAATTCCTATCACTTATTAAATTATATTGTAAATAACTTCTTATTTACAAGTGTCAATATAGCACTTGAAAATATCGATGTCAACCAATTACAACTAGTTAAATGTATATATTTTATTCTGTAATTTTCTTAATCTGACTTACTGAAACTTCGTATGCTACTCTAATCTCAGTTTTGTCCTCAGAAATCTTCTTTGAATACTCTCTAGACTGTACTCTACCAACAACCTGAATGTTAGCACCAATCTTAATATCTGAAGCATATTTTGCATTACGGCCCCAAGCAATACATGGAATGTAATCTGACTTACCGTACTGTCTGTTAACAGCTACTAATAAATCTGCGATTTCTCTACCAAGTGGAGTCTTTCTATAAACAGGTGGCTTACAAACGAAACCATCAAGGAAAATTTGATTAGAAGGAATCTTATGTGGATGCTCTTCTGTTTCCTCATCCTCTGCCTTTACAGTTTCCTGCTTCTCAGCTGCATATAAATCATAGTATTCATTGAATTCATCATGATTTTCTAATTCTTCTGCAAAAATAATTTCCTTTACGAAAACAGATAATAATAACTTTCTACCTGTCTCTTCATGTCTGTTATATGATCTAAACTGACCTAAAATAACAACATCCTTACCCTTACAATCTGAATGCACATCAAATAATCTGTCTGAAACAATAATAGGAATAATATCTTCCATATCACTAAGTCTTGAAACTGCTACATTACATATGTAGAAACCTTCACCAAAGCTTTCGTGACTGAACTGGAAATCCGAAACAACCTTTCCTACTATTCTGACTTTGTTATTCTCTGCGATTTTCTCTAACATTTCTCGTTTTCTCCTTCCTTTATCCCAAAAAAAGTATCAACAACAGCTCGTCTTTTGTTTTCTCTGTTGCTTGACTAAAAGATAGTGTAAAATAAAACTTTGTAGATTTTGTGTTCAAAATACATTTTTTTACTAATAACTATCTTATTTATTAAGAATTTTCTTATGTAAAATTTACTTAAATATAGCATACATTTAAAATATTGTATACACAATTTTTCTTTAAAATTTTAGTTTAACTATTGTACTAATTAAGATACAATATTTTCTATTTTTAGACTATTGTAATTTGAAAATATTATGATAGAATTAAAAAGTTGCTATTACAACAGGCTTAATTTTTAAGCCCTACTTGCTAATTAATAAATTAGATTTCGTATTTATAAAGAAGAAAGGACTAAACAATGAGGACAAAACGTGAAGATATTCGTAATATCGCTATTATCGCCCACGTAGATCATGGTAAGACAACTCTTGTTGATGAGCTTTTAAAACAGAGTGGTACTTTTAGAGCTAACCAGGAAGTTGCAGAACGTGTCATGGATTCTAACGATATTGAACGTGAAAGAGGAATTACAATTCTTTCTAAAAACACTGCTATCACTTATAAGGATACAAAGATTAACATTATAGATACTCCAGGCCATGCTGACTTCGGTGGTGAGGTTGAGCGAGTTTTAAAGATGGTTAATGGTGTTATTCTCGTTGTAGATGCTTTTGAAGGTGTTATGCCACAGACAAAGTTCGTTTTACAGAAGGCACTCGAACTTGAACTATCAATTATTGTTTGTATCAATAAGATTGATAGACCAGAAGCTAGACCAAACGAAGTTATCGATGAGATCTTAGAATTATTCATCGACTTAGACGCTAATGAAGACCAGCTTGATTGCCCATTTATTTTCGCATCAGCTAAGTCAGGTTATGCTATGGCTGATTTAAATGATGAAAAGAAGGATATGGAACCATTATTCCAGTGTATCGTTGATAACATCCCAGCTCCAGAAGGAGATCCAGATGCTGATACACAGATGCTTGTTTCAACAATCGATTACAACGAATTCGTTGGTAGAATCGGTGTTGGTAAGATTGATAACGGTTCAATCAAGGTAAATCAGGAGGTTATGATTGTTAACCATCATGATCCTTCTGTTCATAAGAGAGTTAGAGTTACAAAGCTCTATACTTTCCAGGGTCTTAACAAGGTAGAGGTTAACGAAGCTACAATTGGTGAAATCGTTGCTGTTTCAGGTATTGCAGATATTCACATCGGTGATACATTATGTTCAGTAGATAACCCTGTAGCTATTCCATTCCAGAAGATTTCAGAGCCAACACTTTCTATGGATTTCATGGTTAATGACTCTCCACTTGCTGGTAAGGAAGGTAAGTTCGTTACATCTAGACATTTAAGAGATAGATTATTTAGAGAGCTTAACACTGACGTTTCTTTAAGAGTTGAAGAAAACCCAGGTTCAGAAAACTCATTCAAGGTTTCTGGTAGAGGTGAATTACATCTTTCAGTTCTTATTGAGAACATGCGTCGTGAAGGCTATGAATTTGCTGTAAGTAAGGCAGAAGTTTTATTTAAGACTGATGAGCGTGGTAAGAAGCTCGAGCCTATGGAATTATGTTATATCGATGTTCCAGATGAATTCTCTGGTTCAGTAATCCAGAAGTTAAGCCAGAGAAAGGGTGAACTTCTTGGTATGACACCTATTAACGGTGGTTACACAAGATTACAGTTTAACATTCCTGCAAGAGGTCTTATCGGTTACAGAGGTGAGTTCATGACAGATACAAAGGGTAACGGTATTATTAACTCATCCTTTGAAGGTTATGAAGAATATAAGGGAGATATCTCTTATAGAAAGACTGGTTCATTAATCGCTTATGAAGATGGTGAAACAGTTACATACGGTTTATTTAATGCTCAGGATCGTGGTACATTATTCGTTGGACCTGGTGAGAAGGTTTATGCTGGTATGATTATCGGTGAGAACCCTCGTACAGAAGATATCGAAGTTAATGTCTGCAAGACAAAGCATCTTACTAATACTCGTTCATCAAGTGCTGATGAAGCATTAAGACTTGTACCACCTAAGGTATTAAGCTTAGAGCAGGCTCTTGATTATATCGATACAGACGAGTTACTTGAGGTAACTCCTACTCACTTAAGAATCCGTAAGAAGATTCTTGATTCAACAGCAAGATATAGAGCTAACAAGAAGTAATTTTTCATCTACTTGCTTTTCAAACACATTTATTTATGCTAGATTATAGAAAGTTAAATCTAGTTTTAGCAAATTTTAATATCTAAATCAGAGGGCATTATTGCCCTTCTGATTTGATAATATAATCGCGATTATTCCCCAATTTTCGCGCCTTTAGCTTAAGAGATCCCCAATTTGTTCTTAGCTAAAGATTGGATTTAGTTTAAAATTTTTCACTTTTAAACTCAGAAGATTTGTAGTATATTCTTTAGGTACTACACTAAATGGTAATGTTTTAAAATTATTAGAAACATTGCATCACGTTTTATTTTATTTTTTTTGGAGGTTGCAAACATGGAAAACGATTTAGGTGCAAAGGTTAAGAAGTTAAGAATTTCCCACGGTCTTACACAGGAAGATGTTGCTAAGGCATTAGACGTAACACCTGGTTATATCAGTAACGTAGAGAATGGACGTAATCTTATGACATTAAGAATGCTTTCATACTATGCTGAACTTACAGGAGTTTCACTTGATTACTTAGCAGGTTCTGTAGATAAGGAATATCAGAAGACAGCTCTTGACAACGAAATTATTCAGTTAGTTCAGAAGCTTGATACTGACAAGAAGGAAAAGCTTATTTCTACATTAAGAATTTGGGCTTAATCACATATTCTTGTAAATAGTGAATATAAATAAAAGAGGTTAAATTATCATCCCCCTATGTAGATAATTTAACCTCTTATTTTTTATTTATGAAAATGTCACAAAAAAGCTTAACTGTAAACCTTCCCTACACTCTTCCCTGCATTAAGGCTCTTAGACTAACTTTGTAATGACTTCATCTTATAGAAATGTCCCTTAAGTGCCATAAGCTCATCAAAGCTTCCGTACTCAATACATTTTCCATCAGCTATAACGGCGATCTTGTCAGCATCTCTAATAGTTGAGAGTCTATGGGCTACAATAAATGTAGTTCTATCCTTTGTTAGGTTATTAATAGCGGACTGAATAAGCTTTTCAGAAATACTATCAAGGGCTGATGTAGCCTCATCAAATACAATAACCTCTGGATTTCTAATAAGGGCTCTAGCAATGGATATTCTCTGTCTTTGACCACCAGATAATTTACCACCGTGCTCTCCCACCATTGTATCAAGGCCTTCCGGCAATCTATCAATAAGTTCGCGAAGATTTGCTGCATCTACTACCTTTGATAGAGTCTCCTCATCTACATCCTCCATACCATAAGTGATATTGTCTCTTATAGTTCCTGAGAAAATAATAGAGGTCTGCGGAACCACCGCTATATGCTTTCTATAGGTCCTTAAATCGATTTCTTCTAGATTATGTCCATCAACACTAACAATACCCTCAGAAGCGAAATTAAAGCCAATAACAAGGTTTAAAACTGTAGATTTACCAGCTCCCGATTCACCCACTAAAGCTATGGTCTCACCCTTATTAACATGGAGGTTAAGGCCCTTTAACACATGACTTTCGGAGTTGTTATATCCAAATTTAACATCTTTAAAATCGAATTCTCCGTATACATTTTCAAGGGCATACTTGCCTTCGTTATCCTCAATGTCTTCCTCAAGTAATACCTCGCCAATAGAGTTAACGGATTCAATACCCTTAGCAATTGTAGGGACTAAGGCCATAAGTGAAGATACCTGATTAACAATAGTTGCAAAGTAACTTTGATAAAGGGTAATATCACCAGGAAGGACTGTGCCCTTAATTGCAAGAAAGCCTGTAAAAGCAAGACAAACCACCTGGAATATCTGGAAAATGGCCCAACCAACAGAACCAAACAAAGACTGGATAATATCTAGCTTGTAGCCTTTTTCTGCTACAGTAAATAGCTGGCCGCTGATTTTTTCAACCTCTTCCTCTTCTAGGGCATGGGCTCTAGTAACAGGAATAAGCTCCACCATTTCCATAACTCTTGCAGAAGTCTCTTCCATCTCTCTTCTAAATTCGTTGTTACGCTTCTTCATAATATTTCTAAAGAAAACCATAGTTGCTGCAGCAATAGGTGTTGTTATAAGAAAGAAGCTAAAAACCAACATACTCTTAGAAATTGTTACACAAAGAGCAATGGTAATATTAAGTGCGATATTTAGAATACTTAGAAACATCTGAGTTGAAAGAGTTTCTACTGCTTCTACATCTCGCATGATCTTTGATTGTAATCTACCAGCCATGGTTTCCTTATGATAGGAAATGGATAGCTGCTGTAGTTTTCTAACTAAGGCCTTACGTAAACCTGTTTCACAATATCTTGTGGCAAGGGATTTATACCTTGTGTAGAGATAATTCATAGGTACATTAAGTAAGATAAGGCCTATCATAATAACAGCCTGAATAATAATTCTTGTATGAAGATTTGGGCTGTTTCCTGTAACATCGTTAATAATATTGGCTGTTACAATTGGTAAAACCCACACTGGTGCATGCTTTATAAAAAAGAAAATTACTGCAAGTAGGAACTTGTTGTAATTACCCTTATAAAGTCTAAAAAGGATAAAGAGCGGATGACCTTTATGCCTTCTGTAGCACTCAATGAACCAACTTTCCACATCAATTCCTTTTGGTGCTTTTAAATTCATTTTTTGCCCCCTTAAAACACTAGGCCTCGATGCTTTCACACCAAGGCCTAAAAAATCACTTATTAGTTTCTCTCAATTTCATCAACATTTGTTGCAACAATTGCTTCGCCTTCATTACCTGTAATGTTTACATTTTTAAGAATAAGCTTCTTGATATTGCTTACTACTAAGCCCTGCTTGCTAGCCTCATCACAACCAAGCATCATAGCAGCTACACCAGACTTTGCATTCTCAGCATAGTTAAAGTCAATATTTTCAAATCTTAATTCTTCAATCTTCATCTCTGGAAGACCGCAGATATATGCGCCTGCAACGTGGCAATTTGTTGCCTTAATGTCCTTAAACTTTAATCTCTTAATTGATGGAGTTCTATCATCCACTGGAAAAGGATTCTTTGAACCAACGTATTCTGTCTTACCATCTGGATCGCAGAAATAGAAGCTGTTTACAACAAATGGAGTCATTACGTTGTCCATATCAATATTTTCAAAGCTAATATCATCAAGAACTGATAGCTTACCTCTACCACGTCTTGTCTTAACTCTTAAACCTCTATCTGTGTTCATAAAGAGACAATCCTTAATGTGAACATCCTTAACACCTGCAGCAATCTCAGAACCTACAGTTACAGCACCGTGGCCATCTCTCATGCAGCACTGTCTTACTGTCATGTTGCTTGTAGGTGTCTTTAAGCTCTCAGCCATGTAAATCTTACCTGACTTAATAGCAATACAGTCATCACCTACTGAAATGTATGTACCAAGTACTAATACATCCTCGCAGCTCTCTGGATCAAGACCATCTGTGTTATGTGAATTTGCAGGGTTCTTAATCTTAACATCAATAAACTTTAAGTGCTTACTAAAGTACGGATGAATTGTCCAAGAAGGTGAGTTCTGAACAGTAATACCATGCATTGTCACATTGCTACAGTGGTTAATAAAGAATAATCTTGGTCTCCAAGCGATGTTACGAATCTTGCAGTTATTCCACCAGTTTTCAAAGCTTGTGTTACCCTCGATTGTACCTTCACCAGTAATTACAACATTTGATACATTTATACCACAAACAATTGCTGAAAATGTATCAAGTGGGTTACCTTCCCAAGAGCCTAAATTATACATAGTCTCTTCATCGTAGCTCTCAATCATACCAGGTAGGATTGGGAACTTCTCTCTATCTGTGTAAGCTGAAAGAACGGCACCCTTAGCAAGCTCAAGAGTTAAGTTATCCTTAAGGAAAATGCTTGAAATCTTATAAACGCCTTCTGGAACCAATACTCTTGAATCCTTTGGGCAAGCCATAATTGCGCACTGGATAGCATTTGTATCATCATGCTCTCCATCACCATAAGCGCCAAATTCTCTAACATTTAATGTAACGAATTCATAATCTGTATGAACTGTGAGCTTATCAACCTTCTCGCCCTCGTAGTTAACTGCGATTTCATAATCCTTATCAGGCTTTAAACCATAGATTGATGTAATAACCTGCTTAGATTCCTGATATTCTTCACCGTTTACTAAAACTGTAAACTTCTTCTTTGTGTAATATTTTCCACCATCGTCTAATTCAATAACGATGCTTCTTGATGTCTTATTAACTAATTTTAACTCCATAATACGCCTCCCTTTAAACGGCCATAATCCTGATATTCTCTATTCTTGATGCTTTCTGTTGCTGCTAAAATGTATGCAGATTTTACATTTGCACTAGCATCCATTAAAGATTCAAGATTTTCGTTTACTAAATCAAAGAGTGAAGCTGCCTCGCACTCATACTTTTCTGTATGAATAAGGTTCATTCTACAGCCCTTAAAAATTGCATAAGCAAAGATTAAGTCGTATTCCTTGTTCTTTCCAAGTGTAAATCTAGCAGAATTAAGGATTGCCTTAATAGTCTCCTTGTAGAATTCTCTAAGCTTAGCCCAAATCTCATAAAGAGCCTGGTCCATAAGTTCTAGTGTATCTACTAAGGCTGCTGCGAAGTAAACTAAAGGCTTTAATTCCTTCTTATTGCCGTTTTTTAAGTCAAGTACAGTATCTCCTAACATATTTGAAAAAATGGCCTTATACTGAGCGATAATGTCGTTGTAGCGCTCCTTACCACCATTCTTAGTTTCATAATTCATATAGAAAGAAAATGCCTTAAATGTTACACATAAGCATTCCTTGCCATTGCTATTAAGGAAATAACCCTTATCTGACTTCTTAACCTCATCAAGTGTCTTTGCAATAGCGCAAGCAAGATCTGTGTATTTTTCTTCACCTGTAAGGCTTGCTGCCATATAAGCTGCATTACCTGCAAGGAAGTTTTCAACATCGCCTGTTTTTGCACAGTTAAGGCCTGTTTCTGACACTGCGGCAGATAAGCCATTTTCTAAAAGCTCCTTAAAGTCTTTGCCAAAATCCTTTGCGCCGTAAGCAACTGCATTAAGATACTTTCCAGCCTCATCAGCCTCGAGACCCTTTAAGTCCACTGACTTTGCTAACTTAATCGCTGCTTCATACATGCTATTTACATCATAATTAGCCATATCTTCTCTTCTCCTTTTATTTACATTTCTGGATTGTAATTAAAGTAATCAAATTCGCCATATAATGGCTTCTCAAATCTAGTATCTAGATTCTTTTGATGCTCCCCGCCATAGACATAAAGTCCAAGCATAGCACCTGTAAATCGCTTTCCCTTCTTAATACCTTCATCACATAGATAATAAACATTATCAAGATGTAGATATTTTGTATAATGACGTCCATCATAGCTGTAAGAAAAGCTTCTTTTAAGAAAATGTGTATCCACTCGCAAATACAAGAAGGATTTAGTCTCGTCAAGCTCGATATCTGGGTAAGAAATATAATCATCCCCGATACGTTCCTCCACCTTTAAGACAAATCTCTCGCTCTTATCTTCAAGTCTATAAACACCAAACTTAAGATAGGTATTCTCATCATAATAACAAGTCATACCCATATTCTGTCCTGCCTTTAATTTTGGCATTCTAAGGCAAGTATCAGCACTAAATTTAAAGGAAGTCTGTCTTCTTAGTAAAATGTTTTTTGCCTTGATAGAATCAAGATCATAAACACTTCCCTTAATTTTTACATAAGAGTTTTCAAGTACTATTCCATCCATCTCTGGTACTCTTGAGAAAAGCCACTCTGTACTTAAATAAGACTCCTTAAAGTCGTCTTTATATTCATTTTCCCAGACAGTTTCTGGTAAATCCGGCTTTTTCTGTAGGTTTGAAGGGCCTTTAAGATTATTAACAAGTGGCCAGCCATCCTCAGTCCAAGTTATAGGATCAAGGGCTGTCTCTCTACCAAGAAGTGAATAACCCTCACCAATCTTTCGACCACAAAGATAAACCATATACCAGTCGCCATTTTGTGTCTGAACTGGCTTACCATGGCCACAACGCTGAATAATTGCGGACTCATTAGTCTGTCTCATAATAGGATTGTAAGGACATGGTGTGTAAGTTCCCATAAGTTCCTTACTTCTTGAAACAGTAATTCTATGTCCTGGTCCTGTTCCACCCTCTGCTTCAAAGAGATAGTAATAACCATCTTTCTTAAGCAAATGTGGTCCCTCCGGTGCTCTCTTATTATCCCCATAGAATAACAACTTAGCCTTTGAAATCTGTGTTGTTGCATCTTCACTTAATTCAAAGATTCTAGCACCTCTATTAAGAAGCATATATCTTCTTCCATCATCATCATTAAAAATTGATGGATCAATTCCGTCTTCATCAATAATTGCCGGCTTACTATATGGGCCTTCTGGATTAGTAGAACTAACCACAATCTGCTTTCTATATACATTTCCATCATCATTAAGTCTATATGTGGCGGTTATGTAAAATTTACCATTATAGTAAGAAATATCAGGAGCCCAATAACCTCTTCCGCCTTCAAGCTCATCTAAATTGGCCCAAGCTGGATTAGTTATGGCATAACCTATTATTCTCCAATGCACCAAATCTGTAGAATGGGATACTGGAATGCATGGATAATAGATAAAAGATGAATTAACCATGTAGTAGTCATTGCCAACCCTACATATTGATGGATCTGGGAAGAAGCCAGTTCTTATGGGGTTTTTATACATTTGCTCCAAACCAACTCCAAGAACTGATTCATAGTACTCTTCCAAATCAAAATACTTATTGTCATGGGCAATATCAAGAGGTGTAACTAAGTCGTTATCCCCCTCAACAATTGACATTCCAACTCTTTCTACCAAATACTGACAAGTTGGCACATTTCCCGACATACTTGCATAATGCAAAATGCTTCTATGATTATCATCGTAAATGTTCATACTTGCCCTAGAATACTCAACTATATATTTAACAATATCTAGATTACCTGTCTTAGCTGCAAGAAATGGCATCATTACGCCATCCTTATCAAGGCCATCAATTAAGCTAGGTTCTTCTTCAAGAATCTCTTTAATTGCTGGTAAATTCTCTAGATAAATTGCATCTTCTAATGTATACCTGACCATACTGCCTACCCCTTTTGCATCAAAATCTTTTAACATTGTATCATACAAAAGATTTCTATTCTACTTATTAAAGTCAATTAAGGACATGTTTTACATATAATTTTGCTTCGGTAAAAAAAGGGCCGCTACCCCAAGGATAGCGACCCCTATAAAATTCCTTAAAGGAAATTATTCCTTAACGGCACCTACATTAACACCCTGAACGAAGTACTTCTGACAGAATGGATAAATGATAGCGAATGGTAATACCGCAACGATAGTAGCTGCACTTGAGATTGTCTCAGGTGAAACTGATGAATCATTAGGAATATCACTATCAGAAACCATTGAACGAAGTCTGATCTGGAAGTTATATAAGTTGTTCTTAGAAATATATAACTTGAAGTTTGTATAATCGTTCCAGAATGAAACTGAGAACATCAAACCGATTGAAGCAAGAGCAGCCTTTGATAATGGAAGGACGATCTTGAAGAAGATACCCATTGGAGAGCATCCATCGATCTGAGCAGCTTCAAATAAGGATTCTGGAATACCTTCAAAGAAGTTTCTCATAAGAACTAAGTTATAAACATTGATTGACATAGGTAAGATAACAGCCCAAAGAGTATTCATTAAGCCTAATTCCTTAATAACGAGGTACTTTGGAATCATACCACCATCGAAAATCATTGTGAATAACAACATATATGCAAAGAAGTTTCTTCCTGGCATTTCCCACTGAATAAGTACATAACCACCAAGAGTAACAAGTAATAAACCACAGAATGTACCAACAATAGTTGTTACTACTGAAATTACGAATGGCATATATAAACTTGTTCTGTTGATAATAGCCTGGTAACCACCAAGTGTAAATTCTACTGGATGTAAATTGAGACCATAAGCTGAACGAGCATCTAATGAATCACAAAGTACCTTCCAAATAGGAATAATAATTATTAATGAAATTAAAATAAAGATAAGTCCATTAACAAGTGGGAAGACCTTGAATTTCTTCTTTTTCTTTCTAACTACAATCTTATCATCACTCATTATATTGCCTCCTTATACAATTCCACGTCCGCGGACCTTCTTAGATGCATAGTTACAGCCAAGTACGAGAATCATACCAACAAATGACTTAAATAAACCAACTGCTGTTGTATAACCATAATCTGAGTTACCACCAGCGAATGTCTTATCATAAACATATGTCTGTAAAACAGATGCAACTGAGTCTACAGCCGAACTCTTAGTTACGAATACTGATTCGAAAAGGTTCATAACCTTAGCAAGGTTAAGAATGAATACAGTAATAATTGTATTAGCAAGTGCTGGAAGAGTGATGTAAATCAATCTCTTAAATCTGTTAGCACCATCAATCTGAGCAGCCTCATATAAATCAGGGCTGATACCAGATAATGTAGCAAGGAAGAGGACAGTTCCCCAACCTGTATCCTTCCAAAGGTTCATTACGTAGAAAGTTCCTCTCCAGTAACGAGTGTCTGCAAGGAATGAAATAGGTGAATCAATAAGGCCTACATTAATTAAGAAACCGTTAATTACACCTGAACTATTAACTGATAAAATCATTCTAAATACAGAGAAGATAACAACCCATGACATGAAGTGAGGGAGGTATACAATAGTCTGTACTGTCTTCTTAAATGGCATATTGACAATTTCATTAAGAAGTAAAGAAATAATAACTGCAAATCCTGTATTAAGAATTAACTTAACAATAGAAAGGATAAGAGTATTTCTAAATGCTCTCCAGAAGAATGTATCGTTTGTTAACATTGTCTGGAAATGATATAAACCAATGTAATATGGATTACCAATTACATATCTTGTGAATGCATAACGACATCCAAGCATTGGCCAGTAGTTAAAGATGAGAATCATGATTAATACTGGTAAATACATGAGGTAGAAACCTCTATAATAGTAAAGCTTTAAACCTAAACTCTGATTAATAGAGTTAGATAAATACTTTGAATCTACTCCAAGATCCTTCTTGAAGTGCTTTAAAACATCGATGAATACACCAGCGATAGCAACGATTAAACCAATAACCATTACGTATACACCAACGCCAATATGATATGTATTTCCATCATATCCGTTGTTAAGAATATCCATTAATGTTGTATATTCTTTTCTAAGCCCACCGCCTGTTGTCTTACCAACAACGATTTCATAAGTGAAGCCAAAGTAAGAAATTACCCAAACAATCATAGCTGCAACTGATGCGCAGATTGAGAAGATTTCTTTCTTAGCTACAACGAGAAGCACACCTACTACTAAAAGTAAGATAAATAAGTACCACATAACTGGCACTGAAATGTTCATAAAACTGAATGCAAAAGCCTTTGGTACATAACCATCAAGAACTTCTTCACCAGACTGTACGAATGGTAGCATAGAAGCAATAAGCATAATTACGAAACCAAAAATAGAAATAACCTTAAGGTTACCTGCTGGCTTGCTTACCTGTGCGCCACACTTTGGACAAATCTTAGCGTTCTTAGGTAATTCTGAGTTGCAAGATTTACACTGCATCTTTATACCTTCTTTCCTATATTTTTTCATAGCTATCATCAGTACTTGATAACTAAAATATAGAATCCACATCGGGGGAAACCCCCGACATGAATTCTTATGATGTGGCGTCGCCACAAATCTAGCTTATGCTAGCTGAATTATTTCTAATTCGGATTATTCACCTAAAGAGTTAAGTGACTTAAGTACAGCTTCAACCTTAGAACCTACTGTATCTTTGTAGTACTTCATACCATCTTCAACTGTCATCTGGTTAAGAGCAACCTTAGAGATAACTTCGTTTCTAGCTGTGTTGATATCTGTAATGTTGTTACCAAGAGTCTCTGTCATTGGAAGTGGAGTAGCCACATCTGAATGAGAAGAGAACATCTCGAAGTTTTCAGTAACGTTTTCTGTTAATGACTTAGCACCAGGATCTGTACCATTGAATGATGCAATAGCAAGAACTGGATCAATGTGATTCTTCTTCATAAGAGTTGTTGGATCTTCTGGAGAAGGTAAGAAGTGGAATTCACCTTCGCTGTATGTGTAAGACTTAACAGCATCGCCTTCCTTAGCTGTAGCAAGTGTTACAGTTTCTGCCTTATCATCCCAGTGAGTTCCCTTAGCACCGTATTCCCAAGCCATCTGTACATCGCCACCATCGAGCATTGTATCGATGAAGTACTTGTAAATACCTTCTGCCTTACCTGCATCAGCAGCAGCAGATGTAATACACCAAGCTGTTGAAAGTCTTTCTGTGTAAGTACCAAGTTCTTCGATTGGGTAAATAGCAACTAATTCTGAGTCAAGACCCTTATTAGCAAGGTTAGTTACTAATGTATCAGCCCATGTACCAGCCCAGTATGTGAATACACCAGATTCTGTTGAAGGATCTGTTGAGTAGAACTTGTTACGAGCCTGTGAAGTTGTCTGACCTTCTGTTTCAGAATCAATGATGCCATCCTTAACAGCGTCCTGAATTCTCTGAAGAGCGTTCTGCATAGCTTCTTCTGAGAAACCATCAACATATTCACCATCAGCATTCTTATAGAATGTATATTCAGCATCCTGATAGAATTCTGGTAAATAGTTAGTATATGGAGCTTCTGTTCCGATCCAGCCTGGAGCTGAAATTACGTAATCTGAAGCTGCAGCAGCCTTCATCTTCTTTAAGATGTCATAGTACTCTGAATATGTAAGAGTCTTATCCTTAACATCATCTACTGATAAACCAGCTGCCTTTAACCAAGAAGCTTTGATGTATGTACAGCAACCATTACCACGGAATGGTGAGTAACCATACATAGCATATTCGCCATCAGCACCTAAAACTACGTTAGCTGCTTCGATCTTCTCTGCAGCTGAGATAAGTCTGCCTGAATTCTTTGTTTCAGAATTTTCCCAAGCATCTGTCATATCCCAAAGGTAACCATTGTTAGCGTAAAGTGCTAAGTAATCAGATGAAAGAAGAACTACATCAGGAATATCACCTGATGCGAATGTACTTGCTACCTGATCATAATAAGCACTGTGTTCTGGACGGATCCATTCGATGTCAAGACCTGTTAACTCAGCGAGATAATCATAGAATGCCTGACCACCGTTAGTATCCTTTACAACTGTACCATCGACCATTACTGAAAATGTTCCTGGCTTTTCAACTGAACTCCAGTCCACTGACTTAGACTTAGAGTCGTCGCTTGATGAATTTGAAGCACCACAAGCAACAAGACCCATTACTGATGTAAGTGTTAAACCTACAGCAGTAAGCTTTTTAATTGTCTTTTTCATAAACCTTAAAACCCTCCTTAATTGGTTTTGGGGAACAACCCCCTTTTGTTGGTATTTCCAACATGGCTATATTATCATTTTTGTAATATTTTAACAAGGCTATTTTTAACATTTCTTGTATTTTTTTTGGATTTTTTATGAATGTCAGTGTTTATGCGGGTTTTAAATGTTTACAATTTCTTCATTTTTGTTAAATCTTTATCAAAACTTTAAATTAACAACTTAAATTATAGTTTTCAGAAATCTAATTTTATGTAAAATATGCACAAATCATTTTGACATGTTTGATTATTTTTCACTACTTTTACAAATAAATTGGGGTTTTATTTGTAATTTAACCTTTGTATTGTAACTTTTTACTACTCTTCATTTTTTATTCATAATTTACTACTGTAAATATTGGTCTGCTATATCCTTTTACAGATTTTTTGTTGCACTATGTTAACAATTTGAATTTCACCCGAGAATTCGTTTTGGAGTTTTTGCACAAAATCATCAATTTTTTCGTTTTCGATAACTAACTTCATGTGCACTTTTTCAGTATATTCTGTTTCTTGAATATCTATTCCAAAGTTATCACAAATGTATTGCACCTTAGAGAGATTGCCATATTCAAAGTCCATTTCCCCTGTAATTCCATCTATAAGATTACCAAGTACACTATTATTAAGTCCTTCAATAGTTGCACCCTGATAAGCTCTTACAAGTCCACCAGTTCCAAGTAAGATTCCACCAAAGTATCTTGTTACAACCACAAGGCAATTTGTAAGCTCTCTTGATGTAATTAAATCAAGTATAGGCTTACCTGCAGTACCTGAAGGTTCTCCATCATCTGAAAATCTCTGGATTTCTCCTTTATCTCCTAATACATAAGCATAACAGTTATGTCTTGCATCCCAGTATTTTTTCTTTAATTTATTAATATACTCCTGGGCCTGCTCTTCATTTTCAATATATAAAACGTGGGCTATAAAACGAGACTTTTTCTCGATAATTTCACCAATTCCCTTTTCTAATACCAGTTTCATTTTAATTGCTCCTATATCTCTTTTATGATATAATTTAGACGCATATCAGTCAGACATCTAAAGTTTACACATCTACATCTATACGTAAACTATGTGGTCGCTGGGAGATTAGCTAAGTTTATTTCAATCGAAGTATATTTAGCTTAAGTAAGCAATTCACATTGTTTACTTTCTATTTCATATCTATTCCAGCACACACCTGATATAATATCATGCCATGTACAATCGGTACAAGAAAAATGAGGTGAATATATGAATTACGGTGGACGAGGCATTATTGACAAGAAGAAGCTTCTAAACTCATCTGCCACTAAGCTTGAAACTAAGCTTGGGGTATTTTGTGTAAAGATTCTTCTTATATTTGCTATCGCTATTGTTGTTGGTGGTTCATGTCTAGTCTTTGGTGCATTTCAGGGTATTATCGAAAGTGCCCCTGATATATCTACTATTGATGTATCCCCTAATGGGTATGCTACTAAAGTCTATGATTGTAACGGTGAAGAGATTCAAACTTTAGCCTCTTCAGGCGCCAACAGAACTTATGTAACCCTTGATCAGATACCAGTTGAACTTCAAGAAGCCTTTGTTGCTATTGAAGATGAACGTTTTTATGAACACAACGGTATTGATGTAAAAGGTATTATACGAGCTGCTGCTATTGCTGTAACTAACGGAGGTCTATCGCAGGGTGCCTCAACAATTACACAGCAGTTGCTAAAGAACAATGTATTTAATGCATACAACGAAACTACAATCGAGAAGATAAAGCGTAAAATACAGGAACAATATCTAGCAGTTAAACTAGAAACGGTAATGTCTAAGGACGACATTTTAGAGAATTATCTAAATACTATTAACTTAGGTAATGGATATTATGGAGTTCAAGCAGCCGCAGAAGGCTATTTTAATAAAGATGTTTCCGAATTAACGCTAAGTGAATGTGCAGTAATTGCATCAATCACTAAGAATCCACAGGGATTAAACCCAATCAACTATCCGGATAAGAACAGATCTCGTCAGATACAGGTTCTATCTAATATGTTAGAACAGGGCTATATAACACAGGCTCAATATGACGATGCTGTTGCAGACGATGTTTATGCAAGACTTGAGGGTCTTACAATTACAACATCAAGCTCAACTTATTCTTATTTTGTTGATGAGGTTATTGAACAGCTCACAGATGATTTAATGGAGCAGTATGGTTATACAGAAACTCAGGCTTCTAACCTAATTTATGGTGGCGGCCTACAGATTTATACAACCCAAGACACTGATATGCAAGAGATTGCAGATGATATCATTAACGATACATCGAACTGGCCAAGTTCAACACAATTCTCAATTAACTTATCCTTCACAGTTAAGGAGACGGATGGCACATACCACTACTACTCACATAGTACGATGTATACTTGGTTTACTCAGACTAAGGGCGATTCTTCATTTTCATTAACACAGACAAGTGAGGATAAAGCCAATTCCTTAATTAAGGAATATGAAGAGGCTATGTTAGCAGATGGCGGTACACTTTCTTACGAATCAATTGATTTCGTAATTCAGCCACAGGTATCCTTCTCAATGATTGAACAGTCTACAGGATATGTTAAAGTCTTGGTTGGTGGTCGAGGTGATAAAACTGGTAACAGAACTCTTAACAGAGCAACAGATGATGTTACTAGACAGCCTGGTTCTTCAATTAAGCCATTAGTAGCTTACGGACCAGCCCTTGATACTGGTGCTATCACACTTGCAACAGCAATTGATGATGCTCCATACTACTACAGCGGTTCAGATTCAAAGCTTGTAACTAACTACGATAAGTCTTACAGAGGCTTAATGACAGTTAGAGAAGCTATTACTATTTCAGAAAACGTACCTGCAGTTAAAGTTCTTACACTTATAACTCCTCAGGTAGGTTATAATTATTTGGAACAATTTGGTATTTCAACACTTGTCTCACCATCCGAGGCAATTAATGGAAACCACGATGTGGTTCAGTCATTAGCTCTTGGTGGTATGACACGAGGTGTTTGTAATATCGATATGACAGCAGCCTATGCAGCTATTGCTAATGGCGGAGTCTACACAGAACCTATTTATTACACACAGGTTCTTGATAGTGAAGGAAATGTATTAATTGATAATACTACATCTAATACTCATAGAGTATTAAAAGAAACAACAGCATGGTTATTAACTTCAGCCCTTCGTTCAGTTGTAACAAACGGTACTGCAACAGCTGCTAACTTCTCAGGTCAGCCAGTTTGTGGTAAAACAGGTACAACACAGAATGATACAGATAAGTGGTTCTGTGGTTACACACCATACTACGCTGCTTCAATTTGGGTTGGTTACGATGATAACTCAACAAAGGTTAACAATGTAAACCATACTAGAATTTGGGGCAAGATAATGTCAGCAATTAATGATTACACCGGTGATGCTGAGGGAAGTTACCAACAGCCAGATGGAATTGTTCAAGCAGAGGTTTGTAATAAGTCAGGTGATTTACCATCTGATCTTTGTTCACAGGATGAGAGAGGAAGCACTATTATTAGTGAGTACTTCTCAGAAGACAATGTTCCAACAGAGACATGTAGTACACATGTTAAGGTTACAATTTGTAACGACTCTGGTGCAGTTGCAGTAGCTGGTTGTACATCTACAACAACTAGAATCCTTACATTAAAGGAATCTGTAACAACACCACTTGGTGCATCAGATGACGCATCAAATTACACAACGGCAGATGCAGCATACTCTATAACAGCTGCTCAATTGACGGATTTCTGTACAATTCATTCAAATACAGCCACGACGACGGACTCAAATGGAACGTCGACGGGTACTAGTAGCTCAAGCACAAGTTCGTCAGGCACTAACACTCAACAAGAAACAAAAAGTTCTGAAGAAGAATCTTCTACAGAAGAAACAACTACTAAGAAATCTTCAAGTTCAAGTAGTTCAAACAGCTCAAACAAGAGCAACAACAGCGCTAACAGTAGCAATAATTAATTAGAATTAAATCTCTAATATAAAGATAGACTGGTAAGCAATTTACTTACCAGTCTAATTTCTTTATTTTCTTAAAATATCAAGGGTATGACCACCTGCTCCAATTAAATCCTGTCTTTCACAGGTTGATAGATGGTATTTAATGAATTCCTCATACTCCTCTTCTGATAAAGCATTAAGGAATTGTCTAATATAATTTGCAGGGCCATCAGGAGAAATAATCTTCTCTCTTTTAAGTCCTAGTTCTTCATTTAATTCATTAATGTTCTCAATTCGCATATAGTCATATAAATCCTTAGTAGAAGAAATTGTCTTATAATCCTTATCAAATCTTCCCTCTTCTAGGCATTCCATTATATGCTTTTCCTTAAAGGCATAAGTTATAACGCTATATTCATTCATAATATAGGCAACCAAGATATATCCTCCTGGCTTTACAACTCTCTTAGCTTCGCTAAGAGCCTTTAACTTATCTTCCTTTGAAAATAAATGATACATTGGTCCAAATAGAAGTGCCATATCAAAGCTATTATCCTCAAAACGCTTTAACTTAAGAGCGTTACCTTGATATGCCTTTACATTTGCACCCTTAGCCTTTAAAAGACCTAGGTTATGCTTTACAAGTTCTACTGCTGTTAAGTCATAACCTTCATTGGCTAGGGGAACGCTATAAGCACCTGTCCCTGCTCCAATGTCTATAATCTTGATGTCACTTTTTGAAGTGACACCTTTTAAAATCTCATCTAAATAAACATGCACATATTTCATAGTTGTAACAAATTCAACATGACCATGTCTTGATAACAATCTCTTGTCTTCGTTAAATTTATTATAGTGCATTTCTATTTCTGTCATTGCCATTTAAAAACTCCAATTAATGTGATGACACATATTCACTTGCTTCTCTATAATATGTACTATTACTTGATGAGAAGTCATCAACAATTATCTGATAATACTTCTTAGCATTCTCTGTATCATTTAAAGCTACATAGCTAAGGGCCGCATAATATACATAATTTACATTAGTGCTATCACACTTATATGCCTTAACAAAATAATCTGCTGCTGTTTCGTATTCCCTACTCTGGTAGGCTGTTCTACCGCTTTGATAAAAACTAGAACCTGCACTAGAAAGTGTTGCACTAGCAATTGTATTATATAAAGTCTTAGCTTCTTCTGATGGAAGGGAGCTAACATCAATATCAATGATATGTTCAGCTGCTGCTGTTGTATCTCCTGAAATATAAGAGTTTGCACTAGCAACCAATGAAACTAATAATGCGTTAGAACCATCTGTACCAGTAACTCCACTAAGCTGTGTTTCAAGAGCTTCCTTTTGAGCGGTTACATCATCTAACTGTGTCTGAAGGGATGTAACCTCAATATTAGCTGATGAGAGCTGTTCAGAATAATCCGATAATGTCTTGTTGTAATCACTTGTTAAGCCCTTATTTCTTGCTGGCATAACAAGGAACCAAATTAGAGCTGCACCAATTACTACACCTGCTAAAATGTTAATAATTGTAATACCTCCATTACTTGGTTCTTTATATGTTGATCTTGGAATAATAACATCATTGCCGTTAAGAGGCTTATTCTCTACATTATTCTTCTTACGCTTTGGTAAGAAAGACTTAGAAACATCCTCTTTCTTTAATGCCTGCTTGCGCTTAATTTCAGCATCATATCTTAAGGCAATTGTGTTATTCTTATCCACCTTTAATACATAGTTAATGCACTTTTGTGCTCTCTGATCATCATCATTCTTAAGATAGAGAAGAGCAAGAAGCAACTGCGCCTTAAGTAATGAAGGATTAGAAAGTGTAATCTTCTTTAACTGAATAATTGCTAAATCAGTATTATCCTCTTTAGCATACTTTAAAGCCTGATTAAACTTCTTAATAGTACCTGTTACCATCTCAAATCTATTCTGATTTGACTGAATTCTTTTGATGTAGTCACTAGCCACATTGTCATCGATTGCAAAATTCTTAGAAATTACCCACTGTGTAAGGGCTTCAACAACTTCGCCCATTTCGCAGTAAACTAAACCCAAGAGGTTTCTTGCATTAGTATTATACTTGTTAATCATTAAAGCAATCTTTAATGTCTCAATTGCACCAGTTAAATCACGAACTTTAGCCTTCTCAAGTGCAAGATTATAATATTTATCTGAAGCCTGGCATGTCTTTTTGTAGATTCTTACATCTTCATTACACTTAGGACATGTATTATTAGCTGTGAGAAGACTTCCACATTTAAAACATCTCATAATAACTACTTGTCCTTTCTGTCGCCTGAAATGATATTCTTCATTAAATCTGTAATATCTGGTATATCGTTATTATAAATTGCATCTTCAGCATCCTCTACCTCTAAACTAGGCTGAAACTTCTGAATTTCTTCATCAAAATCTATCATCTATTTATCCTCCAATTCTTAATTAACACATTCTTTTATCTCTCCCACTAAATAAAGAGAACCCACTGCAAAAAGGAGTTCCTCTCCATCATAGGAATTTATAAACTCACCGGCATTATCTACTGACCTAATTTCCTTATTGGTATATTTTGAAAATGTATCAATAATAATTTCCTTAGAAACTTTCCTTAAGCCTCCAACTACTGTTATGTAATATTCATCAAAACAAGCTGATTCTACAAGTTCACGAATCATCTGGCTATAGTCCTTATCACTAACAACTGAAAAAAGCAACTTAGTCTTCTTATCACTTATCTTGATAATCTCCTTAACAGACTCAATAAATCTAGCAATACCCTCTGGATTATGTCCTCCATCAATGAAGACATTCTTCTTTACTAGTTCCATTCTGCCTGGCCATCTTGTATTCTTAATGCCTATTTTAAATGCTTCTCGATCAAAATTTATCACTTTCTCACGTGCTAAAACTGCAAGCGCTGTTAAACACAGTGAAGAATTCAAAACTTGATATATTCCATTAGACCCTATCGAAAAACAATCATTCTTATAATAATCATTATCAAGGAAAAAATCAATATTTGCCAAAGATATTTCCTTAATACGATACATCTCTTTATTCACACTGTAGATTTTAAAGAAATTATTGTTAGAATTTACTACATTAAATCTGTTTCGAATTACTTTTGTAACCACCGGATCATTTGAATTAAAGACTAGAGGCACATTTTCCTTAATAATTCCTGCTTTTTCTGTGGCAATCTTCTCAATTGTGTCTCCAAGAATGGCTGTATGCTCAAGACTTACTCCCGTAATTATTGAACAAATCGGACTTTTAACCGCATTAGTTGCATCAAGTTTTCCACCAAGACCTGTTTCTAATACTACAAAATCCACATTATTCCTTTTGTAATACACCATAGCCACCGCCATAAGTAAATCAAAGTAGGCATACTCCTCATCCTTTGCGGCAAGCATTACAGTGTTTAAGCAGGCCAAAAAGTCCTCATCAGAAATATCTATATTATTTATCTTAATACGCTCATTAATCTTAACTAAATGTGGAGAAGTAAAAAGTCCCACCTTATAATTTAGCTCCTTTAAACAGCTAGCTAGAAAGGCACAACAAGAACCCTTTCCATTAGTTCCAGCTACGTGAATTACATTTAAATAATTTTCTGGATTTTTAAGACTCTTAAGAAGTCTAGTCTCTCTTTCTACTCCAGTTTTACTAGCAAACTGTCCTAGCTCGTCTAAATATTTACACGCACTCTCATAATCCTTAAATTGCATTACAAGTCCTCTTTCTAAATCTTACAAGTTTTGTCCTTTAGCTTATGTCGAATTTCTTCAATCTGCGAAAGCTTAGGCTAGATAATATCCTTGCAAAGAAAATTTTCTATCTTTATAGTGGCATATTCCCTTATGGAAATATAAACCTTAATCTCCCTTTCTTCAAGAGATAAATCATAGTAATTATCCTCTTGCTCAATTTCAAGAAGCATCCTCTCAATTTCAAGCCTCTCCTCAAAGCTAAAGCGGATAATTAGATTTTGGAAA
The DNA here is from genome assembly GCF_000424105.1 of Lachnospira multipara ATCC 19207. GTDB lineage: Bacteria > Bacillota > Clostridia > Lachnospirales > Lachnospiraceae > Lachnospira > Lachnospira multipara. The sequence goes on along the minus strand of NZ_AUJG01000001.1, from coordinate 183,374 downwards.
ATGCTTGGGTCAAATTTAAGCTTATTAAAACGCTTACTCCACTTCCCCATAAGCTCATCCGCCCTAAGACTAAGCTCAGAAAAGCTCTTCTTTTTAAGGCCTGCTAGGGTCTCTTTTTCCAAATCAATATTCTTTTTATTTTCCTCTATCTGTTCCTTTGTCTGAAGCAATTTATTAGACTTCTTCTCAGCAATATCCGAGCTTCTATCCATTTTACGCTTTGTTTCATTCACCTTATTATAATAGACCTTTGTTTCTGGCTGAGGTCGCTTTTTTTCAAGATAGTCAGCCTTCTTTGCATCAAGCAGATCAAACTCTTCCTTGGCCTCATAAAAGCCCTCCATGACCTCTTTAATCTCCTCATCTAGCTTAAGAGCTGTGGTCTCAAGACTATCTCTTTTCTTTTCTAACTCATCTATCCTTTTTTGAACAGTAATCTCACCCTTTAGACTCTCTCTAAAAAGTCTGTCCTTTTCTTTTTCTTCCTCTAGGATCGTGTCACTAGCCCCTGATGGCAGCTTCTCATTACCATAGGAAAACTTCCTGCCAGAGCTCCTACTTAATTTGAAAATGAGTCTCGCTATCAAGATTCTAGAAACCCTTCCAAGTCCTCTAATAGTCTGGAAAACCACACTTAAATCCACATCTAGAAACTTAAAGGCATCCTCCCCAAGTAATTCTAAGCTAAGCTTTAGCTTCTCCACATCCTTTCTCTTTCTTAGAGCTAGGATAATTCCCTTAGCATTAAAGGCTGTGGGCATAATAGCCTCCTGAAGCTTTCGCTTATTTTCAAGGCTAAGTCTAGCAAGAGCCCTGTCTAATAGCTTAATAGTTTCTTTTAGGTCATCCTCAGATAGGTTTTGCAAATGCGAATAAAAGGAGTTAATTAAAAGCTTCTCGTAATTTGCAGCAATCTCATCAATCTTTGAGCCCACTGGCTTATAAAGATTTATATTGAAGCCGTAAGCCGCAATATCCACCAAGGCTTTTGTAAAAATCGGACTTTCGACATCCCCTTCATATTCCTTGCCATTAATCTCCTTGTAAGCCTGCAAAAGCTTTTTATACATGTCCTCCATAAGCTCTTTTCTAGATATCTTTGAAAGCTCCACATACCTATCCATGACCTCGTCAGAACTTGTCTTATATTTGTAATTTATCACCTGTTTACTTGTAAAGGTTTCTGAAAATGCATTTGCCACATCCGCAAGGCCAGACAAGATGCGATTTCCCGCCTCCTTTGCCACGCTAGACATATTTACCCCATCAAAAAGCGCTATCTGCATTCTTATTTCATTATCATCAAGTAAATTCATAAGCTTTACAATATTAGCCATAATTCTATCCTCTCAAAAGCTTTAAGCCAATCCCCTTTAGGCTCTAGTCAAACTGAAATGTATTAATAATCTCGTTTCCTACTTCCTTATAAGTTTCAAACTCCTCTTCTGCGCAAGCAAAGGTAACAATATAGACCTTCTTGTCCCCTTCATTATAGAAGTAAGTCTGCTGGCCCTTCACCACATAGCCATTAGTTGTGTAGCTATATATAAGAGAAGTTGTATAAACTCCGTTAATATCCTTATTCTCTCCATCCTCAACTGCATAGCCAGACTGCACAAGCTTAGTCTTTGCAGCATCTAAATACTTATCAGCATCCATTGAAGAATATGCTGATAAATCTTCAATGATAATATTAAGGTTTCTTGCAAAATCCCCAGTTATATTAGTGTCATAAATCATTAAATCTAGACTTTCATTACTTGTCTTTGCATCTGCCCAGTTACTTGGAGCAGAAATTGTGTAACCTGTTCCCTCGTAAAGGTTGCCTAGATTTACCACATTTCCTTCAGAATCCACTTCTGTCATTTCTGTACTCTTGTTTGTTGTACCCTTAGACTTTTTCTTACCTCCGCAGGCAGCCAATGAAAATACACTAATTGAAACTAAACCTAATAGTGCCATTTTCTTTAATCTAGTCTGTAAAGTCTTGCTTATCATATAAGCCCCTCCTTATTTATTATGCGGAAAATGTATCTCCACTTTGTATCCAAAAAATGCAGGAATTCATTCTATCCCACAAAATTGCTATCTTAAATAATTTTAATACAAAAAAGAACAAAAGAAAAGCGTATAAAAGCTATATCTGTAAAAAACAAACATCTCTTTTATACGCTTAACAATCGTATGAACTAATATTTATAAAAAACTAAACTCTATAATTTAAGACTTTCTAATCTATGATTAGCAAACACCCTGAGCGAGCATTGCTTCAACTACCTTCTTGAAACCAGCAATGTTAGCACCAGCTACGTAGTTGCCTTCCATGCCGTATTCTTTAGCAGCTTCATCGATATTGTGGTAGATACCAACCATGATCTTCTTAAGCTTAGAATCAACTTCTTCGAATGTCCAGCTAAGTCTTTCAGAGTTCTGGCTCATTTCAAGAGCTGAAGTAGCAACACCACCAGCATTAGCAGCCTTACCACCTACGAAGCAAACGCCGTTAGCCTGGAAGTATTCTGTAGCATCAATTGTTGTAGGCATGTTAGCACCTTCACAAACATACTTAACACCGTTAGCTACTAAAGCCTTAGCATCTTCAATGTCAAGTTCGTTCTGTGTAGCACATGGAAGTGCAACATCTACCTTATACTGCCATACACCGTGCTCACCGTTCTTCTTTTCGAAGTACTGAGCAGATGGCTTAGCTGCAGCATATTCTGTAAGACGAGCTCTCTTAACTTCCTTAACTTCCTTAAGAAGTTCAACATCGATACCTGACTCATCATAGATCCAACCTGTTGAATCTGAGCAAGTAACAACCTTAGCACCTAACTGCTGAGCCTTCTCGATAGCGTAGATCGCAACGTTACCTGAACCAGAAACAGCAACTGTCTTACCAGCGATGTTATCGCTATGGCACTTAATTAACTCTTCTGTTAAGTATAATAAGCCGTAACCTGTAGCCTGAGTTCTTGCAAGAGAACCACCGTATGTAAGACCCTTACCTGTAAGAACACCTTCGTAAAGGTTCTTGATTCTCTTATACTGACCAAACATGAAGCCGATTTCTCTAGCACCTGTTCCGATATCACCAGCAGGAACATCGATGTCAGCACCGATATACTTAGCAAGCTCTGTCATGAAGCTCTGGCAGAATGCCATAATTTCTCTATCTGATTTACCCTTAGGATCGAAATCAGAACCACCTTTACCACCACCGATAGGAAGTGTTGTAAGTGAGTTCTTGAAAATCTGCTCGAAACCTAAGAACTTAATAATACCTAAGTTTACTGATGGGTGAAGTCTAAGACCTCCCTTGTATGGTCCAATAGCGTTATTGAACTGTACTCTAAAACCTCTGTTAACCTGAACCTGACCATTGTCATCAACCCAAGGTACTCTAAACATGATCTGACGATCTGGCTCTGTGATTCTTTCAAGGATAGCGTTCTTTCTGTAAAGCTCCTCATTCTTCTCTACAACTGGTCTTAATGAATTAAGAACCTCTGTTACTGCCTGAATAAATTCTGGCTGGCTAGCATCTCTCTTTGATACTAAGTCTAAAACTTCATCTACATATCCCATAATTTCAAACTCCTTTAGATATTTTTATAGATGTAGGCTACGTCACATTCTTTAAGCTTCCTTCATTTCTTAAAAAATGTATCTAACACGTAGCGCTAGCATAGCTTTTATAGGTTTTAAAAGCTGTGTATAAAAGAATTAAAACTCTTTTATATCTCTACCTTGCATATTATAATTTACCAACTTAATTTTGACAAGTTGATTTAGGGTGCTACCTAAATAATTTTAGAAAATCCGAAAAATATTAATTTTAATTTGGTTGAACTATGCTTTTAGATGGTCTTTAGCTTAATTATATAAAGCGTTGTATGACAAATATTTAACGTTGTCTAACAAATGTGTCACATTTTCATAAACAAGCCTTTAGATTCTTAAATATGGCCCTATCTAAAACTAATAAAGAAAGCTCCAAGAAAAGAGTTAGTCACCTCTTTCCTTGGAGCCTTAAGCAAAAACTTTATGACAAAGCTTAATATATTAAGTTGTCTGCTCTCAGACTAAAGATTATTAATCTTACTCTGCTGTTGTTGATAAGCTCTCAACATACTCATCAACGTCAAATGTCTCACCATTCATAATCTTACTCATAAGCTGAATAGCTGTATTAACACTATCATCATCAAGGAATACAACTGACATTCCTGAAAGTCCATAAACCTGACCATTAGCTGGACCTGTTGTGCCAGATAAACTGTAGCTTTGAATATTCCAAGCTGTTGTATCCGATAACTGTTCCTTAACTAATTGAGTAATGAATGATGTTGGCATATCTGTAAGAATCATATCACTTACTGCATCAAGTACTGTTGCATAATTAGAAAGTATTGTTGCTGAAGTTGCCTTATTAATAATACCCTTAATAGCTGCAATTTGATTACGTGCTCTTTGGAAATCACCATCTCCGAAAGCCAATCTCTCTCTAACAAAAGCAAGTGTCTGCTCACCATTAAGTTCATTCTCACCCTCATTGAATGTAAAGTTCTCATACCAAGCATTATCACCATTAGTAAATGCAACCTCTGAATTAACTGTAATTCCACCGAGGGCATCTACAACACCGATACAACCTGAGAAATTAAGTCTTACATAATAATTAATATCAATTCCATAAAGGTTTTCCAATGCCTTAATTGTATTATCAACACCTGCATTACCAGCATGTGTTAATTTATCAAGTCCAGACTTACCACTATCTGTCTCAATAGTTATATAAGAATCTCTTGGCGTAGAAACAAGTAAAATCTGTCTTGTTTCAGGATTAACTACAGCCAAAATATTAACATCACTATGTCCATTATATTTAACTGTGCCATAATCATCATTACCTGTAACAAAGATAACAAATGGTTCACTTGCGCTTACCTTTTCCGCCTCTGCAACTGTAATTGATGTTACAACTTCAACTGTACCGACTACTTTAACATTAGTAGATAATGTATCATCAGCTTCTTCAAGCGAAGCTAACATTTCCTCAGAAACTAATACAGCCTGTACTTCTGAATTATCTAGAAGTTCATCAATAGTAGTATCCCAATTGTCATAAGTCTTTAGGGATGGATGAATACCATTCTCCTTCTCTAATTGATTAACAGCACTTTCATAAATATCAGAATCTGTTATATCAGAATAAGCATATGTATATTTAGCTGTGTCTGCAATTGACTCTGCCTCATCATCAGATAAAACAATTACATCCATAACATCAGTTCTTGATGATACTCCCGTAATCTTGGTAAGGGTGCTTACAACTTTTGCTGAGAAAATGTAACAATATAACATTACAAGGGAAAGTAGTACTGCTAATATCTTTCCCATAAATTTCGAATTAGTAAACTGCGACGTAAAATCATAAAGTAATACACATACAAGGAATGCTGTCAACGCCACCATATATTTTGTTGGTAATATATCTAATACAAATACATTCTTAAGCATTAATACTGTTAAAACTAACTGAACTAAAACTAATACAAGTCCTATAACAGTAGCCCAACCACGTCTCTTCCTTCTACGTTCTTTCTTTGACAACTCATCTTTATTGGCAAAAAGATATTTCATGTCATTTTTTGATCTTGTAAAGAATCCTGCCATAAATGGCCTCCTTTAATTTCTTTTTTATCCACAACTCTGCCATTTCGCGGTTAAACAGCACTTATAAATTTATCACATAATCATAAAAAAATAAAGTCTATCTCTTTATTTGTAGTCATCAATATGTGCAGCTACGTATTCATCCACGTCAAATACTTCGCCATTCATTGTCTTAGTCATTAAATCATTAGCCATGGCAATACTATAATCATCAAGATATACTACAGACATATTCTTAATATTATATACCTCTCCTGTTTCTCCCTTTCCATCTTCTGAAGGAACTCCTGTTACAGCATAGCTTTGAACATTCCAACCCTTACCGTCAGATAACTGTCCCTTAACCAAATCGGTAATAAAGGAAGTTGGCATATTTGTAAGTATCATATCACTTGCTGCATCTAATACCTCACCATATCTTGTAAGTATTGTCTTTGAAGTTGCCTTATTAATAATGCCCTTAATAGCGGCTTCCTGATTTTCTGCTCTCTGGAAATCACTACGAGCAAAAGCATGTCTTTCTCTAACAAAGGCAAGTGTCTGCTCACCATTTAGATGATTAATGCCTTCGTTATAATGAAAATGCTCAAACCAAGCATCATCACCATTAGTAAATTCTACACTTGAATCTACGTCAATACCTCCAAGAGCATCCACCACATCAATACAACCCGTAAAGTTAAGTCTTAAATAATAATCAATATGTAATCCTTCATAGATATTCTCTAAGGCTATAATTGAATTATCAAGACCCGCATTACTAGCATGTGTCAATTTATCAAGACCTGATCTTCCATCATCTGTTGTAATAGTTACAAAAGAATCTCTAGGTGTTGTCACAAGCAAAACTTGCTTTGTATCAGGATTTATAACCGCTATGATATTAACATCACTACGTCCTGTATATTCTGCTCTACCAAATGCATCATCTCCCGAGAGATAAACTACAAACGGATCATCGGCATCTACTTTCTTAGACTTCTCTAATTCGATTTCTGATACCACTTCCACACGACCTAAGATTTTTATTTCTGAAGAAAAATTCACATAATTTTCTTGTAAGGAAATCAAACTATCCTCTGAGATTAAAGCTACCTGAATGTCATTATTTTTCTCTAATGAACTAACTACAGTATCCCAATCACTGTAAATCTTAGTTTCAGGAGTAATCTTATCTTCCTCTTCTAATTTTCCCATCGCTGATTCATAAATATCAGCATCTATCATATTGCAATATCCGTAAGTATAATTTGCTGTATCTGCAATAGACTCCGCTTTGTCATCTGCAAGTACAACCACATCAAAGACGTCTGTACGAGTTGTAACTCCGGATATCTTCGATAAAGTATCTACAACTTTTGCTGAGAAAATGTAACTATATAGCATCAAGCCTGAAAGGGCAATCGCTAATATTTTTCCCATTAACTTACTTTTGCTAAACTGTGTAATAAAGTCAAACAAAAGCACAAACACCAAGAATAGTGTTATAGCAAGCATATACCTTAAAGGTAAAATGTCTAGCGTTATAGCATTCTTTAATACAAGCACTGTTAGTACGAACTGAATCAAAACTAAAATCAAGCCTATAACAGTTCCCCATGCTCTCCTTTTTCTTCGTCGTTCCTTTTTTGTTAAGCCATCTTTTTTTGCAAAAAGATATCGCATATCATTTTTCGTATTTGTAAATATTCCTGCCATGATGGTCTCCTTATTAGTTTATTTCCATAACGTTGCCATTTAGCAGTTAAATAGCATTTCTATAATTTACCACAAAATGCAATAAAAATTAAGATTCTAACGTCATTTTTTATATTTTTGTTATTTCTCGTAACAGCATATTATGTTTATATTTACTGCTAGTTTTTGCTGCTTACTCTTCTCCGGCATCTGAATATCTACCGTAGTATTTTCCATAATATTTTCCATAGTACTTATTATCGTTTACATCAACCTTATTAAGCACAGCCCCTAGAATAGTTGTATTAGTCTTTTTAAGCTGCTCTATGGCTTTTTGCGCGTATTTATAGCCCACCATATTAGAACCTACAACAACCACAGTTCCATCGCACTCCTGAGCTACAATAGCACTATCAATTACGCTACCAATAGGTGGTGTATCAATTATTATATAATCGTAAAGGTCTCTTAAAACCTTAAGCAGTGTCTTAAAGACCTTATTGCCTAAAAGCTCTGTAGGATTTGGTGGAACCGGACCTGAAAAGACCACATTTAAATTGTCCACATTAGTTCCATACATCACATCCTCAAACTTATTAATTCCTGATAGAAAATGTGTCAAACCCTTTACAGACTTATTAATCTTATATCTACCTACAAGGACAGATTTTCTTAAGTCTGCATCAATAAAGATTACCTTTTTACCAGCCTCTGCTAAGGAAACAGCTAAGTTAAAGGAAACAGTAGATTTTCCCTCGCCTGGTGTAGTGCTAGTAAACATAATCGTCTTAATATCAGAACCACACAACTGAATATTAGTACGTAGATTTTTATAAGATTCATTTGCCCTGTAGTCTAACTTAATCAAACGCTCAATATTTATAGTCTGCATATCTACTTCCCTCTTTTCTTTGACTTTTTCTTAGATAACTTACTTCTTCCATCATCCATTTCCTTACAAAGAGGAATCATCGAAAGTGTACTAATTCCAAGGTATTTCTCCACATCATCACTAGTCTTAATTGTGTCATCAAAAAGTGACTTAACAATAATTACTCCCGAAGAAAAAATTATTCCTAGCAAAACACCAATGATTGTATTTCTCTTAATGCCTGTAGACTCAGGAATTGTAGCTATATTGCCCTCTTCAATAATCTCTACATCTTCAATATGCATAATCTCGCAGATTTGTGTTGCTGAAAATTGAGCAATAGAGTCGGCAATTTCCTTAGCCCTATAAGGATCTGGATTCTTTACAGAAATTTGCAAAACTCTTGAATCTGAAATTGTAGTAACAGAAATCATATCTGAGAGTTCAGAAGTAGTCATATCAAGGCTTAAATCCTCAATAACATACTCAAGAACCGGTCTTGACTGTACAAGGATAATATAATCCTTTGTAAGCTGTGTTGAAGTTTGCAAATCTGTTAAAGTGGTTGTGGAATCATCAGCTCTATTAAGAACATAAAGTTGAGTAGTTGAATTATAAACTGGAGTTATAAAAAACTTCGATGCTAGGAAAGTCGCCGCACCAAATAAGGCTCCTGTAAAGATAATTAAAATTATTTTGTCCCAAAGAATAGAGAAAAGGCGACCAAGGTCTATTTCTCTTTCACCTGCTTTATTATTATCCATTTAAAACCCCTCTAATCAATAAATTCATCCCTAATAATTCTATCAGGATTATCTTTTGAAATCTTTTTAGCATAGTCATAGCCATATTTATTAGACACCCATTGCACCACATCACCCATAATTGGGCATCTTCTACCTGCGGTATGAGCATCGGTAGCTATAACATCTACTAATTTTCTCTTAAGCAAATGTTTCGCAAGCCTTTTTGCATCAGCGCCCTCTTCTCCAACTAGGGCATCTGCGTTAATCTGTAAGATTGCACCTTTTCTCTTTAGCTCTTCTGCTAAATCCTCATTAAGCATAATACTTGGATATCTCTCGATATGAGCAAGTATTGGAATTAGTCCTTCGTTTAAAATGTTTACCACTCCGTTTCTAATTGTCTGTCTGCTATCCCTATAGTCAAACTCAACTAAAACATACCTAGAGTGATTTATTGTCATGCCCCTAGCCTTAATAGACTTAGGAATATCCTGGCTATATAGAACTTCTCTACCAGCATATAGCTTAAAGTCATCATAAAGCTGTTTGGCAATTTTTTCAATTTCTCCAACTCTTCTTTCTATCTCTGCCTGTGGCAATCTACATTTTATCGGATGATAATGAGGCGTACAAACTAGTGTCTTTATGCCATCTTCATGGGCAAGCTCTAGCATTTGCACAGTAGTCTTAATATCTGCTGCCCCATCATCTGTCTCCGGTAAAACGTGGATATGTAAATCCGTCATCGAATAATCAATTCTCTTTTTTAATAATAACATCCCTCTTATCCCCTCTTTAACTGTCTTTACTCTTAGTAATCTAAGGGTTTAATTAAAGCAAATACTCCTCAATAATTGCTGCAACACCACAATCCTCGTTGGATGGTGCAATTACATCGGCATATTTCTTTACTTCGTCATAGCCATTCTCCATAACCACTGATAAAGCTGCTACCTTTAGCATTGGAATATCATTCATGCCATCTCCACAAGCAATTAGCTCATCAGTTGTAAGGCCAATCTTTTCAAGTAATATTTTAAGAGATTCGTCCTTTGCTACATTTGCAGGAACCACTTCTAGGAAGTAATCCTCTGAGAAGAAGGCATCTACCTTACCTTCGTACTTAGCAAGAATTGCATCTCTAACTGGTAAAAGTTTTTTATGTTCACCTACTACTAAAAACTTAGAAACCTCGTAATCCACGTAATCAATAAGGCTATCTACCTTCTTAACTGTTGTGTAATTACATTTCGCCTCACGAACTACATAAATGTCGTCATCACTTTCGCAAACCACAGTTGTGTCCTCATAGGTAAGTGCCCAAACTCCATTGTCTCTGGCAAATCTGCACACATCCTCCATACAATCTCTTGGAAGTATGCGCTTATGAAGGCATTCTCCTGTCTTGCAGTCAATAATCTGACCACCATTATAGGCAAGTATATAACCGCCTCTCTCCTTTAGTTCTAAGGCGTCGGCTATTGGCGTAATACCAAATAAGGGTCTTCCTGATGCTAGGATAACACTTACTCCTTTCTCAATAGCCTTAAAAATTGCCTCCTTATTTCTCTCTGGCAATTCCTTATTATTATCTGTTAATGTCCCATCTAAATCTAGGGCAAGTGCTTTATATTTCATAACTAAATCCTAACTGGAGAAAAACTCCTATTTTCTTAAATTTATCATATAATTTCATTATTTACAATATGATTTACATTTTTGCTTCTAGTAAATCCTGACCTCGCATTGTAATAAGAGGTGCTCCTTTGTTCTCGATATAGTCCTTTGTAATAGTTACAGTTCCAATATTACTGTCCTTAGGAATCTCAAACATAATATCAAGCATGAACTCTTCTATGATAGAACGAAGAGCTCTAGCACCGGTTTCTTTCTTAATGGCCTTCTTAGCAATAGCTTCTAGGGCATCATCAGAAAACTTAAGCTCTACCTCATCAAGGGCAAGGAGCTTTTGATACTGAGCAAGAATAGCATTCTTTGGCTCTTTTAAAATCTTAATATAAGCTTCTTCATTTAGCTTTTGTAAGCTATACACAATTGGCAATCTACCAAGGAATTCTGGAATCATACCGTATTCTCTTAAGTCCTCTGTAGTTACCTTAGATAAAATGTTAGTATCCTCGTCATACTTATCCTTTAAATCAGCGTTAAAGCCGATTGAAGCTGACTTTGTAAGACGGTTCTTAATAATCTCTTCTAGATCTGGGAAGGCTCCGCCACAGATGAATAAAATGTTACTTGTATCCATAGTTACAAGTGGCACCATAGCGTTCTTACTAGTTGCACCTACTGGTACCTCTACCTCGCTACCTTCAAGAAGCTTTAGTAAGCCCTGCTGAACTGACTCACCAGATACATCTCTACTTCTTACTTCCTTCTTCTTTGCAATCTTATCTATCTCATCAATAAAGACAATACCCTTCTCTGCCTTCTCTACATCATTATCTGCTGCCATTAAAAGCTTTGATAATACAGATTCAATATCATCTCCAATATATCCCGCCTCTGTAAGAGATGTGGCATCTGTAATAGCTAGTGGCACCTGAAGGATTCTTGCAAGTGTCTTTACTAAATATGTCTTACCTGAACCAGTTGGTCCAATCATAAGCATGTTAGACTTCTCAATCTCAATTTCTTTTTGAGTATCTGTTGCAACCCTCTTATAGTGATTATAAACAGCTACAGACATAACCTTCTTTGCATAGTCCTGACCAATAACATAGTCATCAAGCTTAGCCTTGATTTCATGAGGAGCAGGCAAATGTGCTAAATCAATTTCAGGGAAGTCCTTCTTCTTTTCTTCCTTCTTCTTAACCTTACCCTTCTTTGTCTGATTCTCATTATTAGTTGTAAACATATTCATACCAAAACCATTTAAATAGTCATTAGGTAATGGATAGTTATTTAACTGGTCAAAAGTTCTTTGCATGCAGTCATCACAAACTGTAATGTTATTAGGTAAATCAATCATTCTACCCTTAACCTGAGACTCTGATCTTCTACAGATAACGCAGAACTTCTCATAGCCTCTTTTATTAGTATCATTAGAATTATTATCATCCTTAGTTTCAGAATTATCACTAGTAGATGTATCTACTTCTTTATAATCATCATTACTCATGAATTAACCTCCAATATCACGTAAATCTAAACTTATTCCTTTGATATTATATCATAGCGTTAATTTTAAACCCATAAAATAAGCATAAAAAAATCTTTGGAGATTATTATCTCCAAAGATTTTTTATAAATATATCAATTGTACTTCAATTAGTTCTTAGAACCTAAAGTTACATCTACTGTCTTTAATACGTATGATGAACCTTCTAGGTGATAATATTCAATGGTTACTGTCTCACCTGCACTATAATATTGCAGCAAGCTTTGTAGTCCGGACATACTTGATATTGTATTATCATCAAAGCCTACAATAATATCATAGCTTTCAAGACCAGCCTTTTCAGCTGCTGAATCTGACTGAACCGTTCTAATGAGAACGCCTGTAGGATAACCATATACTGATGCATAGTAGTCTGTAATATCTACACCTGCAATACCAAGATATGCTGCTTCATCTTCTGATACCTTAGTACGTGTTTCCTTATTCATAAGTGAGTTAATTAAGTCAACTACATTTGAAATAGGAATTGCATAGGCCATACCCTCTACACCATCACTACTTGTCTTAGCAAAGTTAATAGCAATAACCTTACCGTCTGAATTAATTAAAGCACCACCTGAGTTACCTGAATTAATTGCTGCATTTGTCATAATAAGGCCAGTAAATTCTGTGTTATCTACTGTGATTGATCTATCAAGTGCTGAGATAATACCTGTTGTTACTGACTGTCCTTCACCAAGGGCATTACCAATAGCTACTACCTGCTGTCCAACCTTAATCTCTGAAGTATAATCTAACTCAGCGATGGCAATGGCACTAATTGTGTCACTTGAAAGATCTGAAATGTTAATTGCAACTACTGCAATATCCTGGTCTGATTTTGAACCCTTAACTGTTGCAGAAGCTGATGTACCATCAACAAATACTGCAGTTAAGTTATCAATGTCATCTACTACATGGGCATTAGTTACAACAAGGATTTCGCTATCATTTTGACCAATAATAATACCTGTACCTGCACTAGTTGCCTCATAAGACTGTGTTCCAATTCCAAAGCTTGATGAACTTGTTACTGTTGTTGTTCCATTAAGCTCAACCATTGCTGGTAAAAGAGCTTCTGAAATAGATTCTGTATCAATTGTTGTTGATCCAGATGAAAGGTCCGTATCTGAATCTGATGAAACTGATGATACAGTTGAAACTGTTGCTATTGAAGCTTTCTCTGTGGAAGATGAGCTTGTATCTGAAATGTACTTATTAGCGTAGTAGTTAACGCTATACATAACAGATCCTGCAATACCGCCAAAAAGAATAGCTATCATTACAAAGCAGGCAGCCTTCTTTAAAAACTTTCCCGTAAACTTAATAGGCTTTCTTGGCTTCTTTGGCTTCTCAACCTTTATATTTGACTGGTTGTATGTGTTAAAGCCCTGCGTACTTTGTCCTGTAGCTGAGTTAAAACCATAGGCTGTGTTATTATTATAAGTTCCTGTTCCATAGTTTTGATTATATGTGTTAGTTGTATCAGCTCCAAAATTATTTGTTGTGTTTGTGTAACCTGTGTTAGCACTTGTCTCTGATGTATTAGCAGTTGTGTTCTGTCCTGCATTGTCAGATTGATTAATGTCGCTAGCACTCATACGATACTGTGAATCGTCATTGTTGTACATTTTTATCAGCTCCTTATCTTCTTTGTTCTTAGAATGAATTGGGTCTTCCTCTATCCAATCTCTTTAGCAACATTTCCACTTTTTAAGTTAAAAAAGACACATCGTTGCTATGCTTTAAATATAGCAACGAAATGTGTCTTAATTGTGTTTCTATTATTAAGATTATGTGTTCAATCTTATTCCTAATTAAGCCTCAACAATGTCCATAACAGCCTTTGTAAGCTCCTCTAACTTAGCGTTAGCATCATCAAGTGATGTACCCTTAACGCCCATGTAGAACTTAATCTTTGGCTCTGTACCAGAAGGTCTTGCACAGCACCAAGCATCATCTGTTAAGTCGAAGTAAAGAACGTTAGAGCTTGGAAGACCTGTCTTAGACTTAGCACCTGTTGCAATATCTGTCTTCTCATCGATCTTATAATCTCTAAATTCCTTAACATCCCAAGCACCAAACTTCTTAGGAGGGTTGCTTCTTAAGCTATTCATTAATTCCTGAATCTTCTCAGCACCTGTAGCACCCTTCATAGTAATAGCCTTCTGGCCTTCCTTGAAGTAACCGTACTTGTTAAAGATGTTCATCATCTGATCCCAAAGAGTGATACCCTTTGACTTATAGTAAGCTGCTGCTTCAGCAAGTGACATAACAGCAACGATAGCGTCCTTATCTCTAGCATGTGTACCAACAAGGCAACCATATGACTCTTCGAAACCGAATTCATAAAAGTGGCTGTTGTTGTTCTGCTCAAAGAACTTAATCTGTTCACCAATGAACTTAAATCCTGTTAATACTTCAATAAGCTCTAAGTTATATTCCTTAGCAACAGGAGCAGCCATATTAGTTGAAACAATTGTTGTAACTAATGCGCCATTGTCATGAAGCATTCCCTTTTCCTTACGAACTGAAAGTAAGTATTCAGCAATAATCATAGCTGACATATTACCTGTAAATGCCATATATTCGCCAGTCTTTGTATCCTTAGCGTAAATACCAAGTCTATCAGCATCTGGATCTGTTGCAAGGATGATATCAGCATCAACTTCCTTAGCAAGCTTTAATGCATATGTGAAAGCCTTAGGATCTTCTGGGTTTGGATATTCAAGTGTTGTGAAGTTAGGATCTGGATCCTTCTGCTCTTCTACAACATAAACATGCTTAAATCCTAAGTCCTTTAAGATTCTTCTTACTGGAATAGAACCTGTACCATTAAATGGTGAGTAAACAATCTTAATATCATCAGCTACGCTCTTAATGATGTCACCGTTGATGCACTGTGTCTTAAGTGCTGCATAGTACTTCTCATCAATATCGTAACCAATTGTATTGTAAAGGCCAAGTGCTTCAGCTTCATCCTTAGGCATTGTCTTTACTGTTGACCAATCATTGATAGCATTAACTTCTTCAATGATCTGCTTATCCTTAGGTGCTGTAATCTGAGCACCGTCTTCCCAGTATACCTTGTAACCATTGTATTCTGGTGGGTTATGAGAAGCTGTTACCATTACACCTGCTGTACAACCAAGTTCTCTTACTGCAAATGAAAGCATTGGTGTAGGACGAAGTGATGGATAAATATATGCCTTAATGCCATTAGCTGCAAGGCAAAGAGCTGTAGCTTCTGCAAATTCTCTAGACATTCTTCTGTTATCATGAGAAATAGCAACGCCCTTGTCCTGTGTTCCTTCCTTTAAAATGAAATTAGCAAGTCCTTGGGTAGCCTTACTAACAACGTAAATGTTCATTCTGTTAGTACCAATACCAATTACTCCTCGAAGACCACCTGTACCAAACTCTAAGTCTCTATAGAATCTGTCTTCGATTTCTTTCTCGTCTCCTTCAATAGCCTTTAATTCGGCCTTTGCTTCGTCACTAAAATAGTCATTAGTGAGCCATTCCTTATAAGTCTCTAAATAACTCATTAACTTATACCTCTTTCTTTTTTTATATTTATTTCCCTCTTACCCTGCCTAGCAGGGAACAATATAATAAGACACCCAAGTCGTCTTTTATATCGTTAACCTCAACTAAAAAAGGGTATAACCATTTTCAGCCAAGGCTCTGACTCAAAAACGATTATACCCCATTATTAAATTTTTATCAATTCTCATTCATTGATTTCACGAAAGCATTTGTAACATTTTCCAATGCTTCCTCTTCATCCTCACCCTCAGCTCTAAGTTTTATAACGTCACCGCTATTAACTCCTGATGCAAGAACAGATATGATGCTTTTAGCATTTGCTCTTCTTTTATACTCTCCATATTCAAATGTGATATGTGATTCATACTTCATTGCTTCATCGCTCATTGCTCCTGCTGGGCGTAGATGAATCCCTAACTTACTCGTTATCACAATATCCTTCTCAACCATCATTCCCTCCAAAAATATCTAGCCGCTTGCTGTGGTTGCCTCTGTATCTGATTTCAAACTAATGGATACGGTATAAGAGCCCTGCAGGCTACAACCTGTCGGCAAAGTTATAGTCACTGCCACACTATATGTACCCTCTTGATATCCTGAAAGATCAATCGACATAGCAATATTGGAAGCTGACACGCTATTTAGCACCTCGCTTGCCCCAGTTATGGTTATGTCAAATGTGCCTGAATCACTATAAGTTAAACTAAGGTCATCAGATAAACCTTTCACCACGATAGCTGACTTATCCATTGTAATTACTTTTGATTCCTGTGGCTCAATATCCACAGTAACTATAAGTGTTCCATCTGATATTATTGTAACATCATTGCTTACATAATTCGATAGGTTAAACTTATATTCTCTATTATTTGAGAAACCTTCTATATTAAGATTAGCAGAAGGAATCACAATTGCATCTACACCTTCAATATCTTCGCTAGAACCGGCAATAGTTGCCTCCGATTGGTTTTGAGTTACACCTACTAAAATGTATCCCGTTGCCGGAGTTCCCGTAGTCTCCACTTTAATTGGCACAACCTTTGTCTTACCAATCTCTGCCGAATAACTTGCGCTAGCCTGTGATAATTCTATAGTATCATCTGTTACTACATTGTAATCCTCATCATAAAGTGTTATGGCAGAATCTCCTGTCAAATTAGAGCTTGCATCTGTTAAATCAATTGATACCACTGCGTGAGCAATGGACTCAATTACTGAAGAAGCCCCTGTAACATCTACTGAAGTAGGGCTAAGTGTTACATTTGACAAAGCATAACCAGAAGCCAAATTACCTGTAGTCTGGGATTCCAATGTAAATGTAGTAGTAGTTCTATTCTCAATACTTAATTTAATGGCTGTAGTCTTTGGAGTTGCCTCAACGCCCTCCACTACATTGCCATCCTTTACAACAGACACCTTAATATCCACATAATCAGAATATGCAGTTACATTACTAAGATCTGCTGTCGCAACGATATCACTAGCTGTAATATCAGTAATAATACTCTTTGGACCACTAACGCTAACGGAAATCTTACTGCCCTCAACCACTTCATAAGAATAGTTCTTATCCGTTAAATTCTCAGTATTTAAAAGGGTAACCGTTACATTACTGAAGGTGTAGCTAGTACTTGGATCATAAATATTTACTATAACCGTCCAGAGAATCAAAGCAACGATTATAGAAAGGATTTTTAATGTGAAATTCTTAAATATCTTTTCCTTCATTCCTTAGCCTTCCTCTCCATAGTCTGAATGATTTTACGTCCATATTTCTATTTCTTGTATACTCTAACTTATTTCTTAAAGAGTCTTCATCAATATCATGAATAAGCTCGCCACCTACAGCCACTGATACCTTACCTGTCTCCTCAGAAACAATTAAGGTAATACTGTCTGTAACCTCGCTTATACCAAGACCAGCTCTATGTCTAGTTCCCAAAGCTTTATTAATATTAGTACTATCAGAAAGTGGCAAATAACAAGTTGCAGCCACTACTCTGTCTCCTCTCACAATTACTGCACCATCGTGAAGAGGCGTATTATGTTCGAAAATGTTAATAAGTAACTGGCTTGTAACAATACCGTCAACTTCAATACCAGTTCTTTCATATTCATCAAGTATCATATCCTGCTCAATTACAATTAAGGCACCTGTATAAACTGCGCCCATCTCGTAACAAGCTCTAACAATAGCATTCACTGTATCTGAGCTAAATCTTTCATTCTTAGCTCTCTCACCAAAATTAATGAAGCTAGTAACAAGTCTCTTTCTACCAAGCTGTTCTAGTGCTCTTCTTAATTCTGG
The DNA here is from genome assembly GCF_000424105.1 of Lachnospira multipara ATCC 19207. Lineage (GTDB taxonomy): Bacteria > Bacillota > Clostridia > Lachnospirales > Lachnospiraceae > Lachnospira > Lachnospira multipara. The sequence continues at coordinate 165,366 of NZ_AUJG01000001.1, read as the reverse complement.
CTGGAAAATAATTACCAGGGCGATAATGCCAACGCTAATAGTCTTACTTGCAATCCATAAAATGGTTTTAAGATTAAGTACGTAAGCAAATAGAGCAAATACGACTACTATGATGATGCCTTTAAGTAATGCCCAGGCCTTTGTATTCTTAATCCAAACTAATACGTTATAAATTACGAAAGCAATAATTATAATCTCAATTATGTCTGACCAAGATATTCTTGGTATATAGAGACTCGACAAATATTTTTCTAAAGACATCTTATTCACCCCAATCTAATTTTATCTAAATATAGGAATAACAAAGCATGTTACCACGCTTTGTTATTCATGAATCAATTACAATTTATCTTTCATTATCATCATAGATAGAGATATCATCTTCATCCTGATTTAGTTTCTGACTAGATTTCATCTGAGATCTTATATCCTCTAAATTAGTTGTTTCCTTAGTTCTTTTAGCATCGATTGTCTTAATCTTAAAATCTGTTGCTGAAACATTAATCTTTGGCACTGCCTTAACATAGTAGTAATACTCATCATCTTCATACTGAACATACTCTGTTCTCTTATAGTCAAGAGCAAAGAATACAATCTTGCAAATGTAGGCAACAACCACACCAAGTAAAACACCAATAACAATTAAGACGATATTAAGCTTAGCATTTAAAGCAATCTGGCCAACAACAAGAATAATAAATTCTACTGCACTAGCAAATGCAATTGCATAAACCCATGAATTATCAATCTTAAGTCTTCTAATTACATAAACCACAATAATTGTAGCAGTAAAGGCTACAAGTAATGTTACCATACCCTTATCACCAAATAAGCTCTGGCTAAGGTATGAAATCTGTTCTACAGAATCAGTTAATGAAGCATCTGAAATAGCTGATTCATACTGACTTGCTGTTCTAATGATATAGTAAATAATTACACCAAAAGAAACTGGAATGCATGCTAACCAGCTTGATAATAAGCCAATTGAAACAATAGCTAAATATGGAAGCTTTAACATACAAAGAACTGCTGTAATGATTACAATGTATCCTGACTTTGGAGTAAATCTAAAGTATAAAAGATACATAATGATAATTACGCAAAGAGCAATTAATGCAAACTCTGCTGATATCGAATATAAATGAACTAACATAAATACTGATAAAAGAAGAATTGTTCCTCCATTTGGAATGAAGGCACAAATAACTGCTGCCACAAAAGCAAATACTGGGTTACCAAGCTTTGAGCTCTCGCCAATACTTACATTTAAAATCATGAATGCCACGAGGGCAACTAAAAACTTAACTGCTGGTACAAAATAAGTATCATACTTATTATAGAACTTTTTAAATCTATCCTTTAATTCTAACAAAAAAGCCATATATTCCTCCTAGTTTACTTTTTCTTTTTCTGTCCATTGTAAAATCTGTCTAGCTTGTTAAGTCTTGAAAAATACTTCTTAAGACCCTTTCTAGACTTTTCATACTTGTAGCTATAAACAAAGCCGGAAATAATAGAAAAAGCAACTATAAGTCCTATATAATAAGCCGCTACCTTTTTTCCAAGTGCTACATAATCTAAATCATTGATGTTGGCTACTATGCCTTCCGCATTACAAAATGCATATAAAATCATTATCATAATAAAAGCTAAAGTAGTAGTAATTAAACTCTTTAATACTCCAAGAGCTACATAATCACTCTTATAGTATTTCGCAGTTTTTACCATGTCCTTACCTTCATTTTTCTCGTAAATAGCCATCTTAGTCATCATTTTAACTTTATTTTCGTTAAGCAAAACCATTCACCTCAAAAAAATTTATATTCGCTAATACTATAACACATTTTAAATTAATTGTATATTACAATTTGGTAATGGCCATCAACATTAGGCACTACTATGCGCACTAAACGGTTATCTTCTCCGATGTAAAAAGACTGGGAAACTCTAGCCGTAATAAACTTTTGCCATACAGTATCTGCATAACTTCCCACTAGATTTGACAATACATTTTTCACACTTGCATCAAAATTTGAGGTTCTTGAAATCAAGTAAATGATTGTGTAATTACTATATGTAACAATCTGTCCGCAATAGACTGAATTTTCCTCGTAATAATAGATGTTAGTAACCGGTGAGCCATTGCTATATAGTTGCTGAAAGCCTGCATTAATGGCATATCCTGCAGCAGAATTTGAACCCGCTATACTAGCAGAACTTCCGTCATTATAGGAAGGCACTGCATTACTTGTGGCTGCTCCTGTATCTGAATAGTTTGTAGATGATGCGCCTGTTGAACCGCTACTAGCTGCGCTGTTGCCTCCTGTACTGCCACTGTTGCCAGAGCCACTTGAGCCACTACCACCAGAGCTAGACCCTCCTGAGCTAGAACTTCCGCTACTTCCTGTGCCAGCAGAACTTCCGCTTCCGCTATTAGCTGTGTTTCCTGCATCCCCAGAACTTGACGCAGAACTAGAGTCCGAATTAGTTAAATCCGAACTTCCTGTATTTGAATCTGAATTTGTAACCACTTCGCTTGCTGCCTGAGAGCTTGCACTATCTGTATCTCCAGCAACATCCCCCCAAGTCTTATTGTGATAACTACTGTTAGCATCCTTAAGATAAGTGTCCTCTAGGCTAACGTCGCTGCCTGCATCTTTTGACGCATTTTTACTAACTCCTACAATTATTAATATGGCTGCAAATGTAACGGCTCCTGTAATTAGTGCAATAAATACCGGGAGACTTCTACATTTTTCCTTAATCAAATCAAAATTAATCCTCATAAAAGCACCTCTTATTCAGTTTGCCAATTTGACATGCCTCAAGCTCTGTCAAAACGGCGCACGTATCCTTCTACTTATACTATACATTATTTATCGGCGGCAGACCAACAAAAGTTAATCCTTTTGTCACTGATTAAACAAATTTTTTTCACAAATAAAAGTTATAGTAACATCACACCAAGGAATTACTAAAACACTATAGGATAATTATTAAAGAAAAGAGGTTATATGAAGAAAAATGCGATAATACGTTTTTTAACAAAACCTTACGTTTATGCAATTATATTTTCAATAGTACTTATTGCATGCACAACTTATTCATTACTTGATGTATTTGTAATACCTCATTACATTTCGGCAGCTACTGATACGAGCGACAATTCAGATACCAGCTCGACTACTAGTTCAAGTGCTTCTACTGAAACGTCAAATACGGGTAACGTTACAACTACAAGCACAAGTTATGAGGACGACAACATCAAGGTAACTATTACTACTATTGAGAAGTACAATACCACAATTTATGTTGCAGACGTAGAGGTTTCCTCACCAGAATACCTACAGACAGCCCTAGCAAATAACGCCTACGGCACCAATGTCACAGCCACAACTTCTGACACTGCCGAGTCCGTTAATGCAATTTTGGCCATCAATGGTGATTACTATGGTGCCAACAAAACCGGTTACGTTATTAAGAACGGTACAGTTTATCGAAGCAGCGTAAGAGATGACTATGAGAACGGTGATTTGGTCATTTACAAAGACGGTAGCTTTGGAATTATTTATGAAAATGAAATTAGCGCCCAGGAATTAGTTTATATGAGCTTGCAACTATTATGCAGGACTACGGTTGTACAACGGCTTACAATTTAGATGGTGGCGGTGCGTATAAATAATGCGAGATTAAGCCAAGAGGCTTAAAAACATTTTTCCAAATTCAAAAAGAATTTACACGATAAGTTAACACTAAAGCTTAGCGCTAAAACTTAACGTTAGAATCTAACAACCAGGCAATCCCTTTAGCTAACCTCAATTGTGGGTTATTAAAGTGGTTGCCTTCTTCTATTTCATACTTAAAATCTAGTAGCGTTCCCTCTTTTGCGGCATGGTTAAAAAGCACTGATAACTGTCTTGTAATATCGCCAACACTTGCCATTAACCTATTCTTTGACTTTTCTTCTTTATTACCTAGACTTAGATATATCTTAGTATCATCAATTAGCTCATGTTTACTTGCATACTCAATAAAGCCCGGATACCAAAGAGAACCAGAAGCTGAGGCAACCCCGCTAAATACGCAGGATTCAAAATAAGTCCAAAGGCTAAAAAGACCCGCAAGGGAATAGCCAGCAATATAGTAATCCCTATACCACTCTTCTTGTTCTTTAGGATTATCCTCGGTCATACTCCAAGCCTCGCTTAAGATATAGGCCACATTTAACTTCTTCTCTAATTCTGGAATGCAGCTATTTACCAACCATTCAAGAACAGACTCTCCCCCGCCTTCAAACTTTCTTCCTTTGAAAACTTCGGCAGGCCAAGGGCTCATTTCATAATCCCAAGCATTTACTTTAAAACCTATAAGGGTGAAGTCCTTATCCGGTGTCATTTCATGTACGAGATTTGCTACATTTTCCCAAGACTCATCCTCCACAGGGTCAATGGGCCAGAACACGAAGGGGCCGCTATTTAACTCGTTATTACAATCTGCAATATAAAGTTCTCTACCCTCTATTTCTAATTCGTAAGTTACCATTATACTATCCCTTTCAAATATAAATTTCACGAAACATCACTCTTTTATTATAATATATTAAATATCTAATTTCGTAAAGTGAAAGGGCAATTGTTTAGGGCAATTGTTTAGAAAAGGATTTTTTGATAAGATAGGCTTGTTAGGGGTGAATTTTTGAGATTCATCTGATAAATTGAGTAAATTTAGAAGGAGCGCTATGAACTTAAACGAGGCCTATAAATTACTAGGTGTTAGTGAAAATGATACTAACAAGGTTATAAAAACTAAATACCGCGAGCTGATTTTTAAGCATCATCCAGACTCCTCTGATAATGACGAGGCTTCCATTAAGAAGGCTCAGTTAATAAATGAGGCTTTTGATCTTATAAAGAAGGATAAGAAAAAGCATCCAAGGGGAACTAGAGGCTACGGTGCCAATTCTGGTGCTAATTCTGGGGCTAGAAAGACTTATTCTACTGATAAGGACTTTTCTAACTTCTATGAATATGACTACTACAGTGAAGCGGATGAAAGCCACCACTTTAGAGGTAAGACTATTAATAATGCCTACACTAGTCGTGACATTTTCGAATCTCCAAAGGATAGCGTCATTAGAACTGATGGCTTTATTAAGCTTGCTAGAGGAAAATTCTTATGGGAACCTGATAAAGAGGACTTTGAGTGCTTTATTCACTCTATTATTCTTGAATCTGACAGTTTACTAAAGGATGTAGAGCTTGCTGTTGGAGACAGGCTTAATGAGGATATTAATCTTGAATCAACAAGGAATTTCTTTAGAATGAGACTTTTCCACCTCTTAGCTAAGGACTATGTGAATCCCATCTTTTCTTTAAGAAAGATTTTAAAGGCAAATCAAAAGGATGAGAACGGGGATAGAATCTATGAGATTAAGGCAAATCTAGCTACTGTTGGGGTGGATGATTATTATAAGCGTCTCTACTCCCTTAGACTGGGCGATAATTTATATCCATCTAAACTAAAGAATAACCGCCTTCAAGTGGAGACAAATACTGGCGTTACTCTTGGTAATCTAACTATTGAGGATGATAGAATGCTCTATATTGTAATACCAATCCTTGAGAGGAAGCTTGCTAGAGTTAAAATTGTGGTTAGAGATATTAATAATAACAGAGCAAAGAGGCCCTATAGAATCAATGTGGGCATTAGCTTATTTTTGAAAATAGAAAAAGAAGTCCTTGAAGAGGAAATTAAACTTAGTAAGTTTGAAGAGCTAAGTAAGGAAATAAGTGAGGAAATTGGCACTGTATTAAAGGAATACGAAGATGCTATTAAAGAGTAGTTTTAGCGGTCTTGATACATTTTCATAATAATAAAAAAAGCCTTGATAAGCAGCCACTTATCAAGGCTTAAATATTACCTAATCTGAAATATCTCTATCTAATATTACCTGTAATTTATAGTCTGGATAATGTTCCTGTACTGCACTGATTACCTCGTGGTAAACCTCCTTCATACTTGGTGCAGCAAAATCAACAATTACATCGAATTGCATATATAAATCATCCATTTTGATGTAAAATCCATGCATCTGAATTACGTATTCAAAGGCTGTTACGATGCGGTTTACATCAGCTCTTATCATAGCTGCCTCATCGTCGCCTGTGTTTACGGCGTAAATACCAACCCCAACGATATTTACATTAAACTCTTTGTATACCTTTCTTTCAATTTTTCTTGTTATCTCATCAATTTCACTTGCTGTTAGCTTGTCGTCTACTTCTATGTGAATAGAGCCAACGGTTCTATCAGGTCCGTAATTATGAAGCACTAAATCGTAGGCGCCTTGCACCCCGTCGACAGTGGCTACGCATCTTTTAATCTCTTTTGAAATTTCAGATTCTATCCTTTCACCTAGAATCTTACTGATTGTATCACTAAGCATTTCTATACCAGACTTAATAATTACAATAGAGATAACTCCTGCAAGGTAACTCTCGATACCTATATTTGTTGTTAAATACAAAATTCCAGCAATAAGTGTTGCTGTAGATATAACCCCGTCAAATAAGGCATCTTGTCCTGATGCTATTAAGGCATCAGATTTCTCTTTGCTACCGACCCCCTTAAAATAAAGACCTAACAATATCTTAACTACTACAGCAATTGCCACTATGACTAAGGAAACTACTGAGTAATCGGCTGCCTGTGGTTCAAAGATCTTTTTAACAGCTTCTACTAAAGATGTCACGCCTGCATATAAAACAATTACGCTAATTACGGTAGTGCTTAAATACTCCACTCTTCCGTAACCCATAGGATGTTTCTTGTCTTCAGCTTTCTGTGATAACTTAGTGCCAATAATTGTTATAACCGAAGATAGGGCATCTGATAGGTTATTCACTGCATCTAGTGTGATGGCAATTGAATTAACCATTGTTCCAATAACTGCTTTGATTGCTGCTAAAATGACATTAACTATTATTCCAATTATACTTGTTTGTACTATCTTTGTTGCACGATTCATGCGCTAAAATTCTTCTCCTTAATTCTTGCTTGTATAAGCTTTCTATGTTTAAGAACCGTGTTATATGCCTTATCAATATTGCTTTCTGTAGCTGGAATTCTAAGTTCATATAACATCTTCTTAATATCTTCTACTCTCCAATTTACCTGTGCCTGTTCATCTCTACCCATATCGTTAACCTCCCTAAAACTACAACGATACCATTGTTTCTAAACTCTTTTCTTCAATTTCAGATGGATTCCCACTCCATCTTTTATTCACGCCTATCCTGTTTCGATTATGAATATATATTATCCCTATATTTATAAATATTCATCACCCTAATAAAGGATAGGCTTTAAAAAAATAGTTCGCAAGTCCTATTTTTTTAGTTTTTATTTCACAAAAACTAATGCGAAAGTATTAAATTACTAGACTATTTCTACTATTAGAAATTTCTTTTCTCTTTATATTTTTCACAGAATGTTACGATTTAATACAAAAAGTCGTCACATTAGGACATTATTATATAAGCATAAGTTAAGCAAGCGCTTGACTTAGTGGTTAATTAGGAGAGGTTAGAAGACACACTCCCCCCTCATTTTCGTCTTCTAACAACGTGAACTTTCCTATATAAATCTTTTTCATAAAAAAATTTATTTTTTGGTAAGATGGTTTACCTCCCCCCTCACATTTTTAAACCATCTTACAACGATTAGCTTATTAGATAAGCTAATCCTCCCCCTCATTTAAACATTAGATAAAAAAGCAAGTTACTTACAGTGCGGACGTAAGCAGCTTGTTTTTTTATTGCCCTAAATCAGCTTAATTTTTATTATATTGTTTTTATAAAAAACACAAGTCAAAATCCCCACACATATAGCCTAAAAGAGACAGAAATATTATACACAATCTATATTTACTATTTGACGTAAAATTTTTTTCATTGTAAAATTGCATACAGTTGATGAAACAATTAAAGAGGTTTAGTTTATGGATAAGTTCGAAGTTCTAGCAAGGATGTCAGCAAACTCACTGTTCATCTACGATTTAGCGAATGATACCTTAGAATTTACTGGTAATTACAATAATAGACTTCACGCCAAGCGACACTACGAGCATTTTGTAGAGACCATAAGTACTAATCCATTGGTAGAGGGAGATTCAAAAGAGGGTTTTGAAAAACTTTTAAAGGACACTTGTAGCCAGAGGCATATAGTATCACAAAATTTATCGCTACTTACACATGAGGACAAATACGAGACATTTTGCGTAAAGACATTTTATTTACAAGAGAATAATGAAATTTTAGGCTTTTGCCGCAACATTGAATTCATAATGAGGGCAGATGCTGACTCACTTACAGGCCTTTATAACAGGTCAGGAATTGAGAAGCAATTAGATGACATTTTAGCTAATACATCTAAGGATTCAATCACAGCCTTAATTATGATTGATCTAGACAATTTCAAATTAGTCAATGATACGCACGGACACTTAGTGGGGGATGAGGTCTTACGTGACATTTCCCAGATTTTAACAGATAATTTTAATAAGAATAGCCTTATTTCTCGAATTGGCGGAGACGAGTTTTTAGTCTGTTGTCATTCTATGACTAACATTATAGAATTGATTGCTAGTGTTAATGGCTTTATTAAAAATGTATTGCTATATGGTGGCAACCGTTTTGGAATATCAGCTAGTGCTGGTATTGCTATTACAACAGAGCCAATGCCATTTCAAAAGCTATATAACCATGCGGATGTGGCAGCTTATGCCGCTAAGAATTCCGGCAAGAATACCTATAAGATTTATGACACAAGCATGGAAGCCCATAAGTATATGGACATAACAAGCATTAATTATCTCTACGATAACAGAGATAATAGAGATGCTTTTACTAATACTGAGACAAGAACTAGTTCAACAACTAACTACTTGCCTCTTATTACAGCAATTACAGAAATCAACAATAAAAATATAGATCCTAAATATAAGATTGAGGAGACTTCAAGACTTATTGTTAATTTCTTTAAAACCGACTGTGCTTATGCTAACTGCTTTTATCCAGATGGAAAGGGATTACTTACTTCCTACTGCTATTCAAGAGATACTAGTCGAGGCATGACAGTAGAGACAGATTTTTCTTTAAGCAAGAAAGACTTTGTTAAGAATTTCGATGAAAAATGTATCTTCTTTTGCTCAGATGTCAAAAAGATTAATGAGCCTCTTAGAACAGAGTTTTTAAAGAAGCATACATCATCATTTTTACAGGTTCTTATCTTTGATGATAAAGATAGGGTTATAGGATTTCTAGGGGCTAATTCAAAGGAAAAACGCCTTTGGAACCAAGATGAAATCGATGTAATGATTACAATTTCTAAGATCATTACAAGAACCGTTAGAGAAATACATGAAGATTCAATGCATATTTTAAAAAAAGGACTTAAAAAGATCCCATGTTAGCAATGGCTAGCATGGGATTATTCCTTTATCTAATTAGCTAAAATTTATTACCTCTACATTAGTTACATCTACTTTTCCTTATGGATTCTTTTATATCTTAATCTCTTAAAGAAAAGCTTATCTTGAGTAATTCTCTTGATTATCAGTCCAATTCCTAATGCAAGACATATTAAAAGACCTATAAGGGCAGATACTGCTGCCTGCTTGTTATAGCTAGCACTTTTTTTCTTGGCATACTTTCCCTTAGCTGTAGTTGCATTGCCACTTTTATACTTAAGGTCTACCAAACTATCATTTAGCTCTAATTCAAGCCTTTCTTCCTGTGCTAATAACTTTTCATCACTTGCATCATTAGTTACTACAAGCTCTGCCTCAGTAGCTACTGCTTCCTGGTCTGCTGCCACATTTCCAGTTGTGGTGTCTGAAATGGTGCTAGCATTTGTATCACTACCAAGCACAATAGTTGCCATGGAACTAGTTGTAGTCACACCTCCTAAATGTCCTGAATAATACTTGTTCTCTGCTGCTTCTACATCTGCTGCAGTTCCTGCATGAGCTGAGTCGTAACTATTTGAAGAAATGCCAATTCCGTAAATATCTGATAACATATTAGTTCCAAATAACAACCAACTATCACTCTTATAACCGGCACCATAGGTACAATCCACATAATACCAGCTATTATTTACATAAACTGCATTCCAAGCATGACCAACTCCTGTATTTGTAAGACCTGTTACAATGTAGCAAGGAATACCCGCTTTTTCCATAATATACTGGAAAGCCGATGCATAACCTGCACAGACGCAGTTATTTGTAATCAAGGCATCATAGGCATTTCCCCTAGTGCAAGAATAATCATAACTAACATTATTCTTAAACCAGTTAAATACATTTTTAACAGTCTCCGTATTAGAACCCGCTCTACAGCTTGATAGAATCGCATTAGCCTTCTCGTCAACGGCGCTTCTTTCGCTATCTGTTAGATACATTTGAGTTGTGGTGTCAGTCTCAAAGCACATAACCTGATAGCCGCCAACCGTTGCATTTCCGGCTGTTGTTCTAATTGTGTACTTATATGCAATACTAGCAAAAGAGCTGTAAAGTCCAGACCTATTAACTAGATATGAAACTAAATTTTCCCCCGCGCTATCCACATAAAAATAGCTTTCATTAACCGTTCCGCCATTTGCATATTGATTCTTTAGTACATTGATTAAATCGCTTTTCTCAATATAAATGTATCCACTAGCTTCATAAAACTCAGCAAATGAGTTGTACCAAACGCCATTAATATTGATTTTGCCATTATTTTTACTTCCTGTTTCCCCTGTAGTTGAGCTTGATTCTTGAATGTTTGATGTCTCTGCCGCACTAGATTCTGCATAGGTCGACTCCCCAGTCGTCTCAGAGGCGCTTGACTCCATATCAATAATTATAGTCTCACCCTCTGTTGCATAAACTCTAGTAGCTCCATAAATACTAACAAGAAGAAAAATAGCTATCCCTAATAGCGCATGTGTTCTTTTTACTCTCTCCATAATTATCACACTTTCACGCTTCTATTTTTCCCTACTCATCCACCAATACATTTTTACTTATACTTATTCCCCATATCTTAAGCCTGCAGACTCAGCCGCACGCTCTAAAATGTCGCAAACTGAAATAGAATGGGATAAAGACTTATTAACCTTATCGTAGTCATCCTCTTCAATTGCCTTAATAAAGTCTTTAAATTCCTGAACCATTCTGTGATGAACTGGCTTAGGTCTAAACTCTTCCTTCGCGATATTTTCCCCATGTCCTATGAAAATGTCTAGACCACCTAAAGTATTTGCTTTATCCGGAACCTTGAAATATCCCTCCTCACCTTGAACCATAAGAAATGATTCGCTATCTGAATCCTTACATGCTACAAGTTCAGCCACAAAATCCTTATAAACTAGTAAAAGTGTACCGGACACATCAATGCCGTTAAAACCCTTATTAGCTACATATAAAACATCTTCTGGCTGGCCAAATAAACCAACAACAAAATTAATGTTATAAACATTAATGTCCATTAGTGCGCCACCGTAAGCCTCAAGTGTAAAGGATGGTGATGGATACCCTTCCTTATATTTTTGATATCTTGAAGAATACTGTGAAAAATTACACTGAACCATTCTGATTCTTCCAAGCCAAGGTAGTGTCTCTACTGCCTTTGCATAAGTCTCATTATGAAATACTGTCATTGCCTCAAAGATAAATAAATGGTGATCTAGTGCAATCGAAGCTAAATCCTTTGCCTGCTCTGCGGTAGCTGTAAAAGGCTTTTCCATAATTACATTTTTACCAGCAATTAAGGCAAGCTTAGCGTAGTCGTAATGCATACTATTAATAATTCCAATATAAACTGTATCTGCATTAGTTTCTGTTAACATCTTCTCATAATCTGTATAAACCTCCATAATACCGTAATCATCGGCTAAGGACTTAGTTCTATCAAGACTTGTTGGTCTGCCCCAAATAGAGACCACTTCTACTTCTGGCACATCCTGCAATGCAAATAAACACTCCGTTACAATTTTTCCGTTACCTACAATGGCTAATTTCATAAATCAGTCTCCTTTACATTCTTAAAAGTTTAGATAATCTCTTTGTTCATAAACCTCCGTCGGTATCTCAAGCCCCTTAGAATCTAGTTTTCTAATAAGGTTATCTACCTGACTTACTTTATCTTTATGTGCAATTGCAAACCTCTTCATGCTCTCTGCATATTGAGGGTTCGACATTAGGCCCGTTCTTATTTCCTTTGAAAATGTGCAATAGTTGGCAATTATGCCTCTTGCCACCTTATTTAATCTAAGAGAGCCATTTCTTTCATACTTCATATAAGAAAGATAGTCTGCTATAAAAACCTCTCGGTAATTATTATTATGTTTTTTAAGGGCAGTTCTAACCTTCTCCTTATGGTCAGAGGAAAGACTAGAATTCTTTTTATAAAACTGAAGATAGTCACAATACTCCGAAGTAAGCGATGGGTCCTGAACGTTATTCCAATAAACGCCCTGAACGGTTTTACATAGTTCCCATCTAAATTCTCCACAAAGTTTTAAAACTGTATCCTCTAAATCCACCATATGAAAGATGGATATTAGCATTCTGCCAGGAGTATCCCTTTTCCTGCCTTCAATGTCCTGCCACAAAAAGCCTCTACTGCCTAGGTTTGGCATAAGTATTACATAAGGAATAATCTCTTGGTCCACAAAGAATTTAGTTATGCCAAGGTCTGCATTGGCATATACTCTTTCCCTATAAAAGACGCTATAATCCGTCTCTCTAACCTTATTTATTGCCTTAGTAATTGTAGCCACGTCCACATAGGCTAAATCTAGGGGCTTTATTATATTTGCCTTATCAAAAATAGGAATATAAGTTGTAACTCTTCCATAAGTTACTCTATTACCAGAAGCAAACATATTTCTAATCTCAAAGTCTAACTTAGCTTCATTACTAGTTAAAAGCCTATTATACTCCTTCTCATCAATATCTCCGCTTCTCTTTTTCTCTTTTAAGTCCCCTTCAAAGTCCAAATCAAAGTCGTTTCTTGAAGGTGGCACTTCACCGTTATATACCTTTACAAGCCAGTCATAGGCGGTTAAATACTTGCCCTTCTCATCTGCCTCCCAAAGCTTAGCAAATTTATAAAGAGTTTTTGTATTATCCTCTCCTGCTAAGTCTTCGTCCACAAAGCCAAAGTATAAAAACATTCTTGCTTCCACTGGCATATCGGTAATTAAGCTGTTTAGAAGCACAGCCTTATATAAATCAAGATAATCTCTTCCAATATCTTTTCTTAATTTTCTTATGTGATCTGAAGATTCGAATTTATTTTCAATTTCTTTATAGTTATTTACATTTGCCTTAAAACGTCCAGCAATCTCAGCATCTAGGCCAGAATAGTGAAGGATTGTGTCTAGGGCATTTTTAATTGCTGGTGCATTTTCAATATCCTCGGCCTCGTTTCGCTTACTCTCTTCAAATCGAGAACGAAGTAGGACAAATTCCTGTCTAAAACTTAGAGCATGTCTAACAAGCGCCTCATTATAGAGGTTTAAATCCTCCATCTCATGAGAAAACTTAATTAAAAGTTCATCCGCCATTAAGATAACACCCTTTGCTAACTTAGGATCAAGGCTAAAAAAGCTATCGTTTAGCTCCTCTTTATGCCTTGCTAGAGCGTATATAAAATCATATTGCCAACTATTAGCATTAACTTCCTTTGCTAGTGCAGCAATCTTTCCCAAATCCGTAAAATCTCTTGGCTCCTGCCCTAGCTGCTTACAGATTTTAGGGTATTCTTTTAAATTGTCCATAAGCTGTGTGTATTCCGTGCTAACTCTCTCATACTGCTTAGTTACTACATTTGCAGAAAGTAAAACCGCATCAATAGCAGTTCTTGCTAAGATAGGCAATATCTTTTCGTTAGCATCTAAAACCCTTTCCACATCTGCTAGACTGCTGTAATTGTAAGAATAGTAACTGCCCTCAGTTTGGGCTACGTAGCGGAATTTGTAGCATTTTGCAATTTCTTCACCAATGCCAATAATACTGCCGGCCTTAATGACGAAATTACCTTCATTACAATCCGTAACCTTAATACTCCCCTTAGTTACAATCTCCATTGTGGAAATGCTATCGCCTACATCATGAATCACATCACCTGCTTTAAACTTCACGATTCCCATATTAATGCTCCTAATCGCCTCTATTTAATTCTATTAAATTCTCTCAAAAGACTAAGTTTATTATATATCTATAATTGTTTTTATGCAAATAGATTGATAGATACAAGTGTATAGTATAAGGCTAAAAAAATAATGGCACAAAATTGCGCCATTATTCATTACTATTCGTTATTGAATTGTTTGTCTGAGAACTGCTATCCTCATCGTCAAATTTAAGCTGACTAAAATCAATTAAATCTGCCATTGTAAATACTGTAGGTGTAAAGGCTTCAGTAAAGGCCTTTCGCATCTTCGCATAATCCTCTGAATTTCTCGAAGCTCTAAATAAAAGCGCGGTATTTCTAGCATCAATTAAACCATCATGGGCTTTACCTTGGAAGGCAAGGCCACTTAAATCCACAGCCTTTGATAAGGACATGATATGGCTTAAATGGAGCTCCTTCTTAAATTCATTCTGATAATCTATCCAGTTGTCATACATGTAGTTAAGTCCTGGATCTGTGTCAAACTCAACTAATCCTTTGGCTTTTATTTCGTGGAGTAATTGAGCCTTGTCACAATCACTCCACGAATAAATCTTATAATCGGAACCACACCACTTTATAAATCTTCTTAGTACATTAGCAAATGTATCTGCGCCCGAAACGTCAGCAGTAGTAATGCCAGTTAAATGCACAAATTTCGGCTCTATAATGGTATTATACTGAGGCTTTACGTATTCTTTGAATTCGTCCTCAAGCTCATATTTATCATCTAATTTAACAGCACCAATTTCAATGGTTTCCTGTCTGCTAATCTTAATAAAGTCTTTATGTTCCTTAGCCACATTATTCATTTCAAGATCAATAAAAATATGTTTCATACGGCCTCCGAAGCATTTTTTAAATATATAAATAATTGTATCACAACTTAAAGGCCGCCTCAATTATTCTTTCCAATGAAGTCTATGAAGTTCGCCCTCTAAACTCAAATCAGTAAATCCCTGCTGTCTCATGGCCTCATAGGCAACAATAGCAACTGAATTAGAAAGGTTTAAAGATCTAATATCCCCAAACATTGGAATTCTTACGCAAGTGTCCTCATTATCAACTAAGATTTCCTCTGGAATTCCAGCGCTTTCCTTACCAAACATAATATAGGCATCTTCCTCATACTTTACCTGTGTATATGTCTTATGTGCCTTTGTAGTTGCCATATAGATCTTAGCATTAGGATTCTTATCTAGAAAATCCTGATAATCTCTATAAACTGTGACATCAAGCTTGTCCCAATAATCAAGACCGGCTCTTTTTAAAGTTTTATCATTGATAATAAAGCCAAGAGGCTCTATTAAATGCAAGCGGGCACCAATAGCCACGCAAGTTCTTCCAATATTTCCTGTATTTGCAGGCATTTCTGGTTCATGTAGTACTATATTTAACATTAAAAACTCCTTAAAATTTATTCCCACATGAAATTATACTCGCAAATAACAAAAAAGCCAAAGCTATTTTACTAACTTTGGCTTTAAAATAAACTAATTGAAATCTAAGTTATTCTGTCTTTACAGCAATATCAAGTTCCATGGCTGTATCGTTATCATAGCTGAGTGGAATACATATATTCTTTGTATAATTCTGAGTAAGTTTCATTGCACCTCTACATAGAGTTGGTGGTGTAATATCAATACCAATACCCTTTGTAGAAAGAATTGTTGCTGCATTACCCATAATCATATTACCAAGCTCTGAAATCGCACTTGTAGACATATCATCAAGTTCAGATACTGGCATGCCCATCATCATCTTTGAAGCTACTGTTAAAGCCTTCTGATATGTAAGAGCAATAAGCACCTGACCTCTCATTTCCCCTGTGACACCAATCATAATAATAACTGAATCACCCTCAAACTCGGTTGTCTTTACATATGGTTTTCCTACCTTAAGCTCCATCTGACAGGCATCCTTAAAAATGCTTACTGCTGCCATAAGAAAAGGGTTGATGTAATCTACGTTAATATCAGCCATATATATATCCTCCTTCGGATTAATTTGATTCTCTTGTTACTTTATTTCAAAATAAATCCAAGTAAATCATTCATCCAAGCTCAGACCCTAACTTACTTAGACTCTAATTCTGAAATAAATTCTTTAATTCTTCCTAAGCCTTCTTTTAAGTTGTCTATTGAGTATGCATAAGATATTCTAAGGAAACCTTCACCACAGTCTCCAAAGGCTGTACCTGGCACTACTGCTAATTTCTTCTTCATAAGAAGCTTAGTTGCAAATTCATCTGATGTCATACCGAACTTTTTGATTGAAGGAAATATATAGAACGCCCCAAATGGTTCAAAACATTCCAATCCCATCTCCTTAAATGCATTCACAAGATACCTACGTCTCTGATCGTAAGCCTCCACCATCTTGTCTACATCCTCATCACAATTCTTCAAAGCTTCCACAGCTGCGAACTGACTATTAGTAGGCGCACACATAATAGCAAACTGATGTAATTTAATCATCTGATTAATAATAGGTGTTGGTCCACATGCATAGCCAAGTCTCCAACCAGTCATGGCAAAAGCCTTTGAAAATCCATTAATAACTATTGTTCTTTCCTTCATTCCAGGGAATTCTGCAATAGAAACATGTCTTTCTTTTCCGTATGTAAGCTCAGAATAAATCTCATCTGAAATTACAAATAAGTCATGTTTAATTATTAATGGGACAAGTTTCGCTAATTCATCTCTATTCATTATAGCACCTGTTGGGTTATTAGGGAATGGTAAAACTAAAATTTTTGTTTTATTAGTAATATTTTCCTCTAACTCTTCAGGAGTTAATTTGAAGTCATTCTCTGCCTTAAGATTGATAATTACTGGCTTTGCATCTGCCATAACAGCACAAGGTAAGTATGATACATAACTTGGCTGTGGAATTAAAACTTCATCTCCTGGATCCACCATACATCTAAGTGCCACATCAATAGCTTCACTACCACCAACTGTGACCATAGTCTCATTAATTGGATCGTATAATAAGTTATATTTTCTCTTAAGGTAGCTACAAATCTCGATTCTTAGTTCCTTAAGACCTGCATTAGATGTGTAAAAGGTTCTACCTTTCTCTAATGCATAGATACCCTCTTCTCTTACATTCCAAGGAGTATCAAAATCAGGCTCGCCTACGCCTAATGAAATTGCATCCGGCATCTCACTAACAATATCAAAGAACTTTCTAATTCCTGATGGCTGGATGCCCATTATCTTGTTTGAAAGTGGGTTTCTCATGGTGTCACTAACATCCTTTCGTCCTTATTCTCTGCCTCAAATACTGTTCCATAATCCTTGTACTTCTTTAATACAAAATGTGTTGAAGTACTAAGAATTGATTCCATAGGGGCGAGCTTCGCATGAACAAACTGTGCCACCGATTTCATAGACTTACCTTCTATAATTACAGTAAAATCAAAACCACCTGACATTAAGTAAACGCTTGTTACTTCTTCGTAGTTATAGATTCTTTCTGCAATACTATCAAAACCTAAGCCTCTTTGAGGTGTAACCTTAACCTCAATAAGAGCTGTAACCTTCTCATCATCTGTCTTATCCCAGTTGATCAAAGTATTGTAACCACAAATAACATGTTCTTTTTCCATGTCTGCGATTTCATTTGCAACCTCTGCATCTGATAAACCTAACATAATTGCCATGTCATGAATGTCAATTCGACCATTCTTTTCTAGCATATTTAAAATCTTGTCTCTCATAATTTACATCCTTCTCTTATAACTTTAAAAACTAGATAATCTAGTTATTAATCACTTTATAAATTTCATCCTGTCCTGGCATTTCAACAAATCTTTCATCTGAAAGGCTTCTTAATATTTTTTTGTTATCGCTTTTAAAGCAACCAACTTCAAAAGCTTTCACATTCTTTTCGTTTAATATATTTACTATACCACAATTTCCTGAATATGTCACTAACAAACTTCCGATGGATTCCATCTCATATGGGTTAATAGAAAACATTTCACAAATCTCGATTATCTCTTGCCTTACAGGAATTTTTCTGATATCAACTTCAAATCCAATGTGATTCTTCTCGGCAATATTCCAAAGGCAGTCAATAACGCCACCCTCAGATAAAGAGTATACATTTCCCTTGATACCTTCTTTTCTAAACTCTTCATATACTAAATCAGAAATACTAGTTGTATCTAATTCCTCTAATCTAGCTAGAGCCTTATCAAGAACGTCTCTTGTATATCTTTTAAGGATTTCCTCTTCCTTCTCCTTAATCACACGTCTGATACCACTTAGTCCTATAACACCAATAGCCACAATTACATCCTCTGGTTTTGGTTTATAGCTTTCAGTAAGTTTTAAACTATCATCAGTTTCTACTTGTGCATGACCTAAACCAAAGACTGTCACTATTGGTTTAATCGCTCGTGCACTCACCCTGACATCTGTCTGGGCAATAGTTATATTAAAATGTCTGCACTGCTCCTCAAGATCATTAATGATTTCCTTTAATCTAATCTCTCTAGATGCAGCATCCATTACTATATTCACAGTTACATAATCTAGCTTAGCACCGCTTGCCGCCAACTTATTGGCCACGTCATAAACCGCCATTGGCTTAGAGCTAAGACTTGTTACTACATTTGCATTATCTAATTTTTTAGTTGCTGCTTGCTGACCTAAGTAAGCTCTTTTGATTTCCTTACTCTGACGGTCTTTTATAAGCTTAAAAACAGATCTATCAAAAATAGAACTCTTAATTCTTCCTAAATCCATGTTCCCTCCACTTATCGTTGATTGTTAATATATTTGTATGCTATACTTAAAAAAATGATGCGATGACCTTTTAAGGAATCAACGAGTAAAGCATAGGAATAATCATTGCAAGAACGAGTATTACTACGACAATTACTAGGATTTTTTTATTTTTCTTATTATTAAAATTTATCATACTACCTCCGAGGTGACATTTATGAAATTATTACTACCATACATCTTCGTAATGATTGTAATCTTTAATTTTTTACTTAGACGCGGTTCTAATAAACAAGAACAGCGTACCAAAGCCTTTTGGGATAAGGAATCAAAAGCGAATCTTACCCGAAAACAAGACATAAGCAAGTTAAATTATATAACAATTCCTAATAATCTTCCACAATTAAATGAGGGGGATGTCCAATTTGACCTAGCGGTGTCTGAAAATAAAACTTTAATGAGAAGATTTGAGGAACTTGAAAGTTTAAGAGAGAAAAAGATACTTAATCTCTCCTCTATTTCTAATACTGATTTGAAAATAGAGTACGGAGCCGCTAATTTAACAGAATTATCAAGTTATGATGACAATTACACCACACTTATTAAAAATCTATCCACTATAGGACACGAATTAATAAATCTAGGTTTTAAGGATAAAGCGGCTATTTATTTAGAAACAGGAATTGAACTAGGAACAGATATTAAGTCAAATTACTATGACCTAGCAAGTTTATATATAGAAACAAACAATGATGAAAAGTTAGCTTACCTCATAAAGAAAGCAGAAGAGCTAGAATCCATTAACAAAGAGGTAATCATTGAACAGCTGCAAGAAATGTCTGATAAGAGAAAGGTGATTTTATCAGATGACTACTAATTTTAACTCAGTCGGAGTACAATCTCCGACTGAGTTAAACGCTCCGCGAGGATGCGCACGGATTCGGACAGGAATTTGTCTGCTGAAGCAGACCCGAATCCGGCGCGCAAGACTCGCGAGCGAGTCTTGACAAATAATAATCAAAAAAAGAGGCGGTAAACTCATTTGTTTACCGCCTCAAAATTTTATGAACTTTAGTTGCTTAACTAACGCTTAATATGTTAACCGCTAGTATTACCCTCTGTGCTTGTGCCCTCTGTACTGCCGGCTGCTGGGCTTTCTGCTTCAGTGCTTCCACTTTCTGTACTGCCGTCCTCGCTACTAGTGGTCTCTACATCCGTAGAACCAGATTCACTACCTGTTTCAGACTGACCTTCACTTTCGTTCTCAGATGGGCTCTCTGTCGTTGTTTCAGGCTCTGTAGGTTTAGTCGTGACGACTAAAGTTGCCGCTTTTGTTATATATCCATTCCTAGGATCTACAAAGCTATAAGTAACTGTGTAGCGTCCAGGAGAATGAATCGCTGTCCAGTAATCTACCTCATTTCCAAAAGAATTCGTAATTACCATAGATAGATTAGCATCATATCCGATACAGTTTTTACCTGTTGCATTCTCTCTTAAATAAGCTGCGTAATCGCCACCGTCATTATTTGCCGGCAAGCTATTTCCATTAATGTCACAGCCTTCATATAAACTAAAGTTTTCCGTTCGTAAACTTATATAAGGATCTTGCATACCCTGAACCTGATAATTTCCATAGCTAAAGAAAGCAATATCCATATCACACCAACCATTAATACCTGGAACAGTATCAGTAACACCATACTGCCAAATATCATAAGGAATATCTGGATACTCAGGTACAGAATTACCATAATCCCAAGCTGTAGATGTGTAATAATAGTCACTAAAATATGTTGCTAACCAAGTCTTATATTTACTTGTAAGTTCCGATGTATTAACTGCATTTCTCCAATCATTACGATTAAAATAAATCATTGGAGTATATCCGTAGCTTGAAACTACACTAGCAAAGGTATTACAAATGTCAGTTAACTGTTGTCTACCAAGTCTTCCCGATACTCTATAACCACTTGCTGATTCCCAGTCAAAGGCAACCGGATATGTAATTTGATACTTACTAATTAACTGCACAGTCATTGAAGCCTCTTCAAAAGCCTCTTCTACTGTTAAAGCCTGTGAGAAGAAATAAACACCAACTTGTATTCCATTAGCTATAGCGCCCTGAATGTTCTTCTCAAACTTTGAATCCTCATACAAGCCACCTTCAGCGGATGTTGAACGACCTGCACATTTTATAATTGCAAATTTAACACCAGAGGCTGCTACCTGTGACCAGTTAATATCTCCCTGCCATTTAGAAACATCGATACCTTTTACAATACCGCTAGTTTCATAAATGTTAGTAGAATTAGAGGCAGTTTGTTCAACAACCTCACCTGCTGGTTGAGCATTAGTAGAATCATCTTCTACGATTTCCAAATCTTCGTAAGAAATAATCTTAACGGGCTGAGAAGTATCCTGAATCATATCAAGAATTGCTTCATCATTAATTTCTTCTTTTGAAACAAAAACTTCATCATTAAAAGTTGTATCAGCATCGTCTGTAGAATAAGGCAATACAACATTTAATAAGTCCTTGCTATCCATTTCTGCTGCAACTTCACTTGTACTTGCTTTTGTTTTTCTAGCTTGGTTGTTTACTGTAATTGCTGCAACAGTGCCACCTACAGCCACCACACTTGTGGTAATAACTAATGCTGAAGCAATCGCCACTTTGGATCCTGCGACGCCTGCAATAGTATGGCTTAAGGCACTCGCCCCTAACTTAGTCTTTAGGCCGTTAAGTACAGAAATAAAAAATCCCTTCATAAACCCCATCGCTCCTAATATTGTATTTTGTTGTATACGAAAAGTATAAAAACATTATATACTATGATGCAAATTTTTGCAAAAAGTTTAAAAAACATTTTATTGCTAGTCTAACACTATATTATTGCCTTGTAAAGCAGAATTAGTACTTGCTATTTATAAGTATAGGAAATAAGTAACAAAATGTACTTTATTTAATAAATTTTATCAGCAAATTTAAATAATATATAGTATAATATAATCAATATTTATAGTTTACTAATTAAATAGGAGGCATAGGAATTTATGAAGACAAATTATTTCGACCTCACAGGTCAAGTTGCCATTGTAACAGGTTGCTCAACTGGTTTAGGAGTACAACTTGCAAAGGCTCTCGCAAACCAAGGGGCTAATATTGTTGCTCTAGCACGTCGTAAGGAATTAATCGATCAGGTAGCTAAGGAAATTGCTGAAGAATACGGTGTTAAGACACTTGCAATCCCTTGCGATATCACAGACACAAGTAAAGTAGAAGCAGCCGTTGACCAGGTTTGCAAGGAATTTGGTCGTATCGACATTCTTATAAACAATGCAGGTACAGGCGCAGTTGCACCCGCCGAAGAAATTACAGACGAACAGTTTGAAGGAGAATTTAACATCGATTTATTTGGCTCTTTCAAGATGGCAAGAGCTGTTGCTAAGAAAGCAATGTTACCTGCTAAGTATGGACGAATCATCAACATCTCATCAATGTATGGCTTAGTTGGTAACAAAATTGCACCAGCCTCACCATATCATGCAGCAAAGGGTGGCGTAGTCAACTTAACTCGTGCACTTGCCGCTGAATGGGGTGAGAAGGGCATTAATGTAAATGCTATTTGTCCAGGTTACTTTGAAACTCCTCTTACAAAAGAGACTCTTGATTCAGAATACTTCCAGGAATACGCTAAAACAATGATTCCTTTATCAAGATATGGTAAGGAAGGCGAGCTTGATACAGCAGCAATTTTCCTTTCATCTCAGTGCAGCTCATATGTTAATGGACTTATCTTACCAGTTGATGGTGGTTACACAGCTCTTTAAGATTATCATATTAACTTTTTTCTTTTCACGGCCCCGGCTAGAGATTTCTAGTCGGGGTTTTTTATTTGAACCTACTAAAGGGTTAAAATCTTATTATTTCCAAAAATCTATGATATAATTTAGATAGTATTGAAATACGCCCTTACATCTTATGCAAATGGCTATTTCACATGTTTAAAGCCAAAGGAAGGAAGTGATTGTATGAATTACGATGTAATCATTATTGGAGCTGGTCCTGGTGGTATTTACTCAGCCTACGAATTAACTAAACTATCTCCTAACTTAAAAGTGGCAGTTTTTGAAGAAGGCCACGAACTATCAAAGAGGCACTGCCCTATTGATGGGGACAAAATTAAGTCCTGCATCCACTGCAATAGCTGC
Source organism: Lachnospira multipara ATCC 19207 (assembly GCF_000424105.1). Lineage (GTDB taxonomy): Bacteria > Bacillota > Clostridia > Lachnospirales > Lachnospiraceae > Lachnospira > Lachnospira multipara. The sequence continues at coordinate 142,190 of NZ_AUJG01000001.1, read as the reverse complement.
TCTATTATGAGTGGATTTGGAGGGGCTGGCGCATTTTCAGATGGAAAATATAACATCACTAACGACTTTGGTGGCACTCTTTACAAATACATCGGTAAAAACAAGGCCCTAGAGCTTATGGAATACGTGGACAAGATTAATCTTGAGTACGGCGGAGAGGGCACAAAGCTCTACTCTACTGCAGGCACAGGTTTTAAGAAGCTCTGCATTCAAAACGGACTTCATCTTCTTGATGCCTCTGTTAGACACCTAGGAACAGATATTAACTACGTTGTTCTTGGACATCTTTACGATTATTTAAAGGACAAGGTAGACTTCTACTTTGATACAGCTGTCAAAACAGTTAAAGCTCTAGAGAACGGTTACGAAATTGTCTGTCCTAAGGCTTCCTATACTTGTGGAAAATGTATCATAAGCGTAGGTCGAAGCGGCAGTAAGTGGATGGAAAAGGTATGTAAGGAGCTAAACATCAGCACACTATCTAATCGTGTGGATTTAGGTGTTAGAGTTGAGCTTCCAGCTGAGGTTTTTAGCCACATTACTGATGAATTATATGAAAGCAAAATTGTCTATCGTACTCAAAAGTACGAAGATTTAGTTCGTACATTTTGCATGAATCCAAGGGGCGCTGTGGTAAATGAAAACACTAACGGCATTGTTACTGTTAACGGTCACAGCTACGAGGATCCTAAAAAACAAACTAATAATACTAATTTTGCCCTACTTGTAGCTAAACATTTTACTGATCCATTCAAAGATTCCAACGGCTATGGCGAAAGTATCGCAAGGCTAAGCAACATGCTAGGTGGTGGCGTAATCGTTCAGCGATTTGGCGATTTAATTAGGGGACACAGAAGTTCTCAATCAGACATAGATGAGTCCTTTACAACACCAACCCTTAATGCAAGCCCAGGCGATTTAAGTCTTGTGCTTCCAAAACGAATCTTAGATGGCATTATTGAAATGATTTACGCTCTTGATAAGGTAGCTCCTGGTACTGCAAATGATGACACTCTCCTCTACGGAGTTGAGGTTAAGTTCTACAACATGGAAGTATCCGTGGATGAACATTTAGAAACAAACTACAAGGGACTTTATGTAATCGGTGATGGTAGCGGAATTACTCACTCATTATCACATGCATCCGCTAGTGGCGTCTTTGTTGCAAGAGAAATTGCAGGATAGGAGGTCCTATGGGCTTTTGGGATACCTTTTTTGAAATTCAAGAAGATAAAATGAAACGTGCTGGTTATGATTATAATCGTGATGGTCACATAGATAGAAAAGAGAGAGCTTTCTATGAAGAAGATTTTGAAAAGGAATTTAGACGTACTCATAATCTAGGTTCAAATAGCATTTTTGATGATGACGACGATGATGATGACTGGATGTTTTCTTTACCAGATGCGGCGGATGATGCAACTAATGCTAACTCCTACAATAAAGCTTACCTTGATGCTTACAACAAAGAAAAGGCCGAAATTAAAAAGAAAAATGATTTTCGTGCCGCCTATGAACTTCGACGCATTAACTATCAAAAAGAAAACGTTAAAAGGCTTAACTCCTATAATTATTATCTAAAAGACATGACTAATGCAGAGATTGAAAATAGCCCAAAAAGAAAAAAGCTTCTAAGAAAAATTCTTGGCATTATGGGTTACAGCTATATTAACTATTTATTTATGTTTAAAGTAAATAAGGCACGATTAATTCGAGAAATCGGCTTAGATCCTGAATGTTTTGGAATTTATCAAAGATTGGATCAAGCCCTAAAAAAATATTATTACACCTGGGAAGATTGCGATAAATTAAGCACTATGGAGCGATATTACCTTGTAATAGATAAGCCAGAACTTGTAAGCTATAGATAAGAATAAATAAAAAGCACTCAAGTAAATTTGATATATGTCCAGGATTCTGGGTACATATCAATTTCTTGAGTGCTTTTTTAATATATGAAAGTCAAGACTCGCTCGCGAGTCTTGCGCGCCGGATTCGGGTCTGCTTCAGATGTAGCAAACACTCCGTGTTTGCTACTTAGCGTCAGCCTAATTTTGCGAAGCAAAATTCTAATGGCTGATGTTCCTACTGCAGACAAATTCCTGATTAGTCTTCCTTAACGCTAACTAATTCGATATCGAAGTTAAGTTCCTTACCTGCTAATTCATGGTTAGCATCAAATGTAATTTCTTCCTCAGTCTTCTCTGTTACTCTAACAGCTACAGCTCCGCCGTATGCATTCTGTAAATAAGCCTGATTACCAACCTCTAATTCTTCAGAACCTGGAAGGTCTGCAATCTTTAACTTAATGATGTTGCTTTCGCTTGGCATACCATAAGCTTCTTCTGGTGAAAGATGAATTGAAACCTTGTCTCCAACTTCCATATCAACTACAGCCTTATCAAAGCCCTTAATCATCATACCAACACCAGCTAAGAACTCAAGAGGTTCTCCTCTATCATAAGATGAATCAAACTGTGTACCATCATTTAATGTACCCTTGTAATGTACTCTTACAGTCTTACCAGCATTCTTACCTTCATAGATAACTTCTGGTTCACCAGAACATCCTGAACAGCTTCCACATGAACCGCTGCATTCTTCCTCAGAATCACCACAGTTGCACCCGCTTTCTTCATTATCATTTTCAGAATGATGTCCACAACCACCACATGCATGTTCTTCACTAGCATTCTCATGATCATGGTGATCACAATTAACACCTGTTGAAACTAATTCGCCCTTTAAGTAGCTCTCAACTGCTGCATCTGTATTACCTTCTGCACCAGCAATAACCTCAATACCAGCTTCTTCTAAAGCATTAAGAGCACCGCCACCAAGGCCGCCACAAATAAGAACATTAACATTCTGATTCTTAAGTAGGCCAGCAAGTGCACCATGACCTTCGCCATTTGAGCTAATTACTTCGCTTGAAAGAATCTTTTTATCTTCAACTTCATAAACCTTGAATTCTTCTGTCTTACCAAAATGTGGGAAAACGTTGCCATTTGAATATGTTACAGCTATTCTCATTACAAATCTCCTTAAAATAAAAATAATATCTTTCCAATTCTACAAGATTTGCGAAAAATTCTCAATAGCTATTTGTTTATAAGATAAATGTGCATTGATTTTTTTTATATACTATTGTATTGTAATCATATATATTAAATGAAAGCGGTGAACAATATGATAGCAAATAATATGGACATACTAACTATTGGCATCTTAATTCCATTTCTTGGAACTACACTTGGTGCTGCAATGGTATTCCTATTTAAGAGCGATAGCATGAACCCACTTATTCAAAAGATATTGTCAGGTTTTGCAGCGGGTGTTATGATGGCAGCCTCGGTTTGGTCTTTGTTAATTCCTGCTATGGAGCAATGTAAACCAATGGGTAAGCTTGCATTTGCCCCAGCATTAACAGGTTTCATGTTAGGTATCTTATTCTTACTTTTAATCGATTTTATTATTCCTCACCTTCACGCAAACAGTGATAAACCTGAGGGTTTACATGCAAACTTACCAAAAAGTACAATGCTTGTATTTGCAGTTACTTTGCATAATTTTCCAGAAGGCATGGCCGTTGGTGTAGCCCTTGCCGCCTATATTTCAGGCGCTAGCGCTATTACTCTTTCAGGTGCTCTTGCCCTAGCAATTGGTATTGCAATTCAGAACTTCCCAGAAGGCGCAATTATTTCCCTTCCTTTAAGACATGAATTAAAGAGCAAATCCAAGGCTTTCCTTTATGGTTTTGGTTCAGGTGTAGTAGAACCTATTGGAACAATCATTACAATTTTACTTACTAATCTTATGGTTCCAATTCTACCTTATCTGCTTTCCTTCGCAGCTGGCGCAATGATTTACGTAGTTGTAGAAGAACTCTTACCTGAAGCTTCCGAAGGGGAGCACTCAAACTGGTCCACTCTTGCTTTTGCAATAGGATTCGGCCTAATGATGGTGCTTGATGTGGCACTAGGATAGTGATAATTGTGATAAAAAATAGAGATTATAGTAAAAGATGGCCAAAGTGCTAAGCGCTTTGACCATCTTTTTTAATCCTGCTTTGGTAAATACTGTCTTCCTGTTGGTGTCATTGCAAGACCACCAGTACTTGTTTCTCTTAGGGAGATGTCCATCTTTCGGCCAATCTCACCCATTGCATCTATAACTTCATCAAAAGGAATTCTACTTTCAATTCCTGCAAGAGCAAGCTCTGCAGAAGTTACTGCATTTGCAGCACCAGTAACATTTCTCTTAATACATGGAACTTCAACATAACCGCCCACTGGATCACAAGCAAGTCCGAGTAAAGCCTTAAGAGAAAGGGCACCGGCATGCATGATCTGCTGGATATTTCCTGCATTAAGATAAGCAAAAGCACAAGCTGCCATTGAACTTGCTGCTCCTATCTCTGCTTGACAACCACCTTCAGCACCAGCAATTGAAGCTCTATAAGCAATTACTTCCCCCACTGCTGCAGCCAGATAAAGGCTTCGTACGATTTTATCATCAAGAGTGAAATTGTAATCGTCCTTTGATACATTTTCATTCTTAATAAGGATTGGCTGAAAGCTAGCTAAATTGGCCTTTCTATGATTGTAAAGAGTAATCAAAACTGCTGGAATTACGCCGCAAGATCCGGCAGTTGGTGCCGCAACAATTCTCTTCATACAAGCATTAGATTCTGAAACCTTTAGAGCATTTGTAATAAGATTAGCAAGTAAATCTCCTACTACCCCACCACCATTTCTTCTAAAATCCTCATATTTCTTGGCATCGCCACCAGACAAACCACTATTGGACCTTAAATAACCGTCATAATTATTTACAGAAGCAAGCATAGCCTCCCATAAAATTTTCATTTGCTCAAAAGAAGCTTCACAGCTAATGCCACGTTCATTGGCATCATTAGCAATGATTCTATCAATAAGTTCTTCCACATCTGTGCTATTATCAATTAATTCAACAATACTTGTATAAGCCATATTAAGCCTCTTTCTGTTTCTCGATATTAATATAAGTTACCTTTATAACGCCTTCTAAATGCTCAATCCATTTAATAGCTGTCTCTGGAATATCCTGATCAGTTTCAATAATCATAACTGCGTATCCGCCTCGCTTATCTCTGTAAAGATTAAGCGTTGCTATGTTAACACTTTTGTGTGCAAGGGTTGAAGTTACCTCAGCTACATGACCCGGCTGATCCAGATTGTGGACTATAAGTGTTGGATAATCGCCTGAAAAATGTGTATCGATCCCATCAATCTGCTCTATGGAAATTCTACCGCCTCCAAGAGATGCAGCCATAATGCTTAAGCTTCTGCCATTTACTGACTCAAGATTTAGTAAGCAAGCATTGGCATATTCTGTCTTTAGTAAAGCCTCACCAACGCTTAACTCGATTCCTTGACTTTTGGCAATGTCAAAGCTATCTGGAATTCTCTCATCATCTGGCATCATACCCATAAGTCCAGCAACAATAGCCTTATCAGTTCCATGTCCCTTACCTGTTTTGGCAAAGGAACCATGAAGTAAAATTTCTGCTTTCTTTAAATCTTCTCCTAAGAGCTGCCTTGAAACATAACCTATTCTTGCAGCTCCTGCTGTATGTGAACTTGAAGGTCCAACCATGATTGGCCCCATAATATCAAAAATATTCATAAAGTCTCCTAAGTGTTACTTCTCTTCTGCTTTTTAAAAAGTTTCTTTGAAGCAGCCTCTAAGCAACATCATCCCTTCAAATAAAAAAGAGTCGCAAGCTATTCGCTAACGACTCCCTTGTCTACGTAGGGTATTCTATCATACTAAAAATAAAAATCAAGTTATTGATGTAGCTTGCTAAAGTGTGGGGGGGGAATGTAAGGAGTCTGCGGAAATTCTTGGGATTTCCTGGACTCTTGATTTGTGGGGATTCTCATTGGATTCTCACTAATTTGGGGCTTTTGCTCTCTTCCGGAGCTTTATTTTTGGGGGAATGTAGCTAAGAATTCAAATTAGGTCTCTTATAGCCACAGGTAAAATTAGAGTAAAAAGACGCGATGTGCCTATAAAGCAAGAAGAAATCTAATTTTAGCCACAAGAATTTAAAAGAAGAGCCAGCCTTTCCCCATTTATAGACAGGGTTTTGTGCCTTTCTAGATACCTCATTTCAAAAAAGTCACAAGCAATTTTTTCAAGACTTCAAAAACAGTGGCTATAACTTGCTTTATTAAACAATAAAGTCAAAAAGTGAGGCTCAGGAGCCGGAAATTCTACGCTACCGGGCCATACAGAAGAATTCTTCTGTGCCTATTAGCAGTGATATCCCTCCTAAAAGTCAAAAGTCCCAAACCCACATCACACACAAAACAGCTACGCAAATTCATGCGCAGCTGCCATCAATATCTTTATTAAATTTACGGCAATCGCTCTATTAAGCTTCCTCCATTATCTGCCAACCACTTCTTTGCTTCCTTATAATTAGGCATAACGCCCTCAACCTCAGCCCAGAACTCCTTAGAATGATTCATATGCAATCTGTGGCAAAGTTCATGCACCACCACATAATCCTGCACCCACTTTGGAGTAAGCATAAGCAGACAGTTAAAATTCAAATTGCCCTTTGTTGTGCAACTGCCCCATCTTGTACGTTGAGCTCTGATAGTGATTCTATAATAAGAAACCTTCATAAGCTTGGCGTAATAAGCCACCCTTAAGGGCAACTCTTCCTTTGCCACCTTGTAAAGATCTCTTAACTCTCTATTCGATAATTTAGCTGCGTCTCCAAATTCAGATTTGTTTTCTTTAATTTTTTCTTCTGTCTTTTTTATCCAAGAATCACTTCTTGTTATAAAGTCGTTGATTGCCTTAGAACTAGCTCCAATTGGCACTCTAGCAACTAGACTTAAATCATTTTTCATTTCTAGTGAAAATGTTTTTCTCTTCGACTTTATGATTTTAATGTCTGATTTTTTCAAAACTAAACTCCTAAAAAAACTAATTACTTCTATTTTTTAGAATCTATATTTTTTAAAAACTCCTTAATCTTAAATGCGCAAAAATATGGGAATGTATATACATCATTAGCATGTCCCACATTAAAATCACCAAGTTTTATTCCATAAGATATATCACTATAGTTTTTATTTTTTATTAATGAGGATAAAGATCTTGATTTGGCATCACCAGCCTTTACCTCAACAGGAACAAGATTATTTTGTGTTCTTACAAAGAAATCTTCTTCCAATGAAGAATTTTCCTTTTTATAATAAAAAAGTCCAAGTCCTTGTTTTACAAATGCTTCAGCTACAAAATTTTCATAAAGTGCTCCTTTATAAACACCTAAATTTTTATTAACTCTAAGATCTTCTTGAGCTTCTTCATCTAATGACGATACTAAAAGTCCTGTATCTGGGTAATACAACTTGTACTTATTCTCTTCAATATTTCCCTTTAAAGGTAATTCTGGAAATTGTAAACAATTGCATTCCATTATAACTCCTGCATCAACTAACCATTCGATACATCCCGTATATTCTCTCGATCTTGCATTTTTCTCAATCTTGTTAAATTGAAACTTCTTATTCTCCTTTGCAAGCTGAGCTGGAACACTTCTATATACGCTTATTATTTTAGTTTGGTCGAGACCTTCGGCATATTTTCGAACATCTTCTTCATAATCAAGTCTAATTTGATTTTGTATATCTAATGTTCCTGAAAATGTTCCTGTTTCAATATACTGTTTTACAACATCAGGCATTCCACCAAGCACGCAATACTCTAAAAATAAGTCCTTAAAAATTTTCATTTCATTGTCATTAAAAGGCTTATTAACAATCATATGATTCAAAATAGAATCAATCTGCTCCTGATTATAAGCTTTTGCCCATAAAAATTCTTCAAAATCCATGGAATACATCTCGTAATCCGTCTTAGCACCAACGCTATTACTATGTATCTTCTTATAATTAATTCCCAACATAGAACCGCTACATATTACATCATAATTACCATCTATCTTAAAAGACTTAAGTGTTGTTGCAACATCTGGGTTCTCTTGAATTTCATCAAAAATAATAATAGTCTTACCAGGCACAAATTTAATAGATGGGTCGACCAATGTAATATTCTTAATTACACTTGCTACATCATAACCATCTACTATAATATTTGAAAACTTTTTATCTAGAACAAAATTTATATATACAACATTCTCGTAATTGTCTTTAGCAAAATGCATAATAGACTCTGTTTTGCCTATCTGTCTTGCCCCTTTTACTATGAGAGGCTTATGAGCTGGATCTGCCTTCCAGTTTTCAAGGAAATTATCAATTTTTCTTTTATAATACATAAAAGCACCTCCAAGGCTATTTTAGCATAAAGATTTAGGTACTTCAAATTTCCTTTCACATTTTATGAGGCAATTTTAAAACTTTTCTCACATTTTATGAGGCAAATTTAAAACTTTTCTCACATTTTATGAGCCAATTTTTATGATTTTCTCACATTTTATGAAAAATATGGTATAAATGAATTCTTTACGGATTGCACTTCTTACATGGTTCATAGCCTTGATTTATCAAATCTTGTCTTTGACCTGTATAATCTTGGCGGTTTGAATCTTTAATTGTACTTACTGAACCACAACTTGGACGGTGGAACTTCTTAGTATTTGTATTTAGTACATACGAGCTTGAGGGACTTGATCCTGCTGCCACAGCCCCAGAAGAAGCTGAGCTTGAGGAACTGCCTGAACTATTATATGTGCTGCCTGCTGATTTTGAACTAGAGCTACCAGAACTACTAGAGCCGCTACTAGAGTTACTAGAACTACTAGAGCTGCTGCCTGAGTTACTAGAACCACTCCCCGTAAACTCTGGGCCACTAGAATCACCAGTTGCATAATCTATTGTTATGCCTGGTTGCACGTTATAGCAAAATACGCAAAAACTAAGGCCTGCGCCTGAATCTTCCACAGACTTAGCCTCCATAAGCACACCAGAGGCAAGAAGGTTATCCCCTTCAAATATAGGTGTTACTCGATACATTACATGATTACCTGTAGACTCAATATAGTCTGCAGTTTTATTTTCAAAGGTGAGCATCCCGTCCACATTTAAATAACGAGTGCCTGTAATTAGATTTCTTGTGTTTGCATTTTCACCAGTAAGCTGATAGCCGATGAGGTGGCATCTATTATATAAGTAATTACCATCAATTCCAGCATACTTAACCAAGTGCCAGCCTGTTGGATGCACGTTACCAATGTTGCCACGCTTCTCAGTTGGCATTAAATCTGTGCCAATTGATGCTATACAAGTCTGACATCTTCCGAGGCTATCAAGCTCTCCGTAACTTTCAAAGCACTCTGCAGTCATTTCTTCATTTGTAAAAAATGGACAATTGCCGTTAATCTCACAATAAGGACTACCTGAATAAGCCGGTACATTTGCCAAATCAAAGGCATCAAGCCCTGTAGCATAAGAAGAATTATCCTGTATGTTCTCCCCAGAACTTAAGATTTCTTCACTTGTGCTATCAGATACATTTTCAGAACTAATCTGACTAGAACTTGTTGTTTGACCATCCACACTATTGCTTGCCTGACAAGCAGGTGTAAATAAAAGCAATAAAGATAGCCATAATAAAACTAGTAAATTTTTCTTTTTCATAAAACTCTCCCTAAGTTAATATCTAGCATAAACACTAGATTCCTCCCATATATTCTAACCTAATACATGAGAATTTTAAATATAGTGAAAGCTAGAATTTAACCTAAAACGGACATTCCCAATCCCCTTTGCTAAGTTCAATTATAAAAAAAGTATAAAGTTTTTAATGTATTCGTGCCAAAAGAAAAAACATGGGTGTATAATGTGAACCAGTAAGACGTTTTACTAAAACTAAATAATAAAAAATATCACTTAACAATACCTAATTCTTTTTTGCGGAATTTGAAGGCTGCTAAGCGAGGAGTTTTTGGAGGTAAAAGACAAATGGATACTTTAAAAACACAACGCAGAGATATCGCCGACAAAGCTAAAAAGCTTAGACGTGAAGGTTTTGTAGTAGGAAGCCTTTTTGGAAAAGAGATAAAAGACTCACTTTTATTTAAAGTGGATAAATTAGAGTTAGCTAAATTCTTAAGAACTAATAACAAGGGTTCTAAAGTAACACTTGATATTGATGGTGAGAAGCACCTTGCTCTAATTAAATCTATCGACTACGATCCTTTCAAGGGTGTAATTAATGAGATTTCATTACAGGAACTTTTAAAGGACGAAGTTGTTAAGTCCGTAGCAGAAATAGTTATTGAAAACAGAGATAAAGTACAATCTGGCGTACTTCAGGAAGATTTAACAGAAGTTTCTTACAGTGCTCTACCTGCTGATTTAGTAGATAAGATCACAATTGATGCTTCAAAGCTTAAGTTCGGTGAAGTCCTTAAGGTTAAGGATCTTGATATTTGCAAGAATCCTAAACTTACAGTACACACAAACCCAGAAGCTATCATCTTAAGCGTCAGTGCTTCAAGCATTAAGGAAGAGGATAGTACTGAAGAAACAGAGGCTAGCACTACTGGAGTTGCATAGATTGATAAATAAAAAATTATTTTTTAAAAATAAAACTTAATAATAACCAAAAATTAATGGGTCAAGTTATTAGACTTCCAATTTGGAATTTCTTTTAACCTGACCCTTTTTTTAACTCAGTCGGAGCTGTACCCCAACTGAGTTAAACGCTCCGCGAGGATGCGCATCACTTTGATTATGCAAATTCATTTGCAAGTCTTGCATCTTCTACTGCCTGGTCCACGCTATATTTTGCCTTGCCAGATAAGAAATCTGCGATTCCAATTTCATCATTATTAAAACCACAAGATAAATAATCGTTAGTCCAAAGCTCTTCTCCCTTAAAACTAATGGAAACTAAATCCTTATTGTCATCATAATGATAGACTAGATTATCGCTTTCATAGGAAAATTTATGTTTTCCCTCTGGGCTATAGTCATAAAGACTATCCTTACCAATTGCACCTGAAGAAATAGATGAGCTTAAGCTATATTTTACCTTCTTAGAATCTAACTCCTTAGAATCTAACTCCTTAGAATCTACATCCTTAGAATCTAGCTTCTCTCCCTTAGCAATTTCCCTTGCATAAGAGAATCTATCATCTAGCATTTCACCTAAATTACCCTGAATACTTACTCTAGATGACTTAATTTCTGTGTGATATTGAACACCACTAAAGTCGTAGATTACATGTCGATTTTTTTCAAGTTCTAGAATAGTGATGTTTCTTTTATATTCCTTTAAGTCACCTGCGTAGGTTATGCCTGCTCTTGCTCCTGTTTCTAGCATCTTAAAAGGGTAGCTAACAGAAGAAATTATTTTTACATTTTTTAAATCTCCCATAAAAAATCTGATCATGCTAACTCCATGATAATCGTGACAAAAAGAGAAATACATATCGATTAAATCCCCGATTATATGTCTATCTAATAGTTTTTTCATAGCCTGAAATCTTGGATATCTATGATACTGCTCCGCTACCTGAATCTTATCCTTAAAAGGAAAATCTATTAAGGCACTAAACTGCTCTTCATTAATTCCAGCTGGTGTCTCCATTAATACCTCAAAGCCTAGTCCTGCCCACTCCATAGCGGTTTCTACAATATTTGATTTAGAGCTTGCAACCACTACTAAATCAGGAGAAAGCTTTATACACTCCTCTTTAGAAGTTGTAACCTTAATGCCATGCTCCTTTGATAGTCTGCTCGCTGTCTCTTCTGACCTTGTAAGCATTGCAAGAAAATTAAACTTCTCTGGCAAAGCCTTAATTACTCTGTAGTAAAAAAATGCTCTCCAACCAGAACCCACAATAATTATATTTTTCAAAAAAAGTCCTCCTTAAGGATTTCTACTATTCTTTCAAACTTCATTCTAACACATCAAAATATGCAAAAGAAGAGCATTATGTTTTATCTACGCTTTCCTTTGATACTTGAATTATATCCTCCTTAGCCTGAATAAAAGCATCTACAACTAAAGGATCAAACATATGTGAAGCCTGTCTATTTAATTCAAAAAAAGCCTTATGGAATTCTAAATCCTCTGATTCATGTCCAATAATTAACTTATCATAATAAATTGCTACTGCCATAACTCTAGCAGAAATAGGAATCTTTTCTGCCTTTAAACCATCTGGATAGCCACTACCATCCCAGTTTTCATGATGATAATGAGTAATATTTTTAGCCTCTGCCAAAAAGCTGGCATCTGGTAATTTTTCCATAATCTCTGACATAATATTATAGCCAATTACTGTATGAGTTTTTATAAACTCTTCTTCTAACTGGCTTAAATTTCCCTCCTTAGATAAGATATCCTCTGGAATCCCGATTTTACCTATATTAAAGTAAGGAGAACATATAACAATATCATTAACAAGACTCTTATTTAAAATATCCTTATAGTAACCTAATTCTAGCATTTTATTAAGTACGATTTCCACATATCTCTTTCTTGTTTCAACTCTTTCCACGGAAGAATAATTACGATACTTTATAATGGTAGTCAATATGATAGCCATGTTTTCTTTAGCTAGCTCAATATTTTCCATTTTCATTTTATTTTCCATAGAATACTTAGCATTTTCCTTAGCAAGAGAAAGAATGTTTTCATATAAGCCCTGAATTTCATCCCCAGTTTTAATGTCTAGTTTCTTAAACTTCTCCACATTTTGTTGTCTGTCATATTCATCCTTATATTCAAAGGAATTAAGTCTTAAGGTCATAGAGTCAATAGGAATGACAATATTATAATTTGAAATCCATATACCAAAACTAATAAAGAATATAACAATTCCAATGAACACGCTTAAATACCTACTAAAGTAAATCATGATTTGTTTTGGATAATTTTCAAGTACTATGTCTACTGCTACGTAGCTAACACATTTTCCATTAGAATCATAAATTGGACTATAAGCTGTAATAGTGTAGTTCCCACTTACCTTAGATAATACGGGCTCAATCTCATCACCATTTAAAAAGTCATTGATATTTGGTAAAAAATTCGGGTCAAAGGTAACAACTGAGCCTAGAGTTTGAGTGGTTTCTGTCTGACTATCTAAATCAAAAACTACATGACAGCCATCGGATTTGAACTGATATACATAAATATATTTGCAATTACTAGTATTATCAATAAGACTAATTAAATCCTCCTCTGTACGATAATAATCGTTATCCTTTGAAATACTATCAAGATAGTCCTCTACCTTATCTCCATCTATTAAAAGTGAAGCAACTTTACTAGTATTAATTGCTAATTCTGTATTATTATTAACTAAATAGCCCTCAAACAAAGTCATATAAATAAATACAGAAACAATAGCTATAAAGGTAGAGAATAAGATAATTACTGATACAGTTTTTTTTCTAATAGTAGACTTAAACATCTTAGTCTTCTCGTAATCGATAATAGGTTGTAATGGCATCGGTCTTTGAAGCCACAGACATAAAGCAAATTTATAATAAAGTCTTTGAGGCACTAAATTAAATATTAGTAACACTATAGAAAAAGAAATGGTCTTATCAATAAGCTCATAAAAAAGATTTGAAATATACCAACCTGTTTCAAAAGGCATGCCCTTGCTCTGGAAATAATTAATAATAAAGCTATTGTAAACGTTAACTGACATATTATTTAGGAAAATGCTGATAAGTCCACCACAAATACCCCCTAAGAAAGTATACGTAGCAATTAATACCATGTGACTTTTAATGCTTTTTTTCATTCCGGATCTAGTTATAAACACAGTAGAAAGAGCAATTAAGATATTAATTGCATCATAATATATAGATTTTTCATTCATTACCATAGAGATAAAGTTTGTAACTAGAGCCACAAAAATACTTGGAAGATATCCGCATAAAAGGGCACAAAGAATCGTTCCCGCTGTATCTAAATACAGCGGAATATTAAGATTTAGAGCCACTAGCTTTCCACCCAAATTAATGAAAATAGCAACCAGAATCATAACCACAGGTATTTTTACCTGTTCCCAATATTTATTTCTTTTGCCCCTTTTCTCCATACTAAACTCCTATCCAATAATGTTTTTTATAGTAGATACTAGCTTTGTCTGACTTACTGGCTTTAATAAATAACCACTAGGCAAAAGCTTTAAAACCGCCTCTATGTGTTCTCTATCATTAACACCTGTTAAAAAAACTACTGGAATATCCTTAATATCATCATCCGCCTTAATCATTTCAAGAGTTTGTTTACCATCGCATACCGGCATTTCATAATCTAAGAGAATTAAATCTGGTCTCTTTTTTCCAATTGAGGTCATAGCCTTCATACCTGAATTAGCAATAGATACAGAATAGTAATCGTCTAGCATTTTTTTAATAGAACGAAGAGTCATGGCATCATCATCTACGATTAATACCTCCTTTTTTTCATCTGTACCTGCTTTTAGCACATTTTCTACCTTGATTTTTAAAATGTTACAAATACTTCTAAGTATTAGCTCTCCATCAACTTCTCTTTCAAACCTATAGTTTTGCATGTTTTTGCAAATGTGTTCATAGCTTTTAATTTTCTCTTCAGAGCCTACTGTCATCAGCGGGATTCGGGGATAATTCTTTGGTATTACTCCTAGTTTTCTTATATCATCATCTGTCATATCTTGAAGCAGGCAAATTATAAAATCTGGCTCAACTAACGTAAGCATGGACTCCACGCTAGAAAAATTATCTAGGCATAACTGTATCCTAAAATATTTTTGAAGGTAATCGTTTAACTTTTTAGAATCATTATTGGTCTTTGAAATAAATAAAATTTTCTTCATAAATGTCCTTTCTACAAGAAGCTTTTCATTTCCTTTGCAATCTCTTGTACTGCGTCCTCATCAAGATCTTTAACTGCCACCATCAACTTTGGCATTAAAGCATCCACTTCATCCCCAAAACTAAAATTTTTAACCTTAGACATAATTTCATCTGCTGTATCTATATCAAGACTTTCCATAGCCTGATTTAACATATCAAGCATAGTATTAAGCATGGCTAAATCTCCTTTTTTTAGTTCCCCTGTCAGCTCATTAATGTTTGCCACTAAAGATAACTTATCCCTATAAGAAAGCCATTCTTCTATGAAAATCTTATGCATACCTTTAATTATGCTTAACTTGCCATCCTTTGCTGCAAACTCTAGAATCTTAGCCATACCTGAAAGTGGCACAATACCAATAATGGCGGCGGCGCTCTTCATAGCATGAACCTGTATCCTATAATCTGTAAAGGCATTTAAATTGATGTCTGTCTTTTCTGTCTGAGTGCTTGTAGTCTCTGCTAACAAGAGCCTATCAAAAAAGTCCTCTAGCTTTTTAGCCTGAGTTTCTATTAACTCATAAAAGGAATCAATAGATTCCATAAGCATCTCTTTTTCTGGCAAATGTAAATAGGCATAATCCCAATCAAGTCCCTCCACCGCTGGCATTTCCTCTGAAAGATTATCCCTTGGAATAATATCCTCTTCTTCTTGTTCCTCTTCTGTTAGATAATGAATAGTATCCTTTGGCAAATATTCCTCTAAGGTCTTTAGTAATTTATCAATACTAATAGGCTTAGATAAAAAACCATCAAAGCCCAAGGATAAGTACTCTTCCTTAGCTCCTGCCATGGCATTAGCTGTTAAGGCAAATATAGGAGTCTTCTGACAATTAGGAAGCTCTCTTATATGATTTTTTGCCTCGATTCCATCCATGCCTGGCATCATATGATCCATAAAAATAATGTCATAATCTGAAGCCTTTGCCATTGTAATTGATTCCTTACCGCTAGAAGCCTCACTAATTTGAATCTTGGTTTTCTTAAGTAAGCTCTTAAATACCTTTCTATTCATGGCATTATCATCTACCACTAAAACACTGGCATTTTCAGCAACAAAGAACTTATCTGTACTCTCCTTCTTATCAATAACTCTAGTTTTATTAATATCTCCCATAGGATCGTGATCTACAATTGGCTGTTCTAGGTCAAAGAAGAATTTAGAACCCTTGCCATAAATACTTTTAACCTCTAGCTTTGAGCCCATTAACTCTAGTAGCTTTATTGTGATATTCATACCAAGCCCTGTGCCCTCTACGTTTCTGTTTCTACCCATGTCTAGTCTTTCAAATTCCACAAAAAGCTTAGATATATTTTCCTCTTCAATACCAATACCAGTATCTTCAACCTCAACGTGAAGTATTAACTTATCCCCTAAATTCTTACCGCTAACTCTTAACCAAACTCCGCCAGTATCTGTATACTTAACGGCATTAGTTAATATATTAGTTATTACTTGTCTAATTCTTACATCATCTCCATATAATTTCTTTGGAAGATTAGGATCTGCCTCTACAGTAAAGCTTAAATCCTTAGCCTGAGCCTTCCAGCTTATCATATTGACAAGTTCATAAATAAGACTAGAAAGTTCATATTCTATAGGCGCTATTTCCATTTTTCCAGAATCGATTTTAGAAGAATCTAGAATATCATTGATTAGGGATAACAAGGTATTACTTGCAGTGTTAATATCCGCTGCATAAGCCCTAATATCTGCCTCATTACTTTCTCTTAAAATCATTTCATCCATTCCCAAAATAGCATTAATTGGAGTTCTTATTTCATGAGACATCTGAGCTAAGAATCTAGATTTAGTCTGATTAGCATGCTCCGCCTCTTCCTTAGCCTCACGAATCTGATTATATTGTCTATTAATAACTGCCATATTGCCCATCTTTGAAAGAATCCAGGCAAGAATAGCAACTAACATCAAGGTATTAACACTTAAGTAAACCTTATAATAGAAACGTTCATATAATTTAGCATTTTTATAAAGCAAGAAAACCGCCTCTTTATAACTAGTTTCAAGGGAATCACTAACCACCCTAATTCTTAGTTTATGTAATCCATAAGGAATAAATCCATAATTAAGGGTTTCCATGGATGATTGTCTATAATAAGCACCACTATCATCAATGCCCTCTAATTCAACATAAACTAAAGGATCAGAAACTGTGTAATTTAATATACAAGGGGTAATAGAAATCTGCCCTACTCCCGCTGGAATACTGTAAACGCCATTAACTAATCTAACCTCATTGTCTCCTTGGCTAAGTTTACTTATGGTTATGGTAAAATGTGTATCTAAATCTCCATAACTGTCTAAATTTAAAACCCTAGCTCCATCATTACAGCAAATATATAATTTGTTGTTTTTTATATAATTAAAGGAATTAGCAACAAGACTTGTATCAAGACCTCGTTTATAATCTAGCAGGGTATAGGTGTAAGTCTCTTCATTAGCTAATAAATCCTGTTCATTAACTACAAACATACCACAGCTAGAACTAACATAAGCATTTCTATTCTTGTCTATGTAAATGTCATAATTATTCGAATATGGGAAATTATTCAATCTTCTAATCTCCCCTGTATTCTTGTGATAATAAATGTCATTACTTGTAACATATAAACGACCATCATAGCAATCCACTATCTTTAATATAATCTGAGAGGCAAGTCCATCCTCCCTACTAATGTGATTAACTATTGTATCCTCTCTAATTTCATAGACCCCCGCTCCATCTGTTCCAATATAAATTCGAGATTCTTGCTCTCCTGTAACCTCATCTCCTGTAACCTCCTCAAAGGCAGAAAGAATTTTGGTAACTTCAATTCCATCTTCACTTCCAAGGGTTTTTACAACTCTTCCATCTTCTATAAAACTAATACCTAAATCAGAAGCCGCTAGGATTCTCCCATCAGATAGCTCCATAGTAAATCTAAAATATTCACCTAAAACACCAGAATCCTCTGAATTATAATTTATAACGCTTCCATCATCCTTTATGGCTATAAGACCTAAATCACCATTACAGCTTACCCACAAAGTCTTATGACTATCTTTTAAAATGTGTCTAACCCTAATGCCATCAAAAATATCAAACTTCTCGTTTTCAATAACATTTCCATTAGAATCCACTGTAATAATTCCAGTATCTGTAGCTAAATAAATAGATTTACCATCTACATAACAACAATTAACCGTACCTGTACTTACATCCTTTGAGGAGCAAACATCTACAAAAGGATTTAGAGATAACTTTAAAACTCCTTGTGTAGCAGAAGCAAACCAAATATTATTTTGTTTATCTACTATCATTCCTCTTACAGAATGATTAAAATCAGATCTAGATAAATCCTCAAAGACACTGCTTTCTGATAAGTAGCCGATTCCATTTTCTGCACTAATAAAGCAGCCTTCAAAGGCAGTGCTATAGTTTATGTAATTGATATTAGTTAAATCCCCTGTACTAATGTACTCAAAGGTTGTAAATTGGTTATTTACAAACCTTGCCTTTTCAATAATATTAGAACTAGTGCCTATATAGAAGCAATTTTCATTAGAGGAATATTCAATAGAAATGTATGTATATTCTGGATTTGATGAAGAATATAGGCTCACTAAATTATCGGAATCAAGAACAAAGACTTCTCCATCCTTATTGACTCCGCAAATTTTTTCAGATCCAAAAGAGCAAATACTATCCGCATAGCTAGTCTCTTCGATTTTGTCCATATTGGTAATTACAAATGTATCATCTGTAGAATTAGTTACTTTTTCCTTGTTATATACAAGACTTATCTTTGTTAAATAAGAGGCGGTTGCCACATATAAATGTCCATTGCCATCATCACACATGTCTCTTATGGAATCTGAACATAAGCCCTCATCAGTAGTAAAAAATCTAAGTTCATCTTTTTCGTAATTATAATAAGCTAAACCGCTATCATTAGTTGCTATCCAAAGCCTATCTAGATTATCTATCATTAGTTTTTTTACATTAGAAATTCGATCATCTAAATCATAAAGGGAATAGTTTATTCCATCATATCTATATAAGCCAGAATAAGTTCCTACATAAATATAGCCGTCTCCAGTTTGTGCTATATCATTGATTTGCGCTGTATTTAAGCCATTTTCAATACCATAACACATGCCAGTATAATTAACATTTATATTAGTATTAATATTATTCTTAACCGCTGTACTAGAACTTCCTGCATCTATAGTTATGCTATCAACTAAGTTTGCAGTAACTACTTTTTTTGCAAAGTTAGAGCCCACCGCCATATAGGAAGCCAATAGTGGAATTATAAGGATTATTATTAACTTTTTCTTATTCTTCTTTAAATTATTCTTCTTTAAAGCTCTTTCGTATCTTTTTACTTCATATTTATGTCTTATCTCTGCCTTACGTTTACTATTCTGCTCTAAAAATTCTTCATCCTGTCCTAAATTTAGCACAATTCCTTCTTTTTTAAAGGCCTCTACTGCAGTGACCATAAACATTAAAGTGATTAACTTATCTGGAAGATTGACAATAGATTCACCTAAAATACAACAAATCACCTTAACATTAATTCTAAAAGAAGTCATTTCAACCAAGGCATCTCCCCAGATATTACCGGTCATGCCGTCTTTTAAGTACATATTTATAGGTGTGGAGAAAAGAACGGTTGTAAAACTAGCTGCCAAACCAGTTACAACTACTGTAAAAAGATAATTAGACTTATCCCTATCGTATAACATTTTACCCACAACAATTCCCCCAGCAACACTTACAATGGCATATAATAAGTCACTGAGATTTCCTATTGCAAATATTAAATTCATAGCCAAACCAGCCAATGCCCCGGCAAGAGGACCTAAGACTATACTCACTAAATAAGTGCCATAAGCATCCATATAAAATGGCAAATATAGATTAGTGGCTATAATTCTACCCATACAATTAAGTATAATTCCAATTATAATCATGGAAACACTATACTTATTCACATGAAATTTGTATTTATCCATTTTCTCCTCACTTTGTTCACGTTACAGTTACAAATATTATAACATAATTAGTATTGTTTTTCATCTAATGATATATATGAGAAGATATACAGTTTGCTTAAAATTATGAACAATAATTGACTCTCCCACATACTCGTGCTATAGTCTGCTATTGGATGGTATTCGAAAGAAGCTGTACCGATAAATTTTTATTTTGATTATAAGTAAATATCACTTTAATTTTGATCCTATGCAAGACCTAATCTATGAGCTTTTTAGGCAAGGGTACGAAAGGCGGTGATTATATGAATATAGGTTTTATTGGTGCTGGTAAAGTTGGTTTTTCTCTCGGAAAATATCTCAAACTTAACCAGCATTTTTTATCCGGCTATTATAGTCAAAACTTATCATCATCATTAAAGGCAGCAGAGTTTACGGACTCTAAGCAATTTACTAACATTAAAAATCTTGTAGGTGAAAGTGATATTATTTTCCTTACAGTGCCAGATAGTGCATTAGCTACTGTCTCCCAAGAAATCTCCCAATACCCTGTTGCTGGAAAGATTTTTTGTCACTGTAGTGGAGCTTTTAATCACGAAATCTTATCGGAACTAGAGGCTAAAGGAGCCTTTACTTTTTCGATTCATCCATTCCTGGCAATATCAGATAAATACACATCATACCAGGATTTATCCAAAGCGTTTTTTACAATTGAAGGAAATCTTACTAATCCTTTAGGACTTGAAAAAAAGGAAATTATCGAGGAACTCATTAAGTCTTGTCATAACAGCTATCAGTTCATCGATTCTAAGGACAAGGTTAAATACCACACTAGCGCTGTGTTTGCCTCTAACTTAATGATAGGCCTTGTGGATATGGCAACTAATCTTTTACTTGATTGTGGCTTTTCAAGGGAGAATGCCAACCAGGCTTTATCTAACATTTTAGAGAGTAATCTTTCTAGCATAATTAATAAGGGTTGTGAAAATGCATTAACTGGCCCTATTGAAAGAAATGATTATAAGACAGTAACATCCCACCTTGACTGCCTTTCCCAAAAGGATAGCTATAAAGAGGCTTACAAGGCCCTCTCAAAGCAATTAGTTTTAATTGCAAGTAAGAAACATCCGGATAGAGATTATTCAATTATGAATTCGCTTTTAGATAAATAACTAGATAAAGGAGCTTTAAATGAAAAGAACAGTAACAAGCCTAGCTAAGGCTAAACAAGAGGGAAGAAAAATTAGTATGCTTACCTGCTATGATTACACAACAGCATGCATTATGGAAAAAGCCGGTATCGACTGCATTTTAATTGGAGATTCCCTTGGCATGACAATTCTTGGTTATAAGGATACTCTTTCAGTAACTATGGAGGACATGATACATCATACAAGAGCAGTATCACGTGGCTTAGACAATACATTTTTAATAGCAGATATGCCTTTCCTTTCTTATCAGACATCAATTTATGATGCAGTTTTAAACGCAGGTCGTTTAGTTAAGGAAGGTCATGCACAGGCTGTAAAGCTTGAAGGTGGTGCTAAGGTTTGCGAGCAAATCGAGGCCATTACTAAGGCAGATATTCCAGTTTGTGCCCACATTGGTCTTACACCACAGTCTATTAATAGCTTTGGTGGCTTTAAGGTACAGGGAAAAAATCTTAATCAGGCAAAACAGTTAATTGAGGATGCCCTTGCAGTAGAAAAGGCCGGTGCTTTCATGGTTGTCTTAGAGTGTGTACCTGCAAAGCTTGCAAGCATTGTATCTAAAAAGCTTCACATTCCAACTATTGGAATCGGTGCTGGGGCTGGCTGTGACGGTCAGGTTTTAGTTTACCAGGATATGTTAAATATGTTTGATGGACTTAAGCCTAAGTTTGTTAAGCACTTTGCTAATGTTGGTGAGGAAATGAAGAATGCCTTTATTAAATATGACGAGGAAGTAAAGGCAGGAGTATATCCTAGTGAAGAGCATACATTTGCAATAGACGAGGAAATATTAAAGGAAATCGAGGAGAATTAGGAAAATGATAATTACAAAGACAGTTAAAGAAGTTAAAGAGCATGTAAGAGAATGGAAAAAGCAAGGTCTATCTATTGGTCTTGTTCCTACAATGGGTTATCTTCATGAAGGACATGCAAGTCTTATTAAGAAGGCTAGAGAGGACAATGACATTGTTATAGTAAGTGATTTTGTTAATCCTATTCAGTTTGGTGTTGGCGAAGATTTAGAAAGCTATCCTAGAGATTTTGCTGCAGACTGTAAATTATGCGAAGGTCTTGGAGTTGACTTAATCTTTAATCCAAGCCCAGAAGAAATGTATCTTGATGGCTTCCACTCTCACGTAGGAGTAGACGTATTATCAGAAAATCTTTGCGGTAAAACTCGTCCTATTCACTTTAACGGTGTGTGCACAGTTGTTACTAAACTTTTCAACATTTCAGAAGCTAACAGAGCTTACTTTGGACAAAAGGATGCACAGCAGCTTTGTATCGTAAAGCGCATGGTTCGTGACTTAAACTACAACATCGAAATCATTGGTTGCCCTATTATTCGTGAAGATGATGGACTTGCTAAGAGTTCAAGAAACACTTACTTAAATCCTGAGGAAAGAAAGGCAGCTCTTATTCTTAACAAAGCTTTAACTTCTGGAAAGTCTCTTCTTTTATCAGGAGAGCTTGACGCAGACAAGATTAAGAAAGCTATTACAGATATTATTAATAGCGAGCCTCTTGCTAAAATCGACTATGTAGAGATAGTTGATACTAAGGAACTTCAGCCAGTAAAACAAATCACAGGAGAAGTCCTTTGCGCTATTGCAGTTTATATTGGCAAGACAAGACTTATTGATAATTTCTTTGCTTAGAAAAAAAGCAGATTGACGGCTTTTGCTGCCATGAACGTGAACGACTTTTATGGCTTGGTCGATGGCAGCAATAAGCATTGACCTGCGATAAGCTTTGAACCACGATAAGCTTCGAGCTGCGATAATATAGAAATATAGTAAAAACGGTTACATTAAGGAGTAATTTATGAATTTAACAATGCTAAAGGGAAAGATTCATCGTGCTGTAGTTACACAAGCAGAATTAAACTACGTTGGAAGTATCACTATTGATAGCGAGCTTCTTGAAGCTGCTGGAATCTTAGAATATGAAATGGTACAAATCGTTGATGTACAAAACGGAAACAGATTTGAAACTTACACTATTGCTGGCGAGCCAGGTTCAGGCATGATTTGCCTTAACGGGGCAGCAGCAAGACAGGTATCGGTTGGCGATAACGTAATCATTATGTGCTATGCAAGCTATAGCGCTGAAGAAGCTAAGGAACATAAGCCAAAGGTAGTATTTGTGGATGAGAAGAATAAGGCTACTCGTGTGACTAATTACGAGAAGCATGGAGAGTTGGGGTAAGTTGGACTTTCCCGGAACTTTGGCGCCCTTTGGGAGTTTGGTTTTGGTATAGCCTGGGACTTTGGTGCACTTTGGGGTTTAATTTTGGTATAGCACGGGACTTTGGTGCCTTTTGGGACTTGGTTTCATACTGGAATTCTGAGATTTTGCGGGTAAGATGAACTTTCCCGTGTTTTGATGGTATGTGAAATTACAGGATTTGGGAAAAAATCCGGATATTCAACAGTTGATACAGGCACACAGAAGAATTCTTATAATTACCTGTATGAAGCTAGTTAAATGTTTGCAACAAGTTGCAGGTAATATTTGATTTCTTGGTTTTTACCGGTAATCTCCTACTTGCCTTAAAACTTACAATACCGGTAGATGATAAATTTCTGGGAATTGCCTGTAACTTGCTTAATCAGGGAAGGCTATGCCAAATCAAGGCATACAAGCAAAAAAGGAATTCTTAAGCTTTACCTGTACGATATTAAATTAATTTAGTTAGCTTCATACCATCAAAATTAGATTTCTTGGCTGTTGCCTGTAGGCAAGGCTGAAATTCCTCAAAAAGTCGCCGGAATTTTCAAGAAAACCTCAGAAATTCCCAAGAAAGGGAGTTGCCAGTTTGAACAGCCCCCTGTGATGCAGAAAGGGAGTTGCCAGTTCATACTGGCAACTCCCTTAAACTTTACAACTTCATTTCCATGCCTAGCTTTAAGCACTCAAATCCATTCTTCTCATAAAACTTCATTGCGCTTTCATTACAAGCCCAAACATTTAGAGTTACATTGTAGTATCCATTATCCTTGGCAAAGCTCTTAACATAGTCGATAAGCTTTGTTCCAACATGCTTTCCTCTTGCCTTCTCATCTACGCATAAATCATCAACATAAAGAGACTTTATATCAGTTAATATGTTATCTCCAATATGCTGCTGTGTCTGACAGAAAGCATAACCTAATACCTTTCCTTCTTCCTCTGCAACAAAAATAGGATTTAAATCGTTCTTTATTAATTCCTCTAACTGTTCTTTAGTATACTTAGTTCCTACGTTAAAGATATCTGGTCTTCCCTTGTGATGAACTAAATTTACTTGTAAAAGTAAATCTAGAATTGTCTCTAAATCTTTAGATTGCGCTCTTCTAATCATTTCTTCTTCCTCCTTGTTGTTAACGTGATTAGCGTAACATAAATTTAAGGGAAAGAACAAGTGATTAAACGAACTGTAAAATCTGCAATAAAAAAATATTTAAAATATTAATTTTTAGATTTAAACTTGTACTCTTCGTAACTATTTTCAACACGTTTATTACATTTACAACAAACTTCCCAAAATCCATTTCTATCTTCATATCCAGTTTTAAAACCATAATATGAACTATTACATTCACAAAATCCATCAAATATATATTTTCCCTTTATTCGACATTCAGGATAACATAATATATTTCTCTCAATTGATTTTATTACTTCTGTAGGGATTTTATTTATATCCAATCTATAGATCACATTTAATCTTGGATTGTATAAGCCAATTTTCGTAATATTTTTATATATTTCTTGTCCGGAATGCTGTCCCATTATCCAATACATTAATAATTGCATTGTATTTTTTGCCTTAGGCTTGTATTTTGAAACCTTAAAATCCCATAAAGTATCATTTGTTAAAAAATCGCCATCACCAGAACTAACTTCAAGTGTATATCCTCCAAATTCTCCTTCTTTCATAACTCTATAAACTAATTGATTTTTAAGATCTTCTTTATCTTTGTCAGATAAATCTAAATACCACTGAGGTTCAAATGTAAATCCGTCTTTTACTACTGGTCCATATGTATTATAAAAACTAATACTTCTTTCAACCATTATTCTAATATTATTTATAGTATCCTTATCTAATTCAATTTCAAAAAACTGAGTAGACCTTTCTGCAATACTTAAAGATGTTCTATAATAAGAATCAAAAGTTGCTAACATACATGCATAATTTATTGATTTATCATCTAATCCCTTTATGCTTTTTACAAAACTTATAGCTAATTTAATTATGCCATAATCTACATCTAGATCTATTAACACATCTTTTAGCATCTCACTTTTTTCTGCATTTTTAGCTCCTAATAACGAAATCTTAAAAGCATCTTCTGCCTTAGCCCCCATCATAAAACGAGTCATATAATCCACAACTAATCCGACAGTTTGTGGTGCTATACTTTCTTTTATTGCCAATTCTTTATTATCTTCTAATTTTATAACATCAAAATCTTTAATATTAGCATATCCACCTCTTGGTTGACTTATTAATTCGATCTTACTTGTAACAGAATACATATAACCTCCTTAATCTGACTATATATCGCCAATATGTAATCTTTATTATATATTACATTTATTATTTTTCAATCTAGAATAACTATCACCTCATAAATATGTATAACAAAAAAGCACTAATGATTATATATAATCATTAGTACTTTTTACTGCTTATATCAATATCACTTTTTCTAATCTACTTACTATAGCAATCAAAATACTTCAATTCCAACTTCTTAGCCTTATTAAAGCACTCCTCATTCTTCTGTTGGATTGGAGAATTTTTATCACTAGCAAGGGATAGACATTCACTTGCATCTTTATCATATTCCCCTGTGGTATTGTGATACCAATACCAGTCATTCTTAGCATCATTGTATTCTGTAAAGTAAAAGTCCGTTGCTTCTAAGGCATCATTACTACTATTAATCTCATATAAGCCCCAAATTGTATAGGATGCTCCACCTGACCCTGTATTAAAAATCGTATTGTCATTTAATAGATAATAAGAATCTCTAATTCCCCCATCAGCTAATAAAACAGCTTTATTATTCTTTAATGTATATATAGCAAGAATCCTACTATTTTCCTGAAGATCATTCTTTTCTGCAAAAATCAATTCATCTACACCATCTGAATTAATATCAACTAGTATATAACCAATTTCTGATTTTATGTCATCAACGCTTTTACCATAGGCTCTTTCATTCCCTACAATTTCAGCAATTCCATTTTGTCCATCAGATATCGTTTGCGAGCCATCAAATTCAGAAATAAAAGTATATGTATCATCCACTATTTTCTTATATGCTGAATTTAATTCCTTCTCTTTAGTTTCAGACTCATTAGATTGGCTTGTCTTTGCATCCTCTACGGAGGCTGTACTTTCAACACTTACATTAGTAGATGAATTATCCACCTTATCATCCCTTTTAGCGTCATTTTTTCCACAAGCTGCTAGAGTTATTAACGCTCCACATAATAATAGTCCTGTAATTTTTTTGTTTCTCATAAGTAAATGTCCCCTCTCTTAATTTTTTATTAACTATAAGATTAATGAACTTAGTTTATATACGATTTCATTAATCAAAGTCACAATAAAAAATATGTTTTTAAGCTGTTAATTCATGTCTTATTTTTTCAATAAGTGTTACATCAGCAGGTAGCCATGCAACCTCATCTAAATGCTTACTAGTTAGCCACTTTGCGGCTTCATGTTCCTTAAGAACTAAGTCTCCCTCTTCGATCTCAGACCAGAAACAATCCATTGAAAGATGGAAAGTTGGGTAGTCGTATTCGATTGTATCGATTAAATCGCCCACCTTAATCTTAGTGTCCAATTCTTCCATAATTTCTCTACGAAGGGCTTCCTTAGGAGTCTCACCCTCCTCAATCTTACCGCCAGGAAATTCCCAGCCGCCCTTTAAATCGCCGTAACCTCTTTGAGTTGCAAAAATGATTGGATCACCGTTAGCGTTTTTATCCTTTATGACTGCTGCCACAACTCGTATTGTTTTCATATGTCCTCCCGTTTTTATAGTTAATTTTATTCTGTCCTTTTTATTCAAAGCTAATTAGCTAATCAAATATTCATATATATCCTCACGAACCTCTCTATCAAGGCTAAACAAGAAATTCACTATAGGCAAATCTTGACCTTTGTCATTCTTAATGGTCTTTTGTTGCCAATCAATTGGCTTTACATTTCCCATATAATAAAAGTCTGAACCCTCGCCATCACTCTTCTTAATAAAGAGACAAATTTTAAGATTATTATCTTTATAGTTGATTATACTCTGTGCTTCATCCTTTTCAAGAGTCACCCTACTTCTTGTCATCCAACTAAATATACGTTGATTAATAAATTGATCCTCGTATTTTGTACTTTCTGAGATATCATCTTTTTTCTCATAAGTTATAAAAATAGGGCAAGTATTATGCTTAATTCTATATCCATACATAGTTGAACTCTCATCCTTATCCCAGTTCATAAGACGACATACATCTTTTCTGGAATATTTTTCATAGAGAACTAAATTGTTATCATCATGATTCTTATAAATATCCTCATATCGTCTAAAGCCGTATTCTATGAGATTTTCCAGCTCATTTTTAAAATACAAATCATGTAAAATATTATAAAAAGCAGTTTCTCGTTTTAGGTAATCCTTATTGAAAGTCTTCATATCAACAAAATCAACATCTTTAAAATTTTTCTTATCTGAACCAGATAAAAACTCCCCTGTAATAATTCTTAAAGCTGATTCATAATCTGCTTCTTTAAACTTTTCATTTTGGGCTTCCAGATTTTTGATAAAATCGGACTTTTCAATATTTCCCTTTTCAATTATTGCCTTT
This sequence comes from Lachnospira multipara ATCC 19207, assembly GCF_000424105.1. Classification (GTDB taxonomy): domain Bacteria; phylum Bacillota; class Clostridia; order Lachnospirales; family Lachnospiraceae; genus Lachnospira; species Lachnospira multipara. The sequence continues at coordinate 114,225 of NZ_AUJG01000001.1, read as the reverse complement.
AACATTAAAAGCTCATGAATTCTCTTTCCATCAACTATTAAATTAGATATAAAGCTAATTGTATCCACTTGCTCCTTATTAAGATTAATGACATAATCCTTATCAACGCTCTTAACGAATTCATAATAAGAACCAGAATATTTTATAAAAAGCATAGGATCAACTTCACCATGTTCATAAAAATCTAACACAGAAGGAATCCTACCAAGCTTATATTTCATCTGATAATACTTCTCCTGAAGCATCTTCTTTTTTGTTGTCATCTTATCGATAGATTCATAAATTTGCTTTCTAGTTATTTCGTCAAAATGTATTGTTGAACAACCAGGAATCACCCTTGAACCTTCTCTTACATACTTACGAATTGTATCCTTGTTATAGCTTCTATCTCCAGAAAGGGCAATTGGAATCAGGAAGTTATTCTGATAATTTCCAATAAAATCAAGAACAACAACATATTCCTTGTTGTCAGCTTTTCTTAAGCCTCTTCCTAATTGCTGCACAAAAATAATCGCTGACTGTGTTGGACGAAGCATAATAACCTGATTAACCTCAGGAATATCAACACCCTCGTTAAAGATATCTACAGTAAAAATGTAGTCTAAGGCCTTATGTCCATTTTCTTCAAAATTATCCATCTCAAGTCTTGCAACTGCTGCCTCACGTTCCTCTTCTGAATTCTCACCTGAAAGTGCAACAGTGTTTAAACCTCGGCTATTAAATTCTACAGAAAGCTGTTTAGCCTCTTCATTTCTAGAACAAAAGATAAGCCCTTTAACCCTTTCTCCAGAATGTCCATAATAATTTGCCTGTTCTAAAATGTGGTCCACTCTAGACTTTGATGTGAGTTTACTAAAGGCAGTGTTATCATCAATCAATTCTCCATCAATAGATAAATCTGAAATTCCAAAGTAATGAAATGGACATAATAAATCCTCTTCTAAGGCTTGATTAAGGCGAATCTCGTAAGCAATATTATGATCAAAAAGCTTATATATATCAAAGCCATCCGTTCTTTCTGGAGATGCTGTCATTCCAAGAAAAAGACGTGGTTTAAAATATTCCATAATTTTTTGATAAGTTGGGGCACCTGCCTTATGGGTCTCATCAATCACAATACAATCAAACCTATTGATGTCGAATTTATTCAAAATTTCATCTCTACTCATTGTCTGAACAGTTGAAAACAAATAATCGGCATGGTAATCCTTATGATTACCTGACAAAAGCCCTGTAGATACCGTACTTGGCAAAACTTTTTTATAAGAATTCCTTGCCTGCTTTAAAATCTGCTCACGATGCACCAAGAATAAAACCTTCTTAAAACCTAACTCACGCATGGCAAAAGCTGAAGCGTAAGTCTTACCTGTACCTGTTGCAGAAATAAGTAAAGCCCTTGTTTTTTTATTTCCATCAGCCTCATCTTTTTCTAAAATCTTTCTTAGATTAGTTATAAAGCCAGTTTGCATGCTATTAGGCTCAAGTTTATATTTTTCCAAAGATACCAATTCTTCAGCCTTAGCAATCTGTCGTTGCTTGCTTATGATTTGATACTTTTCTTTATAATTCTCAATAAAATCCTCAAAGCTTAAGCTATCCTGCGAGTTCCACAAAGCATTAAACTCCTCAATGATCTGCTTTGTCATCTCACCATCTTTAGTCGAGACAAGTTTTGTGTTCCACTCAATATTCTTAGTAAGAGCCGAACCTGTAAGATTCGCACTACCGATGATTATTCTGTATATTTCTTCTTTTTTGAAAATGTATCCCTTAGTGTGAAATCCTTCTTTGCCGTCCTGTACGTGATACATTTTAAGTTCTATATTCTTTAATTGGTGAATTGTTTCGAGAGCCTTAGGTTCACTAAAGTTAAGATAATCCGTTGTTAAAATCTGACCGGGAATATTCTTCTCTTCAAGCTCCTTTAATATGGATAATAAAGGAGTGATGCCACTTCTAGTTATAAAGGCAACGCTGATTTGAAAGCTATCACAAGCTCGAAGTTCATTCTCGATAGATGCAATAACTTTCTTACCTTCTTTATAATTATTAGACACGAATTGTGGTCTGAAACTTTCGTTAGAAACAGCAGAGCCGTTAATATATGCAGTTTCAAAGCCTTTTCTTAATTCGTTAATCATTAATTTTTCCTCGCTTTTATGTATTTTGCTTGATTACTATATTCTATTATACTACATGGATTATTTTAGTGATATTATTTCTAAATTAATAATTTCAATTAATGTCATAAAATAGGGCGATATCAAATTAATTAATATCACCCTAGAAGTTTTATTTAATTGTTAGTGTATATAGAATATCTTCCCAATATTTATGAGTTAAAGTTATACTTTGAGCTTGCTCTATCATTTCTTTGTCAACTTCTGTATATATAACAAAGTTATAATCTCTAAATAATTCAGGCTGTTTATCTGGGAAAGGAGTTGTTATAATTCCATCATCCGACAAATATAAAGCATTACATCTTATTTCAGTTCCATCAATATTCAATGTTACATTTATCTTATCATTATTTTTAAAATAGTCAGAAATATACCACATATCATAAAGCGGTAAATATTCTTCTTTGTATTCATATAATGGTTCGCAATAATATGTATATTCACATATAAAAAATGTATTATTAACATCCTGTAAATCATCTATATATTCTTCATAAGGATATCCCTCATTATCTAAATAATAATCTTTAAACGTAAATGTATATTTTTGTTTAGCTGCATCATCTGTAAATTCTTCAATTTTATTTAGCTCATATTTCTCTATATCTTTTTGCGATTCAGTTTCTTTAGCAGTTGTTTCAACTGTTTCTGTTGCAGTTTCAACTTCGGCTGATTCAATTTCTTTATTTTCACTACCAGTGCTACCACATCCCAAAACTGATAAAGCGAATAAAGTTGCCATTGATAATAATAAACATCTTTTCATAATTAACCCCCTTAGATTACTCTTATAACTTTAATACATAACTTCATCATCTACTAATATCACTAACTCTGATTGTGCTCTTGTATAAGCAATATACTTCTCATTCTTAGACATTTTAGTTGGAAGAACAAAGACCTTATCAAATTCTATGCCCTTAACTTGTTCAACTGTCATAAATGATATTATACCCTTACCTGTACTTTCTTCTGATATTCTATTTAATTCTTTCAAATCTTTCTTTGAAAAAACATAATTTTTATCAAGCTTTCTAGAAACTATAATAGCTATTCTAAAATCATCACATGACATAGCTTTAATTGTATCTTTTAATCGTTTTAAATTAAGTTCGCTTACCACTGCACCATCAACACCAGTTTGTTGTACTGACATATCAAAATTCTTATTACAGAATTTAGTAATTTGATTTGTATTTCTATAATTTTCATTGAGCACAAACATATTTGCTTCATATTTGTTTTTTAATTCAGACCAATCCATTATCCCTCTTTCTTTAAATATACATTGATTTATATCTCCATATATATTCAAATATGGTTTTTTCTTGTTCATTGACATAATAAGTTTAATTTCATTTACAGCAAGGTCCTGACCTTCATCAATAGAGATAAACTCATAACTACCATATGTCTTATTAAAGTATTTCTTACATAGATATAAACGTACATATAAATCATATCTATGTAATCCACCCTTTAATTCTACTTTGTTTTCTTCTCTAAACTTTCTGCTTGCCTTTAAGAAAATGTTATTAAATGTTTTCTTAACCTGCCAATCAAGAGACTCTTTATATAGCTTATTTATTCTCTCATATAACTCCTCGCTCTTTTCATTTTCTTTTAGATTAGCTAGTTTATTTGATATTTTCTCTATTCTAGTTTTACAAGCGTTCAACTCCTTAATTCTTCTATCTAACCTTTCACTTAGCTTTTCACAGTCTTTAACTAGTTTTAAAGCGTCTAACATAACAACACATATAGCTGATATTTCATCTAGTGTTTTTGATTCATAGTCATAATTAAGCATTGTTACATATTGTTTTTTTACATTATCTAATTTCTTTAATTCATTACGATTTTCATTAATTTTTTCTTGAATACGCTGTATCTTTCTTGCTCTACCAATATTAAGAAATGCGCTTTTTTCTTTCTCAACTTTGGTGTTTAATTCTGCAATTGTATTATTAATCTTTTCTTCTTCTATTTGATTCTCATTTATTTTCTCAATAATTACATTTTTAATTTTATCTGGTAATTCTTGAATACTTGTTACATATTCTTCATTAGCTTTTAGATAGGCTTCTTCCCTAGCCTTTAAAATTATATTTTCCTGTCTAAGTTTTAAGGTCTCATCTTCAATATTTTGCTTATTAATTTCAATAAGGTTTTTATATCCTTCTACTTTCATCCTGAAATTAAAAGCATATGTAAATTCATTTTCATCATTTAACTCTTTTACTGCTTTTCCAAACTCGACAGATATCTCTTGTAAGTCCAAAAATTTCTTTTTTCTTTTTTCTATCTCCTTTTTATATGCATTGTCTAAATCCTTTAAAAATGTATCTGAATATACATATTCAACGAATTTTGATGATTGTTTCATATCCTCATCAACTTTTTTAATTGCTAAGAAAACAGTGTCATATTTTCCTAAAAAGTACTTATAATACTGTTCAATAGACATTCTCTCAATCCCACTTAACTGCAATTCGTCTGCTATGCCTCTAATATGCAGATTAAAAGTTTCATTAGGTGTTAATATCACGTATTTATCAGCATCTATTTCTGGATGTCTATATATTAAAGAGGAAAGTCTGTGAAGTAAAACCATTGTTTTACCTGAACCTGCACAACCTTGTACAATAATATTTTTAAAGTAAGATTCATCCACAATAGAATTCTGATTTTCTTGTATAGTTGCAATAATATCCACAAGATTTCTTTGTTTCTTTCTTATTGCTAACACATTTCTTAAATATGGATCAGTAATACCTTTCTTAAAAATAATATCCTCATCACTTTTCAAATTATTATAGCCATACAATTTTGCATCATAAATATCAAACTCTCTTGAAAGTTTAATAGAATACTCTATTCCATTTCTTTCCACTTTACGAGTTTGCACATTAACCAATTCTCTACCAAAAGGACTCATAAATGAAATTACTTTTTTCTCACCATTTAATACAACATCTTTTGCTCCTAAATAAAAAACTTTCGAATCGCCATCTTCACTTTCTATCTCAACTCTATATCTATAAGGCTTTGGCATATAACTGTATAATAAATCTAATTCACCCTCATACTTTCTCTTACTATTAGATTTAGCGTATGTTAATGAATCATCATAGCCACCTGAAAATGTAGCATACTGACTTACATAATCATTCTCACTTTTAATATCATCTATACGATTTTCAAGCTCATTTTCTAGACCTTCTAAATGTTTCTTTTCTTCATTAAACACTTCACCAGATGTGATATTATAACTACCATCTAAAACATCAACTACTATTGAAACATCTGGACGTCCAATATTATAGATTGCATCATAATCCAATTGACTAATATAAAACTTCTCACAATCTCTACAATATGAAGCCTCAAAAGCATAGCTCTTCTTTGTATCACCTTTTCTTACAATAAAAAATGCAATTATGCATTCTTCATTAAAATGTGATTCATGATTACAATATGCCCCTTCTGATACAACAACAATATCATTTTCAGTTAGCCAAATTACATCCTCAGAATACTTAACCGTACTTTTCTTTACTTTTCCGTTCTCAACAACAAAATTCAAAATATAGTTCTTTTGATTATCTCTATCTTCCTTATAAGATCTTTGCTTTTGTACTACTAACTCTGGTGGAGTAATTCCTAAATTATGACACTTATCTTGAATGTCTAGAGCTATAGAACGTCTTACAAATATCTTTCTACACTTAGGACAAAGATAAGCATCAAATTCAAGTCTTGCAGTATTCTTTTTATATTCACAAGGTAATTTCATTAGTTTCGTATTATCATCAGAACATGTGGGATTATCTTCTACCCATTCTGATGCAACATATATAATAGAATCTTGATTTAAAACTTCTGGCTTTAGATTCAAATTTATAAATCTATTGGTCTCCTCTAAGGAATATATTCTTACCTCATATCCCATTTTTTCTATATTGTCTTTTACAATAGCTACATCCTTTTCTTTTAAATAAAGCCTTTTGCATTTAGGACATACTAATGGAGCAACTCCATAAACAGACTTACCTTTTTTATATCTAAGATTAATCTTTTCTAAATTCATAGAATGAATTAAACAATAATCAACAGAATTTTCAATTGTAAAAGTTTCAAAGGGAATTAATTCTTTATCCTCATACATTTTAAAATCTTCAATTTCACTATATGGATTATTAGAAAAATCTTCTTGATTATTTTCAATTATATTTTCTAATTCTAGTTCTTCATCAATGCTTACTTCTAAATTAGTCTTTTCAATTTCAGGAAAATCTTCTTCTGAAAAAATTGAATCATCATTTTCTACATCTATTTCTTCAGAAATTTCACTTTCATTAATTTGTGGCGCATAATTTAAAGCAGCACTTAAATCAGGACGAGATAAAATTATCTCTTCCTGTCTTTCTTTTGATAACCCATTAAAATAATTAATAAACTCTTCAGGTATATTATTTACCTCAAAATTATCTATATCCCTTTGTGTGAAAAAAACTAACCCCATAGCAACACCTTACTCTCCTGCATATATTTCAAATGCTCTCTTTAAAGCTAGAAAATGTCTTGGACTATATTTAATAACAACTTCTTCTCCCTCAGGGATTTCCACCTTTATTTCTATCGGTTCATCAGAATCCACTTCAATTTGAGTCTGCATAACTTGATAATATAATCCTGATATAACCTTAGAACAATAATTATATTTAGCTGCACAATTAGGACATAAACTTAATGAATTCCAACCCAAATTAAAACTCTTAGTCATATGCTCTTGTAAATCATTTGCTTTTACTATATTAATAGCTTCAAAATACGAATCTCCATTCCACTTCTTTATTCTTGTTTTACATATCTGACAATATCCCCCATATTCACTTTCCAAGAAAAGTTTTTCTTCTTTATTGGATTCTCTTCTTGTAAATACAACGCCTCTGCCAAGATAGTCCTCATTTTTCATGGAATTCAAAAATTCTTTTTCCAAATTAGCTTCACGCTTTTTTAAGCCTCGTTCTGAAATACTTCTAACTTCAAAATCTGTATCATCATTATAAACATCCCTTTGAGACTTATCTGCTTGTCCTAGTAAACTTTTTAAATCGGATTCCTTTTTTGCTTTTGCATCTCTTTTAGCCTTAGCTTTATTATACGTTTGCAACATTTCTTTTATTTGGCTACCATTATCATTCATAATCATTTCTATAAATTGCTTACTCGTTTCAATATCAATGCCAAATGCCTTAAATGACTGTACTAATAATTCGCTATCTTTTTTAAAAGGTAATACATCAATTATTCTTTTATAACGTGAATATTCATCTGCTATTTCTTCTTTATTAAGTTCTTCAGGTGAATATGTTCTATCTTCATCCTCTTTATATATCCATTTTTCTCTACTAAGAATTAAACCCACTGCTGAATATATTTCCATAGCATCAACATTTCTACCGTCATAATTTCTATCATCAGCTCCAAGCAACCTATCTTTTATTAAAAAATCATTAGTGTGGGCATTTAAAAATTCAAATATTAGTTTTGACTTTTTTTTAGTCATGTTCTTAAACAGCAACTCAAATTGATCATAATATACATTCCAATAATCATTAGAAATATAATTCTTATACAAAATCTTAGTTTGTATTTCTCTCATTTTTCCCGCACCATCATATTGTCTTACTAATCTTAAATAATGTTCTCTATCAATTTCTGTTTTTTTCAGACCTTCAAAACAACCCAATGTTTTAAAAAAATTGTCATCCAAATTTACTTCTAACACAGTATCATCAAAATATTTATTAGATAAATATTTTATATCTTGTAAATCTGATAAAAGCTTATATCCCGTTCTAACATCTGTGGACTTTATATGAAGTTCCTCCGGTCTAAACCACTCATTCCCATCAGTTACAATATAATATTCTTTTATTTTTTCTTTAAGTCCAATATTGTTTTTTAAAGCCTCTTTTATAGTTGCTAAATCGTTTATATTTTCCTTTATGTGATTAGTTGTATTAAAAGATACACTTCCAGAGAGATATTTAGGTAGTATTTTATCTACAACCTCACGTTCTATATTGTATTCAGGAATGTGTAACACTCTATTGTAAAAATTGTAAACAATATCATTATCAAGAAACTTGCTATCAATTCTATATTTAGCTATCTCAGGATTATTTAAATAGACCTGATACTTGCCTTCTTTTTGTGCTGTAATTTGCTCACCTGCGCTTGTTCTGACAAAAGGGATACTTAGCGCATCGATTGAAATTGATTTATTAGCTGTTTTATAGCACATATTCTCTATGGATGAAAATAAATTTTCAAACCAGGATACATTTTTAGTTTTTAAAAATTTAGCATTTAAATTTACTACTAATTCTTTCCAACTACATACTCTAAATTTAAAATTTGCATTCAAATAATCTCTAAAATCTGAATACCTGCTACTAGTTATATCTTTAGCCATCCAATACAATTCTCTATCTCCAAGTAAAGAATGCATATCTTCATCATCAAATACATCTACTATGCTACGCGATTCAGGTACCAAAATTTCTTTTATATTTTTGAATACACCTTCTTTATTGGTTGGTAAAATTCTTTCTCCTGATTGAATAAAATCGACACAATTTACATAAATGTCATAAAACAAATCTTCTTCATCATACTTATATATTGGATAAACTTTATTTAAAACGTCTAGATTTAAATATCCATTATCTTTCATCCAAATAAAAGCAAATTGAATTAATCTAGATAAATTTTTTACAAACATTTTGTTTCTATTTGCTGCTTGTGTTACTGCTATTAAGTTATCTCTTGCTGGTGTTGTATCAAATGGTGCATGAATAATAAAATTTTGATGAGACTCCTTAGCTGTAGGAAAATAAGCATAAATTAAGCTATTTCTTATTTCCTTAATTTCCTTACCATCTACACTAAATAAAATTGTTACAGCTTCTTTTTCCGCATCTGTAAATAATAAATAATTCTTTTCATCCTCTTCATTCTTTTTACCATCTACATTTTCTGTACGAATATTGATATCGAAAACATTTCCACTGCCATCCTTTTGTCTCATTTCCTTATCAACATTAATTTCCTCTTCTGTACCATCTATAACTATATGTATCTCTCTAATATTTTTTAAAATCAATAAGCTATCAGAATTCATTTTCTTCTTTAAACCTTTATGAATTTCTTCATAACAAATTTCTTTAGGTACACTTGCTTTATTAAAAGGCAACACAATTTTAGTTTCTAAGTCATCTAAATTAGGATCTGCTTCCACCTCATAAGGTTTTACATATTCCTCAATTCTAAAATGATAATTAGAAGAATAAATTACTGGTGTTTCTGTATAAGCATATACCGCTTTAAAACCTATTCCAAAGTGTCCAATTTTAGTGCCTTCATCAATGTAATCTTCTGTTTTTGTACTAGCCATCATACCGCAGATACCAATAACATCTTTTTCATTAAATGGGCGACCATCATGTCTAATCTCAAATCTATCCTTGTACAAAATGAATTTAATTTTACTAGCCATTGCATCTTCGGCATTTTGTAAAATTTCAAATAGAAAATGAGTTCTATCACTATATTGGTTTGCAGCCAAAGAAAGAGTATCACTCGCTTTTCTTCCAAAATCTAATATGTTTTCTTTTCTTAATTGCTCATAAAATTCCATAGACAACTCCATAAACCATTATCATTTACTATTCTCAACTCTTAAGATTCCATAACATAATACTTCCGAAAATATATCTGCTTTTTTCTTCTTTTCTTGTAGTTCATCATAAAGAAACTTGTAATCATTCTTTGCCTTATTTATTTTTCCTTCTGTTAATCTTAAATATACTTCACCAGAATTGTTAGAATTTAGTTTTTGATCCTCAAGCATTGCAATACGTGCCATAGTGCTAGTATAAAGACTTGTTTCTCTATACTTAATTCTTTCCTCTGTTTTTGCTTTATTTTTCTCTATTTCATTTTTCCAAATATCATGACTTTTCTCTTCTAATTCTTTCCAATCAAATGATTCTTCATACTCTTCATTATCATCTTCACAATTCTTTAAAAAATCAGCTATTGCATTGTCTAAATCAGAGTTTTCCGATACAACTCTAATCTCAATATCTTTCTTGTCACTAACTATTACCCATTGATATAGAATAAAATGATAAACGCCCTCTTTTATTTCATCAGTTGTTACTTTAATACGACAAAAAGTTTTCTTATTGCTGTCTAAAAATTCTGCTGCCTGTCTAACCATAGGATGAGTTGTATTAATCAAATTAAGATTCATATCCTCTAAACCAGCTTCTGAACTAAAAGTAACCTTCCAAAAAGTCTCTTCACCTTTTAAATACTTCTCATATGCTCTTACTAATTTATTCTTTTTATAATGCCTGCCTTTAAAATCATCTAATAATACTTTTCTTGCTTCCTGTGATAATCTAAGGTTTTTTATATTCTTTTCACCTAAAAGATACTCTGCTGGCTTTTCTAAAATTTCATTTAAAAATTCCTCTACTAAATTTTCAATCATTTCTTGTGATAGCCAATAATTCTTAGCATTATCTAATTTCTTATCAAATTCTGCACTATCTATATTTATTCCAAAAAGTTCCCTTTGTTTTTCTTCTAATTTTTCTTCTTCCTGTATAATACGAACCCTGTTGTCTGTCATTTGCTGTAGGGCGGCTCTTCTTTCTTCGTCTGACATATTAAAATTAGTAGCTATTTTATTTATTTCCTTAGTAACACCACCTAATATATCTTCACAATCACCTATTGATTCTTTAAATACTCCCACTCTTAATAAACATCTATCATATATGTCTGCATCAATTGTTCCTGGAGTTATTAGATTATAAATATTAACTTTCTCACTTGTTTGACCATTTCTATCAATACGACCAATTCTCTGTTCTATTCTCATAGGATTCCAAGGCAAATCATAATTAATCATGCAATCACAAAATTGGTAATCTAATCCTTCTGTACCCACTTCAGAAAATAACATAATATCTATAGCGTTTGAAGAACTAATATCTGTAATTGATGGATCAAATCTTTCTCTTAATTCTAGTCTATCACCATCTTTTACTCCGCCATGAATTAAACCTACTCTGTAGCCATCACTAATTAATCTCTTATAAAGATAATTCAATGTATGTCTAAAGCTACTAAAAATCATTACCTTATTTTTTTCAGATTGCTGTTTCTTTTCGATAATTTGTAGCATTGCATCATATTTAGGATCTTCTTCCGGTAAATTCTTAGCTAAAGTAATAATCTGATTTATTTTTGTATTAATTTCTAAGTCGCTTAAAATTGAAGAATTATCAACAGAATCATAGTCTTCATCAAATTCAATAATTAATTCATTCTCATGCCTTCTTAATAACTCTTCAAGCATGGGAACAAGACCAAATAAGCAACTTGCTACTTGGCGTCGTACAGTTGTCATCATAAACATAGTATTCTCTGTCATATGTATTATTGATAACATTTCATGTATTATTTCCAAAATTGCATCATGTAACATTTTTTGTGCAGATGTAAATTGAATTTCAACTGTTTGCGAATCTCTCGTTGTATAACGTCCAATATCCCTTCTTCTCGTTCTATTAATAACATTTGAAAATGTATGCATATTTTCAACATCTGTGATTAACTTAACGGTATCTTCTATTCTAATTTCATTACTTTTTAATTTTGATATAATGTCCTTTACATCAGGGTTATCACTAAATATTTTTCTTCCCCAAGCGGTATTGCACGCTTTATTTATATTCTCTAGTGCTTCTTCCTGCCAATTATCTCCTCTAGCTCTTATTATTTTTGATGCAGAATTTATAAATACGTTTGGTTCTGACATCTGTTGAAAAGTATTTTTGTCAATCACATAATCTGGTCTTAAAAGTTTTAAAAGTGTATATAAATCCTCTGCTTCAAGCTGTACTGGTGTAGCTGTAAGAAATACTACTGCCTCCGCATTATCTACAAAGGTTTCAACTGCTTTATAAGCATAAGTTTCTGTATTTCTAATATGATGTGCCTCATCAACTATTACTAAATCAAATTTAGGTGGATCAACTTCTAATAATGCTTTTGTCTTTCTTTTATATTCATCTGAACCCTCTACTTTATTTTTATCAAATAAAGAAAAAGGAATAATTGCTTTACTATATTTTTCCGGCCATTCTCCCTCTAAATCCATTTGACTAAGGCAAAACTTAAATTTATCACCATCTATAGGTTCAAATGATTCATCAAATCTTTTCATTTCCAATTCCCACTTACGTTCAGCTATAAGTGGACGCGGACATATAATCAAAACTGAATTGATATTACTTCTTGCCTCAAGTTCTTTTAAAATCAATCCAGCTTCAATTGTTTTTCCAACACCTACGCCATCAGCAATTAATAAACGAGGTCTATCTGAATTTATAAATTTTAAAACAGGTCTAAACTGATGTGGTATTATATTTATTTTTGCACTGTTAAGCGAATAAAGCGAAGAAACCACTGGATTTCTAATTAAAGACGCAGTTATCCTAGCATTAAAGGTATTAAAACCTACATAATCTTTTTTTGACTCTAAATCTATCTTCTCTAATTGGGATTCATAATACGTTTTATCACCATTCTTGGTATAAACTGTATACTTTGTTTCTTTTTGATCTTGAAAGATTCCAATTACAGCACCTTCAATGCTATTATCCGAAATAAGTGTCACCTTATCTCCCATTTTAAAATTTGCCATAAATGCTCCTTAATTAGTGTAAGTTCTAAATTTCAGTATTCTATTATCACGAATTTATATATATTAATTATATAGTTTTTATCCTCACCTTTCAACTTTTGAGGATAATAAGTTTCTAGACAAACATCCGATTCAATAATATTTTCATACAAAACAATTGACAAGTAAACTTGGCAGTTCTATAATCAAACTTGCAAAGAAAACTTGGCATTATGGAGGAGATATTTATGAATAAAGAAGAAATTTTTAAAAAAGCACAAAGGGAAAATATTGATGAAAGAGAGGAAATTGTTAAAGACCATTCTTTACGCTATGCATATGGTGTAATGGCAATGTTAACTGCATTTTTCACATTCCTAAGAAGCCAGAGTGGACAACCTACTACGGACTTAATCATTGTAACTTGTGGATCAGTATGTGCATCTATGGCATACCGTTATTATAAAACTAGAAAGGGAGACGATTTATTTTTTGCTATCTTAATGTTTGTACTTTGTGTTTTGGCGATAATTCGTTTCATTATGGAACATTAATATGGATGATAAATTAGAATTAAAGAATCACGTTAAAGAGGCAAGAGCTGAGCTTGGGCTTTCTCAGGCCGCACTTGCAAAGATGGTGGGTGTTTCAAGAAACACCATTAGCTCCATTGAAACAGGACAATTTAACCCAACTGCAAAACTTGCATTACTTTTATGTATAGCAATGGATAAAAAATTCGAGGACCTATTCTATTTCTAGAATTAGGTCCTCATTTGCTGTTTATCTTTGATTAGAATTCAATTGTTTCTGGTTCTTTAGTAAATGAACAAAATGTAGCTTTTGCATTTTTAAAATATAACATCTGCATGTTATCATCATCTGCACTATACATTTTCTTAAGACTAGGCATTGCTTCAAGCATTGCTTCCTTTACTTCTTTTGAATCGTCATTTACTAATTCTCCACAAACTCTAATCCATTCGCCGCCCTTAAAAGCTGTAAGTTCTACCTTAGGATTAGCTGCAATCTGCTTTGAAACGTCCTTAACCTTACCTGTCTGGATATAAAGCTTATCATTACATAATAAAGCTGTTCCAAAAGGACGCACTCTTGGCTGATCACCTTCTACTGTTGCTAAATAATAAGTCTTTGCTTCTGTTAGAAATTGGCATACTCTCTCGATATTCTGCATATTGGTTTATCTCCCTTTCTAAAGTAAAATTTATTGTGTGCATTTAGATTGTACTTAACTATATATATAATAGTACCGTTATTTTTAGAACACAAGGGATACTAAAATAATTTAGATTTTATTAAGACTATTCCTCCTCCATAAATAGCACCCCAAGTGTTCCTGGACCACAATGACTTGAGATTACACTTCCTGCTCTTGTGACAAGTATCTCATCAAATCTATTTAGGGCTTCTAGTTTCTCCCTTACCTTAGCAATCAGCTCTTTATCACAACCTGAATGTGTAATAAATACTCTATCCTTCTTTGCCTTAGCTAGCTCTTCTTCTAGGTCTGCTACATATTTTAAAATTGCAGAATCGATGCTACCTCTGTATTTTTTACTAGCGATCATCTTTCCATTTTCCACAATTATCTTTGGATGGAGCTTAAGTAAGCCCCCTGCTATAGCTGCTACGCTTGAGCATCTGCCACCTCTTTGAAGATAAACTAGAGTGTCGATTACGAAACTTGCTCTTACACGATGTCGCATTTTTTCAATTTCATTCACGATAGTTTCGGCAGATTCGCCATTTTTAGCCATAATAGCAGCCTCCACTACAAGATGCCCCACACCTGTTGAAAGATTCATAGAGTCTATGACATGTATCTTATCTTCCTTTTCTAACTCTTCTGCTGCGATACGCATAACATTGGCAGTTGTGGACATATCCTCAGAAATTGCAAAGGCAATTATTTCCTCTCCGGCATCAATATATTTTCTAAAAAGATTGATTGCCTCCCCAATTCCTACTGCGGAAGTCTTAGGAGTTTCCTTATGTTCATCGGACCACACATAGATTTCATCAGGGCTTATGTTGACACCATCAATATACTCCTTATCACCCATAACCACATGGAGTGGCAAAATGTCAATGTCGTATTTATTCAAAAGTTCTTCAGATAAATCGCAAGTGCTATCAGAAATAATTTTTATCATGTTTTTCCTCCGTTTCATTAAACCTGTATATAATTTTAGACTGCAAATCATGCAATGTAAAGCTATTGGCAAAGCTAAGTAATAGATGTAAACTTAACTTACTAAATAAGATAAGTATAAGAAGGAGATACTATTATGGCTAAAGCAGATTTGGTAACTTGTTCATTTTCTATAAATCGTGATTTATACAATCAATATAAAAGTATTATCGTAAGAAATGGTGGAAATGTAAAGGGTGATTTAATTAGGTATATGCAGAATGTAATAGCGCAGGATATACCTAATAAAGAAACTATCGAAGCAATGGATGAGGTGAAAATGATGAAAGCTCATCCAGAGAATTATAAAGGTTATACTGATATTGATGCTATGATGGAGGACTTATTAAAGTGAAATATACGGTAAAGCCTACCAATAAATTTCAAAAAAATTTTTAGTGATTTTATATTTTTGACAGCGAACACGGTTATATAAATAAGGGCATATCGAATATTTGATATGCCCTAAGTATTTATAATTCAATTGCTAAAATTTTATTTTTCTGTTATCCAGCCCTTTTGATATAAATTCTTCTAATTCATCTGTACAAATCTCAATTAAGTATCAATTTCCAACTTATCAAAAAATTTGTTACTTTATCCCTATTAAGATTGTGGACCCACTGAGTCCATAAAGTCTTGCCTCTGCCTTTGACATAAACAAGCCATCGTCGGTTCTAATAAGCCTTACGTCTTTATATCCCACGGCCTTTAGCTTCTTTGCAAAAGCCTCCATGTTGCCAAATCGCCTCTTTGTCATAATATCATGAATCACAAAAGTTCCGCCTTTTTTTAGAGTTCGTAGGCTTTCAAGTAGGAGTTCCTGCTTATTAATTCCTGTGATGTTGTGGTATACGTAATTGCTAACGATTGCATCAAAACGACCATCCTCATAGAGAAGTCTCACGGCATTGCCTTCACTAAAGCAAGTGTTTGAAACTCCCTCTATTTTTGCATTTTCTTCACATAATGCTTTTGAAAATGCAGCATATTCCCTACCCCATCTATCAACTCCGACAATATTGGCCTCGGGATTATTCTTCGCC
Organism: Lachnospira multipara ATCC 19207; assembly: GCF_000424105.1. Taxonomy (GTDB): domain Bacteria; phylum Bacillota; class Clostridia; order Lachnospirales; family Lachnospiraceae; genus Lachnospira; species Lachnospira multipara. The sequence goes on along the minus strand of NZ_AUJG01000001.1, from coordinate 98,013 downwards.
ACTGCAATTGAAAGAGCGCCGCTACCGCAGCCAACATCTAAGATGTCACCCTTGATGTCCTTTAGGTAACTTGCTGTACCCTCGATGATTTGCCTTGATAGCTGTCTTTTGCCGTCATAGGAAAATGCCCTATAAAGTAAAATGCTCCAGCAAGTCGCCCCCAAAAGAATCAAGGTCACTATGGCAAAAATTATAGTCAACGCCTTCATCTCCTTTATATAACCCTCATAGGTTAAATATGCCGAAATCAAGGACGCTGCAAAGCTGGAAAAAATAAGATTTTTAGGCATCCAATTCTCGTAATTAGCCTTCATAAGCCTACCCCCCTAAGAAAAATCTGTTATATAGCGGATTACCCTGTCCGCATTTTTCTCTAAAAATTTATCTATTAAGCTAATTATAGCATTAAATGGACGGAATGAAAGCTATTAATTATATCTGATTAAACAACCGCATTGTTGTATCCGGCCCTTTATCCCCTTTTTGCTGCTTTATAGCGCTTCCTTTAAAGGAATTCTTCGATACTCTAGCAGTGTAAAGATAATCGCCAAACTTTTTCACTGCCTTCTCATTTGTAACAATAGAAGCTATGATTACATTTTCATCAAGCAAGGCTTCTAAGGTCTTGCCGGAGTTTATCACCGAATCCGCGTAAATTACATACTTCGTTTCTGGTCTTTTAAAGTCCTCAGGATGCTTCGGATCATAGACATCCAAGCGGCAGTTAAGAGCCACATATAGACCTATGCTAATGTACATGCCACCTCTAAGCACCGCAATAACTGTAGTGTTTTGAGCATTTATTGGACCATTTTCCTTTAACTCTAAATCGTGCTTAATTGCCTCTCCAAGGCGCTTTCCTAACTCGTAATGAGCCTCGCAAAGCTTAGGCCCTGATATTCCTGAATTGGATTTTGTGATGGCAGTTAACTCCTCCACCTCTTTTGTTTTCTCAAGCTCGTACAATATTAATACCTCCTAAATCCTTATCCGCAAGTGATCTGCTTAACTTTCCGTCTTCTTTGGCTATTAAAAATGCATCATCTGCCTGCTTTAGCATATAATAATCGTTTAAACTGTCGCCGTAGGCAATGACCTTCTTACCTGCCTCTTGTAGGAATTTTGTTATAAAAAATTTTGTTTCTGCGCACATTTCAAAACCATAATAAGCTTTCACGCCAAGCTTATTAGCTAATGCTTCCCAAACAAGACCATGACCTGAAGTTAAAATGAAGGTGTCAAGGGTGATGTGGGATGTGACTTGCTTGTTTAAAGGAAGTGACAGAACAGCTGTCTTTAGAGCCTCACCCTCTAGGCCTGTTCCACCTATGTCTGTTTCCTCTAACGCAGGTCCTTCTTCTCCCCTTCCAAACCCCATATCACAAAACTCCTTCTCCTGTCTACAGCTTTGAAATCCCGTATAGAAATTTCCATCATAAATCTTTGTGTTATAAGAAAATATCTCATGGGAACTATCCACTTTCGTAAGGGTCTTATCTCCATCCATTAGGGTTATGGTATCTGACTTTGCGATTTCTAAAATTTCCTTTGCACATTTTCTTGCAAAGTTTTTAGGGCTAAAACCATTCTTTATAGCTTTGATAAATTCCACTAGTGGTAAAATATTTTCAAAAAAATTATCTGGCGGATTATCTAAAGCAAAGAAGTCTTTATCCTGCTGATGGCAGTATTTACGCAGGGCTTCTATTTCCTTCTTTTGCCACGACTCGGAATCATATCTCAAGTATTTTTTGTTTTTATCAGACAATTCCATACGACGTCTTATAATCTCAGGTGAAATATAGAGATATAAAAATGTATCATATAATTCACCATCTTCCTTGGTAAAAGCAATTTTATCCCCAAAAGAATAATGACCATCCACAATAAAGTTGTCTCTTTTTTTCAAAATTCTAGTAAGTTCTTTTCTTAAATCTTCCTTCTCTTCATCCTTTAGATTCTGAAAATCTGGATTAAGTTTTCTTAACATCTCGCTTCCACGAACCACTTCTAGAAAGTCGATTCTATCAAGGATATAAGACTTTCCCGCGCAGGGCAAGCCGTAAAGTGCAACTCTCATAAAGACTCCTTATAGCAATAGTTTCTGTCAAAATCTAGAGACATTTTCTCAAGGTCAAAAAAAGAAATATCGCTTTTTGCAACTGGCGGCAAGTCGATGCAATTCCCGCAAAAATACACATTTCCATTGGCAAAGAAATAATTATTAGTTCCAGCCCCGCACTTGCCTCCATACATGGTGCAATCAAGGCCGCCGCTTCTAACCTCTAGACTTTTGCTAGCTTTTTTAAGAAAATCTCTATACTCTGCTAGACTAATGCCATATTTTCCTATCATTCTTGAAAATGTAATGCGAACCCCAAAGGCTTTAAAAAACTCTATAACCTTGTCTGCATTTTCCAAACTATCTCTACCAACGGTGGCATTAAAGGTTGGATAATGGCCTGTAGCCTTTCGGTAGTTTTCTACATTTTCCATAGTCTTATCAAAGGAATTGCAGCGATTCTTGTTGTGGAGTTCCTTGTAGCCATCGATGGAAAAGCCAACATTTATCCTGTGTTTCTCTAAAAACTCCCAGTCTTTAGACGCCAAATTAAGGGTGCCGTTGGTGATTGTGTAGGCGCTAATTTCGGGAAAATCCTCAAGGTAAGCGATGTAGGACTTAAGCTTGTCCCACTCAAGAAAAGCCTCGCCGTTTCCCACAAAGCCAATCTTAAACAGCGGCTTTGGTAAACTTTCCTCAACTTGTTTTGTTTCAGCTTGCTTTTCCCTCACATAATCCTTCACATGGTCTAGGATTTTGAAAATGTCCATCTGCGCTTCTTTAATCTCGCTCTTCTCGTGAAAATGGCAGTATTTGCAGGCCAAGTTACAGCGATTAATAGTCGAAATACAAATCCTGTTAATCATTTTTTCTATTATCTCTTTCTTCCTTTTTCTCTTTCAATAAATCAATCAACGCCCTGTCGCCGGTGTCATAGGCGTAATCAAGAGCTGTCTTTTTGTCTTGATAAGTTAGAATGTCAATGTCCGCGCCTTTATCTAGCAAATACTTGACTATCTCTTTATCTGAATTTTTAAAAATTGCCTTAATCAGGGCAGTAAAGCCATTCTTTTGATCCTGCTGATTTATAAATGCGCCGTTCTCCACCAAGAGCTTTACACATTCAAAATGTCCGTGCCAGCAAGCAATCATAAGGGGCATATTGAAAGCGTTAGTCTCATTTTGTGAGGGCTCATTTACATTTGCACCCTTATCAATAAGCATTCTGGCGAACTTCATGGCATCCCTTTCGTTGTGCATCTGCATGACATGGGAAAGCGGCGGAAACAAGTATTTTTTCTCATCCACAGCGTTTACGTCGATCCTATCCAGGCTTAATAAGAACTTCACCATTTGCTCATCTTTATTAAGCAAAGCCGCAATTAATGGGGTTCTTCCTGACCTGGCATCCACTACATTTACATTGATTACATTTTCCTTATCCTTAATTAAGGACTTGGCTTCCTCTAGATTCTTCTTAAAAACTGCCATAAAGAACCTCTGGGACAAAGTCTCATTAAAGCCATCTTTTTCTGAAAATATGCTGCCATACTGAACCGAGCTTATAACCTTTAGATTATCTAGATTCTTAGTGTCCTTTAATTTAAAATCTTTGTCGTTAGTCAAAAGATAAACGTTACTTGATGCATTTTTCTTAGCTAACTTAAAAGCCACGTCAAAAATCTTGTCATCGTTAGTGCCATCGAGCTTAGAATCCGTGTGAATATCTAGCTTTTCTGACTTTTTCTTTAATAAAATGTCTTCACAGAGGGAAGCATTTCTACGATACTTATCCTTGCCGTGATCCTTTTGGTAATTAATCTCCTTAATAACCGGCACCGGAATGTAAACCTTGTCGCAATCCTTTAAAACTATATTTAGCATTTCAGGGCGATTAAGCAAAATGTTAGTGTCTAATACTATGTAATTCTCCTGCTTGCAGCCAATAATATCTAGGAAATCAATGTGTGTAATTCTGATTAGATTAATAAGCACATCAAAATTTGGCGCCTGAGTACCATTTTCAATAAAGCTTAGTGTGGTTCTGCTAATGCCTAACATCTTGGCAAATTCTTCTTGCTTTATGTTGGCGTCGTTTCTGTAGTTGATGATCTTCTGGCCTAAGGCTAGGTATGTTGGATTGATTTGTGTCATGTGTTTTCCCCTTTTTTGAAGTAAATTATTCTTGTATTAGTTCATTATCTGTTTTATATTCTTCTGTATCGTTACTGCTTTTCTCCTTTGTAAACTTATTAACTACTAGTTCCTTCTTATCTTTAAAAAATTGTTTTATATCATTTCTTTTGTTTTCATCTTTTAAAAAACAATAACCTTTTCTTCCTACTACCGCTATAGCTGCAACGGCTAATCCAACAATAACACATTTAGTATCATGCTGTGCTTGGTTAACTACCCCTTCTTGATATCCATCATTATGTCCATCTAAATATCCTTCATTACGTCCTTCTAAATATCCTACATCATAACCTTCCTTACGAAGGCTCTTTTCATATTGTTCTGGTCCACCTTTTAAACTTACATAGTGTGAATGACTCGCATAATTCCATTCTCTTTCCATAATTACCTCCTTAACTACCCTTACATAAAAACTAAAACTCAAAGTTTACTATCGCTTTAATTTAATTTTTAAAATGCATTTCATGTTTTAAATATAAACTATTTTTGTTGTCTATCAAGGGATTTGTTGAATTTGTTTAACTTCGTTAACAATGTTATATATCTTAACATAACTAATTATATATAATTAAATTACAGAATTAGTCCGCTCTCAGCGGACTTTTATAATTTCAATTAGGTCATTTTAAATTCAATTTAGTCATTTGACCTCTAAATGACGAAATTAAAATGGATGATGTCGAAATTAAAAAGAAACCAATTTACTAATTGTAGTAAATTGGTCTCTTGTAAACTAAGTTATTCTATTATGTCATTCTTAAAGTTGGTCATACTTCAAAGCCTTACCCTTAGCTTTCTCAACTGGATACTTTGCTTCATTCTGTGTCATCTTCATATTTACAATTTCATCTGCATCAAGACCTAACTTATCTAGTAACTGCTGGCTACATATAAGTACGTCTGCAAGCTCTTCTTTAACGCTTTGCAAATCGTAATTGTCATTATCCCACTGAAAGCATTCTAGAAGCTCTGCTGCCTCAATGACAACTGACTTTGCTAAGTTTGCAGGTGCGTGGAACTGATCCCAATCGCGGTCCTCTGAAAATTTTCTAATACGGTTAATTGTTTCTTGGTTCATTTTAAACTCCTTTATAAAAACATAAAGAACTTACATCAACTATTAGTTAATGTAAGTTCTTGCTTACTATTCTATTTTAGACACTCTCTTAAATAATTAGCTAAGTTCTTGTCAGTACAATAAACATAACAGCCCTTCATTCCTCTTGTCATAAGGGTTCTGTAGGTATTTTTTATAATCTCATCTGCCTCAGATAAAGCTTTCTCTGGATTCTCTTTATAAAGCTTTTTTATTCCCTTAAGAGATTGGTCAGTTGAGGCTCTCTTAGTAAAATCTGTGACAATGTGTCCATTTTCATAACGCATATCATCACCAATAATTACGCCAACATAATCAAACTCAAGTCCCTGTGAAGTATGAATACAACCTACTTCATTAACTGAAGTGTCTGAAAGGGCAAATGGCTGAGAATCCGATAGATTCCAGCTCATCTCAAAATCGCCAATCTTAATATCATGCACGTTAGTATCTGCTTTACCATCTTTTAGCCATTCCCAACAATAGCCTGCAACCATACGAGCTCTATTGTGAGAATTTAAGTTCTTTTCTATGATAATTTCTCTTACTTCATTAGGATCATCAACGATTTGTATATCATACTCAATATCTTTCAAATCATGATTTGCTGTTTCTCTAATTTCTAGCACATCATCAAGCCAAGCAAGATAGCCATCTGAACCATTACATCTAAACTGAGACAACAATTCCATTTCAAGAATTTCAGAATCTTCTTTGTCTGCCCATTTCTTGATTTCACCAATAGAACCAATATCACTTAAAGTAACTCTCTGACTTTCATCTATAAAAAAAACGCTACATAAACTTGCATTAATAATTTCTTTAATCTGATTCTCTCCCTTGTTATGGAATAAACCTGACTTCTCGTTAAGTCTATGAGCCTCATCACAAAGAATAACATCTATTGTATTAGAGTCTACATCTACATATGATCCTGAACCCTTAAACATATTATTAACGCTTGATTTCTTAAAGCCTGTAAGTTTCTTAGAATAAACTTCTCTAGGCGCACTATTCTTAGATGTATACTGAACAAACATACCTTCATTAGTTAGCTTTGCAAGCAAATTAATGGCTACAACAGTTTTACCTGTGCCTGGGCCACCCTTTACAACCACCGTACGTTTCTTTAAATCTGTCATACACTGCTTAGCCACCCTTAAGATTTCCTCATACACAACTTTTTGCTCATCAAGCATAACAAATTCCTGATTGCCCTTTAACATACTATTTATCGTATCCTGAAGGCTTTTAGATGGTCTTATACGTCCATTATCTATGTCATATAGGACTTCTTTATTATCCCCTGTCTTAACAGATTTTTTGATGAATTCTCTTAATTTATAGACTTCACCTCGACCAAAAATCGGAGCATCCTCAACGTATTCTTTATATTGATTTTCCTCTAATTTTTCTGGATTAGATTTTCTATAATTATGCATAAATGCGCATGGATGAAGAATTATGTTACCTTCCTGCACATTTTGATTATAATCATAAATCATAGCTGCATATGACCAAGCCTGATATGATGGATGAACTACCTTTCTTACAGCGCCTCCTGTAAAGGTCTCAACTAAAGCATCCTGCCCATTTACTGTATCTACCTTGTCCCACTGCTTTAACTCTATAATAATTACATTAGGATCTTTCTTCTCACCATATCCTGATATAATAAAATCTACTCTCTTTGAAGTTTGCGGAATATTATATTCTATAGCAATGCCTGAATTTTCTGGAATTGTGTCATCATTAAGCACTTTATACATATATTCTAATGAATTCTCCCAAGAACGAAATTCATTACGAGCTGTTTTTTTATGCATCTTGTTATAAATTGTCTCTTCAATTTCTTCTGCTATAGAGTCTTCTTCTACAGACTTTAGAAAATCTTTCTTTAAGCCAGAATAAACTAACATATGTCCTCCCTTAGGTCTTTATTCTTTTCTTTCAAGCAACTCATCTAAAACAAGAGCTAAGTTACTTCCGTGTTGTGTTTCTATTTTCTTCTTGAAATCAACTTCTTTTACATTTTTTATTAAATGCCTACTGCGAAACTTAGCCGCTTCTTTTGTTTTATCTTTCTTTTCAACTCTATGTCCATAAAATACATCTTCAATATCTAGATTAAACCATATTATATGATAACCGTTATTATCACAATATTTCTGTATATCATAAAATTCCTTTTTCTGAACTTGATTGGAATTAATATTATCTGTATCTATGCACATTAGAATAAAGCTTTCACCTTGAAACATAGATATACATTTTTTAATACTAGCACATACATCTTTAGATTTATACTTCTGCTTTGATGCCATCTTTATAAATGTTATCTTAATGTCATTATTAATCAAATAATATTCTCTTACATATTCATTTATATATATCGAGTCCGTTAAAGCTTTGCTATTAGTCTCAACACAAAAAATCAACTGTTTACTCATCATATTCTCCAAAAATACCGACAAAATCAGTACCATAAATATTAAAAGGAATTTTTTCTATCATTCCATTTCTGTATAATACATCTGGCGAATAATGTCCATTTTTAGTCCATTTAATGATTTGATTATCACTTGTAAGGAAATTAATTGCATCTTTACCATCTTTTAATGATTCCATAGAGCTTGTATTATGTGATGTAAATGCCAATTGACCATCAGCAAAATCTCGAACATAGTCAATTAATTTGTCGAAAAATACAGGATTTATATTAGCATCAAATTCATCTATAAACACAATGAATCCCATTGTTACTGATTGAATAGCGTCATACAATTTCACCATTTTCTTAATTCCAGTACTTTCAAATTCATAATCAACACTATAACTACCATAATCAAAAACTAATGAAACCTGATAGTAATCTGCATCCATCTCCTTTTTTTCAACCATAATATCTTTTAGTGATGTCTTAAATATCTGAATAAACCTCGTTAATTTCTTAATCTTATTCTCATACGAACTAATCGCATTCTTTTTCACTTTATTTGTCTGTGAACTTATAATTTCATTTATTTGGAAAAAAGCTTTATCAAGACCTTCATTAGTAGCATTCTTTATATCACGAATTCTCTCGAAATTTTTCTTTGTATAAAATAAATAATGTTCATCCTCATCATTTAAAAATGTCAAAGTTCGTAAAAAGATTCCCTGCACTAAAATTACATCATAAAACAACTCTGCTTCGTAATTTACTTTTTTATTCTCTATCAACTCCATAATTTTTGCTATACCAGAACCTCTAGCTAGCAAATTCATAGTCTTAATTTTTATAATTTCTTTATTGTGCTCATCTGTCTCAAGCTTGTTAAATTCGCCATTTTCTATCACAAAAACATCATGGAATAATGCTTTTCCATATGTAGCTTTCTTTGCTTTTAAATGTTCATAATATATTTCAAAAATCTCTGTATCCTGATTTTTCTTCACCATAATTTCATAAGAGAAAACTATTGGCACTTCTTCCGAATATACACATACATCAGCATACAATCTAAATTCATTTTTTTCTTTATTAACTATATGTCTTAATTTTTCTTGCACATTAGAATCTGATAAATAATCAGGAAAAACTATTAACTTCTTTAATATACTAAATGCTGTTACAATTGCTGTCTTTCCAGAACCATTCTCACCATAAATTGACTTAACTTTATACAAAGAAGGGTCAAAACTCTTATCTACAGTCTTCTTATAAAATGTTAATTCAATATTCTCCTTAATGTTCTTAATACCATAAAATCCAAATTTTAAAAGATAAATATTCATCGTATTCCTCCTTAAATATATAATAACACCACTCCCTAAAATATTCAATATGAATATTTTAGGGAGTGGTGTCCGTTTTTATAATTCTCTATCTTCTACAATTTTGATTTATACTATTATATTCAATTGCATCATCGTCACAATTCTACCAGTCTTCCCAATAATCATAGGCATCATCCCAATCATCGAAGTCATTGCCCCATGCATCATCTGCGAAGTCCTCTGGGCTGTCGTAATCATCGGGATCGTAGCTATTTCCATTATAGATTCGTTTGCCTGAGCTTCCGCTTGTGCCTCCGCTACTTCCTGAACTTCCACTACTGCTTCCGCTACTACTAGGACTATAACCGCCAACTTTATATTTTGAAACATTTAATTCTTTATCAAGACTTCTTGTGAAGTAATTATCTTCATCCCACTTATGAACCGTAAATAAAGGAGTATTGTTCTCGCCCCAGTATCTTGTACCACCATAGCGAGTTACTTCCGATATTTTTTTGTCACGACATACCACCTTCATATAAATTGTGCTGTATTGATTATTTTCTAAATCAGCCCAATAATAAATATTGACATATACCTTTTTTTTAGTTTCTTTATCGGTTTCCGTACAGAAATAATGAAAAGTAGGTTTGCCTGTGTTGCAATAGTCTACTGCCTTTGACGGCATTCCCACATTTATGGCCTTATCTCCAAACTGATCATACCACATCTTTTTTTGGGCATTTTCTTTTTCCTCGCTAGCCTTTTTTGATTCATCTTCTTCTTGCTTTTTCATTGAAGTATAAAGCTCATTGTATTTATCGTAGCTTTCACGCATTGCGGCATCTAAGTCGCCTTCCGCAGTTTTTGTGAAATTAAAGTTTTTACACACTTCATAGATTTTAAGAGGATCGGCAGCTTGAGCCTCCATATTCAAAAGCTCAATATAAATCTCCAAATTATGCTGATAATTTGATTTATTGTCAATTTCATCCAATTTTTCCTTAGCTTCGCTAAGTTGATTTTCCTGAATGAGTTGCTCAATTTCGGCTGTTTTTTTAACATATCTATCAATTTTATTATCTGACAAAAGCACCATAGCCAAAATAAATATTAAAACTCCAAATAATGGTATAAGCTTAATTAAGCTTTGCATAAATCTCTTTATTGCAGCTTTCCAGTGCTTCTTTTTTATACGCTCATACAATTCATCCATAGGCATCTCCTAAAAAAACATCTAAACCTATAACCACACCTGATAGCCCTGCCTCTTGGCAGAATCATACACAGGCTGCATATTTTTTTCTAAAATTCCATAAAACTCATCTTTTGTATTTCCCTTGCGATACAATTCCTGATTTGCCCAAATCGAATGCAAGTTGTCCCTAAAGCAGCCCTCAAAAAGTCTTCTAATCTCTGGCTTGCTCTCATCATTTACCAACTGATACATCAAATATTGATTCTTGGCAAATTTTTTAAAAAATGGATCCCACTTCGGCAACTTATTGCTTTTAGCAGAATTTAGCGAGCTATCCATAGGCATTAGATTCCACAGCTCATCATTCATCACAAAAGACCAAGGAATAAAATGATCCACATCATAAGCCTTATCCTCAATCACAGTATCCTTGAACACATCCATCACAGGACCTAGATCTATAATTGCATCCCAAAGCTTATGTACATGAGCGAGCTTTCTTACATTTTCATCCATAGGTTCTAGCTTATAAACTAAACTTGGCACCTCCGGATTGTTGTTTTGTAGCCACTTCACCTTCTCATACTGAATCCAACTAAGGATAGCAACGGTGTTGTCTTGTATCATTTTAATCCAAAAAGAATTGAAAGCAACTTCCCTGTTAAGCCCCGTCTCCCTGCCAATTATATAAGGCAAAGCTCTAAGTTTGTTGACCTCTTCAATATAGAGCGTCAACCTGCCAACGCTATCCCAATTTGGATTTTTCTCGTATCTATTAAAAAATCCTGCCAAAGCCCTATAAGGCACCATCTTTGTTAGCTGAATCTTAACCGCCCTCATGGCAGTTTCATTGGCCTTAATCGCATTTTTAATCTCAATCTTTGATGCACTTGTGGGCAAATCACTAAGCTCCTTTAATAAAAGCACAGCCCTCTCAAGGCCATCTCTAACCTCGCCTAGCACCACGCCGCTTAGGTGAATGTGATACTCTAGAACCGTATACCAAGCGTTGGCTATCATCTCATCTATTATTTCTGAAAATGTAGTTCTTTCCACATCTTCAGCGATCAACTTCACGCAAGCCTCTAACCAGTAGAATTTGTAGCAATAAGAGGGATTCTTTAACATTTGATAAAATGCTTCCATATCCAAATGGTTATAATATTCTTCCTTAAGATTTACTTTTAGTCCACTTTTTTCAAAATCAAATTCAGCCATTTCTCGTCCCCTCTTGATTCTCTAACATCACAAGTTATCCAGTTTTCCATTAATTCTAGCTTATATTTATCATTCGCTCTATTAATGTCAGGTAAAATTTTTTCAAAGGCTTCTAAGGTCACATCTGTAAAAAATCTACCATTTCTTTCGCCCTCAAAATCTCCATATTTAAAAGAGGCATATATAACCCCATCAGGCTTTAATGCTCTCTTTGCTATTCTAAAAATCTCCGGCAACTCTTCCCTACTTGCATGAAGTAAAGAAGCGCATGCCCAGATTCCATCGTACTTATCAACAGCCTCTAACTCTAAAAAGTCTTGATTATCCACAGCAAGTCCTAAATTTAGCCTTGCTAATTCACAAAGCTCTTTGGATTTATCCACTGCATCCACCCTATAACCCTGCTCTATGAAAGCTAGGCTATCTCTAGCGCTACCACATCCCCAATCAAGAATGTAGCCTTCTTTAGGAATGTAGCTTAAGAATCTTTCCCGAAGGTTGCTTACATCTGCTGCCATGGTGCCTTCTATGAAGACTTTGGCATTTGTGTTGTAGTAGTTTGTTGTGATGTCTTGCATGGAAGCCTCCTACGATTTATACATATCTTACTAAAGTCAATTATAACATTTGCTTTTGTTTAGTGAAATAGAATTCCAACTTGCTTTATTAAGCTTATTTCTTTCCGGAACTGGATTTCTTTCGGTAAAATCAAGCTTCTGGGGCGCCCCCAACTTGCTTATTTACTGCATTGGGATTGATTACCTCCCTGAAAGTCAGTATCTATGCCTCTTCCGGGATTCATTGACCCTAGCGGCTTCTTTTACTCCCGTTAGGTCAACGCTTCCCCGATTTAGCAAGTTGCTTTTTAATCCCTTTCGGCATCTTTTTTTCCGCTAGTCCTACACCCCTGGAAATAAGACCCTTTAAAGCAAGTTTTGATTGCCCTAATCAACACTTTTATATTAAAAAGGATTAGTTTTGAAAAAACGACTTTTTTTAAAACTAAAAAACTAATCCTTTTTGCCTGATTTTATCGAATTAGGGCAATCAAGAGATAGCTCCCCGGAGAGATGGTACTTGCCGGAGGAAACAAACTCCATCCCGGCAGTGGCAACCCCCCGGCACACTGCACCTCTCCAACAGCACAGAGAAATCAAGCCCATCCCGGCAGTGGTAAAATTCCCGGAACACTACAAAACTCCCGGAACAGCACACCCCCGGAACAGCACAAAACTCCCTCCCTTTCTAGCCTTCAGGCCAGATAGGGAGGGAGTCTTTCTATTTTATTCTCCTAATATTTCACTTGTCACATGTTAAAACTAAGTCTCTCAGCTTCACAGATTCTACTTAAAGAAACTAATGTCATTATTGAGTTGCTCTGCGACGTCTTTCAAATCATTAGCTGATTTTGCAAGATCTGAAACTGTGGCAGAGAGCTCTTCTACTGAAGCTCCTGTTGTTTCGGCAGATGATGCATTTTCTTCGGAAATTGCTGACAATGATGTCATTGATTCAGAAACTTCGTTATTAGAATTTACGCAAACTTCTGCATCTTCTGTAATATTCTTTACGCCATCAACAGTTGTTGAGATATCTTCTAACATTCCATTAACTGATTCAAGTGTTTCCTGGATTGCGCTTTCTTGTTCTACATTTCCGGCCTTTACTTCATTTGCCGCATTAACTGCTGCTTCTGACTGACTAAGTAAAACATCCATCTCAACTCTAATTGATTGAGCTAATGAATTAGAATCATCTGCAAGTTTTCTAATTTCTTCAGCAACGACTGCAAAGCCCTTACCAGCCTCACCGGCACGTGCTGCCTCAATTGATGCATTAAGAGAAAGTAAATTTGTCTGAGTTGCAATATCTGCAATTCCATCTACTCTTTCATTAATATTGGCAACGGCATCTTTAGTAGCTGAAATTGTCTTTCCAATTTCGTCGATCTTTCCTGTCATTGCTGTACTTGTATCATATAAGAAACGAAGTGACTTGCTAGAGATTTCTGATGCTTTTTTCATCTGAACTGTTACGTTTGAAACACTCTTAGCTGCGTCTTTTACGCCATTTACTGCCTCTGTGATTCTGTTAACATTTTCAGCCGCAGCCTGAATCTCTTCAGCCTGCTGTATTGCTCCTGTTGCTATATCTTGCACTGCATATGCAACACTATCAGTTGCCCCTGAAATCTGAGTTGCCATATCTGCAAGATTTTCTGAAGAGTCGGTAACTGTATTTGATGTTTCCTTAATTTTTCTAACGATATCATCTAATTTATTAATTACGCTATTAAAATTACGAACAATTAATCCAATTTCATCTTTCTTGCCACTATAATTATCAATAACTTCAAATCGACCATCAGCCAAAGTAGAAACTGATTTATTAATATCTATAATTGGCTTAACAAATCCATTTGCTGAAATTAATGAAATGATTACACAAATTATAATTAAGAAAACGCCTACAATTACAATTATTATAGAAGATTTTACAGCTTCTGCCATGATATCAGAATCCTTAGCAACTACTACCACAGTCCATCCTGTAATCTCACTTCTTGCCCAACTAATGTAAGCTTTTCCACTCTTTTGTCCAGGAATGGATTCGTATGATTCAAACTGACCACTTGAGCTGCTTGATTTCATAAACTCAGCATTACTTCTATCAATTTCCTCATCTTCTGCTGTTAATTCCTGAGCGGCATCGGCTGCAACAATACCCTTTGTATCAACAATAACACCCATTTCAATTTTATCTGCTAAAATGTCATGAAAATAATTTAGGTCAAAATTTCTTTGAATAGTACCAACTACTTCACCTGTTGCGGCATCTAGAACAGGTACTATAATTACGGATATTCTTGATCCAGTACCCTTACTTACCATTACATCAGAAAATGCATACTTCTTTGTGCTTACACAAGTTGTGAAATACTCTCTATCTGCTACATTAGAAAGTTTACCACCATCAGTTCTAGCAATCTGATTTCCATCTAATCCTGTTAAAATACAGGCATTACCATCATTAATTATGGCATCAATACTATCTAACTGTTTCTGAATTGTTTCTACTGAAATGATAGGTGAGCCCGTATTATAGGTTTTTAAAAATGCTACCGTACTCGGTGCAGTTGTAACAGTTTCAATAACTGCTAAATTATTATTAATTGCTGCCTCAAACTCAGATTTTACAAAATTCGTATTTGCATGTAATAAATCTAGTGCATCATTTTTTGATTTATTAGTTGCAGAATTATAGCTAATTACAATAGCTATAACTAAAGGAATTATAACCAATGAAACCATAATGCACATTAATCTGGTTTTAATACTGTTACTTACTTTCACAGAATCACTTGACTTAGTATTTTGCATCTTCAGTACCTCCATATGCTATATTCAATTATTATTCACGTATCTTGATTAATTATCATTATAGCACATGCATTAGCTCATGTATATATAAAAAATTACATATATATAAAAATGGTAAAGTGCGCATTCACACTTTACCATTTTTTAATAGTACACTAATTAATTAGAAGTCTTTTTTTGACTGATTTTCTTAATTACAACTAAAGTTAAAATCATAAGTACAATAGAAACAAATAAGCTTATAAACCAGTTCTTTACAAAACCTGCGATTACATAAGAAACAAGTGAAACTGTTGCAACTGTAAAAACATATGGAAGCTGTGTAGTTACGTGTCGCATATGTTCGCAACCTGCACCTGCTGAAGCCATGATTGTAGTATCTGAAATTGGTGAACAATGATCACCACAAACAGCACCAGCCATACAAGCTGAAATAGAAATAATCATAAGCTCGTTGTTTATATCCCCACCAAAAAGGTTTACTACGATAGGAATTAAGATTCCGAAAGTTCCCCAAGATGTACCTGTTGCAAATGCAAGGAAAATTCCCACAAGGAAAACAAGCGCTGGAAGTAAGCTCATTACAGCACCGTTACCTGCTACATTTGCCACAACACCGCCAACATAAGTTGATGCTCCAAGGGAATCTGTCATTGCCTTAAGTGTCCATGCGAAAGTTAAAACTAAAATCGCAGGCACCATACTCTTAAAGCCTTCTGGGATTGCATTCATACAATCATTAAAGCTAAGCACTCTAGTTGCCACAAAGAAAACAATTGTAATAACTAGTGCCACTGCCGAACCGTAAACTAAGCCTACAGATGCATCTGAATTTGAAAATGCAGTAACGAAATCTGCGCCACTAAAGAAACCACCAGTATAAATCATACCGATTACACAACATACAATAAGAGATACTATTGGAAGAACCAAGTGAATAACTCTACCATTTTGTGAAATTGGAGGATGTGGCTGATCTTCAGCACCTGTTAAACTTGCTGCATCCTTCTTCTTGTTCTTTCTATTCTCAACCATATGATTTAACTCAGCTAAACTCATTGAACCATAATCAAACTTCATATTAGTAATAACAATCATCATTACAAGAGTAAGTAAAGCATAGAAATTATAAGGAATTGCTCTAACAAAGAGAGAAAGTCCATTAGCTCCATCTACGAAACCTGTAACTGCTGCTGCCCAAGAAGAAATTGGGGAGATGATACAGATAGGAGCTGCTGTTGCATCAATAAGGTAAGCAAGCTTTTCTCTAGAAATGCCATGCTTATCTGTAACTGGTCTCATAACGGAACCAACTGTAAGACAGTTAAAATAATCATCGATAAAAATCAATACACCAAGAATAATAGTAGCAAACTGCGCACCTCTCTTAGTCTTTACGTGCTTAACTGCCCATTTACCAAAGGCTGAGGAACCTCCGGCTCTATTCATAAGCATTACCATACTTCCTAGAATTACTAGGAACACGAGAATACCTACGTTCCAGCTATCTGATAGCTGTCCAATCATTCCGTCTACGAAAATGTGCTTCATAGCCACGGAAACATTAAAACCTGCAAATAATAATCCACCTGTAAGAATACCAACAAATAGTGATGAATATACTTCTTTTGTAATCAATGCCAAGATAATGGCAATAAGTGGTGGAAGTAATGACCAAATCGTATTAGTAAATTCCATATACTCTTCTTCCTTCATTAAATAATATCTATTTATCACATCTAATTTTTAGACATGCATAATAGTATAACAAAGATTGTGAGATTTTTCAGTATTAAATTTTTTAACTAACAGAGGTGATTTTTGGGGAAATCTAGTGTTGGTGGGATTTGTGGGATATATAATTTGATAAAATTTAATTGGAAAAAAGTAGCCTAGAATAAATCTAGGCTACTATCTAAATACATCTCTTCTCTTACTCTTAACTGATATTCTGGTTTTACCATGTAATATAATAGAAACTCTAAAACTATGGCGCTGCCAAGGCTACGCCCCTCAATTTTAAATTGAGAAAAGCCCATAGGCATATATACATTTTGAATGTCATCAAGGCTGATAAATCCTGGATTCTTCATGGCATCGGAGAAGCGATAACCAATCTTAGAATTGGGAGCCTTGCAAATATGATCTTCCTCCGTCTCACCAAGAGCCTTAAGACTTACGTTTTCATAACAAGCTTTTCTGTCAGTGCAACCAAAATAGCAACATTCATTACACAAGAATTCAAGCTTGTCCTTGTACTTCTGCTCTAGTTTGCCAAGTTTATCAAAGGACTTATTAAGTCTAAAGTCTGGTACCACAAATTTGAAATCTTCTCTTTTAACTTCTGCCTCTAAGTCCTTAAAGTCAGTTAGGACCTTAGTTGTAGAAGACACGAAATAAAGGGAAGGATACTTTTCCTTTAGGTAATCAAGTAGCAGGTCGGAGTGTAGGATGACACCGTTTTGAACGCCTATAGCCTCTCGAGAATTTTGGACATTCTCATCCTCATGGGAATTTTGAACTTTTCGGACATCGCAAGCTTCTGTAGTTTGTCCATTTTCTTCAGAAATCTCACATAACTTATTGCAAACATAATCGGACAAGTGTTCCTTACGAAGCTTGGAATTGCTGAAAGTTAGGCGGGCGCTGATGTTGTATTCTCTTAGAAGTTGTGCGACTTTTGTTGCATTTGCATCACCAAAACCTACTCGACCTCCGCCCCATAGGGCATCTGCCGGAGCGCCGTAGATGGAGCCAATTTCGCACCAATCATAAAAGAATTCTCTATGATTTTTCCAGAGAGAGAGAAACTCCTTATAAAAATCATAAAATTCAAACAAGCCCGGTAGGTGGTAATAAGCCTTCATCGTTGCATTTTCTCCAATCAATCACTTTTTTATTTATTATAGCAAATGGACAAAGCCCGCTCAATTACTTACTTCCCTGCTTATCTAACAAATTTTTCAAAATCATCCTTTGGATGCTTACAAATTGGGCAAATAAAGTCATCTGGCATGTCCTCGCCCACATACTCATAGCCGCAAATTGTGCACTTCCAAATAGTTTCTCCCTTTGGAGTTTCGCCAACCTTCTCAGGCTTTGGCTTTATATTTTCCTGATAATACTCGTAACTGCAGGACTTCGCCTCTGATAGCACCGTCATAAGACTTGGCTGGCAGATGAAAAGCGTGTGTGAGCCCAAGTCAATCATCTGCTTAACTTCTAGCAAGAAGCAAGCGTTGACACCCTTAGTAATCACAGGAATTCCGTTATCCGCCATTACATAATTGGACTTGTCGTAGCTGTCCGCAAACTTGTTGACGTCGCGACCGGACTGGAAACCGAAATGCTTAAAGGTTTCAAAGTCCGCCTCTTGGCTTAAAACTGAGATGTTGCAAACCTTTGTCTTTTTTAAAATGTCATGCGTAAGGTTTGCTTTATTTAGGGAAACGGAAATCAAATTAGGATCGGAAGCTAGCTGTATTGCTGTATTTGTAATACAGCCATTGAGCTTATCCCCGTCCTTTACTGTACAGACAAAGAGTCCATAACTTAATTTATACATTGCCTTCTTATTATTTTCCATAGAGCCTCCAATCTAGAAATATCCTAGACTAAGCAATATTTCTACAAAACGACCAATTGTTATCACGAAATTATCTACTTATATTATATTGGAAGATTAAGGAAATGTAAATATACCGCTCCTAGCTCTAAATTTCCGGATACTCTCCTACGCTCTTGCCCAAATATCCCATGATTCGTAGCTCATCTTCGGAATCTGTGAGGGCGTTGTGCATTTCCCTATAATCCACCTCGCCAAACATGGAGAGGATGCACTCAACTCTATAGTTTCTTTTAAGTCGGCCGGTGCCGCAACACTCGGCGTTTTCTGGGATTGCTTGATTGTGTTGTTTGTATGCGGCTAGCTTTAAAATGTCGCGCCATGTGAAATCTCGAAACTCTGGAAGGTGGCGCTTATCAAAATTGGCATTATAGGCCAAAAGGTCAGTGACTTCATTTTCATATAAATAAGCTCTCATCTGGGAGAGGGCTCCTTCGCGGTCCGTCTTGATAGATGGGATACCAGGAATTTCAAGAGTTTTAGAGTACATGCCGCCCTTCTTTGCAGCCTCAGTGATGATCCAATAGTTGCTGCTAAGGGGCTTAAAATCCTCTTCCGAAGCGATAACCACGCCGATGGACATGACCTCATCGCTCCAAGTTGTTTCTGTATCTATAACTGCAAATTTTTTTGACATTTTCTTAATCTCCTTAGTGCTTATTTTCTTAATAATATTCGCTATTTATCATAACATAAATAGTGTAATATAAAATTGTGCTCAACTTTATTAATTTTTTCCAAAATTTTTTTTGAAACTATTGACCGAACCCCGTTTAAAGTCTATAAATGAACTAAGCTTTGCAGGGAGGGGCTTAAGGGCAGCAAAAGCCTTATGACCTTATAATTTGATATACGAAAGGAGTTTCTATGTTTTTAGAAAATATAAATGGACCTGAAGATGTTAAGAAAATTAGCATAGAAAATTTGCAGACACTTGCAGATGAAACAAGAGCGGCCGTCATTAATAGAATCAGCAATATTGGTGGTCACAAGGGCCCAAATCTTGGAGTGGTGGAATTAACAGTTGCACTACACTACGTGTTCAATTCGCCAACAGATAAGTTTGTATGGGATGTCTCTCATCAAAGCTATCCACACAAGATTTTAACTGGTAGAAAAGAAGCCTATCTTGATGCAGAGCATTTTTGCGATGTGACTGGTTACACTAATCCCAATGAGAGCGACCATGACCAGTTTAAGATCGGTCACACATCCACTTCGGTTTCACTCGCACTCGGACTTGCAAAAGGCCGTGACGTGAATAATGGAACTGAAAATGTTGTCGCAATTATCGGTGATGGATCACTTTCCGGTGGCGAGGCCCTTGAAGCCTTGGATTACGCTGGTGAGTACGATAAAAATCTTATCATCGTAGTTAACGATAACGATCAAAGTATTGCTGAAAATCATGGTGGAATTTATAAGACACTAAAAAAATTACGTGACACTAAGGGCGAGGCACCTAACAATTTCTTTAAGGGATTCGGGCTCGACTACATTTACATAGACGAAGGCCACAATATTCCTGCCCTCGTAGAGGTTTTCAAAAAAGTTAAGGACATCGATCATCCAATAGTCGTACACGTGCATACTATTAAAGGTAAAGGACTTTCTTATGCTGAAGAAAACAGAGAAAGTTGGCACGCTGGTGGCCCATTTAACATAGAAGATGGATCACCAAAGAATAAGCCTACTAAGCCAGCGGACACAACAGTTCACGACAGTTTGGTAGAGCTATTAGAAACAGATGATAAAGCCGTTATTTTCAACGCTGCTACCCCAGCATCCCTTGGATTTATCGGTGAAGAAAGACAGGGTTATGCAAAACGCGGACGTTTCGTTGACGTTGGTATTGCCGAGGAAAATGCTATGGCTATGGCAAGTGGTGCTGCTAAAAATGGCGCTACTGCTGTATTTGGTACTATGGCTCCATTCCTTCAGAGAACTTATGATCAGCTATCACACGATTTGTGTTTAAATAATAACCCAGCTACTATCCTAGTTTTAAACCCAGGAGTGTACGGCATGAACTCTGATACTCACATCGCACTTAGTGATATCCAGTTCTTTGCCCACGTTCCAAATCTTCTTTATCTTGCCCCAACAAGTAAGGAAGAATACGTTCAAATGTTTAAATATGCCACAAGCCAGAAGGCACATCCAGTTGCAATTCGCGTCCCACGTAAATTTACGACTGATGGCATAGCTGATAACACAGATTATTCCTTAACAAATAAGGCTAAGGTGATTAACAAGGGTAGCGACATCGCTATCGTAGCTGTTGGTTGCTTAGTCCCAGTTGCCCTTGAAACAGCTAAGGCTTACAAGGAAAAGACTGGTAAGGAGATCACAGTTATTAGCCCTAGATTTTTAACTGGACTTGATACTGATCTTCTTGACTCCCTAAAGGAAGACCACAAGCTTGTTATTACTATTGAGGATTGCTATCTTGACGGTGGCTACGGCCAGCGCATCGCGTCCTTCTACGGTGATAGCGACATGAAGGTTAAGAACTTAGGTTTAACAAAGGAGTTCCATTCAGACTTTAAGCCAGATGAACTTCTAAAAGAAAATGGAATCAGCACCACTGGCTTACTAGCCCTTATGGACTAACTAAACTCTTTCATAGCGAGAAAGTAAGCTAGAGCTGATGAGGCCCCGCAGGTGACTGCGGGGCTTTTTTTAGTGATTGGGAGCGAGGTGTTGTTGTGGGACGGGAGCGGGGCGCGGTCGGACACAAAGGCGCTTCGCTGTTTGCTGTGGCGTGGGCTCCCGGAGGGTGGCTGCTTTTTTTGAATTCCTGGCTGTGGTCGGAGGTGAATTGACCTAACGGAAGGTTTTTTCGCTATTTGGATTATGGAAAATTTCCTGGAACACACAACTTGCTTTTATTTTGGCTCCGGAGAGGGAGTTTGGCGGAGGGAGTTGACCTAACGGTAGTTTTTTTCGCTATTAGGATTATGGAAATTTCCTAGAACACACAACTTGCTTTTATTACTGAAACGGAGGGGGAGTTTGCCGGAGGGAGTTGACCTAACGGTAGTTTTTTTCGCTATTGGGATTATGGTAAATTTCCTGGAACACACAACTTGCTTTTATTACTGAAACGGAGGGGGAGTTTGGCCGGAGGGAGTTGACCTAGCAACTTCATTTTCTTGCTTTAGTCCTACTTTCCCACTATTTATAATGCTCATATTTTGAAAAGTAATACTTACGAGCAAAAAAGTCTGGATTAGGTCACTACAAACTTACATTTCAACCTTTAAATTTAGGGGCAATTGACCCAACGCGAAATTTTCATTCCATAGGGATTAAAACTCAAAATCAAATTTTCTAAATCATTGACCTAACATACAAAAAAAGACCGCTAGGTCCTAGTTTTCAGAAAAGAAGCCTTTTTTAGCCCCAATTCTTAGCTAAACCTAACGGTCTTATATTAAATTCTTGGTTGCGACCACAACTTGCTTAAAACCTTGATAGGTTAAGCCTTTGCCGGTCATCGCATTCCTATTGATTTCTTGGTCGCCTCCCACTAGGCCACAAGCCCCGTGGTCTCACGCTTTCCACAACTTGCTCTCTAGCCCTTTAGCAAGTTCTCCAACTCTTCCTCAGAAATTTTCATTCCCTTTACTAGAGCTAGCTCATCTACTTTTTCATCTAAGATTTCCTTATACACGTAGCCATGCTCGCCTTTGAAAGTAAGGCCGCACATTAAAGGTGCATTTTCAGCTCTTTCTTCACAACCAAAATCGGCTTCACCTATATTTATAAGTTCTAACATAATCTTCCTCTATATATGCAAGTGCGGGAATCACAATGCCTGCAAACTTGCTTATATTCTTTCTAATTTAATTTTAGCCATACCATCTAGCTTGGACCATCTAGCTTGGCTTCTTGCCAATAATCTTTATGATATCTTTCTCTACTGCCTTTGGGTTTAGCTTGAGTACCTGATTATAAATCTTTTCCCAAGACTTTGTTGAATCTTCGCCATAGGCACTTGTTACTAAATCGTAACCCCAGATAACTTCTGGTGGCTTCATAATGGAAACTGCCATGCCGTACTCATTTCCTGTCTTTTTGTTGGTTCTTCTTCTAAAGTCGGAAATTACAAGGTAGAGATTCATTTGCAAAGAAGTAATAATTCCAGGATAATTCTTGGCTCCGTCCTTGCCAAAACCCGCGAGTTTCTTGAGTTCTGTTGAGAGAATCTCGTCCTCTTTCCAGACAATGTCGCCCTCGTCGTCTTCTTGCATGTAAAAATCCATGATCATCTTTTCTCTGCGGCTGGCCTTGCCATCAGCGTAACGTGAGTCGAAATCGTAACCGTCTCTTCGCGCATTTGCAAAAATCGGAAGCCATTCCTTACTGATAAAACCTGCCCTCTTGTCAAAGAACTTGCCA
Source organism: Lachnospira multipara ATCC 19207 (assembly GCF_000424105.1). Classification (GTDB taxonomy): domain Bacteria; phylum Bacillota; class Clostridia; order Lachnospirales; family Lachnospiraceae; genus Lachnospira; species Lachnospira multipara. The sequence continues at coordinate 75,075 of NZ_AUJG01000001.1, read as the reverse complement.
TAGGCAACTTCCTTTGAACGGGCGATGATTTCGCGCCATTCCCATGGATCCTCGCTAGCGATGCCGGTCCACCAGAAATCTGCTGCCACCATCTCTTCTAATGAAAAGCCTTCCACCTCATTTGCGAAAAATGGGAGAAAACCTATCTTATTCACTAACTCCACAACCTCTTGCCAAGACTTGATTCTTGACTTATCGTTGAAAGCCTTGCCCTTCATGTACCAAATTCCATCTATTTTTTCCATTGTGTTCCTTTCATTGCGTGTAAAGCAGGAGTTGCTTACACTGCGTTAAATCTTATCTTTAATAGGCTTATTATAGCATTAATCCCATATTTTTGTAGGGGTTCCCATAACTTTAATGGAAGTTGTTGGGATTTTTCGTGAGGGTTACAATCAACGAGGGATTTTTGATAAATTACCTGTATTTAGAAATTTCATTTCAGCAGCCTATACCATCAAAACGACAGTTTTTAAGAACTGATGGTAAGACCCAAGTTTTTAAAACTTAACTTAATTTAAATTCATTGCAGTAGCTTACAGGTAATTCCAAGAAATTTTAAATTTGTATGTAGGAAACTAAAATCCGCTTTTTAGCAAGTTGATTTCTCATACCATCAACTCATGAAATTTTACTGATTGCATGTAAGTCTGAAAAATCAAGGAATCTAATTTACAGGTAAATCTAGTATTTTTCCTGATTGACTGTAACCACAAAAAAACAAAATTTCAAAATTACATCAAACTGGTATTTTTCACAAATTACCTGCATCATTTCCCAAGAAAAAAGGGGCGAAATCCAAAACCCTACCACCGCAGAACAAAGAGCCCCCACTCCATCAAAAAAGGAGCAGCCCCGCTGCTCCTTTAACTCATCTACTTAGCTACTCCTTATCTCATCAACTCCACTATTCCTTCAAACCCGCTAAAACACTACCTTCATAGTCGTTCCAACCCCCGGTTCGCTTTCAAGCTCGATCTTAGCGTTGTGGATTTCCACCACATGCTTCACGATTGAAAGGCCAAGTCCTGTGCCGCCGGTTTCTTTCGAGCGGCTCTTATCAACTCTATAAAATCTCTCGAAAATTCGCTGCTGGTCTTCCTTTGGAATTCCAATGCCGTTATCCTTCACAATCAAGCAAGCTTCAGGATTTGCTGTAACAACGACCTCAACCTTACCACCAGGATTGTTGTAACGGATAGCGTTCTGAATTAGATTTTCTGCGAGTTCCCTAAGCATGTGGCTGTTGCCCCTGAGCCTGCAAGCTTCGCCCTTTAGGCTAAGCTCCACGCCCCTTTGCTTTGCGCCAAACTCAAGATTTTCCACGCACTCGCTAACAATCTCGTAGAGATTTAGCTCCTCAAAGGAAGGTTCTCTATCACTTCTATCAAGCTCAGAAAGCCTGATAATATCTGTGATTAGGGCAAGTAATCTATTAGAGTTCTTTCTGATTTCGTGGTAAAAATGTTTTCTCTTTTCTTCATCCACAAAATCCCCCTCTAAAAGCTCCGCATAGCCTGAAATCGCCGTTAGCGGTGTCTTTAGCTCATGAGAAATATTTGCAGTAAAATCCTGTCTTACCTTGGCGGCCGATAAAACCTCGTCGTGCTGCGCCCTGATAATCTCCGTTAGCGGCTCAAGCTCCTTATAAGGTGCCTCATAATTGACATTGTTGAAATTCTTGGCCATATTTTCAACCGGTCGCAACAACTGCTTTGTAAGCAAATGTGAAAGCAAGACGCAAATCATAATCAAAGCCATGATAATCACGACTATTACTGGGGTTGCAGACATAAATACCGAAAACAAGCTATTTACATCTGTTGCCACTCGTAAAACAGTGCCATTATCTAGCAAAAGCGCATAATATATGGTGTTGTGGTTCATGGTGTCTGAAACACGAGTAATCTCGCCATATCCATTTTTAAAGGCCTCCTGAATCTCCGGCCTATCGTAGTGATTTGAGAGGTCCGCAGCCTCAGCATCGTTGTCGTAGAGCACAGTTCCATCCGTGTCCACCCAAGTGATTCGAAGCTCCTGCACATCCGCCGACAAATCCATGCTCGAAAGGTCCCCGTCAGTGGATTCAAAATAGTTCGTATCCCTCAAAAGTTTCGCCGTAACCGCCAAGTCATTTTTCACCTGTCCCTGGAAAATATTGTAATAAACAAGCGTCGTTCCAAGCACCGTAAAGGCAATGGCGATAATCGCGATAATCATAAGTCTTATATTAATTTTTGTTTTCATATGAAAATATCACACTTCTTTCCATTTATAGTATGTCCTAAATCATGTCCGATTTTTTCAATTATTGCTGCAAGACATTTACAAGTCTTCATCATTCCAGAATATAGCCCACGTTGCGCACTGTTCTGATGCGATTTCCATAGGACTGCAGCTTCTTTCGTAAAGTCTTTATGTGCATGTCTAGGGTTCGAGACTCGCCCTCGTAGTCGATGCCCCAAATTCGCTCCATAATAGTATCCCTGCTAAGCACGATGCCCTTGTTTAGCAAAAGGAGGGAGAGCAATTCATACTCCTTGAAGGTGAGCTCTACATTTTCACCATTAATGCTCACCGCGTGCTTCTCATTGTTTAGATGCAAATCGTCCAAAACCAGCTCCTTAACTTCCTCCGGAGCAGACCTGCGAAGCAAGGCCTTGACCCTGGAAATGAGCTCCATGACTGAAAATGGCTTCTTAATGTAATCGTCCGCGCCGTCCTCAATGCCCCTCACCAAATCCAGCTCCGTAGTCTTGGCTGTGACCATGATTATAGGCATCTTCTTGGTGTCGGGATTACGGCGCATTTCCTTAACAATCTCGTTGCCGCTCTTGTCAGGCAGCATGATGTCCACGAGGCAAATGTCCGGCTGCCTCTCCGCAAGCTTCCTATAAAAATCCTTGGCGCAGGCAAAGCCCATGACCGTGTAACCCGCAGTCTGCAAGGCATACTCCTCGATTTCCCTAATATTTTCATCGTCTTCGATAATATATACTAATGCCATTTGTTCAACCCCTTTAATATTCGTTATCTTTATTATGACTTATATTTTGAAAATGTCTAGGGGGGGAAATGCGCACGGGAGGGTATGTAAAAAACGGAGGGTAAAAAAGGACGGGAGGCTTGGATGAATCCCGGGAGGGCGTTTCGGGGCGGTAGCTTAATTTTTCAGGCACGCTCCCGCTTAGCTAGCAGCGTAGTGGTACTAAGGATTTGCCCTGCAAATCCAAGGACCAACGCAGCTAGAATAGCCTGAAAAATTAACTCCGCCCCTTCACTCCCATCTCCGGAAAGTCACCCCTCCCGCGGCTTTTCTACCCACCGAGACTTTTACAAACCACCCGCCTATTACATGGCGGGTGGGACGGGTCTTTCTTTTTTCCTCAATATTGAGACACATTTCCCCAAAACCCACAAAACTAAAATATAGAAAAAGGACACTGCCTAAACAGTGTCCTTTTCCTATAGGAATTATGTAGTGTGTCTTAAATGCAGGCACCAAGAAAGGAAATGCCTGCGTTGGAGTTTTCCTCTGTCTACATTGGAGTTTTTTTGATCTGCTTTGAAATGATATATGTAGACATGAAGTTTATATCTATATTTAATAATAGATAACAAATCTAGTCGGTTGCCAGGCGACAACCCTTATCAATTGGGACTTTCCTATAATCCCTTTGTTACTCCAAAGGGGGTAACAACTAATTTTCTCGAACCCACTGGCATGTTGGTTCATAAACAAAGTAAAAATGTATTTTATGATTAACGAAAACTCGTTACTTTAAAGATTAATAGATTAATTTACTACATACGGTGAAATCCTACCGTTTGGTCATTCTTCCTCAGCCGAACAGCGAAGCGTTTTCGGCGTCCGTTAGTCTCTCACTCCCGGTGGGGCATCCCTGCCCGAGGGGGGGATCTCCTCACGGTGGTGTAGAACAGCCGCTAGGGAGTGGGGATGTATTCGAACAGACTGTCCTGACTCCGTCGCCACTTAGCTTGGCGCGCCCACTACTGTGGGGGCGGGAAGCTTAGTAGCGCTACGAGAGACAGGAAGCGGGAGCGTGTCTGTGAGGATACACTCCCCAGACCGTAGCGGCGTCCGTTCTTATTCCACGTCAGCGAGAGCCTCAACGTCCTCCTCACCAGTTCTGATCTTAACGACCTTACTTACGTTATAAACGAAGATCTTACCATCTCCGATATGTCCTGTATAAAGGGCCTTCTTAGCTGTCTCAATAACTTCATCTACTGAAATCTTGCTTACAACAATTTCAAGCTTAACCTTTGGAAGGAGAGTTGCATCCATTTCAACACCACGATACATTTCGCCAGCGCCCTTTTGGATACCACAACCCATAACCTGAGTTACTGTCATACCTGTTACACCTAAGTCGTTCATTGCCTTACGAAGCTTGTCGTAACGAGAAAGCTTTGCGATTACAACAACCTTGTGGATTGCTGTTTCATTTTCAAAATCAGGAGTACGAACTACAGGGATTGATGCGTCACGTAATGTCTGTGAAGCGTTCTCGTAGTCGATAACTCCGAGGTCTGTGTTTTCATTTTCAAGCATCTCCATACCAGTTACGTCCATGAGAGAGAAGCCTGCATATGCAGAAGTTAAGCCATGTTCTGTAACATCGAGACCTGTAAGCTCTTCCTCTTCAGAAGCTCTAAGTCCAAGAGTTGCATCGATTGCCTTGAAGGCGATAAAGAGTGTTACTGTTGCCCAAGCGATTGTAGCAAACATACCGATAAACTGAATTCCTAATAATTCAAATCCGCCGCCCATGAATAAACCTGAGATTGTGTCGCCTGCTGAGTTAGCAAGAGCATAACCTGGAACTGAGCTATCAGAGAATAAACCAACTGCGATTGTACCCCAGATACCGTTGCACATATGAACTGCTACAGCACCTACAGGATCATCAATTCTTAACTTATAATCAAGAAGCCATACTGCAAATACTACAAGTAAACCTGCTACTGCGCCGATGATGATTGCGCCTAATGCATTTACACTATCACAACCAGCTGTAATAGCTACAAGACCTGCAAGGGATGCATTTAAACACATTGAAACATCTGGCTTACCATACTTAATCCAAGTGAAAATCATTGTTGTAACTGTTGCAACTGCTGGAGCAATTGTTGTTGTTACGAAAATGTGTCCGAGCTGTTCTACTGATGTAGCAGCCGCACCGTTAAAGCCATACCAACCAAACCAAAGGATGAACACACCAAGTGCACCAAGTGGAATGTTGTGGCCTGGGAATGCATTTACCTTAGTGATCTTACCCTTTGAGTCCTTTGTGAACTTACCGATACGAGCACCAAGAATCCAAGCACCGATTAAAGCACCGATACCACCTACCATGTGAATACAGTTAGAACCTGCAAAATCATGGAAGCCCATTTGAGCTAACCAACCGCCGCCCCATGTCCAGTGAGCTTCGATTGGATAAATGATACCTGAAATAACTGCTGAGTATGCACAGTAAGAAATAAATCTTGTTCTTTCAGCCATTGCACCAGAAACGATAGTAGCTGTTGTTGCACAGAATACTAAGTTAAATACAAAACCTGACCAGTCAAATTCTCCATAATTTGTGAAAATGTCAAAATTTGGAATTCTACTAAACCAAATAATGCGTCTTCACCAAGGAATAGACCAAAACCAATTACGATAAACATTACTGTACCGATACAGAAATCCATCATGTTCTTCATGATGATGTTACCTGCGTTCTTAGCTCTTGTAAAACCTGCTTCAACCATAGCAAATCCGGCTTGCATCCAGAATACTAAGGCTGCACCTATTAAAAACCACACGCCAAAGACTTGTGAGTTTACTGCTTCTAAAACTTCATTCATAAATAATTTTCCTCCTTCGGATTTTCATCCATTTCCAAACACACACTTTCCCTAATAATATAAAAAGGCACTGTTAAAGTGGACGTCACACTCTAACAGCGCCTTTGCTGTAAAAAACTCATTGTTTGTGTTTGCATTTTCATAAAAGCAAATTTCTTCACTTATCTAGCACCTGGATTAGCCAGATAAATGACGAAAGCGTCTTAATCGGAGATTCCCCGAATAAAACGAAAAAAGCGCTTAAAGATATCCTCTATCCTTAAGCGCCTTTGCTTTATGTTTATGATTGTATACACTTAACTTATTAGTGTCAAGCTAATTTTTAACAATTTAATATTCTAAAGTATTTTTTGAAAATGTGACTAATAATCTAAAGTCCTTAAGAAACTTAAAAAAATTAAGTCCTTAGGAAAGCACACCCACAAATCTACACATCGAATTTTTCCATTGCCTTAGCAAAATCCTCGTTATACTGCTCTTCCTCTTTCTTTAAAAGCTCTTTTTCCTTTGTCACATCAATAATCTTCATGGCATCAACCCAGTGAAGCTGCTTAATTCCCTTAATCGTCTTAATAGCCACCTGCCTATATTCAGGGCCGATCATTAGCAGGCTTAGGGCCTCTTCATTGCTTAGATAACCACTAGTTATAATGCCTAGGCTATCGTATAGCGTATCATTTGCCACAGGACCAATCACTACGTCTGCCTCAATCGTGTCCTTGCGGCGTCTATTATTGAAAATGTATTCAAACCAATCTTGGTTTCTTTCAAACTCAACGACCTTTAAACCTTCAAGGTCTAACTTATATTCATTTATATAAAAATTCTCTCCGGCCCACTTATTTACAAAGTCTCTGTCTGGACTAAGATAAAAGCCTTGGCCAAAATCTGCATTTTTCCTGCCGTGAAATACGTCAGGTTGCTTAATTAGCTCACTGCTTGCGTGAAATAATTTCATAATTCATCCCACCTTTTCCTCAAAAAATATGTATTGTTAATCTCGATTTATTATCATTATCTTACCATTTATAAACACCAAAAGATAGTCAATTATGCAATCTTATTTTTTAATTACAGGGGCGGCTCGCTTTTTTTCTTAGGGGGCGGCTCGCCTGATAAACGACAGCTTTTCTGAGGGGGTGGCTCGCTGTAAAACAAGCTAGGAAAAAAGCGGCACACCACAAGGCGCGCCGCTATATCTCATGTCTAAGTTTTAATCTTGCGATACATTTTCACAAGGCCAATTATTCTTCGATTGGACAGACCTCTGAAAGGGCGAGTACTGCGTTTCTTACGCAATCGTTACATGGACAGACTACCTGACCTGTAGTAATTCCCTTAAGATCCTTGCAAATTGTAGCTCCGCATTTTTCATTAAACTTAGCTAAAATTTCCTTAGAATATCTAGGTGTTCCCTTAGCGCCTGTTAGCTGGCCGGCTGTCATTACAGCTCCGATTAGGGCTCCGCATGTACTTTCCATGCAACCCATACCTGCAGCAAATCCTGCTCCAACTGTCATTAACTGCTCATTTGAAAGATCGAATTTATCCTCGAATGCAGCTAAAACTGCCTGTGTACAATTACATTTTCCTGATGCTTTAAGACTTGCTGCTAAGTCTGCACGTTCATTTATTGTCATAATTATTCCTTTCTTTTTGCCTTTAATTTACAGATTCCTTGAGTCATAGTTCCCATTGGGCAGAAACTACACCAAGTTCTCTCCTTAAAGAGTAACATTACAATAAGGCCTATTAGTGTTGATGTCAACATTAGGCTGTAAAAACCGAAACCAAATTTTGCTACCCAATCAGGAAAGATACTACCATTATAAGCCCATTTCCATGGCACTTTAAAGGTCCAGAATAACTTAATTGCTTTTCTTAAACTATCTGTTCCTGAAAATACTAAATATGTTTGAAATACCATATTGGCAAACATGGTTAAAAAGAAGGCCAAAAATCCGTATCTAAACCAATTAGAAGAGAGAAACTTTGGAGCCTTTTTCTTCCTTGATAGCTTTAATTTGTTACCTAAAAACCAGAATAATTGTCCTCTGCCACATAAATTGTTGCAAAAATATTTATTGCCCGCAAAAATTGCAACTATGAGGGGTAAAATAAAGTCAATTAATCCTAGCCAAGCAAACAAAATGTTAAAAAAGCCTAAGGCAAAATAAATAATTGACCAAATATAAAGATAATCCATCCACGATTTCTTTCTTTTGGGTTTCTTGATCTTTACATTGTTACTATTTGTCATTTGATACCTCCACTGTTTCTATACTTATTGTGTCCGCTGGACAGACCTTGGCACATATACCACAACCTACACATTTCGCCATATCAACCACTGAATAACATCCTCTAAAGATGCTAATTGCGCCTCTTGGACACTGCTTTTGACAGACACCACAAGCTACACAATGGCTTACGTCTACTTTTGCCTTTCTTTTAACCATCCTTGCTTCCTTTCAAACCTTTTATTTTTATCTTGCTTTTCGTACAAGATAAGTTTATTATATGTGGTAAGAAAAATATATCAAGTACGCAAAAAATATTAACCTGGTAAGAAAAAACTGAGTAATGAAAATGTAATGCGATTAAAGGAGTTAATTATGGCAAACAAAAAAGAACCTCTATGTGATGATATTGCAGGCGATGGCTGCGGTTTAAAGAAAGTACTAAATATTGTTGGCGGAAAATGGAAAATCATGATTTTATGTGTCATTGATAATAATGAGACTGTGCGCTACGGCGAGCTTAGACGTTCCGTTTACGGCATCACCAACACTATGCTTGCCCAGTCCCTAAAGGAACTTGAAGCTGACGGATTGGTAAACCGTCTTCAGTTTGATGAAATGCCAGTAAGAGTGGAGTATTCCCTAACTGAAAAGGCTAAGTCAATGATTCCTATATTGTTGGAATTAAAAAGATGGGGCGAGGCGAATTTGTAGTGGGATGATGGCGGGGATGGCGCTGGCTTCGCGCGCCGAATTTCCGTTACTATGATCCCCGTAACATATACAATACCCCAGACCACACTACACCCACGATGGCTAAAAAACAAAAAAAGATGCTACTTACGCAAGCGTAAATAGCACCTTCATCATTCATTGTCTATTTAAGCATAATCCGCTACTGTAAAAAGTGGCTTTACGACTACGACTTCGTCGTATTCTTTTTGTGTTACAGTAACGCTTGGATTTAAAGCTTTTAAATCCTTTTTAACTAGCTCCATAGCTCCATCTATTGTAGTTGTTCTACCTTCTCTGATTACTCGAATCATTCGTTCACACACAATTGGGTGAGCATAGATTGCAGGCAGTGGGAAGTTGCTTATTTTCTCAAGCTTACTTTCCATCTCAGAAAGGGTGTTGCGGTAACAATTGTCGCCATAGCGCTTATTATTAGTACCAGTAGGTAGTACGTGAGATGATATTACAAAGAAAATAAATGCAAATCCCAAAAGCACATAAACTCCACCAGTCTTTATTCCACTTGTCATTACAAGATGAATTCCGAAGGCGGCACATACTGCTGCCGCTAAGAATACTGCTACGGCTAAAATTCTGTATGTTGGATTAATAGAATCAAGAGTTCTTTTTTGTTTAGCATCATAGGCTAAACGTGTGCTTAATTCCCTATCCTTTTCAAGTTCAAGCTTTGCTTTATCTAAGATATCAATTGTTTGAATAGCTTCCTTAGATAAATTTTTTACAAAACGCGCACGTTCTTTTTCTTCAGCCTTTCTTAATCTTTTTTCAGCCTCAACGGAATGTGTTGGCATTTTCGGATAAGCCTCGCTTATGGCATCAAGCATTAAATCAACATGCTCTTCATATTTGAAATTACAAACTTTCTTAGTACCATCTTTGAATTCTACAACAAGATATGGAATTGAGCCAAATAAGCCCTTTCCCGTAAATCCACCTTTGCTCATTGCAACTCTTTTATAAACACGCGATACATTTGCCATATCAGCATAATAAACCCTATCTAGATAGAAGCTATTAAGATATATAGCCTTTTTTCCTAGTCCACAAGGACCATATTTAACTAGATTTTTCTTATCCTCTTTCAACTCCTCAACTGTTAAATTAGAAGAGCCTAGAGCTTTTGGTGTAAATATCATAACCCCACTCCTTTACTGGTTTTGCTCTGCTTTTGATCTTCTCTTTGTTGCTGCAATAAATAATCCTAAGAAGAGGATTGCAACAATAATACCTGCTGGATAAGCAACTAATGTGTTGTTTTTTAGAGCAGGAATTAAACCTAAGCATTCTGGAGCCATTACAAAATATGTAATAGAAACTGCACTCATAAATGTTGCAGGAACTACTGTAATCCAGTAGTTTTTCTTATTTATGAATAGATACATAGATGCAGACCAAAGAACAATCATAGCAAGTGTCTGATTTGTCCAGCTGAAGTATCTCCAAATAATTGAGTAATCAATGAATCCAAATGTATTACCAAATCCAAGGATAGCTCCTATACCAAGAAGTGGAAGGCATAAAAAGAAACGATTCTTAACCTTGTTCTGATCAATTTTAAACCAATCTGCAATTGTAAGACGAGCAGAACGGAATGCTGTATCTCCTGATGTAATAGGACAAGCTACAACACCAAGCATAGCTAAAATAATACCTACTGAACCCATTGTCTTTGCACAAATTGCATAAACTGTTGTTGAATTTCCACCACCAGCTGCTACAAGGCCTTCACTACCATAAATTGCACAACCTGCTGCTGCCCAAACCAAGGCAATAATGCCTTCAGCTACCATTGCACCATAGAATACAAATCTACCTTGTTTTTCACTCTTTAAGCAACGAGCCATAAGAGGAGACTGAGTTGAATGGAATCCTGAAATAGCACCACAAGCTACTGTGATAAACATAAATGACCAGATTGGTGTTCCTGATGGATGCATATTTCTAAAGTGTGACCAAATTTCTGGTACCTGATATCCACCTGCAAATGTACCGATAATAACACCGACTGCCATGATAATAAGGCAAATACCAAATACAGGATAAATACGACCAATAATCTTATCAATTGAAATAAATGTTGCGATGAAATAATAGATAAGAATAATTGCAAGCCAGAAAGGTGCACTTGTAAGAATTCCTGAGACTCCATTATTTTTGAATAGTACAACAATTAAACCTGCAGGACCAACTGCAAATACTGTACCAACCATAACTAGTAAGATTACTGAGAATACTCTCATTACATTTTTCATAGTCTTACCAAGGTAAATACCGGTAACTTCTGCAATAGAAGCACCTCTGTTACGTTCTGATAACATTCCTGAGAAGTAATCATGGACACCACCGGCAAAGATTGTACCGAATGTAATCCAAAGAAATACTACAGGACCCCATTCAGCACCAGTTAAGGCACCAAAGATAGGACCAAGTCCTGCGATATTTAGAAGCTGTACTAAGAACAGTTTCCAGAGAGGCATGACAACATAGTCAACGCCATCATTTAAAGCGATTGCTGGTGTTTCACGATCATCTGGACCAAATGTACTTTCCACAAATTTACCATATGTGAAATAGCCAGCAATTAAGATAAATAGACAAATAAAAAAGCTTACCATATAAAATACCCCCTTAGATGCTTTTTACACGTAGCAAATCTTAAGATAAGTCTCATAAGTCTATAAAGGTGGATATAAATTACGGCTTATGATTAGCCACCTTCAAGGTTTTCTACTGTCTCTTATTATAATACTTTTAGGAATTTTTAACAATCTTTTTTGTATTTATAGGACATATAGCGCTGATATATTTTTAACAATGTAAACTTTTATCCTTTTTCTTTTCCTATTCTAATAAAAATATATTATACTATTATTATAGTTTTTGAACGTAATAATTTAATAAAGGAGAAAACAAATGGGTAATGAAAATGGTACAGAAAACAAGCAGACCATAAGTTATTTAATTAAAAGCACTATCCGTAACCTTTCGATTTTAGTTGCGGTGTTCCTTTTATTTATAGCTTGCGCACTATATCTTTTCACAAGATACACATCTGTTGTTAATAACGGTGGTATTGTTCGAGGGGGTAGTCAAAGAGTTGTTAAACTCGTTCTTGCAGGTTCCGATGAATCCGCAGGAGTTTCCGTAGTAGATACGAATCTTACTAATATTAAAAATGCAATGCATGTAGGAAATTTCGTTTCTAGCCGAAACGATGTTGACGACTATTGGAATGGCACAATTAAAACAGATATTGCTAGCTATAAGTTAACTGGGGATTCAAGTGCATTAATTGCAGATAGCGAAACATTTTTCAAAATGACTAATCAAATGGTTAGCGATGCACAATCGGTGGTTAATGTAATTGCCTACTTTATGTATTTTGTTTTAATCGCTTTCTTTATAGTGGCCTTCTTAATCTTTAGAAATATTAAGAAACTCTTTGATATAAGAGTGGTTGAACCTCTTGCTAGTCTTGAGACAAATCTTGATTCTCTTGCAGCTGGCCACCTTTCAGAGGAAATCAGCTATGACAGAGAAGACGAAATTGGTAGATTATATAATCAGCTAAATAGCATGAGCGACAACATTTTAGCATATATAAAGGATATCGAGGAAAATCTAAATCTCATGGCGGATGGTGACTTAGTTACGGAAAGCGGTATGACCTACATGGGTGACTACATTCCTATTCAAAACAACATCAGCCACATTAGAGACTCGCTTTCTACTGAGTTTAAGAGCATGGATTCCTTAGCCGACCACGTGGCAGCTTCTGCTGTAGAGGTTTCAAAAATCTCGCAGGCCCTTGCAGAGGGCGCCGTTAGCCAGGCCGACAGCCTACAGGATTTAAGAAAGAAGATTCAGATTACCTTAAAGGAAAATAAGAAGGTTGACGATTACGTTGACGATGTTAGAAATTCTAGTGGTTTAACTTCAAATAGCGTTGAAAAAACTCGCGAACAGATGGATAGAGCGGTTCGCGCCATGGCTGACATTAGCACAGCTTCTGAGGAAATTAGAAACATTATCAAGTCTCTTAACGAGATTACAGATGAAACTAGTCTTCTCTCCCTTAACGCCAGCATTGAAGCCGCTAGAGCCGGTGAGGCCGGTAAGGGCTTTGCCATTGTTGCTGAAAATGTAAGAAAGCTCGCAGATGAAACAAGTCAATCTACAGAATCAATTGCACAGCTTATTGAAACAGCACTTGCAAGTATTGCAAAGGGTACAAACATTGTTAATGATGCCGCTGATTCTCTTAATGACATCACATCAAACACTGAAAGCGTAGATAAAATCATTAATAAGCTTAATGAACAAAGCAAAGCTCAATATGAATTAATGGTAGAAATCGACAAACTTTCAACTTCAATCTTTGATGTTGTAAATGGTAACTCAGCCGTATCTGAAGAATGTGCCGCATCTTCAAGCGAACTTTCTTCTTACTCAGATAACTTAAAGACCTCTGTTGGCAAGTTCCACACAAGCTAAACTTGCTAATTCGGAATATGCTTTACTTACAAAACACATTCCATATAAAAAGAACTAGGCAAGATGATTGGATTTCCTTTCATACTTGCCTAGTTCTTTTTTACGAAGAATTATAACTTATTATATTTTTATTTATTGTCTGGACTTGCCAAAGTTCCTACTTATTGACTAGACTCTGCTGTCGCCTCCCTTATGGCTACTGCTGCCGCTTTGACTGGTCTCCTCACTACTAGTGTCTGCTAGTTCTTCTTTAACCACTTCTCTAACTTCTTTCTTAATATCCGCATTATCAATAATGGACTCTTCTGCTAACTTCTTAAATAATTTCTTATCCTTAGCTGTATATTCCTGATCGTCGTCATATTTTTTAGCTTCAAGCTTAATCATCTTTCTTCTAAGTCTCTTCTCCTTCATGATATTCTGCTTTTCGCGAATCCATGCCACAAGTAAGACTAAAAGAAGTAATAAGCCAATATATCCAAGGATTGGATACATTATTGAAATCAACTGCTTAAAGCCAGCAAAACTACAAATATAACCAACTACAACCACTGCAATAAGTATCATTCTTAGTTTCTTTATGTCATCTCCTGCAAATCGCTTAGCAAGGGCATAACTTAAACTAAAGGCCGTATTGAAAATCAGTGCAAAAATTATAAAGGTGTAAATCTGGGCAAGCACTGGATTAATCTGGGCTACGATAGTAAGCATTGGAATGTCTGAACTTTTAACTAGGTCTACATTTGCAAATAAAACGCCATAAGCACATAAAACGATAAGTCCAATCAAGGCTCCACCAATGGCTCCGCCCTTCTCGGCTACACCGATTCTAACCAAGGACCCGCCTAATACGAAGGCCATGGAAACCCCTGTAATAGCACAAAGGGCGTAATAATTAACGGCTGAAAAATACACGTTTGGCATTGGTGATGCGACGGTTTCTGCCACATTTGACAAACTATCAAAATCGTAGCTTTTGCCAATAAATGTGTAAGCGGTTATTGCAATAATTAATAATATAATAATCGGTGTGAAAATTCCCAACACCGCTGTAATCTTATCAAAATCCAAAAATGAAACCACAATTACGAGAAGCGCACAAATAAGGGCGCCGATTGCCGATGGCAAATTAAACTGCTGCTGCAAGTTAGCTCCCGCTCCTGCAAGCATAACAAAGAAAATTATAAAACCCGACACAATTAGTGTAAGGTCGATTATTTTATTAATAATTGGATGAGCAACTTGCTCAAGAACATCTTGATGACTATTAGAATCATAGTAACAGCCTAGCGCTATTATAATACGTCCGAAAATGATGTTTAAAGCCACAAGTATCAATATACCGATTAAACCTCGCTTGCCAAAGCAAACAAAGTACTGCATTAAATCCTGACCTGATGATAAACCAGCTCCAACGATTACGCCGACATAAGCCAACGCAATCTTCATACTTTTGCCTAATGTCTTCATACAAAATCTCCTATCTTTAGTTGTAAACAAACATGTCTATTTGTATACATTTTATCAAAGATTATATCATCGGTCAAATTGTAGGAATTTTAGGTGCAATTTTAAAAGCCCTCAAATGCTGCATTTGCGGCAATGAGGGCTAGTTAATTTGTGAAATATTACAATGTATTGCAATTTAGAAGCATTAAATTAAAGCAAGTAAATTCTGTAAAAGTAAGCTTACTACAGTAATACCTAGCCAACAACTTGCACCAATAACTAATGGCTTTCCACCTGTCTTAACAAGTTTTACTACATTACTATTTAAGCCAATTGCTGCCATGGCCATGATAATGCAGAATTTACTTAATTCCTTAAGGGGTGCGAATACATTTGCAGAAACCCCAAAATGAATGGCAAGAGTTGTAATAATTGAGGCTAATACAAAGTATAAAATAAACATTGGGAAGGCTCTCTTTAGGCTAAAGCCATTAGTCTGCTCGCCGTTTTTCTTAGCCTGTTTAGCTCTAATTAGTGATAAAACAAGAGTTATTGGAATAATCATTAAAGTTCTTGTAAGTTTTACTGTTACTGCCTTATCTAGGGTCTGACTGCCAAGATTCCACATACTATCCCAAGTTGAAGCTGTGGCTGTTACAGAAGATGTGTCATTTACTGCAGTTCCTGCAAAGATACCAAAGGCCTCTCCTGATGTTGTATCAAAACCGATTAGTTTTCCTAAGGTTGGGAAAAATAAGGCGGCAAGGACGTTAAAGAAAAAGATTACGGAAATTGCCTGTGCCACTTCCTCTTCCTTAGCATCTACAACTGGCGCTGTTGCTGCAATGGCAGAACCACCACAAATTGATGAACCAACACCTACAAGAGTTGCTGTGTTTCCCTTAACCTTTAGGGCCTTGTGTAATATGAAGGCGATAAGTAGGGATGTGGAAATTGTGCAGATTATTATTGGAAAAGACTGCTTTCCTGTCTTAACTACCACTCCTAAATCCATGCCGAAACCAAGTAAAACAACGGCTAATTGAAGGATGTATTTAGATGTGAATTTAATACCTTCCTGTGCCTTTGTTCCCTTGTTGTCCCAGAATAAGGCAATTACCATGCCGATTAAAATTGCTATTACTGCTCCACCAATGATTGGAAATTCTTTTCCTAAAAACCACGATGGAATTGAAATTACTAGGCAAATTAAAAAGCCTAACAATTTATCTTTGATTTTCATAATTTCCTCCTTTTTAGCTTTACGCATTATGCTATATAACTTAAGAAAGCTTGTATCTGCCTTTCTTCTTAAAAAATTATATTAGAGTTAATGGCAAAAATAAAATTATATATTATAATGTAACCATAATAATTTCTTATGATAAATAATATGATTGATAATAATAATATGATTGATAATACATTTCATGAGATAAGGAGGGCTTATGTTAGATTTTAGAGTTACAACTTTTTTGACCGTTTGCAAATATATGAACTATACTCATGCAGCAAATGAGCTCAATATCACTCAGCCTGCGGTTTCACAGCACATTAAGTTTCTAGAGAATTCCTATAAAGTTAGCTTATTTAGACAGGAAGGGAAGAAGCTTATCTTAACAGAAGCCGGAGAATTACTTTTTGAAAAAATGCGACAACTAAAAAACGATGAGGATAAATTAATCAAGACTATTTCTAACGAACTTGATTCTAAAGGTCCTTTTTTTACAAAAGATATTTCCTTTGGAGTTACCATGACTATTGGCGAATATGCTATTGCCAAGCCTATTAGCAACTTTTTAAAGGCCAACCCTGAAACTAATTTCAAGATACATTTTGCTAATACCGAGGAACTTCTAAATAATTTAGATGAGGGAAAGATAGACTTTGCCTTGATTGAAGGCTATTTCCCTAAGGATAAGTACGATTATAAGGTTTATGAAAATGTGGATTTCATCCCTGTAGCTTCGTCTAAGCATAAATTTAGAAAAAAGCCAAAGATTCTTTCTGATCTTTTTGAGGAACGCCTAATTATTCGTGAACCAGGCTCTGGTACTAGAAATATCTTGGAGCGAAATCTTAGCTTGGAAAATTTTAAGATCTCGGACTTTAAACATTTTCTTCAAGTTGAAAACATGCACTCCATCATTCAACTTCTTAACCTTGATGCTGGAATTTCCTTTCTTTATAAGGCGGCAGTTGAAGGGGAGCTAAGGTCTGGTAAGCTAGAAGAAATCAAGCTTTCAGACTTTAAGATGAAACATGACTTTACTTTTATTTGGCAAAAGAAAAGCATATTCTCTGAAGAAATCCAGAAAATATGCGATTCTTTAATGTGATGACATGTGATAGAAAGAAAGGCAGTCCCAAATCAATTCGGGCCTGCCTTTCTTTCTAACTTTCTTTCTATTTTCTTTTTTAATACGCATCTTAAATTATTATCTTAAGACTAACCAGGTTGCAATTAAAACTACTAGGAAAAGAAGGTTGTAAACCGTGAAGGTTTTCATGTATTTTCCAGTGTTTTCCTTATATTCCTTGGTGTAGGCCTTATAGGAAATGAGGCTTGCCATGGAAGCAATTAAAGTTCCAAGCCCACCAACATTTACACCAATAATTAATTCCTTATAGTTTGCTGTAAAGCCAGACAACATCAGGGTTGCAGGCACATTACTTATAAACTGGCTTGTGATTAGGGAAATGATGAACTCGCTATTTGCCATTACATTTTCCAAGAAGTCCTTTATAAAGGGAATTCTGCCCATGTTACCAGTGAAAATGAAAAATCCTATGAAGGTCAAAAGTAAAATATAATCTGCCTTGGCAATTAACTTTCTATCAAGCACTAAAACCGCTACTAGCACGATTCCCACAAAGATGTAGTAGGGAATTACTCGGCCTACGGTAAGCAATGCAATAATAAAAAGCAGACTAAAGGCTAGAACTTCTCTTATTTTTAGAGCACTTCCTGTCTTGATCTCTTCTTTTTTTGCAGTCTCTTCTAAATTAGAATTTTTATCCACAGACTTTTCTAAATCAGGATTTTTATCCACAAACTTTTCTAACTTATACAGACTATAATGTCTCTTATTTACAAAAAATATAGCAACAACTAAAAGGATAAAAGATATAACGCTATAGGGCAGCATTATTTTACAAAAATCTATTAAACTAAGGCCTGTAAGTCCGTACATATAAAGATTTTGCGGGTTTCCAATAGGTGTTAACATGCTACCTAGGTTGGCTGCTATGGTTTGGAGAACGATTATAGGTATCATTACATTTTCCAAATTAGCCCTTCTTAATATCATAATTGCAATGGGCACAAAGGTAATAAGTGCCACATCATTGGTTATGAACATACTTAAGAAAAAACAAATAAAGACTAAGATTGCCATTAACTGCCAAGCTTTACTAAACTTGCTAATTAGCTTGTTTGCTAGCATGTCAAAGAGATTATTTTTCTTAAAGCCTTGAATTATTATCATCAATCCCCACAAAATTCCTAGGGATCTAAAATCTATATAATCTATGTATTTAGCATCTGGACACACAAGAAGCGCAGACACTATTGCTAGTATCCACGCTACTGTCATCACGATGTCCAATTTTTTCAATTTATCAAAAATCATCGTTTAACATTCCTCTATTTCTAGGAGATGTTTTATGCAGCTTTTTTCTTCTTAATAACTAAAAAAGCTGTTACACATGCAGCTGCGATTGCAGCGATCACTACTTGAATCTTCATAAAATCACCTCCATCTCTTTATATTATTCTAATCCTCACCTAACAGATGCACGATTCTTGCCTCATGCCCTACTGCTGGTAAATATTTTTCAAATACATCGGCAGTTTTAAGCTTCAAGCTGGAAGTATTAATGCAAGGATGACAACCGATATATTCATCCTTTAACACATCTTCATCAACTAGGAGCTGCACTTCATTTTCCTTATCATTCATAAGTCCCATGATGCTAACGGAGCCTGGTGTGATGTCTAAATATTTAAGCATATCTTCTTCATCAGCAAAGGATAATCTTGCTGAGTTTATCTGTTTTGAAAGTTCCTTGGTCTTAAACTTCTTATCTCCAGGCATCATGAGTAAGTAAAAATTCGTCTTCTGACGATTGCATAAAAATAAATTCTTACAAATTATTACTTCTAAAACCTTATCTATTTCATTGCAAAGTTCCATTGTACTTGCTTCTTCATGATCTGTTCTTTCATACTGTATACCTAACTTATCTAGCAAGTCATAAACTCTTATTTCTTTTTCTAATCGATTAGAGGTACATTCAGGTCTACCTTTGTACAAATTCATTTTAACATTTTCCTCTCATTCTTAAAACATTCTTATGCTAAATTAGAAAATAGTCTCTCCATCTTCACATGCATAATTCCTTCTTCAAGGAATTCTTCTGAAACCACCTTAAAGCCAAACTTCTCATAAAACTTGATAGCATGGGTTTGAGCATCTAGCTTTATCTTATTAGTGTTAAATTTAGTCTTAACCTGTTCTAAACCTTCCTTTAATAGTCTAGCACCATCTCCTCTACCATGAGTAGTAGTTAGTACACGACCAATTTTTATAAAATCATCTTCTAGCTTAAAGGCTCTAAAATAAGCAATTACCTTATCTCCTTCTTTTATAAATACGTGAAGTGCGTCATAGTCTATATCATCCATATCCTGATAAACAATATTTTGTTCCACTACAAATATTTCCGCTCTTGCCTTAAGTATTTCGTAAACTTCTTTTGATGTTAATTCATCAAAAGTTTTTGCTACTATATTTGTTTTCATTTAACTACCTTTCTAAATCAAATCTCCGCCAAAATATAACCTAATCCAAGTTATTAGGCTAAGTATAGCATGATTATAGTGAATGTGGGAATTTTTGTTTATGCGAGGGTGCTGCGGGGCGCTATTGGATTTCTGCGAACGCTTTGGGGTTTCTGCGATATTTGCGGTTAAATCGTTGTTTTTTCCAACTTGCTTGTATGGAGCAATATAAGACTAAGATAAAATGAATAAATTTCGGGGAAGCATGCATGTAAAAGGGCGAAATTCTTTTTTTCCCTGCATTCCTCTAGTTAAATTTCATTAACAATTGCCATCAAAAGGCACTTTTTTTCAAAATTGAATGTAATTCACAAATTAACGTACTAAAGAGTTTTTTAGAGCATTACCATCAAACTTATCAAAATCGGAAATTAACTGTAAGCAAGTTGTGTCTCTACTTTTAGCTATACAAGTAATCTTAAATTTTTCTTATTTTGACTGTAACGATTAAAAAATTATAAGTAGCGTATTACCATCAAAACAACAAAATTTCTCACTTGCAGGTAGAGTCAGCTGAACGGCATTTTTTCCCTTACAGGTAAAAAAGAGAAATTTCTCCTGTGCCTGCACAAAACTGCACCGTGACAATTCAATTTCTACATTAAGTATAGTTTCGCCAGATTTCCACTACTATTCAGCCTCTATCTTATCTAAGCTATCCTTTAAGACTTCTGCTCTTAATTCCTTTAGCCATTCTGAAAATGCTACAGCATCGTGAGCATAAGTCTTTTGAAGTTCGTACTCATTCTCTGCCCAAGTACTAATAGGTGCTTCGTTATGCTGAATCAAAGCCTCTAGCTTATCTAGTGCCTTATAAAGTTTAGCTTCTTTAGTTTCAAGAGCCTGCATTTCAGCAAAAAGTGCGCTAAAGCTTTTTTTAGTTTTCTCTGGGAGTGTATTTACCCAGTCTGCTAAAAGCTTATCTTCCACTTCTCTGTCCTTGTCGGTTTTATTAAAAACCGGAATATCGCCTGTAAAGCATTCTCCTAAATCATGGATAATGCACATGCAAATTACCTTATCAATATCAAGTTTAGGAAATTCCTCTCTTAAAAGCATTGCCATAAGGGATATTCTCCAGCTGTGTTCAGCTACACTTTCCACTCTGCCTTTTGATGTTGTGCAGTGTCTAGTTGTATCCTTTAGTCTTTCTGCCACATGTAAAATTTCTAGGTATTCCCTTGCTTTCATCTTAATTCCTCTTTCTAAAATGTTGACAAATACTGCATTTTTAGTTATCTCCATTAATTTTTACATTACCTAATTTTGAACTAGCCTTTAAATCGCCTACATTGCCGCTAATTTTTATATTTCCTACCTGGCTAGTACAGCTACCTGTTTCTATATCACAAGCCTCTATCTTTACATTTCCAGTTATTACTGAAATTGTGCAATCATCTGCTGAACCATCAGTGATTTTCACATTTCCAACTGAAGAATCAATATTAAGCTTTTCTGTTGTAACTTCTGTAAGCTTTACATTTCCAACATCACTCTTAATAGCGATTTCTTCAGAATCAATATCTTCTATTTTTAAATTTCCCGCTGCTAAATCTGCCTCTATCTTATCAAGTTTTGTATCCTCTGGCAAAGTAATTGTAATTACTCCTGTGTCGCCATTTAAAAATGGGATTCCTACTATCTTAATTGAGGATTCTTCACTAACTGTTAGCTTTCCACTTTTAAGTTCCACATTTACATCACTACCTCTTGTAAGGTTATATTTAACATTAAATTCATTACCATAAACAATCTTAATTGATGCAGCATCTATGTTAAGATCAATGCTTGAAACCTCTTCCCCTGTGAAATCCTGGCTTATATTCTTGCCAAGGGCCCCACCAATGCTATATCTAATTACATGCATATATAAACCAATTAAAATCGCTACAAGAGTTATTGTATATAAAACAATCTTATATTTTTTCTTTGCTTTATTTGACATAAATTAATCCTCCTCATCAATAAAGTTTAACTTTAAAATCTTGTTAATTAGATATGCGATAGGGAAAATAATCCATGTAATCTCCCATCTAAAGGTTAAAAAACTAATAATCAAGTATAGGCAAACTACTGTTGTTTTATAAGTCTCTAAAATAATCTCTGCCTTCTTACTAGTATATTTTACGCTTGAAGCCCTTGCATGTTCCCCACTCATAGTCTTCTCATCATTGAGATTTAGGATTCTATCATAGCTGCCATTAATAATTGACACATAAACAATTAAGAATACACCGATTCCTACGATTAGGAATAAAAGGGTTGGAGAAATAATGTCATCATCTATAACAATTGCAGGAACTACAGATAAAATGAAACACATAACTCCTACTGAAGTGCAAATTGTATTAGTAGTTTCAAAACTTCTCTTTCTTTCCTTTACATAATCTGTTGTTGTCATGTCGATTTTGCAGGCTTCATCTTTTATATAAGACCATTTAGAAGACTTCATTGCTGAAGTGATAAATAGCGCAACTGCTACGGCTATAAAAACAAACATAAAAGATACACCAGCATTTTCTAATCTTGTTCCAGAAAGAATAGGATTAATTACACTTGTAATACATAAAAATACGCCAATTGCCACAAGCCAAGCTGACTTAGCACGTGAGCTTAAATAAGCTATTACCTCTTCTTTTGTAAGGAATCTAGCCTTAGTATTCTCTTCTCTTTCCTTAGTTTCCTCTACTTCCTTTTCAAGACCAAGCTCACTTGCAAGTTCATCTAAGTTGCCAAACTCAGAAATTACAGTTCCAACAGCCTCATTATCTGTCTTACCTTCTGCCTTAAGCTCGTTGTATTTATCCTCCATCATTTCTAAAAGCTCTGCCTTTGCCTTCTTCACTTCATTAGTGTTAGGCAAGTTAGCAAACATAGCATCAAGATAACTCTTTATTGTCTCCATAGTATCTCCCTTCCATCGTTAATTCTAATATAATTTTATTAAAGTATAATTTAAGTTTCATTAGAAACGAATTGTTTAATAACTTTTTGTAAATTTATTCACCACTTCTTTAATCAAATCCCATTCAAGACATTTCTCCTTGTAGTATTCAAGGCCTGCTTCTGTAATTCTATAATAGGTTCTCTTCTTAGCAGTTCCTTCAGAATCTTTATTAGCCACAAAGGATTCAATATAGCCATTCTTCTCTAATCGATTAAATGCTGAATATAGGGTTGTTTCTTTTATTGTATATTTCTCCTCTGAGATTTCCTTAATCTGCTTTGAAATCTCGTAACCGTAAGACGGCTCCTTTAAAAGGATATACAAAATCATAGTGTCGTTGTAACCGCGGATCACGTCACTACTTATCTCTACCATTAGACCACCTCCTGTTTTTGAAAATGTATCTTTAATTTGAACGCAGTGTAAGCAATCCCCCGCTTCAAAAGCGTAAGCTTTAAGCGGGGGTATAAAGCTTACTAGTGTCAGAAGGGGTTAAAGCCCCTTCTGACAGGTGGCACAAAGTGCCACTGCGTTCATGAGGGAGTAGCGAAGCGGATTCCGAATGTCCGCTTTACATTATATCTCCTACGACTATCGTACTACGGCTGTCGTAGTACGTCTGTCAAAGTAAATATACTACGACCGTCGTAGTATGTCAACTAGAGTTTCCATTATTTTTTAAATATCTTTTGTTGCTTGCAAAATTCATGCAGCAAAAAAGCTCCCAAAGCCAGATAAATACTGGCTTTAGAAGCTTACTAAAAATCTTATTTGATTTTTGAATAATTTATATCTCTTATTCTAGTTTTTATTCCTAGATGCATTTTCATAAAAAATAATTAGTTCTTATGACACGGCACTTTCGTCATCAAAGTTATTGTTAATGCTTGTAACCTTATTAGCTAAATCAGCTACCTTTTCGGCCTTCTTCTTATCGAAGTACTTCTTAGTTTCAGTTGAAACCACTCCTGAAAGGGCAAGTAAGGCAATAAGGTTAGGAATTGCCATAAGACCATTAACGATATCTGCGATTGTCCAAACTGCGCTAACTGTCATGTAAGGACCAATGAATACGCAAGCAATGTAAATCCATCTATATACATTTACGACCTTAGTATTCTCATTAGTCAAATACTCAAGGCAACGCTCTGAATAGTAATCCCAACCAAGAATTGTTGTAAAAGCAAAGAATACCAAGCATAACATAAGCGCAAAAGATGAAACAACTGCTGGGAATGGGAGTCCGTTCTGGAAAGCAAATGTAGTAACCGCTGCACCTTCTAAACCTTCAACCTGCCAAGCACCTGTAATAATAATTGCGAGACCTGTCATTGTACAAATCATAAGTGTATCAATTACTGTACCAAGCATAGATACGAGTCCCTGCTCAACTGGCTCGTCAACCTGAGCGGCTGCTGCTGCGATTGGAGCTGAACCAATACCTGCTTCATTAGAGAAGATACCTCTTGCGATACCTTTTTGCATAGCCATAACCATTGCACCAACTGCGCCACCGGCTGCGGCTCTAAGGCCAAAAGCTCCCTGGAAAATCTGAACGAAAGCATTTGGAATCTTAGTAAAGTTAAGTAAAAGGATAAGTAGTCCAAAGGCTATATATAAAATTGCCATAAATGGCACAACTACCTGTGCTACTGAAGAAATTCTCTTTAAACCACCAATAAGTACTAAGGCAACACATACAGTAAGAATAACACCTGAAACTACTGTAGCTATTGAATAATCCATACCAAGGATTGAAACTGTATTAACTGTGTTTGGATCAAAGAAATTCTTAACAGCTGATGTAATACCATTGATCTGTGTAAATGTACCAATACCGAAAAGACCTACCATTACGCCAAATACTGCGAAAATCTTTGCAAGCCATTTCCACTTAGGGCCCATGCCCTTCTCAATATAGTAAAATGGTCCACCAATAATATGACCATCTTTTGCTTCGCTTCTATACTTAACAGCAAGCATACATTCTGCATACTTTGTGCCTGTTCCTACTAATGCTGCAAGCCACATCCAGAATAGGGCTCCTGGACCACCTGCACAAATTGCTGTTGCAACACCTACAATATTTCCGGTTCCAATTGTTGCTGAAAGTGCTGTACATAGAGCTGCAAAGCTTGATACTTCACCTTGTTTACCAGACTTATCATTCTTAAACATAAGTCTAAAGCCCATGCCGATTTTAGAAAATTGCATTCCGTGAAGTCTGATTGTTAGTAGCAAGCCTGTAAATAAGATTAAAACTATGAGGGGCATACCCCAAACATAGCCATCTAGAGTTACAAGAAAGTCATTAATTGAGTGTAACATAAAATAATCTCCTAAATAAATTGTTTTGATTGCTTTACCTCGTTGTCCTTTTCACATTTTCTAAATTTAGGATGGTAAGCCTTATCCTAATCAAACCGGGATATAAAAATGTGCCTAAGCTTTGGTTTACTTAACTGGGACGCAATGCTTATCGTTGATTTCACAGACCTTTCTTACTCTGTTACGGTACTTCTCTTCCATTAAAGGATCAGTGTTTAGCCAAGTTTTAACAACTTCCATGGCCATAAGTCCTCCAATAATCTTAGCGCCTAAACAAAGAATGTTAGAATCTGTATGTTGTCTGGCAAGTGTTGCACATAGGGGATCTTGGCAAACCGCTGCATAACAACCATTAATCTTATTGGCGATTAAGGCACTTCCGTAGCCTACGCCATCGCAAAAAATTCCTCTTTCACATTCACCTTTGGCTACTGCAAGACTTGCAGGGTAAACGAAATCTGAAAGGTCGCAGGATTTTTCGTCGTAGGTTCCAAAGTCTTCTACTTCGTATCCATTTTCCAATAGATACTTTTTGATTTCTTCTTTCATTGCTGTACCAGCATGATCATTAGCCATTGCTATCTTCATAAAAACCTCCTAAAAAATAAAATTTTTCCCACATTATAAATTTTGCTTTTTGCGAAAAATGTATTCCTAGTAAAGACATTTGTCCGCGTACCTAGTATAGCATAAATTTTAGGATTTACCCATATAAAGTTGTTTTTTTATTTTAATACAATTCTTGGGACTGCTTTATTTAGCCAAAAGCCTATGTTAGAATAAGAATAACTTATTAAAAAACGAGGAGAATACTTATGAAATTTATTTCATGGAATATTGATTCTTTAAATGCTGCTCTTACAAGTGATAGCAACAGAGCTTTACTCACAAGAGAAGTTTTAAAGACTATTGCAAATGAAGACGCAGACCTTATTGCTATTCAGGAAACTAAGCTTCCTAGCACTGGCATGAATGCAAAGCAGGAAACTGCACTTAAGGCTTTCTTTCCAGATTATAACTATGAATTTGTAAGTTCTTGCCCACCAGCTAGAAAGGGTTATGCAGGAACTATGGTTTTGTATAAAAAAGACATCACCCCAAAGGCAACTTTCCCAAAGATTGGTGCCCCAGATACTATGGATGATGAAGGTAGAATGATTACTCTAGAATTAGAGGATTATTTCTTTAATCTTGTTTATACTCCTAACGCCGGTGATGGACTTAAGCGCCTTGCTCTTCGTCAAGAATGGGACAAATGTTACGCTAACTATCTTGCAGAGCTTGATAAGACAAAGCCTGTTATAGCTTGTGGGGACTACAATGTAGCCCATGAGGAAATTGATCTTGCAAATCCAGCATCTAATCATATGTCTGCTGGTTTTACAGACGAGGAAAGAGAAGGCTTTACTAATTTACTAGCTAAAGGCTTTACAGATAGCTTCCGCTATACTCATCCAGATAAAAAAGGCTGCTATTCTTGGTGGTCTCAAAGAATTAAGACAAGTAAGATTAATAACTCTGGCTGGAGAATAGACTATTTCCTAATTAGCGATCGTTTAAAGGAAAATTTAGTTTCTTCAGAAATGATAGATTCTGGTGAACGTCAGGATCATGCACCAATTTGTTTAGTCTTAGAATAAATAAAAGGGGCGCGCCGCTAGGCGTACAACAATAAAAGGGCATCCTATAATTAATATGTGTCCAGGATTCTGAGTACATATCATAATAGGATGTCCTTTTCTAATTCTAATTATATTAATTGTTGTTCTGATTAAATCCTTGATACTGATTATTATATACGTTCTGATTATAGCCTTGATATTGATTATTATTCACGTTCTGATTATAGCCCTGATATTGATTATTATTTACATTCTGATTATAACCTTGATATTGATTATTATTCGCATCATTCTTAGGAGATTTATAGCTTTTTCTAAGACTTCTACTTATAAGGAATAGAACAATTAAAAGTACTGCTCCTGTAACTATATACATTATATTCGACATTCTTAAATCACTCATAGAACTATACCACGCTGGTTCAGAGCTATCATGCTGTAACTTTGTGGTATAAATAGGTATCACATCTCCTACCTGTGCTCCCCATTTCATAACTTTATAGCTATTACCCTCACCATCAACAGCTATCATGTAATAACTACTAGGTCGTAATGCTTTAATATGTCCATTTTGACGAGCTTCCTTTTTATCTAAAATCATTACAGTTTCTGTATAAACATTGTTATCTGTTAGCCCTATAATGGTTCTACATTCATAGATAGCTAGAAAAAACATTAAAACAATAATTGCGTAATTAATAATCTTTTTCATTAAATTTGACATTTTTATTCCTCCCACTAAAATCTTATTTTTACACAAATGTCTCAATAAATCAAATCTTGTAGTTATTTGCGTAGCAAATCACTACTCGTGTGCGACTTGTAGTTATTTGCGCAGCAAATCACTACTTATGTGCGAGCAGCGGCTTTGCCGCTTCTAATGCGAGCACTTCCCTCAGCGGCAAAGCCGCATCTAATGCGAGCACTTCCTCGCGGAGCGTTTAACTCAGTCGGAGCTTGTACTCCGACTGAGTTAAAATTTATGTCTTTTTTATTCAATAATATATAACAATGACATGTTAAAATTCTTAAATGTAATACAATTTACCATAAACAGGAGAGAATATGATTAGTATTATTATACCCATATACAATACAGCTAAATATTTAAACGAATGCTTTAATAGTATTAAAGCTCAGACCTATACGGACTTCGAAGTACTTATGATTAATGATGGATCAACAGATGATTCTGAAACCATTTGTAAAAATTGGACAGGATATGATTCTAGATTCAAGTATTTCTATAAAGAAAACTCAGGTTTATCTTTAACAAGAAATTATGGTTTTTCAAAGGCAAATGGCGACTATATTTTCTATGTCGATAGCGACGATATTATTTCACCACAAACTTTAGAGTTCTTATATAAAACTCTTAAGAAGGATAATTTAGACCTAGTTGCCTGCTATGAATATGATTTTAAAGATGGTAATACACCTGAAATCATAAAGTATGAGGATGTAGATTTTAGAAAATATCTTGATTCCATTGATTTTCTAAAAACCTTAGCCTATGAAGATCTTATCCTTGCAAGAGCCTGGAATAAACTATATAAACGCAGTTTAATAGAAAAGGTTGAATTTGAAGACTATGTACTTGAAGATAGAATTTTTGCCATTGACCTTTCATTAAAGCTTAACAAGGCAGCAATAATTAATAATAAGTTGATTTATCACAGATTCCATGAAAACAGTATTATGACAACACCTTCTAGTAAGATTTATACTGGTATGCTTGTTTCTTGCCAAAGACATATATCTACTAGCAAATTAATAATCCATGATTCTAAGGAGTTACGAGCAATCAATGAACATATTTTATATTCCCTTAATAGATTTGCTGCTGGAGCTCATGCTGAACATTTTCTTAAAGAAGAAAAGGAACTTAGACAACTAGCTAAAAAGCTTTATAAGGAAATAGGAGTCAATAAGATTAGTTTAAAGCTATTCCTTCAAATTTATTTCTTCCCTATTTGGAGCTTCTTAAGTATTAAAAGAAATCACATCTGGATAGGTGGAAGAAATATGCGCTTAGCCAAAAAATAATATAAAAGATAAAAGCCTTAAGCTATTACGATAATAACTTAAGGCTTTTTCCCTTTTCCCGTTTATTTAAGCTAATTAGTTTGTTGCTTGCGCCTTTAATTTCTTCTCTATCTTACGTCTTTCAAGAGCAGATACTATAACTGCACAAGATGCATCACCTGTGATGTTAACTGTTGTTCGTCCCATATCGAATATTCTATCAACACCAGCTACTAAGGCAATACCTTCAACTGGAAGGCCAACTGACTGTAATACCATAGCAAGCATTACCATACCTGCACCAGGAACACCTGCTGTACCAATTGAAGCAAGTGTTGCTGTAAGTACGATTGTAAGCATCTGTGGAAATGTTAAATTAATTCCATAGCATGAGGCAATAAAGATTGCACACACGCCCTGATAAATTGCTGTTCCATCCATATTGATAGTTGCACCAAGTGGAAGGATGAAAGCTGAAATATCCTTGTCTGCACCAAGCTTTTCTGTACATTCCATGTTAATTGGAAGTGTACCTACTGAAGAAGCTGATGAGAAGGAGAACATAATTGCTGGTAACATTTCCTTAAAGAACTTAAGCGGTGAAACCTTAGCAAATGTTGAAACTGTTAATGAATAAACTACTAACATATGCATAATATATGCTAAGTAAGCTACAAGTAATACCTTAGCAAGTGAACCAAGTACCGCTGGTCCATTCTCAGCTACTACTGGGCAAAGTAAACAAAATACACCGATTGGTGAAAGGCTAATAATCATTTCCATTGCCTTTAAGAAAATGTCATTAACTGCATCTACTAAGGCGAAATCCTTTTGCTTATCACTGTTACTATTAATAAGTAATAAAGCAAAGCCAATAATTAATGAAGCTACAATAATCTGTAACATGTTAGCTTCTACAAAAGGCTGTACAAAATTTGATGGGAACATTCCCACTAATGTATCCATAAAGCTTACTGATTCTGAAGCTTCATAAGTTAAATCTGTTGTCTCGACTACTGTATAAATTCCCTTGAAGATATTTGAAAAAATAAGACCTATTGTAATAGCAAAGGCTGTTGTACACATATAATATAAAACAGTCTTAACACCAATAGAACCTACCTTCTTAATATCCTTCATAGAAAGAACTCCGCTCATAATTGAGAAGAAAACCAATGGTCCAACTACCCATTTAACAAGATTAAGGAATATTGTACCGAAAGGCTTAATATAAGTTGTTGCAATTTCTGGTTTAGCTGTTAAGGCTATACCAGCTATTATGCCTAAAACCAAAGCTATAAAAATCTTGGCTGATAATGATAATCTCTTCTTTTTCATTAATATAAATTCCTCTTTCAAATGTGTTTTTCGTTCATTATATTAACAAAAATAGGGTCTTGGGGCAATATTTTTAAAGCGATTTGGAAAATGCTTTAAAAAATAAAGTTCAGGCACATTTTTTAGCCTTTAAGTTTAAGTACACTTGTTATAATTAGTCAAATTTTTACAAATGTCTTTATATTATTAAGCTAACTTTATTAGAACTTAATTTAATTATCAAACTCAGTTATTTTTTATCTTAAACTAAGTACACCTACCACAATTACTACATCCATTGCAAATAGGGCGCATTCCGCAGCTATTACATTTTTCTCTAAAAAACTTCTTATAAATATCTTTCCTTAAAGGATTACCCCACTCATCATAGAGCTTAAAATCTATTTCTTCACCTTTAAAACTTAATCCCGAAAGGAAGGCTTGTTTAGCCTGAGTTTCAACTCCTTCTATTTTATAGAGTTTCCCATCTTTATAAAAGCGTCTGCCTGTTCCACAAAAAGTAAAACTTATATTAAATTCTTCACACTCATCTCTTAGTCTTTTAACCCATTCATAATGGCAAGGTCTTGCTCCATTATAGTTTTCCCCATCACATAAAACCTGCTTTATTTCTCCATATTCTAAATACTTTCTAATAGAAATAGGACCTATAAAGGGAGCACACATTATGCCCTTATGTTTAAAGGGCAAATCTAGTAAAATTGGGATTCTTTCATCCGCCCTTGCCTGATTTTCACAAGTTACGTTAAAGAATACATTTTCCCAACCCTCACCCCAATTCATAGGTAGGCAATTTGCCACTCTTTCAGGCCTTTTAGTAAGTAGGAAAAACTTAACATCTGGTCTTTGCTCTATAATATGCCAGGCCTTAAGGCGCCAATCATCAGCTTCTTTTAAGAAGAAATCAGAGGTCATGCACACTCTTAGCATTTCCCCTGATTTTACTTTATAGTTTCCATCCCTATCCTTAGATAGGGGATAATTAAAACCTGACTTACTTCTATATATATTAGAACCATCCCTACTTCTTAGGCTATCTAAAAAATACATATAGCAATTGGCACAGCCTTCACTTACCTTAATGCAACCGTGCCAAGGATTCCATATATCGTGCATTTACTTGTCTTCCTTTACATCATATATAATCTGAGATTTCCATCTCTTGTTACAATTAAATTTTAAGGAGTTTCTTTTATTTCCACAAGTACGCAGTTTTTTGAAACATAGTATCTTCCATGATACTTTTAAGCTATTACTGGCCTCAAACAATACTTACACCCTCTTAAAGTGCTTTTTTGCAAAGCCCATTGGCTGTACACATTCAAGAGTACCTATATAGTTTTTATCCTTATCACGAACTGCCATATACTTAATAAGTACTGGCTCATCATCTCTACTTGTCCAAACATCAACGCAGTCTCTTCTGCCTTCCTTAAAGTCCTCAAGTATCATGCGAACCATTGGCTCAATTTTAGGTGGATGGCATGAAAATACTTCTCTACCTAGAGCTGATAAAGGTCTTTTAAAGAGCTTTACATCCTCTCCATCATTAAAATATCTATTAACATTATCTGCATCAACAAAAGTTAATTCCATTGGAATTGTATTAAGCATGGCATCTAGCTGCTCAATAGTTAAGCGGCCTGAAGGAAGATTAGCACTACCTGCTTCTTGGCTATAGTTTTTAACATTTCCCTTTGGAGTAGCCTTTTCCCATAATGGACGATTTCCTATAAGACATGGCTTGTAATCTGCAAAATCTCTTGCAATATCGCACCAGTCTTCCTCTGTAAAATTCTTTGCGCATAATGGGAAGAGGATATTTTCTTCTTTGTAAATCATCTCCTCAGCCCTTGTAACAACTGCATCTAATCGCTCGTTCCAAAGATCATTAGTTAAAAAACACTCATCTTCTAGGGCTCTATTGTAAAGAGATTTCATCTCGTCACGAATCTCGTCATCTACGCCCCACATTACATTGGCAGGACCAGAAAAACCGTACTTCACATTAAGAATTGGATATAATAAATCCCCTTTTTCGGCATAGTGAATTGAAGCTTCCCTTGCTTTCTTTAAGGCTGGCATAACATTTTTCTTAGTATCCATGGCTATTCTTAATTCCTTTAAAGCATCTGATATAGCCTCGTTTTCAAGAGCAAATGTATTAAGTGGGTGATTCTCAATCTTTCTTAATTCCATGTAAATGCCATCGGCACCGTCCTGTCTCTTAACAGGAGCAGCCTTAAACTTTGAGCCAATGCCCATACCAAAGGATTCACTCATGGCTTCCTTAACATCTAGTTTGCCAATTGAACCATAGAAAATCGAATTTCCATTCGGTGACACTAAGGTCTTAGCCGTTTTAACTTCAGCCTTCCCACCTCTTTTACGTTTAAGAGATTCCTCTACTGCCTTTTCTGCGTTGGCAATCTTCTCCTCTCTTGTAGCTCCATGGAAAAGAGCTGAGTGAACATCACATAATTTCTGCACTTCGGAAACTGGTGTACCTCCCGCAATTAAGGACTGCTCTGCCTTAGCAATTTCTGCCGCATCTACATCCGTAAAGTTTTCCACGAAATCTTTTCTAACGGATTCAATATCTTCACCCTTAGATAATCTTTCAACATAGGACTTAATCTTTAGGGTTCTCTCATCGAGTTCTAATTCCTTGATTTCATTGCCATTGGCATCTTTTCTTTTTGGAAGCTGAGACTCTAACATCTTCTTAGCTATTCGTTTCTGGACAAAACTTGGCATCTTACCTTCAAGCTCAAAGCCATTATTTTTAAGAGCTAAAACCACATCCACCATGTCGATTTTTTTCATAATTGCGCCCTTAGGAATTGTCATAACCTTACCCATTGTATTTAAAATACCGGGCTTAGTAACCTCGGTAAAGCCTAATTCTAGCATTATATCTATAAGTTCTGGATACTCGTTACAAAGTTCATACACACTTTTCTTTAAATTAATTTTCTTACCCATAGTATATCCTTTCTTGATAAAAACCTTTATAACAATACTATATAGTTTTCTTTAGAAATTGAATGTTGTTATAACCACAAAAGATAATTTCTAAAAAGGGATTTTATATCAATAAGGCTACTAATTTATCGTCAAGATTCGCTTGGAAAAATGTATTCTAGAAGTTCTTATAATTCTCGCTTTTTGGTGGGAAATCATTACAATCAAATCTAGGAAGTAAAAGCTTGTTATCTTTTTCTAGATTAGCCACTCTAACCTCTGTTGTAAGGCCAAGTTTAGCCCCTTTCTTTGAAACAAAATCCAAAACGTCCTGATTGTAACTACCATAAGGATAATTCATTACCCAGTTATCTCTATCAATAAATTCCTCTAGAGTATCTAGGGCTGTCTCTAAATCCTTCTCCATCTGTTCCTTTTCTAGTTTTCCCAGCCAATAGTGATCATAGCCATGAATTCCTATAAACATGCCATTTCTTTTTAAAACACGAATCTGATTCTCTGTCATGTATAATTCATAAGCTAATTGTTCCTCCCTTATTCCTAGAAACTCCTTAAAAAGTTCACTAGAAATAATGTTTCTTAGTCTTTCTGGAAGTACCGTCTGAAGTAATTTTTTTACAAAAACTACTCCCTTAGGATCATACTTTCCTTCCTTGGCAAATTGATTCCATAATTCTTCATTAGAGGGATAGACAAATTCCCTACCTCTGTAATAATCTAGTTTCTTCTTTAGTTCTTCTATAATTAAATTTATCTCTGCACTTGCAAGTATATAGTGAATTTTGTTGACATCTAATAACTGATGCTTTGCAAAAGTTTTTCCAGTAATATAAAAGGAAGCTGTTAAATTTAGTTCCTGTAAAAGTGGAAATACAAATGTGTAATTATCGATATAACCATCATCAAAGGTTAATAAAAGCGCATTATCCTTAAGGGAAGCTTTTCCCTGAGACGCTAGTAAAAGTTCTTCCATGCTTATTATGTTAAAATGTGCCTTAAGATATTCTAGCTGTTCTTTAAATAAAGGATAATCAAGTCCCTTAATATTGGGATATCTTGAATGTTTTAGATCTCTTGTGTAGTGATACATAACGATTCTCACATCATTATCAGTCATAAGCATCTCCTTACTGAGCTTTTTGTAACGGCTCTGCTAATTGTAGTTCACTGTGAAGCCTCCCATGACTAAAGTCACGGGCTTCCAAATAAGAAATATAAGAGAATAATAACATTGCTATTGTTCTCTTTTTGTTTCTTATACCTCTCTTTAGGAAAGTGGACTACATTTCTACCATACAGCTTAAACTCAGATTACTTAGCCCGCTAAGGACATAAGTTCCGCGTTTAAGTTAACTAAAGTAGAGAATGTGCATGTGCTTCTCTTACTACATTGAGGTACTTTAGCCTCAATGCGCAACCTTGAACTCTCATTCAAGGATTTTAAAGTTTCACGTATAAAATACCTTGCTCCGATATTATATGAAGCAGATAAATCACAATTATAAATCTTACCATTCTGAAATTTACAAAGCTCATAGGTATTAAAGTCACCATCTTTGCCACGAAGAACACGACCACTTCCATCATAAGCGAGTTTACTTGTTCCCCAGGCACAGACACGGCTTATCCTCATTCCAAGCCTGTGAGCTTTTTTTGTAACCATAGATTGAACTTCTTGACTACGCCACATTTTAAGTTTCTGTTTCTTGGATCCACGAACCTTACAATTCTTATCTAAATATTCAAATACAATGATATCAGCATTATAGAGAACAGCTATATCCATGATGTAGTTCGCAGTTTTTACAGAAATATCGTGGTTTATGCCTTTGGTTCTGGCCCAAAGTCTAGGTGTTTTATAATTACCATGCTGCTGAGCTTTTTTAATACGATTTATACTATGCGTTAGAGAGTCTATTTCTTTGGGAAGCTTACAAAAATGTCTTCCAAGAATAGTGCCATCTGGGCGCATAACACTAATCGTAGCAGCTGTGTTAATGCCAAGATCAACAGCAAGAATAGTTTGCTCATATATAGAAGTATCGGTAAGTTTTATATTTTCTTCAAATGGAAAATCCAAAAACCATTCTTTACCTCGCTTTTGTAGTGTTGGAGCACACTGTTTGCGGTTTTTACATCGTCTATATATATAATTCATATCCGATTTACGAAGATCTATTGTTATCCAGTCCCATGTATTATGAATATAAACTTTTACCTGAGCTACATAATCTTCTATCTGGTTATACATGACTGTACGATACATTGACGGAAATACATATCCCGCTTTGGGAGTAGAGGGCCTATTACCAATAGGATTCTCTTTCCAATTAGCAAGGTTACTTTTATATGACAAAACTTTGCCAATAGCCTCATTAATAGCCCCACGGCGCATGTAACTTGGCATCTTGTAAAACTTAGTATCGAAGTCGTATATAGGTGTTGGATTATCTTTTGTGGTATGGACACATCTCTCCACATACTGTTGCTGCAAAAGATTACCTTTAATTTCAAAAATGTTATCCCATTCATCAAGACAGACATTTATTAGAAAGTCGACGGCCTTACGGTAAACAGATACAGTATCTTTGAATATATGATTATAATGTTTGATTTTTACGCTGTATGTAGAATATATCTTCATATCGCAAAGCCTCCTTTCTAAATTATTTGGTCTTTTGATTGTCGATATAGGATTTTACTTGCTCAAGCGTTCTTTCGCTTACAGTTGCAACAAAATATGACGGATTCCATAAATGTCCGCCCCAGAGTTGCTGCTTAATCTCAGGATGACTTAGAAATAGCCATCTCGCAGTATTTCCTTTAAGTATTTTAATAGCGTCCGAAAGCCGAAGTTGTGGCTTGCAATCCACAAGAAGATGTATGTGGTCGGGCATTATTTCCATTGCAAGGACATCCATATCTAAAGATTTAAGCGTTTCGAGGAGATAATTCTTAATATCCTGCTCGATAGCGCCTACAAATATAGGTTTCCTGTATTTTGTAACCCATACGATATGATATTGCAATGAGTACACATACCCACGACCATGCGTAACATCTTTAGGTATTGTAAAATAAGATGTTTTATCCATGCATATATGATACCATATGTAGCAATGGAGTACAAGAAAAACCGCCTAACTCACGACTAAAGTCACGAGTGTGCGGCGGTTACTCATCAATATAAATGGCGTCTGAGTCCATAATATTTAACATTTCATTGGCAAAGAATGGGTCAAACTGTGTTCCCGAACCATTAATTATTTCTTCACGCACCTTCCATTGTGGCAAAGGATCTCTATAGCTTCTCTTTGAAGTCATAGTATCATAAGCATCCGCTACCGCAATAATTCTTGAAATAATAGGAATCTCTACGCCCTTTAGACCTTCAGGATATCCACTTCCATCATACCATTCATGATGATATCTGGCCCCTATACTAAGATATGGAGAGGAATTTATACTAGATAGAATCTGGCTTCCAATGGTTGTATGGAGCTTAATTGTATCGTATTCTTCCTCAGTTAATTTCCCAGGTTTATTAATAATACTATCTGGAATTCCAATTTTTCCTACATCATGAAGCAAGGCTGTATAATATACCTTCTTACAGTCTGCATCTTTTAAACCCGCCCTCTTAGCAATTAACTCAGAGTATCTAGCCACACGTCTTGAATGTCCATGAGTGTATTCATCCTTAGCATCAATAGCACTTGCTAGGGCAGAGGCTGTTTCCTCAAACATACTAGATAAAAGTTCTTGTTCTTCCTTTAGGATTCTAATTTCATTTTCATTAGCCTTTCTAACCATTTCGTTAATATCTATTAGCGAGAAAATGTATAAAAGCATTGCAATTCCTACAATCGAAATATTGGTCAAGGACAAACCATAAAGGAAAATCTGAGCTATTGTAGCCACTAATGGTATAATGCTAAAGAGTTCTAGCGGTATACGCATTAATCTACTAATATTTTTTCGATTAGCTTGAACTACTACCTGCAATAAAATCAAAGATATAAGTGGAGAAATATAACTTATAACAAAGAATTTACCTCTTTGATACCTGTTAAATTCATCAAAGGTGTAATACATTCCTGTAAACTGAGAAACAACAATCAAAATCTCTCCTACAATTATTAAAAAATCTACTGCTTTAATAATTATTAAAATATATTTCTTAGAATCGCGAATTTTACTTATTGAGTCCTTTACAATCAGATTAAAAGTATATATGACAAATAGACTTAAGGCATAAACCATGTAATTACTAACTCTTACCATGATATATCCTAAGTCTGAGATATTTCCTCTATAAATGTATGCAAGTCTATCAAAAAATAGCAAACTAAATGAACTTAATTCCATAAGAATAAGTGCTACTCTTCTTTTTTTAGGAATTGCCTTTGATATAAAAGCTAAAATCATAAGGGCTGTACATATCCCACATACATATAACATTATATCCAATTGGTTTTCCTTAAATACTTCCATACTACCTCCATAATAATACAATTTTAGGTATTCTATCATATTATAACATTCATTTACTAAAGATAATAGACTTGTTTTAACCGAATCTGGTTATATTATTTCTTTTAATTTTGGTTATTTTCATATAACCAGCAAAATAATATATTTATTAAAACGTTCTAAGGGAGGAAAATAATATGAACAATAAAACAGAACAATATGAATTAAACAAGGGATTGGCTCAGATGTTAAAAGGTGGCGTTATTATGGATGTAACGACACCTGAACAAGCAATTATTGCCCAAGAAGCTGGTGCTTGTGCTGTTATGGCACTTGAGAGAATCCCTGCTGATATTAGAGCAGCCGGTGGTGTTTCAAGAATGAGCGACCCTAAGATGATTAAAGGCATTCAAGAAGCAGTTTCTATACCTGTTATGGCCAAGTGTAGAATCGGTCACTTCGTAGAGGCTCAGATCCTTGAGGCAATTGAAATCGACTATATTGATGAATCTGAGGTTTTATCACCTGCAGATGACATTTACCATATTGATAAGACAAAGTTTAAGGTGCCATTCGTTTGTGGCGCAAGAGACTTAGGTGAGGCTCTTCGTAGAATTAACGAAGGTGCATCTATGATTAGAACTAAAGGTGAACCTGGTACTGGAGATGTAATTCAGGCAGTAAGACATCTTCGCAAGATGAACTCTGAAATTAGAAAGCTTGTTTCTATGTCAGAGGACGAGCTTTTCGAGGCTGCTAAGGAACTAAGGGTACCATATGACTTAGCTCTTTATGTTCATGAAAATGGAAAGCTACCTGTAGTTAACTTTGCTGCCGGCGGTGTAGCAACACCTGCAGATGCAGCACTTATGATGCAACTTGGAGCGGAAGGTGTCTTTGTTGGCTCTGGTATCTTTAAGTCAGGTGACCCAAAGAAGAGAGCTGCTGCCATTGTTGAGGCTGTTACAAATTATCAGGATGCTAAGCTTATTGCAAAGTTATCTGAAGATCTTGGAGAAGCAATGGTGGGTATTAACCCTAACGAAATCAAGATTATTATGGAGGAGCGTGGTCGTTAATGAAGATAGGTGTTTTAGCCCTTCAAGGCGCCTTTATTGAACACATTAAGATGCTTGAAAATGTACTTACAAAGAAGGAAATGTCTGAACTGGTAGACCTGGTAGAAATCAGACAGTTAAAGGATTTAGAAGGACTTGATGCCCTAGTCCTTCCAGGCGGCGAAAGCACAGTTCAGGGAAAACTACTTCACGACTTAAACCTTTTTAATCCTATTAAAGAGCTTATTGAATCTGGCATGCCCGTGCTTGCAACTTGCGCAGGACTTATTTTACTAGCTAAAGAAATTGAAAATGAAAAAGGCTTCCATCTTGGTACATTTCCAATTAAAGTAGTTAGAAATGCCTATGGTAGACAGCTTGGGAGCTTTGTTACTAAGGAAAATGTCGGCACAATTGAAAACTATCCACTTACATTTATTCGCGCTCCATACATTAAAGAACGCTTATCTAAAGACGTAGAAGTTTTATCAGTTGTTGATGACAAAATTGTTGGAGTTAAATATAAAAATCAAATTGGCCTTGCCTTTCATCCTGAAATGACAAAAGATAATAGAATTCATGAGGAATTTTTAAAGTTAGTTTTAGAGAATTGTAAAAATAAGACATCTAATAAACTTGCAAGTTAGGCTATAGGCTTATAATAAAAAATCCCTAGTAAAGTGGATTGTGAATGTCCGCTTTACTAGGGATTATCTTTTTTATTTTATAACCAACACTGTATCTGTGTTTCCATTGTAATCTGGAATTTGTTCATATTGGTAGATATCAGTTTTAACCTTATCAATGTAGCTATAAATTCCTGTAGCTGGATTAAAATAATAAATATCTTTTCCAATATAAGCACTAGTATCTAATTTATAGTTCTTTCCTAAATAATTATAGGCAAACAAGAAATCATCAGAAGCAAATACAGCAATTCTATCGTGCTTTTCTCTCTGCCCCTCTATTAAATAATCATCTCTTGATTTACCATTAGTAAAATCTACTGACTCCATTAAGTCCTTAAGATGCTTCATCTGTCCTGAACCTTCATGATGCATAGCCTTTTGCCAATAATCCTTAGCTCCATAAACCACTCCGTCTATACTACCATCATAAAACATTATAATTGAGCAATCTCCATATGTATGTCCGGCAGCTCCAGCAAACACAGACCAATAAGCGTATCTTCTTACCTCCCTTGATTGCCAGTAAGGTTGAGTGTCATCATGCAGGCCTTGTAATATTTGCTCATAAGAAGGCTCTCCATCAAGAGTTGGTCTATTAGAGCTTACATGATCAAATTCCACATAGCGCCAGTTATCCTCTCCAAATAAAGACAACTGATTACTTGTATCATCCCAGGCTCCCATCTGACACTGGTCATATCTTCTATGTCCAGACTGAAACATATTAAAATCCAACCAATCTGCATCCTTAAACCACAAGCTAGACGAACACCTTCCAAAAGGATGAAAACCTATTAACTTATCAGGATTTTTTTCCTTAAAAAGCCTACCCATCTTATTATATAAATCTACATAAGGACCGGCTTTTATATCGCCTCCTATAAGCCATATAACATTTTCCTTCTTGCCAAATCTATCAGCAAGAAAACTAATATATTCCTCTAGATTATCCATATTCAAAATATCTTTTTTTACCAAACTTCCCCAAGTTGGCACTAAAGCCATGTAAAGCCCTAAATCTTTTGCCATATCAATAATCTCTTCAACATGCTGCCAATAACTTTCTTTATCGCAATCATATCTTTTTGTAGGCATCTTATTAATATCTTTCATGCCCTCTGTAGCATAGATAAGCACCGCCTGAATTACATTGTAGCCCTTATCTGCCCTATTTTTTAAGAAAATGTATGCCTCCTCTTTAGTTAAATTGGCAAATATAAGCCAAGCCGTATCTGCAAGCCAGAAAAAAGGCTTATTATCTTTTATAAAATATGGCTTGTCCTCCATTACTTTAAGTGAATTATTAAACATAAAAACCTCCCCAGATGCATTTTTTCTTAGCAACTACAATTAGTATCATAGCAATTAATTTTTCATTTTACAATTCATATCAATTGTAGTAATATCTTTTTATGGACAAAGAAGTCGTTTTAGATTTCTTTGTCCTTTTTTATTGTTTTTTAAGCAGATGGCAAAAAATATTATTCGGGGGATTAATAAATGAGAGCAATTCAACCTTATTTCGCACTTTCAGCAAGCAAGTACTACAAAAGAGAGCTAACAAAACACGGTATTTCACACATTTACGAGTATAAATCAGACCTTTCTTCTGACCTTCACACCCTAGTGGTACCTGACGCTAGCATTGATATTCTCTTTGATTTAACGGATTATAGTTACAAGCCCTATGCTGCTGGCAGCGTTCTACAAAGCACAGCAATAGATACCAAAAAGGATCACAAATACTTTGGAGTTCGCTTTGTACCCGGTGTTGTACCTGACTTTCTAGATGGTCGATTTAAGGATTTTCTTGATAATACCATTGAACTCGAGGCCTGTCTTAGAAAGAGAGACTTAATTGATAAACTAAACGATGCCAAGACTTTTCTTAATAAGGTTGAGACCTTTTTAAGTTTTTATAATGACAAGAATAAACCTGCTTGGAAGAACTCTACTTATGACATTTATAGTTATGCAAGAAAATGTATCAACAACAGCAAGGGTCTAATAAGGGTAAATGAACTTGAGTCGGAACTTAATTACAGTGTCCGTTATATTAATAAACTTTTTAATGAATATTGTGGACTTTCTCCAAAGGCCTATTCAAATATTATTCGTTTTCAAACAACCCTTGATCAGTTAAACCGCGAGCCTAATAATTCCTTTACAAATATTAGCGAAGCCCACGGCTACTACGACCAGGCCCAATTTATAAGGGAGTTTAAAAAATTTACCACCAAAACCCCAGCGGTTTATAGAAAACTAGTAAATACTAGTAATTACAGCGATAAGTTTATTTTCCAGTAAATTGTGTAGATATATTTTTCACTCATTATTACATAACAAGAACGCTAAGCCACTATTATTATGGCTTAGCGTCTCTTTATTTATGTCGCTTTTTAGGAAAGTTGTTTATGCGCTTTTTTTCTGTTCTTCTCTAACTAGATGATACAATTCATTTTCCATAGCCATAATGTCCTTAACCTCATAGGCCTTAAATAGCGGGCGTTTCATAACCTTCTTAACCCAGATAAAGGCATAAACTGCTAGGACTGCAAAGATTACTAGAACTGTTCTGTAGATTATCATCTTTGTCTCAGTATCAGAGGCTATATTATAGATCATGAAAATGTTACCAACTATACCAACTATTGGAATTACGGGACCAAATGGCACCTTGAAGGTTCTTGGTACATTTGCCATCTTCCTTCTAAATACTAGGACATTGAGGGATGAAATACAGTAGGCTGCCATCCAGAATACGCATCCAATAAGGATAAGTAGTGACAACTGTGAAGTTGTGGATAGGCCTGTTGCATTAATTAATACCATAGTGCCGCCGATTAGTAGAATGCCTACAAAAGGCGCATCATTTTTATTCTTCTTCATAAAGACCTTAGGCAATAGGCCAATCTTTGCCATACCTGCACAAATATAGGCAAGGGAAGAAATAATGGAATTTACTGTACTTACAACTGCAAAGACTGAAATGAGGGCCATCCAGTATTTTCCGAATTCACCAAAGAGGCTAATTCCGTAAAGTACGTGTGGGGCTGCATCTCCTGCAAGTGTTGCCCAGTCAGTGTAATTGTGCATTCCAAGGATTAAGATAATTTCCATGGCTGTTACAATTAAAAGACTTAGAATCATGCCAAGAGGTACATTTCTTCTTTGATTCTTAACGTTTGGAGCGATGGGAATAATAAATTCACATCCTAAGAATAAGAAGAAGGCTAAACCAACCATTGAAAATATATCTGACA
Source organism: Lachnospira multipara ATCC 19207 (assembly GCF_000424105.1). GTDB lineage: Bacteria > Bacillota > Clostridia > Lachnospirales > Lachnospiraceae > Lachnospira > Lachnospira multipara. Next base: position 32,688 of record NZ_AUJG01000001.1, on the reverse strand, counting down.
TATTAGATGTTAAAACTAGTGGCTGCTCTACAACCTCCCCTGTACCAAGCTTAAAAGCTCCTATAATACCCATGATAAAAATTGAAAAAATAAGACCATAGGCTACTACATTTTGAATCTTAGCAAATAAATCTATGCCGTGAAGATTAGCTGCGATTAGTATTAAAAGTAGGACTATACAAAATACGCTTCCAGGAATTTTTGTATTAAATACACCAGTTAATGTGTTACCAAACATGGCACATTCTGCGGAACCAGCGATTGTATTACATACAAGATAGCCACCTACCATTGTGATTATTGAAATAAATGGACCAAAGGAAGCTAGTGTGTACTGTGCAAGACCTCCTGTTAAGTTAGGCATTAGGGCATTTAACTCTGATAAACAAAGGGCTGTTGTAATGTTAATTGCGCATGCCATAAGCATTGATATTATAAATGTTATTCCAAGGCTACCAGCACCTTGTCCCACTGACATTAAGCAGCTAGTAGCAACTATTAAACCTACTCCCGTTGCTATGACGCTTGGGAGACCTAATTTTCCTTTTTCCATAAGCATTCCTCCCTAGTTAAGTGCTGCTTCACCTTCCTCACCAGTTCTAACTCGAATTATATTAGTAACTGTTGATACAAAGATTTTGCCATCTCCTATATGACCTGTGTAAAGTTCTTTTTTTATAACATCTACGACCTTATCAACTAGGCTTGCTTCTACAACTAGCATTACCATTTGCTTTGGTAATAATTCAGGTGTCTTCTTCATTTCTAACTCATATTCCTGTGTTCCATTTTCAACACCACAGCCAAGCGCCTGAATTACTGTCATTCCTGTAACTCCTAGCTTACCTAGTGCCTTTTGTAAATCTGACAACTTATAAAGTGATGTTACAACCTCTATTCTTTTAAATTCCATAAACAATTCCTCCCTATTTTGAAAATGTATTGCGAATTACGCCCTTAAGCAAGAGCTGGTTCCTGCCATAGATTAAGCTTTGTACCAATTCCCATTTCTAGAGCATTTCTATAAACCACAGTACCCCAAGCAACATCTTCAATTGGCATACCACCTACTGAATAAACTACGATTTCATCTTCTTTTCTATGAACTGGAATCTTGCCAAGTAAGACGTCGCCTAAATCGTCAATATCTGACATTTTCATCTTACCCTCTGCAATTAAATCCATAACCTTAACGGCTGGGATTGGAATCTGATTATAGGCATTAGGGCTATACTCTTCTTCCCAAGCCTCATAGAGCTTAATATTATCTGTTACTGTTCTTGCTCTGTTCATAATGAAGTCTTCATCAAATCTTAGGGCTGCTGTTGTACAAATCATTGCCCCTTTCTTTACCCAGTCTTCCTTAATGTATGGATAAAGCATTGGATCACCACTTGGACAAGAAGTTGCGGCATAGACTATATCTGAATCTCTTACGCAATCTTCAATGTTTTCAACCACAGTAACTTCCTTGACTGTTGGATATTTTTCATGGATGTGATCAATGAACTTATTAATGGATGCGATACCTCTACCCTTTAACTTAATTGTCTCAATCATTGGTCTAACTGCCATCATTGCTGCAAGGGCTGTCTTACTCATAACCCCAGGTCCAATGATACCTACCACCTTAGTTTCCTTTGGAGCAAAATATTTAAAACCAACTCCAGGGATGGCGCCAGTTCTAACGGCTGACAATACATTTGCAGACATATAGCAAAGTGGAGCTCCTGTATCCTTATCGTTTAAAGTTAACATAAGAATTGATCTTGGAAGGCCCTTCTTCTTGTTCTCAACATTAGAGCCGTACCACTTCATACCTGCCATATCAAACTTGCCACCAAGGTAAGCTGGCATTGCCATAAAACGTCTATCTGGGGCATCTACTGGCATTTCCGGGAATGGCGATTCTGTTGGGAAAGTTACCATGCAACCGTGGGAATTGCCGTTAGCACCGCCCATTCTAAAATCGCCCATCTTCATAAGTTTAAGCATTTCTTCCATTGTTTCGATACATTTTGGCATATCTGCCACACCTGCTTTGATTGCATCATTTTCATTAAGATATAAAAAATCTACCTGTGGATAACTCATAATAATTTCCTCCTTATTAACTTTTTGTAGTAGTTGATTATTGTAGGGCTCTTGCCCCAATTTATTAATTGCTTCTTTAGGCTTTCGCAGCGAATCTGTTATAGGCAAGTCCTGAAATATCGCAAGTTAAATTCTCTCCTAAAACTAGATTTGCCATATTTAAACCTACTGCTGGTGCGATTCCAAAACCATGTCCTGAAAAACCGCAAGCTAGGTATAGGCCTTCAACCTCGTCTACCTTATCAATTACTGGCACGCCATCTACCATTCGATCCATCCAGCCTGCCCAAGTTCTAACGATTTTAGCGTGGGATAACTTTGGAATGTATTTAATAATTCCCCTAGCAATACATGCTGCTGTAATGCTTGAATTAATTGGAGTTCCGTTATCTTTGTTTACTGCCTCAAGACCAGAGGAGCCGCCTATTACAAAGGAACCATGCTTTGATTGATGTCCGTAAAAATCTGCCTCTGCTGTACCAAGCATCTGCTCAAACATTCTAGGCTCAGCCTCTGTTACAAGACACTCAAGAAGAGCACTAGACATTGGAATATCAATTCCTACATAAGCTGCTAAATCTCTAGCTGCAATGCCATTTGCCAAAACTATATTGTCTGCCTCGTAAATGTCATGGGCTGTAATAACCTGTCTTAATCTGCCTCTTAGTTTCTTAAGACTTAGAACCTCCTCTCCTGTGATAAATCTAACTCCAAGCCTTCTTGCTGCCTTATAGTAAGCAAGGGTTGCAAGTAGGGGATTTGCGTGTCCATCAGTTTCACACCAGCTTGCACAGCTGACTTCTTCTGATAAAAATGGGTTAATCTGTCTAACCTCGTAAGCATCTATCATCCTTACATCTAGGCCACAAGCCACTGCTCTATTAGTAAGACCTGTTAAAATCTCCTTGTGTTTTTCTGTCTTTCCTAGTCTTAAATTGCCCTTTTTATAATATTCAACCTCTGTTCCTAACTCTTCTGAAAGATATGGCCACAAATTCTTAATTCCATACATGGCTAGTGGCAACTCTCTTGGATCTCGTCCAGATTGTCTTACACCTCCACCGTTTCTTGAGGAACCTCCGTCACCAATGTTGTCCGATTTTTCCAAAACAATTACTTTCTGTCCTTTTTTAGCTAAATAGTAGGCTATGGCATTTCCAATAATTCCTGCCCCTACTACGATTGTGTCGGCTGTTATCATCAGATTCCCTCCTTTTTTATCTTTTTACATTTCTAAAATGTCTTATTTTTTCAATACATTATTTTTCTTCATTCGCGATTATATACATCTCTGTTGGTCTCATAGGAGATCTGCTTGTTGCTGGCTCTAGCTTATCTGGACTAACGCCTAACTCCTTTGCCACAATGCCCTTAACAAGCTTGGCACAAGTCTGGCCCTGACATAGCCCCATGGTGCAACGAAGATATCTTCTAATCTCAGCCATGGTATACATTCCGTCATGCACTGCTCTTCTAATCTCACCTTTTGTGATTTCCTCACATCTGCATATGAGCATGTCGTCATCTTCTCTTTCCTCAAATTCCTCGTCTTTAAGACTTCTATCTACAAGTTCGTGCATTCTTAAACCTCCTTTTGAAAATGAAATGCTTACGGTAAATCTAAACTGACTTAGCTAACTTTTCATTCTTATAAAACCTTGCCTTCATAGCAAATTCCTTTGGAACCCTGATTGTAAGCACTGCTGTCTTATCAAAAGCAAGTCCTGTTCTTACCTTTATTACCTCTGCTATGCAAAGAGGATGTCCTGCTCTTGATAGAGCAATTCCTTTTTCACCTACTTCTGGAAGAGGGTAAATTTCATATGGAAGAGTGATTTCTGCCATGCCCTCGCCTACATTTTCATTGACCAAGAAAATGGCCTGTCCTGGACAAGATGCTACACACATTCCGCATCCTATACAGTCTACAGATTCATCAACTGCGGGCAATGATGTGATTTTTGAACCGATCTTTATACATTTCTTAGGACATGCATCCTGACATGGATTACAAGGAATATTCTGTGTGCACTCCATAACCGGGTGGATTCCTAACTTGTGAACTACTCCTGGGAATCTTTCTATCTCCTCGTCAGCTACAAAGCCTTTTGCCAATAAGTTATTAGAAATGTCGATTCCTTCTTCTGTTTTTTCAATCTTCTTTCCTCTATTGGATGGTGCAAACATGCCTTGTCTTAGGCCGTCTAGCGCCTTATCTAACTCATCTTCCTTCTCCTTCATAAGCTCATCCTCGATGTAACCTAGGTAATTTGCAGCATAAATGCCTGCCTGTCTACCTTCAATCATGGCTGAACTTGCTTCTTCAATTCCTGAAACATCACCTGCCGCAAAGATGCCTGGAATAGAAGTTTGTCCATGTTCATCAATAATTGGAACTTGGCCCCCTTTTCTTGGATTATCCTCCATCTTGCAACCGGCCATTTTAAGTAGCTGACTCATTGGTGATAAACCTACCGCAACACAGACAGTATCTACATCAAAATGCATCTCAGTGCCTTCTATAAATTTAAAACTTGGGTCTAGCTTTGCAATGGTTACGCCAGTCACGTGATCTGTACCTTCCACCTTTTTAATGGTGTATGGTAAGTAAAATGGAATTCCCATTCTAGATATTTTTGCTGCATGCACGCCATAACCTCCGATTCTTGGTGCGGCATCCACAAGTGCCACCACATCACAGCCACACTGCTTTAGCTGATAACTAACAACTAATCCTACATTTCCACTACCAAGCATTAATACTTTCTTTCCCGGTAGGATTCCGTGGAGGTTAAGCATTGTCTGTGCAGCTCCGGCACCAATAACTCCAGGCAATGTCCAACCTTTAAATGGCACCATATTTTCAGCAGCACCTGTAGCTACGATTATGGAATCTGCCTTATAATGCTTTATTCCATCCTTAATCTTTACCACCACTTCCTTATCCTGATAAATACCAAGGACTGTTGCCAAAAGTTCAACCTTAGCCCCTGCCTCATCTGCTTCTTTTAATAATTGGTATCCTATGTTAAAGCCTCTAACCTTGGCTCTGTGCTCCTTTGAACCGAAGAACTTGTGAATCTGCTTAAATAACTGTCCCCCTGGTTTTTCATTTTCATCAAAAATAATTACACTAGCTCCGGCCTTGGCTGCCTCAATTCCTGCGGACAAGCCCGATGGACCAGCACCGATAACTATTAAGTCGTATCGTTCCATATGAATTCCTCCTGTTTGTTTCTGGGATAAACGATTTCCCGAATGCTTATGCTTACTTTGCTTCCTTTAATTCTTTTACAAATGGCTCATCACTTGTGCCATACTGTGTGTCTACTGTCATGCCCTCTTTTAGTGGGGTTACGCAGGTTCTGATGTTTGGCTCGCCATTTACAATCATTACGCAGTCTGTGCAACGGCCAATGGCACAAAAGACACCTCTTGGACTATGCTTCTTTTCTGTATATCTATGAACTAAAACTCCTGCTGCCTTTAGGGCCACTGCAATTGGCTCACCCTCGTATCCTTCAAAGACTTGACCATCGTGAGTAAATTTAACTAGTCTTCCTTTCTTAACCTCTCCAAGTATCGGATGTTCCTTAATTCTTACTTCCATTTCAAACTCTCCCTTCTATAAAAAAAGGACCGAAGTCTTATGACCTCGGCCCCGTTGCCTTTGCTTTATGGCTATATAATAACTTTTCTCATATAGCTTGTATTGTAAAAATCGGAACTAATAACTTTGAAAGTTTACAAATAATTTTTTAGTTGTTAATAGATGCCTTTATTTCTATCTTTTCCTTAGCTTCATGTTCTATCTCTTTCCCATCAACTAACTTTAAAGTTCCTTTAAAATCAGGAATTATCTCGGCTGTGTATGCATTTTCCTTCCAAGAAATATTAACGGTATAAGCACCCCTAGCCCTAAGTCCGTAAACCTTGCCCTCTTTCCATGTCTTTGGAAGTGCTGGCAAAATGTTTATAAAGCCTTCATGACTTTGTAGTAGCATTTCTGAAATTCCTGCAATACTGCCAAAATTTCCATCAATCTGAAATGGTGGATGATTGTCTAAAAGATTTGTAAGAGTGGATTTTTCAAGTAGAGCAACAATATTTTCCCAAGCCTTATCACCATCAAGGAGTCTTGCCCACATGCAGATTATCCAAGCCCTACTCCAACCTGTGTAACCACCACCATTGGCAAGTCTTCGCTCTAGGGTATTTCTTGCAGCCGTAAAAATTTCCGACTTATCTGACATTGTCTGGCCTTGCATTGTCTTACCTGCCTTATCTAGCTTTACTTGGGTTTGAGCTGCTTTTGATTTTATCTGGCTTCCAGGGTATAGAGCAAAGAGGTGGGAAATGTGTCTATGACCTAAATCTATCTCCTCATAATCTCTTATCCACTCTTTAATAAGTCCATTTTCTACAACTATTGGACGAAGCTTTTCCACAAAGTCCTGATATTTTTTAGTTTCTTTCCCCAAAGCTTTCTCACATATACACAAATCTTTCATTAACTCATATGTAATCTGAGCATCCATAGCAGCACAATTAGTTAGGGTTCCCTTTTTCTTATCCTTTGTTAAATACTTATTTTCCGGGGAAACTGAAGGACTAACAAAATAAAAACCATCCTTATTTTCCTGCATCGTTTCCATAAGGAATTTCGCTGCCTCTTCCATAATGACCACATTTTCTCTTAAAAGATCAAGATCCTTAGTGAAGAAATAATGCTCGGCAATATGTAAACTTAACCAAGCCGCTCCCATCTGCCAGTAGGTAGACGCACCATAAGTGTCTTGTGGCGCACAATCTCCCCAAAGGTCTGTGTTATGATGTGCCACAAAACCATTAGCATTATACATTTCCTTAGCCACTTCTTTTCCCTTCGGAAGCATCCTAAATAAATGATCAAAAAGAGGCTTGTGTAAATCAGATAAATTAAGGCTTTCCGCCGGCCAGTAATTCATCTGGGTATTAATATTTATGGTAAATTTACTATCCCATGCAGGTAAAAAATCCTTATTCCATATTCCCTGCAAATTAGCTGGCAAACTGCCTTCTCTTGAAGAACTAAGAAGTAAGTATCTGCCAAATGTAAAATAAGTATTTATTAGACCTAAATCATCCTTATTTTCCACAAATCTTTTTAAACGTAAATTAGTAGGCATATTTTCTAATTCATCTTTAGACCTTGTATCGCTCTTTAATTCTAGGTAGCAACGCTTCATATATTGGTTAAAATCAGACATATGCTCTTTCTTTAAGATTTCATAATCCACCTTGCTAGCCTTATCAACCCATTCTAAAGCCTTACCCTTTGGATCTTCATATCTATAACTTGTGGCTGCTGCTAAATAGAGCTTAAATTTTCCACCTGTTTTAATTAAAGAATTTCTTGCACAAACTTCCTCTCCAAGCACTCTACAAACTGCCACATAACTAACTCCACCATCTCCTGTTTGACCAGATAAGGCGATAGTGTTATTGTCGATTTTTTCCAATTTGCTTAAATATCTATCCCTGCGCATTAGGATTCTAGAAGGCTCACCCTCAAAATCCATAACCAGCACTCGACTAGGATTAGATATGAAAATTTCTCGTTTATATTTACGATTATCATGTCCATTATATTCAACTTTCATAATTCCATAATCAAGATCAAGCTCTCGTTTATAGTTATGATTTTCTATTTCCATTTTGGACATATCCTTATCATTAAGCCAACGCATTCCATGCAAACTCTGCAATTCATAGGTACTTTCTTGCTGAATTAATAAGTCACATAAGGGTTCGTAATGACACTGTGAATCAGGACAGGCTGCAAAGGTTTCATCTGCAAGTATCTGCGCCTCTTCTAGCTTGTCCTCTTCTAATAATTTTCTAATTTTAGGAATAGATTCCCTAGCATCGGGATTTACACGATTCTTAAATCCTCCATACCATAAGCTATCCTCGTTTAAACTTAAACGTTCAATCCCTGTTCCCCCAAAAACCATGGCCCCTAAAAAGCCATTTCCTAAAGGTAATGCCTCATTCCAATTTTTTGCTGCTTCCTCATAAAATAAAGATTTCATCTTATCCTCCCCAATAAGAATCTTGTGAGAATCTCGTGAAAATCTCGTAAAAATCTCGCAAGAATCTAGTTAAATAAAGTATATAGTTAAATCTTATATAGTAAGTGAGATAAATGCAAGATAATTAAATAGAAGTTCGGGGATAAAACTTGCTTATTTCGGGAAAAGTAGGACTAGCGGCTTAAAATATCTTCTCATATGCAATTCTTGGCATATCATCACTTTCTACATAAACTGTTCCTGTGTGCTTAAAACCAAGCTTTGTAAGTAAGCTCTGCATTACCTTATTATCACCATGAGTATCAATTCTTACATGTCCTGATTTTTCAAAGGCCCAATTTAAGCAAAATGTACCAATGCCTCTTTCTGAACCATCCACTGCAAGTCTATGAACTACTGCATATGGACTATCTTCAAGCCATGTTCCATCAGTGATATCACCGTAAGTTGGATCAACGTCTTTACCATAATTATAGAAGAATACACCAATTACCTTATCTTCATCATTAAGACAGACATAACTTTTTTCTCTTGTAATATCTTCCTCAATTAAATCTCTTGGTGGCCAATTTGTGGGTCCCCACTGTGTTGGATTTCCGTGCTCTGCCATAAATTTTCTTGCATAGGCATAAATGTCCATAATGCGATCTAAATCAGTTATTACTGCATTTCTAATTTTCATAATAAAAATTTCCTTTCCAATATCTTCCTTCCAATTCACATTCGTATGAAATATAAATAAATGCATTATCTTAGATATTTTATACTCTACTTATATCTGTGACAAGTCGCTTTTTAAGGATAGAATTCAATTAAGTCACCGCAATAAAAAGAAAAGCCCGGCTTTCACCAGACTTTCCCTTTGTTTTTGATTTTATATTATGTGAGGAGATCAATATTGTTATGCATTTGCATACTTGCTATGGTTTGCATACTTATTATAGTTTGCAAACTTGCTATACATTTTTCTACTTATTCTTCTTAGCAATTAGCTTGTAGATAAATGTGAATACGATACCTACAATTGAGAATACAATAGAGTACATGAAGGCATTCTGATATGCGCCTGTTTTTGCAAATGTTGTTCCCATAATCTGTGGACCAAAGTAACCTGCAATTGCAAAGCCAATAAACATAATACCGTAGTTTACTGAGTTGTTCTTAGGGCCAAACTGATCTGCTGTAAAACCTGGATATACGCCCATAAAAGCACCGTAGCTTACACCAACGATTGAAAGGCCAACATAGAATAAAATTACTGTTCCAATGCCTGAATTATAAAGACATGAAAGGCCAATTACAGCAAGTAAGCATGCTAAGAATAATGTGTTAATTCTACCAATCTTATCTGAAATAAAGCCTGCAATAATTCTACCAAAAGCGTTAAATAAAGCTAATACAGATACTGCAAGGCTTGCTGCTACAGCTGATAAACCTACCATGTGCTGTGCTACTGAAGAAGCCTGTGATGTAATCATCATACCTGTAAAGGCACCACATGTAAGAAGTAAAAGCATTACGTAGAAAGTTGGTGTCTTTAACATTTCTTTCCAGTTCATATTTACCTGTGCTTTTACTGCCTTGTTTGCCTTAAAGCCTGCTGGTGTGTAGTCTTCAGGACACTTCTCAAGGAAGATTACTGAAACTGCAATAAGTACCATAAATACAACACCTACGATTTTGAAGGCTGTTGTTGCATTTGTCTTAGAAACAATTACTGTAACGATTGGAGGTAAAATTACGGAACTCATACCATAAACGGCTGTTGTAATACCACCTACTAAACCTCTTTTATCTGGGAAGAACTTAACGCAAGTTGAAATTGTGCTTCCGTAAGCCATTCCAAGACCAAGGCCACCAATAAGACCATAAGTTACAATAAGCATGTTAACGCTTGTGGCAAAACCTGATAGGAACATACCAAGTCCCCACATGATACCACCTGTTAAAATAACTTTTCTTGGTCCAAATTTATCGTTAAACCAACCACCAGAAATCATAGTGATAGGGCCAACTGAGTTAGCAATTGTATAAACAATAGCAAGATCTGCAGAAGTTACTGTTTTTCCAAGTGTGCTTGTTAAATAATCTGCCATTCCTGCTGAGAAAACGCTCCATACGTAAATTGAGCCTAAGCAAAGGTTAATAAAACATCCTGCAATTAGGACAACCCATCTTCTTTTATCTAAATCTTTAATTCCTAAATTCATATTTTTATTCCTCAATTTTTTTATATTATTTTGCTAGGTGCGGTCGCCTTGGGAATGACGACCTATCTTTAGTGATTATATTTCCGGGCTTTTTACATTTTCAAAAGTACTTATCTTTATGAAAATGTAAAAGCACCGGTTAGTTACATCTTAGATATCAAGTGCTGCGTGGTAGCCCCAATATACTGCATTAGTAATTGTTGAAACCTTAGCTGCATCACCGATTACTCTAACAAATGGAGCACAATCTCTTAATTCTTCTACTACATTTGTTCTTGAACGCTGACCAAGGGCACAGATAACACTTGAACCCTTAACGAATACAGCATTGCCATCTTTATCTTCACATTCAACACCTTCAGCTGTTACCTTAACGGCCTTAAGTCCTGTATGTACATCCACATATTTATCAATCTGCTGTAAGAGTAATGGACGATGTCTTACGTTAGCATCAGGTGCTAAGCTATCTCTCATTTCTACGATAGATACCTTCTTACCTTCCTGACCTAAGTGAATTGCACATTCAGAACCTGCGAGGCCACCACCAAGAATTACAACTTCATCAGAAACCTTTTCCTTTTCCTTGTAGTAGTTGTTAACGATTACTACATTTTCACCATCAAGACCTGGAATTGGAGGTATGAGTGGTGATGAACCAACAGCAATAATGATTGCATCGGCATTTTCTTTTAAAGCGTATTCCTTAGTAACTTCAGTATTTAAGCGAATTTCTACACCAGCTTCTCGAGCTAACTTCTCATAAGTTCCTGTTAACTGATACATTTCATACTTAAAAGGAATTGCCTGCTCACTCTTTAAGATTCCGCCAAGTTCTGATTCCTTCTCACAAAGAATTACTTCATGGCCACGTCTAGCTGCTGTGTAGGCTGCATAAAGTCCACCAGGACCGCCACCTGCAACTAAAACCTTCTTCTTAACAGGAGCCTTAGTTACTTCATCTCCTTCGATTTCACGACCAATAATTGGGTTTACTGTACAACGTCTTGTTGATGTAGCTGCACGTTCTGCCATACATGTAAAGCAACGAAGACAACGAACTATTTCATCGTCACGGTTTTGCATAACCTTTTCTGGTAGATATGGATCTGCTAAAAGAGCACGTCCCATGTAGACAATATCAGCCTTTCCAGAGGCAATGATTTCTTCCATCTGAGCTGGGTCATTAAGTCCACCTAATGTTGCAACAGGTACTGATACATGCTTTTTAATTTCAGCTGCAAGATATACGTTTCTTCCGTGTTCTTCAAACATTGATGGGTGTGTAATACCAAATGTTCTCTGGTATGTACCTGCAGAAACATGAAGAATATCTACATAAGACTCTAACTGCTTAGCGATTTCTACACCTTCTTCAAGGCCATAACCTTCATCGAAGAATTCTGAACCTGACATTCTAAATTCAATTGGGAAACGAGGGCCTACTGCATTTCTTACTGAAGTAAGAACTTCCTTTGCAAATCTGCATCTATTTTCTAAGCTTCCGCCATACTCGTCAGTTCTTTTGTTAAAGAAAGGTGATAAGAACTGGTTTATAAGCCAACCGTGACCACCATGGATCATAAGCATTTCAAAACCGGCACGCTTAGCCATGGCAGCAACTTCACCGTAAGATTTAACGATATCATCAATCATGTCCTTAGTAAGAGCCTTAACTTCTACGCCGTCAGGACGAACTGTATCAGATGGTCCCCACTGATTCATGCTCTTTTGCTTAGACTTATCTGTCATATATGTTCCTGCATACATTCCTGAGTGAGAAAGCTCAAGAGAAGGCATAGAGCCGTGTCTTCTAATTGCATCTGCTGTGTAAGTTGCACATGCAAGAGAGTTTAAAATTGAAGGATCAAGGTGATATGCATGACTTCCATCTGTCTGTGGATGAACCATACATTCTGATACTGTTACAGCACCAGCGCCGCCCTTTCCTCTAAGCTCATAAAAGGCTGTAGACTTAGGTCCGATACAACCATCATTTGTAATGTCAGTTCCGCCCATTGGTGCAGAAAACATTCTGTTCTTAAAAGTTACGCCAGCCACTGTAATTGGACTTGATAAATGTGGGTACTTTCTTTCCATACGTTTTTCTCCTTGTCTTGAAAATGTGTTTTACTTTTAAGTTTATTTCTAACCGCAAATTAACTGCTAACCTTAGGGATTGATAATTATTTAACATTTACTTGTTATAATTTTAACACTCCTTGTTGATAATATTCTATCAACAAAAAAATAGAAGGTAGAAACTAATAGTTTCTACCTTCTTGCATTCTTTTTTAACTCTTTTTCAAGCTTTAACAAGCATTCATCTTTTCTTTTTTCGCTTTTATAAACCAGATAGACACTCCAAGGAATGGCGTCTTTAATAGGGATTAGAGCTACATTTTCAAAAAGACCTTCTCTATTATGGATGTCCACATCGATTCCTATTCCAATGCCTTCTCTAACAAACTCATAAATCATGGCAGCTTCCATGGTTTTAATGCGTATGTGGGGGAAAAATCCTTCGCGCTCGCAGGAATTAATCAAGTTATCATAAGCCTGATATTTCTCGTTTAAACTAATTAACTGCTCATCCTTTAAGTCTGCTATCTTTAGACTTTTCCTATTAAAGAGCTTATGCCCCTTTGGCACAACTGCGCACATGGTCTTACTTTCAAGCTCCACTTCAATAACATTCTCTGCTGCCACACGGCCAATTACTAGGCCTAGGTCTATCTGATTTTTGGCTAGCTTTTGCTTAACATCAAGGTTTGAGGATTCCTCGATACTTAGCTCTACATTTTCAAAATCCTCTTGTATCTTATCAATGACACTTAAGGGCAACATCCTGATTAAACCGCAGGAATAGCCTAGTTTAAAGATCTTCTTCTTGCTTTTAATCTCTTCTAGACCTTCCTCAAGCTCTCTTGTGCTCTCCAAAATTCTGTGGCTTTTCTTATAAAAGAAAACTCCCGCTTCTGTTGGCACAAGGCCTTGCTTGGTTCTGTCAAAGAGCTTAACCTGAAGCTCTGTTTCAATTCTATCCAGGGCTTTTCCGAGTCCTTGAGGTGTGATAAATAAAGACTTCGCTGCCTTATTGATACTTCTTGCCTCATAGCATTCCATATAAAAACGTATATCTTTAATATCCATATTGTAGGCCTCCTTCCAATTTCTTTTTATATAATAGCAAAAAGTATTATCTTTGCCTAATTATGCAAAAACCCTTCAGCCATAGAAGCCGAAGGGTAAATTACTGTAAAGCGTTCATAAATCTTTCTACATTGCTTCAACGTTTTTAAAGCAGCTAATTATTCGCGCTTTTCAATTTCCTTATCTAACATATAGAGAAGTCTTCTATCGCTGCCAACGGCCTCAACCCTTGAAATCATCTTTCTTGAATTCTCCTCTTCCTCCTTTTGCTCCTCTATAAACCAATCGAGGAAGCTTTGCGTTGTGTAATCATTTTCAGCAACCGCCAAATCCATAATCTTACAAATCTCAGCAGTGATATATTGCTCGTGCTTGTCCGCCTCAATTACTGCAGCCAAGGCACTTTCTATCTTAATATCCACCTTATCTATGGCCTCAAGGCACACATCCTGCTTAGAATCTAGAAGATAATCATAAATCTTCATGGCATGCTCCTGCTCTTCTGTAGCCTGAACTCTATACCAGTTGGCAAAGCCATATAATTTAGCCTTTGTAAAAAACTTAGAAATTCCCAAATACAGGTAAGCAGAGTAAAACTCCTTATTTACCTGTGCATTAAGCAAATCCGCTACATTCTGTTTCATAGTCCGTCTCCTTTGCTATTTATTTAGTTAACACATGTATATCTATTGCTAGTTTACCATATCTATAATTGGAATACAAAGTTTTTATTTTTATGAAAATGTAAAAAGACATGACATTTGTCACATGCAGGAAATGACTGCAATCACTAGTATCCAGAGCAGGAATTTAATATTATAATTTTAGATTTACGAAATTGCTTTTAAACTTGTGTAAGTAAATGCTAGGTAAATTGATAATTATAAGGGAGTTTAATAAGGAGATAAATTTATGAGTGATTCAATAGTTAAAGTTAACAACTTAGTTAAGCGATATAAGGAAAAAATCGCTGTAGACAATTTTTCCTTCGAATTAAAGCAGGGAGAAATTCTTGGACTACTAGGGCCTAATGGTTCTGGCAAAACTACAACTATTAACTGCATTTTATCTCTTCTTAGCTTTGATAAGGGAGAGATAATAATTTTTGATAAGGCCATGAGTCCTAAGGCCTACGACATTAAGTCAAAAATAGGTGTAGTCCCTCAAAACGTAGCTATTATGAATACTTTAAATGTATATGAAAATGTGGACTTCTTCTGTGGGCTCTACATTAAAGATAAAAGTAAACGCCGCCGTTATGTGGAGGAAGCCCTGGAATTTACAGGTCTTAGCGACTACAAGAAATACAAGCCTAAGAAGTTATCTGGTGGTTTACTACGAAGACTTAACATTGCCTGCGGCATTGCCCATAAACCAAGTTTAATCATCTTTGATGAGCCAACAGTTGCCGTTGACCCACAAAGCCGTAACGCAATTCTTGAGGGCATTAAGGAAATGAATAGACAAGGGGCTTCTATTATTTACACTTCTCACTATATGGAGGAAGTTGAGGAAATCTGTAGCCGCATCATCATTATGGATCACGGCAAGAAGGTAGCCGAGGGCACATCAAATGATTTAAAGAATTCCTTAAAGATTCGCGAAAGCATTTGCATAGGAATGCCTGCCATAAATGAGGATATACTTAAGGATATCAAAGGCATCAACCATGTCTATGACGCTAAGTATAACGAGGGCGAGCTTGTTATTAGCCTAGATGGAGGCGAACATAATCTTGTACATGTACTTGAATATTTTAGCGAAAAAAATATACCATTCGGCCATGTACAAACTAAGCTACCAACACTAAATGATGTCTTCCTAGAAATTACTGGAAAGGAGTTGCGTGACTAATGTTTTTAAGAATATTTTTCTATAAAATAAAGCAATTAATTAGAATGCGCTGGCTTGTGGGCTGGAACTTTCTCTTTCCATTAGTCCTTGCAAGCGCCTTCTATCTAGGCTTTGGCAATATGATTAAGGATGACCCAAACCGTTTAGACACTATTGAGGTTGCCTATGTGGCTGGTGATGGTATAAATAGTAACTTTTTATCCGTTATAGAGGAGCTTTCAAAAGAGACAAAAGATCACGGTAAAATCCTTGAGGTAACTAGCTTTGATAGCTTAGAAGCTGCTAGTGATGCTTTGAACAAAAAAGACATTGAAGGAATCTATTACCAGCATGATGACAACATTGAAATCATTGTTACTGAAAATGGTCTTATCTCCACTAGTCTTTCTCAGATAGTAAAGAGCTACCAAAATTACCAAGCAAGTTTTGAAAAAATTTTATCAGAGAAGCCAGAAGAAATTGACACTCTTATTGCTAGTATAAATTCCAATATGAGTTTTTTGAAAAAATACGACTTTAAATCTGGGGTATCACAGTATATGCAATTTTTCTATGCCCTACTTGCCATGTCCTCACTTTTCTCATCGTGGGTAAGCACAGCTATGATGACAAGTCTTTGTGCCAATCTTTCAGAATGTGGTAAAAGATTTGAGCTGGCACCAGGACATAAATTAAAGGCAATATTTGCTGGAATCCTTGCAGGTACATTACTTCAAACTCTTTCAAACACAGTGGTTATCTGCTATGTAGAGTACTGCCTAGGTCTTCACTGGGGCTCACCAATTTACATGGTCATTGCCATTACTAGCCTAGCTAGTGCCCTTGGTATCTCAGTTGGTACCTTGATTGGCTCTATCTTTAAAAATGAATTGGCCCTCTCTATGGTACCTCTTGCCTTTACCATGACATGTTCCTTCTTTTCAGGACTTATGATGGGCGGCATTCAGCAGATTATTCAGAATTTCTGCCCAATTTTAAATAAAATCAATCCTGCCACAGTTTTCACAGATAGCCTTTATCAGCTAGCTTGTTATGGCAAAACTTCTGCCTACTATCAGGATTTAGGAATAATGGTGCTTATGATTGCCATTTGCCTAATTATTAGTGTTCTAATTTTAAGGAGGAGAAATTATGACAGTATTTAAGGCTACGCTTCTATCTCTAAGAAGCTTTTCACAAACAATAATCATATACTTTTTAGTATTTGCCATATTTGCAGTTGTTAGAGCTAAGGTTTCATCTAACTCTAGTGCCGACATTTACAAGGATACAAGCCTTGACGTGGCAGTGGTAGATTTGGATAAAAGCGACATCAGTGAAGCTTTAATTAGCTACCTAGATTCTAGTCAGAAAATCACAAAATTAAATTTAACTAGCGAAGAACTTGACTATCAGGCAATCAATGATAACGTTCGTTTTGAAATTTACGACTATGCAATTGTTATACCTAAGGATTTTAAAAATTTACTTCTATCCGGAGATTACGAAGATTCAATCCAGTATCTTGCTTCTGCAAATTCCGCTAGCGGTTATTTGATAAGTCAGAAAATAAATACATTTTTATCAGACATCAAAACTTACCTAGACTGCGGATATAGTGAGGAGGAGTCCATTAACATCTCCCTAGAGCAAGTGGAAAAAACGGACATTGTAGAGACTAAGATATACTCAAACAACGACTATAAGTCAACTACTAACAGTGCTTCCATTTCAAGCTCATTTATTTTTAGCGCCTACTCTTGTCTTATGATTCTTACAGTTTGCATCGCTTCTGTACTAGGATTTTTAAAAGATAAGGACTCAAAGGACCGAATAAATATCAGTGGAAAATCCTTTGCTAGCCGTAACAAAGAGCTTATCCTTGCGGTTTTACTAATTGGCTTTGTGTTAACAACTTGCTTCTTTATTTATTCCGCAATTCTTGGAAGAAATCAGCCTGATTTTCACATGCTTTTCTTCTATGGAATTAACGAATTTTTCCTAATGTTTTTGGGAATTGGAATTGCTTACTTTATATGTTCAATAACTTCAAATACAAACCTTATAAACATGCTTTCAAATATGATTGTTCTTTCCATGAGTTTCCTATGTGGAGTGTTTGTTCCATCAGAGTTTATGTCGGCGACAGTTGTGAAATTTTCTCAACTTCTCCCAGTTTACTGGTTTGTAGATTGTTGCAAATATATTGAGCACCACAGCGTCTCAAATGTTTTTAGTTCCCATTTCATAGAATGTTTGCTTATTCAATTAGTTTATGCAATAATATTCTTTGTAGCAGGAATTATTATTAACAAAAAGAGGGAGCAATATGCTTACTGATGTTTTTATTAGACTAATTGCAGCAATTTCGCTGATAATTTTATTAAATGCAAATGACATTACGACAAGTTCAGTCGTAGTGTCAATTTGCACATTTTTATTCTTAGAAATCACTATCTTAATTCCAAAAAGGAAACTAGCAGATGCACTTATCTTTGTGCCTTTCGTAGTTTGCCTAATTTTTCTAATTATAAGGAAGCCGACAAATTTTCCTATATACTTGGCCTTCCTCTTATTGTCTTTAGTTTTTACCTATGTTTCCACAATTCTTTACGAAGAAGTCATAACTTATAAACAAAAGCTCTACAAAACTCGTGATGATAGTGTGGAAATCGAGAGTTTACTTAAAAATAAAAATAAGCATTTAGTGCTTGAACAGGACCAGCAAATTCACCTTGCTACCCTAAACGAGCGTAACCGAATTGCTAGAGAAATCCACGATAATGTAGGCCACATGCTTAGTCGCGCCATTCTACTGTTAGGCGCCATTAAGACTATGAATTCTGATGAAAATATAATGCCCCAGCTAGAGATGCTATCAAACACTTTAGATGAATCCATGGAGAAAATGCGAAATTCTGTCCATGACCTTAGAGATGACTCTATTGATCTTGCAAAAAATTTTGACGACATTATAAAGGAACTCACTAATTTTCAGGTTTCTACAGAGTTGGATTTTGAAAATAATTTACCAAAGGAAGTTAAGTTTAGTCTTATTGGAATCCTAAAAGAAGGAGTTA
Organism: Lachnospira multipara ATCC 19207; assembly: GCF_000424105.1. GTDB lineage: Bacteria > Bacillota > Clostridia > Lachnospirales > Lachnospiraceae > Lachnospira > Lachnospira multipara. Next base: position 14,247 of record NZ_AUJG01000001.1, on the reverse strand, counting down.
CAAATATAATTAAACACAGCAAGGGTGACAAGGTTTCAATTATTTTGCACCAAAACAGAAACTTTTGTACCCTTACAATTTCTGACAACGGAGAACTAAATTCTGATATTAAAAAGATGATTCAGTCTGGAATTTTTGAAGGAATCGGACTTGAAAATATAAGACAGAGAGCTAACGCCTGCAACGGTGATGCTTACTTTTACTGTAATGATGGCTTTACAATCTTTGCCAGGTTGAATTTCTAATAACGATGGGAGAAAAAATGCAAAAATCTATTTTACTAATTGATGATGACGAACTTATTACCATGTCACTTGAAATGATTATTTCAAGCAAGGAAGAATTTAAAATTGTAGGAAAAGGACATAGTGGAAGGGAAGCTATTGACCTTTATGAAGAATTAAAACCTGACCTAGTTCTTATGGATATAAGAATGGAGGGCATGAATGGATTAGAAGCTGCAAGAGAAATTCTAAAGAAGCACCCTGAGGCAACCATCCTATTTTTGACTACATTTTCAGATGACGAATATATTATCGAGGCCTTAAAACTTGGGGTACGCGGCTATCTTTTAAAGCAGGACTACAAGGCATTAGACACTGCCCTCACTGCTGCCATAAATGGTCAAAGCGTCTTTGGAGGAACTATTATAAATAAGTTGCCAAAGCTAATGCAGGGAACTTCTGCTGCTGGGCTTTCTGCTTCAGATGCTGCAAATTTAGCAACTGCCACCCTCCCTAGTTTTGACTATGCCGCAGCCGACATTACAGACAAGGAATTTGCTGTAATTCAATTAGTGGCAGACGGTTATTCAAACAAGGAAATTGCTGGCAAACTTTTCTTATCAGAGGGAACTGTTAGAAATTATCTCTCCACAATTTTGGAAAAATTGGACCTAAGAGATAGAACTCAGCTTGCGATTTTTTATTTAAAGAATATCTAAATAAGATTTGCTGTATTTACTTGTAAAAATAAGACATGTAAAAAGTGCTATAGATAGTGATTATAAAGGCCTTGCCCATCACTTTCCATAGCACTTTTCTTTATGGTTAATTACTTGTAAGCTTAAGTTGTGTCGCAATCTACTTATAATAAATTTTAGCTAACCTCGTCTAATTCAGGTAACATGTAGATTTGCTTAAGTCTAATGTATTCTTTTCTAAAATATGGGTCGCTACCCTTTACCTTAACGTCCACATATTCATGCATATCAAGCTCATCAGACTCAATTTCAATTAGAGCAGCTGCAATATTTGAGCAATGATCTGAAACTCTTTCATAATTAGTCAAGATATCTTCAAGCAAAATACCTGCTTCCATTGAGCATTCACCTTGTTTTAATCTATCAATATGTCTTTGTTTCATCTCCATTACAAGGTCATCAATTACCTCTTCAAGAGGCTCAACATTTACCGCAATCTTAGTATCTCTTGAGGAGAAAGTATTAAGTGTAAGTTTCATTATATTCTTAACCGCAACTCCTAAGAACTTTAACTCCTCTATTGCCTGAAATGAAAAATCAATATTTTCATCATTCTTCTTTTTAAAGGATTCTGCAATATTAATTGCATGATCTGACATTCTCTCAAAATCGCTGATGGAATGTAGCAAAATCGACATTTCGTGGCTATCGTCCTTGCCCAAATCCTTGCTTGCCAACTTCACAAGATAAGTTCCAATCTTATCCTCGTACTCATCCACCAACTGCTCTAACTTTATGACTTCTTCCACCTTCTCGTCAGAGTATTTAGCCTGAAGGTCGAGAGCTAGTAAAATGGCCTCGTTAGTGTGCTCAGACATTTTCACCACTGCCTTCTTACAAAGACGGATGGCGTAAGATGGTGTATCTAGAAAACGCTCATCAAGGGCTGCAAGCTCTGCCGGTCTAACTAGATCATTTTCATTATCCTTATGATTTCTAACTGTAAAGGTTGCAAGTTTTACTAACTGATTAGCAAATGGGAATAAGATAATTGCACAACCTATATTAAATAAACTATGAATTACAGCAATTCCGGCTGCTCCCGCAGAATCTGTTAGGAATGTAAAATGCATCACACTATTAATTGAATAGAAGCCGATCATAAAAATAATTGTTCCTATTAAGTTAAAGTAAAGATGAATGAAAGCTGCTCTCTTAGCATTCTTACTTGCTCCAATTGCAGAAATCAACGCTGTTACACAAGTACCACTATTCTGTCCCATAATAATTGGAATCGCTGTTCCATAAGTTATGGCCCCACTCATACAAAGGGCCTGCAAAATACCTACTGATGCAGAAGAACTCTGAATTACTGCGGTAAGTACTGCACCTGCTGCCATACCAAGTAATGGGTTTGAAAATGCTGTTAACATTCCTGTAAAGGCTTTATTATCCTTAAGTGGCTCAACCGCTCCACTCATTGTTTCCATACCAAACATTAATATTGCAAATCCAAGTAAAATGTTACCAACTATCTTCTTTTTTTCACCATTCTTACTTGTCATAATACATACAATACCGATTGCTGCAAGTATTGGTGAGAAGGAACTTGGCTTTAGTAGATTAACAAATACATTACCACCGCTAATTCCTGTTAAGGACAAAATCCATGATGTAATTGTTGTACCAATATTGGCACCCATGATTATACCAACAGCTTGAGTTAATTTCATAATTCCTGAATTTACAAAACCAACTACCATAACTGTTGTTGCTGAAGATGACTGTATTACTGCTGTTACAAAGGCACCAAGTAAAAGTGCCATAATTCTCTTCTTTGTTAACTTCTCTAAAATCTTCTCAAGCTTTCCACCTGAAAGCATTACAAGTCCATCGCCCATGGTGTTCATTCCGTAAAGGAAAAGAGCGAGGCCACCAATCATAGTTAATACTCCAAAAATATCCATAAAATCTACCTCTTTTTCTTTTTACAGTTTGATTGTATAGGGCTTCTGTAAACTTAAAGGGGTGGTCTGTGTAAAATCTATGTAAAATTTCTGGGGTTTGTGTCCGCTTGCTTTAAAATCTATCGATAAAGGCACAGGATTACTAATTCCCGTAAAGTACTATTTAATTTCTTGTGACTATTCTGTTCTTAATCTCTTCTTCTAGCCACAAATCCTTATTATTTTCCTAAAAGATAAGAAAAAGCGTGTGCCCTAGATTTAGAATACACATCATTACAGGCACACAGGAAGCTTTTTCCTACTATTTTTTAACTATTTCTCTTTTGTTTCTTCTTCATTCCAACTAATCCCTATAGACTATAGTAATTCCCTGAACATCTTTCTTATCCCTTTTATATCTAGCGGGCTATCCTCTGTTTCGTAGGTGAATAGCAAATTCTTACCTAGATAAATTCCATTGTTTCTGTACTCATCAAGCTTTAAAAGATTGCTGCTTAAATACAGCTCATCGTCTAACAAGCCAAAATGCTCAATGTAAACTTCTTGTATTGTCTTTTTATTTAACACAGTGAAATCTGGAAATTTGATCGTTCCGTTTTTAAGGACTAAAGCCTTTTCGTACTTGTATGGAATTTTCAATTCATAAAGAATATCAGCAATGATTGCTTCGGATTTAGAACGTACCATTTCTCCTCTTTTTGTTGAATAAACCTTGCATTCCGGCAAGTAATTACTTGTTTTATAACTTTCTTCCTGCCAGTTTTTAGCATAAATATTGTCTGGTAAAATGTAGGGATTTACTAGATTTTTTCTAGTAAGCGATAATTTGTCATAGGACATATCAGAATTGTTTTTTGATAAATGTGTGATTACACTTTGTAGATAAAGGATTTCAGATTCTGCCATTTTTATAAATTTTCTATTGTAACTTTTCTGGGCTAGTTCTCTAGCAAATTGGTGGTTATCTTTCTTGATGTACTCACCTAAATCGGAGGCCTTTTGATTCATCCAATAATATCTAACTCTTTTGTTACTTGTTGAAACTCTGAGTGAACCCTCGGGAAAATCTTGATCTTTCTTTGCCAACCTTAATGCGCAGTTTAAGTTTGCTAATCTAGCCTCTAGCATCATTAGTAATTCATCCATAGTGAATCTCCTTATTTAGTTTCTTTAGTGATGGGATTAATTAGCAATGAATTTTGCCTTTGTTTGTATTGGTTTTCTTTTGTCTAATATCTTTTTTCTCTTTTGTAAAAAATTTACCTAACCATGGTTTCTTCTTTTGTAAAAATTTCTTGGATAGTGTAACATGCTTTTTTTCATTTGTCACGAAAAACTTTGCTTAAAGTAAATTAATCATACTAATAAACGTAGGATTTCTCTAGCTTTAAGACTTGAAAAAAAATTTTGATTTCTAATTTTTCTCTTGTGCCTGAGTTATTACTTTTCAATTTATTTAGGCACTAACTTTTGAAAATGCGACATCGTCCCAGAAATTTCTTGTGCTTAAATTAAGAGATAAACTCCCTCACAGGCACAAAAGCCCGAATTCCGGCGTGTTTCACAAACCCTCCGGTCCTTATAACACTTTTAACCGCTTTACAAGCCCACTACATAAACACTATCTCATACTCTTCAAAGTCCCCTAAAAACTTCTCAATCAAAAGCTTTAGATTGTCCTCTGCTTTTGTATAGATTCCATCGTTTTCAACTTCTTCAAGTCCTTTTTCTTCAATTTCAGATATCAACTCCTGATACTGAGAAAACTCGATAGGATTTAGAATGTTGTTCTCTTCGCTACAATTCATTGTGTCCCAAATCACGTAGTTATCGTTAACCTTGGCTTCTGGAATAGAGATGAATATCTTTTTATCAGCTTCTGCCACCTCTACATTTATAGAATCAAGATCGTAACCTACCTTTACAACGCCTTCACACTCTATTGTTATGTTGTTGCTGGTAAATGGAATTGTGAATTTTTCCAACAATTCTCTTGTCTCTTTTTTTCCATAAGTAATTGAATAAGTTCCTTGGTAAGTACTAAGCTCGCCGATTTCCTCAAGCTTTACCTTTACTTCTTCCACAGTTACCTCTCTTACTTGTGTTTCCCCTGGAAGACTTAAGCCATCATCACTAGTTGTTGAAACCGTCTCTGATTTCACCATCTTAAAGCCAACAGAAATCATAACTATAAAAGTCACAAGACATCCAAGCCCAAAGCAGATTATTCTTGTTAAAATTCCCGTGTTCTTATTTTTTATATTAATTTTAATAGCATCTTTTTTATTAGTTTCAACCGATACACCAGCCTCGTTCTTTTTAGTTTCATTAGATAGCATGTCTTTATTCTTTTTTATTTCAGAACTCGTATCAGTATTTTTCCTTTTAAACATCTAGCCGCCTCCTAGTAAGTCTCTTTTTTTCAAACGGATAATTGAAATCCTCTTCTATATCCAAGCTGTGATCAACACAAGTAAATAAAATAGCGCAATCACTGCCACTAAAGTTATAACTATCTTCTTTAATAATTTCATGCCTATCTCCTTTCGCCAAATCACTAACTAGAATAATATAATATGCAGGCTTTATTTAAAAAAGAGGCTTATAACACAATTTATGCATCTTCAAGCCAAAAATTCCAGTTACATCTTCTAAGTAAAAGCCATAACTTAGATAGTTTGCTTTTTCATATAGTTGTTTTGTAGTGCCTATTTTCTCTGTTTTTCCGTCACTATATTCAAACTCGATTTTATAAACTCTAGTTCGAGTTTTAGTTCCTGATATATAAGTATTAGTATCTATTACTTTTACATTTTCATAAGAATAACTAGCTGTTATATTAACCAAAGAGAAAGTAAGAATTATAGAAACCAAAACCGTAATTATAAAGGTTGGGAAATTTACCCCAAATTTCTTAGTTTCAATCAACTTTACCAAATGTAAAAAGATAAACATTATAATAGCTATGACAATTATCACAATCCCCCATCTTAATTCATTAGAAAAGTTGTATTTCCTTAATACATTAAAAATCAATATCAATGATAATGATAATTCTAATAGAAAAATGTCACAATTTACACGGTCTTTTCTTTCTTCGACCTCTTTTTTACCTTTTTTTGCTGTGGATTCTTTTGAATAAACTTTACCTCTGTATATAAAAATAAAAATAACATCTACTGTAATAATCATAATGTTTATAGCAGACAGTACGAAAATCTTTTGATTTGTGGTGACATTAAAGTCGAATTTCTTTGAAATAATGCCAAATATAAAAAATGCAACATAGGCAAGTACCCCAAGAGCTGCCAAAATATATGCGAGACTTTGTCCTTGCCTGACAAGCTTAATATCCTCATAGTACTGCTTGTTAAAAGTACAAGAATTGTTATTGTTATTACTTTTGTTTCTTATCTTCTTTTGGTTCATAGTTTAATTTCTCCTCTATATCCATGCTGTGATTAACACTAATAGATAAAAATGCACAATCACCATCTAGAATAGTATAAAACTGCGAGTTAGACAAGTATTTATCTAACCCGCAGTTGACATTGAAAATCTTAAGCTAGCTAACTCAGTATCCCCCTATATTCTCTTCCTTATCAATCAATATCTTACAGCCTGGAGCCACGTTTCTTATAATTGTAAGCATATTTTCCTCAGAAACTGAAATGCATCCAGCTGTTGGACTCCCACTACTTACATGAACAAAGAAGGCTGAACCTTTACCTGGGATACAAGTTGCATTGTAATTAAAGGCTAAAACATAGCTATAAACTGCTATTTCAGAGATATGTTCAGCACTTGTCCAATCTGGTGTCACCTCATTTGTTGTGACAAATTTGTTGTAATATGCAGAATTTACGTCATCCACCCAGTAGTAGCTATCGTCACATTGTGTGTAGGAAAGCAGAGCTCCCGGATTTGCGGCATTTCCAAATGCAAATGTAAAATCATAGACTCCAATAGGTGTCATTTTCATTCCCTCAGAAGTCACACCCACTCCTGCAGAACCTACATATCCATTACATACTAAAACCTGCTGCCAATTTCCAGAGGCATCCTTATTATGAAGTGAAACTTCTGCCTTTGTACCACTTGCGGAAACCACTAACAACTGATTTGTTGTTGATGCTATATTTAAATAGCTTACGAAATCTTTTGTCTCCTCCACGGTCTTTTCCTGAACTGCTACAGTTTCATCAGACGGCGTATATTCCATATTTTTGCTTAAATATGCACTTTGACTTAAATATGGTTCAGACTCTGTTGTTTCTTCCTCTTTAGCTTGTTCTTCTAGCGCTAATTCCTCTGCTTGACGATTCAAGGCATAGTTATGCCTTTCACCCTCCCTGTTATAGTGCATTAGCTCTATGTGCTCATCTTTTATCTCTTGAAAATGTAATTTGTAAGTTAGCTCATCACTTACACTTTTAGAGTGCACCTCCCCCTTACAAGCAAGCAAATTGGGTATAAAAGCCCCTATAATTACAAGCAGTTTTAAATGGTTATTCATATTGATCACGTTCTTTCTTTATACTATATTAATTATATTATGAAATTAGCAGTAAAACAATTAAATATATATAGAAAAAATATATGTTTTTAAGCAAATTACCTTGACTTTTATTTTAAATATGTTATTCTATTAAACGTCGCTAAAATAGTAAATAAGCACACTTACGGGGTGTGGCTCAGCTTGGCTAGAGCGCTTGATTTGGGATCAAGAGGTCGCAGGTTCGAATCCTGTCACCCCGACTGTATAAATGCCGTGAACATATTGAGGGGACCCCAAAAAGTTAGACTTTTTGGGGTCCCCTCATATAACATGTTCACGGCTTTCTTTAAATCATTAACTATTTATTTAGTCTTTTACTTATACTGTCTTACGAAATTAACTGCAGCAATAATATCATCTGCATTAGGTCTTCCTTTATGAATTCCCTTAAATTCACCCTTACAGTGAAATTCTTTAGAATCCATAGCTACACCAACCTTATCAGCTTCTGCCTTAACTTTCTTGTAAGTTGAGTTTAACATAGCTGCTGAACCAAAGTTTACAATCTTTCCCACTTTATCTTTAGATAATGTAGCAATGAATTTCTTTACCTCAGGATCTATGTTAAAAGCATAATATGAGTTTCCTAAAAATAAATAATCTACTGCTTCTGTTACAGGTTCCGAAATTGGAAGTGCCTCTACTCCTAATTCCTTAGCCATTGCTTCTGCCATTCTTTTAGTATTTCCTGTCTTAGTATAATATCTTACTGCATATTTCATAATAAATCTCCTTTTATTTTGATTGTGTACTTTTTTATTGCATACAATGTATATACTAATAATATCACTTTTCCTCACTATTTCAAGGCTTAAATTATAAAATATTTATTATATATAAAAGGGGCTAATACATTTTCTTAAAAAGAATACAAAAAAGAGACGTTATCTACCAGGCTTAAAGCCCTTTGATAACGCCTCTATAAATTTATTGTATATTAGAAAGTCAAGACTCGCTTTTATTTAATTATGCATCAGCATTTGCTTCATCTTCATCTAATTTAGCAGCTGCTAATTCTGGATTCTTTGCAATCTTCTTCTCATAATGAGTATACATAATCCAAGCAACAATACCAAAGATTACTGGACCACTAAGTGACCAGAATGTTGTTAAATAATCACCGTCAAAAGCTGGCTGAATGATAGCGAATAGATTTGCTAAGAAAAGAGTTATTGTTACTACATAACCCCAGAAATTAGCTGATCTCTGAGTCTTATAAACTTCAAAGCTTCTATCTACATTCTTTAACTTCTTAAATCTTGGGAAAGCAAAAGAGATAAACATATAAGGTACTGTCATACCTACGTTAACCATTGCTGTTAAGATTAAGAAGAACTGTTGCATGTTATCACCACCAAAGGATACTAATAGGATTAATGCACATACAATTACACACTGAATCCACATAGCATGTCTTGGCATACCATCTTCATCAACAACACCCATCTTACCTGGCCATAATTCCTTTGGAGTACCATCGATAATCTGCTTTAATGTTGAATAAACAAGTGTAAACATAGCACCTAATAATGCAAGTAACATAATAAGAGCATAAACTCTTGCAAATATGTTAGAAAGTAAAGCCTGAGTTGCTACTGACATACCAAATGCCTTACCAAACTCTGCTGCAAAATTTGACATAATTACATAAGATACATTACCAAGTGTAATATTGCCTGCACCAAGAATTTCCTCGTAGTTTGTAAATGAACCAACTAACATGATAAGAAGTGCATAACCAATAACAATAACTACTGCTGCTGTTACGATACCCTTAGGGAAATTCTTCTTAGGATTCTCTGTCTTATCAACAAGACCACCTACAGCTTCAATTCCACCGTAAGCAAATAATGCATAAACGATGAAAGATAAAATCATAATAGGGCTACCCTGATATGCTACGTTAAGTGGAGTCTTAAGTGACTCAAAGCCAGCAAAAGGCTGTTCTAACTGTCCATGACGAGCAATAATCATTATGATAGAACCAACTACTACTAAAATATTAATTGTAAGAACGGCTGTACCACCAATTGATGTTACCTTTCTAATCTTATCAATACCCTTTGTTACAAAGAAAGTAATTAAGATAAAGAAGATTACTGCCATTACACCAAGTAATCTTGTGCCTGATAATAAATCAAAGCCAAAGAAAGACCACTCACTTGTGCAATCCTTACCAAAAATTATATTAGATACTGGTACCCAAATACCAGAAGATACATTAACCATCCATAATACATAAGATGTGTACCACATAAATGTACCGATAAATGCGTACTTAGGTCCTACGGACTTACACATCCATGAGTACATACCACCTTTTTCTTCTCTGAAAGTTGAACCAAATTCTGCCACCATAAAGGCGAATGGAATAAAGAATAAGATACCTGCAACAACAAACCAAGGAATTGCTGCATATCCCATTAAATAATAAGATCTTGGAATGTTATTAAATCCATAGACTGATGTAAAAATCATCAAGATTAGGGCCATGAGCCCAAGTTTTTTCTCTTTCATACTTTACATATGATGCATAACCAACTCGCACCATATCTCCTTCCTTGTTTTTATTTAGTAATAACTTATTCTAATCTTTGCAAATGCAACTCTTAATCAAAATCAGAATAAGACTATTATTAAACCAATTTGAAAATATAATACTATCGATTTTACACCATTTACTACATAACTACTTTAGCGTATGAACGCGTTCAAGTATTATACACTAAAAACAAAATTCTTGCAAGTTACCCAAACATAGGCAAAACCTGCAAGAATTTTAAACTTTAATTCTTAATTATCTCATCTTTTATTATCTTACCATCTACTATTCTTATTATCCTGTCTGTTTTATTGGCCACATTCTCATCATGGGTTACTATTATTATTGTCTTGCCTTCCTTATTAATTGAACGCAGGATTTCCATTACATCTTCACCTGTTTTTTGATCTAGAGCTCCTGTTGGTTCATCACATAATAATATATCATTATCCATGGCTAGTGCCCTTGCTATTGCCACTCTTTGCCTTTGGCCACCTGACATTTTAGAAGGCTTTTTACTTGCTTCATTTTTTATGTCTAATTTATCTAAAAGTTCAACTACCCTTTCTTTTCGATTTTTTCTTCTTTTTATAAGAAGTGGCATTTCCACATTTTCATAAGCAGAATAATTATCTAGCAAGGCATAATCCTGAAAGACAAAGGAAATGTTGTCACGTCTTATTTTTTCTAATTTTCCCTTCGAAATCTTTCTAATATTATTGCCCTTAACTATTACATCTCCTGTAAAATTGCTATCCATGCAGCCTATTACATTTAGTAGAGTTGTTTTTCCTGAGCCGGAAGGCCCCATTATTGCTATCATTTCACCTTCATTAACTGTTAAATCTATTCCTGCTAAAGCTTCTTTTTTATAATCTCCAGTTTCAAATACTTTTTTTAGGTTATTTATAATTATCATTCTTATCTCCTAGTTCTCATTTCTACAACGTCCATTTTTACCACTTTTACATATGGATAAATTAATGATAAAATCGCAATTACTATAATTGTAGCAAAAACTACTAACACATTTATAAAACTTACTCTAATTATATTTGATAAAAGTCCGATTTTTTCAAATGCTTTTGTTACTATTAAAAATAATAATAATGCAATCGCGCTTATTTCCACATATCTTGTAAATAATTTTCCTATTACAAATCTATTAGATGCACCTAAAGTCTTCTCTATTTCTAACTCTTTCCTATGTTCTATAAAGAAAAATTCCGATATTACAAGGCAATTACAAAAACAAAATAAAGCAACGCTTAATTTCTTAGCAAGACCTGTTCTATTTAATGTTGTTGATACAGTACTTTCTCCCAATCCCTTTACTTTATTAGATTCTAGATTAAGCCCATTATCTTCTGACTTTAAACTTACATATACATCCTTATAAATATCGAAAATATCTATATTGTTACTTCCAAGTTCTAGCTTAAAATCACTATCTTTATTAATGCTTTCTAACGTCTTATCGCTTATACAATGTATATTTAGAACAATCTTATAATCCCAAAAATCCGACCTATTAGAACCTAGCACTCCAACTACCTCATATTTTGTTGTTGCTAAAGTAATATATTGTTTACCATTTTCTTCATAAGCATATTTTAATTTATCACGTCCTATAGCTACTACATTTCTTCCTATATCACTTTCCTCTGTTCCTGGAATATGACCTTTAATAAGCTTATAAGGCAATTCTTCATTATTTACAAGCACAAGATCTACTATATTAGGCAGTCCCTGTTCTGAAAAACTTAAGGATAAGCCCTTAGTTACGACTATATTTCCCCTATCTATATTTAAAAAATCTTCTGAAAAAATATTCTTTTCCTGTGACTTATATAAGTCTATTTCTATTCTAGAATCATAAATTGATTCAATTCTATCTTTCTCTCTATTCTCCGCGTTATTATATAAATTAAGTATGCCAAACACACTTATATATATAACTATTTGTCCTATTAATACAAAGACAAATGATTTCTTATACCTGAGTACATTCTCTAATAACCTTCTCATATCATGCTCCCCTTTACTCATTCTCTGTCTGCACAAGGTCTGCTAATCTTAGTTTACTTGTAATATAAACAGGTATAATACTTGATAAAGCCACTATCACCACTGATGTTAAACACATAATGATAGGTATAAATATCATTGCTGTTTTATAGTAGATTAAATACATAAAATTATTATTTATATCTGTCTGACTTATAATTAAGGCTCCATAATACAATTTTTGATTTATCATCCATCCAATAATGGCACCTAACATGACTATTAATAGATTCTGCAATATGATCTGTAAATGTATACTTTTTGACTTCAGTCCATTTATCATTAATATTCCATAATCTCTCTTATCTAACATGATATAAGTAACTGACATTGTGGTTATGGTTATAATTGTCACAACTCCAACAAGAACTAATAAATAAAAATCGTCGCTATTTAATATATTCTTTTCTTTCAACTCATTTTTTATTTCCTCTGCTCTATTTACTACCCTCAATTCTATTCCATTGTCCAATGAATACTTAATTAATTCCTTGGCTACATTATCAAATTCATTCTTCTCTGTTATAAACTGAATATAAGAAAAATTAACGCTTTCTCTTTGAGTCAAATCATCCATCACTACAACTCCTGCGCTATCTAAGTTGTACAAATCAAGATTTGTCCATCCACTAAACAAATCAAAGTCATGATATATAGCACTATCCTCTTTTAAAAAGCCATACACTTTATAGGATGCATATTCATATTCAATAACTTCTCCTAGTTCATATTTTCCTTTATAATCTGGTCCTAATAAAATAGGTTCATATTCAGTTTCTTGTCTCATTTCTTCAAGTGTTTTTTCATCCACATCTACATTCACAGATTCAATTATTGATGTATCAAATAAAAATATTGGTATTTCACTATTACTTTTCTGCGAAAAAATCGTATAACCACTTCTAAATCCAGCGCCTTTAATTCCATGAATATCATTCATTTTATTTTTTACTTCTATTGCTGTTTCTAGTGAGTTACTTGATTTTAGCAATTGGACAAAACCGACCTGCTCTTCGTCGATTCCAAACATATTATGTATTCTATGCACATAATATAAAGACTGTACGTTTTCAGTTAATTCTCCCGAAAACATATAAAAAGAAATAGCACACATAGCTATCATTACCAAGATTGAATATGGTCTCTTTAATACGCGCTTAAAAATAATCTTGATATTAGTCATCATTCCCCCCAAAAAACTAAATAAAATCTACACTTTCCTCATATTTTCCTATATATTTTATATACTGTGTCAAAACATCTTTATATTTATCTCTGCTTATATCAATCATGTCTCCAGTATGCATTACTACTTTTTTATTAACCTTATCTATCTCTTTAACATAAAGTAAATTGATCATTATAGACTGATTAGGGTTAATAAAATTTTTCTCTATTAATCGATCCTTATACGTTTTAAGACTTGCTCTAATCTTTATTTTTAAATCACTCATGGCTAGTTTTACTTCTAAATAATGCCCATTTACTTTAAAAAAAACGACTTTATGAAGTATCAATTCATCTAAAACTTCGTTTGAAATACATGTGTAATTATTATTCATTGTCCCCCCAATTGCTAGCTAATTTAAAAATTTATCTTTGTTTTGTTCTTTCCATTCCTCATATTCTGATTGGTTTGTTATGTTATATCCATAACTTCCACTCACGTCATAATATTTTATAGTATTATCGTCAAAATCTAATACCACATAATAATTCCAATACATTTCATCTGTATTTTCATCTAATAAGTCGATATAATACACTCCTGTATCTTTTATTCTTCCTGAACACACTTTATCAAATTCAGTGTAATTATTATGTATATTCTCACTAAAATTTTCTGAATCTTCTATGGTGTAAATAAAATTTTCACCCAACTGCTGTTTAGCATATTCATATGGAATACCATAAATACTTATTTCTATTCCTTCCCCTATAGGCATTGTTTCTTCATATAATGCAACAGAAAAAGCTACAACATCTGACTTAATAACACTATATTGTCTTTTAATTGTCATATAACTACTATAATCAAATCCTGTGCTTTCATTTGAATATCCTATATTTGAAAATAAATATTCTGCTTTATCTTGCCACACAATATCTACTTTAGGAATATCCACTACTTTCCCATTCTCAATAATAGGTTGCGAATGTATATTTCTATAAAACTGGGCTGCTCCTTTCT